>NZ_JALJRY010000003.1:259674-471496 GCF_024519455.1 Streptomyces sp. STR69 | reverse complement strand
GCCGTCTCCCCGTACATCTCGGGCGACGCCTTCGAGTCCCTCTTCAACCAGGCCGCCACGCCCGCGATGAAGGGCGAGATGTCCGCCGACCGGCTCGCCGGACGCCTCAACTCGGTCATCAATGAACAGATCAACCGCGGGAAGGAGCAGGTGGGATGACGGTCGATCAGGCGAACTCGCCGGCCGTCGGGCGGCTGCGCCCGACCTCGAAGGCCGGCCGAGCC
Source organism: Streptomyces sp. STR69 (assembly GCF_024519455.1). Taxonomy (GTDB): domain Bacteria; phylum Actinomycetota; class Actinomycetes; order Streptomycetales; family Streptomycetaceae; genus Streptomyces. The sequence continues at coordinate 471,272 of NZ_JALJRY010000003.1, read as the reverse complement.
CGGTCCGCCACGCGCACCGGGCCGTCCATGACGACGCGCAAGCACCGCGCGTTCTACATGTTCGCCTCACCGTGGATCATCGGCTTCTCGCTGCTGACCATCGCGCCCATGGCGTACGCACTGTGGCTGAGCTTCACCACCTACGACGGCATCTCCCCGCACTGGCACTACGTCGGCCTCGGCAACTACCGCGAGCTGATGGGCGATTCGGTCACCTGGGACGCCCTGGGCCGCGCCGGACTGTTCGCACTGCTCTCCGTGCCCCTGTCGATCATCGCGGGACTCGCCCTCGCCGTCCTCGTCAACCGTCCCCTCAAGGGACGCGGGCTCTTTCGCACCCTGCTCTATCTGCCCGCCGTGGTACCGCCGGTGGGCGCGGGCATCGCCTTCAAGAACCTCTTCGACCAGAACTCCGGTGCCGCCAACGGTGCGTTGACCTTCTTCGGCTTCGACGCGATCGGCTGGCTGGCCGATCCCTACGCCCGCTACGTCCTCGTCATGACGGTGCTCTGGGCCGCCGGCAACATCATGATCATCTCGCTGGCGGGGCTCCAGGACGTCCCCCGCGAACTCCACGAGGCGGCCCGCATCGACGGGGCGAGCGCCTGGCGCACCTTCCGCAGCATCACCGTGCCGCTGCTGTCACCGGTGCTGCTCTTCCAGACCGTGACCGGGGTGATCGCCTCGGTGCAGACCATCATGCCGATGCTGCTCGCCCCCATGGCCGGCACCGGCGGCCTCACCACGATCCCGCAGTCCAACTACACCTACATGATCCATGTGTTCTCGGAGTACTTCGCGCTCGGCCGGTACGGATACGCCTCCGCGCTGCTGTGGGTGCTCTTCCTCCTGATCCTCATCGCGACCGGACTCATCTTCAAATTCACCTCCGGCGTGGTCTTCTACAACGTCGGCCCGGAGGCGCAGAAGTGACGGCCACCAGCGTGCACCCCAAGTCCCCGGCCCGCACGCGGATACGCGTCAACCGCCTGGTCCTCTATACGGCACTCGTCGTCATCACCGGCCTGTTCCTCGGCCCGTTCGGCTGGCTGATCCTCACCGGCCTCAAAGCCCCGGCCGAACTGGCGGCGGCTCCGGTGCACTGGCTGCCGGCACACTTCGAGTGGCACAACTTCGTCGACGCCTACAAGGCCGTCGACTTCCTCGGCTACGCCCGCAACTCCCTGATCATCGCGACCATTTACGCCACGCTCGTCACCCTCAGCTCCGCCTGGGTCGGCTTCGGTTTCGCCCGGCTGACCGCGCCCGGCAAGAAGGTGCTGTTCGGCATCCTCATCGGCTCGATGATGCTGCCCCAGATGATCACCCTGCTGCCGACCTACCTGATCTTCGCCAAGTTCGGCATGGTCGACACCTACTGGCCATGGGTGCTGTGGGGCCTGTCCTCAGCCCCGTATCTCGTCTTCCTCTTCCGCCAGTTCTTCGCGGGCCTGCCCCGCGAACTGGAGGAGGCGGCCATCGTCGACGGCTGCGGCTACGGCGGGATCTTCTGGCGGATCTTCCTCCCGCAGTCCTGGCCGGTGCTCTCGGCGAGCTTCGTCATCGCCTTCACCTGGACCTGGGGCGACTACATCGCGCCCCAACTCCTCCTCTCCACCGACCACTCCACCCTCGCCGTCGCGGTGATGACCACCTACGTCTCGGCGGCCGGCACCCCCAACACCAACCTCCAGGCCGCGGCCTCGGTGATGTACGTCGTCCCCATCCTCCTGATCTTCCTCGTCGCCCAGCGCGGGTTCGTCGCCGGGATGTCGACGAGCGGCCTCAAGTAGCCCTTCTTTTCGCCCTGTTGCAAGGAGTCGCACCATGAACACGCCCTTGTCCCGTCGTACGGCCCTCCAGGCCGCCGGTGCCACCGTGCTCGCCGCCGGTCTGTCCGGGCTGACCGCCACGGCGGCGCACGCCGGGGACCACAACTCCAGCCCCAAGCTGGTCACTTACCCGCGCCCCGCGACCATGCCGACCAACACCAGCTTCCAGGTCCGGGTCCGTACCGCCCCCGACGGCGCCTGGCAGACCCTCGACATCTACCGGCCGCAGTTCGAGGAGATCAACGCCACCACCGGGTCGGGCAAGGTCTACAACTCGTCGATGGCGTACTTCGACTTCAACGGCTCGGTGGAGATCGAGGTGACCTACCTCAAGGGCGGCACCACCAAGGCCCGGGTGAGACCGGACGCGCTAGGCATCAAGCCCGAACTCCTCGGCGACGCCCTGCGGTTCACGCTCGACGAGCCCAAGGACATCGTCGTCCAGATCAACGACGAGATCTTCGACGCCCTGCACCTGATCACCAACCGCGTCGAGCACCACGCCCCGTCCGCCGACGACCCGGACGTCATCTACTTCGGCCCGGGCGTCCACACCGTCACCGGCAACGTCCTCCTGGTCCCCAGCGGCAAGACCGTCCACCTCGCCGGCGGCGCGGTCCTGACCGCGCAGGTCTACTTCAAGGACGTGGAGCGGTCCCGCCTCACCGGCCACGGGGTGCTCTACAACAACCCCGGCGGCGCGATCCTCTGCGAGGGCAGCAAGAACATCCGCGTCGAGAACGTCATCATCCTCAACCCGTCCGGTTACGCGGGCACGTTCGCCGAGAGCAAGAACGTCCACATCACCAAGGCGCGCGCGTTCAGTTCGAAGGGCAACGGCGACGGGTTCGACGTCTTCTCCTCGACCGGGATCACCTTCGACGGCTGCTTCATGCGCAACTCCGACGACTGCATCGCCATCTACTGCCACCGCTGGAACTACTACGGCGACACCCGCGACATCACCGTCAAGAACTGCACCCTGTGGGCGGACGTGGCGCACCCGATCAACGTCGGTACGCACGGCAACTCCGACGCGCCCGAGACGATCGAGAACCTCGTCATCAAGAACATCGACATCCTCGACCACCGCGAACCCCAGATGAACTACCAGGGCTGCATCGCCCTCAACCCCGGAGACTCCAACCTCATCAAGAACGTCCGCATCGAGGACGTACGGATCGAGGACTTCCGCTGGGGCCAGGTCATTTACATGAAGGTGATGTTCAACACGAAGTACAACACCTCGGTCGGCCGCGGTATCGACGGCGTCTACGTCAAGAACCTCAGCTACACGGGCACCAACGCCAACCCGTCGCTCTTTCTCGGTTACGACGCCGAACACGCCATCACCAACGTCACGTTCGAGAACCTGGTCATCAACGGCCTGGTCGTCGCCGACTCGATGAAGAAGCCGAGCTGGTACTACACGACCGACGCCATCCAGTGGTTCTACAACGAGCACGTCACCAACCTGAAGTTCCTCACCGCCGCCGAGGCCGAGGCGGCTGCCGCGTCATGACGAAGCGCTCCGCTGGAAGGGAGTGTCGATCGGCTGCGGCTCCGTCGTGGCTGGGCGCGCAGTTCCCCGCGCCCCTTAAGGGTGTTGCCGAACCGGAGTCGACAACACCGGGCTGGCTCAGCCGCCGTGGCTTTCTTGGCGGCACCGCCGCCCTCCTGCTGGCCTCGGGCGCGAGCGGAATGCTCGTGCCCGGGCGGGCGGTGGCGGTCCCGGACGACACCGAAGTGGCCTTCACCCACCCCGGCCTGCTGCACACCGCCGATGACCTCGCCCGTATGAAAGCGGCGGTCGCCGCCAAGCAATCACCGGTCTACGACGGCTACTTGGCGCTCGCGGCCCACGCCCGCTCCTCCTCGTCGTACGCCGTGCAGAACACCGGGCAGATCACCACCTGGGGCCGCGGCCCCGCCAACTACCAGAACCAGGCCGTCGCCGACTCGGCCGCCGCCTACCAGAACGCCCTGATCTGGTCCGTCACCGGCGACACCGCGCACGCCGACAAGGCCCGCGACATTCTCAACGCCTGGTCCGCCTCGCTCACCGCCATCACCGGAGCCGACGGCCCCCTCGGCGCCGGCCTCCAGGCCTTCAAGTTCGTCAACGCGGCCGAACTTCTCCGCCACTCCGGCTACGACGGCTGGAGCGCCGCAGACATCGCCCGCTGCGAGAACTCCTTCCTCCGCGTCTGGTATCCCGCCCTGTCCTCCTACATGCTCTACGCCAACGGCAACTGGGACCTGACGTCCCTTCAATCCCTGCTGGCCATAGGCGTGTTCTGCGAGGAACCCACCCTCTTCCACGACGCGCTCCGCTTCGCCGCGGCTGGCGCGGGCAACGGCAGCGTCCTTCACCGCATCGTCACCGACGCCGGCCAGGGCCAGGAGAGCGGCCGGGACCAGGGGCACGAACAACTCGCGGTAGGCCTGCTCGCGGACGCCGCGCAGGTCGCCTGGAACCAGGGCGTCGACCTCTGGGGCTTCGACGACAACCGCATCCTCGCCAACGTCGAGTACGCCGCCCGCTACAACCTGGGCGGCGACGTCCCCTTCACCCCCGACCTCGACCGCACCGGCAAGTACATCAAGACGGCGGTCTCGGCCACCTCGCGCGGCAACCTGCCGCCCATCTACGAGATGGCGTACGCGCACTACGCGGGCGTGCGCGGTCTGGACGCCCCGTACACGAAGAACGCCGTCTTCCGTGGCACCGGCGGCACCCGGGTCGTCGAGGGCAGCAACGACGACCTGCCGAGTTGGGGCACCTTCGCCTACGCCGGCGCCACGGCACCTGCGCCGACCGTGCCGACACCACCGGCCGGTGTCACGGCGGTCGGCAACGACCGTTCCGTCACGGTGACTTGGCTGCCGTCGACCTGGGCCGACTCCTACACGGTCCTGCGGGCGAACGACGTGGACGGCCGCTACGAGAAGATCGCGGCCGGCGTCGACCGCCCGACGTACACCGACCGGAACGTGCAGACCGGACGGACGTACTACTACACGGTCACCGCCTCCAACGCCCTTGGAAAAAGCGGCAGTTCGGTATGGGCTGCCGCCTCCGCCGGTCTCCCCGGGCCCTGGTCGACCCAGGACGTCGGGGACATGAAGATCCCCGGTTCCGCCGTCTTCGACGGTGAGCGCTTCGTCCTGGAGGCGAGCGGCACCGCCGACACCTGCCGTCTCGCCCACCTCCCGCTGCGCGGCGACGGCACGGTCACCGCGCGGATCGTGTGGCCGCTCAGCTCGCAGTACTCCAAGATCGGTGTCACCGTCCGCGCCTCCCTCGACGCGGACGCGGCACACGCGTCGATGCTGATCCAGGGGCTGCCGCTGCATACCTGGAGCGGGGTGTTCTCCACCCGGCCCTCTGCCGGCGCCGAGGTCTCCGCGACCGGCAGTACACCCGTACCGCCCTCGCAGCAGCAGGCGATCACGGTGAACGCCGCCTTCCCGATCTCCAGCCTCGGCACGCTGCCCGAGTCGGCGACCCCGCTGGAGGCGCCGTACGTCGAGGGCGCGGGTGACGGCTACCGACTGCGGAAGCCCTACTGGGTGCGGGTGACCCGGAAGGGTGCGCGCTGCACCGGAGCCATCTCTCCGGACGGCATCCACTGGACCGAAGTCGGGTCCACCGCGGTTGAGTTGGGTCGCACCGCGTACGCGGGACTCGCCCTCACCTCCTGCCTCGGTGTCGACCAGGACTACGCCGAGACCGGCACCGGCGCCTTCGACAACGTCGGCGTGACGTCCGCGAGCGGCACGGTCTGGCGCGTGCCCCGCCCGGCCCGTACCGCCACCGACCTGAGGGCCGAAACCGGTGCCGACGCCGTCGAGTTGGCCTGGAGCGACCCGGACCTCTCCGCCGAGTACACGGTCCTGCGCGCCACCCGTGCCGCCGGACCGTACAAGGCCCTCGCCACCCGCGTCGGCCCGGTCGGCTTCGGCACTCGCATCCGGTACGTCGACGCGACGGGGGCGCCCGGAACGACGTACCACTACACGGTCGCGAAGACCAACGCCGGCGGACGCGGGCCGCGTTCGGCCCCGGCGCTGGCCGTGATGCCGACCCCTTCCGCTCCCCGACTCACCTCGGCCACCGCCGTGTTCACGAACCAAGGTGCCGCCTTCCGGTATCTGCTGCGGGCCTCGCACGAGCCCGTGCGGTTCGGCGCGGACGGGCTGCCCGCCGGTCTGCGTCTCGACCGGCGCACCGGGCTCGTCTCCGGAATCCCCACGGAGACGGGGGAGTTCACGGTCGCGACCTCCGCCGCCAACTCCTCAGGGACCGCCACCGGCGCACTCGCCCTCACGGTCGCCGCCCCGCCGCCCGCGCCGTGGACGTACGGCGACCTCGGCGACACCGTGCTCGACGACCGTGACTTCGGGACGCTGGGCGTGGTGGCCATCACCACCCCGGGCAGCACGTCGTACGACGGCGGGACCTTCACCGTGCGGGGCGCGGGCGTGGACCTGAACGCCAACGGCCAGGGAATGACAGGGCAGTTCGTGCGGCGGCCGGTCAGTGGTGACTGCGAGGTCGTCGCCCGGCTCGTCTCCCGCAACGGGGTCACGAGCGACCGGGTGGGGCTGCTCATGGCGAAGTCCTTGTCGCCGTTCGACCAGGCGGCCGGAGCGATCGTCACTGGTGGTACGACCGCTCAGCTCATGCTCCGCAAGACCGTGGCCGGCGCCTCCGCCTTCACCGGCGGCGCCGCTGTCACCCTCCCCGCCCTGCTGCGGCTGAAGCGCGCCGGGACCGCCTTCAGCGCGGCCCTGTCCACCGATGACGGTGTCACCTGGACCCCCCTCGCCGACGGAGAGATCCCCGGCTTCGGTGACGCCCCCTACTACGTCGGCCTGGTGGTCTGCTCGCGCAGCCAACCGGTCCGCTGCACCACGGAGTTCGACGAGGTGAGCATCACGCCCACCTGATCCTCCACGGATTGGAGATGCACAGCGATGAGCCGCACTTCCCCCCACGAGCACCTCCGCAGAACAGAGTTGAGCCGCCGCGGTCTGTTGAAGACCGCGGGCGGGCTCACCGCAGCCGCCGCTCTCGGCGGCGCCACGGTGGCCACGACCGCGCACGCGGCCCCGGCCACCTTCACCCACCCCGGCATGCTGCACAACGCCGGTGACATCAACCGGGCCAAGGTCAGGGTCGCGGCGGGAACCGACCCCTGGCTGTCCGGCTGGACCAGGCTGACCGCCAACTCCCATGCGCAGTCGACCTGGACGAACCGGGCGACGGCGACGATCATCCGGGGCGGCGACGGCCAGAACTACAGCCTGCTCTACAACGACATCGCCGCCGCCTACCAGAACGCCCTGCGCTGGAAGGTCGGCGGCACCGAGGCGAACGCCGTGTGTGCCGCGAACATCCTCAACGCCTGGTCGACCACGCTGACTTCGGTCACCGGGAACGCCGACCGGTTCCTCGCGGCCGGCCTCTACGGCTGGCAGTTCGCCAACGCCTGCGAACTGATGCGGGACTACAGCGGCTTCAACCTGGCCGCCGCACAGACGATGCTCGCGAACGTCTTCTACCCGCTCAACAACAGCTTCCTCACCAACCACAACGACGCCTGCATCACCAACTACTGGGCCAACTGGGACCTCTGCAACATGGCGTCGATCCTGGCCATCGGGATCCTCAACGAGGACAGCGCCAAGTACGACCAGGCCCTCACGTACTTCAAGTCGGGGGCGGGCAACGGCTCGATCGCGCACGCCGTGCCGTATCTGTACACCGACTCGGACGGCTACGCGCTCGGCCAGTGGCAGGAATCCGGCCGCGACCAGGGCCACACCGTCATGGGCATGGGGCAGATGGGCGCCGTGTGCGAGATGGCCTGGAACCAGGGCGACGACCTGTACTCGTACGACAGCCGCCGCTTCATGAAGGCCGCCCAGTACGTCGCCAAGTACAACGCGGGCAGTGACGTGCCCTTCACCACCTACACCTGGGGCACCGGGCAGAGCTGCGCCTCGTCCTCCCAGACGGTGATCTCCTCCGCCTCGCGCGGCCAGATCCGGCCGGTGTGGGCGATGCTCCACTTCCACTACAACCGGCGGATCGGCCTCGACGACAAGTACATCTCGGCCATGTACTACGACCTCGTCGCGCCCGAGGGCGGGGGAGGTGACTACGGCTCCGACAGCGGCGGCTACGACCAGCTCGGCCTCGGCACCCTGATGTACGCCAAGTAGCGGCCCGGGTTGTCCACGGGTCGGAACCTGTGCCCGACCCGTGGACGCCCTCTTGACCCCGGGCGACGGTGGATCGACACTCCAGTAGGGAATCCTAGTGAACAGGTAGGGAAACAATGGGGCGCCTTGAGCCGGTCACCACCAGACGCGTGGACCGTTCGCCTCTTCTGACCTCCCGCCGTCACATCGATCTGCTGCGGGTGTGCAGCGCCATGAGCCCACTGCGCTGAGACCCGTCCACCGTTCGACGACGCTTCCGCCGCGCGTACGTCCACGCGCCCGTACCCGGGGAGTCCCATGTCCGTCACGCCTCTCGCCGCCGTCCCCTCACCCCGCTCCGCCCCCCTGTTCCGGGGCCGGATCGGGCGCGACGCGCGCAGCGGGCACTACGCCGTGCCGCGCCGCTACCGCCTCCACCTGTCCACCGCCTGCGCCGACGGCCTGCGCATCGCCGTCACCCACAGCCTGCTGGGCCTCCACGAGAGCTGTCCGGCCGTGTTCCTGTCCGCCGTGCCCGACTGTCCGAGTGGTGGACACAGCGCGCTGCGCCCGCTCTACGAGGCGAGCGCCCACCGATACTCCGGACCGGCCGCCGCGCCGGTGCTCAGCGACGACTGGTCAGGGCGCATCGTCAGCACGCACGCCCCCGACATCACCCGCGACCTCGCCCGGCACTTCGGCCAGGGCGGACCCCGGCTCTACCCGTGCGGCGCCGAGTCGGAGATCGAGGCCGTCGAGCGGCTCTGCGCGCAGGGCATCGAGGACGCGGCGCAGCGCGCCGGAGCGGCCGGTGGCGAACAGGCGGAGCGCGACGAGGCGCTCGGCCGGCTGCTGGAGACGCTGGGCTCGCTCGACCGTTGGCTGGACGGCCGCGAGCACATGATCCGCGACGAACTCACCGCCGCCGACGTCGAGTTGTGGGTGACGCTGGTCCAACTCGACACCGTGCACCGGTACCACCTGGACGCCGCCGCCGTGCAGCGCATCGCCGACCACCCCCACCTGTGGGCCTACGCCCGCCGGCTGGCCGCCCACCCGGCCTTCGGCACCCATCTGGACCTCGACGGCATCGCCCGCCGCCACCACGCCCGCTGCCAGGGCCTGGAGGCCGCCGGTGCCGCTGTCCAGATCCTGGACTGGGCGGCCCACGTGGCGGACGAAACGGGAGCTTGCCGCAGTTGAGCGGCGTCCGCACCGTCCACTTGGTGGACGACCGTTGACATCCGTTCGAGCAATTGTCTTAACTTGCGGCCAGAACGGTCATGAGTGTCAGCGACAAGCCCTGGCTTGCTGACCGGCAACCCTCGCACGCGGTGGGGTGCCCCAGGTGACGACCGGACCGGATGACGTTTCGGTAAGCGCGAGGCCCTGCGGGGCCGGAACAGTGACAGGTGACGCCATGTACGCAGCTCCCAGGACGGCCACATGCCGCCCGCAGGGCTGCGTACGGTCGTACGCCAACCTGTTCGTCGCCGACCGCGCTGTCGATCTGCTCCGGGTCAGCAGCGCACTGTGTACCGCGTCGGGCCGCGCCCGCTGTCGGGCCTGACGACCAGTCGGCCGACGCACCTCTGACGCACACCCGATCCCGTCGGTGTGCCTGCCCCCTCCCCGCCCCCGGTCCCGTGCACCCGCGCGTGCCGTCCGCCGTCGCGCGTCCACCGCCACGGTCCGGGGTCTGCGAACCTGCCGGAGCCCACCATGACTGAACCCCCAGGCGCCACCGTGTCCCTGGCCGACGCACCGTCCGCCGACGCACCGTCAAAACCCCTCACCGCACAGCGAGTTCAGCCGCTGCGTCGGCCCGGCCGGTGGATCGTCACGCTGGTCGTGCTGGTGGTGGCCGCCCAGTTCGTCCACGGACTGGTCACCAACTCCTTCTATCAGTGGGACCGCTTCGGCTATTGGTTCCTGCGCCCGACGATCCTCGACGGACTCGTCATCACGCTCGAAGTGGCCGCGCTCAGCGCGGTGTTGGGCCTCCTCGGCGGCATCCTGCTCGCCTTGGCCCGGCTGTCGAAGAGCCCCGTGCTGCGCGCCGCGAGCTGGACCTATGTGTGGGCGCTGCGCTCGATCCCGCTCATCGTGGTACTGATCTTCCTCTACAACTTCAGCGCCCTGTACCAGACCCTCAGCATCGGCGTCCCCTTCGGACCCGCCTTCTTCTCCTTCGACGAGTCGAAGCTCGCCACCGACATGGTCGTCGCCGTCGTCGGACTCAGCCTCAACGAGGCGGCGTACGCGGCCGAAGTGGTCCGCGGCGGCATCCTCTCCGTCGACCAGGGCCAGCACGAGGCGGCCTCCGCCCTCGGCCTCCCCAAGGGCTACCAGTTCCGCAGAATCGTCTTCCCGCAGGCGCTGCGCTCCATCACCCCGAACTACGTCAACCAGCTGATCGGCCTGATCAAGAGCACCTCGCTGGTCTTCTACGTCTCGCTGCTAGACCTGTTCGGCTCCGCGCAGACGATGGGCTCCACCTACCCCGGCGACATCGTGCCGCTGCTCCTGGTCGTCACCGTCTGGTACCTCATCCTGACCAGCGTCGTGTCCGTCATCCAGTTCTACGTCGAGCGGCACTACGCCCGGGGCGCCACCCGCTCCCTGCCGCCCACCCCGATCCAGAAACTCCGCACCGGTGTCACCGATCTGCGGGCCCGTATCCGGAGGGAGACCGCCGTATGACCACGAACACCGTCGAACCGCTGGCGGACATCACACCCGCCGCCGTAGAGGTGCACGACGTCCACAAGTGGTACGGCGCCCACCGCGTGCTGGACGGCGTCGACCTGACGGTACGGCCCGGCGAGGTCACCGTGATCCTCGGCCCGTCCGGCTCCGGCAAGTCCACGCTGCTGCGGGTCATCAACCACCTGGAGAAGCCCGAGATCGGCTACGTCAGCGTCAACGGCGAACTCATCGGAGTGAAGCAACAGGGCGGAAGACTGAAGGAGTTGAGCGAGCGCGCCATCCTCGCGCAGCGCAGCCGGATCGGGTTCGTCTTCCAGAACTTCAACCTCTTCCCGCACCTGACCGTCCTGGACAACGTGGCCGCCGCTCCGGTCGCCACCGGCAGGCTGGACAAGCCCGAAGCCCTGGAACTGGCACGGGAGTTGCTCGGCCGCGTCGGTCTCGCCGAGAAGACCGGCGCCTACCCGAGGCAGCTGTCCGGCGGCCAGCAGCAGCGCGTGGCCATCGCACGCGCCCTCGCCCTGCGGCCCGGCGTCATCCTCTTCGACGAGCCGACCTCCGCCCTCGACCCCGAGCTCGTCGGTGAAGTCCTGTCCGTCATCAAGGACTTGGCGACCAGCGGTACCACCCTCGTCATCGTCACCCACGAGATCGGCTTCGCCCGCGAGGTCGCCGACCGGGTCGTCTTCATCGACGGCGGAAAGATCGTCGAACAGGGCCCGCCCCACGAGGTCCTCGACAGGCCACAGCACGAGCGCACCAGGGACTTCCTCAGCAAAGTCCTCTGAGCCGCACCTGTCGCACCCTCACTTTCAACAACCCCGAACACCGAGCCTAGGAACAGCCATGTCTACGCCCAGCCTTCGCAGCAGAATCACTCGCGGACTCACCGCGGGAACCGTCCTCGCTTCCCTCGCCGGTGGTCTCGCGGCCTGCGGCGGCGACAGTGACGCGGCCACCACGTCCGGCAGTGCCGCCTCCGGCACGGTCACCGTGGGTGCTTACTCCCTCGGCGCGGCCAAGGAGGCGACGCTCAAGGTCGCCGAAGTGAAGTCGATCAGCGCCGAGTTGCCCAAGGCGATAGCCAAGAGCGGCAAGCTGGAGATCGGCGTCGGCTTCCTGCCCGCCGGCTCCCCGCCACTCGGCTACGTCGGCTCCGACCAGAAGACCCTCACCGGTTCCGAGACCGACATCGCCCGGCTGGTCGCCGCCGTCCTCGGCCTCAAGCCCGAGCTGAAGAACTCCACTTGGGAGAACCTCTTCATCGGCCTGGACAGCGGCAAGGTGAACGTCGCCTTCTCCAACGTCACCGACACCGAGGAGCGCAAGGCGAAGTACGAGTTCGCCTCCTACCGCGAGGACAACCTCGGCTTCGCGGTGAAGGCAGACAACTCCTGGAACTTCGACGGCAATTACGAGAACCTCGCCGGCAAGACCGTCGCCGTGGGCGCCGGCACCAACCAGGAGCGGATCCTCCTGGAGTGGAAGAAGAAGCTGGCCGCCGAGGGCAAGAAGGCGCTCACCGTCAAGTACTTCCAGGACAACAACAGCACCTACCTCGCGCTGGCCTCCGGGAAGATCGATGCCTACCTCGCCCCCAATCCCTCGGTCGCGTACCAGGTCTCCTCGACCAAGGGCACGGCCAAGGCGGTCCGCAACGCGGGGACGTACTCCGGCGCCGGATCCTCCCTCCAGGGCCTGATCGCGGCCACCGCGAAGAAGGACAGCGGCCTCGCCAAGCCGCTCGCGGACGCCATCAACTACCTGATCAAGAACGGGCAGTACGCCAAGTGGCTGGCCGCCTGGAACCTCTCCAACGAGGCCGTCGCCAAGTCCGAGATCAACCCGCCCGGACTGCCGATCAGCGACTCCTGACCCACCCTCTCAGCAAGGGGACCCCGCCACGCCCCGGCGGGGTCCCCGACCCGCGCGACCAGTACCGGAGCCGTCACCCGATGTCTTCCACCGCCAGTCTCGAAACGACCACCTCCCACGTCCTGGACAACCCGGCCTGGGCCGCGCTCACCGGCCCGCACGCCCACCTCGCCGAACGCGTCGGCCGCGCCGCCCGCTACCCCGTCGACGTGGCCGGCTTCCATGCCATCACCGACAACGACGACCCGCGCGCCTGGGCCGACCTGGCCGCGCTCATCGGCCCCGGCGGAACCGCCGCAGTGCGCGGAGTGGGCGAAACCCCGGACGGCTGGGAGATCGTCCGCTCCGGACACGGTGTCCAGCTAGTGGACACCGGTCTGCGGGCCGAGCCCGACCCCGAAGCCGTCCGCCTCGGTGCCGACGACGTGCCCGAGATCCTCGACCTGGTCGCCCGCACCGAACCCGGCCCCTACCTGCCCCGCACTGTCGAGATGGGCACCTACCTCGGCATCCGCCACGACGGCCGGCTCGTCGCCCTGGCCGGTGAACGCCTCCACCCGCCCGGCTGGACCGAGATCAGCGCCGTGTGCACCGACCCCGACCACCGCGGCCGGGGCCTGGCCCCCCGCCTGGTCCGCGCCGTCGCGGCCGGCATCAAGGAACGCGGCGACCATCCGTTCCTGCACGCCGCGGCCACCAACACCAACGCCATCCGGCTCTACGAGTCGATCGGCTTCACCCTGCGCGCCCATACGGTCTTCTCGTTCGTGCGGTTCACCGGTCCGACTTCCGCCGCCGATCCGGAAGAAACGGCATAGGCATGTGGTTGCCCCTTGTGAAGCCGGATTCCGTGGAGGTGGAGCACATGTGTGGCGCCGCTGTCCTCCACGTGCGACTCACCACCCGACAGCACATAGATCTGCTGCGCGTGGCCGGCGCGCTCTGTCGCCCCTGACCCCGTTGCCCCAGCCGCCGTGCGCCCACTTCACGGGCCGGCGATCTCGTACGGACCTCCAGGAAGGCACCACTCGTGTCATCGACCTCCCCTTCTCCTCTGCATCTCGCCGTCGCCCTCGACGGCACCGGCTGGCACCCCGCCTCCTGGCGCGAACCGGTGGCCCGGCCGCGCGACCTGTTCACCGCCGCCTACTGGGCCGACCAGGTCGCCGAGGCCGAGCGCGGCCTGCTCGACTTCGTGACCTTCGAGGACGGCCTCGGCCTGCAGTCCTCGCACTACGGCGAGTTGGACGGCCGCACCGACCAGGTCCGCGGACGCCTCGACGCCGTACTGACCGCGGCCCGGATCGCACCGCTCACCAGCCACATAGGCCTGGTCCCGACGGTGGTGTCCACACACACAGAGCCGTTCCACATATCCAAGGCGATCGCCACCCTCGACTACGTCAGCACCGGCCGCGCGGGCCTGCGGGTGCAGCTCTCCGCCCGGCCGCACGAGGCCGACCACTTCGGGCGGCGCGACTTCCCGCCGATCAACCTGGAGAGCCTGCGGACCCCGGCCGGGCAGGAACGGCTCGCCGAACACTTCGACGAGGCCGCCGACTACATCGAGGTCGTGCGCCGCCTCTGGGACAGCTGGGAGGACGACGCCGAGATCCGGGACATCGCCACCGGCCGCTTCGTCGACCGCGACAAGCTCCACTACATCGACTTCGAGGGCGCCCACTTCAGCGTCAAGGGCCCCTCCATCACACCCCGGCCGCCGCAGGGCCAGCCGATCGTCAGCTCCCTGGCCCACCAGACCGTCCCGTACCGGCTGGTGGCCCGTGCCACCGACATCGGCTACGTCACCCCGCACGACACCGACGAGGCACAGGCGATCGTCGCGGAGATCCGCGCCGAACAGCAGGCCGCCGGCCGCGCCGACGAGCCACTGCACATCTTCGGCGACCTCGTGGTCTTCCTCGACGACGACGAAACCACGGCCGTCGCCCGCCGCGAGCGCCTCGACACCCTCGCGGGCGAGCCGTACACCAGCGACGCCCGGATCTTCGCCGGTACGCCCGCCCAACTCGCCGACCTCCTCCAGGAGTTGCAGTCGGCCGGGCTGACCGGCTTCCGGCTGCGGCCCGCCGTCGCCGGACACGACCTGCCGGCGATCACCCAGGGGCTGGTCCCCGAACTCCAGCGCCGGAACGCCTTCCGCCGCGCCTACGAGGCCGACACCCTGCGCGGCCTGCTGGGGCTCGCCCGCCCCGCCAACCGGTACGCCGCTGCTGCGAACGCCTGAGCCGGAGGGACCGTACGACATGAGCAAGCCCCTGAAGCAGATCCACCTGGCCGCCCACTTCCCCGGCGTCAACAACACCACCGTGTGGAGCGACCCCGCGGCCGGCAGCCACATCGAGTTCAGCTCCTTCGCGCACTTCGCGAAGACCGCCGAACGCGCCAAGTTCGACTTCCTCTTCCTCGCCGAGGGCCTGCGGCTGCGCGAACAGGGCGGGAAGATCTACGACTTGGACGTCGTCGGCCGCCCCGACACCTTCACGATCCTCGCCGCGCTCGCCGCCGTCACCGAACACCTCGGCCTGACCGGCACCATCAACTCCACCTTCAACGAGCCCTACGAGGTGGCCCGTCAGTTCGCCAGCCTCGACCACCTCTCCGACGGCCGCGCGGCCTGGAACGTCGTCACCTCCTGGGACGCGTTCACCGGCGAGAACTTCCGCCGCGGCGGCTTCCTGCCGCAGGACGAGCGCTACTCCCGGGCCAAGGAGTTCCTCGCCACCACCAACGAACTCTTCGACTCCTGGCACGGCGACGAGATCCTCGCCGACCAGGCCACCGGCACCTTCCTGACCGACGCCAAGGCCGGAGCCTTCGTCCACCAGGGCCAACACTTCGACATCCAGGGCCAGTTCAACGTCCCGCGCTCCCCGCAGGGCCGCCCGGTGATCTTCCAGGCCGGCGACTCCGACGAGGGCCGCGAGTTCGCAGCGTCCAGTGCCGACGCCATCTTCAGCCGGTACAGCACCCTCACCGAGGGCCAGGCCTTCTACACCGACGTCAAGTCCCGCCTCGCCAAGTACGGCCGCAGGTCGGACCAGTTGCTGATCCTCCCGGCCGCGACCTTCGTGCTCGGTGACACCGACGCCGAGGCGGAAGACCTCGCGAAGGAGGTGCGCCGCCAACAGGTCAGCGGTGCCACGGCCATCAAGCACCTGGAGTTCGTCTGGAACCGGGACCTGTCCTCCTACGACCCGGACGGCCCGCTGCCCGACATCGACCCGGACGTCAGCGAGAACCACATCTCCAAGGGCCGCGCCCAAGTCCGCATGTACCGCGACCCGTTGGCCACCGCCCGCGAGTGGCGCGAGCAGGCCGCCGCCAACAACTGGTCGATCCGCGACCTGGTCATCGAGACCGGCAACCGGCAGGCCTTCATCGGCTCCCCGTCGACGGTCGCGAAGACCATCAACGACTTCGTGCAGGCCGACGCCAGCGACGGCTTCATCCTCGTCCCGCACATCACCCCGACCGGACTCGACCCCTTCGCCGACAAGGTGGTCCCCCTGCTCCAGGAACAGGGCGTCTTCCGCACCGAGTACGAGGGCCCGACCCTCCGCGACCACCTCGGCCTCGCCCACCCCGACGAGGTGCGCGAGGAACGGGCGGCATCGTGAAGTTCCTCGCGATCACCCTCGTCGTCCACCGCCCCGACCCGGTCACGGGCATCCGGAAGTCGACCCACGAACGCTTCGGCGAGGTCCTCGAAAACGCCGTGCTGGCCGAGGAGTTGGGCTTCGACGGCTTCGGCGTGGGGGAGCGGCACGAGCGCCCCTTCATCTCCTCCTCGCCGACCGTCGTCCTCAGCCACATCGCCGCGCTCACCCGCCGCATCCGCCTCTTCACGGCGGTCACCACACTGAGCCTCCTCGACCCCGTCCGTGCCTACGAGGACTACGCCACGCTCGACCATCTCTCCGGCGGACGCCTCGACCTGATCATCGGCAAGGGCAACGGCACCGCCCAGCGCGAGCTGTTCCACGTCACACCCGAGGACCAGTGGGAGCGCAACGCCGAGAGCTACGAGGTGTTCCGCCAGATCTGGCGGCAGGACAAGGTGACTGCGAAGACCCGGTTCCGCCCGGAACTGAAGGACGCCGAGGTGTGGCCCAGGCCCTACCAGCAGCCGATCCGCGTCTGGCACGGCAGCGCCACCAGCAAGGAGAGCGTCGACCTGGCCGCCCGCTACGGCGACCCGCTGTTCTCCGCGAACGTCACCAACCCCATAGAGCCCTATGCCGAGTTGATCCGCTACTACCGCGAACGGTGGGAGCACTACGGCCACGACCCGGCGGACATCGCGGTGGGCGCGGGCACGGCCGGCCTCTACGTCGCGCCCACGACCCAGGAGGCGCTGGCCACCTACCGTCCGGTCTTCGAGAGCAACCTCGCCTTCCAGAAGCAGGTGGGCCTGCCCATCGTCTTCGAAACGCTGGAGGACTACGTCGAGCGCAGCTCCGCACTGATCGGCAGCCCACAGCAGGTCATCGACAAGGTGCACCGCTACCACGAGCAGTTCGGGCACACCGTGCTCCATCTGCACGCGGACGCCAGTGGCTTGACGGACCGTCAGCACCGGGACTCGCTGGAGCTGTTCCAGTCGGCGGTGACTCCCGTGCTGCGCAAGGACATCCCGGACCCGCCGTTCACCTGGGGACCGGTCCTGCCCGCATCCGTGTCCGCCGACCACTGAGGAGTGAGCGCATGTCTCCTGGTATCCCTCTCGGGGTCCTCGACCTGGTCCCGATCTCCTCCGGCTCCACCGCGCCCGAAGCACTACGCAACTCCATCGAACTCGCCCAGCACGCCGAGGAGTTCGGCTACACCCGCTACTGGTTCGCCGAGCACCACCTCAACCCGGGCGTCGCGGGCACGTCCCCCGCGGTCGTCCTGGCGCTGACGGCATCCGCGACCTCCACGATCCGGCTCGGCTCCGGCGCCGTCCAACTCGGCCACCGCACCGCCCTGTCCACGGTCGAGGAGTTCGGCCTGATCGACGCGTTGCACCCCGGCCGCTTCGACCTGGGCCTGGGCCGCTCCGGCGGCCGACCGTCGTCCCCGCTCCCGTCGGCGACCCCGGTCGTCGACGGCCGGGCCCCCAACGGGCTGCGCATCCCGCCCCGTTTTTCCTTCGAGTTCCTCCTCGGCTCACCCAGGATCGCCCTCCAGCGCAAGCTGCTCCTGCTGCCCAACGCCGAGTCCCAGGAGTACGGCGAGCAGATCGACGACGTCCTCGCGCTGCTGGCCGGCACCTACCGTTCCGCTGACGGCGTCGAGGCGCACGTCGTACCGGGCGAGGGTGCCGACGTCGAGCTGTGGATCCTGGGCAGCAGTGGGGGCACCAGTGCGGAGGCAGCGGGCCGCAACGGCCTCCGCTTCGCAGCGAATTACCACGTCAGCCCCGCCACCGTCCTTGAGGCGGCGGACGGTTACCGTGCCGCGTTCCAGCCCTCCGACGTCCTCGACAAGCCGTACGTCAGCGTCTCCGCGGACGTCGTCGTGGCCGAGAACGACGAGGCCGCCCGCGAACTCGCCACCGGCTACGGCCTGTGGGTGCGCTCCATCCGTACGGCGCGAGGCGCCATCCAGTTCCCGACCCCCGACGAGGCGCGTGCCCACGTGTGGACCGACGAGGACCGCGACCTGGTCCAGGACCGCGTCGACACCCAGTTCGTCGGCTCACCAGGCCGGGTCGCCGACCAACTGGAGCAACTCCAAGAGGCGGCGGGCGCCGACGAGTTGCTCATCACCACCATCACCCACGCCCACACGGACCGAGTGCGCTCGTACGAGTTGCTCGCACAGGAATGGCGCCGACGGGGTCACCTCTCCCCGTCGAGCTGAGGTGATGAGGTGAGGCGTTCGATCATGGCGCGGGGAGCCGGACCGCCCCTGTGCCATGATCGATGCCATGGCCGTCCGTATCGAATCCGCCGATGTCGCCGACCTCCACCAGGTCCTGGAGGACCACGCCCGCTACTGGGGAGAGCGTGACCTTCGCGCGCTCCATCTGACCGCGCTGGTGCAGGAGTTCGGGTCCACCTGTCTGGTCGCCCGTGCCGACGACGGCATCCGTGGATACCTCTTCGGGTTCGTCACGCCCGACCACACCGGATACGTACACCTCGTGGCGACCCGGGACGACGCACGCGGCACCGGTCTCGGCCGCAGCCTGTACACGACCTTCATCGAGGCCGCCGGACGGCAGGGCGCGGTCCGCCTCAAGGCCATCACCTCCGTGACCAACGAGGGTTCGATCGCCTTCCACCGCACCCTCGGTTTCGACGCCCGGGTCGTGGAGGACTACGACGGCCCGGGCCGACCCCGCGTCGTCTTCACCCGCGAGCTGCCGCCCCGCTAGCGCCGCACAGGTCCAGCAGACGCCGTCCGCTCTCCCCGGCGAACCACTCCGCGTGCCCCACGTAGTACTCGTACGCCAGCCTGGTGTTCTCCGCCGATCGCGTGACGCCGTGGAAGTAGCCCAGCTCGGAGAGCGCGAACTCGGCGTGGACCAGGGGGAGTAGCGCGGGGAGTGCTGTCGACTCGGCCGGGCTGAGCGGGCGTACGGACTGGTAGCCGTCGAGGAGGGCGCGCGCGTCAGCCTCGCGGACCGGGAAACCGGGCTGGAGCCACTGGACGGTGTTGCGCTCGATGGCTGTGGCGAGGTCGTGCACCGCTGTCGTGCGGTCGCTCATGCCGAAGTCGAGGGCCGTGGCGACCGAACCGTCCTCGTTCCAGAGGAGGTTGGAGGCGTGCCAGTCGTTGTGGGTCCACAGGGGATCGAGGCCGGAGAGGTGCGGGGCCAGGTTCTCGTACAGCGGGAGCAGGGCGCGCTGGGTGTCCTCCCGCCACGGGAACTCCGCCAGTCCCTTTGCCAGTTGAGGGCGCTCGGCCACGTATCGCTCCAGCTCCGCCTGCGGGTCGGCCGAGGCGAACACCGTGAACGACGCCACCAGCGGCTGCACTTGACGGCGCGGGGCGTCGAAGTCCTCCGCCGCCAGGTGCAGGCGGGCCAGCGCCTCGCCGGCCGCCCGCGCGTGGGCGGAGGTGCGGAACGGGGACCAGGACAGGGCGTCCCGATAGAGGTCCGTGCCGGCGCCTGCCGAGTGCACCTCGTAGGTCCACTCACCACGCGTCGCCGCGTCCAGCACCTCGACCACCGGGGCGCCGCGCTGCCGTAGATGCCGTAGGAAGGCGTGTTCCTCGGCCAGGCCCTCGATCGTGCGGACGGAGGCGTGGTGGCGTTTGACAAACAGGTGGCGTCCGTCCCGTTCCACCACGGCCGCCGCCGACAGGGGTCGCGGGCTGCACCAGACCACCCGGGCCGGGCCCACGATGTCGGTCACCTCGGTGTCCGTGAGGGGCGGCCAGTCGGGGGCGACCGGGTCGGTGCCGAGGCCGTGGGCGAGGTGTGAACTCATGCTGTCCTCACCGCCGTTGTGCCGCGCAGGGCGTCCAGGACTCGGCGCTCGGTCGACGCGAAGTCCGGGTTCGTGAAGTCGTCCGCGCCGCGCGGGCGGGCCAGTGGGACCTCGACGCGGTCGACGATCGTGGCCGGGCGGGGAGACAGGACGTGGACCGTGTCCGCGAGCAGGACCGCCTCGCGGATGTCGTGTGTGACCAGGACGACGGTCCAGCGGTGGCGTTGCCACATGCCGGCCAGCCACAGCTGCATCTCGGTCCGGGTGAGGGAGTCGAGCGCGCCGAACGGTTCGTCGAGCAGGAGGACCGGTCGCTCCAGGACCACCGTGCGCAGCAGCGCCGCACGTTGCCGCATGCCGCCGCTGAGTTGGGCCGGATACGCCTTCTGGAAGCCGTCGAGGCCGAAGTCCGCGAAGAGCGCGTCGGCCCGCTGCCGTGCCTCCTTCTTTCCAACTCCCTGCGCTTCAAGGCCCAGTGCCGTGTTGTCGAGCACGGTCCGCCAGGGGAAGAGGAGGTCTTTCTGCGGCATGTAGGCGACCTTGCCGGACTCCACTCCGGCCGGTTCGCCCTCCACCAGTACCTGGCCGGTGGTGGGGCGGTCGAGGCCGGAGACCAGGTTGAACAGGGTGCTCTTGCCGCTGCCGCTCGGGCCGATGACCGCCGCGAACTCGCCCTGTTCCACAGTGAGTTCGAGATCCCGTAGGACCTCCAGGGGGCCGAAGGACTTGCCTACGCCCTCGATGCGAAGACTGCTCATGACGCCCTGTCCTCCTTCAACGCCCGCTCCCACGGGAGTACCAGCCGTTGCAGCAGGAAGGTCGCGCCGAACAGGGCGATGCTCAGCGCGGCTGTCACCGCGACCGCCGCGAACACCAGGTCCGTGCGGAACGCGCTCTTCTGGGCCTGCATATAGATCCCGAGGCCCGCCTCCGCGCCCGCGTACTCGGCGAAGACGGCGCCGACGACGGCGTAGGTGATGCTCACCCGCAGCCCGGCGAAGAAGTACGGCATCGCGCTCGGCACCCGGACCAGCCGGAACGTGCGCCAGCGGCCAGCGCCCAGCGAGCGCAGCAACCGCATCGCGTCGCGGTCGGTCGCCGCGAAGCCCGCCGCGAGGTTCGCGGCGAGCGGGAAGAACGTCGTCAGCGTCACCACCAGCATCTTCGGCAGCAGTCCGAAGCCGAACCAGATGATCAGCAGCGGTGCGACGGCCACGATCGGGATGGTCTGCGAGGCGACGAGCAGCGGGTACAGGCCCCGGCGGGCCGCCGAGGAGAAGTCGAGGAGGACGGCGACCAGCCAGGCCGCCGCGAACGACAGCGCGAAGCCGAGCAGCGTCTCCTGGAGGGTGGGAAGCGTCTGGTCCCACAGGTCCTGGCGGTTCAGCCAGCCCTGCTCCAAGACCCGGGCGGGGGAGGGGAGCGTCGTCGGATCGACGCCGGCGGCGGTGACGTAGAGCTGCCAGCCGCCGAGGAGCACGGCCAGGACGAGGAGCGGCGGCCACAACGACCGCAGCAGCGGCCTCACTTGGCGTCCGGGAGATAGGCGTTGGTGAAGAACGTCGACGCCTTCGGGGCGGCGGAGAGCTTCTTGCCGTTGGCGTCGACCAGCAGGCCCGCCTTGTACTCGAAGTCCGCGAAGGCCTGCCAGCGCTCCGCGCTCTGCGTGCCGATCGAACCGTCCGTGCCCTTGTAGTACTCCTTGGCGAGCAGCGCCTCGCTCTCCTGCACCAGCTTGGTGTTGGTGAGGACGCTCTTGTTCGCCGAGATCAGCAAGTCGGCTGCCTGGGACGGGTGTTCGGCGGCGTAGCGGTAGCCCTTGTCGACGGCCGCCAGGAACTTCTTCGCGGTCTCCGGGTTCTTCTTCAGGAACTGGTCCGAGGACGCGACTAGGGTCGAGTAGATGGCCGGGAAGCCGTAGTCGGAGAGCTGGAAGTTCTTCAGCGGCTTGCCGTTCAGCTCCGCCTCCAGACCCTCCCAGGTCGGCATCGGCATCGCGAAGTCCGCCTTGCCCGCGTAAAGCGCCTGGTACGCCGAGGTGTTGAGGGTGACCTGCTTGAAGTCGCCCTTGCCGCCCGCGTTCTGGATCACCTTCTGCAGCAGCGGCTTCTCGTACGGCGCGCCGAACCCGGCGTACGTCTTGCCGTCCAGGTCCTTCGGTGAGGTGATGCCGCTGCGGTCGGCGCGCACGGCGATCGTCACGTCCGTCTTCTGCGTCACCGCGTAGACGGAGGTGATGTCCTGGCCGGCCGCCCGGGCCGTGGTGATGCCCTCCTGGTACGAAATCCCGAAGTCCGCCTTGTGGTTGGCGATCAGGGTCTCGGGCGCGGTCGAGCCGTACGGCACGATCTTCACGTTGATCCCGGCGGCCTTGAACCAGCCCTTGGCCTGGGCGACGTAGATCCCGGTGTGGTTGGTGTTGGGCGTCCAGTCCAGGGCGAGGGTGACGGTCTTGGTGCCGTCCTTCGCAGCGGCAGTGGAGTCGGCGGAGCAGCCGGTGACGGCGAGGAGGGCGGTCGCGGCCATGGCGGTCAGGGCGGTACGGCGATGCATGTCGGGTCCTTCGAGGGGTGGGAGGGCTGGCGGGTCGGTCCGGTCAGGGCCGACACAGCGCGCTGCCCACCCTCATGAAGTCGACGGCGAGGCGCCGGGTCAGCGTCCGCGCCTGGCAGGCCAGGGCTCTCATGTGGCCACGTCCAGCAGGCCGTTGGTGAAGGACTTCGCCCAGTCCCGGTCGTCCGGGATGGCACCGTTCTCGGCGAGCCAGTGCGCGTACGGGCCCATCCGGCCCTCGTCGATCACACCCCAACGGCCGTCCGCGTCCGTCCAGGTGGGCGCTATGAGGGCCAGGGAGCGGGCGATCAGCGGGCGCGGGAAGTACGGGATGACGTGCTCCAGCAACTCCAGGGTGGCGTCCGGCTCCTGGGCCGCCGCCGCGTAGCCGCGGGCCGTGACGGCGAGGAAGTCCCGCACCAGGGAGGGGTGTTGGTCGAGCAGTGTCTCGTTCGTGCCGAGCAGGTAGCTGTGGTAGCGCGGGGCGCCTATCTCGTCGACCGGCCAGGTCAGCCGCTGCTCCTCGGGCAGATCGCCGCGCAGCGCGTCCCAGGACCAGTAGTTGCCGAAGGTGGCGTCCGCCTCGCCCGCCGCGATGTCGTCCACGGTCAGCTCGCGCGCGCCGGCGTCGATCCCGATCACGGCGTCCGGGTCACCGCCGTCGGCCGCCACCAGGTGGCGGACCATGGCCCGGCCGCGCGGGGTCGGGTTGAAGGCGATACGGCGGCCGGCCAGCTCGCGGGGGCGGGTGATGCCGGTCGAGGTGGTGGTCTGGATGGCCTCCAGGCCCCGGTGGTTGATCGCGGACACGGCGATCAGCGGCTGACCCCGCTCCGCGCGCCGGGCCAGCAGCCGGTTCGGCGGGAAGATCCCGAAGTCCACCTCGCCCCGCGCCAGGTATTCGAGCGTGTCCCCGCGTCCCGGATCCTGGACCACCAGCTCGACGTCGAGCCCGGCCTCGGCGTACCAGCGGCGGGCGCGGGCGACGTACAGACCGGCCGAATTCGGCCACGGGTGGAAATAGTCGATCATGACCCGTATGTGCGGCATGGGGGTACTCCGAAACGTGCGCAGGCGTGACGGCGCCTGAAGGGAGGGGAGAGGGGTGCGCGAAGGCGGTGGATCAGTGCATGTGACAACAACAGGAGCGGCGCGCCGGGGAGTTGACCACCGGGTGCTGGGGCTCGACTGTTGTAGACACGTGAACTCCTACGCGGGCGCTGAGGCGCGAGTGGTGCGGTCGGCGTCCCCGTGGGGGCCGGACTCTCGACGAGCCGGTCCCAGACGCCCTCTCAGCCCAACCGGGTAGGGGCTCCCGCGTAGATGGCCGAACGATAACCGCACTACCTGGATTCTGTGCAAGCGCCTTCCGGAATATGGGACGGGCGTGCCCGAGGAGTGAGACGCCCAGGACTCGGGCGTACGATCGGCGGCCATGACCACCTCCCTGCCGCCCGGCCCGCTGGTCGACGACACCTGGCTCGCCGCGCATCTCGACGACCCCCGGCTGGTCGTCCTCGACGTCACCGCGCTGCTGCCCTCACCCCGTGAGGACGGCGACCACCGCTCCGCGAGCGGGCGCGGGACCTGGGCCGAGCGGCACCTGCCCGGATCACGACACGCCGACCTGACCGGCGAGCTCTCCGACCACGAGGCGCCGTACCACTTCGCCGTGCCGTCCCCCGAGGCCCTCGCCGCCGCGCTGGCCGGGCTGGGCGTGGGGGAGGGCGTCGAGGTCGTCGCGTACGACAGCGGCGGTGGCATCTGGGCGGCCCGCCTGTGGTGGATGCTCCGGGCGATCGGCGTACCGGTGGCGGTGCTGGACGGCGGTCTCGAATCGTGGGAGGCGGCCGGGCGTCCGCTCGTCTCCGGCGACGACACCGGCCCGGTTCCGGCCGTCCGTCCCGTGACACCCGTCGTACGACCGGATCTGTGGTCCGGGATCGAGGACGTGGCCGCCGTCAGCCGCGGCGAGCGGCCCGGCACCCTGGTCTGCGCGCTGCCCCCGGGCGGCTACGACGGCTCGGTGCCCACCCGTTACAGCCGCCGCGGACACATCCCCGGCAGCCGCAGCCTCCCGGGCCGGGGTCTGCAGGACGCCACCGGGCACATACTGCCCGAGCCCGAACTCGCCGCCAGGATCGGAGCCGTCCTCGACACCGACGACTCGCCGGTCGTC
Organism: Streptomyces sp. STR69; assembly: GCF_024519455.1. Classification (GTDB taxonomy): domain Bacteria; phylum Actinomycetota; class Actinomycetes; order Streptomycetales; family Streptomycetaceae; genus Streptomyces. Next base: position 446,469 of record NZ_JALJRY010000003.1, on the reverse strand, counting down.
CTGTACTGCGGCGGCGGCATCTCGGCCGCGGGTGCCGCACTCGCGCTCACCCTGCTCGGCCGTACGGACGTGTCCGTGTACGACGGTTCACTGGAGGAGTGGTCCAAGGACCCCGCTCGGCCACTGGAGTTGGGCTCCTAGCGCACAACTGTCCTGCGTGGCCAAGGGTGTTGGGCTGCTGAACACAGCGGCGTGGCCGAGGCTCGTATCCCTCCCCCGAAGGCTACGAACCTCGGCCGCTTCCCCCGGCGCCGGACTTGTGGTCCGTCCGCCCGCGTGCGGCTGTACCCGTGCTGTTACCAGCACATCACTGCGGTGTCCCCCGACCCCCACGTGGAGTACAGACGCACACGGACGAAGTAGCGGCGGCCCTTGACGAGCCGGACCTTGAGTGTGGCGTTGTGCGGTGTTCCCCCGTCGTCCTGCCCGGCGAGGAAACGCGGTTCGCCGTCCCGTTCCTCGAAGACCACGACGACCGTGTCGCTGTCCCCGAAGGCACCGACGGCATACTCGCGCGTCTGGGTCGGCTCGATCGCGAAGTCGGCCTGCTCGCCCGGCCCCAGCCGCAGCGGCGCCGAGCGGAACGGCACCAGCTCGGCCGGCCGGGGAGGGCCGACGGGCGGGTACCAGCGCAGCACGAACTCCTTGTCCGCGGAGGAGAGACCGCCGTGCGGGTGCAGGCCCGTACGGTATTCCTCCGGCTCCAGGACCAGGCCCGACGTGAACGGGTACTCCATGATCGACTGCGGGTCCCAGACGGAGCCGTTGACCTCGTCCGGGTCCAGCTTGCGCAGGATGTTGAACAGGGTCCTGTCCCGGCTCCAGAAGTTGGGCGGGCCCGCCAGCTCGGCGTACACGGCCTCGTCGTCCCAGTGGATCCCGGCGAACGGGCTCTGGTGCTCGTGCAGCATGCCCAGGGCGTGCCCGATCTCGTGCAGGGCCGTGCCACGCTGTCCGGGCGCGGTCAGGTCCCAGCCGAAGTTCATGGTGCGGTCGCCCAGCCCGACCGTGAGCGCGTCGCGCCCCACCGTCGACCAGGAACCGTCACCGGCCTGGAACCCGATGCGCAGCTCGGCCTCCGAACGGTCGCCCACCTCGGCGAAGTCGACACCGATACCGAGCCCCTGCCACTCACGGAAGCACTCGCGTACGACGTCCTGCTGCTCCTTGGCACCGGCCCACGGCACCCGCCGCAGCTCGCCGGTCCCGGGCACCGGGATGACGGACGTGTGGGCGGCGGCGGAGTTGTCGACATCGAAGAAGTAGTAGTGCAGGACCGTGCCGTTGACCCACATCCGGCTTCCGCCGATGAGCGCACCGCGCCGCTCCGCTGCCAGTCCCGGTCCGAACTCCGGGGCCGGCTGCTGCGTGAGGGAGCAGTAGCGAGCGGTCATGCGACCAGAGTGCCGGTGACCGTACCCGGGCGCCTGAGTCGAGGGCTACTCAAGTCACCCTGTATCAGGTCTGAGTAGCCCGACTCATATCTGCGTGATGACTTTCGAACAGGACGCGAAGACCCTTGAACTGCCCTGGCCGTTCACCGGCCGGGATGACGAACTCGAACTGGTCCGCAGGTCGTTGACGGCCGGCCGGCACGGCATCGTGGTCACCGGCCCGGCCGGCCGGGGCAAGACCCGGCTGGTCACCGAGGCCGCCCGGGGCGGCGACTGCGTCCGCGTCACCGGGACACCCGAGACCCGCACGCTGCCCTTCGCCGCGTTCGCCCACCTGCTGCCCGAAAGCGTCACCCTGCACCGAGCGGTCCAACTCCTGTCCGGAACACGGCTGTTGCTGATCGACGACGCCCACCTCCTCGACGACTCCTCGGCCGCCCTCGTCCACCAGCTCGCCGTCCACGGCCGGACCCGCCTGGTGGTCGTGGTGACCGACGGCAACCCCGTGCCCGGCGCGGTGTCCCGCCTGTGGACGGGCGAACTGCTGCCGCGTCTCGCGCTGGAGCCGCTGCCCCGTGAGGAGATCGCGCAGTTGCTTGCGGCGGGCGCGGGCGGCCCGCTGGAGCCCCTTACCGTGAAGCGCCTCCACCACCTCTGCCAAGGGGACCTGCGCCTGCTGCGCGAGCTGTTCGGCGCGGTGCGCGAGCGCGGGCTGCTGACCCGGGCCACGGACACCGACGAGTGGGCCTGGCGCGGCCCGGTGCCGGTCACCGCGACGGTCCGCGAACGCACCGCGCAGGTCCTCGCCCGCACCGACCTCGACGAGCGCGAGAGCCTCGAACGCCTGGCCTTCGCCGAGCCGTTGCCGTCCTCCCTGGACGACTTCGACCTCGACATCCTCGAACGCCTGGAGGCCGAGGACCTGATCCACGTCGACGACCGCGGTGCCGTCCACCTCACCCACCCCCTGCACGGCCCCGCGCTGCGCGCCGCCGCCGGCCGGCTCCGGGCCCGCCGCCTGGCCCGGACCCCCGACCAGTGCGTCCCGACCCTCGCCGCCGAACGGGCCGCGCTCACCGACCGCATCGACCGGACCGACGTACGGCCGCTGCCGACACCGGTGGGGGAGTGGCTGGTGGCCGAGGGCGCACCGGTACCGGCCGGCTACGCGGCCGTACGCGCCCGGTTCGCGAGGCTGCGCGGCGAACTGCGCGAGGCCGCGGCCTGGGCGCGGGAGGGGCTGCGGGAGACCCCGGCGGACCGGGCCTGCGGGGTCGAACTCGCCCTGGCCGCCGCCCAGTCGGGCGATGTCCCGCACACCGGCGAGACCCTCGCCCACCGCCCCGCGAGCGGCTGGCTGGCGGCGGCCCGGGGCGATGTGGAGACGGCCCGCGAGACCGTGGCCGAGGCGCTGACACCGAACCGGCGCGGCGACGCCGGGGACCCGCGCGGGGGCACCGCCGAGGACGGCAGGCCCGCCGCGTACGTCCTCTACGACGCCGTACGCCTCGGCGCTCCCGAACGGGTCGCCGGCCGGCTCGCCCGGCTGCCCGGCGACGGACCGGCCGTCCTCGCCCGGCACGCCGAGGCGCTGGTCGACGGGGACGGGCCCGCGCTGGACCGGGTGGCGGGGGAGCTGGAGCAGCGCGGGTTCCTGCTGTTCGCGGCCGAGGCGCACGCACAGGCCGTACGGGCGCACCGCGACCCGCGCGCCGCCCGTATGTCCCGCACCCGCGCGGTCGCGCTGGCCCGCCGCTGCCAGGGCGCCCGCACCCCGGCACTGTCCGGTCTGGTGCTCGGTGAACTCACCGCCCGCCAGCGGCAGATCGTCACCCTCGCCGCCGCGGGCCTCAGCAACCGGCAGATCGCCGAACGCCTCACCCTCTCGGTCCGCACCGTCGGCAACCACCTCTACAGCGCCTACGCCCGCCTCGGCGCGAGCGACCGCGGCGCGCTGCCGTGGCTGGTGGAACTGCCGACGGCGCAGTCCGCGTGACCGGTGCACCGCCGGGTCGGCCGGTCAAGCCGCTCCGAACGCGGTGAACGCCCAGCCCGTCGCCTGGTGGACCGCGTCCCCGGGCAGCGCGGCCCGGGCGTCGCGCAGGGCCTCCGCCAGGGACAGGCCCGCGCTGAGGCCCTTGTGCAGGGCGAGCATCAGCGGGACCACGGCGGCGTCGTTGACGGGGGCACTGCTCGCCACCACCCCCGCCGTGCCCAGCGGGAGCAACGCCGTTACCAGGCCGAGGAGTTCGTCCGCGCCCACCGAGGCGAGGCGGGCCGTGTCGCAACTGGAGAGGATGATCCGGTACGGGCTGCGGGCGAGGCGTTCGAAGTCGTGGACGATGAGCGGGCCGTCGGCCATGCGCAGGGACGAGAACAGGGGGCTGTCCGCGCGGAACGTGCCGTGCGCGGCGATATGGGCCAACGTCGCGCCGTCCAACTCGGCCAGCACCCGGGGGACTTCGGCGTCGTCGTGCTCCAGGACCGTCGGCCTGCCGTAGCGGTCGGCCAGATCCGGGACTTCGGCGCCGCCGGTCGCGAGGCCGGGCCCGCGCACCAGCACATGCCGTGCGCCGGGCGGCGGCCGGGTGTCCAGGGCGCGCAGCCAACTGCCCGCCGAGGGCGACACACTGAGCACCCGCTCGCGCAGCGAGGGCAGCAACGCCCAGGGAACGCGGTGGAGTCGGCCCGGCGGGACCACCACCACCGGCCCGGAGCCCAGGTGCCCGGCCGCCTCACCCAGGAGTAGTTCCTCCAGGCGCCGGCCCGCCGCCTCCACCACCGGCAGCCTGGCCTCCGCCCCGGGGTGCGCCAGCCGCCGCAGCCCCGCCTGCACGTGTTCCGCCTCGGCCATCGCCTCCGTGAGCAGGCCCGCCGCAAACCGCCGGACCCGCCCCTGGCCGCACAGCAGGGCGTGCACCCGGCCGTCCACGACGGCGAGTTCCACCAGCCGTCCTTCACCGAGCCGTGCCAGCAGGCGAGTTGGGTCGAAGCGTTCACCCTCGCCGGGGGCGTCGCCCCTCATGTGAAGGGTGCGGGAGCGGATCTCCCGTTCCAGGCGCCGCTGTTCGCGCTCCAGGGCAGGTACCGGGTGGCCCTCCATCCGGGCCTCCTCCGCGCGGGCGGCGATCTCGCGGAACGCCGTCAGACCGCTGAGCAGGGCAGGGTCGGCGGGCGGCCGGGCCGGCGGGGTGGACAGCGCGGTCGCCCGCCAGCGCTCGCTCCACACCAACAGCTGCCGCGGGCCACCGGAGTTGAGGCTCGCCCGCTGCGCGAGCGCCGCCAGCTCCGCGCCCTGCGCGGTCGCCCGGGCCCGTAACTCCGAGGCGCCCAGGGTCGTACGGTGGTCGTCGAGGACGTCGAGCCCGCGTCGGCAGGCCTCCAGCACCCCGCGTCCCGAACCGGCGGCCTCGGCGCGCAGCGCCTGCGCCGCCCAGCCGGTCATCCGGGCCAGCGGCGGGCCGCCGTGTCTGCTGCGGGCGGCCACCGCCAAGTGCCGCTCCGCGTCCGCCGTCCAGCCCAGCGCCAGCGCGATCCGGCCCGCGAGCAGCGCGGCCTCCGGCGCGGACGGCGAGCCGAACGCGGCCAGCCGCCCAGCCACCGCGGCGGCGTCCGCGACCAGCCGGCCCGAGGCCCGGCCGGCCGCCAACCTCGCCTCGATCAGCACCAGTTGGGCATGTGTCTGCCACCAGGTGCGGCGCTGCGCGGCGAACAGCCGTACCGCCACGGCCGCACGCGCGATCGCCGTGGGCGGATCGTCCGCGAGCCACGCCGCCCGGGCGGCCACCAGCAGCAGCTCCGCCCTGCGGGTGGACTGCCCGCCGATGCCGTCCAGCAGTCCGACCGCGGTGTCCGCCTGGGCCAGCGCCTCCGCGGCCAGGCCCGCGCTCAGCAGTACCTCGCAGCGGCGGATGGTGAGCATGAACGTCGGGGTGGTCAGCTTGGCGTACATCTCCTCGGCCTCGTCGAGGAGTCGGAGCGCGACCGGGATGTCGCCCGACCGGAACGCGGCCAGGCCCCGGCTCTCCACCGCGTCGGCCTTGTCGTGCTCCTGGCCGGTGGTCTCCCACAGCCGCTCGGCCGCCGTGAAGTCGGCGTCCGCCCGGTCCACCGCGCCGAGCGCCAGATGCACGGTCGCGCGCAGGGTCAGCGCCCGCGCCGTCCAGATCACGTCGTCCGTCTGCCGCAGCACGGGGATCGCCCGTCGTACGTCGTCCAGCGCCTCCTTGTGCCGGCCCAGCACCCACCAGACGTAGGCCCGCAGGTACAGGACGCGCGCCCTGGACTCTCTGCCGCCGCGGGCGATGCCCCGCTCGAAGGCCGCCAGACCCTGCCGGGTGCGGCCCGCGTGCACCAGCGCTACCCCGAGCGTGCCGAGGACGTCCGCCTCCCGGTCCGCCGACTCCGCGCGCGCCGCCAGGTCCCGGGCCCGCCGCAGATGCTTCAGAGCGAGTCGGAGATCGCCGAAGTCCCGCTGCCAGATACCGATCACATGGTGGGCCACGGAGGCCTGGAACGGCGTCGGATCGCCGTCGAGGACCTCCCGCGCACCGGCCAGTGCCTCGCTCGGAGCCGCGAACACCATCGGCAGCAGTTCCAGAACCGGGTCGCCATCCGCTGTCACTCCTCGGATGGTAGTGGCCTCCGGTGCACACCACACGTGTTTGGCGCTGTATCAAGTACTCGCCCGCAGGCTCTGATTGACGACCGCCGCCGCAGTGGGAGGACACGCCATGGCACCACAGCGATTCCACGAGCAGTTCGACCAGATCCAGCGCTCGATGCCCGACATCCCCCTCGCGATGGGGCCGGACGACTCCGCCGAGTTCTTCTACGAGAAGGGCGTCGTGCTCGCCCGTGACGGCGAGGAGGCCCGCCTGGTCGAGGACACCGTACGCACCCACTTCACCGAGGCCACCGGCCTCACCGCCGACCCCGTCCGCCGGGCCGGACCCGAGACCAACCGGTCGGGGATCACCCGCATCCAGGTCGGCGACCCCGGCCACGGCGACCGGCGTGGCGACCGCGCCGTCGCGAACGCGCTGCGCGCCCTGCGCGAACCGGAGGGACGCGCAGGCCGGCGACTCGTCAGCCGCAACCACGTCGTCTCGATCGCCGTGAACGCCTGTCCCGGCGACGAACCCGTACCCGCCCCGCTCACCCAGGGCGCCAACCCCGCACCCGCGGAAGCCGGTTACGACCCGGACACCGCTGTCGACGTCCTCGTCATCGACACCGGACTCATGCACGACTACCGGTCCTACCCGCTGCTGGCCCACGTCCAGGGCGACCCGCAGATCAAGGAGACCGACGCGGCGGGAGTGCTCCAACAGTACGTAGGACACGGCACGTTCATTGCCGGGCTCGTCGCGGCCGTCTCGCCCAACACCGAGGTGACCGTCCGCAACACCCTCAACGACGCTGGTGCCATCCTCGAATCCGACTTCGGCGAGGCGCTGTTCGCCGCCGTCGACCAGAACGGCTGGCCCGACGTCATCAGCCTCTCCGCCGGCACCACCAACGGCCGCACCGACGGTCTCCTCGGCGTCGAGGGCTTCATGCAGGCCCTGCGCGGACAGCGCACCCTCCTCGTCGCGGCGGCCGGCAACAACGCCAGCGCCACCCCCTTCTGGCCCGCCGCCTACGCCGACCTGCCCGACTACCAGGACGTCGTCCTCTCGGTCGGCGCACTGCGCGGCGACGGCGAGTACGGCGCCTGCTTCAGCAACCACGGCGCCTGGGTCAAGGCCTACGCCCCCGGCGAGCGGCTCATCGGCCCCCTCACCGGCTTCGACGCCCCCACGCCGTACACCTACCAGCACAGCACCTACGACGCCTGCCGGTTCGGCTTCACCTATTCCTGCACCTGCCAATACCCCACCCACACCGGGGTGTTGAGCCAGCAGGGCGACAACTCGACCGGCAAGCCCGACCAGGTGATGTTCGAGGGGTTCGCGCACTGGAGCGGGACTTCCTTCGCCGCCCCCGTCGCCGCCGGCCTGGTCGCCGCCTACATGACGGCCAACAAGGAGAGCGACGCGCGTGCCGCCCGTACCCAACTCCTCGCGGCCAACACCGAGTACGCCGAAGTACGCGGGGCGCATGTACCGGCGCTGCGCCCGCCCACCTGGCGCCCGGTCCCCGTCGTGCCGCTCTCCGCTCCGGCATGAGGGCCGGAACCATCCCCTCCACGGCGTACGATGACATGCCGTACACGAGGGGTGGCACCGTGGACCGTGCAGAAGTCGGCGCGCTCGTCCGGTCGGCAGTCGACGGCGACGCGGCGGCCTGGAAGGCGCTCGTGGAGGGGCTCAGCCCACTGGTCTGGTCAGTGGTGCGCGCCCATCGGCTCTCCGACGCCGACGCCGGCGAGGTGTACCAGACCGTGTGGTTCCGCTTCGCCCAGCACCTGGGCCGGATCCGGGAACCCGACAAGGCGGGCTCCTGGCTGGCGAGCACCGCGCGCAACGAGTGCCTGAAGGTGATCAAGGGACTGCGGCGGCTCATGCCCACGGACGACCCCCAACTCCTCGACCGCGTCAGCGAGGAGCGCACCCCCGAACAGTCGTTCCTCGACTCGGAGGAAGCGGCCTCCCAGACCGAGCGCATCCGCAGGCTGTGGCAGGAGTTCGAGGAACTGGGCGAACGCTGCAGGAAGTTACTGCGCGTCCTGATGGCCTCGCCACCACCGAGCTATCAGGAGGTGTCCGCCGGTCTGGGCATCGCCGTGGGCAGCATCGGACCCATGCGCCAGCGCTGTCTGCGCCGGCTGCGAGCCCGACTGGACGCCGGGGAGACACTGTGAACGGCATGTACGGCGACGGTCCCGGCGCGTTCGACGCCTTCGGCCAGGACCCCTTCGACGACGAGGAGTTCGACGACCAGCAGGGTGAACAGGACGGTGACGGCTCGGAGTTCGACGACGGCCTCCTGGAGGAGGAGCTGCGCCAGGCGGTCGCCATCCTGGACCCGGTCCCCGCCGAACTGCGCCAAGTCGCCATGGACGCCTACGCGTTGTACGACATGGACGCCCGGCTCGCGGAGCTGACTTTCGACTCCCTGGTCGACGCCATCCCGGTCCGGGGCGTCACGGACGTACCCCGCATGCTGACCTTCACGGCGGGCGAACTCAGCGTCGACGTGGAAGTCACGGGCGATGGGCTGATGGGTCAGGTGATGCCGCCCCAGCCGGCCGGCATCGAGGTCCTGAACGGCCCGCAGGCACTGCGCCCCACCACCCTCACGGCCGACTCCATGGGCCGCTTCACCAGCGACGTGACCCCGGCCGGCCCCTTCGCGCTACGGCTGCGGACCGGCGGGGAGGTGGTCGTCACCGAGTGGCTGCGGGCGTGACCGCCGGTGCGCGAGGAAGGAGAGCGGGACACCCCTTCCTCGCGCACCAGCGGCCTACCAGGTCACCGGCAGCGTCTGCGGCCCCCGGATCATCGTCTTCCGGCGCCAGACGATCTCCTCGGCGGGCACGGCCAGTTGGAGCCCGGGCAACCGGTCCAGCAGGGTGTCCACGAGGAGTTCGGTCTGCAGCCGGGCCAGTACGGCCCCGGTGCAGTAGTGCGGGCCGTTGCCCAGGGCCAGATGCGGGTTGGGATCGCGGTCGACGTCGATGCGGTCCGGGTCCGGGAAGACGTCCGGGTCGCGGTTGGCCGCGAGGTAGGAGACGTAGACCGGGTCCCCCGCGCTGATGCGCAGGCCGTGCAACTCGACGTCCTCCAGGGCGATCCGGGCCAGCCCGACCGACGCGCGGTGCGGGATGAAGCGGAGGAGCTCGTCCAACGCGGCCTCCCGGCACTCCGGTTGACCCCGCAGGCGCTCCAGCAGCTCGGGACGGGTGAGCATCAGGTACAGCATCTGGCCGCAGTTGTGGGTGACCGCCTCCCCGCCGATCTGCAGCGGACCCGCGAGGCCCACCGCCTCCGGCTCGCTGATGTCGCCCCGGGCCACGGCGGTGCCCAGCAGCGAGTACACATCGGTGCCGTCGCTGTCGGCGCGGGCACGGATGGTGTCGGTGATCCACGCGTACATACCGTTCTTGGCCCGGTCGGCGGCCTCGGCGCCACCGGACGTGGAGATGATCTGCCGGGTCCAGGAGTGCACCTGCTCCCGGTTCTCCTCGGGCACGCCCATGACCTCGCTGACCACCGCGAGCGGGAAGGGCTCCAGGACCCGCTCGATCAGATCCGCGGGCGGCCCGTCCGCCACCACCCCGTCGACCAGCGCGTCGAGCAGCGCCTGCGCCCGGGGCCGCAGCCGCTTCATCGCGCCGACCGTGAACGCGCCCGCGACCGGCTTGCGCAGCCGGTTGTGGTCCGGCTGGTCGGCGAACGCCAGCGACCCCGGGCGCGGCTTGAAGTGCGGTGCCATGCGCGTCACTTGACGGGTCGTCACCTCAGCGCGGCCGAACCGCGGGTCATTGGTGATCATCTTCACGTCGTCGTAGCGGGTGGCCAGCCACGCCCAGCCCTCCCCGTGCGGCAGCCGGATCCGGGTCAGCGGGCCCTCGCGCATCAGCTCCGCGAGGACCGGGTCGAAGTCGGTCCCGGTCAGGTCGATCGGGGGCCAGTCCCGGACGGGCGGCTGCGGGGCCTGGCTGGTCAGCGTGGTGGTCTCCTCGGTCATGCGTCCACCCTCGTACGCCCCCGCCCGCCTGTCCTGCGGGAGTGCTCCAGCCGGAGGTCAGTCCGATACGGCGGCAACGAGCGCCGCCAGCGCCGCAGCGAGCCGCGCGACCGCGGTTCCGTCGGGCGACCCGCCGGGCTCGGTCATGTACGTGTCCCGGCGGAGCTCCACCATCAGCGCTCCTACGGCCGGCTCCTTGCCGTAGAACTCCAGCGGGACGTAGGTCCCGATGAAGGGGCTGTTGACGCCGATCTCCCCGCACCCCGCGAAGGCCGCGCGCGCCGCCGCCAGCAGCGCGGGCGGGGTGTGGAAGGCGTCCGTGCCGAGGCAGACGGGCGGCCGGGGGCCGGTGCCGTGCAGTTCATAGGGGAGCGGGGCGGTCGGGTAGGAGTGCAGGTCGATGACGACGGCCCGGCCGTTCGCGGCCAGCCGGTCGGCTACCGCCTCCGTCATGGCCCGGGCGTAGGGGCGGAAGTAGCGGTCGATCAGGGACTCGGGGTCGTGGCCGGCGGGCCGCAGCCCGGCGCGGTGCGTGGTGCGGGTGTAGACCGCGCCCATGCCTACGCCGAGCATCTCCTCCCGCTCGTCCGGGAACCGCTCCGGATCGACGACCAGCCGCGACAGCCGGTTCACGAACCGCCACGGCGGGAGGGCACACGCGCGTGCCGCCTCTTCGGCGACGCGGGCGGTGTGTGCGTCGGTGATGTGGTCCAGCTCCCGCTCCAACTCCGGGTCGTCCAGCAGGATGTCCGCGCGGACGTCGGCCGGTATCTCCCGCGCGGAATGCGGGACATGGAGGATGACGGGCGAGTCGGCGGCGCCGGGCAGCAGCTCGAAGGACGGCGCGGAGGAGGACGCGGAGAGGGACACGGGCGGCTCCCGGAGGCGTTGTCAGTGGCGTGGTGCAGGATCAAGGTATCCGCATCGACGATCACGGACCGGGGGAGCACCACCATGCCCGTCAGCAACCGGCAGATCACCGAGCACGCGTTCCTCCGCGGGCTGTACCGGGACGACTACTTCCCCGACCGCGTGGTGGACCTCGGCAAGGCGATCCTCCTGCGGCTGTGCGAGCGCATCGAGACCGAGCGGCCCGCCGACCTGTCCGCGCTGTACGCCCTCACCGAGGTGGCCACCGAGGAGTTCAACGCGTTGCAGGACGACTTCGAGGCGGCCGACAGCGAGATCGAGACCATGGCGCGCGAGGAGATAGCGGAGGACTTCTGGTTCGTGGCGAAGGCGTACGGCTTCGCGGACGCGGACGTGGAGGAGCTGATCGCCGTGCGGGACTGGTGAGCCGTGGAGGTGTGGTCGCGCCAATGCCGCCGCCCCGGCCAGGAGGAACCCGGCCGGGGCGGAGAGACAAGCGCAAGTGCCCTGTAGGGCTCCGTGCGTCAGCTCAGGGAAGCCAGCGCCTCGTTCCAAGTCGTCGACGGGCGCATGATCTTCGCGGCCTTGGCCGGGTCGGGCTGGTAGTAGCCGCCGATGTCGGCCGGGTTGCCCTGGACCGCGAGGAGTTCCTCGATGATCGTCTGCTCGGCGCCCGCGAGGGTCTCGGCGAGCCCCGCGAAAGCCTTCGCGAGGTCCGCGTCCTCGGTCTGCGCGGCCAGCTCCTGCGCCCAGTACAGGGAGAGGAAGAAGTGGCTGCCGCGGTTGTCGATACCGCCGACGCGACGGGTCGGGGACTTGTCCTCGTTGAGGAACGTCGCCGTGGCGCGGTCGAGGGTGTCGGCGAGGACCTTGGCGCGGGCGTTGCCGGTGAACGTCGCGTACTGCTCCAGGGAGGGGACCAGCGCGAAGAACTCACCGAGCGAGTCCCAGCGCAGGTAGTCCTCCTTGACCAGCTGCTGCACGTGCTTCGGCGCGGAGCCGCCGGCGCCCGTCTCGAAGAGGCCGCCGCCCGCCATCAGCGGGACGACCGACAGCATCTTGGCGCTGGTGCCCAGCTCCAGGATGGGGAAGAGGTCGGTCAGGTAGTCACGCAGCACGTTGCCGGTCACGGAGATGGTGTCCTCGCCGCGGCGGATGCGCTCCACCGACAGCTTGGTCGCCTCGACCGGCGCGAGGATCCGGATGTCCAGGCCCTCGGTGTCGTGCTCCGGCAGGTACGCCTCGATCTTCTTGATCAGCTGGGCATCGTGCGCGCGGGTCTCGTCCAGCCAGAACACCGCCGGGTTCCCGGTGGCACGCGCACGCGTGACGGCCAGCTTCACCCAGTCCTTGATCGGGGCGTCCTTGGTCTGGCAGGCGCGGAAGATGTCACCCTTGGCGACCGACTGCTCCAGGACGACATTGCCGGCCTGGTCGACGAGACGGACCGTACCGGCGGCCTGCACCTCGAAGGTCTTGTCGTGGGAGCCGTACTCCTCGGCCTTCTGCGCCATCAGACCGACGTTGGGCACCGAGCCCATGGTCGAGGGGTCGTAGGCGCCGTGGGCACGGCAGTCGTCCAGGACGGCCTGGTAGACGCCGGAGTAGGAGGAGTCCGGGAGCACCGCGAGGGTGTCCGCCTCCGAGCCGTCCGGGCCCCACATGTGGCCGGAGGTGCGGATCATGGCCGGCATCGAGGCGTCGACGATCACGTCCGACGGCACGTGCAGGTTGGTGATGCCCTTGTCGGAGTCGACCATCGCGAGCGCGGGGCCCTCGGCGATCTCGGCGTCGAAGGAAGCCTTGATCGCGTCGCCCTCGGGCAGCGCGGCCAGGCCCTTGAGGATGCCGCCGAGACCGTCGTTCGGGGAGAGACCGGCCGCGGCGAGCGTGGCGCCGTACTGCTCGAAGGTCTTCGGGAAGAAGGCGCGGACCACGTGGCCGAAGATGATCGGGTCGGAGACCTTCATCATCGTGGCCTTGAGGTGCACGGAGAACAGGATGTCCTCGGCCTTGGCGCGGGCGATCTGCGCGGTGAGGAACTCGCGCAGCTCGGCCACGTGCAGCACGGAGGCGTCGACGACCTCGTCCTTCAGGACGGGTACGGACTCGCGCAGCACGGTGGTGGTGCCGTCCTCGGCGACCAGCTCGATGCGCAGCGCACCGGCCTCGGTGATCGTCACGGACTTCTCGGTGGAGCGGAAGTCGTTCTCGCCCATGGTGGCGACATTGGTCTTGGAGTCCGAGGACCAGGCACCCATGCGGTGCGGGTGGGTCTTGGCGTACTTCTTGACCGAGGCGGGGGCGCGCCGGTCGGAGTTGCCCTCGCGCAGGACCGGGTTGACCGCGGAACCCTTGATCTTGTCGTAGCGGGACTGGACGTCCCGCTCCTCGTCGGTCTTGGGGTCGTCCGGGTAGCTCGGCAGCGCGTAGCCCTGCGCCTGCAGCTCGGCCACGGCGGCCTTGAGCTGCGGGATGGACGCCGAGACGTTCGGCAGCTTGATGATGTTGGCCTCGGGCGTCTTCGCCAGTTCGCCCAGCTCGTGCAGGGCGTCCGGGATCCGCTGGTCCTCGGTGAGGTACTCCGGGAACACGGCGATGATGCGCCCGGCCAGCGAGATGTCCCGCGTGGTCACGGCGACACCCGCCTGCGAGGCGTACGCCTGGACCACCGGCAGGAAGGAATACGTCGCCAGGGCCGGGGCCTCGTCAGTGTGCGTATAGATGATGGTCGAGTCAGTCACCGGTGCTCCGCTCCACGTCTGCAACATTGCTCGACATCAAGATATCTCGTGATGGGGTCCCACTCGACAGCGGTCCGTCCGCACTGCGCGAACACCTGTCCGACGATCAAGGGCAACCGTTCGGCCGACCCCGGTGTCAGTAAGGAGCGGATCACCTTCACTGACCGACGGCCGGAGCTGACCACCCGGCCGCCCGAGCGAAAGCGGATCATGAGAAATCGCACCAGAGTGACGGCCCCGGTGGCCGCCCTGATCGGTACGGCCACAGCACTGACCATGGGTTCCCCGGCCTTCGCGGCCGGACGGGGGAACGCCGGCGAGACGAACGGAGACGGGACGCCTGGACGGGGATACGGCGACGAGGGCGCCGAGACCCTCGGCGACCCGGTGTACCCGGGTCTCGGCAACGACGGCTACCGCGTCCGCTCCTACGACCTCGACCTCGCCTACGACGCTACGACGAAGCTCGTCGACGGCACGGTCACGATAGAACTGCGCACCACCGAGTCCCTGACCCGGTTCTCCCTCGACGCCCTCGGACTCGGCATCCGTTCGGTGCGCGTCCAGGGCCGTACGGCCGGATTCGAGCAGGCCGACGAGAAGCTGCGGATCACGCCCGCCAGAACTCTCCCGGCGAAGGCCCGCGTCACCGTCTGCGTGGAGTACTCCGTCGACCCGAGCCGCGCCGCCGCGCCCACCGGCGGCTGGGTCGTCACCCCCGACGGATTCGCGGTGTGCGGCCAGCCGAACCTGGCGCACACCGTCTTCCCCTGCAACGACCACCCCAGCGACAAGGCCGACTTCACGTTCCGGATCACCGTCCCGGACGGGCTGCGCGGGGTCGCGAACGGTCAACTGGTGTGCACCGAGCGGCTGGACGGCGACCGGACCGCGTTCAGCTACCGCTCGCGCTCGCCGATGGCGACCGAGCTGGTGCAGATCACGGTCGGCGACTACGTGATCAAGGACCGGCAGGGCCCGCACGGGTTGCCGCTGCGGGACGTCGTCCCGACCGCGCGCGCCGCCGCCCTGGAACCGGCGCTCGCGCTGACCCCCGGCCTCGTCGACTGGCTCGAACAGCGCCTGGGGGCCTACCCGTTCGAGACGTACGGACTGCTGCCCTGCAACTCCGACGACCCGAACGCCTTCGATTTCACGGGACTTGAGACCCAGACCCTCACCCTGTACAAGCCGAACTTCCTGCTCCAGGTGGAGAGCAGGATCGGCTCGCACATGATGCACGAGCTGGTCCACTCCTGGTTCGGCAACAGCGTCAGCCCCGCCACCTGGGCCGACCTGTGGCTGAACGAGGGCCACGCCGACTTCTACGGACTGCTCTACCGCTACGAGCGCGGCTGGGCCGACTCCCTCGGCCTCACCACGATGGAAGCCCGTATGAAGGACACCTACGCCCGCGGCGACCAGTGGCGCCACGACTCGGGCCCGGTGGCGGCCCCCAACGCGGTCAACCTCTTCGACAGCCAGCGCTACCTGGGTGGCGTCCTTGTCCTGTACGCCCTGCGGGAGTTGATCGGCGAGGACACCTTCCACGCCGTGGAGCGCGACTTCCTCGCCCGGTACCGCGACTCCTCGGCGACGACGGAGGACTACATCGCCGTCGCGTCGAGGGTCTCCGGCCAGGACCTGTCCGGCTTCCTGCGGGACTGGCTCTACGGTACGGCGACGCCGCGCATGCCCGGTCATCCGGACTGGACGGTGACGCCGGTGAAGCCGTCGCTCACCGTCCCGCACAGCCGGACCGGCGGGCACTTCCACGACAACTCGGCGACGCTCTGAGGGAGTTGACCGGTCAGGGTCGGTCGATCCGGACTTGATCCGTCAGTCGAGCCGGGCGGAGGGGACTTCGCCCGGCTCGTCCTCCGGGACCCGCTGCTGCGGTATGGCGACGGACCCCTGCTGGAGCGCCACCGTCCGTGTCGGTGCCGGAATGCGGATGCCCTCCTCCCGATACCGCTTGTGCAGGCGCTTGATGAACTCGTGCTTGATGCGGAACTGGTCGCTGAACTCGCCCACGCCGAGGATCACCGTGAAACCGATCCGCGAGTCGCCGAACGTGTGGAAGCGGATGGCCGGTTCGTGCTCCGGGATCGCGCCGGTGATGTCGGTCATGACCTCGGCGATGACCTCCATGGTCACCTCCTCGACATGCTCCAGGTCGCTGTCGTAGCCGACGCCCACCTGGACCAGGATCGTCAACTGCTGCTCAGGACGCATGAAGTTGGTCATGTTCGTCTTGGCGAGCTGGCCGTTCGGTATCACGACGAGGTTGTTGGAGAGCGCCCTGACCGTCGTCTGACGCCAGTTGATGTCCTCGACGTATCCTTCCTCGCCGCTGCTCAGCCGGATGTAGTCGCCGGGCTGCACGGTCTTCGACGCGAGGATGTGGATGCCCGCGAAGAGGTTCGCGAGGGTGTCCTGAAGCGCGAGCGCGACGGCGAGACCACCCACGCCCAGGGCGGTGAGCATCGGCGCTATCGAGATGCCCAGCGTCTGCAGCATCACCAGGAAGCCGATGGCCAGGACCAGTATCCGGGTGATGTTGACGAAGATCGTGGCCGAACCGGCAACACCGGAGCGGGAGTTGGTGACCGCCCGGACCAGGCCGGCTATCACCCGGGCCGCCGACACCGTCACGGCGAGGATGACCAGCACCTTGAGGCTCTGGTTGACCTGGTGCTGGACCGTGTGCGTCAACGGCAGCACCGCCCCCGCGACCGCCGCGCCACCGGCGATCGCCGACCACGGCAGCGCGGTCCGCAGCGCGTCGACCATCACGTCGTCGCCGCTCCAGCGCGTGCGGTCGGCGTGCTTGCCGAGCCAGCGCAGCAGTACGCGCAGCAGGAACGCCGCCAACAGGCCCGAGGCCAGGGCGATTCCGGCCAGCATGAAGTCGTCCAGGGTCGGCGTGCGGTTCATCGGTCACCTCCGGGAGAAGAAACTGCGGCGAAGAGCGCCGCGGACGGCCGGATGTGAAGTGTCGTCACGTTGCCACCTGCTCGAATTGCGGGCATTGCAGGAAATACGCTCGCGCCGGCCGGGACGGGCCCGTGCACCGGCGCGACCGCTCATCCTGCCGTATCCGGACGGGGAGTTCGTACCCGGTGCGGGGCTGTGAGCACGGCTTTCGGACGATCGGCCCATCGATCTTCCAACGGTGTCGGCCGAGCCGCACGTCGGACTCGATGCCCGGGCGCGCGATGCGCGGGCCCCGGCCCGTTGGTTGCGCGTCACGTGGGACGAGGGCGACGGGAACCGGTCCCGATGACCAACGCCCGTACCTGCTTACTACACTCCCACGATGAACAACATACGGTGCACCCAATGCGGTGCGGTGGGGCTGGAGCCGGGCTTCGTCGAGGACTCCGGACAGGGCGCTCGCGGGTTCGCGAGGTGGATCGCGGGTCCCCTTCAACGAGGCCCGCTCGGCAATGCCAAGAGGATGGGCCGACCGCGCTGGCAGATCGACGCCTATCGTTGCCCCACCTGCGCACACCTGGAACTGTTCGCCGCCCAGCAGGACTAGGTCCTGTCTGACGAATGATCAGTGCGTCGCCGGATTGGTGGAACCATATTCGCCTTGCTCCGGCTGGGCAGGACAACAATGCTGGGCCGGTGGCACGACAGAAGAAGACCAGGCACCGGGACGGCAGGCAGCGAGTAGCCGCTCGTCTCGTGTCTGAAGCCGGCGGCTGGGAAGTGGTCTTCGAGACTCAGGACGAGTCGGCATGGCGTGCCTACCTCCGCCTACTGCGGGCAGCGGACGAGCAGATCGACTGGTCAGCGGCTCGCATGGACACGTTCTGCGGACGACTGACACAGCCGACCACCTACCGGCTGAGTCTGTTCGTGCCGGACCGGGCACGCCCGGACCATTGATCTCGTGGTGGGACGAGGCGAGGTGACGGATGCGGCGTGGGAGCGGATAACGCCGCCACTGCCGGGTGTTGATGGCCGTGGGCGGCCGTGGCGGGATCACCGGCAGGCCATCCACGGTGTGTTGTGGCGGCTGCGGACCGGAGCACCGTGGCGTGACCTGCCGGAGCACCATGGCCCGTGGCAGACCGTCTACGAACGCTTCGCCCGCTGGGAGACGGACGGGACGTGGGCGAAGCTGCTGGACACATTCGCTCACCGGACCCGCGTACGCCCGTCTGGTGCCGGGCACCCGGCCCGAAGGGGCGCACACCACCGGCGAGTTGCAGCAGTCGGTGCACCTGTACCGGCAGCGGATCGGCACCCGGGTGGTCGTGGTCGGTGCCGAGGACGTCTCCTACTGGGCAGCCGACGCCGCGCGGGCCGCCGGGGCCGAAGTCGTCGCCATGGTCACGGAGTTCGACCGCTCGCAGACGACACCCGCCCGCGCCCACCACGCCCGCCTCCGCCACCGGGACGGCCGTACCGCCCAACTGGCCCGCGTCACCGTCGTGTTCACCGGGGGCTTCGTGTCCGACCACGAACTCGCCAGGTTCGGCGGGCTCGTTCTGGACCCCGGTACCCGGAGCCCCGCCGTCGGCCCGGTGTGTTCGCCGCCGGCGGTGTGCTGCACCCCGGGCAGAGCGCGGCCACCGCCACCCGAGAGGGCGCTCGTGTCGCTCTCTCCGTAAGGGAGTTGCTCGCGGGTGCGTAGGCCCCGGAGTTTCCACAGCAAGCGGCTCGACTCGCCGCAGTAGGCGGCCGTTTCTCACATTTCCCGTCCGCCGGACCCCGCCCGTGCGGCGATACGACGATGACCGACGCAACCGCGACAACGACCGTCCCGGCCGTTCAGGTGCGCGACCGGGCCACCTGGGCGGAGCTCTTCTTCGATCTGGTCCTCGCGTTCGGCGTGGGCCAGATCGCGCACCTGCTCGCCGGACACCCCACCTGGCCCGTCCTCGGACAGTGTCTGCTCGTGCTCGTCCCGCTCTGGTGGGCCTGGGTGGACGTCGTCATGGCGATGAACGCCGTCCACGAGACCAATCTGCAACGCGTGTTCCTCCTGATGACCGCACTCGCCGTCTACGGCATGGCAGTTGCCGCGCCGCAGGCACTCGTCGACCGCGAACAGGCCCTGCTGTACGCGGGCAGCTACCTCGCCCTGCGCCTGCTCATCGGCGAGGCCATCCGCAGAGAGTGCGCCCTCTACACCATCCATCCCTACCGGGCCGGACTCGCCTTCGCCCTGGTGCTGTTCGCCGCCGCCACCCTCCCCGCCCCCTGGCGCGAGGTGTGCTGGGCGTTCGCGGTGGTCGCCGAACTCGTGGCACCCGTGCTGCTCAGCGGCCATCTGCGGCGACTGGCCTTCGGGGTCAACCATCTCCCGGAAAGGTTCGGCCTGTTCATCATCATCGCCCTCGGCGAGAACATCTTCTCCGTCGGTGCCGGAGTCGCCAAAGGACCGCTCGACCCGGTCAGCCTGACCGCCCTCATCCTCGCGTTCCTCATCGGCTGCGCCCTGTGGTGGCTCTACTTCCACCTCGCCGCCTCGGCCGTCGCCCACGCCCTGCGCACCCACCCCACCCCCGCCGTCGTCGTCCGCGACGTCCTCAGCTACGGCCATCTCGCCCTGGTCGCCGGGCTGTTGCTGGTCTCCGTCGGCGCCGTACGCACCGTCCACCACCCGCTGCGGGCCCCGCACTCCGGCGCCGCCGGACTGCTGCCCGTCGGCGCCGCCCTGATCCTGCTGACGTTCTGCTACACGCGCCGCCGGATGTTCGGCGCCGCGTCCGCCACCCGCTTCTACTGCGGACTCGTCCTGCTGGCCGCCGCCGTCGTGGCACCCTTCGTGCCTGCCCTCGCCGTGCTGGCCCTCACCACCCTGCTGCTCCTGCTGGTCAACGGCGTCGAGCACTGGCTGATCAGTACCGGCCGGAGCGTGCCGCTGGTGTTGCGCTCACGGTCCTTCGGCGCGACCTGACGTAGTGCGGGGGCGGATCTCGGGCAGTACCGCCGGCCTCCGCGCGACGCGCGCGAGGGTCCGCCCGGCGTTCCTACGGTCGCCGTATGCAACTTTCCCGTTCGGAAGAGGAGGTGGCGTGATGCCCTCCCGCAACGCCTTACCGGCCTTGCTGTCGCTGTCACTCGGCTACTTCAGCCTGGGGACGATCTCGCTGGCGGTCGTCGGCCTGAACGGTCCGATCGGGGACGACCTGCATGTCCAGCCCGCCTCGGTGGGCATCCTCGTCACGGTCTTCGCGCTGACCTTCGCCGTCTGCGCGCCCAGCGCCCCCATCCTGCTGCGCCGGTGGAACCGCAAGCGGATCCTCCTCGTCGGCATCGGGCTGCTCACCGTCGGCGCCGCGCTCGGCGCCGTGGCGCCCAACTACGGCTTCCTGACGGTCACTCGGGTCCTCGCCGCGATGGGCGCGGCCGTCTTCGGCCCCGGTGCCTCGGCGGCCGGGGCGCTCATCGTCCCGGCGGAGCGCAGACAGCGGGCGCTCGCGACTGTCTTCGGCGGTATGACGGCCGCCGCCGTGCTCGGTGTGCCGCTGGCGTCCTTCCTCGGCGGCAGCCTCGGCTGGCGTCCGGCCCTCCTCGGCGTGGCCGCGCTCTCCGCCATCGCCTTCGTGACGGTGTTCGTGTTCGTCCCCGAGATCCCGGCCGGCGAACCGCCCACCGTCCGGGCCTACCGTGGTGCGCTGCACACCCCCGCCACCGTGGCCACCGTCTCGACGACCCTGCTGTTCATGGCCGCCCAGTTCACCGTCTACGGCATCGCGGGCGCCTATCTCAAGGACCGCTTCGACGCGTCCTCCGGGCTGATCTCGGTGACCCTGCTCGCCTTCGGCGTCATCGGCGTCGCGGGGAACGCCTCCGCGCCGAGGATCGCCGAACGGATCGGCGGCGACCGCACGGTGGGCGTCGCGGTCATCGGACTCGCGGCCGGCTTCGCCCTGTTGCTGGTCGCCCCGCACTCCCACGCCGGGCTGGTGTTCTTCGCGTTCTGGGCCTTCTTCAGCCAGCTCTACCAGGCCCCGCAGCAGGCCCGGCTGGTCGAACTCGTGCCCCTGCAACCGGGGTTGATCCTCGCCCTGAACGCCGCCGCGCTCTACCTCGGGATGAGCCTCGGCAGCTTCATCGGCAGCTCCCTGCTGCCGGGCGTGGGCGCGGGCCCCATCCCGGCCGCGGCCCTGGGCGTCCTCGTCCTCGCCGCGCTGGCCCATGTGCTGTCCGTCCGGCAGGCCTCGGCGGCGGCGTCCGCCGAACAGCCCGCCACACCTGTACACATCAGTTAGATCAGTCAGTCAAGGAGAACTCATGAGCAGCCACCAGGTGCACTTCGTCAGCGAATACCTGGAGACCGTCTGGAACCAGGGGCAGACCGACCTGGCCGACAAGTACCTGGCCGCGGACCTCATCCAGCACAACCCGAACCTGCCCGACGGGCGCAAGCCGCTGGTCGAGTTCATCGAGGGCTTCCGCAAGCAGCTCCCCGACGCACGGTTCGAGATCAAGCGCGCGGCGAGCTCCGGTGACCTGGTCTTCGTGCACACCCACTTCCGCGCCACCGCGACGGACCGGGGCTCGGTGGTCGTGGAGATCTTCCGGCTCGAAGGCGGACTGATCGTCGAGCACTGGGACGTCCGCGACGAGATCCCGGAGACCACGGTCAGCGGACACGACGTCGTCTGACGCCCCCTCAACTCCTGCCGCCCAGAAGGCTCCCGGCCTCCTGGGCGGCAGTTTTTCGTCCAACCGCCAGAAGACGAAGTCCAGCGACCACAAGACGAAGGAGACAGCAGTGACACCACCACAACCCGACCGACGCCCGTCCGCCGGCCTCACCCGGCGCGGACTCCTCGGCACCGC
The DNA here is from genome assembly GCF_024519455.1 of Streptomyces sp. STR69. GTDB lineage: Bacteria > Actinomycetota > Actinomycetes > Streptomycetales > Streptomycetaceae > Streptomyces. The sequence continues at coordinate 425,018 of NZ_JALJRY010000003.1, read as the reverse complement.
CACCGCCGCGGGGATCGCCGCGGCCGTGGTCCCCACCCGCGCCCTAGCCGCCGACAGCACGGTCACGGACACCACCACGCCCGCCGCGGTCACCGTGAACGCGGCCGACCCCCGCTATCTCGATCTCACCTCCCGCGGCTACAACGCGAGATTCACCGCCGCACCCGACTCGATACGGCTCGTCCACACCACCGCGCAGGTGGTGTCCGTCGTCCAGGAGGCGGTCGACGCCGGCAAACGCATCGGCGTGCGCGGCGGCGGGCACTGCCTCGACGGACTCGTCGACGACCCGGACGTACGGATCCTCGTCGACATGTCGGAGATGGACGCGGTCCGCCACGACCCCGCCCGCCGCGCCTTCCTCGTCGAGGGCGGCGCCACCCTCGGCCACGTCTACCGCACCCTCTACCTGGAGTGGGGCGTGTCCCTGCCCGGCGGCACCTGCCCGACCGTCGGCGTCGGCGGCCATGTCACCGGCGGCGGCTACGGCGCGATGTGCCGTCAGTACGGCGCTGTCGTCGACCACCTGTACGCCGTGGAGGTCGTCGTGGTCGACGCCTCCGGCACCGCACGCGCAGTCGTCGCCACCCGCGAGGCCGACGACCCGCACCGCGACCTGTGGTGGGCTCACACGGGTGGCGGCGGAGGCACCTTCGGCATCGTCACCCGCTACTGGTTCCGCACCCCGGACGCCACCGGCACCGCCCCCTCCACCCTCCTGCCCAGACCGCCCAAGACACTCCTGAAGTCGACGGTCGCCATCAAGTGGAGCGACCTGACGGAGGCCGCCTTCACCGCGCTGATCGCCAACCACGGCACCTGGCACGCCCGCAACAGCGTCGCCGGTTCCTCCTACGACAGCCTCCACAGCATCCTGATCCTCTACAACCGGATCCAGGGCAGCCTGGTCCTCAACACCCAGATGGACGGCACCCGTTCGGACGCCTCGGCCCTCCTCGACGCCTACGTCTCCGCCGTGACCAACGGCATCGGAGTCCCGTACACCGACGCCCGCTCCTCCTGGCCCTGGCTGAAGACGACTCTCAAGGACCCCTACGACACGGGCCTCTACAACCGCACGAAGTCGAAGGGCGCCTATCTGCGCCAGGGCTGGTCCGCCGAACAGGCCAAGACTCTCTACGGTTACCTGTCCGACGCCGCCTACGACGGGCACGCCGGCATCCTGCTCTACTCCTACGGCGGCAAGGTCAACACCGTGTCGCCCACCGCCACCGCGCTGGCCCAGCGGGACTCGATCCTCAAGGCCAACTTCACGACGTACTGGCCCGATCCGACGCAGGACGACCGGCACGTGGCCTGGATGCGCGCCCTGTACCGCGACCTGTACGCGGACACCGGCGGGGTGCCCGTGCCGAACGCCACCAACGACGGCTCGTACATCAACTACCCCGACACCGACCTCACCGACCCGGCCTGGAACACCTCCGGCGTGCCCTGGCAGACCCTCTACTTCAAGGGCAACCTCGCCAAGTTGCGCCAGGTAAAGGCCACTTGGGACCCGGGCAACGTGTTCCACCACAAGCTGTCCGTCACCGCGAGCTAGTACCCGCACACCACGAAGCCCCCGCCTCGCGTGCACGAGGCGGGGGCTCGGTACTGCCGTGGGCCGCTCAGCCGCTCAGGTCGGCCGGGAAGACCACCCCGGTCAACGACTCGCTCAGCGCCCGCAGTTGGGCACGCGCCTTCTCGTCGTAGGCCTGGGCGCCCGCCCGGGCGCGCTGGGTGCGGTTGAAGTAGGTGCCCGTGACGTCGTCGAGGGCAGGGTCGGTGATCAGGCGCAGGGTGCTGTGCACACCCTCCGCGACCGTGGACTGCGGGGTGAACAGGTTCACCACCATCTTCGTCGGCATGTACGACGCCGGGTGCAGGGCGTTGGCCGTCACCCCGGTGCCGCGCAGCCGCTCCGCGAGGTCGATGGTCAGGCTGATCTGGGCCAGCTTCGCCTGGCAGTAGGCCTGCACCCCGTCCCAGTGCCGCTCCAGCATCACGTCACGGAAGTCGATCGGCGCCTGGCCCGCGGAGCTGACGTTGATGATGCGGGCCGGGGCCGAGCGCACCAGCAGCGGCGCCAGCCGGCAGCTGAGCATGTACGCCGCCAAGTAGTCGACCTGGAAGGTGAGTTCCAGTCCGTCCTGGCTCTCGTGGCGCACCAGCTCGACCCCGATGCCGGCGTTGTTCACCAGCGCGTCGAGCCGGTCGTGCGTGGCGAGGATCCGGTCGGCCAGCTTGCGGATGTCCTCCAGCGAGGAGAAGTCGGCCAGCTCGTAGCTGAGCCGGTTGTTGCCGGTGGACGCGCGCAGCTCGGCCAACAGCTCCGCGCCCTTGGCCGCGTTGCGGCCGTGCAGGATCAACGACGCCCCCTGCGCGGCGAGTTCACGGGCCAGCTCACGGCCCATGCCGTCGGTGGCGCCGGTGAGGAGGATGGTCTGGTCGGGGACGGGCCTCATGGTGGTGCACTCTCCTGTCAGGCGTACGTGGCCAGTTCGTCGGTGGTCTGATCGGTGTAGCCCTGGCTGACCTCCAGCACGATGCCGTCCGGGTCGGACACCCACACCGTCTTCCAGCCGGGGATGAACTCGTCGAAGGTCAACGGGCCGAGCAGCGGCTCCAGTTCGCCCCCGGCGGCGGCGAGGAACGCGTCCACGTCGTCGACCTGGAACGCGAGATGGCGTGCCGTGCCGGGGTTGGCCGGGCCGTCCTTCGCCGTGGTGAACAGGGCGTCCGCGCCGGTCGCGAACAGCTCCAGATAGACGGGGCCGTTGCGCAGGAACACCACGCGGACCCCGTCGGCCTCCACCACCCGGGCTCGGGCGAACCCGAAGTGCCGGGTGTAGAAGTCCTCCGTGGCCTTCTGGTCACGGCAGTTGAGGCCGACGTGCGACCAGCGCAGGCCGGCGGGAGCGGCGGTCGTCATCGGTGAGCCCTCACTTCCCGGTGACCGCGGCGAACGGCACACTGTCGTGGAAGTTCGCGAAGTAGGTGATGAGGCCGCCGGTGACGCGGAAGTAGTTGCAGACCTTCGCCTCGACGGTGATGCCGTCGTGGGTGCGACCGGTGATGTCGGAGACCACCGCGGCCTGCTCGCCGTCCACGACCACGTGACGGGGCACGTTGGCGAAGGAGGCGTACATCTCCGGGAAGCCCTTCATCATCTCCCGGAGGGTCTCGCGGCCCTCGACATGTCCGGCCAGCTGCTCGTCCATGGTCTGGTCGATGGCGAACAGGTCGCACCAGGCGTCCCACTCGCCGGAGTTGGCCAGCCGGTAGTACGTGTCGACCACTTCTCGGGTGTTCATGCACCTGTCCTTTCCTGTGGCTGTTCCGGGGTACGGGATCGATCAGGGGAGCGGGACGCCGACCTGGCGCATCAGGCCCGCGGTGTCGGCCTGCACCCAGCGCTCGACGACCTTGCCGTCCTCCAGCCGGTAGACCTCAAGGCTGGTCCAGGAGACCTCCTTGCCGGTCGGCTCCTGGCCGAAGAACGGCGCGATGTGCCTGCCGTGGAAGGTGATGTGCATGATCACCTTGTCCGGTGCGGCCGGGTAGAGCGCGTCGAGGTGCACGGAGAAGTCGAGCCCGTCGTACGCGCCCTGGATGATCCCCTTCAGCTCCTCCAGGCTCTCGCAGCTCCACGCCGGGTTGTTGTCGTGGAACGTCGGCCCGAACAGGTCGTCGAGGGCGTCCAGGCGGCGCTGGTTGACGGCGTCGCTGACCTGCTGGACGACGGCCAGGTTCGAGGCGTCCGAGGAGATCTGCTCGCGCAGCCCGAGCATGTCGTCCTGAGCCCACCGCTCCACGAACAGGCCGCCCCGGACCCGCCAGATCTCGGTGGTGGACCACTCCACCTTGCGGCCCGTGGCCGGGAAGCCGAGCAGCTCGCCGAGGTGTGTGCCGGTCAGCCTGACCCGGGTCAGCACCCGGTCCTCGCCGAGCGCCGACAGCTCCTCCAACTCACCCTTCAGATCAAGGGTGTTGTAGGCCCCGCGCAGCGCCTCCAGATAGGAGTCGAGGCCGTTGATGTCGAACCCGGGGTGGTGGTCGGTGAAGTCGGCGGCGATGACCCGGGGCATCTCCGCCTGGTCCCCGGCGTTGAACGCGTCGAGGAACCGCCGGTACAGCTTCAGGTTCTCCTGCTGGGACTGGTCGAGGTCGGACATGGTGCATCCCCTAGCTCAAGTGGACGTCGGACAGGGAGAGTTCGGAGAGAGCCGGGACGGCTGCCTCGCGGACGAACGCCGCCGCACGCTCGCCGATCATGACGCTGGGCGCGTGCGTGTTGCCCGCGGTGATCGACGGCATCACCGACGCGTCCGCGACCCGCAGCCCCGCGATGCCGTGCACGCGCAGCTCGGGGTCGGTGACGGCGTCCGCGCCCGTGCCCATCCGGCAGGTGCCGGCCGGGTGCCACAGGGTGGTCGCGTTCGTGGCGACGTACCGGCGCAGCTCGGCGGGTCCGGTGACGTCCTTGCCGGGGCCCAGCTCGTCGCCGCGGAACGCGTCGAAGGCGCGGGTGGCGGCCAGCTCGCGGGCCAACTGCACGCCGCGCACCAGGACGTCGAGGTCGGCGGTGGAGGTGAGGTAGCCGGCGCTGACGACGGCGTTGGACGTCGGGTCGGCGTCGCGCAGCCGTATCCGGCCCCGGCTCTCCGGTCGCAGTGCGATCGGCGCGAAGGTGAAGCCGGGACCCTCCCACTGGTCGGCGGGGGCGGCGGCCGGCAGGAACTTGATGGGGCCGAAGGTGAATTGGAGGTCGGGGGAGTCCTCCGGACCGGCCTCGCGGGTGTGGGTGAACAGCCCCGCCTCGGACAGCAGCGCCCCGTCCGGGTGCTCCTGGAGCGACTGGTAGCAGATGGGCGTGAACAGGTGGTCCTGCAGTCCGGCGCCGACTCCCGGCAGGTCCTGGACACAGCGGATGCCGTGCTCCCGCAGTTGCACGGCGGGCCCGATGCCGGACAGCATGAGCAGCTTCGGCGTCTCGAACGCCCCGGCGGACACGATGACTTCACTGTCGGCGCGCAGTTCGTGCCGGGTGCCGTCCTGGACGTACTCGACGCCCGTGACCCGCGTCCCGGTGAGGAGCAGCCGGGTGGCCAGGGTGTCGGTCAGCACGGTCAGGTTGGGGCGCCCGAGGGCCGGCCGCAGATACGCGTCGGCGGTGCTGCACCGGCGGCCCGCGTCGTCGCGGAACGTCTGGTACAGGAAGCCGAAGCCCTCCTGCCGGACGCCGTTGTAGTCCCCGTCGGTGTCGGTGGCGTACCCGAGTTCACCGGCGCCTTCCACGAACGCCCGCGCGATCGGCGAGGGTCGGTCCAGCTGCCGCACCCGGACGGGACCGCCCGCGCCACGGAACTCGTCGGCGCCGCCCGAGTAGTCCTCGGCCAGCCGGAAGAACGGCAGGACCTCGTCGTAGGACCATCCGGTCGCGCCCTCGGCGACCCAGCGGGTGTAGTCGTGGCGGCTGCCGCGCACCCACATCAGGGCGTTGACGGAACTGCATCCGCCGACGACCTTGCCACGGGCCACGGGGACACGGCGGCCCTCCATGCCCGCCTCGGACTCGGTGACGTAGCCCCAGTCGATCTCGCTCCGCCACTCGGCGGTGAGCAGCGAGAGGACCGAGGCCGCGTCGGCCCGGTGGATCTCGGGGCGCTCGTCCCAGCCGCCCGCCTCCAGCAGGACCACGGTCGTTGACGGATCCTCGGTCAGGCGGGCCGCGACCGCGCAGCCGGCCGAGCCGGCGCCGACGACGATGTAATCGGCCCCGAGGGGCAGCGACTTCGACGGCATGACAGCCTCCAAAAGGTGACGGGAATCAGATCGCGGCCGGCTCGCCGACCCGGTAGTCGACGATCAGCGGGCGGGCGCCCGGCGCGGGGCGCTCCAGCTGCCACTTCTGGTTGATCCGGAAGGACGAAACGGTGCCGTCCGCAGTCGACTTGGCGGTCCACACCACCGTGACGTCGACGTCGACACGGGTGCCGTCCTCGTGCACGGTGACCTCCTCGACGGTGTGGCTCTGGTCGGTGTAGGCCGCGCCGACGGCCGTGTACCAGTCGAGGAAGTCGGCGTGGCTGTACAGGGTCCGCTCCGGGAAGGCCATCACCAGGCCCTGGTCGGCGACGAAGGGCAGCAGCTCCTCGACCGGCGCGTGCTCGCTCAGCAGGTCGTACCAGCGCTGCACGAACCCGGCGATCTCCCGGTCGGAGCCGGTCTGTTCGCTCGGCATGTGTGTCTCCGCTCATCGGGGGTTCCGCTCCCGGGGGCCGGAAGCGGCACGGGTCCGATGACCCCACATCCGCGCCCGCCCGGTCCGCTCGTGCGCGCGGACCGGCCGCACTGTGCGAAGTCGCGGCCCGAGCTGCGGCAACTCCCGGCGTGCGCCGGTGGGTTCACGGAATGAAGACCGATGGCCACAACATGCCGTAGTGCGTTCGGCCACTTGAGGATGTGCCGTGAGCGGGGCGCCGCCGGCGGCCGGGGCGAACGGCCCCGACGTAGACAGGAATCCGCCAGTTGGCACCGTCCCGCCGAACGGGAGGAACCCCATGAGCAGGCGCATTCTGGTCGTCCTGTCCGAACACGGCTACTGGGGCGAGGAGTTGATCGGCCCCCTGGAGACCTTCGACCAGGCCGGCTACCACCTCACCTTCGCCACCCCCACCGGCAAGCGCCCGCAGGCGCTGCCGCCGAGCATGGACCCCGAGTACGTCGACCCGCCGCTCGGCCGCTCCGTCACCACCCCCGAGACCGCCGCCAAGGTGCGCAAGGTCGAGGACTCGGACCGGCTCGACAACCCACTCGACCTGTCGTCCTGGCTGCCCGACCGGCCCTACCGGTCCAAGCCGTACTTCCTGCGCGACTGGGAGGCCTACAACACCCGCCTGGAGCAGGTGCGTTCACAGATCGCCGACCGCTACGACGCACTGCTGATCGTCGGCGGCAGCGGACCGATCGTCGACCTCGCCAACAACTGGCGGGTCCACGACCTGATCCTCGCCTTCCACGCCCTGGACCGGCCGATCGCCGCCGAGTGCTACGGCGTCGCCTGCCTCGCCTTCGCCCGCGACCAGGAGACCCGCGAGTCCCTCATCCGCGGCAAGCACGTCACCGGCCACTGCATCGAGTACGACTACAAGGACGGCACCGGGTTCCTCGGCACCGACTTCGTCATGGGGCCGCCGCCGTACCCGCTGGAGTACATCCTGCGCGACGCCACCGCACCCGGCGGCGCCTACCACGGGAACTTCGGCAAGGAGACCTCCGTCATCGTCGACTACCCGTTCATCACGGGCCGTTCGACGCCCGACTCCTACCTGACCGGACAGAAGACCGTCGAGGTCCTCGAACAGGGCCTGCGGCAGTGGGGGTTCAGGACGACCGCCTGACCCAGGCGACCGTCCCACGCTCCTTCGCCCCGACGAGAGGTGAGCACACGATGGACAGCAGGCCCGCGCGGATCGCGCTGCTCGAACAACTGCAGGCCGAAGGGGTCCGGTTCATGTTCGGCAACCCCGGCACGGTCGAGCAGGGGTTCCTCGACGAACTGCGCTCCTTCCCCTCGATCCAGTACATCCTGGCCCTCCAGGAGTGCACGGCCGTCGGCATGGCCGACGGCTACGCACGCGCCACCCGCACCCCGGCGGTCCTGCAACTCCACTCCGGAGTCGGGCTCGGCAACGGCATCGGCATGCTCTACCAGGCGATGCGCGGCCACGCCCCGATCGTCACCCTGGTCGGCGAGGCCGGGCTGCGCTACGACAGCATGGACGCGCAGATGGCCGCCGACCTGGTCGGCATGGCCAAACCGGTGACCAAGTGGGCCACCCGCGTGGTCGACCCCGACTCCACGCTGCGGGTGCTGCGCCGTGCCTTCAAGGTCGCCGCGACCCCGCCGTACGGTCCGGTGCTGGTCGTGCTGCCCGCCGACGTCATGGACCGCGACACCGCCGAACCGGTGGCGCCCGTCTCCTACCCGGAGACCCGCAGTCTGCCCGCCCCCGACACCGTGGCGAGGGCCGCCGCGCTGCTCGCCGACGCCCGCAACCCGCTCGTCATCGCCGGCGACGGTGTCCACTTCGCGGGCGCCCAGGCCGAGTTGGGGCGGCTGGCCGAGGTGTGGGGCGCAGACGTGTACGGCGCGGACTGGGCCGAGGTCAACCTGTCCGTCGAACACCCCGCCTACGCGGGCCAGTTGGGCCACATGTTCGGCGAGCAGAGCCGAAAGACCACCGGCGCGGCCGACGGGGTCCTCATCGTGGGCACCTATGTGCTGCCCGAGGTGTACCCGGCACTCGACGGTGTCTTCGGGGCCGGTGTCCCGGTCGTGCACATCGACCTCGACTCCGGCGCGATCGCCAAGAACCACCCCGTCGACCTCGGTATCGTCGCCGACCCCAAGGCCACCCTGGGCCTGCTCGCCGACGCGCTCGGCCGGGAGATGGGCCTCGGGCGGCGGACGGCGGCGGCCGAGCGGCTGCGCCGGCACGCCGCGCAGCGCTCGGCCGCGCTCGCGGCGGCCGACGCGAGGGAGGAGGCCACGGCCACCGCCCTGGAACTGCCCACCCTCGCCCTCGCCCAGGAGTTCGCCCGCCGGCTGCCGTCGGACGCGATCCTGTTCGACGAGGCGCTGACGGCGTCCCCGGAGCTCTTCCGCCGGCTGGCGCCGACCGTGCCGGGCCAGTGGATGGCGACCCGCGGCGGCTCCCTCGGCGTCGGCATCCCCGGCGCGCTGGGCGCCCAACTCGCCCACCCCGACCGCACGGTGGTCGGCTTCACCGGCGACGGCGGCAGCATGTACACCTTCCAGGCCTTGTGGACGGCGGCCCGCTACGGCCTCCCCACCAAGTTCGTCATCTGCAACAACGGCCGCTACAAGCTCCTTGAGGACAACATCGAGGAGTACTGGCGGGACCAGCACATCCCCGCCCACGAACAGCCCGAGATCTTCGACCTGAGCAGCCCGGCCGTCGACTTCGTCTCCCTCGCCGGCTCGCTCGGCGTGGCCGCCGTACGGGTCGAGAAGCCCGGGCAGGCCGAGGAGGCGGTCGCGCAGGCGCTCGCGCACCGCGGGCCGTTCCTCATCGACCTGGTGACCGCCAAGGGGAAGGGGTAGCCGCCGTGCGACTGTCCGGTCACAAGATCGCCGTCCTGATGGAGAGCGACTTCTACGAGCCCGAGATCCTCTACTACCGGTACCGCTTCCCCGAGGAGGGAGCCGAGATCCACTTCCTGTCCCGGCTGTGGGGCAACGAGCAGATGACCTTCCAGGGTCATGAGCACCGCATGCCCTTCGAGGTCACCGAGTCCTTCGAGGACCTCGACGAGTTCGCGCTGAAGGAGTACTCCGCGGTGATCGTCCCCTCCGGGATGGTCGCCGACCGGCTGCGCTTCACCGAGGACCCCCAACTGCTCCCGCCCGCCAGCCAGTTCCTGCGCCGCGCGTTCGCCGACCCGGCGATCCTCAAGGGCATCATCTGCCATGGCATGTGGCTCGCCGCACCCGTGCAGGGCCTGATGCAGGGCAGGCGCGCGGTGGTGCACAACAACCTGCTGGGCGACCTGCGGAACATGGGCGGCGAGTACGTCGACCAGGACGTCGTCATCCACGACGACCTGGTCACCGGCCGCACCGGCAACCACTGCCACCTCTTCGCACGGACCATCATCGACCTGCTCGCATCCCGTACGCCGGCCCCGACCGGGCTCCGCTGACGCGATCCGACCGGGGAGGAGTCAACCATGACACCGGTGACCGGGCGCATCCCCGTCCTCGACGTCCGACCACGGGTGCGGGACGGGGAGCTGCCCGCCAAGGCCGTGACCGGAGAACACCTCGACATCACGGCCACCGTCTTCCGCGAGGGCCACGGCGCCGTCGCCGCGGACGTCGTCCTGCACGATCCCGCGGGGCGCCCCGCCCACCGGGTCCCGATGACCCTCGTCGACGAGGACGCCGACCGCTGGCGGGCGACCGTGGTGCCCGACACGGAGGGCCTGTGGACCTTCCGCGTCGAGGCCTGGGCCGACCCGCTGGAGACCTGGCGGCACGACGCCGCGCTGAAGCTAGAGGCGGACGTCGACACCGAACTCACCCTGACCGAGGGCGCGTTGCTGCACGAACGGGCGGCACTCGGCATCACCGCATCGGACCGCCGGGAGGCGGTCTCCGCGGCCGTGGCCGCGCTCCGCGACACCCTGGGCCCCCCTCCGGCCCGGCTGTCCGCCGTCACCACCCCCCGGGTGACGGCCGCCCTGGGGCGCTACGCGCTGCGTGATCTCGTCACCGCCTCCCGGCCCCTGCCGCTGCGCGTCGAACGGCGGCGCGCCCTCGTCGGCTCCTGGTACGAACTGTTCCCGCGCTCGGAGGGCGCGGTGGTCCGGGCGGGCAGCCGCCCGGTCGGCGGCACACTGCGGACGGCCGCCGAACGGCTGCCCGCCGTCGCCGCCATGGGCTTCGACGTCGTCTACCTCCCGCCCGTCCATCCGATCGGCACCACCCATCGCAAGGGCGCGAACAACACCCTCCACGCCGGCCCCGACGACGTCGGCTCGCCCTGGGCCATCGGATCCCGGCACGGCGGCCACGACACCATCCACCCCGACCTCGGCACCGAGGACGACTTCCGCCATTTCGTCGCCACCGCAAGGGAGTTGGGCCTCGAAGTCGCCCTCGACCTCGCCCTCCAGTGCTCGCCGGACCACCCCTGGCTCACCGAGCACCCCGAGTGGTTCCACCACCGAGCCGACGGCTCCATCGCCTACGCCGAGAACCCGCCCAAGACGTACGAGGACATCCACCAACTCGACTTCGACGGCGACCCCGAGGGCCTGTACGCCGAGGCGCTGCGGATCGTGCGGCACTGGATGGCCCTGGGCGTGCGCATCTTCCGCGTCGACAACCCGCACACCAAACCGGTGCAGTTCTGGGAGTGGCTGATCGCCGAGGTCGATGCCACCGACCCCGACGTGCTGTTCCTCGCCGAGGCGTTCACCCGGCGGGCCATGGTGCACGCGCTGGCGCAGGCCGGCTTCCAGCAGTCGTACACCTACTTCACCTGGAAGAACACCAAGGCCGAACTGACCGCCTACCTCCCCGAACTCGCCCGGGACAGCGCCGACTTCCTGCGGCCCAACCTCTTCGTGAACACCCCCGACATCCTGCACGCCTACCTCCAGCACGGTGGCAGGCCCGCCTTCGAGGTCCGGGCCGTGCTCGCCGCGACCGCCGCGCCGAGCTGGGGCGTCTACGCCGGCTACGAACTCTGCGAGAACACCCCGCTGGCGGAGGACACCGAGGACTACCTCGCCTCGGAGAAGTACCAACTCCGGCCCCGGGACTGGGCGTCGGCGGAGGCCGAGGGCCGCACCATCGCCCCGCTGATCACCCTCCTCAACCGGATCCGCCGACAGCACCCCGCACTCCAGGAGTTGCGCAACCTGCGCCTGCAGAGCACGGACAACGACCAGCTCCTCGCCTACACCAAACACGTCGAACTCCCCGACGGCTCCACCGACTTGGTGCTCGTGATCGTCAACCTCGACCCGCACCACGCCCACGAGGCCACCGTCACCTGCGACCCGGCCGCCCTCGGCCTGCCCGCCGACGGCACCCGCAAGCTGCGCGACGAACTCACCGGCGAGACCTACGCCTGGGGCGAGTCCACCTACGTACGCCTCGATCCGGCCCACCAGGTCGCGCACGTGCTCACACCCGCGGAGGGAACATGAGCGACGGCATCCTCGAACCCCTGCTGCCGGCCCTCGCACCATGGCTGGAGGGCCGCCGATGGTTCGACGCCCGCTACGGCGGAGCACGGCTCGAAGCCAGAGCCGCCACCGTGCTCGGCACCGAACCGCCCCTGCTGCTGCACGCCGTGGTCTCGGCCCGGCGCGAGGACCGGTCGGTCCTCGACTACCAACTCCTGCTCGGCCTGCACCCCCACCTCCCCACCCGCCTCGAACCGGCCGCCATCGCCACCGTGCCCACCGGCCCCTTCCAGGGCTGGCAGGTCTACGACGCCCTCGCCGACGGCGCCCTGCTCGGGCTGCTGCTGCGCACCCTCGCGGGCCCCGGCACCGACCCCGGCCTGCGCCTGGAACGCACCGGCCGCTACCCCCTGCCCGTCGGCCTCGTGCCCCACCCGCTCGACGGCGAGATGAGCAACACGGCCGTGGCGTACGGCGGCCGGATCCTCCTCAAGATCTTCCGCCGCCCCGAACCGGGACCGCACACCGAGGTCGAGGCCCTGCACGCGCTCACCCGGCAGCACTGCGCCCGCACCCCCCACCTCTACGGGGCGCTGCACAGCGACGCCCAGGGCGCGGAGGGCCTGGTGCTCGGCCTGATCGAGGAGTTCCTGCCCGACGCTCGCGACGGCTGGGAGGAGGCGGTGCGGCAGGCGGGCGACTGCATGGACGGCGTGGGCCGCACCGCCCCGGCCACCGGCGGCTTCACCGCGCACGCGCACGGGCTCGGCCGAGCCGTGGCGGACGTGCACGGCGCGCTGGGCAAGGCGTTCGGCCGAAACCGCCTCACGGCACAGGACGTGGCCGAGGAAGCGGCACGCATGAACATGCGGCTCAAGGAGGCCGCCGAGGAGGTTCCGGCACTCGCCCGCTACACCACCCGGCTCGGCGCCCTCTTCGACGACTACGCCCGGGTCGCCGGGCGCGGCAGCCCCGTCTTCGCCCAGCGCACCCACGGAGATCTCCATCTGGGCCAGGCGCTGCGCACCGCGGACGGCTGGCGGATCGTCGACTTCGAGGGCGAACCTGCCCGGCCCGCCGCCGAACGCGCCCGCCCGCAACCGGTGTTGCGGGACATCGCGGGCATGCTGCGCTCCTTCGACTACGCGGCCCGCACCGGCCTGGCCGCCCGCGAGTCCGGCGACCCGGGGGAGGAGGGCTCGCCCGCGCGGCGACTGCGCCGACGCCGGCGCGCCTATGCGTGGGCGGTGCGCAACCGGCGGGCGTTCATCGAGGGATACGCCTCGGCCGGGCGGGAGGACCCGCGCTGCCAACCGGTCGCGCTGCGCGCCCTCGAGGCGGACAAGGCCGTGTACGAGGCCGTATACGAATCCCGCCACCGCCCCGACCGGTTGAAGGTCCCGCTCGCCGCCGTGCACCGGCTGGCGAACACCGCCCGCTGAACTCCGCCGAATTCACCGACCCCCGCCGGAATACCAACTCCCGTGCCGTGTAAGGGAATTCCGGCGGCGGGAGACCGGGCGGAATTCACCGACGGATTTCCCGCCCTCACGGCCCGTCGAACGGAGACACGGCGAACCCCCCGCCCCGGGCACTCTTCCAGGCGGGGGGTTCGGAGGGCGCGGATCCGGCCGGAAACGGAACCGGGTCGCCTGCCCCGTCGGACCGCTCGACGCCGAAAGGTCCGTGCCTTTGGCGGGGGTGAGGGGCAAAGGTCCGTACCGGATTCGGGAAAACGGCGGGCAGTTCAGGCGCGGTGCTGCTCGGAGAGGATCTGCCCGGGGTCGCGGTGCGGTGCCATACCGGCGGCCGACAGCGCCCGGTCGTACGCCTTGAGCGCCTCGGCGGTGTTGCCCTGCCGCTTCCACAGGTCGCCCAGGTAACGCCAGTTGAGGGCCACCTGGTGGGAGGGCCGGAACTGGCGCAGCTGCCGGGTGGCGGCCTGCAGATACTGTGCGGCCTGCTCGTGGTTGCCGCGCATCAGCTGGATCTCGGCGAGCGTGCCGCGCGCGCCGACCGCCTGGATGCGGGACTCGGTGCCGGTCAGCCCGAGGGCCCGCTCGGCGTGCGCCGCGGCCTCGTCCCACTGCCCGAGCATCGCGTCGGCGTCGGCGAGACCGATCTCGCACTGGGCGAGCTCCGGCGCGTTGCCCACCTCGGCCAGGAGTTGCTGCGCCTCCTCCAGCAGCTGCTTGCCGCGCGCCGGTTCGGGCTCGTCGACCTGGAGCAGCAGGGAGCCGTAGTTCATCTTGAGCATGGCGAGGTGGCGCAGGTTGTCGTCCTCGGACATCAGCGCGAGCGCCCGCTCCACCAGGGCCAGGGCCTCGTTGAGCTGGCCGCGGGAACGGGCCACAAGACCGGCGTTCCAGTAGACGGCGCCACGCGCTGCCCTCGCGCCCTGCTTCTCGGCGGCGTCCAGGAGCTTGCCGCCCATCAGCTGGGCGTGGATGAGGTCGCCGCGCATGTGGAACGAGCCCATGAGGGTGGCACCGAGCTGGACGTGGTCGACCGTCACGTCCAGGCCGAGGGCGTCCAGCCGGGCCATGGCGCGCTCGCCGATCTCGATGCTGAGCGTGATGTCGCCGGCGTTGCGATAGCAGCGGCACAGGGCGACCGCGATCTGGCACCACTCGGCTGAACCCGGCGCCAGGTCGGGGTCCCGCTGGAGTTCCTCCAGGACCGCGATGGCGGCCTCGGTGCGGTCGAGCTTCTCCAGCGCGGAGGCCTGCCCCATGCGCGCCCGCCGGGTCATCGAGACGTCCAGGAGGGTGGGCCTGGTCAGCAGCTCGCTGAGGGTCTGCAGGGCCTCGCCGTTGCTGCCGTTGCGCAGGGCCATCTCGCCGAAGGCCAGCCGCAGGCGGGCCTCCTCCAGCTCGTGGTCGTCCCGTCCGCTGCGCAGGTACTCGGCAGAGCAGCCGAGGCGCTCCGCGAGGGCGGCGAGCACCGCGTCCGACGGTGCGCGCTTGCCGGATTCGATCAAGGAGATGTAGCTCGCCGAAATCTCGCTGGACGCCAGGTCCTGCTGCTTGAGGCCACGTTTGCCGCGCAGCAGCCGGATGCGGTTGCCCAGCCCTGCGGTCGTCGTGTTTTCGAGAGGGTCCATGTGGGCTCCTAGGAGGTGGCTATGACCACCGGGATGACAGATCAACGTTACCAGTAAGTCGCCTGCCATCCAATGGAGTCTTCTTGATCGATTCGCTGGCGCGAAGTGGTCTGGGCTGGCATTTTCTGAATTTGCGTTAATTCAAACTTCATTTGGGTGTGGGCATTCCGCTTTTCGAGATCGTCTTTTGTGAGATTAATACTTGACTGATTGAGTAAGTTCTTGTTGACTCATCTTGTCAACGCGTCATCCGTAAATGCTCGGAGAGGAGATTTTCATGAGCATCAAAGTATTCACGCTCATCGCAATCGTCGTCTTCGTCGGTGGGCTAGTGACGAGCGGACTCTGGTTGAACGGTTCGGGCGCCACCACGCATCCCTTGCGCGAGGGCATTGCCCAGTCGAGCGGTGCGAGCGGCGCCTGTTGCTGAGGCGGCCGTACGGACAACGGCACACGAGGCTCAGCGGACCGGAGGACGGTCCGGCGGCTCGCTCCAGGGCCGACCGGTCGTCCCCCGGTCTGTCCGTGTCCCCTCCCAGGGCAGTCCCCGGTGCGGGAAGTGGCACGCCACCGTATGGGTGCCGGCCGGGGTGACCTGGGACGGCCGCGGGACCTCGGTCTCGCAGCGCATCCGCCGCCCGGCCGACAGGGCCGCGGCGACGGGACAACGGGGCCGGAAACGGCATCCCCCGACGAGCGGTACGCCGGCCGGGGGTTCGCCGGGCAGCACGATCCGGCGCCGGGCGCGCTCGGCGACCGGGTCGGGCAGCGGGACGGCCGACAGCAGCGCCCGCGCGTAGGGATGGCGGGGCCCGTCGAACACCTCGGCGACGGGCCCCGTCTCCACGACCCGTCCGCCATACATCACGGACACCCGGTCGGCGATCTGCCGGACCACCGCCAGATCGTGCGACACCAGCAGATACGCCGGCCCCAACTCCCGCTTCAGCCGGAGCAACAGATCCAGGATCTGGGCCTGCACGGACACGTCCAGCGCGGACACCGGCTCGTCGAGCAGCAGCAGCGCGGGCTCCACGGCCAGGGCGCGCGCGATGGCGACACGCTGGCGCTGCCCCCCGGAGAACTGATGCGGATAACGTTCCGCGTCCGCCGGATCCAGACCCACCTGAGTCAGCAACCGCGGAATCCGCGACTCTACGACGCCCCGTGGCACCCGCCGCGCATACAACGGCTCGGCGACGATGTCGCCCACCGGCATCCGCGGATCCAGACTCGACAGGGGATCCTGCGGCACGATCTGCACGGCACCGCGCAGCAGTCGCGCGGTCCGCCGGGTCAGCCGTGCGACATCCTGCCCGAGGATCTCCACGATCCCCGCCTCCGGGGCGGTGAGCGACACGATCTCCATCAGCGCCGTCGACTTCCCGGCCCCGGACTCACCGACCAACGCGAGGGTCTCCCCGCGGCACACCTCCAGATCGACGTCCTCGACCGCCCGAACCGCCCGCTCACGACGGCGCCGACCACTGACGGGCACGTACGTCTTGGCGAGACCGGAAACCCGGAGCACGACCTCGGGGGCGGCCGGGCCGGGGCGGGACAGGGGAAACGCCGTCGACTGGAGGGCACTTGGGAGGGCGTGTCTTCCACCCGGCGTGGTGTGGCCCCGGCCCGGGACGGCCGATCCTCTGCCCGGTAGCGCGGGTTGCCCGCTCGGGTGGGGTCCAGCGCCGTGGACGCCGCGCGTCCCGACAGGTCCGGCGTGCTTCCCGCCCACGACAGCCCATGCCCCGCCCGGCGGAAACAGTCCCGTCGCCGTCCGGTGGATGACCAGGGGGATCCGGCGGCACGCCGCCTCGTGCGTGGCGGGGCCGGCGAGGCCGGCGCGGGAGGGGCTGTCCACGCCCACGAGGGGGATGTCGGAGGTTTCGCACTCCGGCTGGGTGAGCGGGCAGCGGGGTGCGAAGGCGCAGCCGGGACCCGTCGTGCCCGGTGTCGGGGCCGTTCCCGGTATCGGGGTGAGGGGGACCCGGGCATCGGTCCGCGGTACCGAGCCGACGAGTCCGACCGTGTAAGGCATCCGGGGGCGGGTGAGTACCGCCTCGACCGGGCCCGTCTCCACGACCCGGCCCGCGTACAGCACGGCGACCCGGTCCGCCGTGCCCGCGATCACGCCGAGGTCGTGCGTGACCAGCAGCAGGGCCGCGCCGGTCTCCCGGCGGGCGTCGGCGAGGGCGTCCAACACCTGTGCCTGCACGGTGACATCGAGCGCGCTGGTGGGCTCGTCCGCGACCAGGACATCGGGGCCGTTGGCCATCGCCATCGCGATCATCGCCCGTTGCAGCATCCCCCCGGACAGCTGATGCGGGTAGGCACGAGAGGCCCGTGCAGGCTCCGGCACCCCTACGAAGTCCAGCAGCTCCACCGCCCGCCGCTGCGCCGACTCCCGCTGCGGGCGCGGGCGTTGGTGGATGCGCACCGCCTCCGCGAGCTGGTCGCCGACCCGCCGCACCGGGGTGAAGGCGTGCAGCGGGTCCTGGAAGACCATGGCGATCCGGCGCCCGCGCACCCGCGCCAACTCCCGCTCCGGCAGCCCCAGCAGCTCCTCGCCCAGCAGCCGTACCGACCCGCCCACCGTTGCGCCCGGCGGCGCGAGCCCCATGAGGGAGAGTGCGGTGAGGGTCTTGCCGGTCCCCGACTCGCCCACCAGGCCCAGTACTTCACCGCGGCGAAGGACGAGATCGACGCCTCGCACCACGGGCACCGGCGGGCGTCGCCCCACGCCGACGGCGACCGTCAGGTCATGGACCTCAAGGACGGCGTTCACCGCGACATCCCCGACACCGTCGTACGGGACGGCGCGACGGCGTCCACCGTCGTCGGATCGAGCGCGTCCCGCAGCGCACCGCCGACGAGGTTGACGGCCAGCACGAACGCGATCAGCAGCCCGGTGGGGAAGAAGAACATCCACGGATACACCAGCGCCACGTCCGTCGCGTCCGCGATCAGCGTGCCGAGGGACACGTCAGGGGGCTGTACGCCGAGACCGAAGTACGACAGCCCGGTCTCGCTGATCACCGCCGCGCCCACGGCCAGCGTCGCGTCCGTGATGAGGAACGACGCCGTGTGCGGCAGCACGTGCCGCCACAGGATCCGAACCGGTGAGACACCCATCAGCCGTGCCACCACCACGAACTGACGCTCTTTCAGCGACCGGGTCATCCCGCGCACGGCCCGCGCGGTGACCATCCAGCCCAGCAGCGCCAGCAGCCCGACCAGCGCGATCCAGCTCCGGTCGCGCAGCCGGGGCGCGGCCACGGACAGCACGAGGAAGGCCGGGAGGACGAGCATGAGGTCCACGACGAACATCAGCACCCGGTCCGTCCAGCCGCCGAAGTAGCCCGCGCAGGCACCCACCACCGCGGCGAGCCCGGTCGAGAACACCGCGACCAGGAGCCCGATCAGCAGCGACTTCTGCAGTCCCCGCACCACCTGGGCGAAGACGTCCTGCCCGATCCGGTTGGTGCCCATCCAGTGCCGCGCGTCCGGCGGCTGCCGCAGCGCGGTGTAGTCGACGTCCGTGTGCGTCCACGGGCTGATGTACGGCCCGAGGAACGCCAGGGCGAACAGGACCAGCAGGACCGCGAGCCCGCACAGCGCCCCCGGCCGCCGTACCGTCCGGCGCAGCACCACGCGCCCCCGCCCGCCGCCCCTCATGGCTGCCGTACCCGGGGATCGAGCAGTGCGTGCAGGACGTCGGCGAGCAGCCCGGCGAGCAGGACCACGGCCGCGGCGAAGATGTTGACGGCCACCACCGAGTTCACGTCGCCCTTCTGCACCGAGTCGACGAGCCAACTGCCCATGCCGGGCCAGCCGAAGACCGCCTCGGTGAACACCGCTCCGGTGAACAGGGCCAGCATCCCGTAGGCGAAGAACACCGACACCGGGACGAGCGAGATCCGCAGCCCGTGCCGCAGCAGCGCACGGCCCGGGGTGAGCCCCTTGGCCCGGGCGGTGCGCAGATGGTCGGCGCCCAGGACGTCGAGGGTGGCGGCGCGCTGGTAGCGGCTGTAGGAGGCGATCGCGGGGATCGCCACACAGATCGCCGGCAGCAGCAAGTGGGCGGCCGTGTCCCGCAGTTGGACGGTCCAGTCGCCCTGCAGACCCGGTGTGTGCTCGCCCGTGTAGAGGATGACCTGGCTACCGGCGGCCCGGTTGACCGCCAGCGCCCCGGTCTTCAGCAGCAGCGCCAGCACGAACGTGGGCACGCACAGCACCGCGAACGAGAACACCGTCAGGATCCGGTCGCCCGGCCGGCCGTGGCGGACCGCCCCCCACACCCCGGCCAGTACCCCCACCGCCGTACCCACCAGGGTGCCGATCAGCAGCAGCCGCACCGACACCCCGACCCGGCGGCCGAACTCGGCGTTCACCGACTCCCCGTCGATGGTCCGGCCCAGGTCGCCGTGGACGGCCCGCCCCGCCCAGTGCGCGAAGCGCTCCGGCAGCGGAGCGCGGTCGTCCATGCCCAGCCGGGACAGCTCCGCGTCGACGACCCGGGCCGGCGGGGGCGGCTGGCGGCCCTCGAAGTAGGCGCGCGGATCGAGCGCGGTCGAGGCGAGCGCGTAGGTGAGGACGACGGAGGTCAGGAAGAGGATCGTGCAGTGGACCAGGCGCCTGAGGATCAGGGAGAGCATGGGCCCTCGTTCCGCTTCATGTGGGTGACACATCGTGATGTTAAGCTCCGGCTCCGTAATGCGCAGGACAGTTCGGGCAGTTGACGGTTCGTCCGTACTGGGAGGGCCGCGTGGTGGAGCGATTACGGGGCAGGCTCGCGCGCTCGCTGGTGTGTACGCTCGTCCTCCTCGGCGTGGCCGGCTGCTCCGGTCCCCCCGGCACCGTCCGCCGTCCGGCGCTGCCGACCTACGGCACCTACGACATCAACGCCCAGCCCGCGGACGCCCTCCGATCGGGCGGCACGCTGACCCTGCCGATGGCGCAGATGATCACGCAGTTCAACTTCGACCACGTCGACGGCGCCCTGGACGACGTGTGGACCGTCGACAGCATGACCGAGCCCCGGCTCTTCGCCCGCGACGCCAAGGGCGTCCCGCACGCGGTGCCGGAGTACCTGCTCTCCGCGTCCGTCACCGGCACCTCGCCCCAGGTCGTCACCTACCGGCTCAACCCGAAGGCCCGCTGGTCCGACGGAACGGCCCTGGGCTGGCGGGACTTCGCCGCCCAGTGGCACGCGCTCGGCGGCGCCGACCAGCGCTACCTGGTCGCCGACACCAGCGGCTACGACCGTATCGCCGACGTACGCCAGGGAGCCGGCGCCCACGAGGTGCGGGTCACCTTCAAGCAGCCGTACGCCGACTGGCGCAGGCTGTTCACCCCGCTCTTCCCGGCCGCCGCCTACGACACCCCGCAGCGCTTCAACTCCGGCTGGCAGGGTCAACTGCCCATCAGCGCGGGCCCGTTCAAACTCGACTCGGTCGACCGGACAGCGCAGACTCTCACCCTCGTCCCTGACCCCCGCTGGTGGGGCACGAAACCCAGACTGGACCGGATCGTCTTCCGCGTCCTCGACGCCGACGCCGCCCTGCAGGCCTTCCTGAACGGCGAGGTCGACGTGGTCAACGCGGCCACCAGCGAGGCCTACGCGCAGTTGAAGAACGCGCGGGACAGCGAGATCCGCATCGGCTCCGCCTGGGACGAGGTGCACATCACCCTCAACGGCGCGGGCGGCCCGCTTGCCGACCAGGCGGTACGCAACGCGGTCCAACAGGCCGTCGACCGCACCGCGTTGGCCGACGTCGCCGCCGAAGGCCTCCCGGTCAAGGTGCCGTTGCTCGGCAACCACTTCTTCATGACCAACCAGCCCGGATACGCCGACAACTCCAGGCCCTACGGCACCTACGACCTCAAGGCCGCCGAAAAGGCCCTGGACGCCGCCGGCTGGAAGAGTCCCGGCGCGGGGAAGATCCGCGTCAAGAACGGCCGCAGCCTCACCCTCCGCTTCGTGCTCAGCGAGGGCACCAACCGGCTCGGCGAGGACCTGGCCCAGCTCGTCCAGCACATGCTGGCCCAGGCCGGCGTCCGGGTCGACATCCAGAAGGTGCCCGCGTCCGCCTACGCGCCGCAGTACCTGGAGAAGGGCAACTTCGACCTCGCCATCTTCCGGTTCACCGGCCTGACCTACCCGAGCTCCGCCTACGCCATCTACCGCCGCCCCGAGGCGGGACAGCCCTTCCAGAACTACGGCGGGGTCGGCTCGGCGCGGGTGGACCAGCTCCTCGGCCAGGCCGTCGGCGCCCTCGACGAACGGACCGCCGAGCGGCTCTACGACCGGGCGGACGCCGAGATCTGGCGGCTCGGCCACGACATCGAGCTCTACCAGCGACCGCAGATCCTCGCCGTGCGCAAGGGCCTCGCCAACTACGGGGTGCCGGGACTCGGCGACGTCGACTTCAGCAAGGTCGGCTGGCAGAAGTGAGCGCACGGCGGCCCCGTACGGACGTATCCGTACGGGGCCGTCGTGAGGCGCTGGCTCAGGCACGCGGGCGGCTCAGGGCTCTCTCGTCCGCCTGCTGGCGCACCATGTCGTAGCCGAGCGCGGCCGAGGCCAGCGTCACATGGTGGTGCCAGCCCCGGAAGGAGCGGCCCTCGAAGTCGCCGAGCCCGAACTCCTCGTGCATCCGGCCGAGCGCCCCTTCCGCGAACCGCCGCAACTGAGCCAGCGGCACGATCTCCGCCAGCCGGCGGGCCGGGAGGTTCGTCAGCCAGTAGGCGCGCGGCCGGGAGCGGCCGTAGGGCCAGTCCGCGAGCAGGAGACGCGGCCGGGGGAGTGTGCCCGCGGCCGGGTCCGCGCGCAGCAGCACCGGGCCGGTCACGAACTCCGAGTGCCGCATGCGTTCGGTCACCGGGTCGTGCCAGGTCACCGAGGCCCGCTCACCGTGGCGCGCCGCGTGCGCGGCGAGTTCGGCGAGCGTGCCGCGCGTCCCGGGGGCGGCGGCCTGCCGCCGGGGCAGCAGGACCGGGGTGTGCGGCGCCGCCTGGACGAGATAGCCCAGGCCGCGCGCCTCCAGACCGCGCAGCAGCGGGTCCGGGTCGCTCTCGCAGCGCCAGTCGGCCAGCACCGGCAGCGGTTCGAGCGACCACTCGTCGAGCATCTCGTCGAGCGCTTCCAGTACGTAGCTCCAGCGCGGCCTGCACCGTTCCTGGGTCGGCACATGGGCCTGGCCGCGCAGTCGCTCGTCCCGGTCCCAGCGGGCCGGCAGCAGCAGCCGCCAGTTCACCGGGACCCCGCCCGCCTGGCCCACCAGCGAGGCGGCGAGCGCCAGTTGGCAGTTCACCGTCCGTTCCTGGGAGGCGGCGTACTGGCGGGCGACGCCCACCGACCGGTCGCCGTTCTTGGCGAAGACGACCTCGTCGACGGACCAGGCCTCGGCGCGGAAGGCCCGCACCACCTGCCGGGCGAGCCGCCCCCGCACGGGAGCGGACGCCCACGGACTCTGGTTCACGAACTGCTGGATCTGCTGCACGGCCCGCTTCCCGAGCACCTGCTCGGAGATCCGGGCGGGTGTCTTGCGCCCGGGCACGTCCAGCAGCCCGCGCACATAGACCTCCCCCCAGCGCCGCTGGTCGGCGCGGGTGAAGTCGCCGAACAGCTCGCGGCAGTAGGCGGGGAGACCCGGGGAGGTGCCCGGCGGTGCCCCCGGGGTGCGCATCGGGGGTAATGGGAGGGTGATCGTCGCGAGGTCATTCATGGTTGCACTCGTCACCCCCAGCCAGCAGGAAGGCGTCCGTGGCGAGCAGCGCGTCCGCCACGTCCGGCAGCGCGCAGCCCACGATGACGAAGTCGACGTCCAGACCCGCCTTGGTGCGCTGGAACAGCAGCTCGTTGATGGCGGGCCGGCACATGCCCCCGACCTCGCACAGATGGAACTCCACGCGCTGCGGGGCCGCGGCCATGACCTCGGCCAGGACACGGCGGAACTTGCCCAGTTCGGTCGCGTCGATCACGCCGTGGCAGCTGACGTGCGCGGTGCCGCCGTCGAACGAGGTGCGCATCCGCAGCCGCATCGTGGCCGGCTCCAACTCGACGCGTACGCGCACCGGTTCGTCGCCGCGCGGGAGTACGACCGTCAGGTCCTTGCCGTCGAAGTTGTGGTACGGCTGGTCGTCGACCCACACCCGGGTCAGCTCCACCGAACCGGCCGGCAGCAGATCCGGCGCCACCCGCAGCACCCGGCCCGGCAGGTCCTCCGGTCGCGGCTTGAAGTGCAGGGTGACCGGGTCGTCGCTGAGCAGCAGCCCGGTGTAGGCGGCCGACAGGTAGCACAGCTCCAGCGCGTGGTAACCGGCCATCGCGTGGCTGCCCTTGAGGCGTTCGGTGCCCAGCAGGTACGGGATGCCGTTCGCCAGCACGTTGAAGTAGACGCCGCCGTCCTGGCAGTCGAGGAAGAAGGCGTTGTAGAACGCCGCCGCCTCGCGCGCCAGCCGCAGCTGCTCCGGGTCGCCGGTGGTGCCGGCCAGGATCAGATAGGCGAGGATCGCCTGTTCCTGCTGCCACCAGGCCTTGCGGTCGTGCCACACCATGCGGTGGATGCCGCTGTCCGGGTCGGGCTGCCGCTCGACCACGTCCAGCCAGCCGCCGCGCAGCCCGTCGCTGCCCACCGCCGGCATGATCTCGGCGATGCGCTCGGCGGTCGTGGCGTACTCGGGCTTGTCGTGCAGGGACTTGATGCGGGTCAGGTTCCAGGCGATCTTCAGGTTGTGGCCGACGACGGCCCGGTCCTGCTGCCAGCCCCAGGTCCGGTCCGGACTCCAGTCGGCGTGGAACCGCTCCTGCACGAAGGGGCTGTTCGGCTCGTCCGGGAACCGCTCCACGATGGTGTCCGCGGTCTCCTCCAGCAGCGCGGCGAAGTCCGAACGGCCCGTCGCCAGAAAGGCGTTGATCAGATACGCCGGGGCGTGGTCGCCGACCGAGTTCCAGTTCTTGCGGGACCGGTTGCGGCCGAGCGAGTCGGCGTTCGGGTCCAGGGTGATCGGGTCGAGGTGCGAGAAGAACCCACCGCGCACGGGGTCGCGGAAGTACTTCTGGAACAGCTCGACCGTCCGGTCGATGTCCTGCAGGATCCGCGGGTCGCCGGTGATGCGGAACGTCTGGGTGGGACCGGCGAGCGCGTAGATCTGCTCGTACATCGGGATGGCGTCGAAGTCGTCGCCGAACTCCGAGGCGAAGACCGGACGGTGGCCGGAGGACGTGATGTCGACGCCGTGGTACCAGTAGGTGATCCCGTCGGCGGTGTCGTCCACCCGCATGTGCTCGCGCAGATACTCGGTGCCTGCCTCGGCCGCCTCCAGGAAGCGGTCCTTGCCGGTCAGCAGATACGCCGTGGCCAGGCCGTAGACCAGCCGGGAGATGGTGTCGGTCTCCTGGCGTACGTCCGCGCCGGCGAAGTCCGGCAGATGGGTGCCGCTGAGCGTGAGATGGGTGCGGAACCCGCGCCAGTCGTACACGCCGTCGGGGAAGTGGCCGCGCAGATAGAAGTCGGCGATGGCGGTGGCCTGTTGGACCCACCAGTTCGGGTGCTCGAAGACGTACTGGCCGCGGGTCTCCTCCGGGAAGGTGATCTCCTTGGCCTCGAACCGGGAGCCGCCCTCCCACTCGTAGAGGATGCCGTACGCGAAGACGTAGCGGCCCTCGGCCAGCATGTCGACGGTGTCGGCGGTGGTGTCGCGGTAGTCGTCGCCGAGGTTGCGGACGATGCGCGAGACCGCGTTCGCGGGCAGGTGGACCGTGAACTCCCGTTCGTCCGAGGTGCGCAGGCCGAAGCGGCGGCCGGTCGGGCTGTAGTAGGTGATGTAGCCGGCGAGCGTGTCGGAGTTGATGCGTCGTTGCGCAGGTGCACTCATCTCAGGTGCCCTTCTCGTCGGGCAGGGACGCGAGCAGGACGACGCTGCGGCCCTGGGCGTGGTGGGTCGGACCGGCGACCAGCTCCTCTTCTCCGGGCGGAAGGATGTCGTAGGGGCCGGGGCGGGCCGTGTCGAGCACGCGGTGCCAGTGGTGGCCGGGGACGTCGGGCAGCTCGAAGTCGAGCCCCAGGTGGTACATGTTGAGGATCAGATGCAGGTCCGGGTCACCGTCGAAACCGCCGTACGTGCAGGCCAGCACCCGGGCGTTGGGGTCGTCCCAGCCGGGTTGGTGGAGCCGGGTGCCGTGCCAGGTGATGTCGGGCTGGGAGCGGGAGTTGAGGCGTTCGGAGAAGAACTGCGGTTCGCGCAGGGTGCGGTAGCGCTTGCGGAGCTGGACGACGCGCTGGGTGAAGCCGGTCGTCTCCTTCTCCTTCCTGGCCTGGTTCCAGTCGAGCCAGGAGGTCTGGTTGTCCTGGCAGTAGCCGTTGTTGTTGCCGCCCTGGCTGTTGCGGAACTCGTCGCCGGCCAGCAGCATCGGCACCCCGCGGCTGAGCATGAGCAGGGACAGCAGGTTCTTGATCTGCCGAACCCGCAGGTATTCGACGTCGGAGTCGTCGGTGGGTCCCTCGACTCCGCAGTTCCAGCTGTAGTTCTCGTCCGCCCCGTCGGCGTTGGCCTCACCGTTGGCGTGGTTGTGCTTCGCGTTGTAGCTGACCAGGTCGTTGAGGGTGAAGCCGTCGTGGCAGGTGATGAAGTTGATGCTGTTGGTGGGGAGTTCGCCCTGGGCGGCGAACAGGTCGGCCGAGCCGCCGAGCCGGGAGGCGACCTCGCCGACCAGGCCGGCGTCGCCGCGCACGAACCGCCGTACGTCGTCACGGAACGGGCCGTTCCACTGCGCCCAGCGCTTCCCCGGGAACCGGCCGACCTGATACAGGCCGCCGCCGTCCCACGGCTCCGCGATGATCTTCGTCTCGGACAGCACCTGCGACAGCTCGATCGCCCACAGGGCCGGCGGCACCGCCATCTCGTAGCCGAGGGGGCCACGGGAGAGTTCGGAGGCGAGATCGAAGCGGAAGCCGTCGATGTGGTGCTCGGTCACCCAGTACTCAAGGCACTCCACGATGAACTTGGTGACCATCGGATGGTTGGCGTTGACAGCGTTGCCGCAGCCGGTGAAGTCCATGTAGTGCGAGCGGTCCTGCGGCCACAGGTGGTAGTACGCCTCGTTGGCCGCACCCCGGAAGCTGATCGTCGGCCCGAACTCGTTGCCCTCGCTGGTGTGGTTGAAGACCACGTCGAGGATGACCTCGATGCCCGCCTTGTGGAACGCCTTCACCATGTCGCGGAACTCGGTGATGTGCGTGGCGAGATGGGGGCTCGAGCAGTAGCCGGTGTGCGGGGCGAAGAAGCCGTAGGGGTCGTAGCCCCAGTAGTTGCGCAGCGGGGTGCCGTCGGGTCCTGTGCGCAGCACCTGGGTCTCGTCGAAGTCGAAGACCGGCAGCAACTCCACTGCCGTGATGCCGAGTTCGCGCAGGTGCGGGATCTTGTCGATGACGGCAGAGAAGGTGCCGGGCCGCGCGGTCTCCGAGGTGGGGGAGGCGGTGAGGCCGCGGACGTGCATCTCGTAGACGACGGTCTCCGCCATCGGGGTGTGCAGCGGGGTGTCGCCCTCCCAGTCGTAGTCGTCGAGGTCGACGACCAGACTGCGCATGCAGTGTTCGACGTTGTCGCCGGGGCCGATGGCGGTGGTGCGCTCCCAGCGGCTGTTGACGTTGGCCCGCGCGTACGGGTCGATCAAGACCTTCCGCTGGTCGAACCGGCTGCCCAGGGCGCTGAGATCGCGCGGTCCGTCGATGCGGAAGGCGTAGACCTGGCCGGCGCCGATGCCGTGGACGTGGCAGTGCCAGAAGTGGAAGCTGCGGTGGCGGTCGGGGAGGAGCGGGATGGTGCGGTAGGGGTGCGGGCTGTCGCAGTGCTCGAAGAGCAACAGGTCGACGCGGGTGGCGTGTTCGGAGAAGAGCGAGAAGTTGACACCGTCGCTGTCGACGGTGGTCCCCAGCGGCTGCGGGCGGCCGGGGGTGACGTCGGAGGGATGGCCGCCGTAGATGTCGGAGGCCTGGTCGGGGCGTAAGGTCATCTGTTCTGTCATGGCATCTGTCGCAGAGTCCGTCGGAGTGTCGTACACATCGGTGGCCACCCTCAGGCGAGTGCGGCCCGGGCCGCGGTCGGAGTGTCGGCGCGGAGGCCGGTGAACAGTTCGTCCCAGGGCGGGGAGCCGGCGCCCGGTCCCACCTCGCTGCGCATCTCGAAGGTCACGCCCCGGGCGGCGGGCGAGTACAGCGCCTCGACGCAGGCGTCGGCCACATGCGGGCGGGCCACGCGGCCGTCGCCGACATCGCCCTGCTCCAGGTGCAGATGGCCGTGGCCGGGCTCGTCCGTCAGCCAGCCCGGGCGGATCACCGTGTACGGCAGCCCGGAGGAGCGGACCGCGTTCTCGCCGGCCAGCCGCCAGTCCAGCATCCGGCCGTAGGCGTTCATCGGGTGGTCGCGGCGGGTCACATGGCGCTGGCTGACCAGCACGAAGTGCGGGCTGCCGGAGGCGGCGAGCAGGGCGTCCAGGACATGGCGGACCCCGGTGTGCAGGGTGGTCTCGGGGCTGTCGGGACCGGCGTCGTCGGTGCCCGGTTCCACGATGTAGACGACCGCCGAACAGCCGTGCAGGGGTGTGCGGACGGTGGCGGGGGCGCGTACGTCGGCCGCGAAGAACTGTGCCTGCGGCGGATTGTGCCGCCGGGCGCGCTGAGTGCTGCGGCCGATGACCCGCACGCTCTCGCCGCGGGCGAGCAGTTGACGGGCGACGAGCCGGCCGACTCGGCCGGTTCCTCCTATGACTGCGATCGGGCTGTCCATCGAGATCTCCACGGGGCTGCGGAAGAGCCGGAAAGGGCGGGGGAGTTGGCGGGGCGCGCTCAGATCCAGTGCAGGATGTCGTCGGAGCTGGTCAGATGGGTGCCGGTGGGCAGGCCGGTGACGGCGGGCACCCGCAGCCGCGGGTACACGCTCACCCCGGTCAGCCGGGTGCCGGGACGCAGGTCGGCGGCCTCGCCGATCGCGGAATGCAGCAGCCGGACCGGGTTGTCCCGCTCGGAGTGCACCCGCGCCAGCGGGCCGACGTACGAGTCGGTGATACGGGCGTACGGCCCGACGACGGCGCCGTCGCCGATCGCCGTCCGGCTCAGCCGGGCGCCCTCGTCCACGTCGACGCCGTCGCCGATGTCGCTGAACCGCAGCTTCACTCCGGGACCGATCTCGGCGTTGCGCCCGATGCGGACGGCGGGGCCGATGACGACACTGCCCTCGGAGATCTTCTGGGCCAGGGTGGTGCCGGTCACGCTGTCCTTGGTGCGCAGGCTGGACTCGTGGATCCAGTACCGCGGGTCGGTACTGGTCGGTTCGCCCATGGCCTGGTTCATCCGGCGGTAGTGGCCGCCGAGCACGTCACCGAGGGTGGCGAGGTAGTCGGGGATGCTGCCGAGGTCGCCGAGCCGGTCGATGGGGGCGACCGCGACCGGCAGTCCGCGCCCGACCAGCCAGGGCAGCAGGTCGCCGCCCCAGTCGAGGCGCTGGTGGGCGAGCCGGATCATCTCGGGGTTGCGCGCGGCGAGCCGCAGCCGGCCGCAGTCGACCAGGTACATCCCGGCGTTGGTGGGCAGGGTGCTGCGGGAGCCGGGCAGCGAGGTCTCGGGGAAGACGCGGTGGACACGGTCCAGATCGGGCTTCTCCAGGAATCCGGCGACCAGTCCGTCCGAGGAGGTCTGCATCACGCCGTACTTGCCGGCGATCTCCTCGGGGGTACGGCCGACCGTGGCGACGGTCACGACGGCGTCGGCGGCGTCGTGCGTGTCGACCAGCGTGTTGAGGTCGAACTCGAAGACGGAGTCCACGGGCAGCACCAGGGCGCGGCCCGTCAGGTCCCACTGTTCGAGGTTGTGCAGGGTGGCGGCGCCGGAGCCGACGTTGTAGCGGTCGAGCCGGGCGCGGGAGTAGTGGATCTCCACGCCGAACCGTTCGCCGTGGCCGAGCACGAGCTTGATCTGGCTGTGGTTCTCGGCACCCTGGGCGATCACGTAGAAGCGGCGGATGCCCTGGTCACGGCAGGACTCGACGAGCCATTCGACGACGGACCGGCCGACGAACGGGATGAGGGCCTTGCTGCGGATGTAGTCGGACGAGGCGAGGGTGAGCGGCTTGGCGCGTTCGCCCCGGCCTCCCGCCAGGATGATGCCTAACGTCTCGTCCCCCATGACAGTCCTGCCTCCTCGGCTGACAAATCAACGCCCTTCAGTCAACTCGTGCTGTCATGTGTAGTCAAGTAAAAAGTAAAACAAGCGAGTTGAGGCAAACGCGAATCAGCCCCGGTCAACGATTCGACCAGGGCTGATGCTGCTTTACAGGGGTGTCAGAACAGAGTCGCGAATTAGATGACTCTCAGCCGGACCAGCGCACCGAGCGTCAACGCGCCCGGAATGATGGGGATCCAGACCGTGATGATCCGGTACGCCAGCACCACCGCCGTGGCCACCGCGACCGGACCGCCCGCCGCGACCAGCGCCACGATCAGCGCGGCCTCCACCGAGCCGATCCCGCCCGGCGTCGGCACCAGCGCGACGGCGACCGTCGCCGCCAGATAGGCGAGCGCCATCTGCGCGGGCGGCACCGGCAGGTTCAACGCCTGCCCCACGGCCACCAGTCCGGCCGCCTGGAGCGCGGGGAACGCCAGCGAACCGCCCCACAGCGCCAGCGCCCGGGCCGGCCGCGTGTGCACGGAACGCGCCTCACTCAGCGCCGTACGGAGGAACGACAGGACGGCCGTCCGCAGCCGACGCACCAGAACGAGCACCACGACCGCCGCGCACAGCACGGCACCGATGATCAGGAGCAGCGGGCCAAGTGCCCCCGCCGGAAGGAGAGTTCCCAGGCGCAGGGCGTCCGGGAAGGCGATCAGCAGACCGGTGAGCAGAGTCAGCCGGGCTATCGACTCCGCCAGCAGGAACAGCGCCAGCGCGGCCGACGAACGGGCCAGCGGCAGCCCGCACACCGTGAGGAAGCGCAGGTTCACCGCGCCCGCGCCAAGTCCCGTGGGCAGCAGGTGATTCGCCGCGCCCGCCGCGAACTGCGTGGCCAACAGCCGCCGTGCGGGCAGCCGTTCGACCACGGCACCCTGCCGGGTGAACGCGGCGGCGACCCAGGTCAGACAGGTGGCACCGGCCGCCGCCACCAGCCAGGGCCACTCCGCCGACCGCAGCTGGCCGAAGCCCGCGACGAGGACGGACCGGTGCTGTACGGCGACGACGGTGACCAGGAGCAGCGGAAGCAGGCACAGGATCTGCCGGACGCGGATGTGTCTCACATCACTGGAGGTTCTCCGCGCCACGACAACTGCGGGTTGCGCCAGCACGGACAGTTCCTTACGCCCGTCGCTACACGAGGCTTTGGCGAACACGTTGACCTCAACGCCGCTTGAGGTCCTACGGTCTACCCCATGAGCATGGAGAGCACCGCCTGGACCCAACTGCACAGTGTCATGACCGCAGAACAGGAGCGCCGCCCGTTCGCGCTCGCCACGCTGCGCCGCATCGCGGAGTTCGCGCGGCCGCACCGCCGCGAGATCGCCCGCTTCGTCCTGCTCGGGGTGCTGACCGCCCTGCTCGCCGTCGCGACCCCCGTCCTGGCCGGACACGTCGTCGACGCGATCGTGTCGGGCGGCGACGACGGCACCGTCGTGCGCCTCGCCCTGCTCATCGCCCTGATCGCGGTCGCGGAGGCGGCGCTCGGCATTCTGGGCCGACGCCTTTCGGCGGCGCTCGGGGAGGGACTCATCCTCGATCTGCGGACAGCCGTCTTCGATCATGTGCAGCGCATGCCGGTCGCGTTCTTCACACGTACCCGTACGGGAGCGCTCGTCTCCCGACTCAACAACGACGTCATCGGCGCGCAGCGGGCGTTCAGCAACACGCTCTCCGGAGTGGTGTCCAACGTGGTGACCCTGCTGCTCACACTGGCCGTCATGCTCACCCTGTCCTGGCAGATCACCCTGCTCGCCCTCGTGCTGCTCCCGGTCTTCGTGATCCCGGCCCGCCGGATGGGCAGCCGCATGGCCCGCATGCAACGCGAGGCGGCGACCCTGAACGCGGCGATGAGCACCCGTATGACCGAACGCTTCTCCGCCCCCGGCGCCACCCTCGTCAAACTCTTCGGCCGCCCCGAGGAGGAGTCCGTGGAGTTCGCCGAGCGCGCGAGCCGGGTCCGCGACATCGGCGTCCGCACGGCCACCGCCCAGTCGGTGTTCATCACCTCCCTGACCCTGGTCTCCGCCCTGGCCCTCGCCCTCGTCTACGGCCTCGGCGGCTGGTTCGCCCTGCACGGCACCCTGGAGCCGGGCGCCGTCGTCTCCTTGGCCCTGCTCCTGACCCGCCTCTACGCCCCGCTCACCGCGCTCGCCGGAGCCCGCGTCGAGGTGATGAGCGCCCTGGTCAGCTTCGAGCGCGTCTTCGAGGTGCTCGACCTGAAACCGCTGATCGAGGAGAAACCCGATGCCCGCGAGGTGCCCGAGGGCCCGGTCGCGGTCGAGTTCGACGAGGTCCGCTTCGCCTACCCCTCCGCCGACAAGGTCTCCCTCGCCTCACTCGAAGAGGTCGCCTCCCTCGACACCCGCGGCGGCGCCGAGGTCCTGCACGGCATCTCCTTCCGCGCCGAACCCGGCGAGACCATCGCCCTCGTCGGCTCCTCCGGCGCCGGCAAGTCGACCATCGCCCAACTCCTGCCCCGGCTCTACGACGTCGACGACGGCGCCGTCCGCATCGGCGGGACCGACGTCCGCGACCTCACCGCCGCCTCCCTGCGGGCCACGCTCGGCATGGTCACCCAGGACGGCCACCTCTTCCACGACTCGGTCCGCGCCAACCTGCTGCTGGCCCAACCCGCCGCCACCGAGGACGAGTTGTGGGACGCCCTGCGCCGCTCCCGCCTCGAAGATCTCGTACGGTCCCTGCCCGACGGCCTGGACACGGTCGTCGGCGAGCGCGGCTACCGGCTCTCCGGAGGCGAGCGCCAACGCCTCACCATCGCCCGCCTGTTGCTGGCCCGCCAGCGCGTCGTCATCCTCGACGAGGCCACCGCGCACCTCGACAACACCTCGGAGGCGGCCGTGCAGGAGGCCCTGACGGAGGCACTCCAGGGCCGTACCGCCGTGGTGATCGCCCACCGGCTGTCCACCGTGCGCTCCGCCGACCAGATCCTGGTCGTCGAGGCGGGCCGCGTCGTGGAACGCGGGACGCACGATCAACTCCTCGCCGCCGGTGGGCGATACGCCGAGCTGTACCGCACGCAGTTCGAGAAGCAGCAGCCGGAGACGGTCGCCTGACGGTGCGTCAGGGGTCCGGCGTGGTCGGGGCTCCGGTGTGTCAGGGTTCGCGGTGCTCGTGCGCCGCCTGCTCCAACTCCGCAGCCTCCGCCTCGGCCACCCGGATCTCGGCCGCCACGTCGATCGAGCGGCTCAGCCACCAGTACAGCAGCCCGGCGACCGGCAGCCCGACGAACAGGGAGAGGTCGGCGCCGTCCATGGCATGGGCGATCGGGCCGACGTAGAGCGTGCCGACGGAGAAGAACGGCACCATCACGCCGAAGCCCACCAGGTAGGAGATGATCCCGTGCCAGCCCCAACGGCCGTAGATGCCGTGCGGGTTGAAGATCTCCGCGATGGCGTAGTGGCCGCGGCGCACCACGTAGTAGTCCATCAGGTTGACCGCGGTCCACGGGATGAACAGATAGAGCACCAGCAGCAGGAAGTTGTTGAAGTTGGTGAGGAAGTCGGAGGTCGCGGCGAACGCGCCGACCAGCGAGAGCGCGGCCGTCAGCCCGATCGTCAACGCCCGGACGCCCACGGTCGGTTGGACCTTCCTGAACGAGTCGATCGCGCTGATCAGGGTCAGTGAACCGCCGTACATGTTCAGCGCGGTCACGGAGACCAGGCCGAGCGTGGCGAAGAGGAGCACGATCGCGCCGAAGCCGCTGAACACCTTGTCGCCCGCCGCGTTGATCGAGCGGATCGTGTCGAAGTCCTTGCCAGCCCAGGCGGCGAGCAGCGCGCCCAGCGTCATCAGCCAGACCCCGCCGAGCGCCGACCCGAAGTAGGTCCAGTAGAAGGTCTTGCGGACGGTCACGTCCGGCGGGAGGTAGCGCGAGTAGTCCGAGACGTAGATCGCCCAGCTGATCTGATAGCCGGCGACCACGCCGAACTGGGCCAGGAATGGCGTCCAGGAGAAGCCGCCGAGGTCGAAGGAGCCCGCCGGGTAGTGCAGGGTCGCCAGCACACCCACGGTGAAGATCCCGAAGACGACCAGGAAGGTGTACGTCAGGAACTGCTCCGCCTTGTGGATGACGTCGTAGCCCACGAGCGCGATCACGAAGCCGACCACGGTGACCACGGCCACCCACATCTTGGTGTTGCCGTGCACCGTGGTGTGCAGGGCCTCACCGGCCAGGATCGTGTTGAAGACGTTGAAGCCCGCGTACTGGACATAGGCGAACAGCCACACCAGCAGGGCCCCGACATAGCCGAACTGGGGTCTCGACTGGATCATCTGGGGCAGCCCGAGCTGCGGACCCTGCGCCGAGTGGAAGGCCATGAAGAAGGTGCCGAGCAGGGTGCCCGCGACGATCGCGATGAGCGACCAGATGAGGTTGCCGCCCTCGGTGATGCTGATCAGACCGACCGCCAGCGTGGCGATCTGCGCGTTCGACATGAACCACAGGGGGCCGAGGTGCCACAGCTTGCCATGGCGCTCGTCGAGGGGGACGTAGTCGATGGAACGTATCTCCAGCCCCGACACCCGGGGCTCTGAAGCGGTGGTCACGGTGCCTCCCAGGTGCTGATCCAGCCTCTGTGGCCACATTCATCCCCCACAGGGGACCCGGCAACCGCAACGGATACTGTGAAACCCGCCCTTGACCCGCGACTGCGGGCAGGGAGCCGAGTCCCGGGAGTGTCCGATGCTGCGCACCATGTTCAAGTCCAAGATCCACCGTGCCACCGTCACCCAGGCCGACCTGCACTACGTCGGCTCCGTCACCATCGACGCCGACCTGCTGGACGCCGCCGATCTGCTGTCCGGCGAGCTGGTCCACATCGTCGACATCACCAACGGCGCCCGCCTGGAGACGTACGTCATCGAGGGCGAGCGGGGCTCCGGTGTCATCGGGATCAACGGGGCCGCCGCCCACCTCGTGCATCCCGGAGACCTGGTGATCATCATCAGTTACGCTCAAGTGTCCGACGCCGAGGCGCGGGCGCTTCGGCCCCGGGTCGTGCACGTGGACTCCGCCAACCGGATCGTGAGCCTCGGCGCCGATCCGTCCGAACCGGTGCCGGGTTCGGAGCAGGTGCGCAGCCCGCAGGCCGTCACGGCCTGACCACCACACCAGGAGAAGGCCCATGAGCGAGATCGAGATCCGCGACGACCGGGCGGCGGGCCGCCTGGAAGCGATCGGCGACGGCGACGAAGTCGTAGGCCACATCGAGTACTTCGTCCTCGAATCGCCCCAGCGCGCCCTCGTGCCGGTCCACACCCTCGTGGAACCGGCCCACGAGGGAAAGGGCATCGCGGGTTCACTGGCCCGCGAGTTGTACGGCATCGCCGCCCGCGAGGGCATCGTCGTCGCCCCGCTCTGCCCCTACGTCGTGAAGTGGGCGGCCCGCCACCCCGACGAGGCCCCGGCCGCCGACCCCGCGCTGCAGCGGGCGGCGATGGAGTGGCTCACGGCGCATCCCGGCCGGTTCTAGGACCAACGCCCGTGTCGTTGTGAGCGTCTTGGAGAAAGGCCCCGCCCGCGTGCTCGCCCTGCTGCACACCTCGCCCGCTCATGTCCCGGTCTTCGACGCCCTGCGCGACGAGGACCACCAGGGCCTGGAACTACGGCACTTCGTCGACGAGGAACTCTTGGCGCGGGCCCGCCGCGAGGGACCGGAAGCGGTGACCGACGCGGTGCGGGACGCCCTGGAGGAGGCCGTCGCGGTAGGAGCCCGGGCGGTGCTGTGCACCTGCTCGACCATCGGCGCGGTGGCGGAGTCGGCCGGTGCCGATGTCGGCGTGCCGGTGCTGCGCGGTGACCGCCCGATGGCGGCGGCGGCCGTCGCCGCGGGGCCGCGCGTCGTCGTGGCCGCCACGCTGGAAAGCACCCTGGAGCCGACCGTGGCGCTCGTCGAGGAGGAGAGCCGCCGTATCGGCCGCCCCGCCGAGGTCCGCACCCTGCTCGTCGACGGTGCCTGGGCCCGCTTCGAGGCCGGCGACACGGAGGGCTGCGCCCGGCTGGTGGCGGAGGCGGTGGACGCCGTCATCGACGCCGACGCGATCGTCCTGGCGCAGGGCTCCATGGCCCCCGCCCAACACCTGACGACCACCGCCGTCCCGGTGCTGTCGAGCCCCCGCCCGGGGCTGGCCGCCGGGGCTCGGGCAGTGCGGGTGGGGTGAGTCCGGCGGGGCCGGGGTGGGTCCGGGTGGTGCGCGTCGCGTGAGTCCGCCCGGGTGAGTGGCGGCGCGGGTGTCGGGTAGGCGGGGGAGTAGTCCAGAGCCGACGCACCCACTGGCTGGAGGACACCATGACCAACCCGTACCCCGACCCCGTACCACCGGGACCCACCCCCGGCCCCGACCCCGTGCCACCGGGACCCACCCCCGGCCCCGCTCCCGTACCGCCGGGACCGACTCCCGGCCCCGGCCCCACACCGGGCCCGAACCCGGAACCCCCGGCGCCTCTGCCCACGCCACCACCGGGCCCCGGCCCGAAGCCGTCTCCGCCCCCGGTCCCACCGGGCCCGGTTCCGACCCCCGAGCCCTCTCCGTCGCCTGTCCCGCCGGGCCCGGAACCCGTACCGAACCCCGAGCCGGGACCACCGCTCACCTGAAGCCGGTCTGCTGGGACAGTCCGTCCGAATCCGGCGCCCCGACCGCCCTCCTGGCAGGATGGCCGATATGGAACGTGTGCTTGGAATCGGCGGACACTTCATGCGGGCGACCGACCCGGCGGCTCTCGGCACCTGGTACCGCGAGTGCCTCGGCCTCGACGTCGACGAGCACGGTCTGTGGCAGCAGGAGGCCGGGCCGACGGTGTTCGCGGCCTTCCCCGCCGACACCGACTACTTCGGTTCCCGCACCCAGCAGACCATGCTCAACTTCCGGGTCCGCGACCTCGACGCGATGCTCGCGCAGCTGCGCGCCAAGGGCGCGGACGTGGACGCGGAGACGCAGGACATGGACGGCGTGGGACGGTTCGGCTGGGTCACCGATCCCGAGGGCAACCGCATCGAACTGTGGCAGCCCGCCTGACCGGATCCCCGGCAGGCGGGCTCTGCACAGCCGGCCACGTCAGCCCGCGACCTCCGAGCGGTCACCGCCCCAGAGAGTGTGGAACGAGCCGTCCCGGTCCACCCGGCGGTACGTGTGCGCTCCGAAGAAGTCCCGCTGCCCCTGCGTGAGTGCCGCGGGCAGCCGCTCGGCGCGCAGTGCGTCGTAGTAGGCGAGAGCGGCCGAGAAGCCGGGCGTCGGGACGCCCTGGCGGGTCGCCGCGACGACGACTTCGCGCCAGTCGTCCTGCGCCGCCGCGATCTCCTGCGCGAACGTCTCGTCGGACAGCAGGCTCGGCAGGTCCGCGCGGGCGTCGTACGCGGCGCGGATACGGTCGAGGAAGGCCGCGCGGATGATGCAGCCGCCGCGCCAGATCGAGGAGACCGCGCCGAGGTCGACGTTCCAGTCGTACTCCTCGCTGCCCGCCGCGATCTCGTGGAAGCCCTGCGTGTACGACACGATCTTCGACGCG
The DNA here is from genome assembly GCF_024519455.1 of Streptomyces sp. STR69. Taxonomy (GTDB): domain Bacteria; phylum Actinomycetota; class Actinomycetes; order Streptomycetales; family Streptomycetaceae; genus Streptomyces. The sequence goes on along the minus strand of NZ_JALJRY010000003.1, from coordinate 388,432 downwards.
TACAGCGCCTGCTCGACCCGGTCCGCGAAGGCCGCCGCCTCGGCCTCGCCCAGCGGGGAGGCGGTCGGTCCGGCCAGACCCCGTGAGGCCTCGCGCAGTGCCGCGTGGCCGGAGAGGGAGCGGGCGAAGACCGCCTCGGCGATGCCCGAGACCGGGACGCCGAGGTCGAGGGCGATCTGCACCGTCCAGCGGCCCGTGCCCTTCTGCTCGGCCTGGTCGACGACGACGTCCACGAACGGCTTGCCGGTGGCCGCGTCCACGTGGGACAGCACCTCGGCGGTGATCTCGATCAGGTAGGAGTCCAGCCGGCCCGTGTTCCAGGTGCGGAAGATCTCGGCGATCTTCGCGGGGGAGTACCCGGCGACATCGCGCAGCAGCTGGTACGCCTCGCCGATCAGCTGCATGTCGGCGTACTCGATGCCGTTGTGCACCATCTTCACGAAGTGCCCGGCGCCGTCGGGACCCACATGGGTCACACAGGGCGCCCCGTCCTCCGCCTTCGCGGAGATCTTCTCCAGCATCGGACCGAGCGAGTCGTACGACTCCTTCGGGCCACCGGGCATGATGCTCGGCCCGTTCAGCGCGCCCTCCTCGCCGCCGGAGACACCCATGCCGACGAAGTGGATGCCCTGTTCGCGCAGGTCGCGCTCGCGGCGCCGGGTGTCCGCGAAGTGCGCGTTGCCACCGTCGATGATCATGTCGCCGGGTTCGAGGAGCGGGGCGAACTCCTGGATCACCGCGTCCGTCGGGTCACCGGCCTTGACCATGATGACCAGGCGGCGCGGTCGCTCCAGCGCCGTGACGAAGTCCTTGGCCGTCTCCGCCGCGATGAAGTCGCCCTCGCCGCCGAACTCCTCCACCAGGGCGTGGGTGCGGGACGCGGTCCGGTTGTGCACGGCGACCGTGTAGCCGTTGCGCGCGAAGTTCCGGGCGAGGTTGCGGCCCATGACCGCGAGGCCCGTGACGCCGATCTGCGCTGAAGTGCTCATTCGGTTGGCTCCTAAAGATCAGGAAGGTCCTGAACATCGGTGGTACCGGTCGTGCTCGCCAGTATTGCCGCTCGGTCCATCCTGGCCTGCCGGTACCCCGACCGCACGTGCTCACCGCAACCGGAGCGGCCCGCTCGCCACTTGAGCCACAGGGCGGCCGGTTGCCGTCTTGTCATGGCCTGTTCGTGGCGCTTACTTTTGGCCCTCCTGACGTATGTCGAGGGGGATTCTCCATGGCCGTACGCGGCCGGCACCGCCGGTATCAGCCGAACAGGATCAACCGTTCCTCGCTCCTCACGGTCACGGCGGGCGGTGCGGGCATCGCGATCCCCCTCGTCGGCGCCGGTGCGGGCAGTGCCCAGGCAGCCGATGTGAGCACCTGGAACAAGGTCGCCGCCTGCGAGTCCAGCGGCGACTGGAGCATCAACACCGGCAACGGGTACTACGGCGGGCTCCAGTTCACCCAGTCCACCTGGGAGGCCTACGGCGGCACGGCGTACGCGAGCCGCGCGGATCTGGCCACCCGGGACCAGCAGATCGCCGTCGCGGAGAAGGTGCTCAAGGGGCAGGGCCCCGGCGCCTGGCCGGTGTGCTCGGTGCGCGCCGGGCTCACCCGGGGCGGCGGCACCCCCGACATCCACGTCGGCGGCACGAAGACGGGCGGCACGAAGACCGGGAGCGCCAAGGCCGAGGACGCCAAGGCGCAGACCGTCAAGCGGTCCGTGAAGGACGTACAGCCGCAGACCACACCGCAGTCCCGCGCGGGCACCGTCGAGATGTACACGGTCGTGCGCGGCGACACCCTCTCCGGGATCGCCGAGACCGAGCGCGTCGACGGCGGCTGGCACGGGCTCTACGCCGCGAACCGTACGACCGTCGGCGACGACCCGGACCTGATCCTGCCGGGCCAGCGGCTGAACCTGCACTCCAAGGCCGACACCACGACCCGCACCACGACAAAACCGGCCACCAAGCCGGCCACCAAGTCCGCGACGAAGAAGGCCACTTCGGACACCGCGGAGAAGAAGGCCACCACCAAGAAGTCGACGAGTCACTCCCTCGTCGCTCCCGTCAACGCCCCCATCGGCACGGAGTACCACGCGGAGGGCTCCGCCTGGTCGAAGGGTTACCACACCGGCGTCGACTTCCTTGTCCCCACCGGCACTTCGGTGAAGGCCATCGAGGCGGGGCAGGTGGTCACCGCCGGCTGGGGCGGCTCGTACGGCTACCAGGTGGTGATCCGGCACGCCGACGGGCGGTACTCGCAGTACGCCCACCTGTCCGCGATCTCCGTGCGGGACGGCCAGTCCGTCGGCGCCGGCCAGCGCATCGGGCGGTCGGGGTCCACCGGCAACACCACGGGCCCGCATCTGCACTTCGAGGTGCGCACGGGGCCCGAGTTCGGTACCGACATCAACCCGCTCACCTATCTGCGGGCCGGCGGCGTCAGGATTTGACTCGTGTGCGATGCCGGTCGTGGACCGGCATCATCACGTACAGCCCGGCGTGGAACGGGCCGAAGTAGCTCGGCGGTTCGGCGGAGCCGGCCGGCTCCAGGGTCCCGTAACCCTCGTCGGCCGGGATCGCCGCCGGGGCCGGGACGAGGAGTTCGGCGCTCCGCGCGGCGACCGTGAGGTCCGTGCCGCGCGCGTCGACGTTCGCGCTCACGTCGACGGGCTGTCCAGGGAGGGCGTCGAGCAACTCCTCGATGGGCGACGGCGCGACGGGCGTCGCCGTCGTGGACGGTGCGTGCTCGCTCTCCAGCCGCTCAGTGGTCAGCAGGATCAGGCCGCCCGCGGCGACCACTCCGGCGCTCAGGGCGAGCAGGGTGCCGGTCGTGCCGTAGCGGAAGGTCTCGCCGAACATCGTGATGCCGACGACGGCCGCCACCACCGGGTTCACGACGGTCAGGACCGCCAGCGGAGCCGCCAGGCCCGCGCCCCGGTAGGAGGCCTGCGAGAGCATCAGACCGGCCACGGCGAAGACCGCGATCACGGCCAGGAACGGGATGTCGGACGCCGATATCGCGCCGTTGTCCCAGTCGACCGTCACCGTCTTCGTGAACACCGAGGACATGCCGAACGCTATGCCGGACGCGGTCGCCAGCAGCACGCTGCGCACCGCCGGGTGCCGGTGTGCCGCGCGGCCCGCGATCATCAGGGTCACGACCACCGCGCCGGTGAACACCGCCACGGACACCCGCTGGGCGGTGCTCAGCGAGTGGCTGTCGGACGCGCCGACCAGGGAGAGCAGACCGGCGAGACCGATCGTCGCCATGATCGCGCCGCGCCAGGCGGTGGAACCGGCCTTGCGGCCGACGAACAGGGCCGCCATCGGCAGCGCGAACACGATGGTCAGCGCGCCCAGCGGCTGCACCAGGCTCAGCGGGCCGTACGCCAGCGCCACCACGTGCAGCAGACCGCCCGTACCGTTCAACGCGACCGCCGCCCACCAGCTCGGGCGGCGCAGCGGCGCGTACTCCTGGTCGGGAGAGGACACCGCGACGCGCTCCTGCACGATCGCTCCGCCCGCGTAGGCCACGGCGGAGACGAGCGACAGCACGATGGACAACGCGAGGGCGCTCATCGGCAGCTCCTCTGCGTCAGGCGGGTGCCTCTGGCACCACGCGGCGAACGGTCGGCTTTCATACAGAACACGATGCCGCTCGATGTTCTTCCCGTCGTCGTACCTGAGCACCGATTGGGTAGTACTGCCGATGGAGTACGAAACGCCCTCTGTCCTCCCCAAGGTGGGTGACACCGGACGACACCCCCTGGGTGAAACCCCTAGGAGCCTTGGTACTACTGCTGTTCGTGGACCTGGACCCCGAACTCGCAGCGCTCCGACCCCTCGGCGGCTTCTTCGTACTACGCACGGGCGCAGCGCCGGACGGCCCGCTGCCGACGCTCGCGACGACCTACGAAAACCCGGTGTCGGATGTTTACGGAAATTCCCTGACTTTCCGTGTCCATGCCGTCGCGGAGCGTCTCCGGGCCCCTGAGCTGCGCATTGCCGCCTCGGTCGCACAGCAGGCACTCGCGGCCCGGTTGTGGTCGGCGGCGCTCGGCTGCGCCGCCCTCTACGGCCACGTCCCCGACCTCGACCCACGCCTGCTGCACTGGGACGCCCAGAGCAGCGCCCCGGACGACCTGTGGCTCGCCGAGGTCCGCCCGCTGCCCGGTGACGCCGCCACCCTCGCGGACACCGTCCTCCTGGGCCACCTCGAACCGCTGACCGCCGCCCTGGTCGCCCACCACCGCATGTCCGCCGGCCTGCTCCGGGGCAACGCGGCCTCCGCGCTGGCGGGCGCGGCCCGCGAACTCGACCGGTGGGCACGCGCGCGTGGCCGTACGGAAGTGGCCACGCGCGCGCGTGCCCTCACCGCGGAACTCCTCGCCCACCCCCTCCTCGCCGACACCGGAACCCTTACCGGAACCGCCTTCCGGCGCCGCAGCTGCTGCCTCTACTACCGGGTCCCCGGCGGCGGGGTCTGCGGAGACTGCTGCTTCACACAGCCGCCCGGCCCTTCCGCGAAAGCCGCTTCTGGGTGACCATGAGTGCAATCAGCCGCCGAGAACAAGGGGTTAACGGGTGCGAGTGGGACTGCTGACCCGGGAGTACCCGCCGGATGTGTACGGCGGCGCGGGCGTCCATGTGGAGTTCCTGGCCCGGGAGTTGAGGCCCCTGGTCGACCTGGACGTGCACTGCTGGGGCGAGGGCCGCACGGAGGGCGTCGTACGTCACCGCTCCTGGCCGACCCTGGACGGCGCCAACGACGCCCTGCGCACCTTTTCCGTGGACCTCTCCATGGCCGCCGCCCTCGAAGGCCGCGAACTCGTCCACTCCCACACCTGGTACGCCAACCTCGCCGGCCACTTCGCCAAGCTCCTCTACGGCGTCCCGCACGTGATGACCGCCCACTCCCTGGAGCCGCTGCGCCCCTGGAAGGCCGAGCAGCTCGGCGGCGGATACGCCCTCTCCAGCTGGGCCGAGCGCACCGCGATCGAGGCCGCGGACGCCGTGGTCGCCGTATCGGGAGCCATGCGCGAGGACATCCTCACCTGCTACCCGTCGCTGGACCCCGCCACGGTGCGGGTCATCCACAACGGCATCGACACCACGCTCTACCGCCCCGACCACGGCACCGACGTCCTCACCCGGCTCGGCATCGACCCCGACCGCCCCTACGTCCTGTTCGTCGGCCGCATCACCCGCCAGAAGGGCGTGCCCCATCTGCTGCGCGCGGTGCGTGACCTCGACCCGGCCGCGCAGGTCGTGCTGTGTGCCGGCGCGCCGGACACGCCGGAGATCGACCGCGAGTTCCGCGACCTCTTCGAGGAGCTGAGCCGGGCCCGCGAGGGCGTGCACTGGATCCCCCAGATGCTGCCCCGACCGGAGGTGATCCAGCTCCTCACTCACGCCACCGTGTTCGCCTGCCCCTCGGTCTACGAGCCCCTGGGGATCGTCAACCTGGAGGCGATGGCCTGCGGTACGGCCGTGGTCGCCTCCCGGGTCGGCGGCATCCCCGAGGTGGTGGCGGACGGTGAGACCGGCCTGCTGGTGTCCGTCGAGGAAAACTTCGAGGAGAACCTGGCGTCGGCCCTCGACTCCGTGCTCGCCGACCCGGAGACTGCGAAGCGCATGGGCGAGGCGGGGCGGAAGCGCGCGGTGGGCGAGTTCGGCTGGGACGCCGTGGCGCTGCGCACCGCGCGGCTCTACGCGGAGATCCTCAAACAGGCTTAGTGTGCGCTGCTCAGGGGCAGGCTGGGATCAACCAGGGTGAGGGGAGCGGCCATGCGTCGTGGTGGTCCTTCGGTGCTCGGAATCGTGCTCGCGGGCGGTGAGGGCAAGCGACTGATGCCCCTGACCGCGGACCGCGCGAAACCGGCGGTCACGTTCGGCGGGACGTACCGTCTCGTGGACTTCGTGCTGTCCAATCTCGTCAACGCCGACGTCCTGCGCATCTGCGTCCTCACGCAGTACAAGTCGCACTCGCTGGACCGCCACATCACCACCACGTGGCGCATGTCCAGCCTGCTCGGCAACTACGTCACACCCGTCCCGGCGCAGCAGCGCCTCGGTCCGCGCTGGTACCTCGGCAGCGCGGACGCGATCCTGCAGTCGCTGAACCTGATCTACGACGAGCGCCCCGAGTACGTCGCGGTCTTCGGCGCCGACCACGTGTACCGCATGGACCCCCGGCAGATGCTCGCCCAGCACATCGACAGCGGCGCGGGCGTCACCGTGGCCGGTATCCGCGTCCCGCGCGCGGAGTCCTCGCAGTTCGGCGTGATCACCCCGGGGTCGGACGGCCAGACGGTCGAACGCTTCCTTGAGAAGCCCGCCGACCCGCCGGGCCTGGTCGACGACCCGGAGTGCGTCTACGCCTCGATGGGCAACTACATCTTCACCACCAAGGCCCTGATAGAGGCCCTTCAGCGGGACGCGGAGGACGTCAGCTCGATCCACGACATGGGCGGCTCGATCCTGCCCGCGCTCACCGACCGGGGCGAGGCCGCGCTGTACGACTTCAGCGCCAACCACGTCCCCGGCGAGACCACCCGCGACCAGGGCTACTGGCGGGACGTCGGCACCCTGGACGCCTACTACGACGCCCACATGGACCTCATCGCCGAGCGCCCCGCCTTCAACCTCTACAACCGCAACTGGCCCATCTACACCCACTCCGGCCAGCTCTCCCCGGCCCGCTTCAACGCCGGCGGCATGGCCAGCGAGTCGATCATCAGCTCCGGGTGCCTCATCCGCGGCCAGGTCACCCGCTCGGTGCTCTCCCCGGGTGTGGTCGTCGACCCCGGAGCGGTCGTCCAGGGCTCGATCCTGCACGACAACGTCCACATCGGGCGGGGCGCGGTGGTCCGGGGCGCCGTCCTGGACAAGAACGTCGAGGTGCCGCCGGGCGCGACGATCGGGGTCAACCCGGAGCGCGACGCCGACCTGTACACGGTCTCCAAGGGCGGCGTCATCGCCCTGGGCAAGGGCCAACTGGTCACGTAGCAGCGAACATCGGCCCCGGTGCGTCTCGACCGCACCGGGGCTTTGCCGCAGCTTGACGCAGGCTTGTCATGTCCCTGGACGGAATGCGGAATCCGTGTTGTCATGCCAACTGCTGCCCATGACAACGTTGTTATGGAGGTTCCGTGCGCATCAGACGACTCAGAGACCGACTCGCGTTACTGCTCGCGCTGGCACTCGGCATCGCCGCCCTGGCCGCCGTCCCCACCGCGACCGCCGCCGCCGACAACCCCGTCGAGATCCACGGCCTGAAGGGCGAGTACTACACCCAGTCCGCCCCCGGCGCCTTCGACTTCGCCGACCTCAAGGCCACCGGCGTCGACCCGAACCTCGACTTCGACAACCTGGAACCCCGACTCGCCTTCACCACCGGACAGTCCGACGACGTGAGCGTCCGCTGGACCGGAAAGATCGTCCCGACGAAAACCGGCCCCCACACCTTCTCGATCATCGGCGACAACGGCTTCCGCCTCTGGATCGGCGGACAGCTCGCCATCGACCACTGGGTCGACGACTGGGATCGCGAACAGACCGCCGCCCCCGTCGAGTTGACCGCCGGCACGGCCTACGACATCAAGGTCGAGTACTTCGAGCACTACGGCGGCTCCAACCTCCACCTCCGCTGGACCGAACCCGGCGGCACCAAGGTCCCCGTCCCGCAGTCGGCCTTCCGCCTCCCCGACGGCTACGACTACGACGGCGCCCTCGCCGCCACGGTCACCAGCACCGGCCGCACCCTCAGACTCGACTTCGCCCAGCCCCTCGCCGCACCCCCGGCCGACCTCACCGACCACCTCGAAGCGGTGATCGGCGGCGCCAAGTGGCCGCTGGGGACAGCCGAGTTGGACCCGGCCGACCCGCGCACCCTGATCGTCCCCCTCACCGAACCCGTCGTGGGCAACAAGACGGGCACCGCCCCCGGCACCGCAGACATCCGCTACGACGGCGAAGCCGGCCTCACCACGGCCGATGGCAACGTTATCAACGCGTTCTGGAGCACCGGCCAGAACCACTCCACCCACGAACTGCGCACCCAGTGGGCCGACCAGGTCGGCCCGCACAACGCGCTCCCCGAGTACCCCCGCCCCCAGCTCACCCGCACCGACTGGCGCAACCTCAACGGGAGTTGGCAGTTCGCGGCGGCCACGGAGGGCGAACAGCCGCCGGTCGGCCGTGACCTCGCCGAGCACATCCTCGTCCCGTACCCCGTCGAGTCCCAGCTCTCCGGCCTCGAACGACACGAGGACCGCATGTGGTACCGCCGCACCTTCACCGTCCCCGCCGACTGGCGGATCGGCTCGGGCAAGCGGCTGATGCTCAACTTCGGGGCCGTCGACTGGCGGGCCGAGGTCTACGTCAACGGCACGAAGGTCACCGAACACCAGGGCGGCTACGACAAGTTCAGCACCGACGTCACCGACGCCCTGAAGCCCGGCCGCACCCAGGAACTGATCGTCGGCGTCTACGACCCCACCGACGCAGCCAACGGCGAGAACCCCCCGATCGGCAAACAGCGTCTCGACCCCAGTGGCATCTGGTACACCCCGACCTCGGGCATCTGGCAGACGGTCTGGATGGAACCGGTCGCCCCCGACCACGTCGACTCCCTCAAACTCACCCCGGACGTCGCCAAGAGCCAACTCACCGTCGAGGCACAGGGAGTTCGGGACGGCGTACCGATCACGGCGACGGCGTACGACGGAAAGCGCGCGGTGGCCACCGCACAAGGCCGCACCGGCGACCCGCTCACCCTGACCGTCACGAACCCCCAACTCTGGTCACCTGACAACCCGTTCCTCTACGACCTCAAGGTCACCGTCGGCAAGGACCGCGTCGGCAGCTACTTCGGGATGCGCTCGATCGCCGTCGAGAAGGTCAACGGTGTCCCGCGCACGGTCCTCAACGGCAAGCCGGTCTTCATGATGGCCACCCTCGACCAGGGCTTCTGGCCCGACGGCCTGTACACCGCCCCGACCGACGAGGCACTCGCCCACGACCTCAAGGTGCACAAGGAGTTGGGCTTCAACGCGGTGCGCAAGCACATCAAGGTCGAACCCGACCGCTGGTTCTACTGGGCCGACCGGCTCGGCCTCATGGTGTGGCAGGACATGCCCGCGATGACCGCCGGGGTGAACCCGTCGCCCGCCGCCCGCGCCGAGTACGAGCGCGAGCTGAAGCAGATGATCGACCAGCACATCAGCAGCCCGTCGGTCGTCATGTGGGTGACGTTCAACGAGGGTTGGGGCCAGTACGACGAGGCCCGCATAGCCGACCAGGCGAAGGCATGGGACCCGACGCGGCTCGTCAACAGCATGTCCGGCATCAACCTCGGCGTCGACGGCGGCACCGGCGACATCATCGACGAACACGGCTATCCCAGCCCCGCCCTGCCACCCCACCCGGACGGCCAACGCGCCCTGGTCAGCGGGGAGTACGGCGGTCTCGGGCTCGCGATGCCGGGACACGCCTGGTCGGTCCAGCAGTCGTACGTGGACGTCGACCCGGCCGCCTACACCGACGACTACCTCGCCAAGCTCGCCGAGGTGCACGCCCTGACCTGCCAGGGCGGCAACGGCGCGGTCTACACGCAGATCTCCGACGTCGAGGGCGAGTTGAACGGCCTGACGACGTACGACCGGCGGGTGCTCAAGCCCGACGCGCAGCGGGTGAGGGCCGCTCAGCAGGCCCTGATCCGCGACGCCTCGCAGGCGACGCCCGCAGGGTGCCCCACCACCTGAACTCCCTTGGAGGACCCATGAGATGGACCCGGCGCCTGCGGTTGTGCATGGCGGGGGCGGTGGCAGTGTCCGCACTGTTCGCCGCCCCCGCCGCAGCCTCTGCCAACGGTCGACTCACCGACCTGGTCAACCCGTTCATCGGTACCGAGAACGACGGCAACACCTATCCCGGCGCCGCCGTGCCCTTCGGCATGGTGCAGTTCTCGCCGGACACCGGCCACAACACCGGCTACGACTACTCCCAGAACCACATCCGCGGCTTCTCCCTCGTGCACCTCTCCGGCGTCGGCTGCGGGCTCGGCGGCGATCTGCCCGTACTGCCCACGACCGGCGAGGTGACGCAGACGGACTACGCCCAGTACGCGGCCGAGTTCAGCCACGACGACGAGCACGCGAGCCCCGGCTACTACCAAGTCGGCCTGAAGACAGGCATCGACGCCGAACTGACGGCGACCGCCCGCACCGGCGTCCAGCGCTACACCTTCCCGGCCACCGACAAGGCCAACGTCCTGCTGAACGCGGCCCAGTCGCTCCACTCCGGCGTCTCCGCGAAGGTGGACGTCCTCGACAACCGGACCGTGCGCACCACCATCACCGGCCGCGGCTTCTGCCAGGACACCAAGCCGTACACCGTCTACACGATCACCCGCTTCGACCGGCCCTTCACCACCTACGGAACCTGGAACGGCGCGACGGTGACGGCCGGTTCGAGAAGCGGGAGCGGCGGCGCGTACGTCCGCTTCGACACGACCAAGGACCGTACGGTCGAGGCGACCACGGCCCTCTCGTATGTCGACGCACGTGGCGCGGCCGTCAACCTCCGTGCGGAGGGCGGGAGTTCCTTCGACGCCGTGCGCCACCGCGCCCAACAGGCCTGGGAGGACCGGCTCGACGATGTCCGCGCCCAAGACGGCTCGGACAGTCTGCGCCGGACCTTCTACTCGTCCCTGTACCGGTCGTTCCTCGCGCCGAACATCGGCAGCGACGCCGACGGCCGCTACACCGGCTGGGACCAGAAGATCCACCACGCGAAGGGCTTCACCTACTACCAGAACTGGTCCCTGTGGGACACCTACCGCACCCAGTCCCAGCTTCTCGCCCTGCTCGCACCCCGCGAGGCCCGCGACATGGCGATCTCGGTGATCAGGATCGACGAGGAGAGCGGCTGGCTGCCCAAGTGGGGCTACGGCACGGTGGAGACGAACATCATGACCGGCGACCCGGTCACGCCGTTCCTCACCAACGCCTACCAGCAAGGCCTGTTGAAGGGCTACGAGGAGCGTGCCTACCGGGCGCTGAAGCAGAACGCCGACGGCGTGCCGCCCACCGACTCGGCGGCGGTCGGGCGGGAAGCCAACAAGGAGTACATCGCCGAAGGCTTCGCGCCGTACATCAAGGACCGCCCGCACGCGAAGCCCGGTGACTCGGACTACGACCACGGGGCCTCGGCCACCCTGGAGTACGCCCTCTCGGACGCGATGCTCGCGCAGATGGCCCGCGAGCTGGGCCACGGGGCCGATGCCGCACGCTATGCGGCCCGCGCCCAGAGCTACCGCGACATCTTCGACCCGTCGACCGGCTTCTTCCGCGCCCGCGACGCCTCCGGTGCCTTCGTCGGTCCTGCCGATCCGGCGCAGAGCGAGGGCTTCCACGAGGGCACGTCCTGGCAGTACCAGTGGCTCGTCCCGCAGGACCTGCCCGGCATGGTCGACCTCATCGGCGGCCGGCAGGCCGCCAACGCCCGGCTCGATTCCTTCTTCGCCTACGACCAGCTGCTCGCCGATCCGGCGAAGACCGCCCGCGAGGTGTGGGTCAACGGGCCGTACGACTACTACAACGCGGACAAGTACAACCCGCAGAACGAGCCCGACCTGATCGCCCCGTACACCTACCTGTCGACCGGACAGCCGTGGAAGACGACCGATGTCGTCCATGCGGCACTGACCCTGTTCACGGACGGCCCGACCGGCATGACCGGCAACGACGACCTCGGCACGATGTCTGCCTGGAACGTCCTGTCGTCGATCGGGATCTTCCCGGTCCAGCCCGGCTACGACACCTGGGGCCTGTCCACGCCCGTCTTCGACCGGGTCGACCTGACCCTGGACCGCCGCTACTACCCGCACGGCGCCCTGACCGTCAAGGCGCCCGGCACCTCCGCCGACGACCGCTACATCCAGGCGGCCCGGACGGACGGGGTGTCGTACGACCGCACCTATCTGACGACCGGGCTGCTGAGGTCCGTACGGTCGTTGGACTTCACGGTCGGCCCGCACCCGTCGGAGTGGGGTACGTCACCCCAGGCGGGACCACCGGCACTGAAGTGATCTCAGGCGCATCCTGAGTCCCACCCCTCTCGGAGGGGTGGGATCGGGGCCGGATGTAATCTGCTGTTAACTGTGCGTAGCTTGATCGTACTTGACCGTAATCGCTTGTCGGCGCTTGACTGCTTGCTCACCCCTAGTCGACGCGAGGCAAGCCTTTGACTTCCGACCTGCTCGCTCCTCTCGACCTGGCGTTCTGGAACATCGAGTCCGACCTGAACCCGATGCACCTGGGCGCACTCGGCGTCTTCTCGGCACACTCGCCGACCGCGGGAGCCCACGCCGCCGACCTTCTCGCCGCCCGCGCAGCCGCCGTCCCCGGGCTGCGGATGCGTATCCGGGACGTGTGGCAGCCGCTGTCCCTGTCCTTCGGGAGCGCCACCCGCGAGCCCGACCCCGACTTCGACCCGCTCCAGCACGTCCGGCTGCACGCCCCCACCGCCGACTTCCAGGAGGTCGCCGGCCGGCTCATGGAACGCCCGCTGGAGCGCGGCCGGCCCCCGTGGGAGGCGCATGTGCTGCCCGGCGAGGACGGTGTCTCCTTCGCCGTGCTGTTCAAGTTCCACCACGCCCTGGCCGACGGACTGCGGGCGCTGACCCTCGCCGCCGCGATCCTCGACCCGATGGACATGCCCGAGCGGCGACCACGCCCCGAGGAGCCCGCGCGCGGCCTCCTGCCCGACGTGCGCAAGCTGCCCGGGCTGCTGCGGGGCGCCCTGTCCGACGTCGGCCGGGCCCTCGACATCGGGGCGTCCGTCGCCCGCTCGACCCTCGACGTCCGCTCGTCGGCGGCACTGGCCTCCGAGCCGTCGGGCACCCGTCGTACCGCCGGAGTCGTCGTCGACCTCGACGACGTGCACCGGATCCGCAAGACCGTCGGCGGCACCGTCAACGACGTGCTCATCGCCGTCGTCGCGGGCGCCCTGCGCCGCTGGCTCGACGAACGCGGCGACGGCAGCGAGGGCGTCGCGCCCCGCGCCCTGATCCCCGTCTCCAAACGCCGCCCGCGCGGCGCGCAGCCACAGGGCAACCGGCTGTCCGGCTACCTGATACGGCTGCCCGTCGACGACCCGGACCCCCTCGCCCGGCTCGACTCCGTGCGCGCCGCCATGGACCGCAACAAGGACGCGGGACCCAACCGGGGCGCGGGCGCCGTCGCCCTGCTCGCCGACCATGTCCCCGCGCTCGGCCACCGGCTCGGCGGACCCTTCGCCGCACAGGCCGCCCGGCTCTGGTTCGACATCCTCGTCACCAGCGTCCCGCTGCCCGGCATCGGGCTGAAGCTCGGCGGCAACCCGGTCACCGCGGTGTTCCCGTACGCCCCCCTGGCCGGCGGCCAGTCCCTCGCGGTCGCCGTCTCCACCTTCCGCGGACACGTCCACTACGGCCTCGTCGCGGACGCGGCGGCCGTACCGGATCTCGATCTGTTCGCCCGTGCCCTCACCGAGGAGGTGGAGACACTCATCACCGCCTGTGGGTCGTGACGCGGCACGAGTTTGGTGCTGCGGCCCGGCGCTCCGTAAAATTCCCTGTTCGACGGCTGGTGCGATCGGAGCGCCGCCGCGGATCACCCAAGGAAACGGCAGCGCGATGACGGTGACAGAGAACGGCTCCACGACCCCGGACGAGGTCGTGTACGGGCCCGGCATCGACCCCGAGCGGCTGGCCGTCTGCCTCAGCGTGCTCGACGAACTGGAGAAGATCGACGTCGACCACCCCGACGCGATCACCGTGCGCCGGGCCACCGCGGGCATCTACCGCAGTGTCAAGCAGCGCCGCCGTCAGGAGCGCCGGGCCGCGAAGACCGCGCACGACAAGGCCGTCACCGAGTCCACCGCGACCGGCTCCGCACAGCGCATCGACGACGAGACCGAGGGTCTGCTCCCGTCGTCGGTGACGGAGGAGGGCCGGATCGCCGGGATACTGCAGCGCCCGCGCTCCTGCTACACCTGCAAGACCCGCTATGTGGAAGTCGACTACTTCTACCACCAGCTCTGTCCCGACTGCGCCCGCCTGAACCGCGAGAAGCGCGACGTCCACGCCGACCTCACCGGCAAGCGCGCCCTGCTCACCGGCGGTCGCGCCAAGATCGGCATGTACATCGCGCTGAGGCTGCTCCGCGACGGCGCCCACACGACGATCACCACGCGCTTCCCGAAGGACGCCATCCGCCGCTTCAAGGCCATGGACGACTCGGCGGACTGGATCCACCGCCTCGACGTCGTCGGCATCGACCTGCGCGACCCGGCCCAGGCCGTGGCCCTCGCCGACCAGGTCGCCGAGGCGGGCCCGCTCGACATCCTCATCAACAACGCGACCCAGACCGTACGGCGGCTGCCGTCCGCCTACGCCGCGCTCGTCGACGGCGAGAGCGCCCCGCTGCCCGCCGGTGAGCTGCCCGCCCACCACGTGATCGGCGCCTTCGGCTCCGGCGCGGTCGACGGACTGGCCGCGCTGCCCGTCGGCATCAGCGGCCTCGACGCCCAGCAGGTCGCCGACCTCGCCCTGGTCGCGGGCAACGCCAGCGTCGCCCGGCACCTCGACGGCACCGCCATCGACGCCGGCGGCCTGGTCCCCGACGTCGTCGACACCAACACCTGGGTGCAGACCATCGAGCAGATCTCCCCGGTGGAGCTGCTTGAGACCCAACTCTGCAACTACACCGCGCCGTTCATCCTGATCAGCAAGCTCCGCCCGGCCATGGCCGCCGCCGCCAAGGCCGCGGCCAGCGGACGCGCGTACATCGTCAACGTCTCGGCGATGGAGGGCGTCTTCGGCCGCGGCTACAAGGGCGCCGGACACCCGAACACCAACGCAGCCAAGGCCGCCATGAACATGGTGACCCGGACCAGCGGCCAGGAGATGTTCCAGACCGACGGCATCCTCATGACCTCCGTCGACACCGGCTGGATCACCGACGAACGCCCCCACTACGACAAGCTCCGCCTTGCCGAGGAGGGCTTCCACGCACCGCTCGACCTGGTCGACGGGGCGGCACGGGTTTACGATCCGATTGTGTGCGGCGAGCAGGGCGAGGACCTGTACGGCGTCTTCCTCAAGGACTACGCGCCCGGCAAGTGGTAACCCGCCACCCCGGACCCGAGTCCCGGTGAGCGCCGGGCCCCGGCCCTGGTGAGTGCCGCGCGAGGAGTTCCCATGGCCAGTGCACACGGCATCGATCCAAGGGCCTTCAAGGACCCGCGCAACCACTATCCGACCGACGACCAGTTCTATGCGAGCGACCGTCCGGCCCACCCCGTCCTGCCGGAGGACCGCCCGCGCGGCGGCGGGCCCACGACCGCGGTGAAGCACCGCGGGACCTGGGCCACGGTCGCTCTCGTCGCCGGGATCGTCCTGCTGATCCTCGTGGGGATCGCCCTGTTCCCGTAATCCCGTCAGGGAGCCGCTACGGGCGGGGCGGCCCCGCCGACCTCAGCCGGTCGTGGACGGCGTACCCGCCCGACGCGTACGCCGCCCGCACCCGCGTCCCGCCGTCCACCAGCAGATCCGCCCCGGTGATCCACTCGGCCTGGTCGGAGGCCAGCCACAGCACGGCCCGTGCGATGTCGGCCGGCTCCCCGATCCGCCCGAGCGGCAGCCCCGCGGCGACCTCCGCCTCGCCCGGCTCCCACACGAAGCGCGCCATCTCGGTGCGTACGAGTCCGGGGGAGACGGAGTTGACCCGCACCCCCGGCGCGAGTTCACCCGCGAGCTGCTGCGTGAGGTGAAGGAGCGCCGCCTTGCTGGTGGAGTACGCCCCCACGTTCGGCCCGACATGCCCGGCGCCCTCGGTGCACACGTTGACCACCGCGCCGCCGTGCTCCCGCATCCACGCCCGCCACACGCACTGCGTCAACCGCAGCGGCGCCTCGACGTTCACGGTGAACGCCGTCCGCCACGCGTCCGGATCGGCTTCCATCAGGGGGCCGTACGGCTGGTTCGTCGCCGCGTTGTTGACGACCACGTCGATCCGCCCGAAGGCGCGCAGCGCGAACTCGGCCAACTCCCTCGCGTGTTCGGGGTCGCCGACATCCCCGGCGAGCCCGACCCCGCCCAACTCCGCCGCGACGCGCCCCACTTCACCGGCGTCCCGCGCGCTCACGCACACCAGCGCCCCGGCCCCGGCGAACGCCTCGGCGACCGCGTGACCGATCCCGCGCGTACCGCCGGTGACCAGGACGGCCCGACCCCGCAGACCGAACGACGACGACGTCATCGCCGTACGATCTCATGACGGACCGTCAGTCGACAGCCCCCAGGCGGGAGTTGGGCAGTCGGGAGTTCCGGGTGGCCACTATGCCCAGGACCGTGCGCCAGTCCTCCAGGACCCCGGCGTCGAAGCCGACGACCTTGGCCGCGTCGTCGGCCTGGCGGAGGGTGATCGCGTCGTCGGCGAGCGGATCGCGCTCGAAGGCCGCGGCCTCGGCGCGGGACATCGGGCCGCCCTGCGCGCGGAGCGTCAGCGTGCTCTGCGCGGACAGGTCGTGGTCCGGTGCGGCGGTGGCCAGATAGCGCTTCGCGGGCACGTGCAGCCGGACCAGGTGGGCGACCCGTGCGCCGAGCAGGGCGTGTACCGCGTCCGCCGCGTGGTCGGCGTGTCCGGCGTCGTCCCCGGGTTGCAGGAGATGTCCGATGTCGTGGACCAGGCCGGCGATCTGAAGTTCCTTGTCGGCGGGGCGACTTCGGCGCAGCAGCGCGGCCGTCTGCAGTGCGTGGTCGTGCAGATCGACCGGATCACCGCTCCGGTCCGGGGTGTCCCAGGCGCCCCGGCAGGCGTACAGCAGGTCCATCAGCTCCTCGACGCTGCGCAACTCCACGCGTCAGTCCTCCCGCGAGACAGCCTGTGCGGAACGCCAGGAGATCATGGCGAGCTTTCGGCGCAGCCAACGGGATCTGAACTGCGCGACGCCTTCAGTGACGCAGGTCATGTTCTCGCCGGCGCGGGCCTCGGTGTCACCGGGAGTCGGGCCGTGTGCGGGCGGAGCCCGGTCCGGCCAGGCCGTGCAGGAGGGTGTCGACCATCCGCTCGATCCGGTCCTCCTCGATGGGCTGCCGGATGAGCAGCGCCCTGAAATGCAGCGGTGCGACCAGCAGTTCGAGGGTGAGCCGGTGATCGGTGTCGGCCGCCAGCTCGTGGCGGTCGATGGCGCGGTCGACGATGATCCGGGTGACGTCGTAGCGGGTCTGCCAGAACTGGGCGCGGCTCTCGGCCAGTTGGGGATCTTCCTCGGCCGTGGCCAGCGCCTGGGCCAGCGCGGCGCCCAGGGGAGTGTTCAGGTAGACCGCGATCAGCCGGGCCAGCGCGACCATGTCGTTCCGGAGGTTCCCGGTGTCGGGGACCGGTAGTTGTTCCTGGCTGTAGGACAGCAGCGCGTCCAGGACCAGGTTCTGCAGGGCGCCCCAGCGTCGCTGGATCGAGGTGGCGTGGACGCCCGACCGCCGGGCGACCTCGCTCATCGTCAAGCCGCTCGTGCCGTTCTCGGCGAGCGCTTCCAGGGTCGACCGCAGGACATCGGCGCGGACCCGCGCGGACCGGCCGCCCGGACGGCGGGACGCCTCTGCCTGGTCGCTCGTCTCGTTCTTGCTCACCACGTCACGTTAACGCACGGATCTTGCGTTTGTGTCCGGGCGAGCGTAGCGTCCACTAACGCAAGATATCTGCGTTAGTGGCAGTGTCGCAGAAGAAGCGGAAGGAGCCGTCATGCCCTACCAATGGCCACTGGACGCGTCGGAGCTGTTCGGCGAGCGGTATCCGCAGATGGTCAACACCGGGCTGCCGGTGGCCGACGTCGACGCCGTGCGGGCCGCGGTCACCGAGATGTGGGCGGACGCTCCGGGCGGGTGGGTCCATGAATGGTCGAAGCTGGCCGCGGCCTATGCCGACGCGGGAGCCCATGAGCAGGCGGCGCTGGCCTACGGATGGGCGAAGTTCCCCGCCCTGGCCGACGAGAGCAAGCGCGTCGCGCTCGCCAAGCAGTTGGAGCAGTACCGGCTCGCCGCTCCCGGGTTCGGGCTGCGCTTCGAGCGGTACGTGCTGGAACTGCCGTACCGAGGAGGCGCGACCAGTGTCCCGGTCCATCTGCTTGCGCCCCTCGACCTTCCCGCCGACCGGCCGGTGGTGCTCGCCAGCGGCGGCGTGGACAGCTGGAAGATGGATGTGCACGGGCTGATGGTGCTCCTCGCCACCCATCTGCGCGTCGCTGTGCTGGTGTTCGACATCGCGGGCACCGGTGAATCGACGGTGCCGATGACCGGTTCCGGCGGCGCGGAATTGGTCAGCGGGCTGATCGGACATGCCCGGTCGCTGGGCAACGGCGTGGTGGCGCACGTGGGCATCTCGATGGGCGGGCACTTCTCGGCCCGGTCGGGACTCGGTGGTGAGGTCGACGCCGCCGTGGTGCTGGGCGGGCCGGTCGAAACGGCGTTCACCGAAGAGCGGATGTACGCCTTCGGGATGGACGGGATCGTCGGCAACGCGATGGGCTTCGACGCACCGCCCACCCCCGAGCAACTGGTCGCGGGCAGGGCCGAGTTCTCCCTGCGCCCGCTGCTCGACCAGGACTGCAACAACCCCATGCTGGTGGTCAACGGCGCCGACGACGTCCATGTGCCCCAGCACGACACCCTGGTGTTCCAGGGCCGCCGCGACACCGTCGTGAACCTCGTCCCCGACACCGGACACTGCGCGGTGAGCAAGTTGCCCGAGGTGTTCCCGACGATCATCGGCTGGTTGGACCGCACCCTGACCGCCACTGCCGAGCCGGACCGGTGAGCGGCCGTATCCCGGCCGGTCATGGCTTCCGGGTGGCCCGGTGCACGAAGGCGGGTGGGAGGTTCGGCCACACCACGGTCGAGCGTTCCAACTTGCCGAAACGGCAGGCCAGTTCGGCGGTGAAGTGACGGGCGGGTGGGGTCCAGGACGCGTGCAGGTAGGCGAAGGTGGTGAACCGGCCGCCGGGCGCGAGGACTTCGGCCACGGCGTCCAGGATGTGCCCGCGCTGTTCCCGCGGCATGACCGTCCACGGCAGCCCGGAGACCACCGCGTCGGCCGGTTCGCCCACTGCGGCGGCCAGTTCGGCGGCCGAGCCCCGTATGACGGTCAGGCGTGCGTCGCGCCGGGTGGCCGACAGCCGTGCCGCGAGCACCGGGTTGAGTTCGATCGCGACGAGCCGTGCGGCGGGTGCGAGCCGGGCGAGGATCGCGTCGGTGAACACCCCGGTCCCCGGGCCGAGTTCGACCACGAGCCGGGCCTCCTCCAGGCCGATGCCCTCGGTCATCGCGTACGCCAGCCGTCGTGAACTGGCCGCCACGGCACCGGTCATGAGGGGCCGTCTGAGGAATTCGGTGGTGATCGACATGGCGGCCATGGTGGAAGCGCCCCGGGTGGCCGTACGTCGTGTCCCCGGCCGGTACGTGTACGACCGTGGGAGGACCCCATGACGCCCGCCGGGACGATGTGGGGGAGCGGGCCCGGCCGTAGCGTGAGGTGGTGTATCGACTGATCGAGACCCTGTCCCGCCTGCGGCGGAGCCACCCGTGGCTGACGGACGCCCTGCTGGTCGTGCTGGTGGCGGTGCCGCCGGTGATCCGACCGGAGCCGGGCTGGCGGCCGGTCTGGGTGCAGGTGGTCGTGTACGTCGCCCTGGTACTGCCCCTGCTGTGGCGTCGCCGCCGGCCGGTGCTGGTCGCGGCCCTGGTGACGGCGGTGTTCTGGGCGCAGTACCTCGGACAGGTGTGGGGACAGGAGCCGGGACGCGGCGCCGTCGCCCTCGCCGCGGCCCTGGCCACCCTCACCGTGCGTGGCCTGCGCCGCGCCGCAGCGGTGACGGTGGTCTGCGCCGCCGGCTGCGTGCTGCTGTGGATTCCCGCGTGGCAGCGGGACTACGGCGGTGGCCCGGGTGCCCGGGGCGCCTGGCTCACTTCGCTCGCGGTGGGGCTTCTGCTGGCCGGGGCCTGGGTGTTCGGCGAGTACGTGCGTGCCCGGCGCGCCTACGTCGCCGAGTTCGAGCGGCGGGCCGCGCTCGCCGAGTCGGAACGCCTCGCCCTGGCCCGGGTCGCCGTCGCCGAGGAGCGGGCGCGCATCGCCCGCGAGATCCACGATGTCCTCGCGCACAGCGTGAGCGTGATGGTGCTGAACGCCGAGGGCGGCAGGCTGATGCGGCAGATCGACCCCGCCGTCGTGGATCGGACTCTCGGCGTCATCAGCGCGACCGGCCGCGAGGCCCTGGGTGAACTGCGCCGACTGCTGGAGGTGTTGCGCACTCCCGACGCGAACGCCCCGGCCGGCGACTCCGGTTCCGCTTCCGATGGGGCCGGCGAAGACCTCTCGGCCGATCTGCGGCGGCTGGTCGGACGCCTCGACACGGGCGGCAGACGCGCCCTGTTGGACCTTCGTGGAGAACGGGACGGCCTTGCGGCGGATCTGACCGCGCAGACGTACCGCATCGTGCAGGAGGCGCTCACCAACGTCGTCAAGCACGCTCCGCCGGACGCCACGGTTCACGTACGGGTCGACACCGGTAGGCAGGGGCCCGGGCGGCTGGTCCGCGTCAGGGTGGAGAACTCGGCCGGAACGGAAGCCGGAGGGGCGGGCCAACGCCCCGCTCCGCTGCTCGCGTCCGGTCGTGGACTCACCGGCATGCGCGAGCGCACCGCCCTCTACGCCGGGCGCCTCGACGCCGGCCCCACGCCCGACGGCGGCTACCGCGTCGTGGCGACCCTGCGTCCTGCCGAGCCCGAGCCCACCGCGGCGACCGCATGACCGCCCTCGACCCGACCCCGGATCGCACCGCGTCATCGTCGTCATCGTTCCGGGTGCTGATCTGCGACGACCAGGAGCTGATCCGGATGGGGCTGCGGATGGTCGTCGACAGCCAGCCCGATCTCACCGTGGTGGGCGAGGCCGCCGACGGTGACGCGGCGATCGCGGGGGTGGCCGCGCTGGAGCCGGACCTAGTCCTGATGGACGTACGCATGCCGGGCCTGGACGGGCTCGCCGCGACCGAAATCCTGTGCGCGCAGCCCCACGGGCCCCGCATCCTCCTCGTCACCACCTTCGACCTCGACGAGTACGCCTACGCGGCCCTGCGTGCCGGCGCGAACGGCTTCCTCGTCAAGGACGCCCCCGCCGAGGAGATCCTGGTGACCGTCCGCGCGGTGCTGAGGGGCGAGGTCATGGTGGCGCCCTCGCTGACCCGGCGCCTGGTCGAACGCTTCGTCCTGCACGCCCCCGCGTCCGCGCCCGCCCAGCGCAGCCGCCTGGCGGCTCTCACCGAGCGGGAACGGGAAGTCCTGGCCCTGGTCGCCAGGGGACTGGCCAACGGGGAGATCGCGCACCGCCTCTTCGTCGGGGAGACGACCGTCAAGACCCACCTCGGCCGGATCCTGACCAAACTCGGCCTACGGGACCGTATCCACGCGGTGATCTTCGCCTACGAGAGCGGGCTGGTACGGGTCGGGGACTGAGCGGTGACGCCCTAAAAATCGGAATACAGCCCCCACCAGGGATGGCTACAGTGAGTGATATGACGATCACGTTCCGCGTGGGATTGGGGAGGGCGGTGGCAGCCGCTCTGTTGGCCGTCGCCGCCCTCCCGACGGCCGCGGTCGCTTTCCCGTCGGCCCCGGCCCCGACCACACCCACGGACCCGTCTCCGGACCACCGGCGCCTCGTCTGGAAGACCTGTGCCCGCGGTCCCGACGACGACACCGGCAAGGCTCTCGACAGGGCCGGCGCCCAATGCGCCGATCTGAAGGTGCCCCTGGACTACGCGACCCCCGCCGGCCGGACGATCGGCATCGCGGTGGCCCGCCTCCGGGCCGCCGACCCCGCGCACCGCATCGGCACGCTGCTCTACAACATGGGCGGACCGGCGGATCCCGCGATCGAGTCCCTGCCCGCCGTCAGCGCGGCGATGGGGGAGACGGCCCGCCGCTACGACATCGTCGGCGTGGACCCGCGCTTCACCGGCCGCAACACACCACTGGACTGCGGCTGGCGCACCGAGACGTACTTCCGCTCGACGGGACCGGACCGGGCGGGCTTCGACCGCATGCGGGCCTTCGAGCGCGGCCTCGCCGAGCAGTGCCGAGACCGCGCCGGAGCCCTTCTGCCCTACGTCTCCACGCGCAACGCGGCCCGCGACATGGACGCCGTCCGCGCCGCCCTCGGCGAGCGCCGGATCTCCTTCTACGGCGTTTCGTACGGCACCTATCTGGGCGAGGTCTACACGGCGATGTTCCCCGGCCGCACCGACCGTGTCGTCCTGGACGGAGTGCACGATCCGAGCCGCCTCGCTCCCTGGGCCGAGTACGGCACCGAGCAGGTCAACGAGGACGCCCTGCGCCACTGGGCGGGCTGGGCGGCGGCCCACGACCGTACATACGGGCTGGGCGGCACCGCCGACGCCGTGCTCGCCACCCTCGACGGCATCCAATCCGCGGCCGTCGGGCGGCCGTTGGCCATCGGCCCCTACCGGGTGGACCGGCACGTGGCGCCGCTGTTCGACTACGCGGTCCTCGGCGACGACACGGAGGAGGGGGACGCGCTCGTCGCGGGTGTCTTCCGCACACTCAAGCGGGCCGCCGACACCGGGCACGCCGAGCCGGACGCGTTCCTCACCGCCTTCCTGGCGGCGACGCTGACCGGCGACGGCTCCGCGTACGGCAGCACCCAGACCGCGTACCTGTGCGCCGACACCCCAGGACCGCGCGACACCGAGGTCCATTGGCGCGCGATCGAACGGACCCGGGCCCGGCACCCGCTGTTCGGCCCGTTCCTCAACAACGTGACCCCGTGCTCCTTCTGGCCGCGGCCCAAGGAGCGGCCGGTCACCACCGTCCACAACGACATCCCGGCGCTCATGGTCAACGCCACCGGCGATCCCCGGGTGCCGTACTCGGAGGCCCGGCAGATGCACGCCAGGTGGCCCGCTTCCCGGCTCGTCACCGTCACCGGTTCCTACCGGCACGGGGTGTACGGCACCGACTACGGCGACACCTGCGTCAACGACACCGTCAACGCCTACCTCGCCACCGGCCGACTCCCCGCGGCCGACCTCACGTGTGCTCCCGTACGGCCGCCACGTACCGCGGTGGCGACCCATCCGGACCTTGTGGCCGCGCGTGTCTATTATTTACCCCATGTTTTCAGCCCCATCGAGCGGCAGCCCGCTCATTTGGTTAATCTGAGGCAGACGGACAGCAACAAGGGGTCCCACCCACACCCGTGGTCCGTCCCGGGGCAAGCCGTTCACAACGGCCTGCTCTCACACGAGTAACCGGCGCCACCGCGTCCGAACTGCCTTCAACCCACACCCGAGCGGGCCTCAGGTACCGGACCGAAGAATGGCCGGTATGCCCCGAGGGTGACCCGACACATAAGGAGTGCGCGGTGACACCGGAAAAGACGAATCGCGAGCAACGCCCCCAGCAACCTACGGAGCGTGCGGGCCACCGGTCCGACGAGCTCGGCAGCCTGGCCGTGTGGGCACGGTCCGCCCCCATCCGACTGGCCGGATACGAGGACGACCTCGCCGAGCCCCACATCCTGCCCAGCGTGGACTGAACCCCACGGGACCCATCGCGATCGCCGACAGCATGGGCGTGCGAAAATCGCGCCCATGCTGATCAGAGAAGCCGCGGCCGACGACTGGCCGCGGATCTGGCCTTTCTGGCACCGGATCGTCGCTGCCGGCGACACCTACACCTGGGCCCGGGACACCTCCGAAGAGGCGGCCCGGGCCCTGTGGACGTCCCCGCCCAAGCGCGTGTACGTCGCCGAGGACGAGAACGGAACGATCGTCGGCTCGGCCTTCGTCACCCCCAACTACGGCGGCCCCGCGGCCCGCATCGCCAACGCCGGCTTCATGGTCGACCCCGACCACGGCGGCCGGGGCATCGGCCGCGCCCTAGCCGAACACATCCTCACCGCCGCCCGCGACCAGGGCTTCCGGGGCATGGTCTTCAACGCGGTCGTCGAGACCAACCCCGCCGTCAAGCTCTGGCTCTCCCTCGGCTTCACGATCCTGGGCACGGTGCCGGACGCCTTCGACCATCCCCGGGACGGCCGCGTGGGCCTGCACATCATGTACCGCTCCCTCTGACGGGAACCCTCAGTCGAGCGGCGCGGTCCGCACCCACGGGTGCAGCTTCTCCAACTGCTCCGCCAGCTCCAGCAGCGCCGCCTCCGACCCCGGCCGCCCCACCAGCTGTACGGCGCAGGGCGCGCCCGAGGGCAGGGTGCCGAACGGGACCGACATCGCGGGCCAGCCGGTGAGGTTCCACGGGGGAGTCATCGGCGAGTAGTTGGTATTGGCCAGCACATTCAGCAGCCAGCCCCGCTCGTGCCACGGCCCGGCCTTGGGGGAGCGGCGGGCCAGCGCCGCCGTCAGCAGGATGTCGTGCTCGGCGAAGAACGGCGTGAGCCGTTCCCGCAGCTGCTCCCGGCTCCTCCCGGTACGGACGCCGTTCACGAACCGGCGCCCGATCGCCGCGTGCACCCGGGTCCGGCGCGTCAGCCTGCGCGGGTCGAGCCCCGCCGCGTCCACCGAGGTGCCCGCCGTCCAGTGCGCGAGCGAGGTGGTGCTCAGGGACAGCGGATACGGCGGATCGGCGCGGTGCAGCGCGTGCCCCGCCTTGGCCAGCAGCCCGGCCGCCTCCCGGACGGCGGTCGTATACGGCTTGCTGACGGCGACCCCGGCGAGCGGGCTGCGCACGGAGACGGCGATCTTCCGGGAGGTGGGCTCATCAGGGCGTACGACCTCGATGTCCGCGATGACCGAAAACATCAGCCGGACGTCCTCGACGGTCGTCGCCAAGGGCCCGTTTTCGGACATTCCGAACCAGTCGCCGTCGCCGATGCCGGCGGGCACCACCCCGAACCCCGGCTTGATCGTGACCAGACCGCAGTTCGCCGCCGGGATGCGCAGCGAGCCCATGCCGTCGTTGCCGAGCGCGATCGGTACCATGCCCGCCGCGACCGCAGCCGCGCTGCCGCCCGAGGAGCCCCCGGCGGTGCGGGTGGTGTCCCACGGGTTGCGGGCCGTGCCGTAGACGCCCTCGGTGCTGCCGAAGACGCACAGCTCGGGCACGTTCGTCAGCCCCACGACCACCGCGCCCGCCGCCCGCAGCCTGGCCACGGTGACATGGTCGTGGTCGGCGGGCGTGTCCGGGGTCGCGGCCGAACCGACCCGGGTGGACTCGCCGGTCACGGCGAGGTTGTCCTTCACGGCCACCGGCACGCCCGCGAGCGGCAGTTCGGCCAGGTCGGCCCGTGCGCCCACCGCGTCGGCCTCCGCGAGCGCGGCCTCGGCCCGCACCACCCGGAACGCGCCGATCCGCCCGTCCAGCCGCTCGATCCGGGCGAGATGCTCGGCCACCACCTCACGGGGCGTGGCCCGCTTCTCGCGTACGGCGGCGGAGATCTCGGCGGCGGTACGGCCGATCCAGCTGGTCACGGGCGCGCTCCTTCAATCTACTCGCGAGTACGTAGGGAGAACTGTGCCTCGGTCCAGGCGCCGCGTCGAGAGGCGACCGGCCTTGGACATTCGCTCCCCTCTTCTTGGACTTTTCACGAGCCGGTTCCGGGCGCGTAGCGACTGACGTGCTGGTCATCCGATCAATGGCTCAACTCGACTGCTCCCGTCGCCCGTTGACAGTCCCTGAACGCAGTCCAATCATCAGTCGTCCGATCAATCGCGACCGGTGGAGTGTCATGGCTGAGCGTGGGAAGAGACGTTTCCGGCTGATCGGCTTCGCGGCGGTGTTCGCGCTGTTCATGGCGTCCGCAGCGCCGGCGGTCGCGGCCCGGCAGGAGCAGGCAGCATCTCCGGTGACCGTGCCCGCGCTGTCCAACTGGACCCCGCAGAACGGGAGCTACGACTTCGGGGCCGGGACCCGGCTGGTGGCCGGCAGCGCGAGTGAACGCAGGGTCGCCGACACCCTCGCCGACGACCTCAAGGCGGCGGGTCACGGAACGGTGCCCGTCGTACGGGGCGGTGCCGCCCGACCCGGCGACATCGTGATCGAAGTCCGGCCGACGCAGGGCTCGTTGGGCGCGGAGGGCTATGAACTCCAGGCGGGCAGGCGGCTGTCGGTCACCGGCGCGACCGAGACCGGCGCCTTCTACGGCACCCGCACCCTCCTCCAACTCCTCGCCCAGGGCGACCACATACCGGCCGGACGCACGGTCGACGTCCCTCGGTACAAGGAGCGCGGAGTCGGCGTCTGCGCCTGCTACATCCACATCTCCCTGCCCTGGCTGGAGAACCTGGTGCGCGAGATGGCGTACCACAAGCTCAACCAACTGCTCCTGGAAATCAAGGTGAAGAGCGACGCGCACCCCGAGGCGAACACCTGGGGCTACTACACCAAGGACGAACTGCGCCGCCTCGTCGCCCTCGGTGACAAGTACCACGTCGAGATCATTCCCGAGATCAACTCCCCGGGCCACATGGACCCGTGGATAGAGAACCGCCCCGACCTCCAGCTCACCGACAGCGACGGCAACAAGCAGCCCGCCCGGCTCGACGTCACCCAGCAGGCGGCGTTCGACTACTACACCAGCCTGATGGACGAGTACGCGCAGGTCTTCACCGCGCCGTCCTGGCACATGGGCGCCGACGAGTACATGCTCGGCTCCGACTACTCCAAGTACCCGCAGATGCTGCGTTACGCCCAGGAGAAGTACGGCGCGAACGCCACCCCGCAGGACGCCTACATCGACTTCATCAACCGCGTCCAGGCCTACGCCGCGAGCAAGGGCAAGCAGCTGCGCATCTGGAACGACGGGCTCACCGGCGCCAACACCGTGCCGGTGGCGCCGGGCACGACGGTCGAGCACTGGTTGAACGTCCAGACTAAACCGAGTCAACTCATCGCCCAGGGCTACCCGTTGATGAACGCGGCCTACTCCCTCTACCTGGTGCGCGGCGGCTTCCACAGCGACACCGAGTCGCTGTACGACCAGAGCTGGGACCCGCGGAGCTTCGAGGGCGAGAAGCTGACCTCCAGCGCCGGGATCACCGGGGCGAAGATCAGCCTCTGGCCCGACAACGGACGTGGCGAGACCGAGAACGAGGTCGCCGCCGACACCGAGCCCGCGCTGCGCCACCTCGCCCAGGCGACCTGGGGCGACCCGCACCCCGACGCCACCTACGCCCAGTTCACCGCGCGGGGCACGGCAGTCGGTCACGCGCCCGGATGGCGGGACCTGACCCGGGTACCGGTGGCGGACGGGACGTACACGTTCCGGACGGCGGGTGCCTCCTTCGACGCCACCGTGCAGCGCACACCGGACGGCTACGCGACGGTACGGACCGCCGACGGCTGCCTGGAGATACAGGGCGGGAAGCTCACCCTCAACGTGCCGCTCCAGCCGGGGGTCGCGGCGATCCCGCAGCCCTGCGACACCGCGAACACCATGCAGCGCTGGGAGTTGGCGCCCACGGCGGGCGGCTACCGACTCGTGAACGCCATCACGCAGATGGAGCTGAGCGTCGCCGACGACGGCAGCCTCTCCCAGTACCCGCCGGACCAGCACCGGCCCGCAGTCTGGCACTTGACCGCCCACTGACCAGAGGAGTCCCACCCCATGGCCCTCTCCAGACGTCTCTTCGTCCTCTCGGCCACCGCGCTCGCCGCGACCGGCACCGCGACGACCCCCGCCCTCGCGACGCCCCCGCCCCCGTCCGACTCCCGCTACCGCATCCCCGTCAGTCCGGACGACAGCGAAGCCGACCTGGTCCGCAAGGCCTCGCAAGTCCGGCCCACCGCACGGCAGGTGGCCTGGCAGCAACTGGAGCGGACGGCGTTCCTGCACTTCGGCGTGAACACCTTCACCGGCCTGGAGTGGGGGACCGGCGACGAGGACCCGAACGTGTTCCAGCCGACCGGCCTCGACACCGACCAGTGGGCCCGCGCCCTGCGCGACGGCGGCTTCAAGCTCGCCATCCTCACCGTCAAGCACCACGACGGCTTCGTCCTCTACCCCTCCCGCTACACCAACCACACGGTGGCCTACAGCAGTTGGCGTGCGGGCCGGGGCGACGTACTGCGCTCCTTCGCCGACTCCATGCGACGGTACGGTCTCAAGGCCGGCGTCTACCTCTCGCCCGCGGACGAGAACCAGTACCTCCACGGCGTCTACGCCAACGGCAGCGCCCGCGCCACCCGAACCGTCCCCACCCTCGTCGAGGGCGACGACCGCACTCCGGACGCCTTCTACACGCTGGACGCGACCGACTACGGCGCCCATATGCTCAACACCCTCTACGAAGTGCTGACCGAGTACGGCCCGATCGACGAGGTGTGGTTCGACGGCGCCCAGGGCCGCATCCCGCCGGGCCAGGTCGAGGACTACGACTGGGACAGCTGGTACACCCTGGTCAGATCACTCGCCCCGGACGCGGCGATCGCCGTGACCGGCCCTGACGTGCGGTGGGTCGGCAACGAGGGCGGCACCGCGCGGGAGGACGAGTGGAGCGTCCTCCCGGTCAAGGAGGAGCAGTACGGCCGCACGGACTGGGCGCTGTCCTACGACACCCCCGACGAGGGCAGTCGCGACGCGCTCGTGGCGGCGCAGCCGAACACGGACTACCTCCAGTGGTGGCCGGCCGAGTGCGATGTGTCGATCCACGACGGCTGGTTCTACCACCCGGGCCAACTCCCCAAGAGTGTCGAGGAGTTGACCGACATCTACTTCGGATCCGTGGGCCGCAACGCGGTTCTGCTGCTCAATGTGCCGCCGGACACCGATGGCCTGCTTGCGGACCCGGACGTGGCGCGGCTGCGCGAGTTCCGTGAGCGCGTGGACCGGGAACTGCCCGAGGACCTGGCGCGTGGAGCCCGCACGGCCGTCTCACCGGGACGGGTCACCGTCGACCTCGGGACGGAACACGAGGTGGACCGCGTCCGGTTGGCGGAGGACGTCCGACGGTACGGCCAGCAGGTCGAGGCATTCGTCGTCGAGGCGTACGTCGACGGGAACTGGACCGAGGTGGCCCGGGCCGGGACGATCGGCGCCAGTCGCATCCTGCTGCTGCCCGCGCCCGTACGCGCCCGGCGCTGGCGGGTCCGCGTGACAGCCGCCCGGGACACCGTACGGATCGCGGAGTTCGGGCTGTACAGGTCGCGGGTCTGAGCGGACCGTGCCCCGACCCCGACCTCACATGTCCTTGAGGAGCTTCTCCACGAAGACCACCGACTCGGGGCCGGGCAGGGCCACCAGGCTCAGCCGGTCCATGACCGCGAGATAGCGGTCGACCTCCTCCGCCTTGTCCAAGTACAGGGCGCTGGTGAGCTGTTCGAGATAGACGATGTCCGGCAGGTCCGGGACCGGGAAGCGCAGCACGGTGATCGGACCGCCCGCCGCCGCATGGCCGCCCACATCGAAGGGCAGCACCTGCAGCGTGACGTTCGGCAGGGCGGCCGTCTCGACGAGATGCCGGAGCTGGTCGCGCATCACCTCGACCCCGCCGAGCGGCCTGCGCAGCGCCGCCTCGTCCACCACGACCCACAGCTTCGGCGCTCCGGGCCTGCTCAGCAACTCCTGGCGGGTCATGCGGAGTTCGACGCGGCGCTGGATCGAGTCCGGGCTGTCGACAGGGCGGCCGAGCCGGATGACGGCCTCGGCGTACCCGGCGGTCTGCAACAGGCCCGGGATGAACTGGACTTCGTAGGTGCGGATGAGGGAGGTGGCCTCCTCCAGCCCCAGGTGCTGTTCGAACCAGGCCGGGAAGGAGTCGCCGTAGGCGCGCCACCAGCCGGGTTCGTTGGCGCGACGGGCCGAGTCCAGGTACTCCTGGCGGGCCTCCGGCTCGTGGAGGCCGTACAGCGTCAACAGGTCGGCCACGTCACGCTCTTTGAAGCCGACGCGGCCCAATTCCATCCGGCAGAGCTTGGCGTCCGAGGCGCGTATGGCCGAAGCGGCCGTGTCCCGGGTGATGTTGAGGGACTCGCGCAGCCGGCGCAGCCGGGTGCCCAGCATGATGCGCTGGACGGTCGGACCACCTCGCTGAAGGCTCAGCACGTCTGTGCCCAGGGGGGCGTGTTCCGGTTGAGCTGCAGTCATGTTCATCCCCTCGGCGGTCGCGCCGATACAGTCCGCAAGTTCTCGGGACTCAAAACAGGATCGTAGCACCGAGGTTCCGGATAACTGCGGGGAGTGAAGGAGCCGGAAGGTGCCGGCCTGTGTCCGGCGCCTTCCGGCCATCCGCGGGTTTGCCTGACTTCAGCGGCCGGGGAGTAGGCCGTCGAAGTCGCCGTCCTTCACACCGCGGACGAACGCGGAGATCTCGGCGCTGGTGTAGACGAGCGCCGGACCTTCGGGATGGCGCGAGTTGCGCACGGCGATGTGGCCGTCGGAGAGCGCGGCCAACTCGACGCAGTTGCCCTCGGGGTTGCTGTGGTGGCTCTTGCGCCACTCCGCGCCGCTCAGCAGGGTCGCCGACATGCCGTTCGCGTGCTCGATCTGAGGCCTCATCGCTCCCCCGGAAGATCGGATGCAATTGCATCTTCAATTGCATCCATTGGTGATGTGGAGGACGATAGCCCTCGGGGGCACCGCTCGCAAGATCATCTGCAATTGCAGCGGTAATTGCCGATGCACTTGCGTTCGCAGGGTCAGTCGGAGGACCATGTTCCGGACAGGTGTAGCGCGCGCAGTTGTTCTCTTGGGGTCTCAGGGGTCGCGATGTCCGCAGAGCAAGTCGTACGGCCGCTCGACTCCCAGCGGATCGAGGGCACTTGGGAGTGGCTGTGCCGGGCCGTCGACGAGGTGGGTCGACCCGCACCGGGGCAGACCATCACCCTGGTCCCCACCGTCGGGGACGGGGGCAACCCGGCACTCTGTTCCGTCCTGGCCGTGCCCCCGATGCCTCAATCGGCGCATGTGGCACGGGACTTCACTCGCGCCGCGCTGGCCGACCGGGCCGGGGACGAACTCGTCGACGACATGGCGGTGACCGTGTCGGAACTGGTGAGCAA
The DNA here is from genome assembly GCF_024519455.1 of Streptomyces sp. STR69. Classification (GTDB taxonomy): domain Bacteria; phylum Actinomycetota; class Actinomycetes; order Streptomycetales; family Streptomycetaceae; genus Streptomyces. The sequence goes on along the minus strand of NZ_JALJRY010000003.1, from coordinate 357,364 downwards.
CGCGCTGCGCTACGGCCGGGCGCCCAACTCCCCGGTGGTGCAACAGCCTTCACTCTGGCTCGCCGTGTGGGACCGGCTGCCGTACGCCGTGTGCGCGGTCACCGACGACAGCGACCGCATACCCGTGGAGGGGCACCCCGACGAGTTCGCGGAGTCCGGGCGCGGCCTCCAGGTGGTCTCCGCGCTCAGCGACTCATGGGGCTGGAACCTGCGGGCGGGCGGCGGCAAGACGGTCTGGGCGCTGTTCCGGCTCTGACTCGACGGACAGGCAGAGAAGCGGGGTACCGGCCCAACGCCGGTACCCCGCTTCTGTGTTGCCGCTCAGATTTTGCGGCCGATGCCGCAGATCGTGTCCACGACGTCGGACGTGTCACTGCCCACGTCGACAGGCTCGGGCCGCCATTGTGAAATGGGGACGATGCCTGGCTCGACGGCCTCAAGACCGTCGAAGAAGGCCGTCACCCGCGCGGGGCTGCGCAGATAGTACGAGCTGGCGGAGTTGGCGTTGTACACCGAGATCGCCTGGTTGAGCGCCGGGTTGGTGTCGGTGCCGTCGGTCAGCGCGAGATAGCTGCCCGGGGGCAGGGCGTCGAGGAAGCGGGCCACGACGGCCTCGGGCTCGTCCGAGTCCGGGATCTGGCCCAGGATGCCGAGCATCGTCAGGGCGATCGGCTTGCTGAAGTCCAGTGTCCGGGCCGCGGCTTCGAGGATCGTCTCGGGATCGCGGACATCGGCCTCGACGTAGGCGCAGGCCCCTTCGGGCGTGCTGGTGAGCAACGCCTGCGCGTGCACCAGCACCAGCGGGTCGTTGTCGACGTACACGATCCGGCTCTCGGGCGCGATGCGCTGCGCGACCTCGTGCGTGTTGTCGACGGTCGGCAGACCGGTGCCGATGTCGAGGAACTGGCGGATGCCCGCCTCCGCGGCGAGATAGTGCACGGCCCGCACCAGGAAGCCTCGTTGGAGGCGAGCCAGCAGGGCGATGTCCGGGAACATCTTGACGATCATTTCGCCGGCTTCACGGTCGGCGGCGTAGTTGTCCTTGCCGCCCAGCAGGAAGTTCCACACGCGGGCGGAGTGCGGCCGGTCGAGCTGGAGCCGGTCGGCCAGCGGGTCTTCGGAAGTCATGGGCAAAGCCTCACACGAAGTACCCGGCGGTGTCCGGCGATTCGGGCTCGAACCGGGAGACACAGCACTTTCACACCCGGGCCGGACCTGTGCTGTCCCGCTCGATCAGCCGCGGCACCGGCACCCGCACGGTGCGCGCCGGGCCCCCGTCCAGCAACGCGGTCAACTCCTGGGCCGCCGTACGGCCGAACTCCACGCTGTCCCGGGACAGCGCCGACAGCCACGGCCGGACCATCCGGCACAGCGCCGAGTCCTCCCAGGCGACCACCGACACGTCCGCCGGTACGGAGAAGCCGAGTTCGGTCGCGGCGGCCACCCCGGCGACGGCCATCACGTCGTTGTCGTAGATCAACGCCGTTGGGGGAGCGGCGACTTCGAGGACCCGGCGGGTGACGGCGGCGCCCGCCGCGTCCGAGTAGTCGGTCGTCACCGAGTGCACCTCGGTCAGCCCGCGGCGCGCGGCCTCGGCGCGCAGGGCGCGGATCCGCCGCTCGGTGTGCGCGAGGCCCGGCAGACCGGCGATGTGCGCGATACGGCGGTGGCCGCGCGCGTACAACTCGTCGACCACCGAAGCCATCGCGCCCGCGTCGTCCGCCCACACCGTCGACAGACCGGGATGCCGTTCGTCCGGTGCGCCGCCGATCACCACGGCGGGCAGGCCCAGTTCGTCGAGGAGGTCGGGCCGTGGGTCGGCGGTGCGCGGGTCGGCCACCAGGACCCCGTCCACCCGGTGTTCGGCCCACCAGCGTCGGTACACCGCGCACTCGTCGTCGACGTCCTCGGCCATCTGGAAGAGCAGCCCGAGATGCCGCTCGGCCAGTATCTCCTGGATGCCCGAGACGAGTTGGAGGAAGAACGAGTCGACGCCGAGGGTGTCCGCGGGCCGGGCCAGCACGAAACCGACCGTCGCCGCACCCTCCCCGGACAGCGCCCGCGCCGCGGTGCTGGGCCGCCAGCCCAGTTGTTCCGCGACCCGGCGCACCCGGTCGCGGGTGATCTCGGAGACGCCGGGCCGGCCGTTGAGCGCGAAGGAGACCGCGCTCTCGGACACACCGGCGCGCTGCGCGATGTCCTTCATCGTCGGCCGACGCGCGGGTGACCGCTTGCCTGACAAGCCCGCTCTCCATTCCATCGGCACCGCGCACTAATGCGCTTGAGCCAGCACACCCTAAAGCGCATTAGTGATCCACCGCAAGAATGCGAACACACCTTGCTGAGCTGGGATGTTGGCCGGATCGGGCCAACTAATGAATTTAGCTGAGCGGAATCCATTGACGCACCCCGCGAACAGCGTGCAAGGTCTGCCCCGGCACGATTGGCCAACCCCCACTGCAAAGGAGCGATCCGCCGTGCGCATCTCCCGCAGAGCCTTCGCCGCCGCTGCCGCCGCCGTAGTCCTCATGCCGCTGAGCGCCTGCGGCTCCGGAGGAGACGACGGCGGCTCGACCGACGCCTCGGGCAAGGTCGAAGGCGACATCACCTTCCAGACCTGGAACCTCCGCGCCAACTTCAAGTCCTACTTCGAGGGCGTGATCTCCGGCTTCGAGAAGCAGTACCCCGGCACCCATGTGAAGTGGATCGACCAGCCCGCCGAGGGCTACGCCGACAAGATCAGCGCCGACGCCGCAGGCGGCACCCTGCCGGACGTCGTCAACGTCTCCCCGGACCTGGTCGCCCCGCTCGCCAAGGCGGGCCTCGCGATGGACCTGGACAAGGCGGCCTCGAAGTACAAGAGCGAGTACCTGCCCGGCGCCTGGGCGAGCCACCAGATACCGGGCATGACCGGGACCTACGCCTTCCCCTGGTACCTCAACACCGGACCGCTCTTCTACAACAAGTCCCTGTTCAAGCAGGCCGGACTCGACGCCGACCAGCCGCCGAAGACGTACGACGAACTCTTCGCCCAGGCACTCCAGTTGGCGAAGAAGACCGACGGCAAGGTCGCCACCCTCGCCAACGTCCCCACCGTCGAGGACTTCGGCCGCTACGGCGTCGAGCTCATGAACAAGGCCGGCACCGCCTTCGCCTTCAACGACGCCAAGGGCATCGAACTCCTCACCAAGTACAAGGAGTTGTACGACGCGAAGGCCCTCGACCCGCAGGCGCTCACCGCCACCCCCGAGTCGTCCGGCAAGAAGTTCCTCACCGGAGCCGTCGCCATGAACCCCGGCAGCGCCCTGGACCTGGACAACTTCAAGAAGCAGGCGCCCAGCCTGTACAAGAACATCGGCATCACCGACCAGATCACCAGCACCGGCCACGTCAACATGTACGTGATGGGCGTGATGGTCAACTCCAAGACCAAGCACACCCCCGCCGCCGTGGCCTTCGCGCACTACGTCACCGACGCCCAGCAGCAGATGTCGTTCGCGAAGAAGGTCGCCATCTTCCCGAGCACCGCGGGCTCCCTCGACGACCCGTACTTCACCAAGGAGGACGGCACCGACGAGACGCGGGTACGGATCGCCGCCGCCAAGTCCCTGAAAAACGCGGTGAATTACACGCCGGTGCTGTTCAGTGAGCAGATGAAGACCGCGCTGCGCAACGAGGTGGCCAAGGCTCTGCAAGGCAAGGAGAGCCCCGAGACGGCTCTTGACAACGCTGTCAAGCAGTGCAACACGCTCCTCCAGCAGCAGGGGTAGTCCGCGATGGCCCTCTCCACCGTCTCCCGGGTGCGGCGCCAACTGCCCATCAGCCCCTGGCTGTTCGCCGCCCCCGGACTGCTGATCACCGGCGTCTTCATCCTCTACCCGTTCGGCTCCACGCTGGCCAACGCCCTCACCGACCGGCGCACCCTGATCCCGGGCCACTTCGTGGGCTTCGCCAACTTCCGCGAGCTGTGGCACGACGACATGTTCTGGACCGGCCTGCGCAACAGCACCCTGTACATCCTCGGGGTGGTCCCCGCACTCGTCGTACTCCCGCTGCTGCTCGCCCTGTTGGTGCAGAAGAACATCCCCGGCATCACCTTCTTCCGGTCCGCCTTCTACACCCCGGTCGTCGCGTCGATCGTCGTGGTCGGACTCATCTGGGTGTGGCTGCTGGACGAACGCGGCCTGGTCAACTCGCTGTTGGAGACGATCGGCGTCGGCCGGATCGGTTTTCTGAGTGACCAGTGGCTGTTGCTGCTGAGCGCCATGGCCGTCACGGTCTGGAAGGGCCTCGGCTACTACATGATCATTTACCTGGCCGCGCTCGCCAACGTGCCCCGCGAACTCCACGAGGCCGCCTCGGTCGACGGCGCGGGCGCGGTACGCCGGTTCTTCACGGTCACCGTGCCCGCCGTCCGCTCCACGATGGTCCTCGTCGGGGCGCTGTCCTCGGTGGCCGCCTTCAAGGTGTTCTCCGAGGTGTACCTGATGGCGGGGCCGAGCGGCGGACCGGCCGGGGAGGACACCACCCTCGTGATGCTCGTCCAGCGCACCGGCACCGGCCTGACCGGCCGGGTCGGTTACGCCTCCGCGCTCTCGGTCGTCGTCTTCGTCGTCACCGTCGCGCTGATGCTGCTCGTCCTGCGGGCCGACCGGAAGGAGGACGCTTGAGCGTCATCGAACGCACAAGACCCGTCCAGAAGTCGGCGGTTCGCGAACCCCGCGTCACCGACGAGCACGGGCGCCGCATCCGCGTCTGGGAACTCGCCCTGCGCTACACGCTGTTGCTCGCCGTACTCGCCATCACGGTCGGCCCCTTCCTCTGGCAGCTCTCCACCTCGCTCAAGGGCCCGACCGAGGACATCTACAGCTCGCCGCCGACCTTCCTGCCCGAACACCCCACCCTGCACAACTACAAGCGGGTCGCCGACACCATCCCGGTGTGGGACTACGCCTTCAACTCGCTGAAGGTCGCCTCCGCCAACGTCGTGACGAACTGCGTCGGTTCGGCACTCGCGGGATACGCGCTCGCCCGGCTGCGCTACCGGGGCCGCCGCGTCGCCACCCTCGTCTTCATCCTCGCGATGCTGGTACCGGTGGAGGGCATCATCATCGCCCAGTTCACCACCATGCGGGAACTGGGCCTCAACAACACCCTGATCGGGGTGGTCCTCCCGGGCTGCATCGGCGCGATGAACGTCCTGCTGATGCGCAACGCCTTCCTCAACCTGCCCTACGAGATCGAGGAGGCGGCCTACGTCGACGGCGCCAACGTCTGGCAGCGGTTCCTGCGGATCGCGCTGCCGTCCGTGAAGGGGACCGTCGCCGTCGTCGCGATCTTCGCCTTCATGGGCGCCTGGGACGACTTCCTGTGGCCGCTCATCGTGCTCAGCGACCCGTCCAAGTTCACCCTCACCATCGGCCTCAACTATCTGCACGGAACCTTCGCCAACGACGAACGCCTGGTGGCCGCCGGCACGGTGATCGCCGTGGCCCCACTGATCGCCCTCTTCGCCTGCCTCCAGCGGTACTTCTTCCGGGGCGTGGGCGAAGGCGCGGTGAAGGGCTGACGTCCCCTTGCATTCGGACACGCACTACAGAACCAGGATCCCGATGTCTTCTGCCGTGCGCTTCGGCGTCAACTACACCCCCAGCCAAGGGTGGTTCCACCACTGGCTCGACTTCGACCTCGACTCCGTACGTGCCGACCTCGACTCGATCGCCGAGCTGGGCCTCGACCACATCCGGGTCTTCCCGCTGTGGCCGTACTTCCAGCCCAACCGCACACTGATCCGCCCGAAGGCCGTGGAGCAGCTCGTCGAGCTCGTCGACGCGGCCGGTGAGCGCGGGCTCGACGTCAACGTGGACGGTCTGCAAGGGCACTTGAGCAGCTTCGACTATCTGCCGGCCTGGACCCGCACCTGGCACCGGCGCAACCTCTTCACCGACCCGGACGTCCTCGACGGCCAGGCCGCCTACCTGCGCACGCTCGCCGCCGCCCTCGCCGACCGGCCGAACTTCATCGGCATGACCCTCGGCAACGAGGTCAACCAGTTCTCGGCGGGCCCGCATCCGGACCCCGACCGGGCGACAGAGGACCAGATCGACGCCTGGCTGGAGCGAATGCTGGCCGCCTGCGCGGAGGGGGCGCCCGGCAAGCCGCATCTGCACGCCGAGTACGACGCGACCTGGTACCAGGACGACATGCCGTTCACCCCGGGCCAGGCCGCCCGCCGGGGCGCGATGACGGCCGTGCACTCCTGGGTCTTCAACGGCACCGCCCAACGCCACGGCCGTACCTCCGTGCCGAGTGAACATCACGCCGCGTATCTCGTCGAGTTGAGCAAGGCCTGGGCCGACGAACCGCACCGGCCCGTCTGGCTCCAGGAGGTCGGCGCGCCCCAGCCGCTCGTCCCCGCCGAGCACGCGGCCGACTTCGCCTCCGCGACCATCGCAGGCGCCCTTGACTGTCCCGACCTGTGGGGCATCACCTGGTGGTGCTCCCACGACGTGTCCCGCGACCTCGCCGACTTCCCCGAACTCGAATACGGGCTGGGCCTGTTGACCAACGACCGGCAGGCCAAGGACATCGCGCTCGTGCTCGCCGAGGCGGCCCGTGAGCCCACGTACGCGCCCGCCCCCCGCAGCACGGCGCTCGTCGTGCCCGCCGATCCGTCGGTCCGCTCGGTCTGCGGTCCCGGCGGGCCGGTCTTCGACGCCTACTTCCGACTCGTCGCCGACGGCGCCCGACCGGCGACCGTCCTCGACGTGCGCGCGGACGACAAGGAACACCTCGCCGCGCGCGGCATCACCGAAGTCGTCACTCCGGACCAGGTACTCCCCACCCCACAAGGAGACACCAGCTCGTGAACCCCACCAGACGCACCGTCCTGCTCGCCGTCGGCGCGGCGGCCCTGTTGCCCCAACTGCCTCTGCCCGCCTACGCGGCAGGGCAGGCAGCGGCCACCGCGACCCAGCCGTACGCCAGTTACTGGTACCCGGACTCCCTGCCCTCCGGGACCCCGGGCACCGGCATCACCTGGCGCAGCCTGAAGACCTGGACCGCCGCCTCGGACACGGACCTCGCCTTCAACGCCGCCGCCGTCCCGCTGGCCGCGCGCTTCACCCCGACCCCCGCGAACAGCACCGCCCGCTCCGGCCAGGCCCGCATCCAGTCCCTGGTCTCCTTCGGGCCGACGTCGAGCAACCCCTCCCAGGGCGCGGCCACCGCCGACTACTACGCCCTCACCCACTGGTCCTACCTCGACGAACTCGTCTTCTGGGGCGGCTCCTCCGGCGAGGGCATCATCCTCGCCCCCAACGCGCCCGTCGTGGACGCCGCCCACCGGCACGGCGTACCCGTCCTCGGCAACATCTTCCTGCCGCCCGTCGCCTACGGCGGACAACTCCAGTGGACCCGCGACCTGGTCCAGAAGGACGCCGCCGGGCACTACCCGCTCGCCGCCCAACTCGTCGCCGTCGCCGCCGCGTACGGCTTCGACGGCTGGTTCGTCAACGCCGAGACCAGCGGCGGCAACACCGCGCTCGGCACCGACATGCAGGGCTTCGTCAGCGAGTTGAAGTCCCTCGCCGCCGCCCAGGGGCAGCGCGTCACCTGGTACGACGCGATGACCGTGAACGGCACGGTCAGCTGGCAGGGCGCGCTCAACACCTCGAACCAGGCGTTCTTCCAGGCCGCGAACGACATGTTCATCGACTTCCGGTGGAGCACGAGCACACTGGCCGCCTCCGGGACGAAGGCCGACGGACTGGGCCGCAGCCGCTACGAGTTGTGGGCGGGCGTCGACGTCGAGTCCAACGGGTCGAGCACGTCCGTGAGTTGGGACGCGATGGTGCCGACGACCAAGGCACACATCACGTCCATCGGCTTCTACCGGCCCGAGTGGACCCGCAACCACCTCCCCGCGACCCGCACCCCCGGCGACTTCCACGCGGCCGACGACCGCTTCTGGACCGGGCGTTCGCTCGACCCGTCGAAGCCGGACAGCACCGACCCCTGGCGGGCACCGGCGGTGTCGGTCGCCGACCGGTCCACGGTGGGCGGCGCACTGCCGTTCGCGAGTGTCTTCAACACCGGGCACGGGCTCCGCTGGTACGAGGACGGAGCGGTCACCTCGGACGCGCAATGGAACCACCTCGGACTCCAGGACCGGCTGCCGTCCCGCCGCTGGGCGGTGCGCACCACGGGCCAACGGCCCACCGTGACCCTCGACTTCGCGGACGCGTGGCGCGGCGGCAGCAGTGTGCTGGTCGCCGGCGCACTGGACGCGCCGACGACCCTGGATCTGTACGCCACCCAACTGCCGATCACCGATGACACCGTGGTCGACCTGACCTTCCGCACCGACAGCGGCAGCGCGACCGTCGAACTGGCCGTCGCCACCGCCGAACCGAGCACGGCCGGATCGACACCGCCGTACACATATCTTCCGGTGGCGGCCTCGGGCAGCGACTGGCAGACGGTGACCGTGCCGCTCACCGGTCTCTCCGGCACGCTCCACGCCATAGGTGTACGGCTCACCGCGACCGCGGGGCCCGTGAACTGGCGGCTCGGCGGGCTGGCCGTGCGCGATGCCGGCGCGTCACCGACGCCGGCCGCTCCCACCAACTTCCGTATCACCGCGGCCACCGGCGGCAACCTGCGCTTCGCCTGGGACGCCGTGCCCGACGCCGTACGCCACTACACACTGCACCGTCTGCTGCCGGACGGCACCCGGCGGTTCCTCGGCGGCACCTGCCAGCGCGCCTTCTACGTCGGCGGGCTGACGGCCGAACAGGGCGAGCAGCAGGCGTGGTTCGAACTGCGCGCGACAGGGGAGCTGTACACAGCGTCGGCCCCCGCAACGGTCGCGTACGCCTGGTAACACCCGTAGTCCCACCCGCAACCGAGCCACGGAGCACCCCACATGCATGACGACCGCAGCCTGGTCGAAGCCCGCCTCAAGCGTGTTCTCGAAGAGCGCATCCGTCCCGCCGTGTACCCCGAGTCAGTGCCGCTGGAGGTGGCCGTCTGGCACGCGCCCGGCGAGCCGGTGCCCGTGGCCGAGGGGCTCGCGGGCACACCCGAACCGATCGAGGTGGGCGCCCGGTGGGGTGCTCCCTGGGGGACCAGCTGGTTCCGTGTCACCGGGACCGTCCCGCAGGAGTGGGCCGGGAAGACCGTCGAGGCGCTGCTCGACCTCGGCTTCGACGAGAACATGCCCGGCTTCCAGTGCGAGGGCCTCGTCTACCGGCCCGACGGCACTCCCGTGAAGGGACTCAACCCGCGCAACCAGTGGGTCCGGATCGGCGCACCCGTCGCCGGTGGCGAGGAGGTGCGGCTGTACGTCGAGGCCGCGTCCAACCCGGTGGTCTTGGACTACCACCCCTTCGTGCCGACCCAGTTGGGCGACAAGGAGACCGCCGGCAGCGAGCCGCAGTACACGCTCACCCGCATGGACCTCGCCGTCCTCGACGAGAACGTCTGGCAGCTCGTCCTCGACCTGGAGGTGGTCGGTGAGCTGATGGCCGAGCTGCCGGTGGACTCCGCGCGCCGCTGGGACCTGCTGCGGGCCGTCGAGAAGACGCTGGACGCGGTGGACCTCCAGGACGTCAACGGCACGGCGGAGCGCGCCCGTTCACAGCTGACGGCCGTCCTGTCGACGCCCGCCGTCCCGTCCGCGCACCGCATCAGCGCCATCGGGCACGCGCACATCGACTCCGCGTGGCTGTGGCCGCTCCGCGAGACCGTCCGCAAGGTGGCCCGGACGACGTCCAACATGACGGCCCTGCTGGAGGACGAACCCGACTTCATCTTCGCCATGTCCCAGGCGCAGCAGTGGGCTTGGGTGAAGGAGCACCGGCCCGAGGTGTGGGCGCGGGTCAAGAAGGCGGTGGCGGACGGGCGGTTCGTGCCGGCCGGCGGCATGTGGGTGGAGTCGGACACCAACATGCCGGGCTCGGAGGCGATGGCCCGTCAGTTCGTGCACGGGAAGCGGTTCTTCCTCGACGAGTTCGGCATCGAGAACGAGGAGGCCTGGCTGCCCGACACCTTCGGCTTCGCCGCCGGACTGCCGCAGATCATCAAGGCCGCCGGCTCCAAGTGGCTGCTGACCCAGAAGATCTCCTGGTCGCAGACGAACAAGTTCCCGCACCACACTTTCCGTTGGGAGGGCATCGACGGCACCCGGATCTTCACCCACTTCCCGCCCGTCGACACCTACAACTGCTCCATGCAGGGCCGCGAAATCGCCCACGCGGCACGCAACTTCAAGGACAAGGGAGTCGCCCGGCACTCCCTTGCACCCACCGGCTGGGGCGACGGAGGCGGCGGCACCACCCGCGAGATGGTCGCCAAGGCGGCCCGCCTGCGCGACCTCGAAGGCTCGGCGACCGTGGCCTGGGAGACACCGAAGGAGTTCTTCGAGAAGGCCGAGGCCGAATACCGCGAACCCCCCGTCTGGGTCGGCGAGTTGTACCTCGAACTGCACCGCGCCACCCTCACCAGCCAGGCCAAGACCAAGCAGGGCAACCGGCGCAGCGAACACCTCCTGCGCGAGGCGGAGCTGTGGGCCGCCACGGCCGCCGTACGGGCCGGATTCCCTTACCCGTACGAGGACTTGGACCGGATCTGGAAGACGGTGCTGCTGCACCAGTTCCACGACATCCTGCCCGGCTCCTCCATCGCCTGGGTGCACCGCGAGGCCCGGAAGACGTACGAGGGGCTGGCCGCCGAGCTGAACGGCATCATCGAAGCGGCCCAGCGCGCGCTGGCGGGGGAGGGAACGCGGGAGCTGGTGTTCAACTCGGCGCCCCACACCCGCGACGGCGTCCTCGCGGGCGGCGCGCAGACCCCGGCGGTCCTGGGCGAGACGGCCCTCGCGACCCGGGTCGGCGGAGGCCACGTACTGGAGAACGGCCTGCTCCGAGTCGAGATCGACGGCCGGGGCCTTGTCGTCTCCGCCTACGACATCCAGGCCGACCGCGAGACGATCGCCCCCGGCCGGGCCGCCAACCTGCTCCAACTGCACCCGGACTTCCCGAACATGTGGGACGCCTGGGACGTCGACGAGTTCTACCGCAACACGGTCACGGACCTCACCGACGCGGAGGAGGTCGTCGCCGACGGGAACACGGTGCGGATCGTACGGTCCTTCGGCGCGTCCCGGGTCACCCAACTGCTGTCCCTCGCACCGGGGGAGCGGCGGCTGCTCATCGACACCGAGGTCGACTGGCACGAGACCGAGAAGTTCCTCAAGCTCGCCTTCCCGCTCGACGTGCACGCCGAACGGTACGCGTCGGAGACCCAGTTCGGGCACTTCCACCGCCCCACGCACACCAACACCTCATGGGAGGCCGCCAAGTTCGAGGCCTGCAACCACCGCTTCGTCCACCTGGAGGAACCCGGCTGGGGCGTCGCCGTCGTCAACGACTCGACGTACGGCCACGATGTGACCCGTACGGTCCGCACCGACGGCGACCGTGGTACGACCACCACGGTGCGCGTCTCCCTGCTGCGTGCCCCGCGATTCCCCGACCCCGAGACCGACCAGGGCGTCCACCGCTTCCGGCACGCGTTGGTGCCCGGCGCGGCCATCGGCGACGCGGTACGCGAAGGCTGGCGGATCAATCTGCCGGAACGGCGGGTCACGGGCGGGCAGGAGGTCGCCCCGCTGGTGGGTGTGGACCGGGACGCGGTCGTGGTCACGGCGGTGAAGCTGGCGGACGACGGGAGCGGGGACGTCGTCGTCCGCTTCCACGAGGCCCACGGGGGGCGGGCGCGGGCGACACTCACGGTGGGCTTCGCGTTCGACGCCGTGGAGGCCGTCGACCTGCTGGAGCGGCCGTTGGCCGATGTGGGGGAAGTGACCCGCGAGGGTGATCAACTCGCGCTGCGGTTGCGGCCGTTCGAACTGGTGACGCTGCGGTTCGGACGCTCCTGAGGCGGTGCGGCTTTCCCAGGCGGCCGTGATCGCCCGATGATGGGGCGATGAGACGAAGAACGGCCGTCGGTCAGGCCTGGGCCTCCGAGTCCGATCCGCTACTGGGGCTCGCCCGGCAGGAGTTGGAGTTCTACGCGGGGGCGTGCGACCGGGCCAGGTGGTTGCACTACACGACGGAACTCGGCGCTCTCGCCGCCACGTCCGCGACGGTCGTGGCGGCGGGACTGCACGCGCCCGCCTGGCTCACCGCCCTGATCGCGGGCGGCGCCGTCTTCTTCACCGGCATGCGCCAGCTGTTCAGCCCGGGCTCACGCTGGGTCCTGGCCGCGCAGGCCCGGGAGTCCCTGCGACGGGCGATCGACCGCTACCTGCTGCTCCCGCCGGTCGAGCGTGACGTGGACGCGCGGGCCGCTCTGCACCGGGCGATCGACGAGGTGGGCACCAGCGAGCTGCGCGGATGGGCGGAGGTCCAGGGGCAGCGGGGCGAACCGCCGCTGCCGGCCGCGGGCTCCTGAACGCGGGGGCAGGACGGGCGGATCCGGCATGGCCTCCGTTGTCCGCCGCGGGCGACTGAAGGCGACGGCAGGGCCGATGGCCTCGTGGTCCGGTGCGTGCCTCCGCGCGCCGGAGCTGCGCGGATGTCCGCTGCGTGCGCCCGTGTGTCAGGACTGCACAGGCCCCTGAACTCCCGTCCCTACGGCCCCAGTTGCGTCCGCAGCCACTCCTCGACCTCGCCCACGTGCGAGGCCGCCGCCGCTCGGGCCGCCTCCGGGTCGCGGGCCACCAACGCCCGGTGGATGGCGGCGTGTTCGCGGCGGGTGCGGGCGAAGGCGCCCTCTTCCTGGTAGCCGCGCCACACCCGGGCCCGGAACGTTCTGGACGACAGGCCCTCCAGGATCGCGGCCATGGTGTCGTTGCCCGCGGCGGCGGCGATCTCGCGGTGGAAGGCGAGGTCGTGGGCGAGGATCTCCTCGGGGTCGTCGGTGGCGTTCATCGCCGTGAGGTGCTTCTCCACCTCGGCCAGCTGGTCCGGGGTGATGCGGGCGGCGGCCAGGGCGGTCGCCGTCGACTCCAGGATGCGGCGGACCTCCAACAGCTCCACCAGACGCGGGCCGCGGGAGAGGTCGGCGACGACACCGAAGGTCTCCAGCAGGTCGCCGGCCTCCAACTGCGTGACGTAGATGCCCGAACCGTGCCGGGCCTCCAGCACGCCCAGCACCGTGAGCGCGCGGATCGCCTCGCGCATCGAACTGCGGGAGATGCCCAGCTGGGCCGCGAGATCGCGCTCCGTGGGCAGCCGCTGCCCCGGCTCCAGACGGCCCTCGCGGATCAACGCCTTGATGGAGTCGATCGCGCGCTGCGTCACGGTGCCCTTCTGCGGAGCCGTCTCGTCCACGCCAATCCTCCACTCACCGGGTGCGCTGCAGTCTAACCACTCATGTGGTCGGACCACTACGACGGAAATCCAGGAAAATCTGCCACTGCGGGGTGTTGTTTCGGGGAAGTGGTCTGATAAATATGCGGTCATCTGCTCGGACACGCTCAACGAGGAGCCACCAAATGCTCGGCAGGACAGTGGGGATACGCAGCAGGTTGCGCATGATCGGTGCGGTGGCCGCGGTCACGGGTACCGCGCTCGTGCTCACCGCGTGCGGCAGCACCAAGGACACCGGCGCGAGCAGCGCCGGCGGCAGTAGCGGCACCGGCAAGGTGGGGGTGATCCTGCCCCTGCTGACCTCGCCGTTCTGGCAGTCGTACAACGACTACGTGCCGAAGATGGCGAAGTCCGAGGGTGTCGACGCACTGAAGACCGTCAACTCCAACAGCGACCCCTCGCAGCAGATCACCGACATCAACAACGAGCTGAACCAGGGCGTCAAGGGCCTGGTCGTCGCCCCGCTGGACAGCGCCGCCATCGAGGCCGGCCTCGACCAGGCCGACCGCAAGGGCGTACCGGTCGTCGCCGTCGACGTGGCGCCCGACAAGGGCAAGGTCGCGATGGTCGTGCGCGCCGACAACGTCGCGTACGGCGAGAAGGCCTGCGAGTACCTCGGGGCGCACATCACCAGCGGCAAGGTCGTGCAGATCATGGGCGACCTGGCGTCCGTCAACGGCCGGGACCGGTCGGAGGCGTTCAGGGACTGCGTGAAGAAGAAGTACCCGAAGCTGAAGGTGCTGGAGATCCCCGCCAAGTGGGAGTCCGACACGGCGGCCTCCAAACTGGACACGCTCCTCAACGCCAACCCGGACATCAAGGGCATCTACATGCAGGCGGGCGGCGTCTATCTCGCGCCCACCCTCCAGACCCTCAAGTCCAAGGGCATGCTGAAGACGGCGGGCCAGGCCGGGCACATCACGATCGTCTCGAACGACGGGATCCCGCAGGAGTTCGACGCGATCCGCAAGGGCGAGATCGACGCCACCGTCTCCCAACCGGCCGACGCCTACGCCAAGTACGGCATGTACTACATCAAGGCCGCGATGCAGGGGAAGACCTTCAAGCCCGGCCCCACCGACCACGACTCCACGATCGTCAAGCTGCCCAGCGGCATCCTTGAGGACCAACTGCCCGCGCCCCTGGTCACCAAGGACAACGTCGACGACCCCAAGCTCTGGGGCAACACGGTCAAATGAGCACTCCACTCGTTGAGGCGCGGGGCATCGTCAAGCGGTACGGCCCGACCGTCGCCCTCGCCGACGGCCAACTCACCGTGCTGCCGGGCGAGTCCCACGCCCTCGTCGGCCGCAACGGCGCCGGCAAGTCCACCCTCGTCACCGTCCTCACCGGACTCCAGGCCCCCGACGAGGGCACGGTCCGCTTCGACGGTGAGCCCGCACCCCCGCTCGCCGACCGGGACGCCTGGCGGGCCAAGGTGGCCTGCGTCTATCAACGGCCCACCGTGGTACCCGAGTTGACGGTCGCCGAGAACCTCTTCATCAACCGTCAGCCGACCTCACGCGGCGGAGTCATCAGCTGGCGCAGGCTCCGCACCGAGGCCGCCGAACTCCTCGACACCTGGGACGTGCGCGTCGACCCCGAGGCGCGCACCGCCGACCTCAAGGTCGAGGACCGCCAAATGGTGGAGATCGCCCGGGCGTTGAGCTTCGGCGCCCGGTTCATCGTCCTCGACGAACCGACCGCCCAGCTCGACAACCGGGAGATCGAACGGCTCTTCACCCGGATGCGGGCGCTCCAGGAGTCCGGTGTCACCTTCCTGTTCATCTCGCACCACCTCCAGGAGGTGTACGAGGTGTGCCAGACAGTCACCGTGCTGCGCGACGCCCGCTGGATCACCACCGCACCGGTCGCCGACCTCCCGCGCCGCGCCCTGGTGGAGGCGATGGCGGGGGAGTCGATCGCCGAACTGGAGGTCCAGCTCCGCGAGTTGGACGACGCCGCGCCCGTTCTCCTCGACGCACGCGGGCTCACCTCCGAGTCGTACGAGAACGTCGACCTCACCGTCCGCCGCGGCGAGGTCGTCGGACTCGCCGGATCCAGCGGCAGCGGCAAGATCGAGCTGGCCGAATCCTTCACCGGGCTGTACACGCCGACCGGCGGAACGGCTCAACTCGACGGCGAGAAGCTGCCGTTCGGGGATGTGCAGGCCGCGCTGAAGGCCGGTGTCGGATGCGTGCCTCGTGACCGGCACGGACAGGGGCTGGTCTTCGGCATGTCCATCGGGGACAACGCCACCATGACGGTCCTGGACCGGCTCGGCCGCTTCGGCTTCGTCGGCACCGACCGCAAGCGCGGCTTCGCGACGGAGCTGATCGACCGCCTCGACATCCACGCCGAGGGTCCCGACCAGCCCGTCTCCGACCTGTCCGGCGGCAACGCGCAGAAGGTCGTCATGGCCCGCGCCCTCGCCTCCGACCCCAGGCTGCTGATCCTCATCAACCCCACCGCGGGCGTCGACGTGAAGTCCAAGGAGTCACTGCTCGCCCGCATGGACAGCGCCCGCGACGACGGCACCGCCGTGCTCGTCGTCTCCGACGAACTCGACGACCTGCGGCGCTGCGACCGCGTCCTCGTCCTCTTCCACGGCCGTGTCGTCGCCGAGCACCCGGCGGGCTGGCGCGACCACGAGCTGATCGCCTCCATCGAAGGAGTGGACCATGGCTGACACCAAGGCGGCCCCGCCGCTCGCCGCCCCACGCGCCACCGGGGCGGCCTCGGCCCGCACGGTCCTGCTCCGCCGGGCCCGTGAACTCGCCCTCGTACCGGCCCTGTTGGTGCTCCTGGTGCTCGGCGCGATCGTCAACGACTCGTTCCTCACCGAACGCAACCTGATCTCCATCCTCGGTGCCTCCGCCGCGCTCGCGATGGTGGTCCTCGCCGAGTCGCTGATCCTGATCACCGGGAAGATCGACCTCTCGCTGGAGTCGGTGGTCGGCATCGCGCCCGCCATCGGCGCCCTGCTGGTCCTGCCGTCCGCGGAGTCCGGCTGGGGCACGGAGTGGTCGGCACCGCTCGCCCTGGTCGCGATCCTCGTCGTGGGCGGGATCATCGGCGCCTTCAACGGCATCCTCGTGGTGAAGTTCAAGCTCAACGCCTTCATCGTCACCCTCGCCATGCTGATCGTGCTGCGCGGGCTGCTGGTCGGCGCCACCAAGGGCAAGACGCTGTTCGGGATGCCCGACTCCTTCTTCACCCTGGCCACCAGCACCTTCCTGAGCGTCCCGATGTCGGTGTGGCTGGCGGCGGTCTGCTTCGCCGTCGCCGGGTTCGTGCTGAAGTACCACCGCGTCGGGCGCGCCCTGTACGCGATCGGCGGCAACCAGGAGGCGGCCCGCGCGGCCGGCATCCGCGTCGACCGGATGCTCCTCGGGGTGTCGATCGTCGCCGGCGTGCTCGCCTCGGTGGGCGGGATCATGCAGACCGGCTACGTCGGCGCGATCAGCGCCAACCAGGGCAACAACATGATCTTCACCGTGATGGCGGCGGCCGTCATCGGCGGCATCAGCCTCGACGGCGGCAAGGGCACCATGTTCGGCGCCCTGACCGGCGTACTCCTCCTGGGAGTCGTGCAGAACCTGCTCACCCTCGCCCAGGTCCCGTCCTTCTGGATCCAGGCCATCTACGGCGGAATCATCCTGGTCGCCCTCATGATCGCCCGCATCACCACGGGCCGAGC
Source organism: Streptomyces sp. STR69 (assembly GCF_024519455.1). Lineage (GTDB taxonomy): Bacteria > Actinomycetota > Actinomycetes > Streptomycetales > Streptomycetaceae > Streptomyces. The sequence goes on along the minus strand of NZ_JALJRY010000003.1, from coordinate 340,288 downwards.
CCAGGACTGACCGCTCGGCTTCCGGCACCCGCACGGCACCGGATCCCTGTACCCGACCGAAAGGCCTTCCGTGTCACCGATCCCCGGCCCCCCCGCTCGCGTAACCGCGGTCGACACCTACGACATCCGTTTTCCCACCTCGCGCGAACTCGACGGTTCCGACGCGATGAACCCGGACCCCGACTACTCGGCGGCCTACGTCGTCCTGCGCACCGACGCGGCCGACGGGCACGAGGGGCACGGATTCAGCTTCACCATCGGGCGGGGCAACGAAGTCCAGGTCGCCGCGATCCACGCGCTGCGGGACCATGTGATCGGCCGGTCCGTCGACGAACTGTGCGCGGACCCGGGGACGTTGAACCGCGACCTGATCGGCGACAGCCAACTCCGCTGGCTGGGGCCCGAGAAGGGCGTGATGCACATGGCGATCGGCGCCGTGGTCAACGCGGCCTGGGACCTCACCGCCAAGCGCGCGGGCAAGCCCCTGTGGCAGCTCCTCGCCGACGCCGACCCCGAATGGCTCGTCAGCCAGATCGACTTCAGGTACATCACCGACGCCCTCACCCCGGACGAGGCCCTGGAGATCCTGCGACGCGGCCGGGCGGGCGCCGAGGACCGGCGAACTCGCCTTCTGGAGCGGGGTTTTCCCGCCTACACCACCTCCGCCGGCTGGCTCGGCTACGACGACGAGAAGCTCACCCGGCTCGCCGTGCAGGCCGTCCGGGACGGCTTCCGGCAGATCAAGCTGAAGGTCGGCGCCGACCTCGACGACGACATCCGGCGCTGCCGTGCGGCCCGTTCGGCCGTCGGCCCCGACATCCGGATGGCGATCGACGCCAACCAGCGCTGGGACGTGGACGAGGCGATCCGCTGGACCAAGGCCCTCACCGAGTTCGACCCGTACTGGATCGAGGAACCCACCAGCCCCGACGACGTCCTCGGCCACGCCGCCATCCGCGCCGCCGTGGCCCCGGTGAAGGTCGCGACCGGCGAACACGTCCAGAACCGCGTCGTGTTCAAGCAGCTGCTCCAGGCCGGCGCCCTCGACATCCTCCAGATAGACGCGGCCCGCGTCGGCGGAGTCAACGAGAACCTCGCGATCCTGCTGCTCGCCGCCAAGTTCGGCATCCCCGTCTGCCCGCACGCGGGCGGCGTCGGCCTGTGCGAACTCGTCCAGCATCTCTCGATGTTCGACTACCTCGCCGTCTCCGGCACCACCGACGACCGCGTCATCGAGTACGTGGATCATCTGCACGACCACTTCCTCGATCCGGTGGTGATCCGCGAAGGTCACTACATGGCACCCACCACCCCCGGGTTCTCGGCCACCATGCGGCCCGAGTCCATCGCGCGCTTCACGTTCCCCGGCGGCACCTTCTGGGCCGCCGACATCGACAGCCAGAAGGGACACGCGGCATGACCGACTTCGAGGGGCTCAAGGCCCTGGTCACCGGCGGCGCCTCCGGCATCGGACGCGCCACGGCCGACCTCCTCGCCGAGCGCGGCGCCCAGGTCGCCGTCCTCGACCTGGACCCGAGCGCCGTCGAGAAGCCGCTGCTCGGCTACCGCGCCGACGTCACCGACGACGCCTCCGTACGACAGGCCGTCGCGTCCGTCGTCGCCGACCTCGGCGGACTCGACATCCTGGTCAACAACGCGGGCATCGGCGCCCAGGGCACCGTCGAGGACAACGACGACGAGGAATGGCACCGCGTCTGGAACGTCAACGTCATAGGCATGGTCCGCGCCGCCCGCGCCGCGCTCCCGCAGCTGCGCGAGTCCTCCCACGCGGCGATCGTCAACACCTGCTCCATCGCCGCCACCGCCGGGCTTCCCCAACGCGCCCTCTACAGCGCGACCAAGGGCGCCGTGTACTCCCTCACCCTCGCCATGGCCGCCGACCACCTCCGCGAGGGCATCCGCGTCAACTGCGTCAACCCCGGTACGGCGGACACCCCTTGGGTCGGCCGCCTCCTCGACTCGGCTCCCGACCCGGCCGCCGAACGCGCTGCCCTGGCCGCCCGCCAGCCCTCCGGCCGGCTCGTCTCCGCGGCAGAAGTCGCGGGCGCCATCGCCTACTTGGCGAGCCCGCTGTCCGGGGCCACCACCGGCACCTCGCTCGCCGTGGACGGCGGCATGCAGGGCCTGCGCCTGAGGCCGGTGGGCCAGTGAGCATCCTCGGCGCAAGCCGGGTCGAGGTGGGCGGGCTCGGCCTCGGCGCCGCCCCGCTGGGCAACCTGTTCACCGAAGTCGACGACAAACAGGCGTATCGGGCCGTCAACGTCGCCTGGCAGCAAGGCATTCGCTACTTCGACACCGCACCCCACTACGGCATCGGCCTCTCCGAGCGCCGCCTCGGCGCCGCGCTGCGCGACCGTCCGCGCGCGGAGTACACGATCTCCACCAAGGTCGGCCGCCGCCTGGAACCCGTGGAGACGGTGACCGGCGACGACCTCGTCAACGGCTTCGCCGTGCCCGCCACCAGCCGCCGTGTCTGGGACTTCACCGCCGACGGGATACGGCGCACCCTGGACGCCAGCCTGGAACGGCTCGGCCTCGACCACATCGACATCGTCTACCTCCACGACCCCGACGACCACGCCGAACAGGCCTTCCGCGAGGGCTATCCCGCCCTGGAGAAGCTCCGCGCCGAGGGCGTGGTCGGCGCCATCGGCGCGGGCATGAACCAGGCCGAGATGCTCACCCGCTTCATCCAGGACACGGACGTCGACGTGGTGCTCTGCGCCGGGCGCTACACCCTGCTCGACCAGAGCGCCCTCACCGAACTCCTCCCGTCCGCCGTCGCCCGCGGCAAGGCCGTCGTCATCGGGGGCGCCTTCAACTCCGGTCTCCTGGCGGACCCGAAGCCGGACGCGACCTACAACTACGCCCAGGCACCTGCCGAGTTGCTGGACCGGGCGCTCCGCATGAAGGAGACGGCCGAGCGGCACGACACGACCCTGCGCGCCGCCGCCCTGGCGTTCTGCGCCGCGCACCCGGCCGTGGCGAGCGTCCTGGTCGGCGCCCGCTCGGAGGCCGAAGTGCGGGACTGCGCCGAGCAGTTCGCGGCCAAGGTGCCGGGCGCGTTCTGGCAGGAGCTGCGGGACACGGGGCTGCTGTCCACCGACGCCCCGGTGCCGACAGAGGAGTCGCCATGAGAGTGGCACTCCACACCAAGGTGCGCGCCGACCGTGTCGCCGCCTACGAGAGCGCCCACCGCGAGGTCCCCGAGGAACTCACCGCCGCGATCCGGGCCGCCGGTGCCACCTCCTGGACGATCTGGCGCAGCGGCACCGACCTCTTCCACGTCCTGGAGTGCGCCGACTACGCCCGCCTGCTGGCCGAGCTGGACCAGCTCCCGGTGAACGTCGCCTGGCAGGCCCGCATGGCCCAACTCCTGGACGTGGTGCACGACTACACGAGCGAGGGCGCCGGCGCCGGCCTGCCCGTCGTATGGGAGCTGCCATGACCGTCGACGCACACCACCACGTCTGGGACCTCTCCGTCCGCGACCAGGACTGGATCACCGGCCCCGAACTCCAGCCGATCCGCCGTGACTTCACCGTCGCCGACCTCGCGCCCGAGGCCCGGGCGGCCGGCGTCGGCCGGACCGTCCTCGTCCAGACGATCACCGTCGCCGAGGAGACACCGGAGTTCCTCGCCCTCGCCGACACGCACGACCTCATCGCCGGAGTCGTCGGCTGGGCCGACCTCACCCGCCCCGACATCGCCGACGAACTGGCCCGGCTGCGCGAACTCCCCGGCGGCCACTACCTGAAGGGCATCCGCCACCAGGTGCAGGGCGAACCCGACCCGAACTGGCTGCTGCGCCCCGAGGTGCGCCGCGGCCTCGCCGCGGTGGCCGACGCGGGGCTCGTTTACGACCTGCTCGTGCTGCCCCACCAGTTCCCGGCCAGTGTCCAAGTAGCCGCGTCCCTGCCCCAACTCGCCTTCGTCCTCGACCACTTGGGCAAACCGCCGGTCGCCTCGGGTCGGCTGGAACCCTGGGAGGCGGCCCTCCGCTCCCTCGCCGCACTCCCCAACACCTACTGCAAACTGTCCGGCCTGGTCACGGAGGCCGACTGGAAGACCTGGAGCACACAGGACCTGCGCCCCTACACGGACGTCGCGCTCGACGCCTTCGGGCCGGGCCGGCTGATGTTCGGCTCCGACTGGCCGGTGTGCACCCTGGCGGCGAGCTACGGCGAAGTCGCCGCCGCCACAGGTGAGTTGACCGACGATCTCAGTGCGGCGGAGCGCGCCGAGGTCTTCGACGGCACGGCGACCCGCGTCTACGGCCTCTGAACCGCCTTCGCCAGCCCGGTCGGCGGGAAGTACTCCCGCACGAACGTCCGCTCCCAGCACGCGCCCGTCTCCCTCAACTCCCGCCAGTTCGTGCAGCGGTAGCGGAACAGACGGGCCCGGACGTAACGCGGGGGCGCGTCCGGTGGGAACGGGGAGCGGCGCAGCAGTCGTAGCGTGTCCCGGTCGTTCTCCAGGAGCCGTTCCATCAGGGCGCCGAACCAGGGCTCGGCGTAGCCGGGGGAGAGCGCCGCGAACCACATCATCCAGTCCAGCCGCAGGTGGTAGGGCGCGAACTGACGTGGCCAGTGGTGTGGTTCGCCCGGCTTGCCCCTGAACTCGTACTCCCGCCAGTCGGAGTCCACACGCGGGACGGCGTCCGTCGTGCCCTCGATCACCACCTCGTGGCGGACACGGCTGACGTTGCCGAATGCGCCGTAGGTGTTGACCAGATGGAGCGGGTCGAAGGAACGGTTCATGGTCTGGTGGCGGGAGAGCATGTTGCGGACCGGGCGGTGGCTGAGCCGCAGCAGCAGGGCGGCGACGGCCAGGACCACGACCTCGTACCAGAGGGGAGGGGGACCGGGGACGGTCGACGGCGCCGTGTGCGGGAGGCGGATCGCCGACAGGGCCAGCGCGATGGTGAGCCAGTTCAGCCAGGAGAAGTTGCCGGACAGGACCAGCCACAGCTGAGTGGCGATCATCAGGGACGCGGCGGCTGTCGCGATCGGCTGCGGCGTGAACAGCAGGACGGGGACGACGAGTTGGGTGACGTGGTTGGCGGCGGCCTCGATCCGGTGCAGCGGGCGGGGGAGGTGGTGGAAGAACCAGCTCAGCGGGCCCGGCATCGGCTGTGTCTCGTGGTGGAAGTCCAGGCAGGTCAGCTTCCGCCAGCACGCGTCGCCGCGCAGCTTGATCAGACCCGCGCCGAACTCGACCCGGAACAGGATCCAGCGCAGCAGGAACAGCACCAGGATCGGCGGGGCCACCTCGTCGTTGCCGAGGAACACGGCCAGGAAACCGACCTCCAGCAGCAGTGACTCCCAGCCGAACGCGTACCAGGTCTGGCCGACGTTGACGATCGACAGATACAGCGCCCACGGCACCAGCCACAGCACCATCCCGCCCCAGAGCGGGAGTCGGGAGTCGAGCCCGGCGGCCAGCGCCGCCGACACCGCGCAGCCCGTCCACGCGCAGACCGCGAAGAACCGGTCCGTGTAGTGGAGTTGGAAGAGGCTCGGGGCCCGCCCGAACGGCATCCGGCGGACGAACCGGGGGACCGGCAGCATGCCGCGCTCACCGATCAGCGCACGGAACTGCAGCGCCGCCGTGAGGAACGCGACCAGATAGACCCCGGCCAGGGCCCGCTGGAAGACCAGTCGGCTCAGCCAGTAGTCGGGTGCGGTGAACCATCCCACGACCGTGTGCTCCTCCCTCCATCGTCACACCTCGGTCGGCCGTCACTCTGTGTCTTCCATGCCCCCGGTTGCGTAACCCAAGCGGGTGAAGCAGACAATAGTGGCGAATCACCCGGCTTGAGGCGGGAGAACACGGTGCGCACATCCACCGGAACCATCGCCACGGCCTGCGCGCTCTCGGCGGCGCTCCTCGTCGCCGGCTGCGGCGGCGACGGCGCCAGAGGTATGAAATCGAGCGGCCAGGCCACGAAGTCGCGCGGCGAGGTCTTCCTGCAGCCCGTCGCGGCACAGGGCCCCGACCCCTTCACGGACTCCACGGCCGTCGCGCCGAGCGCCCCGCCACGGGTCACCCGAACGCCGCAGTCGCCGCCCACGCGGCCTGCACCTTCCTGGCCGCCGCCCACACGGACCGCTTCCCCGGTGCACACGCAGGCCGTCTCCGGCGCCACACCCGGCCTCTACGGCGGCACCGCGCGGAGCGGCAGTTGCGATGTCGAGCGGCAGATCGCGTACCTCACCCGCGACCAGGCCAAGGCCGGTGCCTTCGCGCAGGCCGAGGGGATCTCCCGGAGCGCGATTCCCGGCTATCTGCGCGGGCTGACCTCGGTCGTGCTGCGCGCCGACACCCAGGTCACCAATCACGGGTTCCGTGACGCTCGGGTGACCGGATTCCAGTCGGTCCTCCAGGCCGGTACCGCCGTCCTCTTGGACAACCGGGGCGTGCCCCGCGTGCGCTGCGCCTGCGGCAACCCGCTCAAGGCGGGCGTGGCGGGCGGCAACTCCGGCAGCAGCGGACGGGGCTGGTCGGGGTACCGGCCCGCCGAAGTGGTCGTGGTGACACCGGCGCCACAGGTGATCACCCACATCACGATCATCAACATCGTCGACAACACCTGGATCGAACGGCCCCTCGGTCATCGCGGGCCGCACCACGACCACGTCGTACCGCCGCCGGTCCATGTGCCGCCGACCCGGCCCGGCACCACGCCGGCCCCGCACGCAAGCACCTCTCCGCGCCCGCACGACAGCCATTCCGGTACCGCGTCCAGCGGGACGAGCACCCCGTCCAGCGGGACGGGCACCGCGCCGAGCACTTCGTCGAGCGCCTCGCCGGGACAGTCGCCGGGCGCCTCCCCGAGCGCGTCCCCGACCGTTCCTCCGAGTGCCTCCCCGAGCGACGGGAGCGCGTTCCCCGGTGACGGCCGGAGCGCCGCCCCGGACAAGTCCACCACTCCCTGCACGACCCCGACCGTCACGCTCCCCCCTGGCGCGACCGGCGGTGCGGCAGCCCGGTTGCCGTCGCCCGGCGCTACCGGCTGCCCCACCGCGACCGTCACGGCGGCACCCAGGACGGTCGCGCCCCAGCCCTCCCGGGACCAGGGATCCCCGGACGAGATCGGCCCGCCGACCGTCCCGGAGACCCCCGATCGGCCCGACGGCGGCGGGCTGATCCCCGATGGGACCACCAGCAGTGTCTTCGGCAGCCCCACGGACGTCTTCGGCGGCTGACCGAGCGGTCGGCCGTAGGAGTCCGAGAAGTCGAATAATCGGGCAAATCCTGGCAAGGTGGGCCGCATGGTTGATCGGGGAGCGAGCGCCCTGTCACTCCCGGACGACTGGCCCGCCCACCCGGACCCGATCCTGGCGCTCAACCGCATGGGCAGCTTCGACTGGGACCTGGACAACGGCCTGTTCCACATGGACGCCCAGGCCCACGAGGTCTTCGACCTGCGCCCCGACGAATACGACGGACACCCCGAGAGCCTGGCGATCCGGGTACCGCCGCCGGAGGGCTACCGACTGGACGGTCTCGTCTCCCAGGCGATGAAGGACGGCAGCGAGAACTACGGCGCCTACTTCCGTATGCGGCTGCGCGACGGCACCCTGCGCTGGACCCACACCCAGGGCTACATCCGGCGCGACGAGACGGGCCGCCCGCGCCGGATCATCGGTATCGTCCGGGACGCCACCCAGGAACTCGCCGAGAACGCCGCGCGCCGTGAACAGGCCGCCCTGGACGCGGCCCGGCGCGACCAGACCAACGTCGTCCAGCTCACGACCGCCGCACTCGCGCACGCCCGTACCGTCCAGGACGTCATCGACGTCCTCATGGACACCCACGGCCTCGTCCACCTCGGCGCGACCAGACTGGTCATGGGGCTGGTGGAGGCCGGCCGGATCCGCCTGGTCGCCGAGGGCAGCGTCGTACCCGGCAAGGAGGTCCTCCGGATCGACGAGCCGTACCCGATGACGGAGGTCGTACGGACGCTCAGCCCGGCGTTCATCGAGTCGCCCGAGGAGTTCGCCGAGCGGTACCCGCTGCTGTGGCAGCACATCGCCGAACTGCACATCACCGCGGGCGCCTACCTCCCGCTGATCGCCCAGGCCAGGCCGATCGGCGCCATGGGCCTGCTCTACAGCGACCGGCGGGGTTTCTCGGCGGAGGAACGCAACGTGCTCGTGGCGCTGGGCAGCAGCATCGCGCAGAGTCTGCAGCGCGCCATGTTCTACGAGCAGGAGAAGGACCTCGCCCAGGGCCTCCAGCAGGCGATGCTGCCGCGTGCCATCCCGAGCGTGCCGGGCGCCGATGTCGCGGTCCGCTACCGGTCCGCGAAGCTCGGGCGGGACATCGGCGGTGACTGGTACGACCTGATTCCGCTGCCCGGCGGGCGGGTCGGCGCGGTCATCGGTGACGTCCAGGGCCACGACACGCACGCCGCCGCCGTCATGGGGCAGCTGCGGATCGTCCTCAAGGCGTACGCCGCCGAGGGGCACACCCCGGCCACCGTGATGGCCCGTGCCTCCGTCTTCCTGCACGAACTCGACACCGACCGCTTCGCCACCTGCCTCTACGCCGAGGCCGACCTGTCCACCGGAGTGGTCCAGGTGGTCCGGGCCGGTCATATCGACCCGCTGGTGCGGCAGTTGGACGGGACCTGCCGTCGGGTACCCGTTGTCGGCGGGCTGCCGCTCGGCCTGTCCGCCGAGTTCGGGCGGCTCGAATATCCCGTCTCCACCCTCGAACTCGACCCCGGCCAGACCCTGGTGCTGTGCACCGACGGCCTCGTCGAACAGCCCGGCGCGGATCTAGACGACGGACTGCAGACCCTGACCGCCCTCATCGCCTCCGGCCCCGACGACGTACGCGATCTCGCCGACCTGCTCATCGACGTGGCCGAGGAGCGCGGCGGCGAGGACGACGTGGCGCTGCTCCTGCTGCGGCGCCGCGGCCTCGACGCCCCGCGCTCCGGCGGCCGGCTCCAGCAGCATGTGGCGCCCGGCGACTCCGAGGCCCTCACCCAGGCCCGGCACATGATCCGGGCCGCCGTCCGGGCCTGGGGCGGGCGTGAGCGCGCCGACGAGGTCGAACTCGTCGCGGACGAACTGATCACCAACGCCCTGATGCACACCGAGGGCTCCGCGATCGTCACCCTCAGGGTCCTCAACGGCCCCGACCGCCGGCTGCGCGTCGAGGTCGAGGACTCCTCCAGCGCCCTCCCGCGCCGTCGCGAGGCGGGCGAGGACGGGGTCTCCGGGCGCGGTCTGCTCCTGGTCGACCTGCTCACGGACGTGTGGGGAGTGGAGGCGCGCGGCAGCGGCAAGTGCGTGTGGTGCGAGTTCGTGGTGCCGGACCGGAGCTGACCCCACGCGCCGCTGATGGCACCCTGGACGTATGCCGGAACTTCCCGAGGTCGAAGCGCTGAAGGACTTCCTGACCGAACACCTCGTCGGCCACGAGATCGTACGGGTGCTGCCCGTCGCCATCAGCGTCCTGAAGACGTACGACCCTCCGCCCACCGCGCTGGAGGGACACGAGGTGGTGGCCGTGCACCGGTACGGCAAGTTCCTGGACGTCGAGACGGACGGCGGCCCGCACTTCGTGACCCACCTTGCCCGCGCGGGCTGGCTGCACTGGAAGGACCGCCTCCCGGACGGGCCGCCCCGCCCCGGCAAGGGCCCGCTCGCGCTCCGGGTGGCCCTGGAGACAGGCGAGGGCTTCGACCTGACCGAGGCGGGCACCCAGAAGCGCCTGGCGGTGTACGTCGTAGCAGACCCGCAGTCCGTCCCGGGTGTCGCCCGCCTCGGCCCCGATCCGCTGGCCGACGACCTCGACGAGCCGCGCTTCGCCGGACTCCTCAAGGACGAACGCCGGCAGCTCAAGGGCGCCCTGCGCGACCAGACCCTGATCGCCGGGGTGGGCAACGCGTACAGCGACGAGATCCTGCACGCGGCGAAGATGTCCCCGTTCAAGCTCGCGTCGTCACTGACGGCGGCCGAGACGCACACCCTCTACGAAGCCCTGCGCACCACACTCACCGAGGCCGTCGAACGCTCCCGGGGCGTGGCCGCGGGCCGTCTGAAGGCGGAGAAGAAGAGCGGCCTGCGCGTGCACGGCCGCACCGGCCAACCATGCCCGGTCTGCGGCGACACCATCCGCGAGGTCTCCTTCAGCGACTCCTCGCTCCAGTACTGCCCCACCTGCCAGACGGGCGGCAAGCCGCTCGCGGACCGCAGGCTGTCGCGACTGCTGAAATAGGCGCGCCAACCGGTCGCCGCGGGGCGGGACTTCAGTGGGACATGAGCCGGACCAGTTGCCGGCCGTCGGCCGTTCGGACGTCGTAGTGGTCGATCTCGTCGGGGTGCATCGCCGCGCCGCCCTGCATCGTGATCATCGTGGCGTCGTGTGCGGGCACGTTCCAACTGGTCACGACCTGCTCGGAACCGTCCCGTCCGACGACCACGAGACGACAGGAGCGGGGGCCCGCGCCGTCCTTGATCTTGAGGGACACATCACTGCCGTAGTTCTCGTTCGCGGCCGTGACCTGTGCCCACACGCCCGACTTGGCGTCGGTCGCGGTGAGTTGCACGGCCCCGTCGCCGCCCTTGGCGAGCGTCGCCACCGCGGGGCCGCCCACGGCCAGTACCACCGAGGCGGCCACGGCGTACAGAAAACGTCGCCGTCCGGCCCGCTGCCGGGCCGTCACCTCGCCGAGCAACCGGTCCAGCAGCCGGGGCCCGGGTTGCGCCATGGGGTGCACTGAGCGCGGCGTCGCCCGCCGGTACAGCATCAACTGCCGTGAGGCGGGACCGAATTCGGTCACATGAGCCGCGCAGCTAGTGCACTCCATGAGGTGATCCTCGAAGCGGAAGGCCTCCGCCTCGTCCAGCACGCCGAGCGCGTACGCGCCGACGTCGCGATGCCTTTCCAGGGACCTCATGACGAATCCTCGTGCCGTTAGGTGCGGGTGGGGTTACTCCTTGCTCCCATCGGTACGCACCAGCCCGTCGAATCACTCAAGGCGCACACAGAATCGCCATCACGAATTCGTAGCGGTCGAACCCATGGATTGGTCCTTGTTTCAAAAAAGATGGATGGCGAGATGGCCGAGCGGCAGACCCAGCTGCCAGGCGGGCGTCCAGACCTTCGGCCCGTCGTCCTCACCGGTCACCGGACCGCCTCCCGGTACCGCGTCCAGATCGGGCGCGAGCAGCTCGGTCTCCTCCAGCCAGCGCCAGGCGTTCTCCGCCAGCGCGAGGTCCGGTGCGTCGACGCCGGCCTCGACCGCCTCCGCCGTCAACTTGGACATACGTTCACCGACCCAGTCCTGCCACGGCTGGTCGTACGCCGTGAGCGAAAGCCAGGTCTCAAGTTGGGTGACCACCCTGATACCGGACAATTCGCCGTCCGTGTCGGAGAGGAAGATGGTCAGCGCCAGCGCGTCCCGTCCCGCGCGGAACTCGAAGGACGTCGGCGGCATCAGGTCGCCGGTCCGCAGCAGTTCGTCGGCGATGTACTCGGCGTACAACCAGGCCATGGGGACGGTGAGTTCACCGCCGCCGGTGCCGTCCGTGCTCTCTTGACCTCTGTGCAGCATCCCTTCCTGCCTTCCTCCGGTGCGTGCGCGTCGCCCGGCCCGAGGCTCCGTCAGGAACCCCCGAGCCCCCCAGTCCGGAACACGGATGAGGACAGCCGATTACTCAACCGGGGTCCTGAGCAAGGCGCTTTACGGAGGTTTGACTAAGGAGTTGGTTTCACCGCAGGTCGGCCGCATAGCCGGGAAGCACCCGGCGCAGGGCGCGGAGCGCGTAATAGGCACGGGACTTCACCGTACCGGGCGGAATCCCGAGGGCCGCCGCGGCCTCCGCCACACTCGCCCCCTGGAAGTACACGAGCACCAGGACTTCACGGTGCTCCGGAGTGAGAGTCTTCACAGCCTCCCGCACATCGAGCGTCGCCGCCGACCGTTCCGCGTGATCGGCACAGACGCGCGCGTTCTCCAGCACCGCGTCCCCGACCTCGGGCGGTCGCGCCTGCCGGGCCCGCCGCGCGTCGATGGCGAGCCGCCGGCCCACCGTCAGCAGCCAGGGCCGTACGGACTCGAAGTCGTCGGCGCGCAACGCCTCGGGGTGCTGCCAGGCCCGTACCAGGGTCTCCTGGACGAGGTCCTCGGCGCGCTGGCGGTCGCCGTCGCAGAGCCGGAGCAGCAGTGCGAACAGCGGCCTGCCGTGCTCGCGCTGCAGTGCGGCGAGCTCGTGCTCGGCGGTCGTTCCGTGGGTGAGCGTGGGTCCGGCCGTCATGGCCGTATGGCATCGCAGCGTGCGGCCCGGGGACAGGGCGCGCGCAGGGGGCTGCGGCGGACGGTCGATCGCGTCGACGAACGGTGCGACGAACGGTCCGCGCCACCCGGTGATCCCCCACACGCGCACACCGGACGGGTCATGAGGGGCCCGAAGCCGTTTGCGGGGGCGCTGAGGTTCATACCTATCGGTGGGTAAATATGACCACAGTGGGGTGAATTGATGATCGCACGCAGACGACTGGTGGCCGTCGCCCTGGTGGGCATTCTCGCCGCGGCCGCCGCCTGCCAGGCCCAGCACCACGACCCGAAGGCCGCCGGCCGCCCGGCACCCCCCGCCGCCCGCGGCTTCACCCTGGTCGCCGCCGGCGGCATCCTCCCGCACGGCGCCGTCCTCGACCGCGCCCGTTTCGACGCGGGCGGCACCGGCTACGACTTCGCGCCGATGCTCTCCGGCGTCCAACCCCTCGTCTCCCGGGCCGACCTGGCGCTGTGTCACATCGAGACCGCCTACGGCGACCGCACCGGCGCCCCGTTCTTCGACTCTCCGCCCGAGGAGGCCCGGGCCCTCGCCGCGACGGGCTACGACAGCTGCTCCACCGCCTCCGACCACAGCCTGGACGACGGCCCGTTCGGCATCCAGCACACCCTCGACACCCTCGACGGCGCCGGCGTACGGCACGCGGGAACGGCGCGCGGCGACGCCGAGGCGCGCACGGTCACGCTGCTGCGCGCCGGGCCCGCGAAGGTCGCCCACCTCGCCTACACCGCCGACACGAACGGCGTTCCGCTCCCGGCGGGCGAGCCCTGGTCCGTCAACCTCCTCGACCCGGCCCGCATCCTCGCCGACGCCCGCGACGCCCGGCGCGCGGGTGCCGACGTGGTCGTCGTCTCCCTGCGCTGGGGCACACCGGGCCAGGACGCGCCCGACCCGCAACAGGTCGCCCTGGCCGGCGAACTCACCGCAGCCCGCACCGCCGGCCGCCCCGACATCGACCTGATTCTCGGCACCCACGCCCGCACCCCGCAGGCGTACGAGAAGGTCAACGGCACCTGGGTCGTCTACGGGCTCGGCGACCAGGTCACCGGCGAGATGTACGACAACGCGGGCACCCAGGACCCCGGCGGCAACACGAGCACCCTCGCCCGCTTCACCTTCGTGCCGCCCGCCCGGCCCGGCGCGCGATGGGAGGTGGCCAAGGCGGAGTTCGTCCCGCAACTGTTCGACGTCGACGCGGGCCGGGTCGTCGACGTCAACCGGGCGATCGCCCAGGGCGCCGAGTTGACCGGGGACCGCGACCGCATCCGCGAGGTGGTGCTCGGCCGGGGCGCGGCGAAGGACGGGCTGGTGATGGGGAAGTAGCTCGTGACGGGGAAGTGGCGGACGGTCAGTCCACGTCCACGTGGTCGAAGGTCCTGAGGATCTCGGTGAGCACCCGCACGCACGCGCTGACCTCGGCGTCGGTCAGATCGCCGCCGACCTGGCGGTTCAGGGAGTGCTCGCGGCCGAGGACGGACGTGATGACGGACCGCCCCTCCTCCGTGAGCCGGATCAGGGAGGACCGCTGATGCGCGGGGTTGGGCGTGACCTCCACCCAGCCGTGGACCGCAGCCTCGTTGACCATCCGCTGCACGAACTGCCGGCTCAGGGCCAGGGTCCGGCCCATCTGGGGCACCGTCATGGGCCCGTGCTGCCGCAGCAGGTCCAGTACGGCGCGTACGCCGACGGAGACCCCCTCGACCGGTTCGCCCTGCTCGACCTTGCGCAGGGCGCGCCGGTAGAGCGGGCCCACCAGGTCGAACACCTCGGTGAGGCGGTGGCCGAGTTCGTCGGGGGACAGGGGAGGGGAGTCGTTCACCGGTCCATCATGACACCTGGGTTGCCAACCCTTCCCGAAGATGACACCTTGGTTGTCATGACAGCTGCTTCGGAACTTGCTTCGGAACTGAGCTTCTTCGCATCTGCCGACGGGAACCTCGCCTACCGGGACGTGGGCACCGGCGACCCCGTGGTCCTCCTCCACTCAGGCTTCGCCGACCACCGCGTCTTCGACGACCAGATACCGGTCCTCGCCCGCGACTTCCGCGTGATCGCCCCCGACATCCGCGGCCACGGCTTCTCGGCCAACGCGAGCAGGCCGTTCCGCTGGGCCGACGACCTCGCGGGACTCCTGCACCACCTCGACCTGGGCCCCGCTGTCCTGGTCGGCCTGTGCATGGGCGCGGCCGTCGCCACCGACACCGCGCTGGAACACCCCGACCTGGTCCGGGCGATCGTCGTCTCCGGCGCCGGCACCAGCGCGTTCGAGTACACCGACCCCCAGCTGCTCGAACGCCAGGCCCGCGTCGGGCAGTTGCTCGCCGCCGGTGACCTCACGGGCTGGCTCGACCATTTCGCACAGGGGGTGGCGGGCCCGCACCGCACGCCGGACGAGGTCGACCCGTCCGTAATCCGGCGCCTGCGCGAACTGACCTCCCACACGCTCGCCAAGCACACCCCCGGCGAGCGGGACTGGTACGTCCCGTTGGGCGACCCCTGGCCCCGCGTCCCGAAACTCGACGCCCCGGTCCTCGCGATCCACGGCGCCCTCGACTGGCCCGACAGCATCGCCATGGCGAACCGCTTCACCGACACGGTCCCGAACGGCCGCTCGACCACGATCGAGAGCGCCGCCCACTACCCGAACATGGAGAAGCCCGAGGAGTTCAACGCGATCCTCCTGGACTTCCTGCACTCCCTCTGACACTGCCCTACGGCACCACAGTCACCGGCCACCGCCCCGCCTTCACCAACCGCACCGCGACCGACCCGATGATCCGGTGGCCGGCCTGTTCGGAGGCGCCGACGATGACCGCGTCGGCCTTCAGCTCGTCGGCGGCCTTCACCAGGCCGCCGTAGGGGTCGCCACGGAACGTGTGGAACTCCCACCGGATGTCGAATATCCCCTTCACCCGCTCGGTCTCGTGCCGGATCTGGGCGACCAGGTCCTCGGCGATCTCGTCGGTCGTCTCGGCGACCGGCGCCCCCACGGCCGCGCCCGCCGCCAGCACCGGCTGCACGTACACGAGGGCAAGCAGCGCGTGCTGCCGCCGGGCCAGGCCGGCGGCGTATGCCGCGGCCCGGAACGAGGACTCGGAGCCGTCCACTCCGGCGACGATGACCTTTGGCCCGTCCGTGCCCCGCTCGAACTGAGTTGAGTGCTGTTCCGTCACGGCTGTGAGGCTATCTGAACCCGCAGGTCCCGAACCGCCCCGGAGTTCTCGACGGGCGCGCGGCCCGCCGTGTTCCTACAGTCGGAAGCATGACTGCCACCGTGGAGGCGCCCGGGTCCAAGGACACCAAGGCTCCGGTACGGTCGCCCGGCCACGGTCTCCTCAGCAGGGTGCCCGAGGGCTTCGCGACCTTCTTCGGCGCCCTCGGCCTGCTCTGTGTCCTGCTGGCCCTCATCGCCCCGCTGCGCCGCGTGCTGCGCCCAGTGGTCCGTTTCCTCGACCTCCTCATCGTCCCGGTCAGCGCCAACCTCGCCTACGCGGTCTTCCTGTTCCTGCTGGCCGCCGCGACCGCCGCCCGCAAGAAGATCGCCTGGTGGCTGGTCGTCGTCTATCTGGGCCTGCTCGTCCTGACCGACGTCCTCGGCGTGGCCCTCGGCCTGTACGCCGAGTCCCTCCCGTCCCTGATCGTCTGCGCCCTGCTGCTGGTCCTGCTGATCGTCGCCCGCAGGCAGTTCTACGCCGCCTCCCGCCGCGCGGCCGTACGACGAGCCCTCGCCGTCCTCTTCGCCGGGCTGGCCGTCGCGATCCTGGCCGGCTGGGGACTGGTCTCCCTGTTCCCCGGCACACTCCCCGAGAGCCAGCACCTGGGCTGGGCCGCCGACCGCGTCTGCGGCGGCCTGGTCTCCGGCCGCTCCTTCGACGGCCGCCCGCCCCGCGCCCTGTTCTTCCTGCTCGGCCTCTTCGGCGCGCTCGCCCTCCTCAACGCGGCCACCGTCCTCTTCCGCTCCCAGCGCCTCGAAGCGGCCCTGCACGGCGACGAGGAGGACCGCATCCGCGCCCTCCTGAAGGCCTACGGCGGCCAGGACTCCCTCGGCTACTTCGCCACCCGGCGCGACAAGGCCGTCGTCTTCTCACCCAGCGGCAAGGCGGCCGTCACCTACCGCGTCGAGGCCGGCGTCTGCCTCGCCAGCGGCGACCCGGTCGGCGACCGCGAGGCCTGGCCGCACGCCATCGCCGCCTGGCTCGACCTGGCCCGCCGGCACGCCTGGGCCCCCGCGGTGATGGGCGCCTCCGAGGACGGCGCGAAGGCCTTCGCCCGCGCCGGGCTCGGCGCCCTCCAACTCGGCGACGAGGCCATCCTGCACGTCGCCGGCTTCGACCTCGCAGGACGCGACATGCGCGTCACCCGCCAGGCCGTCGGCCGCGTCCGCCGCGCCGGTGCCACCTGCCGGATCCGCCGCCACGCCACCCTCACCGACGCCGAGATGGAAGAGGTCGTCGACCGCGCCGACGCCTGGCGCGACACCGAGACCGAACGCGGCTTCTCCATGGCCCTGGACCGCCTCGGCGACCCGGCCGACGGCGACTGCCTCCTCGTAGAAGCCCTGGGCGAGGACGGCAAGTTGCTCGCCCTGCTCTCCCTCGTCCCCTGGGGCACCGACGGCGTCTCCCTCGACCTGATGCGCCGCGACCGTACCGCCCCCAACGGCGTCATGGAGTTCATGGTCGCCGAACTCTGCGCCACCGCACCGAAGTTGGGCGTCCACCGCATCTCCCTCAACTTCGCCGTGTTCCGCTCGGCCTTCGAGGAGGGCGCCCGCATCGGCGCGGGACCGGTTCTCCGCCTGTGGCGCCGCCTGCTGCTGTTCTTCTCCAAGTGGTGGCAACTGGAGGCCCTTTACCGCTCCAACGCCAAGTACCAACCCGAGTGGTACCCCCGCTTCATCTGCTACGGCGAGACCGCCTCCCTGGCCCGGATCAGCCTCGCCTCCGGCATCGCCGAGGGCTTCGTCTCCGTACCGTCGCTGCGCCAACTCTGGGGAAAGGGGCACCCGAAGAGCGGACAGCGGCCCGCGACCACCGCAGGGCTGCCGTCCCTGTCGGCGCTCGGCCTCGACGGAGGGGACGAGGCCGGGACCGACGGTCCGGACAGCGGACTGCCCGAACAGGTCCGCGTCCGGCACCGCACCCTCGACCGCCTGATCGCCACCGGCACCGACCCCTACCCGGTCGGCGTCCCGCAGCGCACCCACACCCTCGCCGAGGTCCGCGCGGGGGACCAAGTCACCGTCGCCGGGCGGGTCATGCGGGTACGCGACCTCGGCGGCATCGTCTTCCTCACCCTGCGCGACTGGTCCGGCGACCACCAACTCGCTCTCACCCGCGCCGAGTCGGGCCCCGACCTCGACCGCTTCACCGCCGACACCGACATCGGCGACCACATCACCGCCACCGGCCGCGCGGGCACCAGCGACAAGGGTGAGCCCACCGTCTTCGTCACCTCCTGGCAGCTCACCGGCAAGTGCCTGCGCCCCCTGCCCGACAAACACCGGGGCCTCACCGACCCCGAGGCCAGGGTCCGCATGCGCTACCTCGACCTGGTCGCGAGCCCCGCCGCCCGCGATGTGCTCCGCGCCCGCTCCACCGCCGTACAGGCCCTGCGCCAGGGCCTGTTGGAGCGCGGCTACCTGGAGGTCGAGACCCCGATGCTCCAGCAGATCCACGGCGGCGCCAACGCCCGCCCCTTCACCACCCACATCAACGCCTACGACCTCGACCTCTATCTGCGCATCGCCCCGGAGCTGTACCTCAAGCGCCTCTGCGTCGGCGGCCTGGAGAAGGTCTTCGAGATGGGCCGCACCTTCCGCAACGAGGGCGTCTCCTACAAGCACAACCCCGAGTTCACGATGCTGGAGGCCTACCAGGCGTACGCCGACTACGACGTGATGCTCGACCTCGCCCGCGAGCTCATCCAGGGCGCGGCCACCGCCGCCTTCGGCTCCGCCGTCGCCCGCAAGGACGGCGAGGAGTACGACATCTCGGGCCCCTGGCCGGTCAAGACCGTCTACGGCGCCATCTCCGAGGCGCTGGGGGAGTCCGTCGACGCCGACACCGAACTGCCCGCCCTGCACCGGCTCTGCGACCGCGCCAAGGTGCCGTACGGCGTCGACGACCCGCGCGGGGACGTCGTACTGGAGATGTACGAGCGGCTGGTGGAGGAGCCGACCCGGCTGCCGACCTTCTACAAGGACTTCCCGACCGACGTCTCCCCGCTCACCCGCCAGCACCGCACCGACCCGCGGCTCGCCGAACGCTGGGACCTGGTCGCCTTCGGCACCGAACTCGGCACCGCCTACTCCGAACTGACCGACCCCGTCGAACAGCGCCGCCGTCTCACCGCCCAGTCGCTGCTGGTCGCCGGGGGAGACCCCGAGGCGATGGAACTCGACGAGGACTTCCTCGACGCCCTCGAATACGCGATGCCGCCCACCGGGGGCCTCGGCATCGGAGTGGACCGACTGGTCATGTTCCTCACGGGTCTGACGATCCGTGAGACGCTGCCGTTCCCCCTCGTCCGGCGCCGCTGAGCGCGCGAACGCTGGGCCGGGCGGGTGTTTTCCTGCCGCCGCACCGGTGTTGCCGTGGGGCGGCGGTCTCCTGCCGGGCGACTGATGAGTCATGAAGAAGGATCAGTCGCTCACGCGCCGACGGGCCCTGCTCGCCGGCGCCGCTGCCGTCGGAGCGGCCGGCACCGCCGGTCTGCTGTACTCCGGACTCTCGGACGACGCCCCCGTCCGGGCCGCCGCTCCCGCCGCCGGGCCCCCACCGCGCCTCGCGCGCAAGCCCTCCGCCTACCGCCTCCGGCCCGTGGCCGGATACGGCGCACCGCACACCACCCTCGCCCACGTCCCGGTACGGCACGAACCCTTCCTGCGCATGTCCGGACGCGGCAACACCATGGTGCTCACCTTCGACGACGGACCCGACCCCCGCTACACCCCGCACATCCTGGACACCCTCGCCGAGTACGACGTCCGCGCCACGTTCTTCGTGTGCGGCGAGATGGCCGACTGGAACCGGGACATCCTGGGCCGGATGTCCGACGAGGGCCACGTCGTCGGCAACCACACCTGGTCCCATCCGCTCCTGACGAAGCTGACCCGCGGTCAGATCCGCTCCGAGATGGAACGCACCAGCGATGTCATCGAGGACGCCTACGGCGAACGCCCCCAGTGGTTCCGCGCGCCCTACGGCGCCTGGAACCGGGCCGCCTTCCAACTCGGCTCCGAGATGGGCATGGAACCCCTCGCGTGGACCGTCGACACCCTCGACTGGAACACACCCGGCACCCGCCACATCGTCAACGCGGTCGAGGACGGCGCCGCCCCCGGTGTCGTGGTGCTCTCGCACGACGCCGGGGGCGACCGTTCCCAGAGTGTGCGGGCGCTGCGCGAATATCTGCCGCACCTGCTCGACTCCGGCTATCACATGACGCTGCCGCGCCGCAGGACCACTTGACGGATTGACGGGCCTTCGCCCGCCCGGCCGGGGAAACGCTCAGCGGACCTCGACCAGGCGGGCGAAGACGACGACGTTCCCGTCGTAGCCGTTCTGCTTGGAGAAACCGCCCCCGCACGTGATGACGCGCAGTTCCGGAGTTCCCTTGGAGGCATAGACGCGGTCGCCGGGGAAGTTGCTCTTCTCGAAGACCTCGATGCCGTAGATCTCGAATACGGCCGTCTTTCCGTCCTTGCGCTCGACCTCGACGCGATTTCCCTTCTTGAGGGCCCCGAGTCCGTAGAACACGGCGGGGCCCATTTTGTTGTCGACATGGCCGACGACGACCGCCGTGCCCTTCTCGCCGGGCGAGACGGCGCCGGTGAACCAGCCCGCCAGGTTCGGGTCCTCCGGCGGCGGGGCGCCGACCCAGCCGTCCGCGTCCAGGCCCACCGGCATGACCGGGGCGTCGACGCGGATCGCCGGGATCCGCACCCGGTCGGCGACGGAGTACGGGAGCGGGGCCGGGGCCTTGCCGAAGGTGCCGACGCCGGTACGGCTGTCGGCGGCTGCCGCCGACGCCGGCTGCGGCGGCCCCACATCGAACTCTCCCGAACCATTCCGAATGAGCGCGAGACCGGTCAGCAGAACAAGCGCTATCACTCCCCACGGGGCGCGCTTCTTCTGCCGCTCCTCCTCTTCGGCAAGCTCGGACAGCTCGGACGCAGACATTCGCCATCCCCTCTCGACGCGGCCGTCGCCACGTCAATCGCGCATACGAGAACGCTAAGTCCCGAATGCGGAACCGGCGACGGGGCAGGCGCGAACGGGTGGCCCGGACATTCTTATGTGCGCCATATGAGGAGAAGGCGGCAGGAATTTTCTGACGGTCCGTGACCTGCGGCAATATCCGATTGTCCGGTCTCCCTTCGGCGTGTCCTCTCACCAGGACGGACCATTCCCGAAATGCGGGCGCGTGCAAGGCATCTGAGGGTGCGTCTGGGAGGCGTTTTCTCGC
This sequence comes from Streptomyces sp. STR69, assembly GCF_024519455.1. Lineage (GTDB taxonomy): Bacteria > Actinomycetota > Actinomycetes > Streptomycetales > Streptomycetaceae > Streptomyces. The sequence goes on along the minus strand of NZ_JALJRY010000003.1, from coordinate 319,481 downwards.
CGATCGACCGGGGACGGGTCCCGGGGCGCCTTCCGCGGAGGATGACATGCGTACAACTCGTGCTCTGGCTGCCGCCGGTGCCGCGGTGGCCGTCCTGGGGCTCGCCGCCCCGGCGGCCCTCGCGGACGGCATGGGGGAGAGCCCCAGCAACATCGTCGCCCTGCCCAGCGTGATCGCCCGCGGTGGCCAGTTGACCGTCACGGTCGACGGCTGCTTCACCGGCGCCACCGCCAACTCACCGGGCTTCGAACGCCCCGCGAACCTGTCGGCACTCGTCGGCGGGGCCGGCCAGACCGCCAGCGGAACGGCGCGGATCAGCAGAAACGCCGGCCCGGGCCCGTACAGCATCACCGTGCGCTGCCGGAACGGTTCCGTGCTGACCCGGGACTCCGCCTACACCGTCATCGGCGGTGTCCGCGGCGGTCTCGGCGGCAGCAGCGCCACCGGGGCGACCCCGACCGACATGGCGATCGGCGGCGGCCTGGTCGCCGCGGCCGTCGTGGGCGGCGGAGTGTTCTGGATGCGCCGCCGCACCGAGCGCGCCATCTGACCTCCTCCCCCTTCGGAGGTCGAGGCGCACGGAACAGGCCTTCGCCCCGGACCCTTTCGGGTTCCGGGGCGAAGGCCTGTGCGGGTGGGTGGAACGGTCAGGCGCCGTCCTCTCCGGTACGGCGACGGGAGAAGTGGTACGCCGCCCCGACCGAGCCCGCGATGAGGGCCGCGCCGATGCCGAGCTCCTTGAGGTCGAAGCCTGCGATGCTGCCGCCCTCACCGGCCCGGACCCCTCGGGGCATCTGCTGCGCCGGCTGGAGCGGCTGGATGTTGTTGTTGGTCCGGCCGGAGGCGATGGTCAGACCCGTGGAGCCGCTCTCGCCGCCGCACGTGAACGTCACCTGGTACACCGCGCCCGGCCTGGCGTCCCAGTCGACCATCGCGGTCGCCGAGGACTGACCCGGGGAGATCCTGACGGTGTCGAAGACCCCGGAGGAGACCGTGGCGGAGCCCCGGCAGCCGCCGCTGTCGCGGTCGAGCTGCAGGGTCACCTGGCCGCCCGCCGCGATCGTCGAGGGCAGGACGCTGAAGCCGAACGGCGTGATGTTGTGGTTGCCGTCGCCCTTCGCGACGGCGGCCGGTGCCGCGAGGGCGAGGGCGCTGATGCCCAGCAGTGCGGCCGAGGCGACGCGTATCGCGCGCATGGTGATTCCTCCGGGTCCCCGAGGAGCAGCCGCGGACCTTTTCCGCTGGCGCCGTAAATGCACCTCGATGTCCGAAACGCTAGGAACATGTGTGCGCTCCCGCGATCCCAGTCGCGCGAATGGGGCAACCGTGTGCGCCGCACAGGGGACACCGTTCCTGCGACCGGGGGACGGCCGCGGCGCGGCGGACGTCCCCCGGCACGCCGTCCCGGTGAGGGGCCGTCAGTCCTTGATGTGCGGGAAGAGGTTCAGGAACGGCTGCGCCGACGCCGTGATGCCACGGCTGTAGGGCGCGTCGAAGTCCCAGATCAGGAACAGCAGGAAGGCGATCAGCGCCGAGAACAGCCCGGCGAGGATCAGCTCACGTGGCGTACGCCGGATCTGCAGCGCGAAGACCATGCCGATGGTGATCACGGCCCCGGCGAGCAGCCCGAACCACACCACCGACGGCATCGTCGCCCCGGTGGAGTCCGCGCGGGCGCTGCGGGCCAGGTCGGCCGCGGCGACCTGCTCGACGAGCGGCTGGTAGGCCTGCGCCTGGAAGTCCGTCTTCGGCTGGTAGTCGGTGACGTCCTGACGGATGCGCTCAAGGAGATCGGTGCCGCGCTGGGTGAGCTTCTGGTGGTCGGCCATCGTCTTCCACTCGGTGTTGACGACCTGTGAGACGTAGGCGTCGACATCCGCCCGGATGCGGTCGCGCTCGTCCGGCGGATAGGCCCGCACCCGCTCCGAGATCTCGTGCAGCGCCTGTGCCTCCGCCTGCACATGGTCCTGTGCGGCGCTGCGGGCCTCCCAGACACCGGCGATCGCCAGACCCAGGACGATGGCGTACACCACGCCGATCCACATCGTCATGTACTCGATGACGTCCGGGGTCTCGCTGGGGTCCTCGTCCTCGGACGCCGCGCGTTCGCGCAGAAAGGTGACGATGACGACGACGACACAGGCCGCCGCCATCGCGAGGGCGAGAACAAGCCATTCCGACAAGGGGTTCCTCCGGGGATCAGCGCGGACGCAGCGCGGCGATGGCGACCACCGCGGGCAGGGTGATGAGCAGGACGTAGACGACCGGCGGCGTCCGGCTGGGAGCGGGCCGCCGGTGCGCCTGGGCGTGGTACTTCGGATAACTCACCGGGGTCGCCGCGGGTTGCGGGGCGGGCCTGGGTACCGGCTTCGGTTTCGGCGGGGTCGGTGTGGGCGTGGGCGTCGGGGTCGGCCGGGTCAGCGGAGCCGCCGGTGCCGGACGGGGCGCCGGAGCAGGCGGGGGAGGCGTGGGTTTCGGTGTGGGCCGCGGCGTCGGCGTCGGCCTGGGTGTCGGAGTCGGGGTGGGCTTCGGCTTCGGCTTCGGTGGGGGCGGCGGTGTGGGCTTCGGCGGCGGTGGAGTGGGCGTAGGGGAGGGGCAGGGCGGCGGGGGCGGTTTCGGGGTCGGCTTCTCGCAGGCCGGGGGCGTCGGCCAGGAGCCGCTGCCGGCCACCGCCACCGCCTCCGTGCCGTCCGGCCCCGTCGAGGCGTACGCGCACGCGTCGGCCGCCGCCAGGCCCGCCGGTGCGCCCGCCAGCAGCCAGGTCAGTGTCACCAGGGTCAACACCCTTGCGGCGAGGGCGGTTCGGGTCGGTTCGGGTCCATGCACGACGCAGATCATGAAGCCTCGCGGGCCGGGGCGCGCGGGGGCGCGAAAGGATTGCCCCGAAGGAGTGGAAGGCGCTGTGCGGCGGTTTGACGAACCGGCCCCGGGAGGTGGCCGGATGCGTACGTACATACGAAGTGGCTGCCGTGACACAGGAGTCGGAAAGATTTTTCTGCGGCCGTTGAACACTTCCGTGGTCCCCACCCGTACCTAGGACCGTGCGGCGGCACAGACGGGCGCTGCAACATCCAGGTGATTATGGGGAGTTGACGATGAAGACCTCCTGGCGGAGCGCCTCACTCGCGGCGACGGCCGTGTCCGTCATGGCGTTGACGGCGGCGTGCGGTTCGGGAAATGTGGCCACACCTTCCTCTGCGGCGCAGAACGTCGGTGCCACGGCGGCGGCCGGAGGTTATGGCAGCGTGGGGGCCGCTACGTCGAGCCCCAGCACCGGTGCCGGCAACGGCTACGGAGCCGACGGCCAGCAGGCCGCGGCGGCCGAGCCCGCGGGCCAGCTGACCGTTGCCAACAACCCCGACCTCGGCAAGGTGTTGAGCGACGGAGCGGGTCTGACCCTCTACCGTTTCGACGCCGACACGGCCAATCCTCCCAAGTCGAACTGCGACGGCGACTGCGCCACCGCGTGGCCGCCGGTTCCCGCCGACGACGCCACTGCCGGTGCCGGTATCGACAAGTCCCTCCTCGGCGAGGTGACCCGCACGGACGGCACCAAGCAGCTGACCATCGGCGGCTGGCCCGCCTACCGTTACGCCAAGGACGTCAACGCCGGTGACGTCAACGGCCAGGGTGTGGGCGGCAAGTGGTACGCGCTCGCCCCCGACGGCAAGAAGGCGACCCTCGCCTCGCTGCCCGGCCTGTCCGTCCGCAAGGACGCCAAGCTCGGTGACATCGTCGTCGACAAGAACGGCCACACGGTCTACCGCTTCCTGAAGGACAAGGCGTGGCCGAAGTCGGTCTCGAACTGCGTCGGCGCCTGCGCGGAGAAGTGGCCGGCCGTCGGCATCGTCTCGGCGAATGACACCAAGGGCGTCGAGAAGAAGGGCCTCATGGGCTTCACCCGGTCCGACGGCGCCAAGCAGATGACCGTCGACTGCTGGCCGATCTACACCTTCTCCGGTGACACGGCCGCCGGAGAGACCAACGGTCAGGGCGTGGGCGGCACTTGGTACGCCGTCTCCCCTGAAGGTAAAGCGGTCGGCGCGCCCGCGGCGTAGCGAGAACCTCCCCAGGGTTCGTCGCCCCCGCCCACTCGGCAACGGATACGCGGAAGGGAGGGACCCGGGCAAGCGACAAGAGTGCCGAAACACAGCAGCGCGTACGACCACAGGTCCGCCCCCTCCGCACCGCACGGAGGGGGCGGGCCGCTTTGGCGTTTCCCGTACAGCAATTCCGGCATTCTGCGCGCCTCTCCGCGTGTCCCCGCACGTCAATTCGGCACGTGCCGTGGGCAGTGACCGAGAACGGACGGTCAATTTCCGTTTCCGCTCGCTCCTTTGGCGGGCGATCAGTAGCCTCAGCTCGAACACCGGATCGCCTACGCCTTGGAGAGATACATGGAGCGTCCCGCCTGGGCACCACGGAGCATCGACATCTCGGTGCCGAGCGTTTCGCGTATCTACGACTACTACCTGGGCGGTTCGCACAACTTCGAGGTCGACCGGGAGGCGGCCCGCAAGGCCATGGAGTTCCTCCCGGGACTTCCCAAGATCATGCAGGCGAACCGGGCGTTCATGCGTCGCGCCGTACGCTTCGCGGCGGCCGAGGGCATCACCCAGTTCCTCGACATCGGCTCCGGAATTCCCACCTTCGGAAACGTCCACGAGGTGGCCCAGGAGGCCAGCCCCGGCGCCCATGTCATGTACGTCGACCACGACCCGGTGGCGGTCGCGCACAGCCAGGCCGTCCTCGCGGGCAACGCGACCGCGGGCGTCGTCGCGGCCGACCTCCGCAAGCCCCAGGAGATCCTGGCGAGTGCCGAGGTTCAGCGTCTGATCGACGTGAATCGGCCAGTGGCCTTACTTCTCGTTGCCATACTGCACTTCGTGGAAGACGCGGACGACCCGTACGGAGCGGTGGCACAGCTGCGCGACGCACTCGCGCCCGGCAGCCTGCTGATCCTCACGCATGCCTCGTACGAGGGAATCCCGCTGCCACCGGAGCGGGCGGAGGGCGCGGTGGACGTGTACAAGGACATTCGCAATCCGCTGATCATGCGCTCGCGCGAGGAGATCGCGCGGTTCTTCGAGGGGTACGACATGGTGGAACCCGGACTGGTGCCGATGCCGGACTGGCGGCCCGACACCGCACCGGAGGACGAGGATCCGTATTCCTTCTCCGGTTTCGCCGGCGTAGGACGCACGGCGTGACCGCGGAGCCGGACGGGCCGGAGGACAGACTGCGCAGGTTCGCGACCATCTGGAGCCGGGCGGTGTTCCCGGCGACCTCGACCTCGCTGACCCGGCCGGAGTTCGAGGAGCTGCTCCTGCCGCTGGCACGGCGGTTGAGCGAGGCGCTGCGGGCCAGGACCTTCGAGGCCGAGGAGGGCAAGGCGGTCGGCACCGCCCTCGTCGCAGCGCACTGCACCGACCCCGACGCGCTCAGCCGCACCCTGGAGTGCGTCGACGCCTACCTGGTGCTCTACTGCGGCGGCGACGGCTCCCAGGAGGACCTGCGGATCCGCTCGGCCCGCCTCCAGCACGCCATGGCCGCCGGCTTCGCCCAGGAACTGCGCGAGCGCACCCTTGCCGAGCAGGAGGCCATCTCGGTGGCCGCGCTCCAGGCCCAGGGTGTCGTCGCCCAGGCCCTGCACGCGACGGAGGCCCGCTTCCGTGCGGTTTTCGAGGGCGCGGCCATAGGAATCGGCATGGCCGATCTCGAAGGCAACATCCTCCAGGTCAACGGCGCGCTGCTGCGCATGTTCGGGATCTCCGACCAGGCCATGGGCGGACGCAACGTCCGCGAGTGGACCCACCCGGACGACGCGCCCCAGACCTGGACCCTCTACGACGAACTCGTCCGCGGCGAGCGCGAGCACTACCACGTCGAGAAGGCGTTCTACCGGCCTGACGGAACGGTCCTGTGGACCAACCTCACGGTCTCCCTGCTCCGCGACGCCGACGGCAAGCCGCAGTACCAGCTCGCCCTCATGGAGGACACCACCGAGCGACGGCTGCTCAACCTCCGGCTGCGCTACGAGGCGACCCACGACGCCCTCACCGGCCTCCCCAACCGCACCCTGTTCTTCGAACGCCTGGAGAAGGCGCTCGGCGCGGGCGACAACCAGCGGTTCGGGCTGTGCTACCTCGACCTCGACGGCTTCAAGACCATCAACGACAGCCTCGGCCACGCGGCCGGCGACCGGCTGCTCGTCGAGGTCGCCGACCGGCTCCAGTCGTGCGCGACGGCACCCGGCGAGATGGTCGCCCGGCTCGGCGGCGACGAGTTCGTGGCGCTGACCACGGGACCCGACACCGAGCGCGAGGTCGACGAGCTCGCGGGCCGCATCATGAACGCGCTGATCACCCCCGTCAGCATCGACGGCCGTGACCTCACCGTGCGCGGCTCGATCGGCATCGTCGAGGGCCCGGCCGGCGAGCGCGGTCCGGCGGAGGTGCTGCGCAGCGCCGACATCACGATGTACCGGGCCAAGTCGGCGGGCGGCAACCGCTTCGAGCTCGCCGACCCCGAGGCCGACGCCCGCGCCATCACGCGCCACGGTCTGACCACGGCACTTCCTGCCGCCCTGGACCGCAACGAGTTCTTCATCGAGTACCAGCCGCTGGTCCACCTCGGCGACGGCAGCGTGCGCGGCGCCGAGGCACTGGTCCGCTGGCTGCACCCGCAGCACGGCGTCCTGGGCCCCGACCGGTTCATCCCGCTCGCCGAACACACCGGTCTCATCGTGCCGTTGGGCCGCTGGGTCCTCGACCAGTCCGTCCGCCAGGCCAAGCAGTGGCAGGAACGACACGGCGGCAACGACGCCACCGGACCGCTGCGCATCAACGTCAACCTCTCGCCCTGCCAGCTCAGCCACCCCGGCCTGGTGCAGGACACCGTCGACATCCTGGAGCGCGCCGGTGTCCGCCCCGACGCGCTCTGCCTGGAGGTCACCGAGTCCGCGCTCATCGGCGCCGACGACGACCTGCTCAAGCCGCTGCGCCAACTCGCCGAGATGGGCGTCGACATCGCCCTCGACGACTTCGGCACCGGCTACTCCAACCTCGCCAACCTCCGCCGCCTCCCGGTGAGCATCCTCAAACTGGACCGCTCCTTCACCCAGGGCATGCAGCAGTTCCCGGCCGACCCCGTCGACCTCAAGATCGTCGAGGGCATCGTCTCCCTCGCCCACAGCCTGAACCTCGCGGTGACGGTCGAGGGTGTCGAGACCGGCGCGCAGGCCGAGCAGTTGCGGATACTCGGCTGCGACACGGCCCAGGGCTGGTACTACGCCCGCCCCGGCCCGCCGGACCGGCTGCACGACCTCGCGTTGGTGGACGCGACGGGCTGAGCGCCCGCTGCCTCAGGGCAGCGGGATCGACCGCAGACTGCGATGGGTGCCCGCCTGCACGACGACATGGTCCGGGTCACCGCCCGGCACGACGAGCCGGGGGCCTTCCCCGTCCCTCGCCTGTGAGTACCGCGGGGACATGCGCGGCGCGGCGTCGCCGGTCCCCTTCGGACCGGCGCGCAGGTCGATCGAGATCACCCGGTCCCTGACGGCGGCGTCGTTGCCCGGGGTGAAGGTGACGAACCGGTCACCCGCCAACTCCCCCTCCTCCGTGGTGTCGTAGTAACTCCACAACCTCTTGGGGTGGACGAGGTCGTACGCGTTCCAGGAACCGGCGCTCGTGTCCTCCGCGCCGGCCTCGAACAGCACGAGCACACCGTCGGACGAGATCACACCGCGCTCGGGCTTGTCGCCGGTGTCCTCGGCGGTTTTCATCGGCCGGAGCGTGACCGGGTCCAGGCGCTGGAGCGGCGGAAAGACGTCCCCGGCGGAGTACGGGCTGCCGGTGCACACGAGGTAGTGGCCACCGGAGATGAGGTTGGCGCACTCGACACCCTTGGGGGTGGTCGCCACGGCGTCGCCGGTACGCGCGTCACGGGCGGTGACCTTCGTGCCGTCGGTGGTGTAGACACGGCCCCCGAAGGCGGCGACGCCCCCGTACGAGTCCGCGTGGAAGGTGCGGCTCCACAGCGACTCGCCGTCGGACATCCGGAAGGCGGCCAGGGTGATGCCCCTCTCGTTCACGTCCGGATTCTCGACGGCGTAGACGGTGCCGTCCGCCGCGCCGAGGACCGCGGGGATGCTGGCGTCGGTCAGCGGGCGTGTCCAGGCGACCCTGCCCGTGCGCAGATTCACCGCGCGCAGCGTCTTGCCGGAACTGGTCACGGCCCGTTCGGTGGCCGGGTCGACGACAAGGTCGGCGTCCTTGCCGCGGTCGGCCGGCGGGACGGACCAGGTGACCTGGCCGGTGCTGCGGGACCGCCCGACGAACCCGCCGGAACCGGTGCGGCACACGACCTGATGAGCCGTCGCCTCGCAACGGCCCTCCGCCGCGGAGTAGGAAGCGGTCCACGCGTTCCACCCGGCGCCGACGGCGGCGGTCGGCGAGGCGCTGGGCGTTCCGGGTGCCGAGACCGTCGTCCGGTACGACTCGCCGGAAGGCGTACTTCCCGAGCCCGTACAGCCCGCGAGTATCAGCCCGAGCAGCGGCACGCCGGCCAGCCATGTTCTTCGCATCTCTGGTTCCCCCCTCGTACGCGAAGGGTTCATGTTACGGACGATCAGCGCTCCAGCAGCATCCGTTGCAGTTCTCTGGCGGCCCGCGGCGGAGCCACATCGCTGCGATGCGCGAGCGCGATCGTCCGGTGCAGCCCGGGCCGGGCCAGTGGGGTCACCCGCAGCCCGCGACCGGACTTCGTGGCGACCATGCGCGGCACTACGGCCACACCGAGCCCCGCCCGTACGAAGCCGAGGACGGCGTCCATCTCGCCGCCCTCCACCGCGAAGTCGGGTTCGAAGCCCTCCGCGCGGCACGCGGCGACAGTCAGTTCGCGCAGGTCGTAGCCGTGCCGGAACATCACCAGGCGCTCGCCCTCCAGATCGGAGATCCGCACCGTCCGCCCACGCCCCGGCACCGCCGCCTCCGGAGACGACACGACCACCAGGTCCTCGCGCAGCAGCTCCACCGTCGTCAGCGCCGGTGACGGGGTGGGCAGCGGCAGCACCACCAGGGCCAGGTCCAGGGCGCCGCGCGCGAGTTCGCGTACGAGATCGTGCGAACCGCCCTCCTCGATCAGCAGCCGGATGCCCGGATAGCGGTCGTGGAAGGCGCGCAGCACATCCGGCAGCAGGCCCGTGCACAGGCTCGGCGTCGCGCCGAGGCGGATCCGGCCGCTGCGCAGCTGGACCAGTTCGAGGACCTCGTGCCGGGCCGTGTCCGCGTCGGCCAGGATCCGCCGGGCCAGCGGCAGCAGCGCCTCGCCCGCGTCGGTGAGCGTGATGTTCCCCCGCGCCCGCAGGAACAGATCCGCGCCCAACTCCCGCTCCAGCGCCTTGATCTGCTGGGACAGCGAGGGCTGCGCGACATGGACGAGATCGGCGGCGCGGGTGAAGTGCCGGGTCTCGGCGACGGCCACGAAGTACTGGAGCTGCTGGAACTGCATCCACCCACGATAGTCGTAGCCTATGGAAACCAGGCAGATCATGTCTTGGACCGATCGACTCTCCGGCGCCTAACGTCCGTAGTCATGGCTCTGGCAACGCGGACGGACCGACGGCCGTCGATGGCGCGCACGGTGTGGGACAGCTCCGTCGGCAAGAAGACAGTGATGGCGGTCAGCGGCCTGATCATGCTGCTGTACCTGGTTGTCCACATGATCGGGAACCTGAAGATCTTCTTCGGCGCGGGGGAGTTCAACCACTACGCCCACTGGCTGCGCACCGTCGGCGAGCCCTTCATGCACTACGAGTGGACGCTCTGGCTGATCCGGATCGTCCTCGTCGTCGCCGTCATCGCACACGCCGTCTCCGCGTACCAGCTCAGCCGCCGCGACATCAGGGCGCGCCCCAGCAAGTACGTGCACAAGAAGCCCCGGGCGACGTATGCCACCCGCACCATGCGCTGGGGCGGGATCATCCTCGCCCTGTTCATCGTCTGGCACATCCTCGACCTGACGACCGGCACCGTGCATTCAGGCGGCTTCCAGGAGGGCCACCCGTACCAGAACGTCGTGGACACCTTCTCCACCTGGTACGGCGACACCATCTACATCGTCGCGATGCTCGCCCTCGGCCTGCACGTCCGGCACGGCTTCTGGAGCGCCGCGCAGACCCTCGGCGCGGGCAGCCGCAGCCGCGACCGCGCTCTGAAGTCGACCGCCAATGTCCTCGCACTGCTGCTCACCGCCGGCTTCATCGCCGTCCCCGTGGGCGTCATGACCGGAGTGGTGAGCTGAAATGGCCCATGAATACGCCGACTTCACGACCGGCGACCCCGTCACCGACACCAAGTCCCCCACCGGCCCCATCAACGAGCGCTGGGACACCCGCCGTTTCGAGGCCAAACTCGTCAACCCCGCCAACCGGCGCAAACACACGGTGATCGTCGTGGGCACCGGCCTCGCGGGCGGCTCCGCGGGCGCCACTCTCGCCGAACAGGGCTACCACGTAGTCCAGTTCTGCTACCAGGACTCCCCGCGCCGCGCCCACTCGATCGCGGCGCAGGGCGGCATCAACGCGGCGAAGAACTACCGCAACGACGGCGACTCCGTCCACCGCCTCTTCTACGACACCGTCAAGGGCGGCGACTTCAGGGCCCGCGAGTCCAACGTCCACCGCCTCGCGCAGATCTCCGTCGAGATCATCGACCAGTGCGTGGCGCAGGGCGTGCCGTTCGCGCGGGAGTACGGCGGCCTGCTCGACACGCGTTCCTTCGGCGGCGTACAGGTGTCACGGACGTTCTACGCCCGCGGTCAGACAGGACAGCAACTCCTGCTCGGCGCCTACCAGGCACTGTCCCGGCAGATCGCCGTCGGGAACATCGAGATGCACCCGCGCACCGAGATGCTCGACCTGATCGTCATCGACGGGAAGGCACGCGGGATCGTGGCGCGCGATCTCATCAGCGGCCGTATCGACACGTACTTCGCGGACGCCGTCGTCCTCGCCAGCGGCGGCTACGGCAATGTCTTCTACCTGTCGACGAACGCCATGAACTCCAACGCCACCGCCGTCTGGCGCGCGCACCGGCGCGGAGCGCTCTTCGCCAACCCGTGCTTCACGCAGATCCACCCCACCTGCATCCCGCGCACCGGCGAGCACCAGTCCAAGCTCACCCTGATGAGCGAGTCGCTGCGCAACGACGGCCGGATCTGGGTGCCGAAGGCACAGGGCGACACGCGTCCGGCGAACCAGATCCCCGAGGACGAGCGCGACTACTACCTGGAGCGCATCTACCCGTCCTTCGGCAACCTGGTGCCGCGCGACATCGCCTCCCGAGCCGCCAAGAACGTCTGCGACGAGGGCAGGGGCGTCGGCCCCGGCGGTCAGGGCGTCTACCTCGACTTCGCCGACGCCATACGGCGGTTGGGCCGCAAGGCCGTCGAGGAGAAGTACGGCAACCTCTTCGACATGTACGCCCGGATCACGGCCGAGGACCCGTACACGGTCCCGATGCGGATCTATCCCGCCGTGCACTACACGATGGGCGGCCTCTGGGTCGACTACGACCTCCAGACCACGATCCCGGGCCTGTTCGCGATCGGGGAGGCCAACTTCTCCGACCACGGCGCCAACCGGCTCGGTGCCTCCGCGCTGATGCAGGGTCTCGCCGACGGCTACTTCGTCCTCCCGGCGACCATCAACGACTACCTCGCCCGACACCCCGGACACGAGGACATCACCGTCGAACACCCCGCCGTGCAGGAGGTGTTGGCGGAGACCGAGGACCGTCTCAACCTCCTCCTCTCCGTCGACGGCGACCGCACCCCCGACTCCTTCCACCGCGAAGTCGGCGAGCTCATGTGGGAGTTCTGCGGAATGGCCCGTACCGACAGCGGACTGCGCAAGGCGCTGGAGCGCATCCCGCAGATCCGTGAGGAGTTCTGGCGGCGGATCAAGGTCCCGGGCACCGGCGAGGAGTTCAACCAGTCCCTGGAGAAGGCGAACCGCGTCGTCGACTACCTCGAACTCGCCGAGCTGATGTGCCTCGACGCGCTCAACCGCGCCGAGTCCTGCGGCGGGCACTTCCGCGAGGAGTCGCAGACCCCGGACGGCGAAGCGGCGCGCAGGGACGACGAGTTCAGCTACGCCGCCGCCTGGGAGTTCACCGGCACCGGATCGTCTCCCGTGCTGCACAAGGAAGACCTGGTCTTCGAGTACGTCCACCCCACTCAGCGGAGCTACGCATGAAGCTCACCCTGCGCGTCTGGCGGCAACGCAACGCAGACGCCGAAGGCGCCATGTCCACCTACCAAGTGGACGGAATCTCCACGGACATGTCGTTCCTGGAGATGCTCGACACCCTCAACGAGGAGCTCATCCTCAAGGGAGAGGACCCGGTCGCCTTCGACCACGACTGCCGCGAGGGCATCTGTGGCGCGTGCAGCCTGGTCATCAACGGCGACGCGCACGGCCCCGAGCGCACCACCACCTGCCAACTGCACATGCGGTCCTTCCAGGACGGCGACACGATCGACATCGAACCGTGGCGCGCCTCGGCCTTCCCGGTCGTCAAGGACCTGGTGGTGGACCGCTCGGCCTTCGACCGGATCATCCAGGCCGGCGGCTACATCACCGCCCCGACGGGGGCCGCCCCCGAGGCCCACGCCACCGCCGTCCCCAAACCGGACGCCGACTTCGCCTTCGAGCACGCCGAGTGCATCGGCTGCGGGGCGTGCGTGGCCGCGTGTCCCAACGGGGCGGCGATGCTGTTCACTTCGGCCAAGATCAACCACCTCAACGTGCTCCCGCAGGGCGCACCCGAGCGCGAGACCCGCGTCCTCGACATGGTCGCGCAGATGGACGACGAGGGCTTCGGCGGCTGCACCCTCGCCGGCGAGTGCGCCACCGCCTGCCCGAAGGGCATCCCGCTGGTCTCCATCACCGCCATGAACAAGGAGTGGCTGCGGGCGACGCGCAAGGTCGCCAAGCGCTGAACTCCCCTGCGAACTCCCTTACGGGACAAGAACGTTCGCCGACAAGATGCGGACGGGCGGGACCGGGAATGGTGCTCATCCCCGGTCCCGCCAGGCATCGAGCCGCTCGGTAAGCTGCGCGCATGATCTTCACAGGCAGGGGAAAGGAGCGGTTTCTCGACGCCGTCACGGGGTTCGAGACCGCTGTGCGCGAGCGGGACGGCGAGCGGGCCCAGCGCCTGCTCCAGGACATGTACGGCCGGTTCGACAAGGCGGCGGAGCATGAGCTCGTAGCCGCCGGGCCCCGTCTCGCGGCACTGCTGCCGGACATGCCCGTGGGGCCGCGAGCCCTGACGGCCGTGGCGGTCGGCGCCTGTGTCGAACGGGGCGCGGACGCGACGCTGTGCGGTCCGTACGTCTTCGACGGGCTCGCCGCGGCCCTAGGCTCCGCCGGGGAGTTCTGCGAGCGCTGGGCGGCGACCGGGGGAGGAGACCTGCCCGATCCGGACTCGGGCGACCCGGAACCCGCCGTACTCGAACGGGCCGGACGGGACGCCACCTTTGGCTGGTGGCTACTGCCCCGCTGGGAGATGGCCACCGTGTCGATGCTGAACCGCCCCTCGGTGCGCACGGCACTCGAACCCGCCCTGCGCACTGGCCTGTTGGACGCCCTGCGTGCCGTACAGGAGGCGTCCGGCGACAGCTTCAAGTGCCTGCACTACGCCCTCCTCGTCCTCGACGACGAACCGCTCCTCGCCCTGCACCGCCCCACCGGCACCGGCTACCTGCTCCGGATGACCGGCATCGGCGACACCTTCCAACTGCACACCCTCCTCGCCGACGTCCTCATCGGCGGCGGACACATACCCGGGCAGGCGCCCTCCGCGCAGGAGGCGGCCGTGTGCCGGGACGCCCCGGGGCAGGTGCCGACCACCGGATCCTTCAACCTCGTGACCCCGGGCGGCGAATGGGTGTGGAACGAGGGAACTCCCACCGACATCCCGGTCGTTGAAGGCGTACGGTTGCTGGTCCTCGACCCGGCACCGTACAAACGCGGCTGGCCCGCCGGCCGTTTCTTCCCCGGGATGACCGGTGACCTGGTGCTGGAGCGGGTGCTCGGCGCCGACGAGACCCGGGAGTGGCTGGGGCGGTGCGCCCCGCCGAAGTGAACGGCACACCCTGATGGTCCGGGTGTGGGGACGCCGTTCAACAACCCCACATCCCGGCTCCGGGCACAGGTCACGCGCAGGACGCCCGGCGTAGGAAGAACTGTTGCGGCTGGACATACGGAACCGGCCAGCTTGTTCCTTCGCCGAACCCGGCCCGTGATCAGGGAGAGCCATGACCGGCGTTTCCACCCTCGACCGTCCCTCGCAGCCCGCCGCGCCGACCCGCTACACCGTCACGCTCGCCCGTGACGAGGACGATGTGCGTGCCGCGCAGCGGCTGCGGCACGACGTCTTCGCCGGTGAGATGGGCGCCCTCCTGTCCAGCCCGCAGCCCGGCCTGGACGTGGACGCCTTCGACGCCTACTGCGACCACCTCCTCGTCCGCGACACGGTCACCGGGCAGGTGGTCGGCACCTACCGGCTGCTGCCGCCCGAGCGCGCCGCGGTCGCCGGACGGCTCTACTCGGAGAGCGAGTTCGACCTCGCCCCCCTCGACTCGATCCGCCCGGGCCTCGTCGAGGTCGGCCGCTCCTGCGTCCACCCCGACCACCGCGACGGCACGGTCATCGGCCTCATCTGGGCCGGCATAGCCCGCTACATGGTCGACCGCGGCCACGAATGGCTCGCCGGCTGCTGCTCGATCCCGCTCGCCGACGGCGGCGCCCTCGCCGCCGGCACCTGGGACCGGGTCAGCGCCAAGCACCTCGCGCCGGAGGAGTTCCGGGTACGGCCCCTGCTGCCCTGGAGCCCGGACGGCGTCACCCGCCCCACGGACCGCGTCGAACTCCCGCCGCTGCTGCGCGGATACGTCCGCCTCGGCGCCTGGGTCTGCGGCGAGCCCGCCCACGACCCGGACTTCGGGGTCGCCGACCTGTACGTGCTGCTGTCGATGCGCCGGGTCAACCCGCGCTATCTGCGGCACTTCCTCTCGCTCGTCCCGGCCTGATGAGCGTCTGGCTGCCCAGCGCGCCCTGCACCCCCAGGACGTGCATCGGGTCGACGGGGTCCGTCACGGCCCTACCGCGCGCCGTGCTGAGATTCGTGGCCGTACTGGTCGTGGTGGCAGTCGGGGCCGCCCTCACACCCATCGGCGGGCGCATCCCCGCCCGCGCGGTGCGCTGGTGGTGCCGGACCATCGTCCGGGCCGCCGGCATCCGGCTCCGCATCACCGGAAGCACCACGCCCACCGGCGGACTGCTGCTGGTCGCCAACCACATCTCGTGGCTGGACATCCCCCTGATGGCCGCCGTACGCCCGGCCCGCATGCTGGCCAAGGCCGAGATCCGGCACTGGCCCGTCGCCGGGCCACTCACCGCGGGCAGCGGCGCCCTCTTCATCGACCGCGACCGGCTGCGCGCCCTGCCCGAGACGGTCGCCTCCATCGCGGGCGCCCTGCGGGCCGGCGGAGCGGTCGCCGTCTTCCCCGAGGGCAGCACCTGGTGCGGCCTGGCCCAGGGACACTTCCGGCGGGCCGTCTTCCAGGCCGCGCTGGACGCGGGAGTGCCCGTACAGCCGGTCGGCCTGCACTACCTCACCGACAGCGGCACGGCCAGCACGGCCCCCGCCTTCGTGGGCAGCGACTCGTTGCTGACCTCGGTGTGGCGGGTGGTGTCGACGCGCGGACTGGTCGCCGACGTCGAGGTGGGGGAGACCATAGCTCCCGGCAGCCACCCCGACCGCCGCTCCCTCGCCCACGCGGCACAGACCGGAGTGTCGGGCCGGGCCCAGCACCCGGACCACTGCACCTCGGTGGTGCGGACCCCGGTGAAAATTCGCAGGACGACGCGGAGGCGTCCTGCTAGCGTCGCGGCCATGAGGATCATCAGGCACACCGGCACCGCGACCGCGCGAGCGACCAGCTCGCCGGCTGCCGACGCCTGACCTCACCCACCTCTCCCGGCGGCCGGAAACGGACCGCCGGGACGTGTCGTTTCCACCCCCCCTCGCACCCTGCCCAGCGGTCCCTTCCGGTCCCCACCCGACCCGAAGGACCCAACCGCCATGAACACCGACGACACCGTCCGCACCTTCCTCGACTTCTACCGCGAACGCGGGCACGAGCCGATCACCGGCAGCACACTCCTGCCACCACCGTCCGACCCGGTCCTCTTCACCACCTCCGGCATGCACCCGCTCACGCCGTACCTGCAGGGCAGCCCCCATCCACAGGGGCGGCGCCTGGTCGACGTCCAGCGCTGTCTGCGCACCACCGACCTCGACGAGGTCGGCGACCGTACCCACCTGACCGTGTTCGAGATGCTCGGCTCCTGGTCGCTGGGCGACTACGACCATCCGCAGAGCCTGCGCTGGGGCTACGAACTCCTCCGCGACGGTTTCGGCGTCCCACCCGAGAAGCTGTACGTCACCGTCTTCGACACCGACCTTGAATCCCACTGCACCTGGCGGGAGTTGGGCCTGCCCGTGGAACCGACCCAGGACGAGAACTGGTGGTCCAACGGACCGACCGGCCCCTGCGGCCCCGACTCCGAGATCTTCTTCTGGACCGGCGACGGCCCGCCGGAGGGGAGCCCGACCACCGACCCGCGCTGGGTGGAGATCTGGAACCACGTGCACATGCGGTACGACCGTGGCGAGGACGGTGAGCTGGTGCCGCTGCGGCAGGTCAACGTCGACACGGGGATGGGGTTGGAGCGGCTTGTTTCCGTCCTCCAAGGCCGCAGCTCGGTCTATGAGACGGACCTGTTCGAGCCGTGGATGCGACGGATCCCGCAGTTGTGGGATCTGGACGAGCGTTCCGTGCGGGTGGTCTGCGATCATCTGCGGTCGAGTGTCGTGATCCTCGGGGACGGGGTGCGGCCGTCCAACACCGGCCGTGGATATGTCCTACGGCGGCTCGTCCGGCGGCTGCTCACCGTCCTGCGGCGCGATGATCCCTCGCGCACGCTGGGAGATCTGCCGGGGGAGCTTGTCGAGCACACGCTCGACCATTTTCGTCAGTCCCTCGGCGGCGGCACCGTGAGCGAGGTGCTGGTGGACGAGGAGCGGCGGTTCGATCTGCTTCTGGAGCGGGGGCGGCGGGTGCTGTCCCGGCCGCAGTTTCGAGGTCCTCTGAGTGAGGAGAACTATCGCTATCTGCATGACACTCATGGGTTGCCCCGTGAGTTGGTTGCCGGTCTGTTGCGCTAGGGCTGCGGGTGCGTGGGGGCGGGTCGCGTCCACGCGGCGGGGCGGAGCCGCAGATTGATACGGCCTCGCGCCCCTAAGGGGTTGCCAGTGCCCTTCGTAGATAAGGGGCCGTAGTGCTTCCTGCCGCCTCCGCCACCTCCCGCGGCGGGCCCGCTGCCACGATCCTGCCGCCCTCCTCCCCGCCGCCCGGGCCCATGTCGACGATCCAGTCCGCGCCCGCCACCACCGCCATGTCGTGCTCGACCACCACCACGGTGTGGCCCGCGTCGACCAGTCCGTGGAGTTGGTGGAGGAGGACCTCGACGTCGGCGGGGTGGAGGCCGGTGGTCGGTTCGTCGAGGAGGTAGAGGGTGTGGCCGCGTCGGGTGCGCTGCAACTCGCTTGCCAGCTTGATGCGTTGGGCCTCGCCACCGGAGAGTTCGGTGGCGGGCTGGCCCAGTCGCAGGTAGCCGAGGCCTACGTCCAGGAGTGTGGTGAGGCTGCGGGCCACGGCCGGGGTGTCCGTGTCCGCGAAGAAGTCGGACGCGGCCTCCACCGTCAGGTTGAGGACCTGGGCGATGTTCCGTCCCCGGTACGTCACTTGGAGTGTCTCGGGGTTGTAGCGGGCCCCGCCGCAGTCGGGGCAGGGTGCGTAGGTGCTCGGGAGGAAGAGCAGCTCGACGCTGACGAATCCCTCGCCCTGGCAGGTCTCGCAGCGCCCGCCCGGCACATTGAAGGAGAACCGCCCTGCGCCGTAACCCCGTTGCCGTGCCTCGTCGGTGGCCGCGAACACCCTGCGGACGACGTCGAAGAGGCCGGTGTAGGTGGCGAGGTTCGAGCGCGGGGTGCGGCCGATCGGTCTCTGATCGACCGACACCAGTCGTCCCACGCCCGGCAGTTCCTCGGTGATCTCGCCGATCAGCGTCGACTTCCCGGAGCCGGACACGCCGGTGACGGCGGTGAACACACCCAGGGGGAAGCCGGCTGTCACGTCCCGCAGGTTGTGCCGGGTGATCGGGCCGACCTTCAACTCACCCTGCGGCGAACGGACTTCGCGGGCCGGTGCGGGGGTGTGGTCGAAGAGGTAGCGCGCTGTCGCCGATTGCCTCACCTTCGCCAGGTCGGCCACGGGGCCGCTGTGCAGCACCCGGCCGCCGTGTTCGCCGGCCAGTGGGCCCACGTCCACCAGCCAGTCGGCGGCGCGCATCACGTCGAGGTGGTGCTCCACCACGAACACCGAGTTGCCCGCCGACTTCAGCCGCGCCAGCACCGTGAGCAGGGCCTCGGTGTCGGCGGGGTGCAGTCCGGCGGAGGGTTCGTCGAGGACGTAGACGACGCCGAAGAGTCCGGAGCGCAACTGTGTTGCCAGGCGCAGGCGTTGCAGCTCGCCCGCCGAAAGAGTCGGGGTCGCGCGGTCCAGGCTGAGATAGCCGAGGCCGAGTTCGAGGACGGGGGAGATGCGGGACTTGAGGTCCTGGGTGAGGACGCGGGCCGCCTCCGAGGTCGCGTCGAGGGTGCCCGTCAGTTCCGTGAGGGGGAGTGCGGCCAGGTCGGCGATCGTGCGGCCCGCCACGGTCACCGCCAGGGACTCGGCGCGCAGTCGGCTGCCTCGACAGACCGGGCAGGGTGCACTGGTCAGGAAGCGTTCCGCTTTGGCCCGTAGGGTCGGGCTCTTCGTGTCCGAGAAGGTCTTCATGACATAGCGGTGGGCGCTCATGTACGTGCCCTGGTACGGGCGTTGGATGCGGTCGGCGTCCCGGACCGGATGGACCGTGACCACCGGCTGCTCGTCCGTGAACAGGATCCACTCCCGCTGTTCGGCGGGGAGTTCGCGCCACGGCACGTCGACGTCGTGGCCGAGGGTGTCGAGGATGTCGCGCAGGTTCTTGCCCTGCCAGGCGCCCGGCCAGGCGGCGATCGCGCCCTCGCGGATCGACCGGGAGGGGTCGGGGATCAGGGACTCCTCGGTCGTACGGTGCACCCTGCCGAGCCCGTGGCACTCCGGGCACGCGCCCGCCGCCGTATTGGGGGAGAAGGCGTCCGAGTCGAGGCGTTCGGCGCCGAGCGGGTAGTCGCCGACGCGGGAGAACAGCATGCGGAGTGAGTTGGAGAGGTTGGTGACCGTGCCCACCGAGGAGCGGGAGGTGGGGGTCGAGCGGCGCTGCTGGAGCGAGACCGCGGGCGGAAGGCCGGTGATCTCGCCGACCTTCGGGGCGCCGATCTGGTGGATCAGTCTGCGGGCGTACGGCGCGACCGACTCGAAGTAGCGGCGCTGGGCCTCCGCGTAGATCGTGCCGAAGGCGAGGGAGGACTTCCCGGAGCCGGAGACGCCCGTGAACACGGCCAGCACGTCCCGCGGGATGTCGACGTCGACGCCCTGGAGGTTGTGCTCGCGGGCGCCGCGGACGCGGACGTAGGGGTCGTGGGGGCTGTGCATGACCCGGCGAGTCTATGCGACCCCGCCGGGTGACGCCCGCCGACCTGCGGGGGTGCGGTGGTGCCTGTGCTGTGCCACGTTGGAAGACACGGAAAGCGGTCGCCGCAGAGTCGCGTGTGCCCACCGCCCTGCGCCTGACCAGGCCGTATTCGCATCCCTCCGGGAGACAGGTATGAGCAGTTATCGAGTCGCGCAAGTCGGTGCCGCCGGCGGTGAGTTCGAGGTCGTCGAGCGTGAGGTGCAGCAACCGGGCCCCGGCCATGTGCGGATCGCCGTGGAGGCGTGCGGGATCTGCCACAGCGACACCTTCTTCGTCGACGCCGGAGTGCCGGGCGTGCGGTTCCCGCTCGTCACCGGGCACGAGGTCGCCGGGCGGATCGACGCGCTCGGCGAGGGCACCGCGGACCGGGGCTGGCGGGTCGGCGACCGGGTGGCGGTCGGCTGGTTCGGCGGCAGCTGCGGCCACTGCACCCCTTGCCGGCAGGGCGACTTCATCGTCTGCGAGAACCTGAAGGTGCCCGGCTGGGCCTACGACGGCGGCTTCGCCGAAATGACCATCGCGCCCGTCGACGCGCTCGCCCGGATCCCCGAGGGCCTGTCGGCCAGTGCTGCCGCGCCCATGGGCTGTGCGGGCGTGACCACCTTCAACGGGCTGCGGCGCAGTTCGGCGGGGCCGGGCGACCTGGTGGCCGTACTCGGACTCGGCGGTCTCGGTCACCTGGGTGTGCAGTACGCGGTCGCGATGGGATTCGAGACCGTGGCGATCGCGCGCGGCGCCGAAAAGGCCGACTTCGCCAAGCAGTTGGGCGCGCACCACTATGTGGACAGCACGGCGGACACCGATGTCGCCGAGGCGCTGCGCGCGTTGGGCGGCGCGAAGGTGGTGCTGGCCACGGCGGGCAACGCCGACGCCGCCGCGGCGACCGTGGAGGGGCTGCGCCACCGCGGCGAGCTGGTGGTCATCGGCGCGGACAGCGCGCCGCTGGGGATCAGCCCGTTCCAACTGATCATGCCCGGCAAGGTGGTTCGGGGCCATCCGTCCGGCACCGCGCAGGACGTGCAGGACACCCTGGCCTTCAGCACCCTGCACGGCATCCGCCCGATGGTGGAGACCGTGCCCCTGGACCAGGCCGGCGAGGCCTATCAGCGGATGCTGTCCGGGGCCGCGCGTTTCCGGATGGTGCTCACCCCGTGAGCGAGGCGATGCGGGCGAGCCGCCGGTACGAGTCCAGCAGGGCTTCGCGGTCGTAGGTGCTGGTGGTGACGAGGACCTCGTCCGCGCCCGTCTCCTTCAGCACCGTCTCCAGCTCGTGGGCCACCTGCTCCTCGGTGCCCGCGAGCTGTCCGGTCAGCCCGGCCTCGTAGAAGCCGAACTCCTTGTCGGACATGGCCAGTTGCTCCACACGTTCGGCGGACGGCAGCGGCGGGAACGTGCCTTGGGTGCGCGAGTACGCCATGGACCACGCCTCCGGGACGAGGAGCCGTCGGGCCGCCTCGGGGGTGGCGGCCACGGCGATCGTCCCCGAGATGACGACATACGGCTGCGGGGCCCAGGGGGAGGGGCGGAAGCGGGCGCGGTAGTGGTCGATCCCGCGCCGCATCTTCTCCCGGTTGCGCAGGTCGCCGATCACCATCGGCAGACCGGCCCGGGCCGCGATATCAGCGCCCTCGCCCATCGCGAGCACGAACGGCGGAACGGCGAGGCCCTCCGAGGGGCGTGCGTGGGCGCCGGTGGGTGAGGTGCCGCGGAACCAGTCGAGGAGTCCGGCGAGTTGTACGGCGAAGTCGTCGGCGTCGCCCTTGTCGCGGCCCAGGGCCCGGCGCACGCCGTCGGTGAAGCCGACCGAGCGGCCCAGGCCCATGTCGATCCGGCCCGGGAACAGCGACTCCAGCACCCCGAACTGCTCCGCCACGATCAGGGGTTGGTGGTTGGGCAGCATCACCCCGCCCGTCCCGACCCGGATGGTCCGGGTGGCCGAGGCGACGGCGGCGGCCAGCACGGTCGGCGCGGAACCGGCGACCCCTGGCACACCGTGGTGCTCCGACACCCAGAACCGGTGATAGCCCAGGTCCTCGATCTCCCGCGCCAGCCGCACGGTGTCACGCAGCGCCTCGCCGGGCGGGTGGCCCTCGCGGGTGCGGGAGCGGTCGAGCACGGAGAAAGGGGTCGAGGCGATCAAGGAACTCACATCAGGTTCAACGCCCGCGCGTCCCCGGCATTCCCCGAGTCGCCCGGAGCGCTCAGCGCCGGGACCGGACGCGTGCGTCCCGGGGCGGGTCGATGAACTGCAGCTCCAGCGTCACGGGCGGCTCCGCGAGCCCCGGCCCGCCCGCCGCCGCCCACTCCAGCACTTCCTCCGTGCAGTCGTCGTCCATCGCGAACCCGACCCAGGTCGGCCGCCCGCCGGCCCGCCGCCCCGCGGCCGACGGCTGCACCACGATCACGTTGGCCTGGTCGCACGGGCCGAGACAGTCCGTCGTACGCACCGCGAAACCGTGCTCGGCGGCCCCCGACCGCAGCCGTTCCAACTGCCAGGCGTGGTCCGTGCCCGGGTGCTTGCGCGGGTCGCCGCAGCAGCAGCCCCGGCAGACGACCAGGGTGCAGGGCCGTTCTCGGGCGGCGCCTATGAGGAACGTACGGGGAGCGGGAGTTGGGGCAGACATACGAGAAGCATGAGGCCACGGCCTCGGGCGGTCGCTGCCGGGGTGCGGGGGGCTGTCTAAGGTGGCCCGGTGACAGCTGACAGCAGGCGGCCCCTCGCCGTGTTCGACCTCGACAACACCCTCGCCGACACGGCCCACCGGCAGCGGTTCCTGGAGAACAGGCCGCGCGACTGGGACGGCTTCTTCGGCGCCGCGTCACAGGACCCGCCGTTGGCGGAGGGCGTCGCACTCGCCCTGGAGTGTGCCGAGGAGTGCGAGGTCGTCTATCTGACCGGGCGGCCCGAGCGCTGCCGACGCGACACCCTCGACTGGCTCGCCGCGCAGGGGCTGCCCGAGGGGCGGGTCTTCATGCGGCGCAACGACGACCGCAGGCCCGCTCGCCGCACCAAGCTGGAGATCCTCAAGCGGCTGGCCCGGGACCGGGACATCCGGGTTCTGGTGGACGACGACGAGCTGGTGTGCGACGACGCCGAGCGGGCCGGGTTCAGGGTCGTACGAGCCCGCTGGACCGCCCCCTCCGCCGCGCTGGAGGCGGCGCAGGAGGGCGAGGGCCGGACCTGAGAGGGGACCTGCGAGGGGACCTGAGAGGGCGCTGCCCGCGCCGTCCGACAGGACCCGCGCCGTCTCCGGTCGACTTGACGCATTCCCATATCGGCATACGATGGCTGTCATGGCACGAGCAGCGACGACGTCGGACGTCTTCAACGCGATCGCCGAACCGCAGCGGCGGGAGATCCTGGCGCTGCTGCGGGCGGGTGAGCGGCCGGTGACCGAGTTGGCGCACGAGCTGGGGATGAGCCAGCCGGGGGCGTCCAAGCATCTGCGGGTGCTCCGGGAGGTCGGGCTGGTCCGGGTCCGTGAGGCGGGCAAGCAGCGCCTCTACGGCCTGGATGCCCGCGGACTGCGGCCCGTCCACGAGTGGGCCGGCGGGTTCGAGCGGTTCTGGAACGAGAGTTTCGACCGGCTCGACACCTATGTGCAGGACCTCAAGCAGGCACGGCAGGAGGACTGACCGATGGCAGGGACAAGGCAGGAAACGGGGGCGGGGGCGGAGTCGCCTACGGCCGACCGGGAGATCGTGATCTCCCGGGTCGTCGACGCTCCGCGGGAGCTGGTGTTCGAGGCGTTCACCGAGGTCCGGCATCTGTCGCGGTGGTGGGGTCCGGACGGGTTCACCACCACCACGCGGTCCTTCGAGTTCCGCGAGGGCGGGGAGTGGGTCTTCGTCCTGCACGGCCCGGACGGGACCGACTACTCCGAGTGGATCCGCTGGGCGCGCATCGTCCCGCCGGAGCGGATCGAGCTGCTGCACGGTGAGACCCGCGACGACCCGAACGCCTTCGAGTCGGTCCTGACCTTCGCGGCGGACGGCGCGGCGACCCGGCTCGTCATGCGCACGGTGTTCCCCACCAAGGAACTGCGCGACGAGGCGGCCGAGAAGTACCACGCGATCGAGGGCGGCAACCAGACCCTGAGCAGCCTGGCGGCCTACGTCACCGACCTCGCGCGGAAGGCGGTGGAGGGCTGATGGCCGGCAAGGTGTTCTTCAGCGTGTCGATGTCCCTGGACGGCTTCGTCGCACCCGAGCCCGTGCCCGACCAGGACGAGCTCTTCGCGCCCGAGAGACGGGACGATCCGGATGTCCGGCGCTGGCTGGCGCAGTGGACGGAGCTGCAGCAGTGGGTGTTCCCGCTGCGGTTCTTCCGGGAGAACCTGAAGCTGGGCGAGGGCGGCGAGGAGGGCCTCGACAACGACATGGCGCGGGAGACGTTCGGACGCACCGGCGCGAGCGTGATGGGCAGGCGCATGTTCGACCTCGGCGAGCGGTCATGGCCGGAGGAGGCGCCCTTCCACACCCCGGTCTTCGTGGTGACGCACACCAAGCGCGACCCGTGGGAGCGGCCCGGCGGCACCACGTTCCACTTCGTCGACGACGGCATCGAGCACGCCCTCGACCGGGCCCGTGAGGCCGCCGGCGACCGCGACGTGCGCATCGCCGGCGGCGGCGCGACGATCCTGGAGTACCTGAACGCGGGCCTGGTCGACGAGTTCTCGATCACGCTGTCACCGGTGCTCTTCGGCAGCGGCACCCGTCTGTTCGACGGCGTGGACGCGTCCAGGATCGCGCTGGAGCCGCTCCGTTCGCAGCCGTCGTCGCGGGTGACGCACCTGACCTACGCGGTGCGCCGACGGTAGCCGCAATACGACTCCGGCCGTCAGTCCTCGTCCTCGATGCGGAAGCCGACCTTCAGGCCGACCTGGTAGTGCTCGATCTGCCCGTTCTCGATCTGGCCCCTGACCTGCGTCACCTCGAACCAGTCGAGGCTGCGCAGGGTCTGCGCGGCGCGGGCGACGCCGTTGCGGATGGCCTGGTCGATGCCCTCGTGAGAGGTGCCGACGATCTCGGTGACCCGGTACGTGTGGTTGGACATGCGGGTACTCCTCTCGGCCGTGACGGGCGCGTCACGCGTCACTCCACCGTGCCCCAAGGTGCGGCGGTACGCGAGACGGCCCGTCACCCGATGTCAGTTCACCACGCTCAGTGACAGCGCGAAGCGGCCCTCCCGGTCGGTCCACCAGTGGGCCAACTCCAGCCCGGCCGCCGCCAGTTCGGTCCGCACGCCCTCCTTGCGGAACTTCGCCGAGATCTCGGTGCGCAGTTCCTCGCCGGCCGCGAAGTCGACGGCGAGATCGAGCGCCGGGATCTTCACGGTCTGGTCCGTGCGGGACCGCAGCCGCATCTCGATCCACTCGTTGTCGGCGTCCCAGAGGGCCACGTGGTCGAAGGCGGTGACGTCGAAGTCGGCGCCCAGCTCACGGTCGACCACGGTCAGGACGTTCTTGTTGAACGCGGCCGTCACCCCGGCCGCGTCGTCGTACGCCCTGACCAGGACCTGTTCGTCCTTGACCAGGTCCGTGCCGAGCAGCAGCGCGTCGCCGGGTGAGAGCAGCGCGCGGAGGCCGGCGAAGAACGTGGCGCGTTCGGCAGGCAGCAGGTTGCCGATCGTGCCGCCGAGGAACGCCAGCAGCCGGGGACCCGGTGTCTCCGGGAGGGCCAGGGCGCCGGTGAAGTCGGCGATCAGGGCGTGCACGTCGAGACCCGGGCGCTCCTCGATGAGGGCGTGCCCGGCCTGGGTGAGCGCGCTCTCGCTGACGTCGACCGGGACGTACACGGCCAGGTCGGTGAACGCGTCGAGGAGATGGCGCGTCTTGTCCGAGGAGCCGGAGCCCAGCTCGACGAGCGTCCGGGCGCCGGTCGCGGCGGCGATCTCGCCGGCCCGGTCGATGAGGATCTCCCGTTCCGCGCGGGTCGGGTAGTACTCGGGCAACTCGGTGATCCGCTCGAAGAGTTCGCTGCCGTGGGCGTCGTAGAACCACTTCGGCGGGAGGGTCTTCGGGGTGCGGGTGAGGCCTTCCAGGACGTCGGCGCGCAGGGCCGCGTCGGTGGCGTCCTCGGGCAGGGTGCGGGTGAGAAGGAACGGGCTCACGTACGGGGCTCCTTCGATGGTGCGAGGTCTTTCAGGGGGGTGAGGAGGACCTCGGCGCGGTTCGCGGTGAGCAGAGTGCGGTCGGGGACCTCCTGCCAGTGCGGGTCGTCGTCGTAGGGCTCGGAGGCCACGACCGTGCGGCGGCCGGGCTCCGAGAGGTACCAGAGGGTGTCGCCCCAGGCTGTCGCGGCGATCGAATCGCCGTTGGTGAGAAGGAGGTTGAGACGGGAGCCGGGGGCGGCACGGGCGACCTCCACCACCGTGTCGGCCAGCGCCTGGCCCTCCTCGTCGCCCGCCCGCAGCCGGCCCAGGACCAGCGCCCAGACCAGCGCCGAGTCGCAGCGGGCCTCAAGGGACAACAGGTCGACCGGGGGCAGGCGTTGGGCGAGAGCGGCGAGCGTCCGGGGCCAGCCGGTGACGGCGCCGTTGTGGCTGAACAGCCAGGGGCCCGCTGCGAACGGCGCCGCCGCGGCCTCCCCGTCCGCGCCCGCGAACGTGGCGTCCCGCACGGCGGCCAGCAGCGCCCCCGAGCGGACCACCCGGGCCAGGTCGGCGAAGGACTGGTCGCCCCAGATGGGTACGGCCCGCCGGTAGCGGCCCGGCACCGGGTCGCCCTCGGCGTACCAACCCACCCCGAAACCATCGGCGTTGACCGTCCCGTGCCGTTGGCGTCGGGGTTCCCAGGACTGGCGGTACAGGCTGTGCTCGGGTTCCACGAGGAGCCGGCCGAGCGGCTCCTCGGGTCCCAGGTACGCCAGATGGCGGCACATCAGACGGCCCCCGAGCGGGCCGTACGGAATCCGGAGAAGATCTGCCGCCGGATCGGATAGTCCCAGTTGCGGAACGTGCCCCGGCAGGCCACCTCGTCCACGGCGAACGAACCGCCCCGCAGCACCTTGTACTCAGGGCCGAAGAACACCTCCGAGTACTCCTTGTACGGGAACGCCCTGAACCCCGGGTAGGGCAGGAAGTCGCTCGACGTCCACTCCCACACGTCACCGATCAACTGCCGTACGCCCAGCGGTGATTCGCCCGCCGGATAGCTTCCGGCGGGGGCCGGGCGCAGATGGCGCTGGCCGAGGTTGGCGTGTTCCGGTGCCGGGTCGGCGTCGCCCCACGGGTAGCGCATCGAGCGGTCGTTCACCGGGTCGTGGCGGGCCGCCTTCTCCCACTCCACCTCGGTGGGCAGCCGCCGTCCGGCCCAGCGGGCGTAGGCGTCGGCCTCGTACCAGCAGACGTGCAGGACGGGCTCGTCGGGCGGCACGGCCTCCGTCGCGCCGAAGTGGCGCCGCAGCCACTGCTTGCCGTCCTTGCGCCAGAACAGCGGCGCGACAACGGAGTTGCGGCGGATGTGCGCCCAGCCCTCCTTCGTCCACCAGCGCGGGTCGTCGTAGCCGCCGTCCTCGATGAACGCCAGATACGCGCCGTTGGTCACCGGGGTCGTGTCGATGTGGAAGGGCGCCACCTCGCGCCGGTGCGCGGGCTTCTCGTTGTCCAGCGCCCATGGCTCGGCGGAGGTGCCCATTGTGAACGGGCCGCCGGGGACGAGGACTTCGGCCGGGCCGGTGAAGAGAAGCATCGGGTCCGGGTCCGGAGCCGTCAACGCCTGTGGCCCCGTGCGGAGCTGATGGGTGATCAACATCGTTTCGTCGTGCTGCTGTTCGTGCTGGGCGACCATCCCGAAGGCGAAGCCCGCCTCCGTCAGCCGCGACCCGCGGAACGCCGAATCGGCCAGTACGTCCGTCACCCGGCCGCGCACCTCGGCCGCGTACTGCCGGGCCTCCGCGGGCGGCAGCAGCGGCAGCGAGGGGCGTTCGGAGCGCGGGTGCTCGAACGCGTCGTAGAGGCCGTCGATGTCGGGCCGCATCGCGTCCCGGCCGCCGACGGCCCGCAGCAGCCACAGCTCCTCCTGGTTGCCGATGTGTGCGAGGTCCCAGACCAGCGGGGACATCAACGGCGAGTGCTGGGCGGTGAGTTCGGGCTCGTCCACACAGCTCGTCAGGAGCGTGGTGCGGTCCCGGGCCGTGGTGAGGGTGGTCAACGCCCGTTCCCTGAGCGCCTCGATATCGATGTCATCAACGGTGGTGTCGGCGTCGGTCATGTGCGGATGTCCTTCCCGTGCGGGCGGTTGTCGGTGCCACGCACGCGGTCGAGCAGATCGTCGGCGGGGCAGCGGCCCCGGATGACATAGCGGTCGAAGTACGCGCGGACGGCGTCCGTGACCTCGGAGCTCGCGCCCAGCCGGGGCAGCGCCTCCAGCGCCGTCGCGAAGCACACGAGCGCCACCTCGTGCAGCTCCGGGTCGGACAGCCCGTAGCGGGCCGCGTCGATCCACAGCGGATTGTGCGGCGCGGGCAGCCCCAGGGACCGTTCGGCCAGCGGCGTCACCGCCCGGTACGCCGTCTCGGCGGCCTCCGGGTCGTCGAACAGCGCCGTCGTCACGGCCAGCGGCACGATCCAGCCGTCGTCCCCGGGCTGCGCGTCGATCATGCGCAGTTCGAGATGGCCCCGCGGTCTGACCGGCGGAAACAGGGTGGTGAGGTGGTAGTCGAGGTCGTCACGGGTCGGGGGTGTCGACGACCGGGTCCACTCCCGGAAGGTGAGCCCCTCGGGCACGTCCCACGGGCCGTCCTCGCGCCGGACGCACATCACCGGCGAGTCCAGCACGTGCTCCGCCCAGGCGCCGCGCGGTTCCGCGTCCAGCGGGGGCGCGCCCGCCCGCCCGGGGCCGATCTCCATCCAGATCAGCTGCCGGGAGGAACGCCAGCCCGTGGGGCTGCGGCCGACCAGCGGGGAGTTGGCGAACGCGGCCACCAGCACCGCGCCCAGTTGGTGCGCCAGCCACCAGCGCCGCCCGTGGCCGAGCGGTCCCGGCTCCTCGTAGCCCGCGTCCAGGCACACCTGCACGGATGCCGAGGTGCACATCATGCGGCGGCCGGCGGGGCCGGTGCGGTCGAGGCAGCGCTCCATGGCGTCGTAGCGCGGCTCGTGCAGGAACCGGCGCGGCGGGTGCCAGGGGTCGTGGCCGACGCCGACCAGCCCCAGGTTGTCGCGGGCCAGCACCGCGCGGACGGTGTCGAGGTCTTCGGCGACGGAACCGATGCACTCCATCAGGGAGGTGGCGGGCGACGAGCTGAGTTCCAGCTGGCCGCCGGGCTCGACGGTGAGCGCCGACCTCAGGTGCACGGTCTTCAACGCGGCGTAGGCCGCTTCGAGTCGTTCGGGTGTCACGGGGAGCTGCGGCAGCCGCAGCTCGTGGACGAGCCATTCCACTTCGACCCCGAGCGTGCGGGGCGGACCGGTCTTGAAGCAGATGCCCCTGACCAGGGCCTCCACCTCGGGTTCGGTGACCGCGGTACGGGGCTCCGTACAGTCGCTACAGTCACTTGCCGTATCGGACATGTCGGGATCCTCCTGAGATTCCACCATGCCACCGGCCCGGTTTCGGTTGGGCCCGGGCCGGCACACTCGTACCACCCAAGACCCTCGCGCCCCGTCGCACAAGGGTGCGTATCGGCACGTTCGGGATCGGTAATCTCCGGTTCGCCGGCCGTTCGCGGAGCCCGGAAACTCCGTTGCACCGCACGACCAGCATCGCTCACGATGCATGTATGAGCACGACGGGGGAGAACACGGGGGAGATCGCGGGGCGCGCGCTCATGGCGTACACGGGGGTTATGCCATGAGCGCGCGTCTGCGCGGCATCGCGCGGCAGACCGAAGAGATCGTCGCGGCCGGGGGCTACCGCACGGCGGACGGGCGCGAGGTGTCCATCGCCGCGGAGACCGCGGCGGCCCGGGCGGGCACCCGCCTGCACGGACCGGAGCCGGTGCGCATACCGGTCTTCTCGCCGGCGGACACGTTCATCGAGGTCACGGGGGAGAGCAGCCTGGAGGCCGCCCGCCGGCTCACCGGCCCGGTCGCCGTGCTGAACTTCGCCTCGGCCCGCAATCCGGGCGGCGGTTTCCTCAACGGAGCCCAGGCCCAGGAAGAGGCGCTGTGCCGCGCCTCCGCGCTGTACACCTGCCTGCTCGAGGCCCGCGGCTTCTACGACCACCACCGCGCCCACCGCGATCCGTTCTACACGGACCGGGTCATCCACTCACCGGCCGTCCCCGTCTTCCGCGACGACAAGGGCCGCCTGCTGGACGAGCCGTACCCCGCGGGCTTCCTGACCGCCGCCGCGCCGAACGCCGGGGTCGTGCTGCGCACGGCACCGGAGCGCGCGGCCGAGCTGCCGCAGGCCGTCGCCGTCCGGGCGGAGCGGGTGCTGGAGACGGCGCTCGCGCACGGCTACCGCCGGCTGGTCCTGGGGGCCTGGGGCTGCGGGGTGTTCCAGAACGACCCGGCGCAGGTCGCGGACGCCTTCCACACGCTGCTCGGGCCGGGCGGACGGTTCGCCGGGGCCTTCGAGCACGTGGTGTTCGGCGTCCTGGATCGCACACCGGGTGCCGCGGTCCGGGACGCCTTCGTACGGGCCTTTCCGGAGCCTCAGCTCCAGAAGTAGCCGCTCAGGTCCAGCCGTAGCGCTCGTGCAGCCGGTGGCGGACGAGGTTGAAGCGCATCTGGTCGATGGCGCACGCCTCGCGGCGCATGCCGTCCTCGTGCAGCCGCAGGATGCGGTCCACGTCGACCCAGGAGTCGCGGCCCGACTTGTCCCACGGGCCGCTGCCGATCGCCACCCACTCGCGGTCGGCGTCGTGCCGCTTGCTGGAGAGCTGGACGGCGAGCAGTGTCCCACCGGGCTCACGGGCCACGACGAGCACCGGGCGGTCCTTGCCCCGGCCGTCGTTCTCCTCGAACGGCACCCAGGTCCAGACGATCTCACCGGGGTCGGGATCCCCGTCGTGCGCGGGGGAGTACTCGGTACGCACCTTGCCGACCTCGCGCGGGTCGGCCTCGGTGGTGGCGGAGGGGCCGTAGCGGCCCGGGACGTTCTCATCGGTAAACGCGGTCACGGGGGGCACCTTAGAGGGTGTCCCCCGCGACCCGTACGTCAGCCTCCCGTTGACGTCACTTCTCGTCCTTCTCCACCGGCACCTTCTGCGACGGCGGTGCCGCGCTCCCGTTCAGGGCCGAAGTCCCGTTCGTGGGCTGGCCGTTCTGGTTCATCGAGGAGAGCAGCTGACGGGCCAGACCGAGGCCCGTGCCGCCCATCGTGAGCGCCTTGGCGAGCATCTCCGCCATGCCGTCGGCCCCGTTGAGGACCACCATGTTGTCGACGCTGCCGAACGCGGACGCGCCGGCCTTCACGATCTCCGGCCAGTTCTCGGCGAGTTGCTGGGCGACCACCGCTTCCTGGTTCTCGGCGAGGGCCGCGGCCCGCGCCTTGATGGCCTCCGCCTCGGCGAGACCCTGGGCCCGGGTCGCCTCGGCGGCGGCCAGACCCTTCGCCTGCGCGGCTGCCGCCTCGGCCTCACCGGTGGCCCTGGTCGCCGTCGCTGCGGCGGCACCGCGTGCCTGGGTCGCCTCGGCCTCGGCGATCGCGGCCGTCTTGATCCGGCTCGCCTCGGCCGTGGCCGCCAGTTCGGTCTCCTTGGCCTTGGCCTGTGCGGCGGAGATCCGCGCGTCACGCTCGGCCTCGGCACGGGCCCGGGTCTCGTACGCCTGGGCGTCCGCGGGCTTGCGGACGTCCGCCTGGAGCTGCTGTTCCCGGCGCAGGGCGTCGAGTTCGGCGATCCGGGTCTCCTGTACGACGACGTCCTGCCGGGCGGCGGCGTCCGCGAGCGGTCCGGCCTGCCGGGCCTTCGCCGCCGCCTTGTCCCGCTCGGCCTGGTAGCCGGCCTGGAGGATCTCGCTGTCCCGGGTGGCCTCCGACATCCGTGCCGCGGCCTTCTGCTCGGCCTCGGTGGCCAGCCGGTTGGCCTCGGCCTGCGCGATGCGCGCGTCCCGCTGCACGGCGGCGGCGTGCGGCATCGCGAGGTTCTTGATGTACCCGGTCGGGTCCTCGATCTCGTGGATCTGCAGCGAGTCCACGATCAGGCCCAGCTTCTCCATCTCCGTACCGCACGCGGCACGGGTCTGGCCGGTCAGCTTCTCCCGGTCGCGGATCATGTCCTCGACCGTCAACCCGCCCACGATGGACCGGAGATGACCGGCGAACACGTTGTGCACCCGCTCCGACATCATCTTCTGCTGGTCGAGGAAACGACGGCCCGCGTTGGCGATCGACACGAAGTCGTCGCCCACCTTGAAGATGACCACGCCCCGCACCTTGAGCGGAATGCCCTGGGTGGTCACGCAATCCACGTGCAGTTCGGTCTCGTTGAGGTCCAGCGAGATCTTGCGCACCGCCTGCACACCGGGCAGCACCAGCGTGCCGCGCCCCGTGACGATGCGGAACCCCATGCCCTCTTCGAGGCCTTCGGTACGGTGTTTCGAGCCCGAGATGATGAGTGCCTCGTTGGGCTCGGCGACTCGCCACATCGACTTGAACAGACCGATCAGTACGAGGACGGCGACAAGCGCCACCCCCGCTACGACGCCGATGACCATCGGCATACGCCCCCTAGTGATGGTGCCCTTTCGGCACCGAACGAAGGGAGTGTGCGCCTGTGCGACACCGCGGTACAGACGTTGACGGATCCTTGTTGCAATCTTGACGCGAACACCCTTGAAACGGCTCTCACCTGCGGGGGAGCACGCTCAACTGTCGTACGCCGCTGTTACGTAGACGGTACGTGGCGGGAGATATTCCACGACCATCACCACGGTGCCCCGCTCGATCCGGTCGGTGCCCGTGGCGGCGTACGCGAGGAAGTGCTCGGCGCCGCCGCGCACCCGGACGATCACCTCGCCGACGAGCCCGGGTCCGACCGCCCCCGTGACCCGCCCCATCAGCCCGACCATCGACGCATCGTCCATGGTCACAGGGTACGGGCCGAAGTGGCCTGTGCCGCCGGGTAATCCGCGCCGATCGGCTCCGGCCGCCGCTCGTGCCAGCGCAGCTCGGCCTCCAGCTGGGCGGCCAGCGACAGCAGGAGGGGTTCGCTGTTCGCCGGGCCCAACAGCTGGGCGCCGACGGGGAGTCCGTCGGCGACGAACCCGGCGGGGACGTTGACGCCGGGCCAGCCGAGGATGTTCCACGGCCAGGCGTACGGACAGGCGGCGATCATCGCGCGGTCGGTGGCCAGTCCGTCCAGGTCGAGCAGTGCGCCGACGAGCGGCGGGGGAGCGGCAGTTGTCGGTGCGAGGACCAGGTCGTACATCCCGAAGAACGCGCCGAACCGGTCGTGCAGGGTCGCCTCCGCGCGCCGGGCCGCCCGCAGCGGGGCCCCGCCGAGCAGTCGGCCGAGGCGAGCGGCGTCCAGGGTGCGGCGGTCGAGGAGCCCGGGGTGCGGTGCCTCGCGGACCCGCTCGGCGAGACCGACGGTGGCCCGGGGGAGGAAGGTCAGCCCGATCCGGCCGTAGGGCGGGTCATCCGCTACGACCGTGTGGCCCAACCGGGTCAGTTTCTCGGCGAGTTCGAGCACCCGAGCCCGTACCTCCGGTCGCAGCCGGGCGGGCAGCGCGGTGAACGGCGGCTTCAGGGAGAGCGCGATGCGCAGTCGGCCGGGGTCGCGGTCCACGGCCTCGGACATCCGCAGCGCGGGCGGCCGGTGCGGGTCCTGGGCGTGATTGCCGCTCGCCGCGTCCAGGAGCAGGGCCGCGTCCGCGACCGTACGGGCCAGGGTGCCGTTGACCGTGATGCCCTGGAAGGACTCGCCGCGCGGCCAGGTCGAGATCCGGCCGCGCTGCGGTTTGACGCCGATGAGGTGGGTCCAGGAGGCCGGGATGCGCACCGATCCCGCGCCGTCCGAGCCGAGCGCGGCCGGGACCAGGCCCGCGGCGACCGCCGCCGCCGAGCCGCCGGACGAACCCCCGGGTGTGTGACGGGAGTTCCACGGATTGCGGGTCGCCCCGAACGCGGGTCCCTCGGTGAACGGCCACTGCCCGAGCTCGCAGGTGTTGGTCTTCCCGACGATCACGGCACCGGCCGCCCGCAGCCGTCGTACCGCCTCGCCGTCCTCGGCCGCCGGCGGGAACTCGCCCCGGCAGCCGAAGGCGGTCGGCTCGCCCGCCACGTCCGTGTCGTCCTTGACGGCGACCGGTACGCCGAGCAGCAACTTGCGGACTCCGGCGGCCAGTTCGCGGTCCGCCGTGTCGGCCTCGGCGAGCGCGGCCTCCCGCCGTACGACCCGAAAGGCGTTCAGGGAGGCCTGGGTTGCCTCGATCCGGTCCAGTGCCTGCTCGGTCAGGGCCCGTGACGTCACCTCCCCGGCGGCCAGCGCGCGGGCGGACTCGGCCAGGCCTGGGGAACGGTCGGGCGTCATGGCGGCACCTCCGGAGCGGGTGGTCCACCGAACGGTAACGGGCGGGCGGCCGGTGTGGTGCGGATGCGGCAACTTCCCGTGTGGGGTGCACGGTTGACGGTCCGCCACAGGCTTCCCACAGAGATCGTCCAGCACTGCGCAACCCATTGACGTGTTCTTGACCCACCCTTACCTTCTGACCGAATTCACGAACCGCGTTCGATATGACGAACGTCCGAGTCTCCGGGAGAGCCGCCCGTGACCACACGTCCCCCCACGCCGTCCCGTCGCGCCCTGCTGCGCGCGCTGGCCGCCCTGCCCGTCTCCGCACTCGTCCTGGGCGAGGCCCCCGGACTGCTCGGCACGGCCCTGGCCGCCGCCCCGTCGAGCGGCTACGCCACCCGCTACACGATCGTCCCGTTCCTCAACAGCGACGACGGCACCGTCAACGTCTACCAGTCCGACGACGCCACCGACTTCCGCCTCGTCCAGGCCTCCGCCTACACCCCGCCGAGCAACCGCATCCGCGACGCGAGCGTGTTCAAGCACACCGACGGCTACTACTACCTGACGTACACCACCCACACCTGGGAGGACGTCAGCACCACCATCGGCTTCGCCCGCAGCACCGACCGGGTCGACTGGACGTTCCTGTACGACTACACGGTCCCGATCACGAACCTGTCCCGCGCGTGGGCGCCCGAGTGGTTCGTCGACAGCGACGGCAGCGTGAACGTCATCGTGTCCTGCTCCACCACCGACGACGAGTGGATCTTCACGCCGTACCGGCTGAAGGCCACCAACTCCGCGCTCACGGCCTGGAGTTCACCGGTGGCCCTGTCCGGCATCGGCTCCAACCACATCGACACGTACATCGTGCGCATCGGCTCGACCTACCACGCCTTCACCAAGAACGAGACGGCCAAGTACATCGAGTACGCCACCGCCACCAGCCTCACCGGCCCCTACACGATCTCCAAGACCGGCGACTGGGCCGGCTGGGGCAGCTACCGCGAGGGCCCCTCGGTCGTCCAGCTCGACAACGGCGGCTGGCGGATCTTCTTCGACGGCTACGGCGACGGCACCTACTACTACAGCGACAGCTACGACACCTTCGCCACCTGGTCCGCGCCGACCGCGCTCACCACCCTCTCCGGCACGGCACGCCACTTCACCGTCATCAAGGAGACCGTGTCCGGCGGCCCGAGCCTCGCGACCGGTGTCACCCGCTCCTTCCAGTCCGCCAACTACACGACCCGCTACTGGCAGGAGCAGTCCGCCCTGCTCAACCTGCCGGTGGTGACCAGCGCCGGCACCACCGCGCTGAAGCAGGCGTCCACGTTCACCGTCGTCGCGGGCCTCGCCGACGCGACCGGCTTCTCCTTCCGGGACAGTGCGGGCAACTACCTGCGCCACTACGACTTCCGGGGCCGCTTCGACGCCAACGACGGCACGACGACGTTCGCGAAGGACGCCACGTTCTACGCCCGGACCGGCGCCACCACCGCCTCGCTCCGCTTCGAGTCGTACAACTACCCCGGCTACTACCTGCGCCACTACAACTACCAACTCCGGGTGGACCCGACGGACGGCACGGACCTCTTCCGTACGGACAGCTCGTTCGTGCCGGTGACGGCCTGGGCCTGAGCGCGGGCCGGGCTCGGTCGGTGAGATCCAGTGCCCCCGCCGCCTGGATCGCGCCGGCCAGACCTCGGCCGTGTCGGTGCGGCGGTCCCGCTCCGTATGACGTCACTCCGACCTGAGGTTGGTCGGTCACTTCAGGGGCCGCCAACTGCCCTCCCGCGCAGGGTCGATGCTGCTGCGCCACACCAGCGTCCCGCCGATCAGACCGGGCTCGTCCCGGGGCGCCAGGGCCGGGGCTTCGAGCGCGTCGGCGGTCTCCTCCAGGTAGGTCACCAGCGTGTCGCGCTCGTCGCCGGGGTGGTCGTCGTAGCGCGACCACCGCCCGAGGAAGCCGCTCTCGGTGTCGAGACAGAGGCCCGAGACCCGGTCGGCGGGGCCGTCCGCGGCGACCGGAATCCAGGCCGGACGCCACACGGTGATCCGCTCCTCCTCGGGACGACCGGCGTTCGCGCTGTCCAGGTGCGCCTGGGCATCCGTCTTCAGCCGGTGTACGGCGGCCACCGCGTCCAGGGGCAACAGCGCCCGGTTGCCCGGCAGGCAGCCCCGCCCGTCGGACCCGTCGTCGCCCGCGGTCAGCAGCCACAGGACGGTCAACTCGACCGGTATCCGCACCCCGAGCTCGCTCTCCAGCGCGGCTACGGCGGCCAGATCGGCGCCGGTGCGCAGCGCGGCGAAAGAGTCGGGCGCGTTGTCCCGGAGCCAGCGCGTGATCCGGCGCCAGGCATCCGCGACCTCCCGCACGGTGACCGCGGTGACATCGGGATCGGCGGGCAACTCCCGTTCCCGCTCCGCCTCTTGCACGCCGTCGGGCTCGGCGGACGGGGCCAGGGCGACGTACCGGATCTCGATGCGGTCGGGCTCATGGAGGTAGCCGACGGCCAGCGCGGGACAGTCCTCGAACAGGTCACCGTCGACCAGCACGGTACGAATACCGGGCAGCCGCGAGGGCACCCCCAAGTCCGGATCGTCGGCGAGCTGCCCGGCCAGGACCTTCAGCGCGTAGGGAGCACCGGCCCCGAACCGGGCGGCGGCGTCCCGCACGAGCGCGGGTATCTCGACGTCCACGGCCTGGCGCTCCTTGCGGTCGGGGGAAGAGCGATGCGTCCCACACCCTAGGGCGCCACCGGCTCCCGGTGTCTGCGGGTCATGTCCTGTGGGGTCGCCCGCAGGGCGAGGGCGCGGGGGTAGACCGCCTGGAGGAGGGGCCCTGTCATGGCGGTGGTCAGTACCGCCATGACCACCATCAGGGAGTACAACCGCTCGTCCAGGAGGCCGAGTTGGCGGCCGACACTGAGGATGATCAGTTCGGTGAGGCCTCGGGTGTTCATGAGGACGGCCAGGGCGGAGGAGATGCGCCGGTCAAGACCGTTGGCGTAGGCGCCCGTGTACGCGCCGACGAGCTTGCCGCCCACCGCCACCAGGAGGATCAGCGCCAGCTGGCCGAGGTCGGACCAGCCGAGCCGGGACAGGTCCACCTGGAGGCCGGCGACCAGGAAGAACACCGGGAGCAGCAGCACGTTGTTCACGAGCCCGACCCGTTCGTGCAGATCGGCCCGCAGCCGCCCCGACCCCGAGCGCGGGACGACCGCCCCGAACAGGAACGCCCCGAAGATGAAGTGCAGCCCCATCCACTCGGTCGCGGCCCCCGACAGCAGCAGTCCGGCGAACGCCGTGGCCAGCAGGACCGCGGTCGGCTGCCCGGTCACCCCCGGCCGTTGCAGCAGTCTGCCCAGCAGCCACCGTACGGGGTAGAGCATCAGCAGCAGATACGGCAGGAACAGCAGCGCCCGCTCGGGGTTCCCGCCCGGTGCGACGATCGCCATCACCACGGCCAGCAGTGACCAGGCCAGTACGTCGGCGAGGGCGGCGCAGCACAGCGCCAGCGCGCCGAGCGGGGTGCGGTCCAGGTTCCGGTCGGTGAGGATCCGGGCCAGCACCGGGAACGCGGTGACGGACATCGCGGCGCCCATGAAGAGGACGAAGCCCACATGGTTGGGGCTGGGATGGTCGCTCAGGAGACGGACGCCGAGCGCCATGCCCAGGCCGCACGGCAGCAGCAGCGAGGCCAGTGAGACGGAGGCGGCGATCCGGCCGGTACCGCGCACCATGCCGCGGTCGAACTCCAGGCCCACCAGGAACATGAAGACGGCGACCCCGACATCGGCCAGTGCGGTCAGGAACGGCCGGATGTCGGTCGGCAGCAGGGCGCGCGAGACCGCGCCGTCGAACAGGGTCGGGCCGAGCAGGATGCCGGCCAGGATCTCGCCGACGACCGGGGGCTGCCCGAGTCTGCGCGCGAGCGCGCCGAACAGGGCCGCGGCGACGATGACGACGGCCAGTCCGGCCAGTAACGCGGATGCTTGGGAGGAGGTCATGACGTGATGGACTCCTTGTGCCGGGGGTGCCGCGACGGCAGGTGCGGCACCGGGCGGTGCCGTACAGACACGTCAGCGCCTGTGCGGTGTGGTAGGTGGAGCCGTTCTTGACCTCGGTCGACAGACGGGGACGCCGGCCGGTGCAGTGGCCGACATGCGGAAACACGATGACAACCCGGATGGTTTCCCTTCCCTGTTGCGGTCCGCGGTGGTGCGGCGGGTTGTGGTTGTGTGGCGCCTTTGCATCGGCAGGATTCCGCGAGGGTCGAATCGGCTCTTGGCCCGGACGAAATCGTGCCACCTCGGGCCGAAGTGACGGCGCCAGTCCTCCGACGGCACCGGCACTGCGTTAACGGGACAGGCGACCGCGCCGACTTCAAGGAAGGCTCCGGGAATGCTGACCGGGGACAGATGGGTGCCGGTGTCCGTGTGCAGGCAGGTCGCCCGGCCCGAGTTCGGCCGTGAGGTCTCCCTGCTCGCGGCAGGCGGCTGAACAACCGACCTTGTTCTTCCGGTAGTTCCGCGCCGCTCACTCCGCCTCCGGGCAGGGCGCAGAGACCCACATTGTTTTAGTAGTCAAGGTTTCGGGGCGGAAGATGCAACCCGCAATATCCTTTTGTCGATATCAAGGTTCACCTGTCAAGGTCGGGAATTCGTTGCGGACGCGGGCGGCGCGCCCCGTCAACGTGGCGTCGTCGACGGCTCGTTGGGGAGGGCGGTCCTCGGCGGTCGGCCGGCGGTCGCGCGCAGCGTGGGCTCGTTGCGCAGCCGTACGAAGGTGATGGCCAGGGCGACTGCCTGGACGGCGGCGCAGCCCAGGACGGCCGTGCCGAGGTGGGCCGGCGGGGTGAGGGCGACGAGGATGCCGGCCACCGGGAACGGCAGCAGCAGGAGCAGCATGGTCAGGGAGAGCGTGGTGCCGAAGGCCGTCGCCGGGATGACCAGGGAACGCAGGGTGCGCAGTACGACGGTGAGGCCGCCGTCGCCCGCCATGAACAGCGCGACGAGGACCGTGTAGGCGGCGTAGGACGGGGCCTGCGGGAGAGCCAGGCAGGCCGCCGAAGCGAACGTCGCGCACACCACCCCCACACCCCACAGGTCGAGTCGGCTCAGTGCGAGGCGGCAGCAGGTGACCGCCAGCAGGGTCGTCGCCGCTGCGGCGGACCACAGGGTGCCGACGTCGGCGGAGGAGCGGCCGAAGTTCTCCACCACGATCACGGGGCTGGCCGACTGGAGCAGGCCGAGGGCGAGATTGGAACAGGCCAGGCCCGCCACCAGCCAGCGCAGCGCGGGCAGCTTGCGCAGCATGCGCAGCCCGGTCCGCAGCCCGCCCGGAGTCCGCTCGCCGTCCGGCCGCGCCGAGCGCAGCGGGGTGGGCGGGGTCTGCAGACCGAGCACGGCGGCCAGCAGGGACAGCGCGGTCAGACACCCGAGCATCCAGCCCGGTCCCACCAGCAGCAGGAAGCCCGCGAGCAGGGGGCCGACCAGCATGGCGGTCTGATCGATGCCGATGAGGACCGACTGCACTCCGTGCGGCCGGTGTTGGGCCCGCCGGGTGACGATCGCGCCCACCGCCTCGTTGGCCACGAAACTGAACTGGGTGAGCGTGCCGGTTACCGCGGCCAGCACCAGCACGGTCACCGTCTCCGCGGTGCCGCGCGGCAGCATGGCCAGTGTGACCGCCGCCCCGGCCAGCACCAGGGCCCGTAGCAGCGAGGCCAGGAAGCAGACGATGGCCGCGCCGCGCCGGTCCACCACGTTGCCGGCCAACACGAACGCGGCGATCCGGGGCGTCCACTCCAGGGCGAACGCCAGACCCGTCAGCGACGGGGACCGGGTGATGGTCAGGACGAGGAGCGGCATGGCGTACGTCGACATGGAGAACGCCAGCGCGTCACTGGTGCGGGGTGCGTAGATCCGTCGAAAGAGACTGCCGGACGGAACGGCTGCATGGCGACCGGCGGGCGGCCGGTCCTCGTGCAGGGTCATGGCCACGGAGCGGAGGGCTTTCGGTGAGGCGTATCACGGAGGGGAAACGGGCGGCCCCCGCCCACGGCGAAAGGAATTCGCGGGGGCGGGGGGCAGGGTAAAACGCCTACGGGCAACGGCAGTTGAGGCGTGAAATATATCGTAGCCAAGAGGTTGGGCATATCCCGAGCGCACATCTCTGCACAGTCTCCGCAAGGGATTCGTGGCATTTCCGCTGCCGAAATCGGAAGTGTCCGCAGATTCATGGCCCCGGGGCCGAGAGGCTGATGGTCCCGTTGGCCCGCTCAGAGGCGAAAGCCCTCGGCGAGGCGCTCGACGTGGGCGCCATGACCGTGCCCGCCGGCGCGATCCGCATGGCCCCGCGCTCGGTACGGAGCCCGGTGTGGGCCGTGACCCGGTTCCGGACGGTGGGCTCAAGGCGGCGTCCTCGTCGCCGATGGCGTGCGCGATGCGCCGGACGGTGACCTCCGCTGTCGGTCATGGCTGTGCCGGTCATGGCCGATAAGCCTCTCGCCGACCTCAT
Source organism: Streptomyces sp. STR69 (assembly GCF_024519455.1). Lineage (GTDB taxonomy): Bacteria > Actinomycetota > Actinomycetes > Streptomycetales > Streptomycetaceae > Streptomyces. The sequence goes on along the minus strand of NZ_JALJRY010000003.1, from coordinate 278,791 downwards.
CGACTCCGCCGCCGGCGCCCATCTGACCATCCGCACCCTTCCCGCACGGCGCGGTGAACTGGCCGCCACCCTGCGGGCGTTGGAGGCCCGCGTCGAGACACGCGCCGACGACGCGCTCGCCGTCCGCGGCACCACTCCGCAGGAGGCGGGCATGCTCGCCCACCACCGCGGTATCCCGCTCACCGAACTGTCCATCCAGCGCTCGACGTTGGAGGACGCGTACATGGCCCTCACCGACGACGCCGTCGAGTACCGGGCGAAGGAGGCAGCGTGATGCGCGACGTGATCGCCTCGGAGTGGCTCAAACTCCGCTCGGTACGCTCCACTTGGTGGGCGCTGGGCATCGCCTTCGTCCTGATGCCGCTGACGGGCCTGCTCATCGGTGCGAACACGAGCCCCGACGAACTCGGCAACCCGTCCTACGACGCCCTCGACACCCTGACGGGCGCGGCCATCGCGCAGTTCGCCTTCGGTGTCCTCGGTGTGCCGGCCATCTCACCCGAGTACGGCACCGGCCTGATCCGCACGACCTTCGCCGCCGTACCGTCGCGCAGCCGCGTGATCGCGGTCAAGGCAGGCCTGCTCGCAGCGGTGTTCGCGGTCGCGGGCACGGTGATCTCGCTGGTCACGTTCCTCGTCGGACAGGCCGCGCTCCCCGCGGGGCTGGGTGTCTCGCTCGGTGACCCGGGCGTCCTACGGGTCGTGCTCGGAGCCGCCTTCTACATGGTGTTCATCGGGATGTTCGGCTTCGCGCTCGGTGCGTTGATCCGGCACACGCAGGGCGCCCCGTCGGTGCTGACGGCGGTGGTCTTCGTGATCATGGGCATCGTGCCCTCCCTGGTACCGCAGTCCCTCCAGGGCGGCGTCGCCGCCTACTCGTTCACCGGACTCGGCCGCTCCCTGATCGTCGTCAAGCGCGTCGACGGCGTCACCACCCCGCTCACCGCGCTGGTGCTGTGCCTGGTGTACGCGGCCGTCGTCCTCGTCCCCGCGTTCATCCTCACCAACCGACGCGATCCCTGAGCTTCCCCAACTCGCTTCCCCTGTACGGCACTTGACGGAGGCCATCATGTCCCAAACCACCTACACCCAGCAGCGGTCCGCAGTGAGCGTCGTCCTCGACAACCGTCTGTCGTACGTCAGTTTCGGCCTCGCCTGGCTCGTCGGGCACGGCGTGAACGCGCTCACCCACGGCGACGATCCCGTCGTCGACCTGCCGTCCGAGATACCGGCGTCGCTGCTCGTCGTAGGCCTGCTCGCCGCGTCCTGGCCGATCGGCTTCGGCGCCCTGTTCCTGATCATCACCGCGCTGAGCGCGGCCCTCGACGAGCAGAAGGTGCACACCCTGATGTGGCCCACCGCGTCCGGGCTCGTCGTGGGACTCCTCTACCTCGCCGGGGGCGCCGTCTACCGCGACCGCCTCCAGTACGTCCTCGGTACCTGGCTCGCCCTCACCTCCTCCGCCGCGCTCTTCCTCCACGGCGCGCCCCTGTACTGGGTGCTCGCCCTCGCGGGCGGTGGCAGCTACCTCGTGGCGGCGGCCCTGGAACCCCGCCGCCACGCCAAGGCCCTGCTCGCCAGGGCGAGTTGAGACGGCACCTGCGGACGGCGGTCACCGGCACCACGCCGGTGGCCGCCGCTCCGCGTCTTCCTGGCAGGCGTGCCTAGTAGCCGTGCCCGGACTTCTTCACCTTGCGCGAGACCGTGAAGCGGTCCACCTCGGCGCCGGTCGCGGCCAGCGCCCGGACCGTGAGGGTCGTCGTGCGGCCGGGCGTCGCGGGGGCGACGTCGACGCGGATGAACGAGTAGCCGGTGTAGCGCACCCGGGACCAGTCGACGTTCTCGGTGACCTTGCCGTCCTTGCCCGTCCAGTACGTCGGCACCGAGTCGATCGCGTCCTCGTGGCTCTCGTAGCTGTCGGCCACCGGGAAGCTGTACACGCTCTCGCCGCCGGCGCCCGCCGTCACGTACACCACACCGCCACGGGCCGGCTCGTGGGTTCCGCCGATGGGCAGGGACCGTACGGCCTTGTCCTGGACGACCGGGTCGGTGCGCTCGTAGACGTGGTTGTGGCCGTTGACCACCAGGTCCACCTGGTGCTTCTCGTACAGCGGCACCCACTGCTCGCGCACCCCGCCCTCGGAGGCGTGCGAGCTGGTGGTGGAGAAGGCGCAGTGGTGGTGGAAGACGACGATGAAGTCGACGTCCGCGCGGGCGCGGAGCTCGGTGAGCCTCTTGTCGAGCCAGGCGGTCTGCTTGCCGCCGGTGTAGCCGATGTTGGCGGGGATCTCGTACGACACGTCGTTCGCGTCGACCGAGACCACACCCACGTTGCCGTGGACGAAGGAGTAGACACCGGGAGCTGACGTGGCGTCAAAACCGTTGCCTGGCAGGGTGAATCGGGCCTCGTTGCCGCCGTACCCGTTGGGGGAGTACCAGGACTCCATGTCGTGGTTGCCGAACGCCACCATCCACGGCACCCGGCTGGAGAGCGGTTCGATCTGCGCCAGGAACGAATCCCATTGGCGGGCGTCGTAGTTGCCCGCGTCCCCGGGCAGCCCGTGGCCGGTCTCCTCGGCGTAGCAGATGTCGCCCGCGTGCAGATGGAACGCCGGACTCTGCGCCTGCACAAGGGCGTTGAGGCCGATCGAGGTGTAACTCGGGTTCTGGTCACCGAAGGCGGTGAACGTGAACGGCCGGGTGCTGTGCGTGCGGGGAGCGGTGGTGAAGGAGTAGACCGTGTGCGCCGCGCCCGGGTCGGCGGGGTCGAAGCCGTCGTGGCCGACGCCGTAGTAGTACGTCGTGTCGGGGCTGAGATTGTCGAGCGCCGCGTGCACGTAGTACTGGTCGATGTCGGCGCTCTTGCCGATCCCGGCCGGGGTGAACAGGTCACGCACCTCCGCCGGTATGCGGTGGCTCAGGCCGAGGGGACTTCTGCCGATCCGGAGGAACGGCTTGCTCACCGGCAGCGGCACCTGCCACGAGACACGCATCTGGGTGCGGGGATCGGCGCCGTAGGCCAGGTGCCGGCCGAACGGCGCGACCAGCGAACCGTGCACGGTGGACGTGGTGGATGCCGGCATCAGCGTGGGCGTCGCCGCAGCCGCGACACCCCCGCCGCCCGCGAGGGCGACCCCGGTCGCGGCGACCGCGCCACCGCGCAGCAGACCCCGGCGGGAGAAGGCGCGGCGGAGGTATTCGTGTTGCTCGGGCATGCTCAGGGTGTCGGCGAGCCGGTCGGGGAGGCCCATGCGAGGAGTGTTCATGGGCGCGACGCTGGCAGCGCCGGTTGAACGACCGATTGCCGCCTGCCCATGGGCTGGCCATATCCCGCCCATCGCCTGGCTTGTTTCCTATGTCCCGGACGTCCTCGGCGGCTGCGTGAAGTGCCGGGCCCCGGCCAGGACGAACAGCGCCAGGGCGGCCGGCGCCGCGTACGCGAGCCGGAACTCACCGGTGGAACCGAGCAGCCCGCTCACCGCGCCACCGGAGACGACACCCGCGTAGTTGAAGAGGTTCAGCCGGGCCAGGACCGCTTCCGAGGCGGCCGGGCGCAGCCGCGCGGCGGAGGCCAGACACAGCGGGGCCAGCACCGACGCCCCCAGGCCCACCACCCCGGCCATGAGCACGGCGAACGGCCAGCTCGGCGCCATGGCCATGCCCGCCAGCGCACCCGCCACCACCAGGGCGGCCGTGCGGACGACGGCCACGGTCCCGACCCGCTGCACCAGCCGGTCCACGCTCGCGCGGCCGACGACCGTGCCGGCCTGGTACGCCGCGTACGCCATCGGCGCGACCGTGAGCGACGCGGCGAGGGTCTGCCGCAGATAGACCGCCGACCAGGCGGAGACCGTCGAGTCCACGACGTAGACGACGAGCAGGACCAGACCGAAGGGGAGCAGTCGCAGCTACAGCCGACGCCCCAACGCCGGTTGTGCCGACGGCTCTTGGGAGGAGGGGAGTTCGTGTGTGCGCAGACAGCAGGCGACGAGCAGCAGGATGCCCGCCTGCACGGCCAGGCCGTCGCCCACGGGCCAGTCGAGACGGGCCGCCCCGGCGGTGAGCAGGGCCGCGAGCACACCGCCCACGCTCCACGCCGTGTAGAAGGAGCCGAAGACGCTACGGCCGTAGGCGCGTTCGATCGCGGCGGCCCGGGTGTTGATCCCGACGTCGAGGCCGCCCACCGCGACACCGAAGAGGACGTACGCGCAGACGGCGGTCTGCGGGCAGGGTGCCTGTCCGATCAGGGTGAGCGCGACGGCGGCCGTGAGCAGGGCGCCGCGCATCGTGGCGACCGGACCGGCGACACGGACCGCGGCCAGCCCGAGGAAGCTGCCGAACCCGGCCGCCAGGGCGACCGCGACCAGCGTGGTGGTCGTCAGGAGCGGGGACAGCCCCTGGTGCTCGGTGACCGCGGGGACGGTCGTGTACACGGCGGCGACGGACACACCCTGAGCGGCGAACGCGAGCGTTGCCACCCTCCGGGCGCCCGCCCTGCCGGGGCGACGCCCGCTCTTGGCCCGACTTGGAGCGCTGACTGACATGCACAGACCGTAGTCAGGTGGTGCGCGACGGACGCAGGACGCCGGGGGCCGTTGAGGGGACTTCGGCGGCCAGCGATACGACCGGTGAGGCCCGGGTGCTTACGGTGGTGGCCCAAGAGGAGGTGAGTGCGATGTTCCCCGACCCCGCCCCGGCGGACCCGCACGGGACCAGCCGCAGCACTTCGGCGACGATCCAGCCGAACATCCTGCGTTATCTCGTCACCGTCGCCGACGAACGCGGTGTCGACCTGCAGCCCCTGCTGAGCCAGGTCGGCCTGGACGAGACCCTCATGCGGTCCGCCGCGCTACGGGTGTCCTACCGGCAGGGCAGCGCGGTGATCCGGCGCGCGGTGGAGCTCACCGGGGACGAGCGGCTGGGTCTGAAGGTCGGCGCGGCGCAGCACCTCACCGCGTGGGGCCTGCTCGGCTTCGCGCTGCTGGCCGCCGACACACTGCGCCATGCCATCGAGACCGGTGTGAGGTACCAGAACCTCTCCGGCGCGATGACCGTGTGGTCGACCGGCGTGGACGAGGACGGCGCCTTCGTCCTGCGCGCCGACCTCCCCGATCCCGCCGTCGACCCGAGCGTGGCCTCCTTCCTCATCGAGGAGGCGCTCGCCTCCGTGGTCACCGTGTCCCGACTGGCCGTCGGCCCGGACTTCGCGCCGCGCGTGGTGGAGTTCTCCGCTCCGCCACCCCGTCAACGCGAGCTGTACGACGCCCTGTTCGGCTGCCCGGTGCGCTTCCGTGCCCCGGCCGACCGCATCGTCATCGAGCCCGCGTGGGCCCGCGCCCCGATGCCCGGCCGCGACCCGGTGACGTACGCCTCGACCCTGGAGACACTCGACGCCCAACTGGCCTCCCGCACCGGGCAACAGGATCTCCTGGAAGTACTGGAGGTGTCCGTCGCGCAGAGCCTCCCGGCGATCCCGTCCTTCGGCGAACAGGCACGACGGCACGCGACCAGCGAGCGGACGCTGCGCCGTCGGCTGGCCGACTGCGGCACCACCTACGAGGCACTGGCCGAGGGAGTACGCCGGGAGCGTGTCGAACAGCTGCTGCTGCGCCCGGAGTTGACCCTGCGTGACATCGCCCACCGGGCGGGCTTCTCCGACGAACGCGCCCTGCGCCGCGCGGTTCGCCGCTGGCACGGCACCTCCCCGGTCCAGCTGCGGGAGCGGCTGCTCCAGGCGGCGGCGCACCGCGAATGACGGGTCAACGGGTGCGGATCCAGACCGTCTTCTCCCGCGTCCACTGGTCGAAGGCGTTCGTCGACTTCTCCGCGCCGCCGAACCCGGACTGCTTCCAGCCGCCGAACGGCGTGGTGATGTCCCCTTCGCTGTAGGCGTTGACGGAGACCACGCCCGCCTCGATGCCGCGGGCCAGCCGCAGCGCGGTGTCGAGGTCGCGGGTCCAGACGGAGGCGGCGAGCCCGTACTCGGTGGCGTTCGCCATCCGGACCGCCTCCTCCTCGGAGCCGAAGGTCTCGACGGTGACCACGGGACCGAACAACTCCCTTGTGAGTACGGCACTTTCGGCCGGGGCCCGGGTGATCACGGTGGGCGGGTAGTAGGAGCCGCGCGCGGGGAGCCCGTGGGGGAGTCCGGCGGTGTGGATCTGGGCTCCGGCCTCGCGCGCCGCGTCCACGGCGCCCACGACCCGGTCGAAGGCGGCGCGGTCGATGAGCGGGCCCTGCTGGGTACGCGGGTCGGCCGGATCGCCGACGACGAGATTCCGTGCCGCCGCGGTGAACCGCTCCACCACCTCCTCGGCGATGCTCCGGTGCACCAACACCCTTGAGCCGGCCGTGCAGTTCTGCCCCATCGTCAGGAACGCGGCCTCGATCATGTCGTCGATCAGCTCGTCGCCGTAGGAGAGCGCGTCGGCCATCAGCACCTGCGGGCTCTTGCCGCCCATCTCCAGGGAGACGCGTTTGAAGTTGCTGTCGGCGGCGGCCCTGAGGACGCGGCGGCCGGTGGCGGTGGAGCCGGTGAAGGAGAGTGCCCGGACGAGGGGGTCGTGGGCGAGGGCGGCGCCGGCCGCCGCGCCGTAGCCGGGCAGTACCGTGAGCACTCCGTCGGGGAGGCCGGCCTCGGTGGCGAGGGCGGCGAGGTGGAGGGCCGAGCGCGGGGTGGCCTCGGCGGGCTTGACGAGGAGACAGTTCCCGGCGGCCAGCGCCGGGCCGACCTTCCAACTGGCCATCGCCAGCGGGTAGTTCCACGGCAGGATCGCCGCGCCGACACCGACGGGCTCGCGGCTGACGAGACCGAGCGCGTCGGGCCCGCCCGGCGCGACCCGGCCGAAGACCTTGTCGGCCGCCTCGGCGAACCAGCGCATCGACTCGATCGCCCCCGGCACGTCCCCCGTACGGCACTCAGTGATCGGCTTGCCCGCGTCCTCGCTGTCGAGCCGGGCGAGGAGTTCGGCGTCCCGTTCCATCAGGTCGGCCAGCCGCAGCAGTACGGCGCTCCGCTCGCGGACCGGCAACCGCGTCCACACCCCTGATTCGTAGGTGAGTTGGGCCTGCTCGGCGGCCTTGGTGACGTCGTCGGCGCTCGCGGCGGACAGGGTGGTGAGCGGCTCACCGGTGGCGGGGGCGACGACGGTCAGCGTCTCGTTCCTGGTCATGCCTCCTCCACCAACTCCCAGCGCCCGTCGGTCTGTCGGGCCAGGCCACGGCGGTGAAGCTCTTCCAGATAGCGGGCCATGCCGCGGTCGCCGCGCTTGCGGAACAGGGGGAAGATCCTGGGCAGCAGGTTCGGGACGAGCATCGCGCACCGGACCAGACGCGACTCGCCGGACCGGGGGTAGGCCTCAAGCCGTGGCCTGTCCAGCAGGCTCACCACGGCCGCGACGACGTTCGCCGGTTGCTGCGGCTGGTCCTGGAACTGCATCGAGTTGCCGCCGTCCACGGCCTCCTGGCGCAGCATCCGGGTGTCGGTCGCCGAGGGCAGCACCGACCCCGCCAGGATGCCCCTGCCGCGCAGATCCAGGCCGATGGCGAGCATCGCACCGCGCAGCCCGAACTTGGATGCCGTGTAGATCGGGGTCTCGCCCAGCGGGAAGATCCCGCCGAGGGAGACGGTGGTGACCACCCGGGCGTCCCGCGAGGCCTTCAGCAGGGGGATCGCGATCCGGGTGGCGACCAGCGGGGAGGTCAGGTTGAGGGTGATCTCCTGCTCGATGCTCTCGACGCTCCGCGCGTCGAAGCGCTCCGAGCTGGTCATCCCCACGTTGTTCACCAGCACGTCGAGCCGGCCGTGGACCTCGGCCACCCGCTCGAACAGCCCCTCCAGCTGGGCGCGTTGGGTCAGGTCGCAGCCGATGCCCGAGTGCCCGGCGCCGGGCAGTGCGGCGGCCACCTTCTCGGCACGGACCCCGTCGATGTCGACGACGACACAGCGCGCGCCGCCCGCCGCGAAGCGCCGGCACAGGGCACTGCCGATACCGCCCGCGCCACCGGTCACCAGCACAACCTTGTCGGTGAAGTCGAACCGCTTCATGCCGCCGTCTCCACCCGTCGCGGGGACCGCACCGGCGGCGCCTGGCCCTCGGTTCGCCAGCCCATCTGCCGGGCCACCTTGCCGAGGTACTTCACGAACGCGCCGCTGTCGACGTAGCCGGTGTGCCGGGGCGAGGCGACGAACTTCAGCCCGCCGGACAGATCCGGCCGGTCGGCGCGGATCATCTGGGTGAACCGCTCCGCGTTGGCCAGACCGTGACGCGCGTCGTGCAGATACCCGGCGATCAACTGCGCCTGCGTGTCGAAGAGTTGGTACGCCCCCGCGTTGGTCTCGACGAACCCGATCCCGAACAGGCCCTGGTGCTCGCGCGAGAACGACGACAGATACAGGTCCGGATGCTGTTCGTCGCCGAAGTACCGCTGCGCGACCGGGACTTTGTGGACGAAGCCGGTGGCCAACAGGATCAGGTCGAAGTCGTCGCTCGTGCCGTCCGTGAAGTGCACGGTGCTGCCCTCGGCGCGGGCGATGCCGGGCCGGGCGGTGATGTCGCCGTGCTGGAGATGGTGGATCAGCATCGAGTTGATGGCCGGGTGCGTCTCGAACAGCCTGTGGTCCGGCTTCTGCAGCCCCAGCCGCGTCGGATCGCCGTTGACGATCCGCAGCAGACCACCGAAGACCCGCTGCGCCAGCCACATCGGCAGATGCGGACCGCTGTTGGCGATGGTGTCCACCGGCCGTCCGAAGAGATGCTTCGGGATGAACCAGTACCCGCGCCGCATGCTGATCACCGCACGATCGGCCGACCGGGCCGCGTCGCACGCGATGTCACAGCCGGAGTTCCCCGCGCCCACGACCAGCACCCGCCTGCCTCGCAACTCCTCCGCGCTGCGGTAGCCGACCGTGTGCCGGATCTCTCCGCTGAACTCCCCAGGTATGTCAGGGATGTTGGGGTGCCACTGGGAGCCCGTGCACACCACCACCTGCCCGTGCAGACTCTCCCGCCCGTCGGCCCGGACGACCGTCCAGGTGCCGTCCGCGTTCTTGTCGACGCTCGCGACCCCGACGCCGAACTCGATCCGGTCGGTCAGCCCGTAGGCGTCGGCGAAGGACCGCAGATACGACAGGACCTGCCGGTGCGGCGGATAGTCCGCGAAGTGATCGGGCATGGGGAAACCGCTGAAGCCCGACAGGGTCCGGCTGGAGATGAAGTGCGCCGACTCGTACATCGGCCCGCCCGGATTCTCGATGTCCCAGATCCCGCCGACCCCGGTGTGCCGCTCCAGATGCGTGTACGGCAGCTTCCGCTCCGCCAGAGCCCTGGCGACCGCCAGCCCGGCGGGCCCCGCCCCGATCACACACGTGTCCAACTGGCCTTCCGTCACGAGCCTGCCTCCTCGGTCGTCCCGTTTCACGGGTGGTGGAGGAAACGTATGCACCCGCTGTCCTGCGGGAACTGACCCGCGCGGCCAGGGACGGGACCTCAGCGGCCGGGGAGGTCGGATACGCGTGGGGTGGATGGGAACTCCGGGCAGTGACGGGTCGTTACGCGAAGACAGATTCACTCCACGCGTATCGCCGCCCCCGCTCACCCCCTCGTCCCCGGAGGCCCGAACGATGACCCGGAACCACCCCCGGCCCAGCCGGCGCGGCGCCTTACTCGGCGGCGCCGCTCTGACCGCCCTCGCCGTCACGGCCGGCACCGGCACGGCACGCGCCAACTCATCCACCGCAGGGGCCAGTTGGCCGACGGAGTTCCCGCTGCCCAACGGCTGGCTCCCCGAGGGCATCGCCATCGGCAGCAGGCCGTACGCCTACCTGGGCTCCCGCGCCGACGGCGCCGTCTACCGCACCGACCTGCGCACCGGCGAGGGCAAGATCCTCTCCGAGGGCGCCACCGGCCTGGTCTCCGTCGGGCTGAAACTGGACCACGACGGCCTGCTGTACGTCGCCGGCGGCACCGGAGCCGCGAGAGTCGTCGACTCCCGCACCGGCGAGATCCTGACGACCTATCAACTCACTGCAACCACCGGCCACTTCATCAACGACATCACCCTGCTCGGCGACCGCGCCTGGTTCACCGACTCCCTGGACGCCGTGCTCTACGGCGTCCCCCGCGGCCGTACGGGCGAGGTCACCGCCCTGCCGCTCACCGGCGACTGGGTGCAGACGCCCGGGGTGAACAACGCCAACGGCATCGTCGGCACCCCGGACGGCCACGGCCTCATCGTCGTCAGCAGTACACCTGGCAAGCTCTACCGGGTGTCCCTCAGGACCGGCGCCGCCACCGAGATCGTCCTGAGCGGGGCCTCCGACGTGGCCAACGGCGACGGTCTGTTCCGGATCGGCCGGACGCTGTACGTCGTCCAGAACCGCCTGAACCGGATCAGCGTGTTCGACCTCGACGGCCAGGTCACCACCGCGACCCTGCGCAGTACGATCACCGACCCGCGCTTCGACGTCCCCACGACCGCCGCCCGCTTCGGCAACCGGCTCTATCTGGTCAACGCCCGCTTCACCACCCCGCAGACGCCCGACACGACGTTCACCGCCGTCGCCGTGTCGATCTGACGCGACAGCAGGCGGGCTCCCTTCGCGAAGAGGTGCGAAGGGAGCCCGCCCGCAGGCGGTTCAGCGGTTCGGCGTCGACTCAACCACCGCTGCGACAGCGGCCGTTGCGGCACCGGCGGTGTTCGTGCCGGCGACCGGAGCCGACGTGGAGCCGGCCGTCCGCCGCGGGCGGAGCAGCAGCACGCACACCAGCGCCGCGAGGAGCGTCAGCGCCCCGGCCACCACCAGGCACAGCCGCATGCCGTCCAGGAACGAGTCGCCCAGCGCGCCGAGCGCCCGCCCGGTGTCCACGCCGAGGTTCATATGGGCGACCGCGCCCAGACCACCGCTGTCGGCGGTCGAGACGATGCTGCGCTGCGTCGCGCCCGTCACCCCTGCGTCGGTGAGGTGGCCGGGCAGCGTGTCGAGCGCCTTGGTGGTGAGCAGGGCGCCCAGGACGGCCGGGCCCAGCGCGCCACCGACCTGCCGGAACGCGTTGTTGCCGGCCGCCGCCATACCCGCCTGCTGATACGGCACGGAGGCCACGGCGGTCGCGGTCATCGGCGTCAGGACGGTCCCGATGCCCAGCCCGAGCAGCGCCAGCCGCCAGGCGATGGACCCGAACGAGGTGCCGGCGTCGACGCCGGTCAGCGAGAACAGCGCGCCGGAGATGACGAGCAGACCCCCGGTGATCAGGACGCGCGGGGCGACCCGGTGCATGAGCCGCCCGACCGGCTGGCCGACCACGATCGCCGCCGCGGTGACCATCAGAAGCCGCCAGGCCGCCTGCAGCGTGTCGAGCTGCTGCACGAGGCCGAAGTACAGGCTGAGCAGGAAGAAGAAGCCGATCAGCGCCAGGAAGGTGATCATCGCGACCAGGGTGGTGGCGGTGAACGCCGGGCTGCGGAACAGCGTCAGATCCAGCATCGGACTGTCGCTGCGCCGCTCCGCGAACACGAAGGCGACTCCACCGGCCACCGCCGTGAACAGGGCCACCATGACCTTGACATCCGTGAAGGAACCGGCGCCGCCCTCGATCACGCCGTAGACGAGCGCGGTGATGGCGAGGGTCGCGGTGAGCTGGCCGGGCCAGTCCAGCTTCCGGCCGTGCGGGGCGCGTGAGTCGGGGAGCAGCCGGGCGGCGAAACCCATCGCGATCAGCGGGACGGGGACGGACAGCAGATAGATCCAGCGCCACGAGGTGTGGTCGAGGATGACGCCGGCGATCAGCGGGCCGATGGCCAGCGCGGCCATGAGGGCGGTCGCCCACAGGCCGATGAACTTGCCGCGCTCCCGGTGGTCGGGCACCGCGTGGCTGATCAGTGCCAGGGTGGTGGGCAGCAGGGTCGCGGCGCCGAGACCGGCGAGCGCCTGGCCGATCCACAGCACCTGCACCGACTGCGCCGACAGGGCCACGGCGGCACCGGCGGCGGTGAACAGCAGGCCCGCCTGGAACACCTTCTTGCGCCCGTGGACATCGCCGAAGACACCCGCGGTGAGGATGAACGCGGCCATCGGCAGGACGAACGCGTCCTGGACCCAGGACAGTTGGGCGGTCGACGCGTTCAGCGCCGCCTGGATGGCGGGCAGGCTCACGGCGACCGTGGTCACCGGCAAGTAGGCGACGAAGACGCCGAGGCAGGCCATGACGAGGGTGGCCGCCCGTCGGTCGGCCGTCCCGCTCGCCGGGGTCGTGACGTTCACGGAGAACTCTCCTTCTTGACTGCGGTGCCCTCGAACGGGCACGCCTCTCAGGATCGGCTCCGGCATCGACAATCACCAACGTGTGACCGAGAAGCGACCGGAAACCTCCAATCCGGCCCCGAGGAGTGTCAGACTTTCCCCATGACAGACGCAGTCGACGGGAAAATCCTCCGCGCCCTGCAGTGCGCGCCACGCGCCTCGTTCCGGCTGGTCGGCGAGGTGGCCGGGGTCTCGGAGCAGACCGCGGCCCGCCGTTTCCACGCGCTGCGCCGCGCCGGGGTGATGCGGGTGGTCGGCCTCGTCGACCCGGCCGTCCACGGCGACGCGCGCTGGGTGGCCCGGATCCGCTGCCGCCCCGACCGGGTCGGCCCGCTCGCCGACGTACTCACCCGCCGGCCCGACATCGCCTACGCGGGACTGGCGTCCGGCGGTTCGGAGATCATCTGCGTCATCAGCGCACCGGTCCACGTACCGCGCGACGACGTCCTGCTCCGCCAACTGCCCAAGTCCGCCTCGGTGTTGGACGTCAGCATCGACCTGCTCATCCATCCCTTCGGCGCGACGGGCAGAAGCGACTGGACGGGCCACGGCGGCCACCTCACGCCGGAGCAGGTCCAACTCCTCTCCGGAGACCGGCCGTTGGTGCCCACCGGACCGCCCGTACGCCTCACCGACGAGGACACCCCGCTCCTCGGCGCCCTCGCGGAGGACGGCCGCGCCACCCACACCCAGCTCGCCGATCTCACCGGCTGGTCCACGGCCCGCGTGGCCCGCCGTCTGGACGCGCTGGAGAACTCGGGCGCTCTCACCTACGACGTCGAACTGCTCGCCGCGCGACTGGGGTTCGCCCTCAACGCCACCCTGTGGCTGCGCGTCGCCCCGGCCCGTCTCGCCCACGTCGGCGAGGAACTCGCGGCCCACGACGAGGTCGCCTTCGCCGCCGCCATCAGCGGTGAATCCAATGTCATGGTCGTCGTCATCTGCCGTGACACCGAGGACCTGTACCGCTACCTGACCACCAAGGTGGCCTCGGTCCCCGGCATCGACGGCTACGCCGTGAGCATCCATGTGCACCGTCTGAAGCAGGCCACCTCGCTCATCTCACGCGGGCGGCTGGTACCCCCGGCGTTCGCATAGGGCGGCCCGGACGCACCGGGCCGGATCACCCGCGGCGGCGGGTGATCCGGCGGACGGAATCCAGGCGCTACGGCCGGTCAGCGCTTCGTGTAGATGAAGCCGACCTTGTCCAGCTCGTCGCCGGAGCGTCCGTGGAAGCCGGCGATCTGCCAGCCGGACGGGGCGGTGCGGGTCACGCAGTCCGAGGTGGTGGTGCCACCGGCCAGGGTGTTGCCCAGGTTGGTGGTGAACTTGGCGTAGAAGATCCGCGTGGTGTCGTTGTACTTGCTCTCGCACAGGTACGCCGACGTCACGTACTCGCCGCTGCCCAGTGTCAGCGAGGACGCGGTGCCGCCGGTCCCGCCGTGGGTGAGCGTGGTCCCGTTGGCCAGGGTGATGCCGACCTGGTCGACGCGGGAGCCGGAGCGCAGTGAGATCTTGGTGGCGCGGGCGGCGGCCGGGACGCTGTCGACGTCCTGGTAGTAGTCGCCGTGCGGGCCGCCGAACTGGTCGCTGAGCTGGAAGTCCGCGTTCTGCGACCAGGTGAAGCCGACCGTGATCGGGTCGTGGTCGGAGAGCATCAGCCCGTCCGAGGTCAGGAACTTGGCGTGCTCGTTGTTGTACGAGGTCGCATTCAGCGTCACCAGCTTGCTGCTGCGGTAGAGGACCTTGTCCACGACCTCGCAGGTGTTGGGCACGGTGGCACCGGTCTGGTCGCACACCAGCGCGTCGCTGCCCTTGACCGGTGCGACGCCGCCGCGGATCAGCTTGACCCAGGCGTCGGTGAGTCCGTTGGCCGCGCCGAACTCCGCGATGGTGTCGGCGGCGCGGGTGTAGCGGGTGTTCGTGTCACCCATCACCACGACGGCGTTGCCCGCCGAGTGGGTGCTGATGAACGAGGTCAGCTGGCTGAGGTTGTCCGCGCGGGAGGCCTCGTCGCCGTCGTTCGTACCGGCGTTGGTGTGCAGGTTGTAGAAGTCGACGTACACGCCCTCGGACAGGCGCTCGCGCATGAACGTGAAGCCCTTGGGGGTGAGGCAGTCGCCCGAGTCGATCTGGCAGGAGTTCCAGTGGACGCGCTCGAAGTCGTCGCCGTCCCAGGCGTAGTTGGAGACGGTGTTGAGCCCGCTGCCGATGCCCGCGCCACCGCTGGTCGCGGTGCGGTAGGGGTGGGTGTCGGTGGAGTACAGGTAGGCGTGGTAGTTGAAGTCCTCCTGCACGTTCACGATGTCGTACGGGGCGATGCGCGTGCCGATCGCGGTGGTGCTCGTGTCGCGCGGCGTCGAGGCGCTGGAGAGCGACTCGGGCAGCCCGGCGACGTTGTAGCTGAGCACGCTGAAGCTGCCCGAGGTCGCGGCGGCGGCCGGTGTGGCGGCAGCCACCGTGAGCCCGCCCAGGGCCGCGGCAGCGGTCGCCAGACAGGCGAGAAGTCTGCGCATGGGGAAGTGCCTCCTGCGGAGTGACAGAGGGGGAGGGTGGTGCGGCGGTCATGTCGAAATGTATCGACAAGCGCTTGCTATGGCTCCCCTCCGACCGCACCGAATCAGGAATTCCGCATGACGCCGAGATGGCCAAGTCCCCTTGTGTGCCCGTTTGTTGATGATGTGCCACGTTGAGCCCGCCCTCCGCACGACCTCGACACGGCACACCCGGTGCGGGGTCGGTCCGGTCAGGCGGGCGTCGGCCACACCTCCGGCGACCGGCCCGGCAGTCGTAGCGCCTCCTCCAGCGGGCCGCCGCCCTCCGGGACCTCCAGAGCGGGGGCGAAGGCGGAGCCCGGTACTCCGCGTCCGCCGGCACCGGACGGGCGACCGCCAGGGCCGCGCCCCGGACCTCGTCGGTGAGGTCGAGCCGTACCCCGAATGCGGCGGCGACGTCCCAGGCGGGCACCACGTAGTCGACGAAGTGGAAGGCGACCGCCTGGAACCCGGGGAAGCTGCGTCCGAGTTCCGGGAGGGCGAACTCCTTTTCCAGGGCGCCCGGTTCGGCGACCGCGGCCAGTGCCTCGGCCGCGGCCTCGCGGTGCACCCGGGCCGGTTCGCCCATGTCCTGCGGCTCACGCCAGTGCGCGGCCTCCTGTCCCGCGCCGCGCGCGGCGGCGGCGAACCCGCGGTGCTGCGCGGCCCGGCTCGCCGTCAACCTCACCGGCCCGGCCGAGCTGACCCGGGTCACCCTTCCGGCGCTGCGCGCGGCCCACGGCCATGTCCTCTTCCTCAACTTCTGGGCCGGTCCGACCGTCAAGCCCTACTGGTCGGCCTACGCCGCGAGCAAGTTCGGCCCCAAGGCACCGGCGGAGTCACTGCGCGGCGAGGAGGCGGGCAACGGCGTACGCGTGACGTCCGTCTTCCCCGCGTGCGTGGCCACGCCCACGCACGCGGGCCGTGAGGGAGGGCTTCGGCTTCCCGTACCGGCCGGAGCCCCTCGATCAGCCGGACGAGGTCGCAGGGCTGATCCTCACCGCGCTCGGCCTGCCCGCCGACACCCGCCTCAACGACCTCCACCTGGACCTCGGCCCGGAGGGCTACCCGCCAGGCTTCGCCGCGTGAGGGCCGTTGTCGTGCACGCGATGCCCTCACCTTTTGTTCAGCTCCCGGCGGTGGAAGGGATGCACAGTCGACAACGAAGTCGATCTCCCTTCCGCCCCAGGAGCACCAGTGAACGTCTCCCTCACCGTCTGGCTGTTGACCGTCGCAGCCCTGTGCGCCCTCGTCGGCGTCGACTTCCTCATCGGCCGCAAGCCCCATGACGTGTCGATCCGGGAAGCGGGCACCTGGACCGTGGTCTGGGTCGTCCTGGCCTGCCTGTTCGGGCTCGGGCTCCTCCTCTTCGGCGGGAGCGGGCCCACGGGCGAGTTCTTCGCCGGGTACATCACCGAGAAGTCGCTGAGCGTCGACAACCTCTTCGTGTTCGTGCTGATCATGGGCAAGTTCGCGGTGCCCTCCCAGTACCAGCAGCGCGTCCTGATGGTCGGCGTCCTCGTCGCCCTGGTGCTGCGCGCGGGCTTCATCGCGGCCGGCGCCGCCATCATCTCCACGTTCTCCTGGGTGTTCTACCTCTTCGGCGCGTTCCTGATCTGGACCGCCTGGAAGCTGGTCCAGGACGCCCGCAAGGGCGGACACGAGGAGGAGTACGAGGAGAACAAGCTCCTCAAGATCGCCGAACGCCGCTTCGGAGTGGCCGACCGCTATCACGGCACCAAGCTGTTCATCACGGAGAACGGCAAGCGGATCATGACCCCGATGCTGGTCGTGATGCTCGCCATCGGCTCCACCGACGTCCTCTTCGCGCTGGACTCGATCCCCGCGATCTACGGCCTCACCCAGGACCCGTACATCGTCTTCACCGCCAATGCCTTCGCCCTGATGGGCCTGCGCCAGCTGTACTTCCTCATCGGCGGCCTGCTGAAGAAGCTCGTCCACCTCAGCTACGGCCTGTCGATCATCCTCGGCTTCATCGGCGTCAAACTGGTGCTGCACGCCCTGCACGAGTCCGGTGTGCACGTCCCGCAGATCTCCATCCCCTTCTCCCTCGGCTTCATCGTGCTCGTGCTCGCGGTGACGACGTTCACCAGTCTGCGGGCCACAAGGACGCAAAGCGCTTGACTTCGAGAACGCTCGAAGACCTACCGTCACGAGGGACGGTGAAGGTCCGGGTGAACAGCTGAAACGGAGTCGGACATGCGGGTCGGCGTACACATCAACCGGTTCAACCATCCGGGAGGGCCCGCGGCGATCGGGCCCGAGCTGGCCGCGGCGGGCGCCGCGGCCGAGGCGGCGGGCGTCAGCTGGCTCTCGGTGATGGACCACTACTTCCAGATGGAGTTCAACGGCGGCGCCGAGGACGCCATGCTGGAGGCCTACACGACACTCGGCTTCCTGGCCGGCCACACCTCCACGGTCCGCCTCGGCGCACTGGTGACCGGTGTGACGTACCGGAACCCGGGGCTGCTCGCGAAGATCGCCACCACCCTCGACGTACTCTCCGGCGGCCGGGCCACCCTCGGCATCGGAGCCGCCTGGTACGACCGTGAGCACCACGGTCTCGGCGTGCACTACCCGCCGGTCGCGGAGCGTTTCGAGCGGCTGGAGGAGACCCTGCGGATCTGTCTGCAGATGTGGGACCCGGAGGCCAACGGCCCCTTCGAGGGCAAGCACTACCGGCTCGCCGAGACCCTGTGCGTGCCCGCGCCGGTCAGCAGCCCGCACCCCGAGATCATGATCGGCGGCAGTGGCGAGAAGAAGACCCTGCGGCTGGTCGCCCAGTACGCCGACGCCTGCAACCTGATCGTGTCGACGCCGGACGAGCTGCGCCACAAGCTCGACGTGCTGCGTGGTCACTGCGACCGGCTGGGGCGCGATTACGACCGTATCCGCAAGACGATCGTCTACGGCGGCGAGTCGGTCACCGCGGGCGACCTCGACCCGTTCCTGCGGGAGATCGACGGCTTCACGAAGCTCGGTGTCGACACGGTGATCCTGGGCCCGCGCACGGGTGAACCGGTCGAGTGGATCGAGCGGTTCGTGGCCCCGGCGGTACCGCGCCTGGCCGAACTGGACTGAGGTGAACTGAATGGAAAGGGGCCGGAGTCGATGTCAACTCCGGCCCCTTTCACGGTGAAGCGGGGTGCCTCGATCAGGCGGCGACGGCTTCGCCCGCGTGGCCCTTGAGCTGGGAGAGGACCTCGGTCAGCTGGGCGACGACCTCGGCGTCCTCGGACGGGTGGGTCTCGGCGAAGCGGACCACGGAACCGGGGATCGAGAGCTTGAGCTCCTCGATCACCTTGCCGCCGGCGATGCCCACGGCCTTGCGGGCCTCGTCCTGCGCCCACACGCCGCCGAACTGGCCGTAAGCGGTGCCGACCACGACGACCGGCTTGCCGCCGAAGCCGCTGGCGCCGTACGGGCGGGACAGCCAGTCGATGGCGTTCTTCAGGACGGCAGGGATGGTGCCGTTGTACTCGGGGGAGAAGAAGAGGAACCCGTCCGCGGCACCGGCGGCGGCACGCAGCTTGGCGGCGGCGGCCGGGACGTTGCCCTCGACGTCGATGTCCTCGTTGTAGAACGGGATGTCGGCGAGACCCTCGAAGATCTCGATGTCGGAGCCCTCGGGCGCGAACTTCACGGCGGCCTCGGCGAGCTGGCGGTTGTGCGAGCCGGCACGCAGGCTGCCGACGAGCGCGAGGATACGAACAGACATGGGGACTCCAAGGGGGGCTGAAACACTGCTGTAACGATCCGGACCGAGGTCCGTTTAAAAGTTGTACCAGCCTAAGCGGACCGCGGTCCAGTTTCATTCCCGGTGCTTTACGCTGTCTTCATGTCCAGCGCCCTGCCACCCTTCCCGAAGCCCGAGGAGTCCATGAGCGAACCCCAGCTGCTGGAGGTCCGCTCGTTCGGCGACGAGCCGTGCCTGCGCGCCGACGCGGCCCGCAACCGGGCCAAGCTGCTGGAGGCCGCCGCCCGCCTGATCGCGGAGCACGGGGTGGCCGGCGTCACCATGGAGGCGGTGGCCGCGGCGGCCCAGGTCGGCAAGGGGACCGTCTTCCGCCGCTTCGGCGACCGCACCGGCCTGCTGATGGCCCTGCTGGACCACTCGGCGAAGACGCTCCAGGCGGATTTCATGGGCGGACCGCCGCCGCTGGGCCCCGGAGCACCCCCGGTCGAGCGGCTGCGGGCGTTCGGTGTGGCGGTCCTGTACCGCTCGGCGGAGCAACTGGACCTGCAACTGGCCGCACAGCCGGAC
>NZ_JALJRY010000003.1:228862-259664 GCF_024519455.1 Streptomyces sp. STR69 | reverse complement strand
CCGGACCCGACCCGCCGCTTCTCCCACACCGCGCTCCTGGCGCTGCGCACCCACGTCACGATGCTGCTCCGGCAGATCCTGCCCGACGCCGACTGCGAACTGCTCTCCCAGCCGCTCATGGCGTATCTCGACCCCGCCCTGATCAACCATCTGACCAGGCAGTGCGGGATGCCCATGGAGCGTCTTGAGGCCGGCTGGATCGACCTCGTGGCCCGCGTGACCGCCACGCCGCCGCCCTGCTGAGTCCGGCTCAGCCGAAGGAGGCGAACATGTCGAGGATGCCCTGCGGGGCGTCGTCGCGGAACATCATTTCCCCGCTCGCCGCCGAGTCCGCCGCCGACTCCTCGCTGCGCGGGAAGAGCTTCTCCTCGTAGGCGGCGAGCGCGGCCTCGGTGTCGCCCGGGTGCGCGGCCAGCGCGAGGCCCAGTTCGGCCGCGTCGAGCATCGCCAGATTGGCGCCCACGCCCGCGAACGGCGACATCAGATGGGCCGCGTCGCCCAGCAGCGTGACCCCGGGCACCCGGTCCCAGCGGTGCCCGATCGGCAGCGCGTGGATCCGCCGCGGGGTCAGCGGTCCTTCGGCGTCGCCGAGCAGCGCCTGCAGAGTCTTGTCCCAGTCCTCGAAGTGCCCGAGCGTGTACGTCTTCGCCGCCTCGGTGTCCGTGAAGTCGACGCCGTCGAACTCGTCCTCGGGGACGGCGAGCGCCACGTAGATGTGCAGGCTCCCGTCGGTCTCGCGGTGGCCCAGGAAGCCCTTGCCCGCGCCGAGGGCCATCAGCATGCCGGCGCCGACGACCTCGGCGCTCACCGGATGCCGCAGGTCGGCGTCCGGCAGGTCCGCCTCGACGAACGAGATGCCGGTGTACGCGGGCAGAGCGTCCGAGAGCAGGGGCCGCACCCTGGACCAGGCGCCGTCCGCGCCGATCAGCAGGTCGGTGGTGAAGGAGGTGCCGTCCGTGAGCGTCACCTCGTGCCGTCCGCCGTCCAGCGGGCGGGCGCCGGTGATCTTCGCGCCCCAGCGGACGGTGCCTTCGGGGAGCGAGTTCAGCAGCAGGTCGCGCAGCTGGCCGCGGTCGATCTCCGGGCGCCCGCCGGTGCCGTCGTCGGGGTCGTCCAGCAGGACCGTGGCGGCCCGGTCGAGGACGCGGGTGGCCTCGCCGCCCGTGTTGACCAGCGCGCGGAACTCCTCGTACAGACCGGCCGCGCGCAGCGCCGGCTGACCCGTGTCGTCGTGGATGTCGAGCATGCCGCCCTGGGTGCGCGCGGCGGGGGAGGCGTCCAGGTCGAAGACAGCGGCCTCGATGCCGTTGACGTGCAGGACCCGCGCGAGCGTGAGCCCGCCGAGTCCGCCGCCGATGATCGCGAGGGGGTGGTGGGGGGTGGTCATGGTGAACCTCCTTGGAAAGGGCGGGAGTTGAGGGGGAGTTCGGGGTGTCAGTCGGGTACGGCGGTCCGCTCGATCCCGGTGATCAGCGCCTGGAACCTCCAGGACAGGCGGGCCAGGGGCGCCCCGGAGAGGAGGTCGCCGGAGCGGGCGGCGATGTGCGGGTGGGTCCGGTCGGAGACGTTGCGCAGGGCGTCGGTCAGGGTGTCCCAGTCGTCCCGGGCGGTGTCCTCGGCCGAGTGCTCTGCGGCCGTCGCGGTGGCCTGCTGGAGCAGCAGGTCCACCCCCCAGGCGGCCTGCGCGGGCGGGACGCCTCCCTCGTCGAGCAGGGCGAGCAGGGTCTCGATGAGGTTCAGGTAGTGCGGGCCGCTGGGCCAGGCCGTCAGTGCCGAACGGGCGAGGCTCGGGTGCTCGAAGAGCATCGCGGTGTACGCGGTGAGGACCTGTTCCACGCGTTCGCGCCAGGTGCCCTCGGCGGGGACGGGCCCGATCGTGCCGAGCAGTTCGTCGAGGACGGCCGCGTGCAGCTCCGCGGTGTTGCGGACGTACACGTACAACGAGGCCGGTCCGGTGTCGAGCTCCTGGGCCAGGCGCCGCATGGTGACCTTCTGCAGACCTTCGGCGCGCAGCACCGCCACCGCGGCGGCGACGATGGCCGCCCTGCTCAGGGCGGGTTTCGCCGGGCGTTCACGGCGGCTGCGCGGGGTGTCGGGGCGAGCTGTCATGCCTCCACGGTAACGAACATGTTCGCCCCGAACAAGTTCGTGACGAACGTGTTCGTAAAATCCCGGACCATGTTGCAGTTGTGACGACCGTTCCCCCGCCGCGCTGCCCGCCCCCGGCTTCTGCCAAGATGCCGTACGTCATGGTGCAGATACCGAAAACGCCCGCATCCCCGTCGCCCGCACCGCGCTCGGTCCCCACGAGCGCCGATGTGGCCCGCCTGGCCGGCGTCTCACGCGCGACCGTCTCCTACGTCCTCAACAACACCAGCGCCGTACGGATCAGCGAGCCCACCCGCCGCCGCGTCCACGAGGCCGCCAAGGAACTCGGGTACGTCCCGCACGCGGCGGCCCGCAGCCTGCGCGCCGGACACAGCCGGATGGTGCTGATGCCGGCGCCGGCCATGCAGGTGGGGCTCCTCTACAGCAAGTTCATCAACGAACTCCAGTGGGCGCTCAGCCGCCTCGACTACACGGTCGTCCAGCACGGTTCTGTGGGTCTGCGCGGCGACGAGGCCGCCCGCGCCTGGGCCGAACTGCGCCCGGTCGCCGTCCTGGTGCCCGGCGCCGGACTCGGCCCGCAGGGCGTCGCGGTCCTCAAGCGCTCCGGGGCGCGGGCCGTCATCACCCTCGGCCCCGAGCCGATCGAGGGCGCCCACGTCCTGCTCCTGGACCACGAGGGCGTCGGCCACTCCGCCGGCACGCACCTCTACGGCCGCGGCCGGCGCCGGATCGGCGTGGTCGTGCCCGAGGAGCCGGGCATGGGGATCTTCTCCCGGCCCCGCCTCGCAGGCGTGCGCCGCGCCCTGCTCGGCACGGACGCCACGGTGACCGAACTCCCGCTCGCCTACAGCGAGGAGAGCGCAGCCAAGACCGCCGCCCAGTGGGACGCCCTCGGCCTCGACGCGGTGTTCGCGTACAACGACGAGTACGCGATGCTGCTGATGCGCGCCCTCCAGGACGAAGGCATCCGCATCCCCGAGGACACCGCCGTGATCGGCGCCGACGACCTGATGATCGGCCGGCTGCTGCGACCACGTCTGAGTACCGTCCACATCCAGCTCCCGTCCGGCAGCGACCTCGCCGAACTGGTCGACAACGCGGTCCGCGACCCCGGCTCGGTGCCGGGCGTGCACGAACTGCTCAGCGCCTCGGTGGTGCACCGCGACTCCAGCTGAGAGCCGAACCGGATCCGACGGCCGCGGAACGGGGCGAGCACGCCGTACGCGACTAGAATGTTGCAGGCTCAACCAGATGGGGGTGCGTTCGACCCCGGACGCGGTCCAGACGTCTGCGCCGGATCACCGCATCCCGTCACACGCACGATCCGGGACTCCAACTACCAGCGCGGGTCCCGCCGTTGACGGAACGGAGAGCCGCCATGCCCCTGCTCGACCCCAAGATCTGGCAGTCCCGCACCCTGTCGGGCCCTGAGTACCCGGTCACCGAGCCCGCCACCGGCGACCCGCTCGCCACCGTCACGCTCGCCGCGGCCGAGGACATACGCCCCGCCGTACAGGCGGCAGGTGCCGCGCAGACCGAATGGGCGCGCGTCCCGCACTTCGTCCGGGCCGGAGTGCTGCGCCGGGCCGGCGATCTGTTCGCCGCGCACGCCGAGGAGTTGCGCGAGTGGCTCGTCCGGGAGTCCGGGTCGATCCCCGGCAAGGCGGACTTCGAACTGCACGTCGCCGCCCAGGAGTGCTACGAGGCCGCCGCGCTCGCCTCCCGCCCCACCGGACAGGTCCTCCCCTCCGAAGCGCCGAGGCTGTCGTACACCCGCCGTGTCCCGGTCGGGGTCGTCGGCGTGATCGCGCCGTTCAACGCGCCGCTGATCCTCTCCATCCGCTCGGTCGCCCCGGCGCTCGCGCTGGGCAACGCGGTCGTCCTCAAGCCGGACCCGCGTACGGCGGTCTGCGGGGGACTGGCCCTCGCGGCGGTCTTCGCGGAGGCCGGCCTGCCCGACGAACTCCTCCAGGTCCTGCCCGGCGGCGCGGAGGTGGGGGCCGCACTGGTCGCCGACCCGCAGGTGCCGGTCATCTCCTTCACGGGTTCAACCGCCGCCGGGCGCGCGGTCGGTGAGGCGGCCGGGCGCCATCTCAAGCGCGCACACCTGGAGTTGGGCGGGAACTCCGCCCTGATCGTGCTGGCGGACGCCGACCTGGACGCGGTGATCTCCACGGCGGCCTGGGGTTCGTTCTTCCATCAGGGCCAGATCTGCATGACGACGGGCCGCCATCTCGTCCACGAGTCGCTCTACGAGGAGTACGTCGAACGCCTCGCCGCCAAGGCCGACTTGCTCACCGTCGGCGACCCGCACCGAGCGCAGGTCCACCTCGGGCCGATCATCGACGGCGCCCAACTGGCCAAGGTGCACGGCCTCGTTGAGGCCAGCACCGCCAGTGGCGCCAGGCTCGCGGCGGGCGGCACGCACGAGGACCTCTTCTACCGGCCGACCGTCCTCGCGGGCGTCGTCGACGACACCCCCGCCTACGCGGAGGAGGTCTTCGGCCCGGTGGCGCCGGTCCGGTCCTTCGCCACCGCCGAGGAGGCGGCGGCCCTGGCCGCGACCGGACCCTACGGTCTCTCGCTCGGCATCGTCACGCGCGACGCGGCCCGCGGCCTGGACCTGGCGGAACGCATTCCGACCGGGATCGTCCACATCAACGACCAGACCGTCAACGACGAGGCCGTGGCGCCCTTCGGCGGGGTCGCCGCGTCCGGCACCGGCGCCCGCTTCGGCGGCGAGGCCAATATCGAGGCCTTCACCGACGTACGCTGGACGACGGTGCGCGGAGACGTGGCGTCGTACCCGTTCTGAGCGTTGCGCTCACTTACCGTTCTGCTCGGCCTGCGCCTGCTGCTCGGCGACCGACTTGCGGACCTCGTCCATGTCGAGCTTGCGGGCCTGGCCGATGACATCCGTCAGGGCGGCCTCCGGCAGCGCGCCGGGCTGGGCGAACACGGCGACACGGTCACGGACGATCATCAGCGTGGGGATCGACCGGATCTCGAAGGCCTGGGCCAGCTCGGGCTGGGCCTCGGTGTCGATCTTGCCGAAGACCAGGTCCGGGTTGTCCTTGGCGGCCTTCTCGTAGACCGGGGCGAACTGACGGCACGGCCCGCACCAGGACGCCCAGAAGTCGATCAGGACGAAGTCGTTGTCCGTGACCGTCTGGTCGAAGTTCTCCTTGGTGAGCTCCACGGTGCTGCTCATGACGTGATTCCCTCTTCCTCGATGTGGGGGCGAAGCCGTCCCGGACAACACGGCCGTCCGGGCCCGTATTCCGCGCCCCTACCCGTGTGGCCTCCGCGCACACCACCCAGCAGACTGGCCCCATGACGGAAACGGAATCCATCGTGTACGACGTCGTGGTGGTCGGGGCCGGGCCCGTGGGGGAGAACGTCGCCGACCGCACCCGTGCGGCCGGTCTCTCCACCGCGGTCGTGGAGAGCGAACTCATCGGCGGCGAGTGCTCGTACTGGGCCTGCATGCCCAGCAAGGCCCTGCTGCGCCCGGTGATAGCCCGCGCCGACGCCCGCCGCGTGCCCGGCCTCGGCCACCTCGTCCAGGGCCCCCTCGACACCGCCGCGGTACTCGCCCACCGCGACTACGAGGCCTCGGGCTGGAAGGACGACGGCCAGGTCCGCTGGCTCGACGGCATCGGCGCCGACCTCTACCGCGGCCAGGGCCGCCTTGACGGCCCCCGCAAGGTGACGGTGACGGGCCCCGACGGTGTACGGCACGTCCTCACCGCCCGGCACGCGGTCGCCGTGTGCACCGGCACCCGCGCCCTCCTCCCCGACCTGCCCGGACTCGCCGACGTCAGGCCGTGGACCAGCCGCGAGGCCACCAGCGCCAAGGCCGCGCCCGGCCGGCTGATCGTGGTCGGCGGCGGGGTGGTCGCCGTCGAAATGGCCACCGCCTGGCAGGCGTTGGGCTCCCGGGTCACCCTCCTCGTCCGCGGCAAGGGCCTGCTGCCCCGCATGGAACCCTTCGCCGGCGAACTGGTCGCCGACGCGCTCACCGAGGCGGGCGTCGACCTGCGCACGGGCACCTCCGTCACGTCGGTGACCCGCGAGAACGGCACCGTCGTCGCCGTCACCGACAGCGGCGACCGCATCGAGGCCGACGAGATCCTCTTCGCCACCGGACGCGCCCCGCAGACCGACGACATCGGCCTCGACACGATCGGCCTGGAACCGGGCTCCTGGCTGACGGTCGACGACTCCCTCCGTGTCGAGGACAGCGACTGGCTGTACGCCGTCGGCGACGTCAACCACCGCGCCCTCCTCACCCACCAGGGCAAGTACCAGGCACGCATCGCGGGCGCCGCGATCGCCGCCCGCGCCGTAGGCGTCCCGCTGCTGGAGACCGACCCCTGGGGCGCCCACGCGGCCACCGCCGACCACGACGCCGTACCGCAGGTCGTCTTCACCGACCCGGAGGCGGCGGCCGTAGGCCTCTCCCTCGCCGAGGCGGAACGGGCCGGCCACCGGGTCCGCGCCGTCGACGTCGAGTTCTCTTCGGTCGCAGGCGCCGGCCTCTACGCCGACGGCTACCGGGGCCGCGCCCGCATGATCGTCGACCTCGACGACGAGACCCTGCGCGGCGTCACCTTCGTGGGCCCCGGTGTCGGCGAACTGATCCACTCCGCGACCATCGCCGTCGCCGGCCAGGTCCCGATCAACCGCCTGTGGCACGCGGTCCCGTCCTACCCGACGATCAGCGAGATCTGGCTCCGCCTGCTGGAGGCCTACCGGGGCTGAACACCCCTGACGCCCTACGGCAGTTGAAAGCGCTTCGCTACGGCAGCTCGAAGCCGAGCGCAGCCGACGCCTCGACCGGTGTCGGCTGCGCCCAGCGCTCCGCCATCGCCTCGTTGGACGACAGTGAGCGCAGCTCGGCCCGGTCCAGGTAGAGCAGGCCGTCGAGATGGTCCGTCTCGTGCTGCACGATCCGCGCGGGCCACCCGGTGAACACCTCGTCCACCGCCCGCCCGTGCTCGTCCTGCCCGGTCAGCCGCACCGACGCGTGCCGCGCCACTACGGCCTGCCAGCCCGGCACGCTCAGGCACCCCTCGAAGAACGCGGCCCGACCGTCACCGACCGGCTCGTACGACGGATTGACCAGCACCCGGAACGGCTGCGGCACCCGCCCGCGCACCACCCGCACCTCGTCCGGCACCGGCGCCGGATCCTCGATCACCGCGATCCGCAGTTCCACCCCGACCTGCGGGGCCGCGACGCCCACACCCGGCGCCGCGTGCATGGTCACGCGCAACGCCTCGACGAACCGGGCAAGCAGCGCGGGTTCCAACTGGCCGTCGAACAGCTCGGTGCCGCGCCTGAGCACCGGGTCACCGGCCGAGACGATGGGCAACGGACCGCCGGCGGCGAGGAGTTCCTCCACCCGCTCGGCAAGGGGCGCGCGATCACTGGGAAGTGCCATCGCGCCAGGATGCCATGATCTCCGGCCCGGCCCGAAGTGACGCACGCCACTCCAACCCGCGGGAACTCGGTGCCTCCACCCGCCGACTACTGGACCACTACGGCTACGACAGACCAACCCCGCCCACCGCCCCGCCCCCTGCCACCCGGAGAAGCCCGCCCATGTCCACCGCTCCCTCGACCGCCCCGGCCGAGGTCCCGCAGGAGCCCGCCCCGGCACCGTCCCCCAGCCGCTGGGCCCCGCTGCGCCCCCTGATCCTGCGCCTGCACTTCTACGCCGGAGTGCTCGTCGCCCCGTTCCTGCTCGTCGCCGCCACCACCGGCTTCCTGTACGCCGGCGCCTTCCAGGCCGAACGGATCGTGTACGCCCATGAGTTGACCGTCCCGGTCGGCGACCGCGAGCTGCCGATATCGCAGCAGGTGGCCGCCGCCCGCAAGGCACACCCCGAGGGCACGGTCTCGGCGGTCCGGCCCTCCCCGGAGGCGGGCGCCACCACCCGCGTCATGCTCGCCGGCGTCGAGGGCGTCCGCTCCGACCACACCCTCGCGGTGTTCGTCGACCCGTACACCGGGAAGGTCCGCGGCGCGCTGGAACAGTACGGCTCGACCGGCGCGCTCCCGCTGCGCACCTGGATCGACGACCTCCACCGCAATCTCAACCTCGGCGAAACCGGCCGCCTGTACAGCGAGTTCGCCGCGAGCTGGCTGTGGGTCATCTCGGCCGGCGGTCTGGTGCTGTGGTTCTCCCGCCGCCGCGCCCTGCGCAAGCTGCGCGGCACCAGCGGACGCCGCCGCACCCTCGGCCTGCACGGCACGGTGGGTGTCTGGGCCGCCGCAGGGTTCATCTTCCTCTCGGCGACCGGACTGACCTGGTCGACGTACGCGGGCGCCAACATCGACGAACTCCGCACCTCCCTGGGCCAGTCCACGCCCTCGGTGTCCGCCGCGGCGAGCGGTGAACACGCGGGCCACGGCGGCTCCACCGCGACCGGCGACGCCGAACACGGCGTGGGCCTCGACAAGATCCTCGCCGCGGCGCGGGCCGAGGGACTGGGCAACCCCGTCGAGATCGTCCCGCCGGCCGACGCCGACTCGACGTACGTCGTCAAACAGGTGCAGCGCAGCTGGCCCGAGAAACAGGACGCGGTCGCCGTCGACCCCACCACCGGCAAGGTGACCGACGAACTCCGCTTCGCCGACTACCCGTTGCTCGCCAAACTGACCCGCTGGGGCATCGACCTGCACACCGGTGTCCTCTTCGGTCTCGTCAATCAGATAGCCCTGATGCTCCTCGCCCTCTCCCTGATCCTGCTGATCGTGTGGGGCTACCGCATGTGGTGGCAGCGCGGCCGGGGTTCCTCCTTCGGCCGCCCGATCCCGCGAGGTGCCTGGGCGCAGGTGCCCCCGTTGCTCCTCGTCCCCGCCCTGGCGGTGATCGCCGTACTCGGCTATTTCGTCCCGCTGTTGGGGATCCCGCTGGCCGCGTTCATCGTGGTGGACGTGGTGCTGGGCGAGATGGCCCACCGGCAGGGCCGCCGGACGTACGCCAAGCAGTGACACACGCGGAGGGGCCCGGTTCCGTCACGGAACCGGGCCCCTCCGCGCGTCGGTCGACGCGTCTCAGACCTGTTCGAAGTCACCGGCGAGCGCCGAGGCGATCCGCAGATGCGGGCCCGCCTCCTCGTGCCGGCCCTGCCGCTCCAGCGTGCGGCCCAGCATCAGCCGCGCGTAGTGCTCCACCGGGTCACGCTCCACGATGACACGCAACTCGGTCTCGGCGCGCCGCAGTTGGGCCGAGTGGTAGTAGGCGCGCGCCAGCAGCAGGCGCGGTCCGGTCTGCTCCGGCACCTCTTCGACCAGCCCGCCCAGCACCCGGGCCGCGGCGGCGTAGTCCTTGGCGTCGAAGAACATCTGCGCGCGCTCCCAACGCTCCGCCGGTGTTCCGTGGTCGTAGTACGTCATGTCCACTTGACCTCCTTCGACCCACTCAACGGACCTTGTTGGTTGAATATTCCACTACTTCGCGACGGCGGTCAGCTCGGCGTTCGCCCGCTCGGTGATCAGGGTCAGCACCCGGCCGGCGGTCGCGAGGTCCTCCTCGGGGATGTCGCCCCAGATCCTGGTGCTCGCCGCGCTCGTCTCCTTCGTGATCCGCTCGAACAGCTCCCGGCCCGCGTCCGTGATCCGCACGTCGGACGCGTCCGTCCCGACCAGTCCGGCCGTGATCAGTTCGTCGATGGTGCCCTGCGCGGAGTCCTCGTCGACCTTCAGGGCCGCCACGGTGTCGGCGGCGAGTTGCCCACGGTCGACGGGTCCGGCGGCGAGGGCGACCGGCCGCAGGGTGATCTGCTGCTGGAAGCCGACGCCGTGGCGGACGAGGACGCTCTCCAGGACGGCGCGGGCGGCGTAGTGGGCCAGACCGAGCGTACGGGCGTTGGCGGGGGTCGCGGTGGTGGTCATGACTGCTCCTTCTCGTGCTCACTCGCGGGGTCGAGGGGTGTGTCGAGCAGGGTCGCCAGGTCCCGGCCGAACTCCCGGGTCCGTTCGCTGTCGAGGCCGCCGAGCGGTTCCAGCAGTTGCTGCAGGAGCCCGTGGACGACCTTGATCGCCTGCCGGGTCACAGCACTGCCCTCGTCGGTGAGGGCCAGTTGGACCGCGCGCGGATCGCGGGGGTCCCGGGTGCGCTCGACGAGGCCCGCGGACTCCAGGGCGCGGGCCAGCTTCGACACATAGAGGGCTTCGAGTCCGGTGTGGTCGGCGAGGTGCCGCTGACTGGGGCGCAGCCCGGAGCGCTGCATGCCGTACAGCGACGCCACCAGGGAGTACTGCGCATGGGTCAGTCCCAGGGGTGCCACCGCGCGGTCGACCGCCACGCGCCACTTCATCGACAGTCGCCAGACCAGGAAACCGGGCGTCGCGCCCTCGGATGCCGTACTCATGACCGATACGGTACATGGCTACTATATCCATGGCTACTATTTTCCGAACGGGGCGGCGACGGGGAAGGGCATGCCCCGAGGGACGGACCGGCGCTGGACGGACTGACGCAACCGCCTCGACGGGACTAGGTTGTCGCCATGAGCAATCTTGATCGCGAAGCGGTTCCGGCCCTGTGCGGCGGCCGTGGTTTCGTGGTGGCGGAGCCCGTCCGTGAACTACTCAGCCCTCGCAAGGTCCAGCTCGGCGAGTCCACCGAAGTCCGTCGGCTGCTGCCCAACCTGGGCCGCCGCATGGTCGGCGCCTGGTGCTTCGTCGATCACTACGGCCCCGACGACATCGCCGACGAGCCCGGCATGCAGGTGCCCCCACACCCCCACATGGGTCTGCAGACCGTCAGCTGGCTGCACGAGGGCGAGGTGCTGCACCGCGACTCGACCGGCAGCGTCGCGACGATCCGCCCGCGCGAACTGGGCCTCATGACCTCCGGCCGTGCCATCAGCCACGCCGAGCAGAGCCCCAAGACGCACGCCCGCTTCCTGCACGGCGCGCAGCTCTGGGTCGCCCTCCCCGACAGCGACCGTCATGTCGAGCCGCACTTCGAGCACCACGCCGAGCTGCCGGTCGTCACGGCGCCGGGCCTGCGCGCCACGATCGTCCTCGGCGACGTCGACGGTGCGACCTCGCCCGGTACGACGTACACCCCGATCGTCGGCGCGGACCTGGCCCTCGCGGCCGGCGCGGACGTACGCCTGCCGCTGGAACCCGACTTCGAGTACGCCGTCCTGGCCATGTCCGGCGAGGCCCACGTCGACGGCGTTCCGGTCCTCCCGGGCTCGATGCTCTACCTCGGCTGCGGCCGCACCGAACTCCCGCTGCGCGCCGCGTCGGACGCCGGCCTGATGCTGCTGGGGGGCGAGCCGTTCGAGGAGGAGTTGATCATGTTCTGGAACTGGATCGGCCGCACCCAGGAAGACATCGTGCAGGCGCGTGAGGACTGGATGACGGGGTCGCGATTCGGCGAGGTGAAGGGGTACGACGGGGCGCCGCTGCCGGCTCCCGAGCTGCCTCCGTTGGCGTTGAAGCCGCGGGGGAGGGTGCGCTGACCTGCTGAGATGTGCCGATGAGGTTGACCAGGGCGGGGGCGCGTGCACTTCCGTCTTCGTCGCCCGGGCGGCGGCGGAGGTTACGCGAGAGCCGGGACTTGAGGGGTCGGCGTGGGCGAGGCGTCGATTCCGTGGTGTGGCTGCGTGTGGGTGGCTGTGGCAGTCCGCTTGCTGACTTCTGGGTCGCTTCGCGCTTCGGCCGTCGTGCACCAGCAGGTTCTTGGTCTGCTGGTGGTGCGGGCCGCAGAAGGCTTTGCCCTGCACAAACGCTGTATTGCAGGAGGAGTGGTCGAGCCCTGGCCCGCGTAGGGTCCGGATCTTGGTGGGTAGTAGACCGAGGCCGGGGCGAGGGCAAGGGCGCTGCGAGTGGAGTCGCGGTCTGTGAAGCCGGAGGGTCGAGGAGATCTTCTTGAAGACTTCTACCTGGTGATCCTGACCTGCGATGATGCTGACGGGAATGTCTCTGGTCCGGGCTGATGCGTCTTTCTGGATCACTCACGTTCGTGCCCAGTTGTGCTGTCGATTCTCCCCACGCGCTCCCCGGGGCCGCCCTTTCGATTGGCCTGTGGATCACGGAACGGGTCAGGGCAACAGATGAATGGCCAACGCGGAACCGTCCTGGTGTATCGAGGCGGAGACCACTTCTCCCCCTTGCCCTCCACGACGGACATTCTTCTGGGGCAGGACCCCTGATCTCGGATGTCCGTCAAAGCAGATCAAGCCCAGTGACCGTCCGCTACACAGCACCAGGCGCCGGTCACCGCCGTCCAGAACGTGTCCCTGGTCATCGGCGCGAGCGAATTTGCGGTGCTCGTCCAACCAGCCGCCGGTTCCGTATTGGGCGACCTGCGCGGATGCTCGTCCCTTGCGGAGTGCGTGGGCATGAGGCCCGCGGGATGCCGCGGCCTCCGGGGGCGGCGTCACACCACAGGCCGCCCTCGGAGGCCCGATCCTTCTTCACACGCAGGGCCGTGCGTGACCTACAGATTGCGATCATGTTGATCTGATGAGTTGAAGAAGTCTTCACATCACGGGCAGACGTGACTCCTGCATGCCGGGCCGAGCTAGATCTCGATCTGTCCCTCCACGTGTTTGAGTTGGTGGCGGGCCATCGCCAGGTTCGAGCGGGCCTTGTCGAGCACGAGGTACAGGAACAGGCCGTTGCCGCCGCGGCCGGTGATCAGGCGGATCAGGTGGTACTGGCTGTCCAGCGTGATCAGGATGTCCTCGATCTGGCCCTTGAGGCCCAGCTGCTCCATGGTGCGCACCATGGCCCGGATCACATCCGTGTTGCCGGCCGCGGCGATCGTCAGGTCCAGGGTCTTGCTGCCGCCCAGCGTGCCCAGCGCCATCCCGCTGGTGTAGTCGACGACCGCGGCCCCCAACGCCCCCTCGATCCCGGCCATCATCTCCTTCAGCGACACTTCCACACTCGCCACAGCGCCTCCTCTTGTGTTGCGTCGACTGCGGCGGGCCGGTGCTGCCGACCCGCCTCGGTGTCGGGACCGTATGCGTCTGGCCCTCACTTCGGGAGAGTCTCTTCGGGACTGACCCGCGACGACCGAACAACGCCACGACGGGACCTGTTGGCTGGCCAGAACTGCCCTGACGGGTAAGGAAGTTGACGCCTGGTCCAGCGTGAGCTGCACACCGGGGTCACGCGGCTCGGAAACGCTGATGGACTTCAGTCTGCTGCGAGCCGGACCGAGAACTCCGCGACGAGGCGGGCGTGTTGCCGCGCGGCGGCGACAAGGTCCTGCGGTTCGAGCGTGGCTGCGACGCCGCTCATCTCCCGGGCCCCGTGGGTATCGATCCGGGCCGTCGCCAAAAGCTGGGCCCGCTCCTCATCCTGCCGACGGATTCGGCGAAGGTGTGGTGGTAGCCGGCGGGGTGAGAACGACCTGCGGCTGTGTCGCGGCCGGGGGCGGCGGGGTCATGTCCTTGGCCGGGAGCGTGGGCGCGGTGGTCTCCTGGGGGAGGACCTGGCCGAAGTCGACCAGGCCGGTCTTCTCCAGGACCGTGAGGTGGTCCAGGACGGTGCTGTTGGCCTGGTCCGTGAGGGAACGGACCAGCGAGTTCCTCGTGGTGGTGCGGATGCTCGCGATCGTGGAGAGGAGCCGGCCGTCGGCCGCTCGCACAAGGGTGGCCATGTCGGTGTCGAACTGCTTGCCGCTGTCCGCGTTCAGAGTGGCCACGAAGCCCTGCTGTTGTGGCGACGGCTGGTTGGGCAGCGTGATGTTCAGCTGCCCGGCGACATTGCGGCACGCGGCGTCCAACGAGGCATGCCCGTCGACCAGGTGCTCGCCGGCGGTCCTGACCGCCTTTGTCGTACCTTTCCGCAAGCCCGTCTGACCGACGGGGTACTCCCACAGCCCGGCGGAGCGTACCTCGACCACGAAATCCCGGTCGGCTTCCGTCAGCGGTCCGGTCGCCGGGGTGGCGATGACCCGTTCGGGCGCGCTGCTGACCTTCTGGACTCCGAGCATGGCGGGATAGAGAAGTGATCCGAGGGTGGCAGCAAGCGCACCACCCAGGAAGAGAGTTCCCACCCTTTTTCGTGAAACGAGCACTGTGTCTCCTGTCCGGTTCGGAAGGGGTACGGATGCGGGGTCTCGCGGAACCCTCTGGGCTCGCGACGGATTTGCACAGGGGATCGGGGTTCGGCGCCCCGACCGCGCGCGTACGGACCTCGGCCCCGTTCAGGAGCTGACCGGGAGCCGAGCTCAGAGGGCGGCTCACCTGTGGTTTCCCCGAGTCGCGGTGAGAGGGCGTGCCTTCGCCGCGTCCTGCCTACCGTCGGCTGGTGGCGATGTAGGTACCGTGCCGGCCGGGGTAGGACTCCGGGTCGCCCGGAGTCAGCGTGGTGTCACGGAGGCGAAGCCACGTCAGGGCGATGTTCTTTGCCTGCCCGGCCGAGACCCGGGTCCCAACGCGGGTGCTGTAATGCCGGGGCCCAGGAACCCTGACCGTCGCCCATCCTGCCGGAGCCCCACGCTCCGCTCCAGACGTCCGGTCCCCACCCGCTGGTCGGGCCTGCCCGGGCGTGAGTGGTGCCGGGCGTGGTGGGTGTGCTGCCCGGGGCAGTGCCGCCGACCGCGACGGTCGGGGTGCGACCGGTCGTCGTGACGGCGCTGCCGTTGCCGCCACACGCTCCCGGATCACGGCTCCTGTCAGAGCCAGGGCCGCCACAGCCGCGACACGTGCGCGCCCATGGATCATGGTTGTTACCTCCGCGGTGCCGGTCGGCCTGCGCCGACGCAGCCAGGATGTGCCCCGCCACGATCTCGTCGTCGCGGGGCACAAATACAGGGCCGTTCGGCCCTCGGTCGCCGACGAACGGCCTATCTGGACCAACCGCTACGGATCCCGGACACTGCCAACGACCGTCCCACTGACCCCAGTTGAGCCAAGCTGAAGTGACCGCGACCCGGCCTTCGCGCCGCGCAGGAGCCCTCTGCCTTCAGGCGAGGTAACGGAAGTTGCGTCACCGCCCAGTCGCGTACTGTCCGTATACCCGCTGACGCACAGCCCCCCCGGCGGGGGCACGCCATGTGCTGAAGCCGGCCACGGCCGCGACACCTCGTACTTCGCCTGGGGAAGGCTTCACCGCCCGGGCGGCCGACTTTGCCGCCGCAGGTCTTGGGCAGTCGGGGGAAACGGCTCGCACCGGGGGCGTGGCCGGGCGGGCTCCGTGTCGGATCGTCCCTCCCTCCGGGTGCCCTTGTCGCGAAGTGGCCCCGAAGGCCGGATCGGGGCTGGTCGTCGACACCCGGTCCGCGAGTCCTGCACCCGGTCTCAGGCCGACGTACGACTGCTTCTCTCCCCAACGGACGTGTCCCGCAGTGGCCGTATCCGCACGCCGGATGACGGGATCGTCGGCGGTGCGGGGCCGGATACGCTGGCGAGATGATCGAGAATCTTCCTCCCTGTCCGAAGTGCTCGTGTGAGTACACCTACGAGATGAACGCGCTGGTGGTGTGCCCGGAGTGCGGCCATGAGTGGGTGCCCACCGAGGGCGGCTCGGACTCCGGCGCTCCTGCGGAGCGGGTGGTCAAGGATGCCGTCGGCAATGTGCTGCAGGACGGCGACTCCGTGGTCGTGGTCAAGGCGCTCAAGGTCAAGGGGAGCCCCTCGGGAATCAAGGCCGGCACGAAGGTGCGCAGTATCCGGCTGGTCGACGGCGTCGACGGCCATGACATCGACTGCAAGATCGACGGTTTCGGGGCCATGCAGCTCAAGTCGAGCGTGGTCAAGAAGGGCTGACCCACCCACCCCCTCACTCACGGGGGATGATCCGGCACCAGTGGGATGCTGAATTGCTAAATTTCGCAATTGGCTAGATGCTGTGTTGGCTGTGTCTGCATGTAGCCGCTGGCGCAGCCTTCACTTGCCTCCCGGGTGGGGCGCTGTCGGGGAAGCGAGGAGTCGTGTCCGTTCCGCTGTACCAGGCCAAGGCCGAGTTCTTTCGGATGCTGGGGCATCCCGTACGGATCCGGGTGCTGGAGTTGCTGCAGGACGGGCCACTGCCGGTACGAGACCTGCTGGCCGCGATCGAGGTGGAGCCCTCCGGCCTCTCCCAGCAGCTGGCCGTGTTGCGCCGTTCCGGGATCGTCACCTCGACGCGGGAGGGGGCCACGGTCGTCTACGAGCTGGCCGGCGGAGACGTCGCAGACCTCATGGCGGCCGCGCGCCGGATCCTGACCGAGATGCTCTCCGGCCGGAACGAACTGCTCGCCGAACTCCGGGAAGCCCAGGTCGCCGCGCGATGAGGTCCGCTCTCACCCGGATCCGAGGCCGGATCGTCGAGCTGCTTCCCGGCCGGAACGATTGGGCGGAGACGCGCCGCGACCCCCGCCGCGATCTCCTGGCCGGCCTCACGGTGGCGGTCGTCGCGCTCCCGCTCGCGCTCGGCTTCGGTGTCTCCTCCGGGCTCGGCGCGGAGGCCGGTCTGGCGACCGCGGTGATCGCCGGTGCGCTGGCGGCGGTGTTCGGCGGTTCTAATCTGCAGGTGTCCGGGCCGACGGGCGCGATGACGGTGGTGCTGATGCCGATCGTCGCCGCGCACGGACCGTCCGGGGTACTCATGGTGGGGCTCATGGCGGGCGTGATGCTGGTCGCGCTCGCCCTGCTGAGGGCCGGCAAGTACATGCAGTACGTGCCCGCGCCGGTCGTGGAGGGCTTCACCCTCGGTATCGCCTGCGTGATCGGCCTGCAACAGGTCCCCAACGCCCTGG
Source organism: Streptomyces sp. STR69 (assembly GCF_024519455.1). Classification (GTDB taxonomy): domain Bacteria; phylum Actinomycetota; class Actinomycetes; order Streptomycetales; family Streptomycetaceae; genus Streptomyces. The sequence continues at coordinate 242,833 of NZ_JALJRY010000003.1, read as the reverse complement.
GGGTGCCCAAGCCGGAGGGTGATCGCGTACTCGTCGTGACCTGGCGCGCGCTGGAGGCGTTCGCGAAGGACCCGAACTGGACCGCCATCGCCTTCGCGGTTGCGGTCGCCGGCGTGATGCTGATCGGCGCCCGCCTGCGACCCACCGTCCCGTTCTCCATCCTCGCGGTGATCGCGGCCACCGTCGTGGCGCAGGCCGCGGGCCTGGACGCCGCCACGCCGATCGGCGATCTGCCCTCCGGGCTCCCGGCTCCTTCGCTCTCCTTCCTCGACCTCGGCTCGCTGGGGTCCCTGCTGGCTCCGGCGGTGGCGGTCGCGGCGCTGGCGGCTTTGGAGTCGCTGCTGTCGGCATCGGTCGCCGACGGCATGACGGTAGGTCAGAAACACGATCCGGACCGGGAGCTGTTCGGCCAGGGGCTGGCCAACATCGCCGCCCCGCTGTTCGGCGGGGTGCCGGCGACCGGCGCGATCGCGCGCACGGCCGTCAACGTCCGTACCGGCGCCGGGTCCCGGCTGGCGGCCCTCACCCACGCCGCGGTCCTCGCAGTGATCGTGTTCGCGGCTGCGCCCCTGGTCTCGAAGATCCCGCTCGCCGCGCTGGCCGGTGTGCTGCTCGCCACCGCGATCCGCATGGTCGAGGTCGGCTCGCTGCGCGCGATGGCGAAGGCCACCCGCGCCGACGCGCTGATCCTGGTGCTGACCGCCGTCGCGACCCTCGCTCTGGACCTCGTGTACGCCGTGGTGCTCGGCCTGATGGTCGCGAGCGCGCTCGCCCTGCGGGCCGTGGCCAAACAGGCCCGACTGGACCAGGTGCCGCTCGACCGGGGCGACCACAGCGCCGAGGAGCACGCCCTGCTGGCCGAGCACATCGTCGCCTACCGCATCGACGGCCCGCTGTTCTTCGCCGCCGCCCACCGCTTCCTCCTGGAACTGGCCGAGGTCGCCGACGTACGCGTCGTCATCCTGCGCATGTCCCGCGTGACCACCATCGATGCCACCGGCGCCCTCGTCCTCAAGGACGCGGTCGAAAAGCTCCACCGGCGCGGCATCGCCGTCATGACCTCCGGGATACGCCCCGGACAGCGCCAGGTCCTGGATTCCGTCGGCGCGCTGGAACTGCTGCGCCTGGAGGGACACGAGTACGCCACCACGCCCGAGGCGATCCAGGGTGCCCGCACCCGCCTGGAGTGCGCCGGCGTCATGCCGCTGCACCCTGCCCAGTCGCCCCGGCCCCTCACCGAGGAAGCAGAGGAAACCGTCCGATGAGCACTGTGCCCACACCCCTGCGCATGGTCGAGGTATCCGGTGTTGAGGCCCTGTGGTTGTTGGAGGGCAGCACCCTGGGGCGGTTGGTGTACACGCAGCGGGAGGCGAGCGTCATCCGGCCCGGCCGGCACACCTGGGAGTACGGCCGCCTGGTGGCGCGCGCTCCGGTGCAGGCGGCAGCCGTCCCGCTGACGGTGACGTACCAGGTGGACGAGGTACGTGTCGCGACCGGCACCGGCTGGACGGTGACCGTGGCAGGGCCCGCCGAGGTGATCACCGATCCGAACGAGGCCGCCCACTTCCGCCGTACGCTCACCGGATGGACGTACGGCCCCCATGACACGATCGTCCGTATCCATCCCCAGAGCGTCTGCGGCTTCCGGCTGACGCGCGGGACGGCGAGTTGATGGCCACGCGGCTCGAAGCCCTGCCCCATCGCCATGTGCTCACCCTGCCCACCGAGCCGTCCGCCGTCCGGTTGTCCCGGCAGACCGCCGAGCGGGCGCTGACCGAGTGGGGGATCAGCCTGCGCCACCCCGCGGTCGGCCCGGCCCTGCTGATACTCGGCGAGTTGGTCACCAACAGCGTCCGGCACGCCGCCGTGCTCTCGCCACAGGTGACGGTGATCTACGCGGCAGGCGCGGACTGCCTGGCGTTCGCCGTGCACGACCGCCATCCCTATCAGCCGCCGCTGTACGCGTCGCTCACCGACGCGGGGACGGGCGGGCTGGCCACCGTCATGGAACTCACCCTCGGCCTGTCCGGCACCGCGGTCGTCCGAGGTGACGCTGACGGCAAGGGCAAGAGCATCTGGATCACCCTCCCCCTCCGAGCTCTCCCGCTCTGACCCAACAGGCCGACTGCGCAAGGAAGTTGACGACATGACCATCGAGTGGCGCTACACCGTCGAGCAGGAACTCGGCGTCCTGTCCGTCTCCGGATATTTGGGCCCGGACGCCGTTCGCCGCTTCGAGGGGGCCGTCGGCTGGGCGGTGGGACGCGGGACCGGCCCGGTCGTCGTCGACCTGACCGGACTGCGTGCCTGGTCGGCCGAGGGGCAGCTGGCGATCACCGAGGCCGCGCGGCGTCTCGCCGCAGCGGGCCGCAGCCTGGAACTGGCCGCGATCCCCGCCGACGGCTCCCTCGTCCCCGACGGGGACGGCCCGCCCATCCCCGTGCACGCCGACCTGGCCGGCGCGCTCGCCGCGCACAGCGCACGGCACGGCAAGCCGCCCAAGGGCCGCCACGAGTGGCGGACGACGGGCTGGTCGAGCGGAGACGAATCCGGCGAGTGACCCGCCGGGGTCACCGGGTTCAGCCGGCGGTGAAGGCGCCGTCGGGGTCCCGTACCGGGACGACGACGGAAAGATCCTCCTCCGTGGCGATGGCCACGTCCTCGGGGAAGCCTGCCGCGGCCAGCTCGCGGCCCGATGCACCGGTGCCGACCGCGCGCGCGAGGTCGGCGGTGCCCTCGTAGGCCGTTTTCGCCGCGGCTGCCTCAGGGGACAGCGGTCCCGCGCCCCGGCGGTGCAGGTCGGAAATGAGGGCGCCGGCGCAGAGCAGGTCTTCCAGCGCGGGACGCAGGCTGCCGTCCGGCCACTGCTCGCCCGCGGCGATCACGGCCACCGGCTGCCGGGCCGTGCCGTATCCGCCCGCCGTGAGCCAGCTGCCGACTGCGGTGATGTTCCGCAGACAGGCGGCGACCACCCGCATCCGCGGCGGTGCGGCCGCTGCGATGGCTGCGCTGTTGGGAGAGGGCAGCACCAGGCGCTTGATGAAGGGGGCGCGGCGCAGGTGGGCCGGGGAGAGGGACCAGGGGCTGTCGGGTGTGACGCTACGCCGGGGCACGGCCAGCCGAGCGCCCGACTGCCGGGCATAGACGGTGGCGGCCTTTTCTGCTGCGGCCCGCTCGACAGGGGCGGCACAGCCGTCAGGCAGCCAGAACGGCAGCACCCGGATGCCCGTTTCGACGGCGACGCTCACCGTCGTGGTGAAGGACAGCACGTCGACGATGGCCAGACAGGCGGCCTCCCCGGCGAGACGGCCCGCTCCGGCGGGCCCCCACTCGAAGCGGATCCCGCTTCCGGACTGGACGGCCCAGTCACCCATTCCCCACTCCCTTGCGGTCGGCTTCACTCGTCGACGTCCGGCGTGGACGCGGTGGGCCGGCCACCGAATGACAGCCGCATCATGTGGGCGTGCCCGCACCGCGGGCAGGAGCCCTCCGCGCCGACGGCCGTGGGGCGGCACTTGAGGCGGCAGGCCGGGCACTTGTACCAGGCGACGCCGGCGCCGTGCAGCGGGATGATTCTCACGCAAGCCTCCCTCACCTCACGTATGGAGTTGCTAATATTAGCAATTGCTGAGGTTGTTGCCGCTGATTTCGGGCAGCTGGGTTCTCGCGCGCGGATTCGGTGTGGCCGGTGCCGCAGGCGAGGATGGGCCGCATGTGTGTGACGAGTGGGTGGATGCGATGCGTCAGGAACGGTCGGGTGCGGCCGTGCTGCCGCACCGGGGAGGCGACGAAACGATGAGTACGCCGCTGTACCAACTGAAGGCCGAGTTCTTCAAGACGCTCGGTCACCCGGCCCGCATCCGGGTGCTGGAGCTGCTGAGCGAGCGCGAGCACGCGGTGGCGGAGATGCTGCCCGAGGTGGGCATCGAGGCGGCCCACCTCTCGCAGCAACTGGCGGTGCTGCGGCGGGCGAACCTGGTGGTGACCCGCAAGGAGGGTTCCACCGTGTACTACTCGCTGACCAGCCCGGAGATCGCCGAACTGCTCCGGGTCGCCCGCAGCATCCTGTCCGGGGTGCTCGCCGGGCAGGCCGAACTCCTCGCCGACCTGCAGGCCGCCCAGACGCAGGCCAGACCGCCGTCGTAGCGGCGGCCCCCCGATCGGTCGCCGTCTCCCGAGAGCTGGGCAGCGCTCTACGGCACCGGGAGGCGGCCGCCTTCGCTCTCAAGTGCCGCATCTCCGCTCGCGGGTGGCCGGTCGGACACCCGCTGACAAGTCCTCACCTGTCAGGGAGGCTTCATGGGCCTGTTGCGCAAGATCCGGGACACCGGGCGGGTGGCCGAGCCCGCCCCGCCCCGGCCGGAGGCTGAACGGCTGCCTGCAGCCCGGGAGTTCGGCGGCTCGGTGCAGGTGCGATGTGTGGACGCCGGCTCCTGCAACGGCTGCGAGATCGAGATCGCCGCGGCCTTCAACCCGGTCTACGACGCCGAGCGGTACGGTGCCCGCCTGGTGGCCTCGCCCCGGCACGCGGACGTGGCCCTGGTGACCGGCCCGGTCACGCGGAACATGGCCGAGCCGCTGCGCCGCACGGTCGCCGCGATGCCCGAGCCGCGGCTCGTGGTCGCGGTCGGGGACTGTGCGATCAACTGCGGGGAGTTCGCGGGCGGTTATGGCGTCGAGGGTGCTGTCTCCGATGTCGTACCGGTGGATCTTCGGGTTCCCGGGTGCCCGCCGGAGCCGGGCGAGATCGTTGCGGCACTGCGGAGAGTGACCGGGCGGTGAGTGAGATTCCGGCCGCCCTCGCGACGGCCACCGGACTGGGCGGCGTGGGTGCGCTGGCCGGAGTCGTGCTGCCGTATCGGCTGCGCGTTCCCGCCGTCGGAGCCCTGACGGCCGGAGTGGGGGTGAGTGGTTGTGCGGCGGGTGTGGCTGCACTGGGCGGAGACAGCTGGACAGCCACGTTCCCGGGGGTGCTGCCGCTGGCCGGAACGTATCTGGCGGTGGATTCGTTGGCGGGCCTGTTCACGGCGGTGGCGGGGGCCGTCGTAGCCGCGGTCGCCGTGTACGGCATCGGGTACGCGGCAGGGCACGGTGCGCACGGACTCGGCTCGCGCACCGCGCAGACGGTGCTGCCGCTGTTCGCGCTCACCCTGGTGCTGGTACCCGCCGCGGCGTCCGTGTCCACATTCCTCGCGCTGTGGGAACTGATGGCACTCGCTTCGCTGGTGCTGGTGCTGGCCGAACACCGGGAACGGGCCTCGGTACGGCCGGCGGGCGTCTGGTACGCGGTGATGACCCACCTCGGCCTTGTACTGCTGCTCGCCGGGTTCGCCCTGTTCGCCACCGAGGCGGGCGGTGAGTCCTTCATCGCGCTGCGGGCGGGTGCGGGTGCCGTGTCGCCCACGGTGCGTGGGCTGGTGTTCGTTCTGACCGCCCTCGCGTTCACGTCGAAGGCGGGTGCGTTGCCGCTGCACGCCTGGCTGCCGCGCGCGCATCCCGAAGCGCCCAGCCCCGTCTCGGCGTTGATGAGCGCCGCGATGGTCAACCTCGGCATCTACGGCCTGGTCCGCACCGGTCTCGACCTGCTGGGCGGCGGTCCGGCGTGGTGGTGGCTGGGGCTGATGGCGGTGGGTGGGGCCAGCGCGGTGTACGGGATCCTGCAGGCGGCGATGGCTTCCGATCTCAAGCGGCTGCTGGCGTATTCGACGAGCGAGAACATGGGGCTCGTCCTGATCGGGGTCGGGGCGTCCGGACTGTTCGCCGCCTACGGTGATCGGCGGCTGGCGGCACTGGCGCTCGCCGCCGGCCTTCTGCACGTGGTCAACCACGCTGCTTTCAAGGCCCTGTTGTTCTGCGCCGCCGGATCCGTGCTCCGGGCCACCGGCGTGCGGGACCTGGATCGTCTGGGCGGACTACGGGCGCGCATGCCGACCACCGCCGGGCTGTTCGCGTTCGCCGCGCTCGGCGCTGTGGCGCTGCCGCCGGGCAACGGGTTCATCAGCGAATGGCTGCTGCTGCAGTCCCTCATCCACGGACTCCAGGTGCCGGGTGTCGCCGTGGCCGTCGTCCTGCCGCTGTCCGTCGCTCTGATCGCGCTGTCGGCGGGGATCGCCGCGGTTGCCTTCGTCAAGGCGCTGGGCGTGAGTTTCTTCGCCCGCCCCCGGAGCGACGGAGCTGCCGGGGCGAAGGAGGCACCGGCGCTCATGCTTGTCGGGATGGCGCTGCTCGCCGCCGCGTGCGCGGCCCTGGCACTCGTGCCGGGTCTGCTGGGCGACGGCCTGGACCGGGCCGTGGCTGCGGTCGGGCTGCCGGGCGGCGGAGCAGTGTCGGGCGGCGCACTGGAGGTGCGGATCGCCGACGTGTCCGCGTCGCTGGCACCGCTGTGGGCGGTCGCCGCCCTGACCGCCGCACTCCTGCTCGCCGTCGGGCTGCCCCGGCTGTACGGGCGCCGACGACGGCGTACGAACGCCCGGTTGTGGGACTGCGGTGGCGGGGCGCCGACCTCGCGCATGGCCTATACGGCGACCTCGTTCGCGGAACCGTTGCAGCGGGTCTTCGACGACGTCCTCGCGCCCGAGCAGGACGTCGATGTCACTCCGGTGCGCGAGTCGGCGTACCTGGTGGAGCGGGTGCGTTTCCAGCGCCGGGTGCCCGACCGGATCGAACACCGGCTGTACGAACCGCTGTTGCGCACTCTTGCCGGTGCCGGACAGTCAGCGCGGCGGCTGGCGGGCGGCAGCGTGCACCTCTATCTCGGCTACGGCTTCTTCGGCCTGGTCGTGCTGCTGTTGATTCTGGCGGTGGGTTGGTGAGAGCGAACTGATGAGTGCTGTCGGATACGTGGCCGTGGCCGGCCAGGTCGTCGTGGTCGGCGCGGGAGCCCCGCTGCTGACCGGGTGGATGCGGCAGGTACGTGCCCGTCTGGAGGGCCGTGCCGGAGCCGGAGTGCTGCAGCCCTGGCGGGACGTGCGCAAGTTGCTGCGCAAGGAACCGATCACCCCCGTCGGTACCGGGCCGGCCTTCCGCGTGGCCCCCGCCCTGCTGGTCGCCACGACGGTGGTGGCCGCCGCGCTGGTTCCCCTGCTGTCCACCGACACCCCGGTGAGCGGGCACGCGGACCTCATCCTGGTGGTGGCGCTGATCGCGCTGGGCACCCTGGCCCTCGCGCTGGCCGGGCTCGACACCGGAACCGCGTTCGGCGGGATGGGCGCCTCACGGGAGATGACGGTCGCCGCACTGGTGGAGCCGACCATCCTGCTCTCGGTGTTCGCGCTGTCGATACCGGCCGGGACGACCAACATCCCGGCCATCGTCTCCGGCGCAGTCCACGAACCGGCCCGGCTCACCTCCCCGGCGGGCCTGCTGGCCACGGCCGCCCTCGCGGTCGCGGTGCTCGCCGAGACCGGCCGGATCCCGGTCGACAACCCCTCCACCCACCTCGAACTCACCATGATCCACGAGGCGATGGTGCTGGAGTACGCGGGCCCGGACCTGGCGCTGGTCGAACTCGGCGCGCAGATGAGGCTCACCCTGCTGCTCGGTCTGCTGTCCTCCCTGTTCGTGCCCTGGGGCATCGCCACCAGCGCGTCCTGGACGGCCCTCGCGGTGGCGCTGGTGGGGTTCGCGGCGAAGGTCTGCCTGTTGGGCGCGGTACTGGCGGCGGCCGAGGTGTCCTGGGCCAAGGTCCGGCTGTTCCGCGTGCCCGAACTCCTCGCCGGTTCCTTCCTGTTGGCGCTGCTCGCGGTGACCGCCTCGTACTTCCTGAGCGGAGCGTCGTGAACGGCGGCCTCTACACCCAGCTTCTCGACCTGGCCTGTGGCGCCTTCCTGCTGGCGGCCGTGATGGTGCTGTGGCGACGCGAACTCGCCGCGATCGTCCGGGTGTTCGCCCTGCAGGGAGTAGCCCTGGCCGCTGTCGCCGTGCTGCTCGGCGTGCACGAGGAACGGTGGGACCTGGTCGGGGTAGGGATCGGCATCGGCGTGCTGAGGGCAGGCGTCCTGCCGCATCTGATGCGTCGTGCCTTGGCCGCGCTCACCGAGGACCGGCGGGGCTACGGCGGCGGTGGCGCCGAGACCCGGGAGACCCGGCCCCTGGTCAACGTCGCCGCCTCGCTGCTGACAGCCTCGCTGCTGACCCTCCTTGCCTACGCCGTCGCCCGCCCGCTGACCGAGCTGAACCCGACCCCGGCCACCCGCGCCCTGCCGGTGGGCCTGGCCGTCGTGCTGATCGGCTTCTTCGTCCTGGTGACCCGCCGACGGGCGCTGGCCCAGGTGGTCGGTTTTCTGCTGCTTGACAACGGCATCACCGCCACCGCTTTCCTGGCCACCTCCGGGGTGCCGCTGATCGTCGAACTCGGCGTCTCCTTCGACGTGTTGCTGGCGGTGCTGGTGCTGCAGGTTCTCACCGCCCGGGTGCGGGAGGCGTTCGGTACCACCGACATCGACGACCTGCGGGAGCTGCACGACTGATGCTGCATCTATCAGGAGGGGCCACTGCTTCCGCGCTGCTCCTCACCGCGCCCGCCGCCGTGCCGCTGGCGGTCGCCGGCGTGTACGCCCTGGCCGGACCGCGTACGAGTCGGCCGGCCGTCGCCGCACTGTCCCGGGCCCGGCGGGCTGAGACAACCGAGGCCGTGCCCGTTCTGGTGGCGACGAAGCCCGCGCCGGACACGGCGACGCAGCGGCCCGCGCTGGACTGGGCCGGTCTCGTCTCTCCGGTCGTCATCCTCACCTGCGGAAGCCTGCTCGCGGTGGCCGTCGTCGACGGCGGCCCGCGGACGGCGTACTCCGGCCTCCTGCGCGCGGACGGGCTGACCGCCTGGATGCTCCTGGTAGTCGGCGCCGTCGCACTGGTCGCCTGCGGCTCGTCCCCGTCGTACCAGGCGGGCGAGCGGGCCGCCGGCCGGGCGAACGACCGGACCGCGTGGCACTACCACGTCCTCGTCCAGGCGTTCCTCGCCGCCATGTGCCTGGCCGTGGTGACCGCCAACCTCGGCGTGCTGTGGATCGCGGTCGAAGCCACCACCATCGTCACCGCCTTCCTCGTCGGCCACCGGCGCACCCGTACGTCGGTGGAGGCGGCCTGGAAGTACGTGGTGATCTGCTCGGCCGGGATCGCGCTCGCCTTCCTCGGCACCGTACTGATCTACTACGCGGCCCGGCAGGCCGGCATTTCCGAGGCGTGGGCGCTGGACTGGCCCACCCTCGTCGCCCGTGCCCACCGCCTCGACCCGGCCGTCACCCGGCTCGGCATCACGCTGATCGTCCTCGGCTTCGGCGCCAAGGCCGGCCTGATCCCGCTGCACGCCTGGCTCCCCGACGCCCACAGCCAGGCCCCGGCGCCGGTCTCCGCGCTCATGTCCGGGGTGCTGCTGTCGGTCGCCTTCTCCGCGATCCTGCGCTACCGGGTCATCGCCGACGGAGCCCTGGGGACCGGCTTCACCCGTGTCCTGCTCGCCTCGATCGCCCTGCTCACCCTCGCGCTCGCGGTCGGACTGCTGCTCGCCCAGCGCGACTACAAGCGGATGCTCGCCTACTCCAGCATGGAACACATGAGCCTGATCGCCCTGGCCGCGGCGATCGGCAGCCCGCTCGCCCTGTCCGCCGCACTGCTGCACATCGCGGGCCACGGACTCGCCAAGTCCGTCGCCTTCTGCGCATCCGGCCGCATCCTGCAGCTGACCGGCACCGCGCGGATCGGCCGGGTCCGCGGTCTGCTCGCCCAAGTCCCTTTCACGGCTGGGCTGTTCGGGCTCGCGGTGGGGGCGCTGATGGCCTTCCCGCCGTTCAGTCTCTTCGCCTCCGAACTGGGCATCACCCGGGCCGGCTTCGCCGCAGGGGCAGGACTGGGCTGGGTCACGGCCATCGCCCTGCTGCTCGTTCTCCTCGCCTTCGCCGCGCTCGCCCTCCGGACCGCCCGGATGCTGCTGGGACCAGGCACACCGACCGGGGAGAGCCCTTCCGCTCTGTGGCCCCTGGCCATCGGCCTCGGCGCCTGCGCGGCGCTGGGCATCACCACCGGACCGCTCGGTGAACTGCTGCACACCGCGGCCCAGGCGATCGGAGGCCACTGACGTGATGCGCACCACGCACGAGATCGCCGTCGCCGAACTACCGCGGCGGGCAAAGCAGTTGCTGGACGAGGGCCACCGGCTCGCCCTGGTCGCCGCGCACCACGACGACAGCGGACCGCGCGTGGTGTACCTGTTCCTCGCGAGCCCGCCCGACACCCGTGTCGAACTGCACGTCCGCCTCGATCCCGCCCGGCCCGAGGTGCCGACGCTGGCTCATCTCTCTTTCCCGGCCGGCCGCTTCGAGCGCGAGATGCGCGATCTGTTCGGCATCACTCCCCTCGACCACCCGCTTCCGCGCCGTCTCGTACGGCATTTCCACTGGCCGCGCGGCTGGTACCCGATGCGCCCCGACGCCGGCCCACCCCCGGCCTTCGGCGAGCAGGAGGGCCCCTACCCCTTCCTCGCAGTCGAGGGCGACGGCGTGTACGAGATCCCGGTCGGCCCGGTGCACGCCGGCCTGATCGAGCCCGGCCATTTCCGCTTCTCCGTCGTCGGCGAGACCATCCTCAAGCTCAAGGCCCGGCTCTGGTTCGTCCACAAGGGCATCGAAAAACTCTTCCAGGGCCGCAGCGTCACCGCCGGCCTGCCGCTCGCCGAACGCATCAGCGGCGACACGGCAGTCGGCCACGCCCTCGCCTACTGCCTGGCCGTCGAGGAGGCCACCGGCACCAAGGTCCCGGAAGAGGCACAGCGCGCCCGCGCGCTACTCCTCGAACTGGAGCGCGTCTACAACCACGTCGCCGACCTCGGCATGCTCTGCAACGACGTCGGCCACGGCATCCTCAACGCCCACGCCCAGCGCGTCCGCGAGCAACTCCTGCGTCTCAACCAGGAGATCACCGGCCACCGGCTGCTGCGCGGCGGCGTCGTACCCGGAGGCTCGGTGCTGCGGGCGCTGCCCGACCCAGCTCGCCTGAGGGCCATCGGCGAGGACATCCGCGAGATCGCCGGCCTCGCTCTCGGCCACTCCACCGTCCGCGACCGCTTCACCGGCACCGCCATCCTTCACCAGGCCGCCGCCCGGCAGATCGGCTGCCTCGGCTATGTTGCCCGCGCCAGCGGACTCGCCGACGACGCCCGCATCAGCCATCCCTTCACGGCGTATCCCGCCGGGCTCGCCGTCCCAGTCCAGGACAACGGCGACGTCCTGGCCCGCTTCCTGGTACGCGCCGAGGAGATCGAGACGTCCCTTGCCCTGATCGGCCACTTCGCCGAAGGACCGCACGCTCCCCGAGTCGTGTCGGCACCGCAGCACGCGCCCGGCACGGGCCCACGCACAGGCGTCGGCCTGGTCGAAGGCTGGCGCGGCACCATCGCCACCCGCGTCGAACTCGCCCCCGACGGCACCCTGGCCCGCGTCAAGCCGGTCGACCCGTCCTTCTTCAACTGGCCCGCCCTGCCGGTCGCGCTGGCGGACACGATCGTCCCCGACTTCCCGCTGACCAACAAAAGCTTCAACTTGTCGTACGCGGGCAACGACCTGTGAGGGTCCGATCAGGTGTGTCACGTCGAAACGGTCGGCACAGGAGCCCGGCACACGCAAGTGCGGGACATTTCGCGCCGCATCCACCACATCGACAGAACGGCCCACGCCGGGAAGTCACGTTCCCCGCACATGATGTGCGGGCAGGGTCGCTGACGATCTCGGGCCGGATGCGCACCACCTGCCCCGTCTCGGTGTCGATCCACGGCGTGGGCAGCCGTTCGTACCGGGCGAGGTCACCGGCATCGGCTACCCGCGTCGCCGTGCCGGTGACCACGACACTCCACCCGGTCCGCGTGGTCGGGTCGATCTCGTCGGCTTCGTACGCCGCCACCTCGGACGCCGGCGCGCGGTTCGACAGGGCGGACCCACCCTGCGTGCGCACGATGAAGTCGCCCTCGTCCATCACGTGACTGACCGGCCGGATCGCGGGCAGCGCCCGGTCGGTGAAGGCCACTCGCCCCAACCGGACACTGCCCAGAAGCTTCAGGGCCTCGTCATGGCTCAGCTCGACCAGGTGCGCAGACGAACCGGGCCCAGAAGATCGGCATCATGACGCCTCCTCCAGCGCCATACGGCTTGCTCCGTCCGGCCAGAGGACCTCGACGACGATGCCTCTGTCGCGGGCGAAGGCGACCAGACGGGCCGTCGAGTCCCGCCCGGTGGACGGCGAACCGTCCCACACCGCGAACAGCCTGACGCAGGAGAGAAGCAGGCTCTCGTCCGCGCCCGCACAGGCACTGCCGTCGGAGGGGTCGTACTCCAGGAGCCGCACCTGCTCCGAGAGCATGAGCAACTCCCCGGCCGCCCGGCGGTCGTAGGTCTCCATCACCTCGGGCAGGCCGTTCCTGGAGGGCAGCACGGTCACCAACGCCAGTCCGGCTGCGCGAGCGGCCCTGCCGAAGACGACCGGCAGCCCCTGCCCGGCACGTACCAGGCCGGTCCTCCCTGCCCGTGCGAAACCGGCCAGACGCCGCCGCAGGTCGTCTTCCAGCATCGCCAGCGTGGGCGCGGTGAGGTCGGGGTGTCCCACGACTGCGATCACTTCGGACAGTCCTTTCAGGGCCGATCGGTCCTTGTCGCGACAGCGTCGGAATGCCAGGTCATCTGTGCGCGTGCTCGCCCAGATAGAAGAGCAGCCATATGAACCCGGCGAACAGGTGGGTGCCGAAGATGTAGAAGCCCACCCGGATCGCGACACCGCGTTGGATCCGCCACTCCCGGTCCTTGGCCGTCCGGTCGGGCCGTTTGCTCACCGGCCGCTCGGCAGCCTCAGCTTCATCAGTCACCGCGTTGTCTCCCTGCCTCGCGCGATTTCACCAACTGCAGTCCCGCTTCCCTCGCGCCGGGTTCGAGGTCGGCCGGACGTGGCTCGGCGTCGGCGATGCTGACGGCCACCTGCCCCGCGCCGGCGGTCACGCCCACGTCCGCGACCGGAGAAGGTGGTGCGTGCCGCAGCACGTTCACGACCAGCTCACCGACCACCGGCAGCGCCGCGTCGGCGAACGCGGAGCCGGGTGCGATGTCGACCTCACCGAAACGTCCCCGGCCACCGCCCCACGGCCGGCCGCACCGCGTCCGGCCCGACCGGCACCGAGACGGTGCGCCGCCGCACCGGCAACGGCGCACGCCGTATCGCCGCCACGGCCCGAACGTAGTCACCCGTCACCGCGTCACCCGTCACCGCACTGGCTCCGCGGCTCGCAGCTCTTCCAGCAGCTCCTGACTGCCCGCCGCCAGGACGGACAGGATCCGGCGCGCGGCGGCCAGCAGTTCGGCCACGTCCCCGCCCGCCAGCTCGTACACCACGGTGGATCCGGTGCGGGTGGCGGTGACGATCCCGGAGCGGCGCAGCACAGCCAGTTGCTGTGACAGGTTCGACGCTTCGACCTCGATTGAGGTCAGCAGATCGCGCACCGGAAGCGGCCCGTCCTGCAGCAGCTCCAACACCCTGATCCGCACCGGATGCCCGAGCATCCGGAAAAACTCCGCTTTCGCCTCATACAGCGGAACAGGCATACCGTTCACTCTTCGCCCACCTGCTCCACCTCGACGTCGAGCCCGTGCCTGCGGGCGAACCGCACCGCGTCGTCCATCTCGTCCCGCGCCACCGCCACGGCGTACGGGTCATCGGCCGCCACGGCATCCGCCAACACGGCCCGGGCTGCCCGTACCCGCGCCAGCAGCGCCTCGACGACCTCACCCATCCCGACCTCCGTACCCTGGAGCATCTATGAATCAACGCAACTAACCAATTGAAGAACTCTTCAATTGTAGCCCTGAAGTGGCCGGGGAGGCCGCCCGATCGGCTTGCCGGGCAGTCCGGCAGTGATGGCGGTCGATCCGTTCGCGGGTGCCGATGGCCCGATGTCCGCGCGCCCTTCTCCACCGGCGGGACGAGGGGCGGCGACGGGGA
>NZ_JALJRY010000003.1:0-228852 GCF_024519455.1 Streptomyces sp. STR69 | reverse complement strand
GGCCCTCCCCGCCGGTATCACTGTCCGCGACACGGAACTGGGATTGTCCGGCACGGCAGAAGGCTGCCGTGCGGGGCATCGGGTGAGCGCGGGACCGCCGCCCGAACCCTGGGCTGCCAGTCGTTCCTCCCCAGATCCTCCCCGGCGCCTGACGGGTGCCAAAAGCGCAGGTCGGGGACCGGCAGGAGGCAGGGCGAGGAGATCTTCTTGAAGGTGTCTACCTGGGGGTGCTGACCTGCGGCGATGTGATGATTACCGACTCTGACCCGCGTGGATATTTCTTTCGGACTCTTTCGGGATCGTGCCGCGTTGCGCAGCCGGTTCTCCCCACGCGCTCCCCGGAGTCGTCCGTACTCCCCAGGGGAACTCTGCGGTCAGGGCGCGTGCGACGTGATGTGCGGGCTCGTCCGATGGGTTGCGGGAGCAGCGATCAGCGACTTGTGTTGCGGGCCGCGACGGCCTGGGCGCGGGTGTGTCGGGCCTGGTCGCGGCGCGCATGTCGGGAAGTCAGGTCTCTGTTGCCGGACGTGTGGCGCGGGCCTGTGGTCGCGTCCTGGCCAGTCCGGTCTCCACGGCGGTGAGCAGGGTGAGGGCAGCGTCGAGGTGTTCGGCGTCGTGGTCGGCGGCTGTGGAGACGGCCGTTGCCCATTCCCGGCGGACAAGGGCGTAGTTGGCGCGTCCGCGTTCGGTGGTGTGGACGGTCACCCCGCGGCCGTCGCCCGGGTCGGTGTGTCGCTCGATCAGGCCCTTGCGCTCCAGTCCGCCCAGGACGGTGGAGAGGTTGGTGCGCTGCAGTCCGGTCGCTGTGGCGATGCGGCTGGGCGGGGCGGCGGGCTCGTGCTGCAGGTAGCGCATCACCATGCCTTCGGACGGGGACAGTGGGACGGCCCGCTCGTCGGTGTAGCCGCGGAACTGGATCTCGCGGCTGATGATCAGCGTGAGGTCGGCCAGCTCGGCCCACCGTTGCTCGTGGTCCGGTCCTGGTGTCGGGCCTGTCTGGTGCGCATGGTCCTTCATCACGGCTCCAGGGTACGGGGTTGCCGGCAAGTAGTTATGGGCACATACTCATTATGAGTTCATAGTTATGAGCTCATAACTTCCGTTCTCTCGGAGCTGTCATGACGACAACCACTTCTTCCCGGCGTACCGGGAGGGCAGCACTCTCGCCCCATGCCACGGCTCGCGCCGGTGGCCTCCACCCGGTCGGGGTCTTCATCCTGCTGGTCGGCGCGTTCCTGCCGATCATGGACTTCTTCATCACCAATGTGGCCCTGCCCAGCATCGACGCCTCGCTGCACGCCTCCGCGTCGTCGCTGGAGCTGGTGATCGCCGGGTACGGCGTCGCGTACGCGACCCTGCTGGTCCTCGGGGGCCGACTCGGTGACCGCTACGGCCGCCGCCGTGTCTTCCTCGGGGCGCTCGTGGGCTTCGTGCTGGCATCGCTGACCTGCGGTGTCGCCCCGAACGTGGGTGCGCTGATCGCGGCCCGCATCGTCCAGGGCGCCACCGCCGCCCTGCTCATCCCGCAAGTCCTGGCGACCTTCCACCATGTCCTGGAAGGAGAGCGCAAGTCCCGCGCCGTGGCCCTGTACGGAGCCACCTCCGGAATCGCCGCCGTGGTCGGGCAGTTGGTGGGCGGCCTGCTGATCGGCGCCGACATCGCCGGAACGTCCTGGCGCCCGATCTTCCTGGTCAACGTACCCATCGGTGTGGTGGTGCTGTTCGTGGCGGCCCGGATCGTGCCCGACACCCGCTCGCACCACTCGGTCGGCATCGACCTGGCAGGCACCGTGCTGTTCGCCGCCACCCTGACCGCCCTGCTCGTGCCGCTGACCGAAGGTCACTCCCTGGGCTGGCCGTGGTGGACCTGGCTGCTGCTCGCCGTCGCGGTCGTCCTGGGCGCCGCCACCTACGTCGTCGAGAAGCGCACCGAACGGCGCGGCGAGGTTCCGCTGCTGCCGCCGTCCTTGTTGCGCCTGCCGTCGATGTCCCGCGGCCTGACCATGGTGTTCGCTTTCAGCGTCGGCTTCGGCGCGTTCATGTTTGTCTTCGCCCTCACGGTCCAGAACGGCCTGCACGCCGACGCCCTGCACAGCGGGCTGGCGATCCTGCCGATGGCCCTGCTCTTCTTCGCCGGCTCCTTGGTCGCGCCCCGCCTGATCACACGGTTCGGCCGGGCCGCGCTGTCCGCCGGCGCCGTCGTCCAACTCGCCGGACTGGCCTCACTGGTGACGCTCCTGCTCGGGAACTGGCCGCACGTCAGCCTATGGGGGATGGCCGTACCGCTGGCCCTGGTCGGTGCCGGACAGTCGATGCTGTTCGCCGGACTGTTCCGCAGCGTCCTCGCCGACGTTCCCACCCACCTGGCCGGTGTCGGCAGCGGCGTGCTGATCACTCTGCAACAGAGCGGTCTCGCCCTCGGTGTGGCCACCCTCGGCACCCTGTATCTGACCCTGGCACCGCACAACGTCGCCCACGCGTTCGCCGGAGTCGAGTACGTGCAGATGTCCATCGTCGCCCTCCTCGCGGTCGGCGCCGCCGCCCTGCCGCGCTTCAACAAGCTCACGTCGGTCGCTACTTCCGTCGGCGATGCCTGATCCCGCCTCTTACTAGAGGGAGCAGTGACGGCTCTTCGGCCTGTACTGGAGTACCGACAGAGCGGTCTACCAGTACATGTTCCGGTTCTGGCGGCGTATCTGTACCGCGTCGGGACTCATGTTGGATGCGCCTTCGCAGTTGAGGTACTCGTTCCCCGGACCGGCCTTCGTCTTCAGGAACGGCATCATGGGTATCGGCTCGGCGCGGCGAGCCGACTCTGATGTACGGGACTCCCGACCGCGTAGTGGACGTACTCGCGCACCAGCCGGAATCCCGCGGCCCAGGCGGCCAGGAGGCGCCCGGCCCGGTTCAACACGGAGCAGTTCCAACTGGGGACGTGGCCGCGTCCTGTGATGTCCTCGTAGCGTGTGCCGCGGAAGTACGTGCAGGCGATGGCCGGCACCCGCCCCTTCCGGTCCACGGCCGCCCAGCCGTGGCCGGAGGCCGCGAGACTCAGCGGGTCGCCCCAACTGGCGTGGATCCAGGCCGAGTCCGGACCGAGGGCGAGCAGTGCGTCTGTGTCGGCGGGTTCGAGGCGACGTACGGATACTTCGCGGGGGACGGTGTGACGTTGAGGATCGGCCTGGAGGGTCCACACCATGCGTTCCCGCTGGATGAGGCGGTCGAAGGCGGCGCCGAGGGTCGGAAGGAAGCGGGCGGGGGCGTTGATGTGGGTGTTCGCCAGGGACGCCAGTTCTTCGGGCCGAGTGCGTCCGGGGCGCCGCGCAGTACGACCTGGCCGGCACAGGAGACGGCGATGACGTGTGGTTGGTGCTCACGGTCCGCCCGCCATTGGCCGACGCCCGTGGTGAGAACGTGCTCGCCGATCGTGGCCCGGCCGGGGACTCCGGCAGGGAACCAGCGGCTGAGGGCGGGTAGTTGGCGGGGTGCGAGTTCGACCATCGGTACCTCCTGAGCCAGGTGACAGGGAAGGGCGGGCGGAGACGGCGTGAGGCGTGTGACCGGTCTCGTCCGTTCGCCCGCCCCTCCGGTCGGGTCAGTGACCGCCGGCCTTGGAGCCGTAGTTGGCCTTCTTCTTTCGGCGGGCCTTCTTCTTGCGGGCGCGCTTGGACATATGCGTCAACTCCCTCGGGCGTAAGGGGTGTTCGAGCGGCGCCGCGGCCGACAAGGAGGTCGGCGAGTTCGTTGAGGCGCCTGACCGTGCGGTCCTCGGTGGCGGCCGGGGCGGGGGTGACCCGCGCGTCCCGGCCGGAGTAGGCGCCGTGAAGCTCAAGACCTCGGTAAGGCCGACGTTAGAAAGGGCTCGCCCCCCATCAAAGCCCCGTCAACGAGAGGCAGTTGGCCCTGATCTGGGCCGTAACGTCGCCGAGGGCGCCTGACCGGCGCTCGCGCAGCGGGCCCCCACATGCCCGCACCGAGGAGCTGACGAACATGACCACCACCGTGCCCGGCACCACCCCCGCGGCCGGGCCGCTCGGCGACCGGCGGACCGAGGCCCAGGAGAAGGACATCATGCGCTTTCGCGTAGTGTCCGGATCCGATCTGACCAGCCGCAACGACGCCTACCTGGCCTGGCAGCGGGACCGCGAACAGGCCGACCTTTGGCCGTACTTCCGCCACTACGAGACCGCCGCGTTGACGACCCGTGCGACCGTCGTCTCCGACACCGGGGTCGTCACCCAAGGTCCCAACTTCGGCGGCCAGGACTACCTTTCCCTCAGTTCCCACCCCGCCGTCCTCGACGCTGCCCACCAGGCCCTGCGCGACTACGGCCCGCTCACCGCCGGCTCCCCGGCTCTGGGCGGAGCGACCCCGATCAGCCGGGCGCTGGAGGCCGGGCTCGCCGAGGCTCTGCGCACCGAGCATGTGGCGCTCTTCCCGACCGGCTGGGCGTCCGGCTTCGGCACCATCCGGGCACTGATGCACCGCCGAGATCACATCCTGCTCGACAAGTTGTCCCATGACTCGCTGCGCCAGGGCGCCGCCGCGAGCGGAGCGAGCGTGGAGTTCTTCCGGCACCTCGACAACGACGCCGTACGGCGCCATCTGGCGAAGATCCGCGCGACCGACACCGCCAACGCCGTCCTCGTCGTCACCGAGGGCGTGTTCTCCATGGACTCCGACACCCCACAGCTGGCCGAACTGCTTGGCATCTGCCGCGAGTTCGGCGCCCAGCTGATGGTCGACGTGGCTCACGACTTCGGTGCCATGGGCGAGTTCGGCGGCGGACAGCTGGAGGTGCACGGCACCCTCGGCGAGGTCGACTTCGTGGTCGGCGCCTTCTCCAAGACGTTCGCCACCACCGGCGGCTTCCTGGCCACGCCGTCGGCCTCGGCGCGGGAATACGTGCGGATGTTCGGCGGTCCGCAGACCTTCTCCAGCGCCATCACCCCCGTACAGACCGCGGTGGCCCTCGCGTCCCTGTCCATCGTGAAGTCGCCCGAGGGTGCCCGGCGCCGGGCGGCGGTCGCGGCCGTCGCCACCCGGCTGCGCGAGGGACTGACCGCCCGCGGTCTGGAGGTCATGGGCGACGTGGTCTGCCCGGTCGTCCCGGTCCTCATCGGCGACACCCCCACCGGCCGTACGGCCTCCGGTCTCATCGCCCGCGCCGGGCTCGTCGCGCACCTCGTCGAGCAGCCGGCGGTCGCCTCCGACGCGGCCCGCTTCCGCATGCAGGCGATGGCGGACCACAGTGACGCCGACGTCGACACCGCCGTCGACATCCTCGACACCTGCATCCGCGCGGCCCGGCAGACCGCGCGCTGAGAATGCGCTCGGCGCGACGCCGGAGCCGATTCCGGTCGGCCCGGCCGCGCTCATCCCGACCGCCTTCCGGTTCGGGCCGCGTGCCGAACGGCCTGACTGGCGTCCCGAAGGCAAGTGGTTGTTCTCGTGTACGAGGCCGCTCCCCGCACTGCCGCTCCGAGATCCTCCGGGACCGGTGGTGCGGGGGGTTCCGCCATCGCTCTGTGGGCACACGCCGGATGTCGTCGTGCGCGTGCCGTCGCCGTACCGGCTCAGGCGCTGCTCCCGCGGCCGGATCCGCCGTCATCGTCCTGGTAAAGGCGGTCTCCTGCGGCTCCGAGTCGTAGGAGTGCCGCTCCGCGTAGCGGCCCCAGTAGGTGGCCGTCTCGGGTTGGGCGGTGACCTGTTCGCTGGTGAGGTGATGGGCGAGGAGGTCACGGAAGAATCCGGCGTGCAGGAGCCTGCCAGGGTTCTGGTGCAGGCTGCGGGTGATCAGCTGGACCGGTGGGCCGGTGTGGTCGTGAGGCCGGGGGTGTCTTGGTGACGCGGTTCTGATGCGACACCGCATTCGGTGACGCATCTTCATGAACACAGGCCGCTGATCCCGGTGTGCCGTGCGTCGACACGCGGAGCGTGCTCTGCTCGCCCTCCGGCAGCCGCGCCGAGCCGCCGTGCACATCGAGCTTGATGACGCGCGGCACCATCCACGCACCCTCCCGGTGAAGCCGCTCGCCGTTCACGTGCCGCCGTTCCAACTCGCCGTCCGCCGGAGCCGTCGCGGCGGGACCACGGACGGTCGGCGGAGCAGGCGCCGCGACCGGCAGGTCTTCCGCGAGCGGCTCCAGATCCGCGAAGATACGCGCGGTGAGCGCACGCTCCGCCCGCTCGCCGAGCTCATCGATGTCCAGCCGGCCGTCCGCCGCCGCATCCCGCAGGATCTCCACCATCCGATCGCGGTCCGCATGCGATACACGCAGCAGACGCGGATCGCGCTCGGCTCGGCCGCGGCTCCTCGATGCTCACGGCCGTACCTTAGAACCCAACGCCGTTCATACTCCCCAGGGAGCGGCTCAGCGCGAAGGTAGGGAACGTTGCTGCGGTGCTTGCGAAGCAGAGGGTTCTGTTCGCAGTCTGTTACCGCCGTAGCCGTGGTCTCCGGACGTTCCGTAGGTGGCGGGCCGCCTTCCTTACTGCGCGGGATCGGTCTGGATCAGCTCGAACGTCACCGTCCTGCCGGGCTCGCGCAGTCCCAGTTGAGGGTGGCGCGGCCGCACCATGCGTGGGTCCTGGCCGGAGAGTCAAGTAGCGCCCAAAGTAGCCACCAAAGTAGCCATCGAGCGGATCAGCCGGCATGTCTGCCCAGGTGGTAGAGATGTGGTGATCATCCCCGGCGTGCAGCCCGACTCGTCTGCCGCCACGTTCGGATATGGGGGCTTGCCGGGGCAGACGGCGGAAAGTCCCTCACGAGTCCCTCCGACAGCACTGAAAGCCCCTGAAAAGTCCCAGGGAGGACGCGTATGGCTTCGGCGTTGGTGATTGCCTGTACGGCAGCGCCGATGGCGTGCGCGGTTGGCTGACCGTCCGGGGAGCGGTGCGGCGCCGTTTGCGATTCTGCGGCTGCCGACCGAACGGCACGGCGCCCCGGTCCACGAACGGACGCGCGTTCTCAACCGGCTCCGCGCCGTCCTGCGAGACCCGCCGCGCGGACGCGCACTCCCGGGCTGTCTGAAGACGGGCAGGACGGCGACGGTGGAGTCGACCACCGCAATGGCTACGGTTGCCCCCGGAGTGGACGCGCAAGTCGGCGCCCGGCAAGAGGCTGATCAGCCCTGGTCGGGACAACCACCTCGATGATCTCGCGGACACGGTCCACGATGTCCGTGCGGTTGCACTGGACCCAAGAGATGTGTTGCGCACCGAAGAAGGCGGCGACCAGGACTCGGGCATAGCCCGCGGGGGAGAGACGGCACTGCAGCGCGCCTTCCTCGTCGGCCTGGGTGAACAGTTCCTCGATCATGGCCTCGAAGGCGGTGAACGGCGGCGGCAGCTCCGCGTTGATGTACGACCGCTCGATCTGCAGCCGGGCACCTGCTTGGATCACCAGGTCGTCCTTGAAGGCGAGGGCTGTGAGGTGCAGCACTTCGTTGACCGTCCGTAGGGGAGGCAGGCCTTTCGCGAGTGGCGGTGCCACGATGATCGGTAGCCGTCGGTAGAACTCATCGACCACCGCCTGCGCGAGCGCCTCTTTATTGGCGAAGTGGAAGTACACCGCCCCTTTGGTCACCTGGGCGTGCTCGGCCACTTGCATGATCGTCACCGATGGAAACCCGTGATCTGCGAACATCTGAGCCGCCGCGGCCAGCACCGTCTGCCGGGTCTGCAGCGCACGTTCCTGTTTCAGCTGCGTGCCCCTGGCGTTGGTCGCTCCCATGCCTTCGTTCTTGGCTGTTTGACGCGAAGCCATGGCACCTCCTTCGTTGTAAAGCTCAGATCACGGCTCGTCCGCGGGCGGAGTGGGGGTTCTCGACCGCGCTTGTAAATACCTTCGCGAAGGTATATTGTCACATCACCCCGCGTCGGCTGACAACGGTCCTGCACCACGCCTAATCAATGGGGGAGTTATGCGTGACAGGTCAGTCCTGTCCATGGGAAGCAGCGACATACCAGAAGTGTCGCGTCACCACCTCAGCCACCTTCAGACTGTGCCCAGGCACATGGTCCATCGCGCCGCCGTCTCCGAGGTGTTCCTCACGGACGCGCAGGCCCTCGGCGGAGACCGGTTCCTCGTTGCGGCTCAGTGGCCCCGAGATCATGCCCTGTACTACCCGGACAACGGCGGCTTGACAGATCCGCTGGTCTTCGTGGAGACCGTCCGCCAGTCCATGGTCTATCTGGCGCATGCCTATTACGACATACCGCTCACACACCACTTCATCGGCAGCGATTTCCAGTTCGAGATCACCGATCCCGAGATGTTCCGGGTCACCGACGTCCCGCTCCAGCCGGTGCTGGAGGCACGCTGGACCGAACTGGAGAGCCGGCCGCCGAACCGGGTCTCGCTGCGCGTGGACGTGGAGTTGACCATCGCCGGGAGCGTCTGCGGCCGCGGCTCGGTGTCGGCGATCGCCTTGGACGACAAGCGATACAGGCTTCTGCGACGGCGCGGCGCGCCGTCGGCCGCCGACGCGGAGGCGCAGGTGCCGCAACAGGGGACCAGGATTCCCGCCGCGTGCGTGGGGCGCCTGCGGGAGAAGGACTGCGTCCTCGAGCGGGTCAGCCGGAGCGACTGGCAGATCCGCGCGGCGGTGGGGCATGCCATCCTTTTCGATCACCCCACCGATCACGTTCCCATGATGATGATGCTGGAAGGCTTCCGTCAGCTCGGCCATCTTCTGAGCCGTACATCATCCTCGTGCGGCGAAGCGGGCGAGCCCACGGTGTTCCTGACGGCGGCGAGCATCGACTGCCTGGCGTTCGCGGAACTTGACGCACCCGTCCGGCTCCAGGTGCACAGCGGCTACGAGCCCGCCTCACGTGGCGGCTCTGGCGAGCTCCGCGTGGACGCGGCGCAGTCGGGCCGGGGTGTCGCGACGGCAAGGATGGTGTGGGCGGCGTTGCCGGTGGCGGAGCAAGTCGCCTGACATCGGCCTGTGCCCTGTCGGGGCCGTGCCTGCCTCTCCTCCCGAGGGGTAACTTTCGGGCGCTTACCGTGGACATTCCGCCGTGACGGAATTCCTGTGAGGTGTGCCGTCCTTTCCGGTCGGTCGTCCGAGCGACGCGACCTGTGGTCGTCGCCACGACCGACGCCTTGATCTTTACGACCCCGGTCGTCGTCACGACCGAGTAGTCGTCATTAATTGTCCAAAGGGGCTTAGTGTGACTGTCACAGAGCTTCCGTCCGCGCAGCCGACTGCTTCGCGCGGCTTGACCTCTGATGTCCTGGACCACGCAGTCGTGGCCGTTGCCGCGGGGGCGACCGCCGCGGACAGCGAGCGCTGTCTCGCGCCCGAGGCCATGGACGCGCTGACCCGCGCGGGATTCAGTCGGCACTTCGTGCCGAGGCGCTGGGGAGGCGATGAGCGAACGTTCGAGGAATTGCTCACCCGTGCGGCGGCGGTCGGGGACGCCTGCGCGTCGGCAGCCTGGTGCGCGGCCCTGTACGCGGCGCACGGCCGGTTCGCCGCGTATCTGCCGTACGAGGGGCAGCGCGACCTGTGGGCCATGTCCCCGGATGTCCGGATCGCCGCGGGGATCATGCCGGCGAACGGCACCGCGGTCCGTGTGAGCGCCGGATGGCGGCTGCGCGGCGAATGGTCCTGCGTCAGCGGTGTCGGCTTCGCGGACTGGTTGCTGCTCGCGGCCGTCGAACAGGACGCGGACCAGCGATCCACAGCGTCCGGGGCCGGAACCGATCGAAGACGCGTCGGTGAGGACGTCCCAGGAAGCCGACCGGTCGTACGGGTCTTCGCGGTGCCCGCCGCGGACGTGCGGGTGTGCGACAGCTGGCATGCCACTGGCGTGCGTGGCACAGGCAGCCACACCGTCGTCGCGTCCGGGGTCCAGGTGCCGGACCATCGCAGCTTCCCGCTGACGGAGCTGCTCACCGGTGCGCCGGGTGCGGGACGCGGTCGCTGTCATGTCGTGCCGGCGATGCTCTGCGCGGGACTGATCTTCGCGGCAGCCGGCCTGGGCGCCGCCCGTCATGCCCTGGCGGCGTGGACACGCTGGGCCGTCCGGCCGTCCGGGCCGGCGGGCGTCGCACCCCTGCAGGCCGACGGCGCGGCGCGGGCGGCGCTGGCCAGGTCCTCCGCCGAGAGCGAGGCGGCCCGGCTGCTGCTGGAGACCGCCGCCGGCCGGGCCGACGGGGTCGACCTCGCCGATGTTCGTGCCACGACGCGGGCCGTGGCGCTCAACCGCCGTGATACCGCGGTCGCCACGGACCTCCTGGTCGGCGCGGTCGAGCGGCTGTTCCGCACGGGCGGGGTCCACGTGCGGGAGGACGACGGCGAACTCCAGCGCTGCTGGCGCGATCTGCACACCATCGCTGCCCACGGCGTGTTGAGCCTGGGGCCCGCCGCCGACGCGTACGCCGACGCGGCTGCGGCGGCCGTCCGATGAGTGCTGACCGGACCATCCACGATGCCGCCACCCGGTCCCGGCCGGGCGAGCCCACGCATCTGGTCTTCTGCGACGTGGACGAGACACTGATCCACTGCAAAGGCCTACTGGAGTTTCTCGACCACTACTTCGCCGAGCGCCATGGCCCACACGGCCGAAGACACGCGGCCGGCGTGCGGGCGCAACTCGCCGCGGTGACCGCCGCCGGCGGGGGGCGGGACGAGGCCAACGCCCTGTTCTACCGGGCCTGGCGAGGCGAGCCCCTCGCGGAGGTCAGGCGGTCGGGGCGGCGCTGGTACGCCGTCCGCCGGTCTGCCGGCGGCTTCTTCGTCGACGCCACGCGAACCGCGTTGCGCCGGCACCGGGCCCAGGGGGCCGAACTGGCCCTGGTCTCCGGTTCGTTCGCCGCTGTCCTGGACCCGCTGGCCGAGGAGTGTGGAGCGGCCCACATTCTGTGTACCCGGCCCGTCGTGGCGGACGGGGTGCTGACCGGCGAGGTCACCGGTGCACCGATGATAGGGGAGGGCAAGCGGCGGGCCGTGCGCGCGCTGCTGGCCCGCCACCCGCATGTCGACCCCGCCGACTGCCATGCGTACGGCGACCACGTCTCCGATCTGCCGATGCTGCTGGAGGTCGGGCACCCCACCGTGGTGGGGGAGTCCGCCGCACTGCTGGAGGGGCTGCGGGCTGCCCGCCGCACGGTCCTCGCGTGAGCGGGCGGTAGCGGTCGCAGGGGAGCGATGCCCCGGGAAGGGGTGCCGGCACACCCTTGAGTAAACAAAATACCTTCATGAAGGTTTGTGATCTCCCCTGTTCCGGACGAGAGGACGCCATGAACGACGGGTACGAGCAGAACCCGCTGACCGACACTGCCCCCCGCTCCACGACCGGCGGCCCGGCGCCCACGTACTGGGTGATCTTCCGGCAGTGGCCCAGCGGCGACGCCGGCAGCGAGGACGCTACCGACATGGAACGGGCGGCCGGGCCCCTGGCGGCCCTCGAAGCCCTGACCGCATGGCGACGCACCGCGTCTGCCGACACACTGGCCTGGGTCGTACGCACCACCGCGTCGTTCCCCTACGACACCCCCGCCCTCCAGACCGAAGAACTGGTGGCCGCCGCCTGCGCGGAGGCCGAAACCGCCGGCCCCCACGGCGCACGCCGCCTGGCACGCGCGCTCGCGGGCCTCACGTCCTGAGCCAGCTGGCGGCGGCTCCGGAGGGAGACGTCGCTGTCCCGAAAGGCCATCCGATTTCCGGCCGCCTTGGCCTCGCGCTTTCACGAAGCCCGGTGTCCGACGGGTGGTCGGACAAACAAAAAGTGCCTCTGAACAGCAGGAATGAGGATTGTCGAGGTCCTTGTTCCTGTCACCGTCGGAGGCACTTCCCAGGTGAAGAAGCGTATCGGTTCCTACCCTCGGGTCCGCGTCGGGGGCGGTGGCCGGACAGTGGTCTCGCAGGAAAGAGGCATCCTGCTGGTGGAGACGGTCCGCAAGACCGGGCTGGGTCGGGTGATATCGACGGCCCTGACACCGTGGCGCAGGCCGCGGGCGGTGCACGATCCGGGGAAGATCCTGCTGGATGTGGCCCTCGCGGTCGCGCTCGGCGGGGACTGCCTGGCATACGTGGGCATGCTGCGGGCCGAGCCGGCCGTGTTCGGTGCGGTGGCCTCCGATCCCACCGTCTCCCGCCTCATCGATTCCCTCGCATCAGTCGGGCCGAAGGCCCTGGCGGCGATCCGCACCGCGCGGGCGCAAGTCCGCGAGAAGGTCTGGAAGTAGGCCGGGGCGGCGGCTCCGGACATGGGCGGGCAGGTGATCGTGGACATCGACGGGGTGCTGGTGCTGGCGCACTCCGAGAAGCAGGACGCCTCCGCGACCTTGGAGAAGACGTTCGGGCGCCACCCGTTGATGGGCTTCGTCGACCACGGAAGCGGCGGCAGCGGGGAGCCGGTGGCCGGCCTGCTGCGACCCGGGAATGCGGGCAGTAACACCGCCAGCGATCACATGGAGACCGCCGAACTCGCCCTGGCCCAGCTGCCGAAGAAGTACCGGCGAGGCGGCCGGACGCTGATCCGTACCGATTCCGACGGTGGCACTCACGAGTTCACAGCCTGCCTCGCCAAGCGCGGCCGGCGGTTGTCCTACTCGGTCGGGATGACCATCACCGACGCCATCCACCACGCCGTTCTGCGGGTTCCCGCCACGGCCTGGACGGTGGCTGTCGAGTCGGGCGGGGAAATCCGCGACGGCACCCTGGGTCGCCGAGCTCGACGGTGACGTGCTCAAGGGCTGGCCGATCGACATGCGGCTGACCGTCCGCAGGAACGTCCGCATCCCGGCGCCCAGTTCGGTTCACCGACGCCGACGGACTGCCGCTCACCTGCTTCGCCACCAGCACCGCCGGCACTCCCATCGTCCAGCTGGAGCTGCGGTACCGCCGACGCGCTCGCGCCGAGGACCGCACGCGAAACGCCCGTGCCACCGACCTGCGCAACCTGCCCTTGCACGACACCGCCCAGAACCGGATCTGGCTGGAGATCGTCCAGCTCGCACCTGACCTGCTCGCCTTGATGCCGATGCTCGCCCTGGCCGGCAAAGCCCGCAGATGAGAGCCCCGCCGACTGCGACTCCGCCTGTTCTCCGCCGCCGCCCAGCTCGTCACCACCGGCCGACGTCGGCAGCTGAAATGCGCCCGCCACTGGCCCTGGACCGACGTCGTCACCGACGCGATCCGGCAGTTCGACACCCTCCCGAACCCCGACTGAGCAGGCACATCAAGCGGCCCGTCGAACCTGAACCACCCCACCGGAACCGTGGAACCCGGTGCACACCCGACGCGACAACCGGGACATCAGCCTGCCCGCAACCTGCCCAACAGACCGAAACGGCCCGCCATTTGAACTGACGAGCCATCACGAAAGATCGAGGTTAGGGGGCTGTAGGGGTGGTAAGGGGTGGGGGACAACAGTTCGCACCGCGTAACGTCTTTATCGCAAACGGAAGTTCGGGGGATCATCCGTAGGGGTCCTCCGCCGTCTGTACGCACCGGATTCCGACCCAGCGACGTGCCGGATACCGGCCCTTTCTCTCGCTCGAACCGAGCAGCCCGACATTCATCGGCGGTGTTGTCCGCCGGCGGTTGCGGTTCGGCTCTCTTTCTCGAATTCCCGCTGCCGGCATGCGTGTTCTCGCGCTGCCGCGCGGCGGACATCCGCCGACGACGAAGGAATGGCATGGACTCTTTGGCTGATGCTCTGCTGAACGGAGCCGGCGCGGAGACCCTGGAGCGAGAACCCCTCCCGGAGGACTACCTCGCCGTGCACCCCCGCCGCGAGGACGTCGACATGTTCGGCGACGACGCCGACAAGGACGTACGCCGCTCGCTCCACGTGGGCCGGGTGCCGATGCCGGAGCTGGCCCCCGACGAGGTGCTCGTCGCGGTCATGGCCAGCTCCATCAACTACAACACCGTCTGGTCCGCGACCTTCGAGCCGGTGTCCACCTTCGGGTTCCTGCGGAAGCTGGGCGCGCAGGGCGGCTGGGCCGAACGCCACGACCAGCCCTACCACGTGCTCGGCTCGGACGCCGCAGGCGTCGTCGTGCGGGTGGGCGCCGGGGTGCGCCGCTGGCGGGCCGGGGACCATGTCACCGTCAGCTGCGTGCAGGTCGACGACCAGGAGCCGGCCACCCACGCCGACGGAATGCTCGGCGCCGAGCAGCGTATCTGGGGATACGAGACCAACTTCGGCGGGCTCGCCCACTACACCGTCGTACGGGCCAGTCAGCTGCTCACCAAGCCCACCCATCTGACGTGGGAGGAGTCGGCGAGCACGATGCTGACCGCCGCCACCGCCTACCGCATGCTGATCAGCGACCGAGGCGCCCGCATCAAGCAGGGCGACATCGTTCTGATCTGGGGCGCCACCGGCGGACTCGGTGGCTTCGCCGTCCAGTTGGTCAAGAACGCCGGTGGCATCCCGGTCGGCGTGGTCAGCTCCGAGGCCAAGGCCCGCCTGCTGCGCGGACTCGGCTGCGACGTCATCATCAACCGCGAGGAGATCGGACTCGGCAGGAACGAGGAACTCACCCCCGAGCGCGCCGCCGAACTCGGCCGCAGGCTCGGCCGGGTCATCCGCAGCGAGACCGGCGAGGACCCGCACGTCGTTTTCGACTTCATCGGCGAGGCCACGTTCCCGCTGTCGGTGTTCGTCGTGCGGCGCGGCGGCACGGTGGTCACCTGCGGCTCCAGCACCGGCTACTGGCACCGGTACGACAACCGCTACCTGTGGATGAACCTCAAGCGGATCATCGGCAGCCACGCCGCCAACCTCCAGGAGCAGTGGGAGTGCAACCGGCTGTTCCAGCTCGGCAAGCTGGTGCCGATCCTCTCCGAGGTCCGTCCCCTCACCGAGGCCGCCGAGGCCGCCCGGCTCGTGCAGAACAACCGGCACATCGGAAAGGTGGGCGTACTCGCCCTGGCTCCCGAAACCGGCCTCGGCGTCACCGACCTCGAACTACGCGAACGCATCGGCGCCCAGACGCTCAACCCGCTGCGCGACCTGTCGCAGCAGACCCGAATACCGGCGCTGGCCGGCTGACGCACGCGGGAGACGTGACTGCCATGGTGAACCAAGCGATAGGCATCCTCGGAACGGGCTCGTACCTGCCCAAGGACGAGGTCAGCAACGAGGAGGTGGCACGCCGGGCCGGAGTGACCGCCGAGTGGATCGAGCGCAAGACCCAGATCCGCTCCCGTCGCTACGCGGCGCCCGACCAGGCCACGTCGGACCTCGGCGTCAAGGCCGCCGAGAAGGCACTGCAGCAGGCGGACCTCGCCCCCGACCAACTCGACTACCTCGTCGTCTCCACCTCCACCGGAGACTTCCCGCAGCCCCCGACCTCCTGTCTCATCCAGCACCGGCTCGGTGCCTACGGCGCGGCCTGCCTCGACATCAACGTCGTGTGCAGCGGCTTCGTCTACGCCCTTGAGGTCGCCCGCAATCTCCTCGCGGCCCGGCCCGGTGCGCACGCGCTGGTGGTCGCCGCCGACGTCTACTCCCGGATCCTGGACCTCACCGACCGCAAGACCGCCGTGCTCTTCGCCGACGGAGCCGGCGCGGCCGTTCTGGGCGCTGTCCCCGACCCGTACGGGATCCTCGACACCGACCTGGTCAGCCGGGGCGACGCGCACGCCCTCATCCGCGTCGAGGCCGGCGGCAGCCGGCGGCCCGCCTCCGCGGAGACGCTCGCCGACGGCGGCCACCACTTCCGCATGGACGGCCGCGGCGTACGCGACTTCGTCGCCGAGAACGTCCCCGGGGCCCTGCGCGGCATCGTCGACCGGGCCGGGTTCGCGATGACCGACATCGACCACTTCGTGCCCCACCAGGCCAACGGTGTGATGCTCACGGACCTGGTCGAGGTCAGCGGACTCGGCGGCGCGACCACCCACCGTACGCTGGAACGCTTCGGCAATGTGGGGAGCGCCTCCGTGCCGGTCGCCCTCGACGACGCCAACCGCTCCGGGGCGCTGCGGGACGGCGACCTGGTGCTCATGGCCGGGTTCGGCGGCGGCATGGCGATGGGCACCACCCTGATGCGCTGGGCGGTGACGGCATGACCAGCCCCGCACCCACCACCGCACTCGCCTCCGCCCGGCACGGCGGCGCGATCGAACGGATCGGCATCGTCGGCTGCGGCACCATGGGCGCCGGCATCGCGGAGATCGGCGCTCGGGCCGGGCTCGACGTCCGGGTCGCGGTCTCCTCCGACGCTTCCGCCGCGCGCGGCCGCCGCCGCATCCTCGACTCCCTCGACCGTGCCGTGGCGAAGGGACGCGTCGCAGAGGCCGACCGCGACGCCGCGCTGGACCGGATCGAGTTCACCGCCGACCTGGCCGGCCTAGCCGACCGCCAGCTCGTCGTCGAATCCGTCAGGGAGGACGAGCAGGTCAAGCGGGAGGTGTTCGCCTTCCTGGACAAGGTCGTCTCCGATCCCGACGCGATCCTGGCGACCAACACCTCCTCGCTGTCCGTCGCCCGCCTCGCCCGGGCCACCGAGCGCAGCGGCCACGTCATCGGCATCCACTTCTTCAACCCCGTACCCGCCCTGCCGCTGGTGGAGATCGTCCCGTCCGTCCTCACCCACCGGGACACCACCGAACGCGCCACACGCTTCGCCACGGGTCTCGGCAAGACCGTCATCGAGGCACCCGACCGGGCCGGATTCGTCATCAACGCCCTGCTGTTCCCCTACCTCCTCTCCGCGATCCGGATGGTCGACACCGGCCTCGCCACCGCCGAGACCATCGACCGCGGCATGCAGCTCGGCTGCTCGCACCCCCTCGGACCGCTTCGGCTCGCCGACCTCATCGGCCTGGACACCACGGCGGCCATCGCCGAGGCCATGTACGAAGAGACCAAGGAACCCCTCTACGCCCCGCCTCCGCTGCTGCTGCGCATGGTCGAGTGCGGAATCCTCGGCAAGAAATCAGGGCGGGGTTTCTACAGCTACTCCTGAACGCTGACCGCCGATAGTCGATTTACGGTTTCCGGTTGTGGCTGTCTGCTGCCGAATTAACCATTCGGATTTCGCTTTTGGGTTTCCTCCTTTCGCCGTAACGGCCGTCGGGCCATACCGCCGACACGTCCGACGGTCGCGATTTCTCACCCTCACGTCCGAACAGGCCCGCTTCTCCTACCCGGCGGCGACCCGTATCCATATCCGCAGTGCCGCTGCTCTGCAGGCCATCCGTATTCCGGAAGGAAGAGAATGTCCCTCGAAACCGAGGCCGGAAAGACCGTCCGGCACGACCTGCCGCGCGACGCGGTGGCCGTCGTCGGAATGTCCTGCCGATTCCCCGGCGCCGGCGACCCGGACGCCTTCTGGCAGCTTCTGCGCGGCGGCCGTGACGCCCTGTCGCAGCCGCCCGCGGACCGCACGGACCTGCACGCCGAGAACCGGGCACCGGCCGGATACCTCGACGACGTCGCCCACTTCGACCCCGAGTTCTTCGGCATCTCTCCGCGCGAGGCCACCGGCATCGACCCGCAGCAGCGGCTCGTCCTGGAACTTGTGTGGGAAGCCCTGGAACACGCCGGAATCGTCCCAGGCACGCTGCACGGCACCCGCACCGGTGTCGTCGTGGGCGCGATGTGGGACGAGTACGCCAAGCTCGCCCACGAACGCGGCGCCGACGCCGCCACCCACTCCACGATCACCGGGGTCAGCCGTGGCGCGATCGCCAACCGCGTCTCCTACACCCTGGGCCTGCGGGGCCCCTCTCTCGTGGTCGACACCGCACAGTCGTCGTCCCTCGTCGCCGTCCAGCTGGCCTGCGAACAACTCGTACGCGGCGACGCCGAGTTCGTCCTGGCCGGCGGGGTCAGCCTCAACCTCACCCCGGAAAGCTTCACCGTCGCCGAGAAGTTCGGCGCCCTTTCCCCGCAGGGCCGGGCCTTCACCTTCGACGAGCGCGCCGACGGCTACGTCCGCGGAGAAGGCGCCGGCATCGTCGCCCTGAAACTGCTCAGCCAGGCCCTCGAGGACGGCGACGTCGTCCACGGCGTCATCCGCGGCGGCGCCGTCAACAACGACGGCGGCGGCACCACCCTCACCGCACCCAGCGCCGAGGCCCAGCAGGACCTGCTGCGCCGCGCCTACGACCGCACGGGTGTCGACCCCGCCGACGTGCGGTTCGTCGAGCTCCACGGCACCGGGACCCGCGTCGGCGACCCCGTCGAGGCAGCCGCCCTGGGCGAGGTCCTCGGCCGCTCCCGTCGCGCCGGAAGCCCGCTGGCGGTCGGATCGGTGAAGACCAACATCGGCCACCTGGAAGGCGCGGCCGGAGTCGCCGGACTCGTCAAGGCCCTGCTGTGCCTGCGCGAGGGCACCCTCGTGCCGAGCCTCAACTTCCGTACACCTCACCCCGACATTCCGCTCGACGAGCTGAACCTCACCGTCAACACCGAGCTGCTGCCCCTGCCCGACGGCGAAGTGCTCGCCGGTGTCAGCTCCTTCGGCATGACGGGCACCAACTGCCACCTCATCCTGTCCCGTTGGCAGTCTGAGCCGGCATCCGCGCCCGCCGGGCTGGACAGCCCGGGTTCCGTCCTGCCGTTCGCGCTGTCGGGACGGACCGAGCGCGCTTTGCGGGACCAGGCGGCCCACCTGCGCGACCATCTCGCCGACCGGCCCGGGATGCCGCTCGTGGACGTGGCGCACTCGCTCGCGGTCACCCGCACCCAGTTCGCACACCGCACGGTCCTTCTGGCCGCCGACCATGACGAGCTTCGTGTGGCTCTCGACGCGGTTGCTCAGGGCAGGTCCAGTGCTTTCGCTGCGACGGGGGTGGTCGGGGCGGGTGGGACGGCGTTCTTGTTCACGGGTCAGGGGAGTCAGCGGGTTGGTATGGGGCGGGAGTTGTATGCCGTTTTTCCGGTGTTCGCGGCTGCGTTGGATGCGGTGTGTGGGGAGTTGGACGGGTATCTGGAGCGTCCGCTGAAGGACGTCATGTTCTGTGACGATGTGGGTGGGTTGCTGGATCGGACGTGGTTTACGCAGTGTGCGTTGTTCGCGTTCGAGGTGGCGTTGGCGCGGTTGTGGGAGAGCTGGGGGGTGCGGCCGGATTATGTGGCCGGTCATTCGGTGGGTGAGCTGGCTGCGGCGCATGTTGCGGGGGTGTGGTCGCTGGCGGATGCGTGCCGTTTGGTGGCGGCGCGGGGCCGGTTGATGCAGGGCTTGCCGGCGGGGGGGGCGATGGTGTCGGTGCAGGCGTCGGAGGCGGAGGTGCTGGCGACGCTGGTGGACGGGGTGTCGGTGGCGGCGTTGAACGGGCCGGTGTCCACGGTGGTTGCCGGGGATGAGGATGCGGTGCTGGAGGTGGCCGCGTACTGGCGGGCGCAGGGGCGTAAGACGAAGCGGTTGCGGGTTTCGCATGCTTTTCATTCGCCTCGGATGGAGCCGATGCTGGCGGAGTTCCGGCGGGTCGCGGAGGAGTTGTCGTATGCGGCGCCGTCGGTTCCGGTGGTCTCCAATCTGACCGGTCGCACGGCGGCCGTGGAGGAGATCACTTCGGCTGAGTACTGGGTGCGTCATGTCCGGGAGGCCGTCCGATTCGCGGACGGTATCGGTGAGTTGAACGCCCTGGGTGTCTCCACGTATCTGGAGATCGGTCCGGACGCCGTGCTCACGGCCATGGCCCGCGACACCCTCACGGAAGCCGGCACGCGGGTGCTGCTCAGTGCCGCGCAGCGGCGCGAACGGTCCGAGGCTCGGACACTGCTGACCGCGTTCGCCGAGCTGTGGACGCGGGACGCTGCGGCCGACTGGCGTAGCCTGCTGGTCCGTTCCGGCGCCCGTCCGGTGGATCTGCCCACCTACGCCTTCCAACGCAGCCGTTACTGGCTGGAGGCAGACCCGGCGGCCCTTGCGCCCGCTGTGTCCGTGACCCCCGTTCGACGGGAGCCGGAGGCCGCTACGGCGGCCGATGGCGTCCTCTCACCGGCCGAAGTCCTCGCCGGGCTCCCGGAGTCCGAGCGGGTGGAGTACCTGCGGGACATCGTCCAGGCCGAGATCGCCGCCGTCCTCGGCTACGGCCACCCCGCGCAGGTCGATCCGGAGAAGTCCCTGAAGGACCTGGGCTTCGACTCCATGGCCGCGGTCACCCTGCGCAATCGGCTCGGTGAGGTCACGGGCCAAGAGCCGCCCGCGACCCTGGCGTTCGACCACCCGACACCGCAGGCGATCGCCACCTTCCTGGCCTCGCGCGTCCCGTCGGTCGTGACGGCCGGTGCCGCGAGGGCCGAGTCCGACCTCGACGGCCTCGCCGCCGGACTGCTGGCGGCGGCGGAGGACGCCACCGCCCGCGAACGGATCGTCGAGCGGCTGGAGTCCCTCCTGCGCGAGGTGGCCGCGACGCAGGCCGCCCGCCCCGGCGACCGCCTGACGGACCCCGCCGGTGTCACGGTTCCCGCCGGCCTGGCAGACCCCGCCGGCCTGGCAGACCCCGCCGGCCTGGCAGACCCCGCCGGCCTGACGGACCTCGAGGGCCTGACGACCGACGACGAACTCTTCGCATTCATCGACAACGAGCTCGGCACCACCTCGTGACAAGGAAGCCAACCATGACTGATCAGGACACGAAGCTCCGTGACTACCTGAAACGGGTGACGGTCGAGCTCCAGGAGACACGGCGCCGGCTCAAGGACGCGGACGACCGGCGCACCGAGCCCCTGGCGATCGTCGGCATGAGCTGCCGTTTCCCGGGCGGGGTCCGCACGCCGGAGGACCTCTGGGACCTGGTGGCCGCCGGCCGGGACGCCATATCCGGCTTCCCCTCCGACCGCGGCTGGGACCTAGAGGGCCTGTACGACCCCGACCCGGAGCGCACCGGCACCTCCTACGCGAAGGAGGGCGGATTCCTCTACGACGCCGCCGGCTTCGACGCCGGCTTCTTCGGCATCAACCCGCGTGAGGCGCTGGCCATGGACCCGCAGCAGCGGCTGTTCCTGGAGGCATCCTGGGAGGCCGTCGAGAGCGCCGGCATCGACGCCGCGACGCTGCGCGGCAGCCGGACCGGTGTCTATGCCGGCTGCGTCAGCGACGACTACCAGCTGATGCTCACCCAACCCCCGGAGGGCACCGAGGCGTACCGGATGACCGGCACCGCCACCAGCGTCCTGTCGGGCCGGGTGGCCTATACCTTCGGCTTCGAGGGTCCGGCCGTCACCGTGGACACCGCCTGCTCGTCGTCGCTGACCGCCCTGCACCTGGCCGCCCAGGCGCTGCGCCAGGGCGAGTGCACGCTCGCCCTGGTCGGCGCGGTCACGGTGATGGCCACACCGTCCGGGTTCGTGGACTTCAGCCGGCAGCGCGGCCTCGCTCCTGACGGCCGCTGCAAGCCCTTCGCGGACGCGGCCGACGGCACCGGTTTCGCGGAAGGGGTTGGTGTCCTCGTCGTCGAGCGGTTGTCGGAGGCTCGCCGCAACGGGCACCGTGTCCTCGCGGTGGTCCGGGGCAGCGCGATCAACCAGGACGGTGCCAGCAACGGTCTCACGGCCCCCAACGGCCGTTCCCAGCAGAAGGTCATCCGCGCGGCACTGGCATCGGCGGGGCTGACCACGGCCGACGTGGATGTGGTCGAGGCGCACGGCACCGGCACGAAGCTCGGTGATCCGATCGAGGCGGGTGCGCTGCTGGCGACGTACGGACAGGACCGACCGGCCGACCGGCCGCTGTGGCTCGGCTCGGCGAAGTCCAATATCGGCCACACCCTCGCCGCCGCAGGCATCGCCGGCATCGTCAAGATGGTCATGGCGATGCGCCACGGAGTGCTGCCGCGCACGCTGCACGTGGACAAGCCCTCGACCTACGTCGACTGGACATCGG
Source organism: Streptomyces sp. STR69 (assembly GCF_024519455.1). Taxonomy (GTDB): domain Bacteria; phylum Actinomycetota; class Actinomycetes; order Streptomycetales; family Streptomycetaceae; genus Streptomyces. Next base: position 207,041 of record NZ_JALJRY010000003.1, on the reverse strand, counting down.
GGTCCCTCGCCCTTCTCACCGAGGAGCAGCCCTGGCCCGAGACCGGCCGTCCGCGCCGGGCCGGTGTCTCCTCCTTCGGCATGAGCGGTACGAACGCCCACGTCATCCTGGAACAAGCTCCTGCCGCCGAGCCCACCGAAGCCGTTCCCGCCGGGGAATCCAAGGCCGCCGAGCCGACCCCGCTGCCCCTGGTCCTGTCCGCCAAGACCTCCACGGCGTTGCGGGATCAGGCGGCGCGGCTGCTGGCGCACGCCGAGTCGCATCCGGAACTGTCCTTCGACGACCTGGGGCTGTCGCTGGTCACCACCCGTTCTGTGTTCGAGCAGCGTGCGGTGGTGGTGGGCACGGGGCGGGCTGAACTCCTTGCTGGTGTGGAGGGGTTGGTGCGGGGTGGTGGGGTTGCGGGTGTGGTGGCTGGTGAAGCCGGTGTGGTCGGTAGGCGGGTGTTTGTGTTTCCGGGTCAGGGGTCGCAGTGGGTGGGGATGGCGGTGGAGTTGTTGGATTCCTCGCCGGTGTTTGCTGCGCGGCTGGGTGTGGTGGCGGGTGTGGTGGAGCGGTTTGTGTCGTGGCGGGTGGAGGACGTGCTGCGGGGGGTGGAGGGTGCCGCGTCGTTGGAGCGGATCGAGGTGGTGCAGCCGGTGTTGTTCGCGGTGCATGTCGCGCTGGCGGAGTTGTGGGTGTCGTTCGGGGTGGTTCCGGATGCGGTGGTGGGTCATTCGCAGGGGGAGATTGCGGCGGCGTGTGTGGCGGGTGCGTTGAGTGTGGAGGATGCGGCGCGGTTGGTGGTGGTGCGTTCGCAGGTGTTCGCGGAGGAGTTGGTGGGGCGGGGTGCGGTGGCGTCGGTGGCGTTGTCGCGTGTTGATGTCGAAGCCCGGATTGAGGCGGGGTTTGCGGGCCGGTTGTGGGTGGCGGGGGTGAATGGTCCGGCGCAGGTGACGGTGGCGGGTGCGGTGGGGCCGTTGGAGGAGTTGGTGGCGGTTCTGTCGGGTGAGGGGGTGCGGGCGCGGGTGATTGCGGCGACGGTTGCTTCGCACAGTCCTCAGGTGGAGGCGTTGCGGGGGCGGTTGGGCGAGCTGCTGGCGTTTGTGCGGCCGCGGCGGGGGCGGGTTCCGTTGTATTCGACGGTGACCGGTGGGGTGTTGGACGGTTCGGAGTTGGATGCGGGGTACTGGTTCGAGAACTGTCGGCGTCCGGTGTTGTTCGAGCCTGCTGTCAGGGCCCTGCTGGGGGACGGGTTCCGGGTGTTTGTGGAGTCCAGTGCGCATCCGGTGCTGGTCGCGTCGGTGGCGGAGACCGCCGAGGACGGCGGGGTGGATGTTGTGGTGGCGGGGTCGTTGCGGCGCAAGGAGGGCGGCCGGGAGCGCTTTTTGACTTCGCTGGCGACGCTGTGGGTCAAGGGTGTTGGGGTCGACTGGAGGCAGGCCTTCACCGGACGCTACGCACACCCCGTCGACCTGCCCACCTACCCCTTCCAACACACCCACTACTGGGCCGCGCCGGCCACGGTCCAGCAGCCCGACACCTCCGACGAACCGTTCTGGCAGGCCGTGGCGGCCGGTGATGCGGAGGTTCTCGCCAAGGTCGTGGGCGCCGACGACCGTGACGCCGTCGCCGCCGTACTGCCCGCCCTCACCGACTGGCACCGCAGGCGCACCGAGCACACCTGGCAGGCGTCCTGGCGCTACCTCGACGGCTGGCGTCCGCTGCCCGGGCCCGCGGTCCCCGGGCTCAGCGGAAGCTGGTTCGTCGTCGCGGGCCCGGACCAGGAGGAACTCGCGTCCGCCGCGGCACGGATGCTCGAGCGGCACGGTGCCCGCGCCGTGGCCCTGCCCGTGGACGAGGCGGGCGTCGAACGGACCGCGCTGGCCCGTCGTATCGGCACGGAGGTCGCAGGCGTACCGGATCTGTCCGGTGTCCTGTCGCTGCTGCCCGCCCGTTACGGCGCCGACCCCGCCGGCGGCAGACCGGCTCTCGGCACCCTCGTGCTGGCGCAGGCGCTGGCCGACATGGAGGTGACCGTGCCGCTGTGGGCGGTCACCCGCGGTGCTGTCGCCACCGGGGACGGGGACCCGGTCACCGCCCCCGCCCAGGGGCAGGTGTGGGGCCTCGGTCAGTCCGCCGAACTGGAACTGCCGTACTGGGGCGGCCTGGTGGACCTGCCGGCCGACCTCGACGACCGCGTACTGTCCCACTGGGCGGCGACGCTCGGTGGCCTCGGTGAGCACCGGAACGAGAACCAGGTGGCGGTGCGGGCGAACGGGCCGCTCGCGCGCCGGCTGCTGCCCGCCCCCGTCCGCAACACCGCCCGGGTGACCCCCTGGTGCCCGCACGGAACCGTGCTGATCACCGGCGGAACCGAACCGCTGGGCGCGCGTGTGGCCCGTTCGCTGGCCGACGCCGGAGCCGGGCATCTGATCCTGACGACAGGGCCCGAGACCATCGGCACCGAGGAAGCCTCCGCGCTCGTCGACGGGCTCCGTGCCGCGGGTGCGGACGTCACCCTCGTCTCCTGCGACCTTGCCGACCGGGCCGCCGTGGCGGCCGTTCTCGACACGGTTCCCGCCGACGCGCCGCTCACCGCGGTCGTGCACACCGTCGGCACGCGCGAGGAGGCGACCCTCGGTTCGCTCACCCCCGAGCATCTCGACCGTGCCGTACGCGAACGGGTCACCGGTGCCTGGCATCTGCACGAGCTGACCGCGGACCGGGAGCTGACGGCGTTCGTGCTGTTCTCCTCGATCGCCGCCCGGTTCAGCGCGGGACTGGGCCTCGGCTCGTACGCCGCGGCCGCCGCCCATCTCGACGCCCTGGCCGCCCAGCGGGCCGGCCTGGGGCTGCCGGTCACCGCCATCGGGTGGGGCCTGTGGGAGGACGAGGTCGTCTCGGGAACCGACCCGGGTACCGCGGCCGACCGTCTGCGCAGGCTGCGTGACCGCGGTACGCCCGCCCTGCCCGCTCCGGCCGCGGTCGCTGCGCTCGCCGGTGCTCTGGAGCGCGGTGACCGTCTCGCGGTCGTCGCGGACGTCGACTGGGAGCGGCTGCTGGGCAGGCTGGCGACGGGCCGGCCCGCGCCGCTGCTGTCGGAGGTGCCCGAGGTCCGGCGGCTGGTGCGTGCCACGGCCGTGAGCGAGGGCCCGTCGGCCTCGGGAACCGGGCTGAGCGGACTCGCCGGGCGTACGCCGGCGGACGCCCGGCCGCAGGTGCTCGACGCGGTCAGGGGGGCCGTCGCGGCGGTCCTGGGAGTCGACCCGGCTGCGGTGTCGACCCGGCGCGGATTCCTCGAGCAGGGCATGGACTCCGTCACCACCCTCGAACTGCGCAACCGCCTGCTCGCCACCGGCGTACCGGACATCACGGCCCGTACGATCTTCGAACTGCGCACGCCCGAGGCCCTGGCCGACCACGTCACGGCGCGTCTGACGAGCGCCGCCGTCGCCTCGGGCACCCTGCCGGAGGCGGGCTTCCGTGTCGGCGCGGGAACGGGCGGTGCGGGAACCACCGGCGCGGGAACCACCGGTGCCGACCGGTCGCCGGCCACCCCCGACGACGATCCCTTCACCCCCCTCTTCTCCCACTTCGCTGAGGCCCAACGCAGCGGCCGTACCCCCGAGTTCACCGCCAGGCTGCTCGAACTCTCCCGCTCCCGCCCCGCTTTCACCCAACCCGACCGGGCCGACCTGCCCGAGCCGGTCCTGCTCGCCGAGGACACCCGGCGGGACGACCGGCAGCCGGTCCTGCTGTGCTTTCCGTCCGTCCTCGCAAGCTCCGGCCCGCACCAATACGCCCGGTTCGCAGCGCAGTTCGCAGGAACCCGGGACGTCGTCGCCTTCTCGCTGCCCGGCTTCCGGGCCGGGGAACGGGTGCCCGCGAACCTCGACGCGCTGGTCGAGGCCGCCGCCGTCGCCGTACGCGAGCAGGCGGCCGGCCGGCCCTACGCCCTCGTCGGCCATTCCTCGGGCGGGCTGCTGGCCCACGTCGTCGCCCGCCATCTGGAGACCCACGACCTGCGACACCCCGACGGGCTCGTCCTCATCGACGCCGGCGGCCCCGAGGCCCTCGCGAACGCGGCCGGGACCGCGCTGCTGCGGGGCATGTCCGAGCGGACCGCCGAGTTCATCCTGCTGGACGACACCCGGCTCACCGCCATGGGCGCCTACCTGCGCGTCCTCGGCGACGCCGTACCGCAGCGCTCCCGGACCGCGACGCTGTTCGTGCGGGCCTCCGCACCGGTGCCGGGGCTGTCGGCCGAGACCCCGTGGCGGGCCGACTGGCCGTACGCCCACTGGTCCGTCGACGTGCCCGGCGATCACTTCGACGTCATCCAGGACCGCGTGGAGGACACCGCGCGTTCCGTCGACCGCTGGCTCTCCACCGCCCTCACCCAGGCCTGAACTCACCCAGGCCAAGCCGAACAAGGAGCAACCCACCATGACAACACCGGTGCTGATCGTCGGCGCCGGGCCGGTCGGCCTGGCAGCGGGCTGCGAGCTGCTCAGACTGGGCGTACCGGTCCGGATCCTGGACGCGGCCGCGGACCGCCTCAAGGGCACGCGCGCCCTGCAGCTGTGGCCGCCGGCCCTCGACGTGCTGCGCGGACTCGGCCTGCTCGGCTCCGCGGAGAGCCGCGGCCTGCGGGTGCGGACCATGAGCTACCACCTCGCCGGCAGCCGACGCCTGAAAGTCGCCCTCGGCTCCGTCAACGAACCCCTGCTGCTGCCCCAGGAGCAGACCAACGCCCTGCTGGAGCAGCGCTTGGAGGAACTCGGCGGCAAGGTCGAGCGTTCCGCCGAGGTCATCCGGGTCGACACCCGCGCCGAAGGCGTGAGCGCCGAGGTGCGAGGTCCGGCCGGCACCGAGACCGTGCATGCCGACTGGCTGATCGCGGCGGACGGCGTGCGCAGCCGGGTCCGCGAGCAACTCGGCATCCAGTTCGCCGGCGACCGCCTCCCGATGACCTTCCTGCTCGCCGAGGGCAGCATCATCGGCTCCTACGAGACCGGGCACGTGCACTACTTCTTCGGCCGTACCGGCGCGCTCGTCTTCGCGCCCATGCGCAACGGCAACGTACGTATCGCCGCCGCGGTCCCCGAGAACACGCCCCTGACACCCGATTTGGTGCAGACGCTGCTCGACGAGCGGGGTCCGGGCGGGCTGCGCGTCGGGCAACTGGACGCGCTGCGCACCTTCACCAGCTCCGAGCGGATCGCGCTGCCGCTGCGCCGGGGCCGCTGCTTCCTCGTCGGGGACGCCGCCCACACCCACTCGCCCGTGGGCGGCCAGGGCCTCAACCTGGGGCTCCAGGACGTGCACAACCTGGCGTGGAAGCTCGCAGGGGTCATCCAGGGACGGCTCACGCCCGGCATCCTCGACAGCTACGAACGCGAACGGCGCCAGGCCGCCGAGCAGATCGTGCACACCACCCACCAGATGATCCGCATGTTCACACTCGGACCCACTGCGGCCCGGGTGCGCAACCTGTCCTGGCGCGGACTCGACGCCACCGGCGTGCTGCGCCGCTGGTTCGTGCCGCTGCTCGCGGGGTGGCGGATTCGCTACTCGGGGCCCCTGTCCGCGGACGGCTCGGCCTCGCGGCTGCCCGGCCGCGGCCCCGCGCTGCTGCTGAAGAACCTTCCGCCGGCCGGCGCGCGCACCCCCCACTGGGTGCCCCGCACCGGTACCGACGTCCAGTCCGTGTTCCGGCTGCTGACCCTGGGCCCGCCCGGCGGCGAACTGGTGCGCAGGGGCCGGTCGTTGGCGGCCCGCCGCTCCGGCGTGCTCACCCACGACCACCTGCCGCGCCGCGGTGCCGGCTTCCTGCTGCTGCGACCCGACGGCTATGTGGCCGCGAGCGGCACCACACCGTCGGGACTTGACCAGGTCGAGGAGCTGCTCGACCGGCTCGCCGTACCACAGAGGAGTGAGACCTGATGACGACGACCGCGATGCCCGCGACGACCACCGAAGGAAGCGTGGAGGAGCTGCTGCGGCTCAAACGCAGTGCTCGCGAGGGCGGCGATCCCGCGGCCACCGAACGCCAGCACGCCAAGGGCAAGCTGACCGCGCGCGAACGCATCGAGCTGCTGCTCGACGAAGGGTCCTTCCAGGAGATCGAGGCACTGCGCCGGCACCGGGCGACCGGCTTCGGCATGGAGGCCAAGAAGCCCTACACGGACGGTGTCGTCACCGGCTGGGGCACGGTCGAGGGCCGTACCGTCTTTGTCTACGCGCACGACTTCCGCATCTTCGGCGGCGCACTGGGCGAGGCCCACGCGGCCAAGATCCACAAGTTGATGGACCTCGCGGCGGCCGCCGGAGCACCCCTGGTGTCGCTCAACGACGGTGCCGGCGCCCGGATCCAGGAGGGCGTGACCGCGCTCGCCGGCTACGGCGGGATCTTCCAGCGCAACACCCGCAACTCCGGGGTCATCCCGCAGATCAGCGTGATGCTCGGCCCGTGCGCGGGCGGCGCGGCCTACAGCCCCGCCCTGACCGACTTCGTCTTCATGGTCCGCGAGACCTCGCAGATGTTCATCACCGGACCGGACGTCGTCCAGGCCGTCACCGGCGAACAGGTCTCGCAGAACGGGCTCGGCGGGGCCGACGTGCATGCCTCCGTCTCGGGCGTGTGCCATCTCGCCTACGACGACGAGGAGACCTGCCTGGAGGACGTCCGCTACCTGCTGTCCCTGCTGCCCGCCAACAACCGCGAACTACCGCCGCACGTCGCCACCGGCGACCCCTTCGACCGGAGCACCGAGCGGCTGGCGGACCTGGTGCCGGCCGACCCCGGACTGTCGTACGACATGCGGACCGTCATCGAGGAGATCGTCGACGACGGCGAGACGTTCGAGGTGCACCCCACCTGGGCGACCAACGTCCTGTGCGTGCTCGCCCGGCTGGACGGCCATGTCACCGGCATCGTCGCCAACCAGCCGAGCGCCATGGCCGGTGTCCTCGACATCCACGCAAGCGAGAAGGCGGCCCGCTTCGTGCAGATGTGCGACGCGTTCAACATCCCGATCCTGACCCTGGTCGACGTCCCCGGCTTCCTGCCCGGCGTGGACCAGGAGCACGGCGGGATCATCCGGCACGGAGCGAAACTCCTGTACGCCTACTGCAACGCGACCGTGCCCCGGGTCTCCCTCATCGTGCGCAAGGCGTACGGCGGCGCGTACATCGTCATGGACTCCCGCTCCATCGGCGCGGACGTGGCCCTCGCCTGGCCGTCGAACGAGATCGCCGTGATGGGCGCGGAGGGCGCGGCGAACGTCATCTTCCGCCGGGACATCGCCGCCGCCAACGACCCCGACGCGGTGCGCGCGCAGAAGATCAAGGAGTACAAGGCCGAGCTGATGCACCCCTACTACGCGGCCGAACGCGGCCTCGTCGACGACGTCGTGGATCCGGCTGAGACCCGCGCCACGCTCGTCGCCACCTTCGCCATGCTGCGGACGAAACACGCTGAACTGCCCTCGCGCAAGCACGGGAACGCACCCGCATGAGCGGCGTCGGCCCCCTTTCCGATCCCTCGTCGGTGCTGCGGGTCACCCGGGGCGAGCCCACCGCGGCCGAACTCGCTGCCGTCACCGCCGTACTCCTCGCCGCCCGGCAGACGCCCAGCCCCGAGAACACGCCCAACTCCCTCGCCGGGCAGGCCCGCTGGGAGCGCGCACCGCTTCCCGGCGGCCCTCACGCCGCCCACCGCCCCGCCGGTTCCTGGCAGGCACACCGCACCCGGTGACCCCGGCCCTGATCAGGGGCCGTGCCGCCCCGGTCAGGGGTTGGAAGTAGGGGTCGGCCGTTTCTAGCGTCAGTTCCGGAAGTCCCGGAGCACATCCCGGACGCATCAAGGAGTCCCATCATGAACTCGCGGTCCGACGACCGTTCGAGCGCGCCCGCTCGCGGAATCCTGCCCGGCCTCGCATCCGGCCGGCTCCGCTGGGACGCGCTGGACCCCTTCCCGGAGCGCACCCCCGAGGAGCGGGCCGCCGACGAGAAGACCGTCGCCGACATCGCAGCCTTCTACGAGCGGCATGTCGACCCGGAGGAACTCGACCGCACCCGCACCCTCCCGGAGGACTTCCTCGACGACCTCCAGCGGCGGGGCTACCTCAGGCTGGGCGTCGGCCCCGAACTCGGCGGCCTGGACCTCTCCTCGTACGCCGTCTTCGAGGCGGTGGCACGCGCCGCTCAGTGGTCCGTGCCCGCCGCCCAGATCATGGCGATCCAGGCCGGCGTCGGCGCTCCCGCGATGCTGCCCGCCCTGCCCGAGGGCCCGCTCGCCACCCATGTGCGCCGCCGGATCACCGAGGGCACCGTCTCCGGATTCGGCGACACCGACCACGCCGGGCAGAACAACTCCCGTCCTGTGCTCACCGCGACACCCACCCCGGACGGCACGGCCTACGAGCTGACCGGCGACAAGCTCTTCATCGGCAACGGCACCGTGGCCGACCTGCTGCCCGTCTCGGCGGTCCTCGACGATCCCGACCGCAGCCGTGTCGGGGTCTGCTTCGTCGACACCCGCACCCCGGGATTCGAGGTCGCCTCCGCCATCGAGTTCATGGGCAGCAGGGGCCTGCCGAACGGCGCGCTGCGTCTGCACAAGGTGCGGGTGCCCCGTGAGCACGTCCTGGTCGAGGGGGACGGAGACCGGCTGCCCGCCGCCATCGGCTTCCTCGGCCTGGTCGGCCGGCTGCACTTCACCGGGGCCCCCGCTCTCGCCATCGCCCGCAACTGCGCCGAGTGGTCCCGGGACTTCGTCGTCCGCCGCACCGTCGACGGCCGCCCGCTCGGCGACTACGAGCAGATCCAGCGGCTCGTCGCCACGACCGTCGCCGAGGTGTACGCCATGGAGAGCGTGGCTCGCCTCGGTCTGATCGGGGCCGGTCTGAGCGATCGCTGGCTGGAGCAGTTCCTCGCCAAGAACGTCCTGGTGCGCACGGCCGGGCGGATCGCGGACCGCACGGTGTCCCTGCTGGGCGCCGAGGGGTTCGAGACCGTGGCCAGCAAGCGCCGCCGCGGCGCCCCCGACCTTCCCGTCGAGCGTGCCTACCGGGACGCCCGCGGGCTGCGCATCGCCGGCAACGTGGATTTCCAGCTCGACAACCAGGCCGCTCAACTGCTGCTCGCCGCCTTTCACCGCGACCCGGCCCTCGGCCGTGCCGAACCCTCCACCGACCCCGGCCCGTCCACGGACGCCGGTGCCCATCTCACCGAGGCCAACCGCGCCCATCTCACCGCGCTGGCCGAGCACACCGCCGACCTCGCCCGCACCTGCCGGGAACTCGCCGACGGCCACGACGACCTCACCGACCTGTACGCACAGGAGGGCACCCTCGCCCTCGTCGCGCAGACGGCCGCCGAGGTGCTCTCCGTGAGTGCCGCCCTGGCGCGGGCCTCCCATCTCACGAGCACCGGCGAGGACGGCGACGCCCAGGCGCTGGCAGACGTGTACTGCACCGGCGCCCGGCACCGCATCGAATCGGCCAGGCGCCGCCTGGCAGTCGTGCGGTCCGGCGCCGAACCCGACTACGCGGCGATCAGCCGCGCCTGGCTGTCCGTCTCCGGACGCGACCGAGAGGCATCCCAGCGATGACCACTGAAACAACCGCACCCCGTCTGCCCGACGTCTTGGGCGGATTCGACCTCACCGACCAGTCCCGCTACGCGGCCGGCCTGCCCTACGACCTCTTCGCCCGGCTGCGCCGCGAGGCGCCGCTGCTGTACCACCCGCCTGGGCACAGCGCCGACCGCGAGGGCTTCTGGGTGCTGACCCGCCACGCCGACATCGCCTTCGTCACCACCGACCCGGCGTTCTCCGCCCAGGGCGGCGGAGGACGCAAGGGCGGCGGCACCCACCTCGACGACATGCCCGTCGGCGTCCACGCGGGTGTCCTGCTGCCGATGATGGACAACCCGCGCCACGACGCGATCAAGCACCTGCTGACCCCGTCCGTGACGGGACGTGCCGTCGCCGCCCTCGAACAGCGCCTGCGCGGCCTGGCCGCGGACCTGGTGGCCGCCGCCGTGGCCCGGGGGAGCGGGGAGTTCGTCGAAGAGGTGTCCGTGCCCTTCGCGCTGCGCGCCATGGCCGTCCTCCTCGGGGTACCCGAGACGGACTGGGAGCTGCTCACCGGCTGGGTGCGCGAGGTCCTCGGCTTCACCAACCGGCGCACCGGTGAGCCCGACGCCCGCTCGGTGGCCGTCTTCCGCGCCATGCAGGAGTACTTCACCGACTTCGTCGCAGCCCGGCGCGCCACGCCCGGCGACGACCTCGGCGCGCTGATCTCCGCCGGGGAACTGCCCCCGGAGACCGGCCTGCCCCCGCTCACCGACGCCGAACGGGCGGGCAACGCCGTGCTGTTCCTCGTCACCGGGTTCGAACAGCCCCGCAACACCATCGCCGCCGGCGTCCAGGCGTTCACCGAGTTCCCCGACCAGTGGCAGCAGTTGCGCGCAGATCGCGCCCTGCTGCCCGGAGCCGTCGAGGAGATCCTGCGTTGGGCCCCGGCCAACCCCTACACCCGCCGCACCGCCGTACGCGACGTACAGCTGCACGGCGAGACCATCCGGGCCGGCGACAAGGTGACCGTGTGGTGGCCCTCGGCCAACCGCGACGAGGCCGTCCACGACGAGCCCGACCGCTTCGACGTCCGGCGCACCGCCAATCCGCACCTCTCCTTCGGCCACGGACCGCACTACTGCCTCGGTGACGAGGTGGGCCGGCTCCTCATCCGGATGGTGCTCGAAGAACTGCTCGACCACGCCCACGAGATCCGCCCCGCCGGCCCGGTGCGCTGGGGCGCCAACAACAAGCACACCGTCCTGCTCGACCTGCCGGTCGAGTTCACCGCTGACTCCGAGGGATCCCCGTCATGACCGAGACGCTGCCCGAACTGACCGGCACCGGCCCCAGGGTGCTGCCGTACGACCCCTTCGACCCGGCCTTCCACTCCGACCCCTACGCCGTCTACCGGACGCTGCGCGAGACGAGCGGCAACGTCATCCCCACCGAGGCCGGCTACGCCGTGCTCGGCCACCGCGAGCTGTCCGCCGTCCTGCGTGACCCGCGCTTCGGCCGCGGCGACGGCGCCGGTGTGCAGGACACCTACATACCCACCTCCGAGGGCCAGTCCAGGGTGGTGATGTTCATGGACCCACCGGACCACACCCGGCTGCGCTCCCTGATCAACAAGGCGTTCACGCCCCGCATGGTGGAGGCCGTACGGCCCCTCGCGGAGAAGTTCGCCGCCGATCTCCTGGACCGGCTCCGCCGGGAGAGCGGCGGCGCACCGGTCGACCTGGTCGCCGAGTACTTCCGCCCGCTGGGCGCCTACGTCCTCAACGTCCTCGTCGGCGTCCCGGAGAAGTACCTGGCCCGCTGCATCGAGTACGGCAACGACGCCGGCCGCGGCCTCGACCCCAACTACACGCTCTCGCCTGCGGAGTTGGACGCACGTATCGCGGCCCGCGAGGGCTACGTCGAGATATCCCTGGAACTCATCGCCGCGCGCCGCGCCAAGCCGGAGAACGACCTGATGAGCCAGCTCGTCGCCGTCGAGCAGGACGGTGACCGGCTCACCGAGGTCGAGGTGCTGACCACCGCCGCCAACATCTTCCTGGCCGGCTTCAGCGCACCCCAGGCCATGATGGGTGTCTCCGCGCTGGCCCTGTTCCGGCACCCCGAACAACTGGCCTGGTTCCGCGACAACCCCGAGCACACCGCACGCTCCGTCGAGGAGCTGATGCGCTACGACTCCGCCGTCCAGCTGATCAACCGCACCGTCCTCGACGACGCGGAGATCGGCGACACACAGGTCAAGGCCGGCGACGAGGTCTTCATGGTGCTGGGCGCCGCCAACCGCGACCCAGAGGCCTACGACCGTCCCGAGGAACTGGACCTGACCCGCCCGTCGGTCCGCCACCTCGGCTTCGGCCACGGCATCCACTTCTGCGTCGCCGCCCCCATCGCCCGCCTGGTCACCCAGGTCGCGCTGACCACACTCTTCCGGCACGAGGTGGACGCCGTCACCCTCACCCCGCCCACCAACGGCGCGGTGGCTGTGCGCAGTCTCGCCGAGCTGCCGGTCGTCCTGGGTCCGACCAGGTAAACCCCCCATCCGAACAGAGAGGTACCCATGAGCCACGACTACCAGGGGATCGTCGAGAAGTTCATCGACGTCGCCAACGAGGCGGACGACACCCGCCGACGGGCCCTGATCGACGCGCTGTTCACCGAGGACGCCGAGTACTGCGACCCCGACGCCCAGCTGGTCGGCCGGGATGCCATCGACGCCTACCTGGGCCGGCTGAGCAAGAACTTCCCGCCCGGCCTGTCGTTCGGGCTGACGGCCAAGGTCAACGGCCACCACGACCAGGCCCGGTTCTCCTGGCAGTTCGGCCGCCCCGGCGCCGCCGTCGCCGGCGGCACCGACGTCGTCATCATCGAGGGCGAGCGCGTCAAGCGCCTGCACGCCTTCTTCAACTGATCCAGCCGGCCGAACGTGCCGCCCCGGCCTCCCGCCGGGGCGGCCTTCCGTCGTACCCGCACTCCCCCGAGAACATAGGGGTGCCGCCCCTCCGACCTGGGGTTGTCGGTAGGGGGCGACCGTTCCTACGGTCACTGTCAGAGCCGCTCGCCCGCTCATCCCCCGCGTGGGCGAGCGGCCGCGTTCCCCCCGCTCTCCGGGGCACCTCCCTCTCCGTGTTCTTCCACGAACGCCGCACCTGCCCCGCATCCTCAGAAAGAAGGCAGACCGTGGTCACTTCCGACGCCCGATCGCCACGGTGGTCCGGGCTGACGCTCGCCCTGCTGGCGTTCACCCAGTTCATCGTCACGATCGACTACAACATCGTGTACGTGGCGCTCCCCGACATCGGCCGCGAGCTGGGCTTCACCGCCCAGACGCTCCAGTGGGTCGTCAGCGCCTACGCCGTCGCCCTCGGCGGGCTGCTGCTGTTCGGCGGCCGGGCCGTCGACCGCATCGGCCCGCGCCGCATGCTCGTCACCGGCCTTGTCATCTACGCCGTCTCGTCGCTGACCGGCGGCCTGTCCGGCGACCCGGGGCTGCTGGTGGCCGCCCGTGCCGTGCAGGGTGTGGGCGGCGCGCTGCTCACCCCGGCGACCCTGATGCTGATCTTCACCCACTTCGCCGCCGGTCCCGAGCGCAACCGTGCCACCTCCGTGTGGGGCGCCATGGGCGGCGCCGGCCTCGCGGCGGGCTCGCTGCTGGGCGGAGTCCTCACCAACTCGCTCGGCTGGGAGTGGGTGTTCTTCGTGAACGTCCCGCTCGCCCTGATCGCCGCCTTCGCCGCCCCTAACATCCTCCCCGCCGACCGGACCGGCAGCGGTCGCAGCTTCGACGCGCCCGGCGCGGTCATCGCCACCGCCGGCTCCACGCTCCTGGTGTTCGGCCTGGTCAGCGGACCCGACAAGGGCTGGAGCTCGCTCCAGGGCGCAGGCGCTCTGAGCGCTGGCCTGGTGCTGCTGGCCGTCTTCGTCCTGGTCGAGAAGGCCACCGCCGACCCGCTGGTCCCGCTGCAGCTGTTCAAGCTGCGTGGTCTGAACGTCGCCATGCTTGCGATGATCGTCTTCCAGGCCTCGCTGGGCGGCACCTACTACCTGCTCACTACCTACCTCCAGGACGTGCTCGGCTACAGCCCGCTCGCCGCGGGCCTGGCGTTCCTGCCGCCGACCGTCGTCTCCATGGCCGTCTCGATGAAGCTCAACGCCAAGGCGCTCGGCAAGTACGGCGTCCGCACCACCCTGTTCTGGGGCACCGTCGTCACCGGCGTCGGCCTCGCGGCGATCGTCGCCGGGATGACCACGGACGGGTCCTACTGGACCGTGCTGCCGGGCATCGTGATCTGGGGCGCCGGCGGCGGCTTCGCCTTCCCGTCGCTGTTCGTCGCCGTCGCCGCGTCCGGCGCCGCCCCCGCACAGCAGGGTGTCGCCTCCGCCCTGGCCTCCACCTCCCGCCAGATCGGCGGCGCGCTGGGCCTGGCCGCCCTGGTCGCCGTCGTCACGGCCAGCCTGCACGGCTCCGGCGCCGTCCCGCCGGCCTCGGATCTGATCGGTGGCCTGCGCACCGCCGGCTGGGTGGCCGTGGTGGCCGCCTTCGTCGGCGCGGTCATCGGCCTGGGCCTGAAGAAGCAGCCCCGGCCCAGCGCCGCCCCGGTCCCCGACACCTCCAAGGCGGCCGTCGCCGCCGAATGACCGGCGCCGCACGCCCCATCCGTGACCAAGGAGAACACCCATGCAGTGGAACGACATCTACGTCAGCGCCGGCGCGGCCTGGCTGGGGGAACCCGAGGACGTGCTCGACGCCGTCGCCGACGGCCGCTACGACGCGGAGGAGTGCAAGGAGGACGACTACCTGGCGGTGCGCGTGGCGGGGGAGGAGTCCCCGGCCGACATGACGGTGGCCGCGGCCAAGAAGGCCCTTGCCCGCTCCGGCACCGCAGCGGATGACATCGCCCTGTTCCTGCACGCCACCACGTCCTTCCAGGGGCTGGACCACTTCACCCCGGTGTCGTACATCCTCGACCGCGCCGTCGGCGGCACGGCACCCGCGCTGGAGGTCAAGCAGGCCTGCAACGGCGGTATGGCCTCGATCGAGGTGGCCGCCGCCTATCTCTCGGCGATGCGCTCCGGACCGGACTCGGCGCTGGTGACCACCGGCGACAAGTTCAACCTGCCCGGGTACGACCGCTACCGCTCCGACAAGGGCATGCTCCGCGGCGACGGTGCCACCGCGCTGGTGCTGTCCCGCCGCCCCGGCGTGGCCAGGCTGCTGTCCACCGCCCTGCTGGACGACCCCACCCACGAAGGGGTCTACCGAGGCCAGGGCGAATGGGCCTCGGGCAGCGGCGAACACGGCTGGCCGGTGAACCTGCGGGCCCGCACCAAGCAGTACCTGGAGCGCGGGCAGACCACGGTCCCCGAACTCGTGCAGTCGATCACCGTACGGGAGCAGGAGACCATCCACCGGGCGCTCGCGGACGCGGGCATCACCGGCGACGAGGTGGCCCGGTTCGTCTTCCCCAACGCGGGCCGAACCCTGGTCGACTGGGACTCCCGCGCCCAGGCCTTCGGCGTCACCGAGGAGAAGGCCCTGTGGCACTGGGGCCGCCAGGTCGGCCACATCGGCGCGGGCGACCAGGCCGCCGGGCTGGTCCACCTGCTGGAGACGGGCGCCGTGTCGCCCGGCGACAAGGTGCTGCTCTTCGGCATCGGCGGTGGCTTCCACTTCGGCTGCGCCGTCCTGGAGATCCTCGAACAGCCCGAGTGGGACAGCAGCACCGACTGACACCCCGGAGGCGGGCGGGAACGGCTGGACCGTCGTCCCCGTCGGTCCGTGCCCGTCCGCCCGCCTCCCGGCCTTCCCCACGGCACCCGCACCTGACACCCGCTCGCCCCCCCCGTGCCGCGCGCCGGACCGCGCCAAGGAGACCGAAACATGCCGCAGGAAGCCGAGAACCCGTGGGTCAGGTGCTTCACCCCCTGCCCGCCGAACGCTCCCCGACTCGTCTGCTTCCCGCACGTCGGCGGAGCGGCCAGCGCCTACCTCGCGCTCTCCCGGGCCCTGGCCCCGCACGTCGAGGTGCTCGCCCTGCAGTACCCGGCGCGCCAGGACCGCCGCCACGAGCCGCACCCGGGCAGCATCCCGGCCGTCGCCGACGGCGTGGCCGGCGCCCTGCGCACCGTCCTCGACGGTCGGCCGTACGCCTTCTTCGGACACAGCATGGGCGCCGTGCTCGCCTTCGAGACCGCCCGCCGCAGAGCCGCGGAACGTGCCACCGGCCCCCTGCGCCTCTTCGCCTCGGCCCGCCGCGCGCCGAGCGTGCCGCGCACCCAGACCGTGCACCTGCGGGACGACGCCGGACTGCTCGCTGAGATCCGCCGGCTGAGCGGAACCGACCAACAGGTTCTTCAGGACGAGGAGTTGCTGGCCCTCGCCCTGCCCACCATCCGGGCCGACTACCGGGCCGTCGAGACCTACCGGTACGTACCGGGAGCGCCGCTCGACTGCCCCGTCACCGTCCTCGCGGGGGACCAGGACACCGAGACCGACACCCCCGACCTGGTCACCGAATGGGCCGGCCTCACGACCGCCGACACCGACCTCCGCGTCTTCCCCGGCGGACACTTCTACCTCGACGCCCGGGTGACGGAGGTCGCCGCCGAGATCACCGCGCGGCTGCGGACCGCGACCGCGGACCGGAGCCCGGTGTGAGCGGCGCGCGCGGCCGGCTGCTGGCCATCAGCGACCTGCACGTCGGCCATGACGCCAACCGCCTGCTCGTGCAGAGTCTGCGCCCCGCCACCGACGGGGACTGGCTGCTGGTCGCCGGCGACATCGGGGACCGGTTCGACGACGTCGAATGGGGCCTGCGCCTGCTGCGCGACCGCTTCGCGCAGGTGGTGTGGGCCCCCGGCAACCGCGAACTGTCGACCCGCCCGGACGACCCGGTCCAGCTGCGCGGCGCCGAGCGCTACCAGGCCCTGGTAGAGCTGTGCCGCCGCCTCGGCGTCCTCACACCGGAGGACCCGTATCCGATCTGGCCCGGCCCGCACGGTCCGGTCGCGATCGCCCCGCTGTTCCTCCTCTACGACCACAGCTTCCGCGATCCGTCCACGGCGAGCACGGGCGAGGCGGTCCTTCGGGCCCACGAGGCGGGCGTGGTCTGCCCGGACGAGTTCCTGCTGCACACGGAGCCCTTCGCCGGGCCCGCCGACTGGTGCCACGCCCGCGTCAGCGCCACCCGCGTCCGCCTCGACGCGCTGGATTCGTCCCTGCCCACCGTCCTGGTGAACCATTTCCCCCTGATCAAGGAGCCGACCGAGGCGCTGCCCTGCCGGGAACTCGCTCAGTGGTGCGGCACAGTGCACACCCACGACTGGCACCGCCGTTACCGGGCAGCCGCCGTCGTCTACGGCCACCTGCACATCCCGTGCACCTCCTGGCACGACAGAGTCCCCTTCCAGGAGGTCTCCCTGGGCCACCCTCGCGAGTGGCGCGACCGCGCGGACGCCACGGCGGGCACACCGCGCACGGTGCGCCTCGCAGGTCCCTACCGGTAGGGGAGCGCCCCCCGGCCCCGTCAGCCGATGCCGGCGTCGACCAGCGGATACACCGTGGCCAGCTCGCTTCGCCGGGTCACGCCCAACTTGCGGTAGATCCGGGTCAGATGCTGCTCGACGGTGCTGACGGTGATGAACAGACGGCTCGCGATACGGCGGTTGCTGAACCCGGCCGCGGCCAGCGCGGCGACCCGGTGCTCCGCCTCGCTCAGCCCGGCCGTCGCCGGCTCCGAACCCTCCTCGTCCTGCGGCCCGGCCACCGTCCGGTAGACCGAGAGGACCCGCTCGACGTCCCGCACTCCGCACGCGAGCGCCAGCCGGCGGCTCTCGGCCAGCGTCACCTCCGCGGCCGCCGCGTCTCCCGACGCCCGCTGCGCGTCGGCCCACCCGGCCAGCGCATGGGCCAGCTCCAGGCGTGGCCCGGTGACCCGCAGCGCCTCGCACGCCTGCTGGTACAGCTCCAGGCGGCTGTCCCCCTCCGCGGCGGCGGCGAGCAGCCGCAGCGCCGACCCCCGGCCCGGGGCGTCGTCCTGGGCGGTGCGCCCCAGCTCCGCGTAGACCAGCTCTCGTGCCCGCATGGGCTGGCCGGCGGCGAGATGGGCCCGGGCCATGTCCAGCCGCCACGCCATATGGCCCGGCAGCGCCACACCCCACTGGGTGGCGAGCTCGCCCATCAGCTGGAACTCCTTCAACGCGGCCCGGTACCCGCCTACCGCGAGCAGATAACGCCCCCGCGCCTGAAGGTGGTAGAAGGCGATCGGACTCTGGAACAGTGCGTCGGGTACCTCGGCGCCGATGAGTGCGTCGACCTCCTCGTACTCGCCACGTGCCACCAGCGCCTGCACCAGGATGCCCAGCGGCACCGCGATCCGGACCCCCCACGCCTCCGCGGGCACGACCTCGAGGGCGGTCCGCGCGAACCGTACGGCGTCGTCCAGTTCACCGCCGTACAGCGCGATCTCGGCGCGCAGCGCGGCGAGCAGGCCGTGCCACATAGGGATGCCGCGCCGGGCCGCCTCCTCGACCAGCCGGTCGCAGGAGGTACGGGCCAGTTCCAGCCGTCCCTGGTGGATGAGCGCTACGAGTGCGCTCACGCACAGCATCACCGTACGTTCGTCGAGGGTGCCACGGCGCAGGGCGCGCTCCGCGGCCATCTCCCCGCCGACCGGGGAATCGGGGCAGAGCACCAGCGCGAGCAGCAGCGCCGCCTCCACCTGGGAGTCGGACCCGGCCGGACCGGCGGCCACCTCCTGCCCCCCGAGCTCACGCACCGCGGCCGGATAGAGGGCGGACAGCCAGAGCCGGGAGGCGTACAGCAGAGAGCGCTCGGTGTGGGTCAGCCGGTCCTGCTGCGCAGCGACCCGCTGGATGGCGTCGAAGGCGTCCTCCACATGCCCGAACCACAGCAGGGGGGAGACGAGTGACAACGTGTCACGGGCGCTGAGGCGGCCCTCACGGGAGGCGTGCACGGCCTCGGGCAGGTGCCGCAGCGCCTGCACCGGGTCGGCCTGCCATTCGGCCCGCACCCGCAGCGCCGACGCGGCGGCGAGCTGGCGCTCGTCGGAGGACGAGCGGCCGAGCAGCCGTACGTACTCGACCGCCTCCTGCGGCTCGCCCTTGGCCGTGGCACGTTCGGCGGCCTCGTGCAGCAGGGGCGGGGCCCAGGGCGCGTCGGCGCTCCCGGCCTCGACGAGGTGCCGCGCCACCGCACGCGGGGACGCTCCGTTCTCGTGCAGCACCTCCGCGGCGCGTGTGTGCAACCGCCTGCGCTCCTCCGGCGGTGTCTCGCCGAGCAGCAGGCCGGGAACGGCCGGGTGCCGGAAGGCTCCCTCCCGCAGCAGCCCAGTGCTCTCGGCGAGCCGCAGATGCCATGCACAGGTGACCTCGTCCAGCCCGGCCAGCCCGGCCACGGCCGCGGGCCGCGCACCCGGTCCGAGGGTGGCCAGCGCCCGCAGGACGGCGGCGGTCGGCTCTCCGTAGCGCCGCAGCAGCGTGTTCAGCGCTCGGCGGAAGACCTCACCGGTCACCGCACGGGACACCGCGTCCTGTCCCGCTGTCACCGGAGCCGTGCCGCCCGGCACCGCTCCGAGCACCGTCGACAGTGCCTCCAGCAGTAGGGGATGACCGCCCGTCGCCGCCACCGCCTCGGCAGCCACGGTGCGGGGCAGGCCGAGCTGCTCGGCGACCGTCTTCGGAGTGAGCAGGGACAGGTCGACGGTGTGGCACTGCGACTCCAGGGACTGCAGGGAGCGGCGCAGTGCATCGAGGGGCGCGCCCTGACCGGAGTCCGCGGTCAGGAGCATGGTGTGTGGCCGCCGGACGCGGCGCAGCACGGCGGTCAGGCAGTGCCAGGACGGGCTGTCGACGAACCGGGCGTCGTCGAGGATGACGACCAACGGTCGTCCGCAGCCCGTCGCCAGGGCGGTGAACGCCAGCGCGGCTTCGTGCAGCAGCCGCTCGGGCGGCGCCCCCGCCGGCATCGGCTCCTGCAGCAACCGCCGCAGCTCGCGGTCGTCCCCCAAGCCGCCGTCCGTGCTGCCGTGCAGCAGCTGGCGCAGCACACCGAAGGGCACCGACTGCTCCTCAGGATCCCCGCACCCCGTCATCACGAGGGGTGAGGGCCCGTCGACGGCCGACTCGGCGGCGCGCTCGGCGAAGGCCCGCAGCAACGTCGACTTCCCGCTGCCCACCGGCCCGCCGATCACCACCGCATGGCCCGCCCCCTGGCGGGACTGGGCCAGCAGGGTTACCAACCGCTCCAGTTGCTCCTCATGTGCGACGAACATGTTCGCCCCCCGTCGAGTGTGTGCGTCCGATGCTAGTAAAATACCTTCGCGAAGGTATTGCAACTGGGTGGTGTCGATGGCGATCCGGCTCCACGGTGACTACTGGTATGTCACGGGCGCGCACCGTGGCACGGATCGCTTTCTCTGCCGCGGCGGTCTTGGCCTGGGATGGCCTTCGCGGCGGCGGCAAAGGTCTGGACGGAGGCACGGACTGCCCAGGCGGGCTGGTTGATGCTGGGGCCGGCCCGGATGGTCCAGCTGGCGGTGCTGTTCGGGTTCTGGGCTGCGAAGGCGTCGAACAGGGGGCCTTTCTGCCATGCGCTGTTGCTGGTTCAGGCATCCGACGGGGACGGGCTGACCAGCTGGATGTCCACGCCCTGCGCGTCCATGGCCGCGAGGCGGACAGCGGCGTCCGTCAGCTTCGGCACGCGTGCGCCGATCATCGGACCGCTCACGGCCAGGGCGGCCGGGCCGTTGCGGCGGGCGTCGAGGGCGCGGGCCTCGGCGAGGCCGGGACGACCGGCGACGGTCTCCTCGACCTCGGGAAAAGGAGGTGCGCGTGGACGTCGATCGTCGGAGCGGGGGTTGCGGGGGCGGTCACGGGCGCTCCTTGACCTGCATCGTGAGCGGACCGGCCAGGGGCAGCACGTGGAGGTCGCCATGGAAGAGGCGACATCGGAACCGAGGAATGGCTCGAATACTGTCGGGAGGTCGGAATTCCGGCAACCCGTGTCCTCTCTCTCCAAGGGATGGCCGACCGGCTCCCCCTGACCAGTCCTCCAGTGGTCGGGACCTATCGGGTGATTCCGCCGATGGCGCGCTTCTCGGGCAGCGCGGGCGCCTTGGCGCCCCGGCCCGCGCCGCTCGTCGGCCAGGACACACAGGACGTGCTGAACGAGTTGCGGAGGCTTGAGGAGTCAGCACCGATCGCTGCCCCGGAGCATTCGCCGGTGGCCGAAGAGTGACCGGCTCCATCACGAACTCCGTACGGCTTTCAGCAGGTTCTGCCACCCGGCTTCCACCCGCTCCTGGGGTATGCCGCGCAGATGGACGAGGTGGTTGAGGAGGGTGATGTCGAGGTAGGCCAGCAGTGATTCGGCGAGCAGTTCGACGTCGCCTTCTGCGTCGGCCTCCCGCAGCAGGCTGACTATGTGGGCGCGGCGGGCACCGATGGGCGGGGCGGACAAGCGGCGCTCGGCCGGCGGGGCGGCGGCGAGGACGAGTTGCCGGTTGGCCAGCAGATACCTGATCGTGGCGACTCCGAAGGCCTCCAGCCGCTCCAGGGCGGGAGCGCCCGGACCGAGCGATGGCGGACCGGTGAGGAAGGAAGCCTGGTAGACCTGCTCGACGTGGTCGAGCAGGGCCATCAGGAGCCTGGACCGGTCGCCGAAGTGCCGGAAGACGGTTCCCTTGCCCACCGAGGCGGCCTGGGCGACCGCGTCCATGGTGATGTGTTCGACCCTGTCCTCGTCCTCCGCGACCAGTCGGGCTGCGGCCTCCGGCAGACGAGCCCGGTTCCGTACGGCGTCGGCGCGCATCGGCCGGTCCGTACCGACTGTCCGACTGGCACAGCCTCTTCCAGCGAAGGCAGCTGCCGGTACAGGCGCGTTGCTGTGGAGCGGCGTGGCTGGTGTCATGGCCTTTCCTCGACGTGGTGGTTGGATGAGGGGAGACGGCCGCCCGTCAGCCGCGATGCAGGCTCTCGGCGATGACTGTCATGCGGGTCGCAGCGCCTCCAACTGCTGCGCGAACGGTACGACGACGGTGTCGTCGGTCGTCTTCCGGGCGGTGAAACCCACCTGCCCCCGCATCAGCCCGGCCAGCTCGCCGGCCGCGCGCACGATCCGGTTGGGGAGCGTGTCGGTGAGGGGATCTCCGTTGCCGCCCCAGTCCTCGGAGGCCGCGTACACCGCGGTGGGTACGACGACCGCACGCAGGTAGGCGAAGAGCGGACGCAGCGTGTGTTCCAGGGCGAGGGAGTGGCGGGCCGTACCGCCGGTCGCCGCGGCCGGCACGGGCTTTCCGGTGAGGGCGTCGTTGTCGATGACGTCGAAGAACGACTTGAAGAGTCCGCTGTACGACGCCGAGAAGACCGGGGTGACGGCGATCGGACCGTTTGCCGAGGTGACCGTCTCGATGGCTTCCTCCAGCGTGGGTGAGGGAAGCCGGTGACGAGGTTGTTGGCGATGTCGGCGGCCAGATCGCGTAGTTCTACGAGATGGATCTCCACCTCGCGCCCTGCGTCGGCGAGGTGCTCGCGCACCGACTCGGTCAGCCGGTCCGCCAGCAGACGCGTGGAGGAGGGGACGCTCAGGCCGGCCGATACGACCGCGAGTTGCAGCGGCTCGGCGGTGTTCGCGTTCGGGTCGGGGTTCACTCGGCCGCCTCCTCGGACTGCGTGGTGCGCTGGGTGAGCAGCGAGGCGTGGGTGGGGGCTTCCGGCACATCTGAGGGGCGCCCGGCGTCGAACTCCTTGCGCAGTGTGGGGAGTACCTGCTCGCCGAGCAGGTCGAGCTGCTCCATCGACGGACCACCGCCGTAGACGGGGGATTTCTCGGACTCTGCGGAAGGAGTTGCGCGTCGGAGCGGCCCCGGCGACCACCGGGCGGCTGATGAGTAGCTTGTGCGCACTCTCCGGGCAACCGGCTTCAGAGGTAGGACAGTTGGACGCTCTGACCAAGCGTGTCCATCTGTCGGAGAAGACTGTGAAGAACCACATCCCGCGGCTTCTGACGAAACTCGGGGTCGAGCGCCGCGTCCAGGCGGCGGTCTTGGGCTCGCTCGGCCGGCCCATGTCCCATGTCCGACAAGGGCAGATGATCCCGTAGGGCCGCGCTAGCGCCGGTCGGGAAGCGGTACGGCCCAGCAGAGAAGGGTGCCGCCCAAGGGCGGTGCGGCCAGGGTGAGTTCACCGCCCAGGTTCCGGGCGCGCTCGCTGAGATTGCGCAGCCCACTGTGCTGTCCGCCCTCGCCGATTCCGACGCCGCCGTCGGTGACGGTCAGGGTGAGCTGCTCTTTGCGGACGACGAGTGCGATCTCCGCCGACGAGGCGTGTGCGTGCCGGGCGATGTTCGACAGCGCTTCGCTCAGCACCGCCACGACTTCGTCCGCCATGGTGTGCGGGACGTCGGTGTCGAGCAGTCCCTCCATGAGCAGGGACGGAGTGAACCCCAGCGCCGGAACGGCTTCCTCGGCGGTCTTGGAGGCACGGGCCCGCAGGCCGTGGCCGATCGCAGTGCTGTCGTGGGCCCGCAGACCGAAGATCGTGGACCGGATGATTTTGATGGTGGTGTCGAGGTCGTCGACCGCCCGGCCGATCCGCTCGGTCACTTCGGGGTGCTCGACGAAGCGGTTCGTGCTCTGCAGCGTCATTCCCGTGGCGAACAGCCTTTGGATGGCCAGGTCGTGGAGGTCGCGCGCGATGCGGTCACGGTCCTCCAGCAGGCTCACCTGCTCGGCGGCCCTGCGCTTGTCGGCGAGTTCCAGCGCGAGGGCGGCCTGGCCGGCGAAGCCGGGCAGCGGCGCGATCTCCGCCTGGGTGAAGGGCGGGCACCCGGCGGTGCGCGCGAGGACGAGTACCCCGCGGTCTCCGTCACTGGTGCTCATGGGAACAGCGACCGCGGGCCCCAGCCCCGTCCAGCGTTCGGGACGGTACGTGACCCGCGGGTCGCTTCCCACGTCCGAGGTGACGATCAACTGCTCCGCGGCCAGGGCCGCCCCGCTCAGAGTCCCCTCGCGCGGCAGCCTCACACCACGATGGAGCTCCGCACCTTCCCCGAGCGCGAGTACACCGCGCAGTTCCTGCGTTCCGGCGGTGACCAGGTCGACCACGCCGAGATCGGCGGAGGTGATGTCCTGTGCCTGGTTCAGCATCAGCTCCAGGACCTTCGTCTCCGGCGTTCCGGAGAGCAGGCCGCGGGTGAGCTCGGCGCCGGCCGCCATCCAGTCTTCTCTGACCTGCGCCTCCGCGTACAGGCGGGCGTTGTCGATCGCCACCCCTGCGGCCACCGCCAGGGTCGACAGGACGGCTTCGTCCTCGCTGTCGAACTGGGCACCACCGCGTTTCTCGGTGAGGTAGAGGTTGCCGAACACTTCTCCCCGGACGCTGACGGGCACACCCAGGAAGGAGCGCATCGGCGGGTGGTGCGGAGGGAAGCCGTGCGATGCCGGGTGCTCCGACAGCTCTGTCAGCCGCAGCGGTTCCGGATGGCTGATCAGTTCGCCGAGCACCCCGTGTCCGGCGGGCAGAGCCCCGATCCGGGCCTGCTCGGCCTCGCTGACACCGACCGTGATGAACTGGGTGAGGCTCTGATCGGGACCTATGACACCAAGTGCGCCGTATTCGGCATCGACCAGAACCACCGCGGCCTCGGTGATGTGGCGCAGCACCTGGGAGAGATCGAGCTCGCGGCCCACGGACAGGACCGCCTGCAGCAGCCCGTGGAGGCGTCCTCGGGTGCCGCGGACCACGCGGATCTGGGCCTGGAGTTCTTCGAGCAGCTCGTCCAGACGTAGGTGCGGCACCATCTCGGACCGTGCGTGTTCCTCGACGTTCACTTGCTGCCTCCGGTCGCTCGGTCGTCCCGGGCTGCCCAGCCGTTGCCGGCGCCCGGTGGGTGGCGCGGCCAGGTCAGAACTGGTGCTCCGCGTCATGACAGGTGAGGCATGTGATGCGGCGAGCAGGCTTCTTGAGGGTGGTCACACCCATGCCCTCCTGCCGCTCCAGATGCTGCGGGTTGACCTTGATGTGATCGGGGCAGAGGGCGGCGCCGCAGTTCCGGCAGACGGCGACGGCAGCGGTGGTCGTCCCGGCCTGGTGACACTCGTAGCAGTTCATGATTCGTTCTCCTCCCTGAGGGGTCGACGGGTGCGACGGGGTGCGCGGGCACGCCCGGTTGAGCCGAGTCCTGAAGCAGGCGCACACTTCAGCGGCGTAGGAGCTGTGTGGTCCCGTTCTGCGCCTTGGCTGTCGCTCGCAGGCGGGAAGAGCGCACGTCGGCGCGTGGACCTCGTAGTGGAGCGTCTTGCCGTCCAGCGCACTTCTACGCCCCTGATGAGCGGGCGGTCTTCCCGCCAGGACAGCGCGATCATCGTGCCGAGCGGGGAGAGCGGGAGCACCGCCGGGAGAAGCAGTACGTACATGAGCGTCGCCTGGGCTTCGATGGCCTGTCGAGGAGGGCGGGGCAGAGGGAGTTGCCTCGCTGGACGCATCGGGTTGCCCAGGAGCACCGTGTGCAGGGGGTGCGACACAAGCCCTGCGACGGGTGAGCGGAGTGCTCCGGTGCGACATCGCGGTGGAAGCGGCGCGGCCGGGGGCCAGGGCAGCACCACCCACACTAGTCCCCGGATTCGGTCCTGGACAGCGACAGGCGCCCGGCGACGCCGGGATCAGAACGGGAGCGGGAGTTCCCGAACTCTGCCGTGGTTGGTTGCCGTCAGTTCGAGAGTCGGTGATAGCCGTGCGGCGAGCCCCCGCACCACGATCAGGATGCGGTTGCTCAGTGCGGCCTGCAGCTGTTCGCCGGGGATCGTGCCGCGGTGGGTGGTGTGTTGTTGCAGGAGGCTGAGGGTGGCTACGTCGGCGAGGGCCCGGGCGATGAGTGTGCGGGCCGGATCGAAGGGGCCGGCGTCGGCGCGGAAGAGGTTCAGGGCGCCGACGACCTCGATCCGTAGGCGCATCGGTACTGCCTGGACCGCCGCGAACCCGCTGCGGTGGGCCCGCAAGGCGAGGCGCGGCCGGCGAGTTCGCCATGTCGGTCGGCGAGCAGTACCCCTGCCGCACTCACCCCGAGCATGCCGACACAGCGGTCGGTCAGTTCGACGAACGTCTGGGACAGGAGCTGCTATCCCACGTGCGCACACTCGCCACCCCGCTACTGGATTCGTGCACGGTGCGCGCGGTCACCCGGTTCCTCCGTCGTCCGCTCGCCGAGGGGAAGGACCAGCGCCCGCAGCACAGTTGGGCCCGGTGGCCTGTAGAGCAGGCCGATGTCGTGCCATCCCCGTGACCGGAATCCGGCGCAGGCCGCACGGTGGGTCCGGTCCACCAGGGTCGTCGCGAGATGGGCCGGGTGGTCGGCGAGCAGCAGCTCCTGGAGACGGTCGGCCAGGCCGTGATTCCGCTCGGAGGGGCGGACCACTATCCCGCTGATGGCGAAGACCCGTCCGGACGCGGTGAGTTGCTCGACATCTTCCGGGAGTGGTCCGCGGAATCCGCTCCACCAGGAGCCGTCGCGCGCCAAAGGGAATCCGGACGCGTACCCCACCAGGGAGGGTGCCTGCGCGGTCAGCATGGCGAACCCCGGTCGCCAGGTGTCGCGGGTGAGACGGCGCAGGAAGTCCTTTCGGCCGCGCTGCTCCCAACCGGGCCTGGTGGCACAGGACTCCGCGTACAGGTCCGCCATGTCCTCCCGCAGGCCCTCGGTCTGCCAGCGGTTGAGCCGGCGCAGACGCAAGGGCGTCGTGCGCGCGGCGAGCGGCCGGTGGCCTGAACGCCCGCCCGTTCGAACCGAGTTGGGCGGGGCCGTCACAGCACACCGCCCGGGAGAGCGGGCAGGCCGGGAGGAAGCCGGTACGAGGCCGAATGCAAGGGGGAGAACTGCGGGGGCGGCCGGGTGCCGACGTGGGCATCAGGGAGGGTGAGGAAGAGGGAACCGGAGCCGGTGAGCGCGACGAGGCGCTCCAACGCCGGGCTGGGGTGGTGCAGTTGGAGGGATCCTCCGGCCGCGGCGGTGTGCAGCAGGGCGTAGAGGAAGGCGTTGAGGCCCATGGAGTCGCGGAAGGTCACGGTGGTGACATCGACGTCGATGGCGCGGATGCCGTCGTACAGGCACCGCTCCAGTGCCGTGTGCACCAGGGTCGCCGAGTTGTGGTCGATCTCGCCGGTCAGGGTGATCAGCGTCCGGTTGTCGGTGTCGTGCCGGTAGACGTGCGGGACGGGTGGGATACCCATGGGCGGGATGCCTCGGTTCACGAGACCGTGCCGGGCTCCCGGTACGGTCGTACTGTCGTGCGGGCAGGTGAACGACCGGTCCGGCAGCCGATGTTCCGGGGCATGGGACGCAGCCGGTTCCCTCGGGGATGCGTGGGGCGAGGGGACGATTGATCCGCTCTTCACAGGCATGTGGCCAAGCAGCGGTGGCGCGCCGGGGTCTGGGACGTCCGTACCCAGCATATTCCGCACGCCCGTCCCGCGGACGGCCTCGGAGAGGGGTACCACGATGTTTACACGACGGTGATCGGGCAGTTCTGATGCCCTTGGTTCCAGAGCACAGCCGCCGCAGTCCGTCCGGTGTGATGCAGGGCACCGGTTTCCTGCGGCGGCTGTGCCTTCTGCGGGGAGGGCAGTGTGAGTGGCCGGCGGGTGCCGACAGGTGCAGCAGTCGTTCGGTGAGGCTGTCGGTGAACTGGGTGGCGACCTCGTCGAAGACGGTGTCGGCCTCTTCCACCGTCCGGCGCGGGTCGTCGACGAAGGCGTTAGGGCCTGCTGGAGACGTGACCGGATGGGGTGCGGAGTGTCTGCGGAGCGCGCCTCACCGCGGGATCCGGGGCCCCGGGCCGGGGTTGTCGTGCGTGTTCGGCGTGGTGCGACATCAGGTGCTGCTTCCCTTCGTGGGGCGTCGGTTCAGTGCAAACGGCCAGTGGCCGTTGCCGTCGGGGGAAGACGGACGGCGCCGGTCGCCGTCGCCCGCCTGTTCGGCGACCAGCGCCTCGAAGAGGCTCCGGGCATCGAGCACGGCCTCCCGCATTTCCTCGGTGTCGCCCTGGCCGTGTGCTGCCGTGTGCACGCTGCGGTAGCCGTGGACGTGGGCGGCGTGATGGACAGAGAGGGCGGCGAGCTGGTCGTCGAAGCGTTCGCCGTCGGGGAAGCCGCGGTCCCTCGCCAGGCCGGCGAGGAGTGCGTCGGCCGCGGTGACGGCCTTGTGCGGCGAGTCGATGAACCGTTCCTGGATGTCGGCCCACTGAGCTACGTACTGTGCGCGGGCTTCGGGCGACATCGGCCGCTCCTGGAGGGAGCCGTGCTGCTGGACGCGTTCGCCGAGTTCCTTCTCGGCGGCCTTGGTGTCGCCGTCGTGAGCGGCGACGGCACGGTCGTACTCGGGCCCGAAGCGGTGCTTGAGCCCGCGCCCGCCGTCGGCCCGGATGCGTCCGCGTCCGACGATGAAGAAGACGGCCGCCGCGATGACGATCACGGCGATGATCACGACGGTGAGCATGGCGGCCTTCTCCGGCTCTCGGCTCGTAGGGCGTTCGGCTTCATGTGCCGGCCTCATCAATTCCGCGTTGGCCTGCCGGGTGGCGTCCGCGCGATCCGGGCGCCACCCGGGGCGGTGCTGGTCAGTGCTTGAAGGCGTCCTTCGCCTTGTCGCCGGACTGCTTCAGGTTTCCGGAGATCTGGTCGGTCCTGCCGCGCCGCTGCAGTCGCCTGTTGCGGGTGGTGCGGCCGATGCGTTCGGTGACCCGGCCCTTGAACGCCTGGGTCATGTGTTTGATCGTCTGTCCGACACTCATGACTGTCCTCTGCTTGTCCTCTGCTTGTTCGCTGTGCGGACTACCCGCGACTGCGGCCGGACCGGCGGCTACGGCTACGGCCGCGTCCGCCCCCGCCGCGGCCGCGCCTCGCGAAGCCGAAGATCCAAACGACCAGGAGTACGGCGGCGACCCACCAAAGGGTCTGCATGGTGAAGCCGAACCCGAACACCACCAGGATCAGCAGAAAGAGAAGAATCCAAAGGATCATCGCCGGGCCTCCAGATCGCGGGAAGTTCCTGAGTTCCGCGGGGTCCGGGCGAAGCGGGGGAGGTGGAGTGCTGCCGAGTGATCCGGAGTGGCACAGCCCTACGCCGTGCTGTCAGTCAACGCCTGGCGACCTCCCGTGTCAACGGAGTGTCGACGCTGAGGAGTTCGGTGAGCTGGGCGGGGGCCGCTGGGACGAACGGAGTCTCGGCGGGAATGTCGACCGGCTCGGCCGGCGTCGGCAGGATGTGGTCCTCCCACCAGGAGAGGCCCATCACGGTGGCGAGCAGGACGAAGGGGGTCGAGGCCGGAAGGATCAGGGCGTACATGTGTGCCGCCTGCGGTGGTGTGCGTGCGAGGCGGCGGGCGTCGGAGAGGGGCCCGCCTGGGGCGCATCGGTGCCGCGCCGGGATCCGTGGCGACGACGGGTGCGGGAGCGGCCCGTTGGGGGCGGGACGGTTCCGGCACTGATGCGCGAAGTGCGCCCCCGAGGGAGCGCGAGAGGTGATCGACGCTGCCGGGGGCTCGGGCCGTACCACGCACGCTAGCCCTCGCGGCACTCCCGGGACAGGTGCCAAGTGGCCATCTGTTCCGGGTGGCCGACCGTTACATGGGCGCTACCCGCAACCTCCGGGCAGAGCTACGCTGTTCGAACAGGCCCCGGCCCCCGGCAGTGACGTCTTGCTCCTGCTCCGGGGAGGCCCGCCGTGTTCGTCCTGCTTCTCGTCGTCGCCCTGATCCTGTTCGGTTTCGGGTTCCTCAACCCCCTCTGGTGGATGGCCGCGGCCGTGCTGGTCTTTCGGCGCCCCCCGCTACGGCCGCGATCCCGGGGAGGGGCTGGATCCGTGGCGACGGGTCCGATCTCGGGGAACACCGGCATCATCGGGACCGGTGGGACCGCGATGACGCGGGTTACCGATGAAGTTGCCTGACATCCAGATGTTCCGGGTCGGCTTCGGCCACGCCGGACGCGCCGAAATCGTGGAGAGGCAGATGCCATGCGTCGCACAACCGCGGTTCCAAGGGGTTGGTGGGATCTGAGGGCCGAGACCGCGGCAGGGAAACCGGCCGAACAGGATGCCGTGGCGCCGCGTGCGGAGGCCGATCAGCTGCGGCTCGCGCCGGCCGCCGGTGCGGTCGTCGACCAGGCCTGCGGCATGGTGATGGTCCTGGTCCCCTGCCACCGTGGGCCGGCCAGGAACCTGCTGGTGGATGTCTCACGGCAGTGCAACACCGATGTTCCGGACGTGGCATCGGCTCTGGTCGCCACCTGGGAGGGAGAGCCGTTCCCAGTGCTGATGCAGCGTGCGCTGCGGCACGCGCTGCGGCGGTTCTACGCGGAGGACCGGGGGTGCGACTCGCGACCGACAGGCGAGACGTCCGGCTCAAGGCCGGCCATGTGAGAACGCTGGTGACACGGGCTCCTTCGACCGGCACCAGCGACGTGCTATGGCCGGTCGGAGGGCGGCGGTCGGTGCCGGTGATCGTGGCCGACTGCGGCTACGGCCGCAGTGTCTCCTTCCGCCTGGCCCTGGAGGAGTACGGCTGGTCCTACGTCATGGCCGTCGAGCCCAAGGAGATCGCCCGGCCCGCCGCTGCCGAGCCGCATCTGCCGCCCTACCAGGGCCTGGGCCCCCACGTCACCCTCGTCACCGCCGCACAGGCCTTCCTTGCCCTGAGGCGCCACGACCCAAGAGCCCTCACGAAAGCCTGACTCTCTATCAAGTCCTCGACGCACTCCAATGGTGGGTAGTCCGAGGTGGCGCCGCGTTCGGATCCGTCGGCGAGAGGACGGAACGCATCGCTCGCTCAGCGTCGACTCGCGCTCCTCCGGCTGGAGTTGCCCCGGGTGGAGCTTCCCCGGCCGGAGCTTCGCCGGGTGGACCAGCCCGCCCCCACGCCAGCCGAGTGCGCAGCGAGGAAGGCGAGTCCGACGAGCATGAGGCTCGTCGGGCTGAAGATCACGTCGGTCGACGTTTCGGTGACACGGATGATGAAGGCGATGGCGAAGAACGCGGCGGCCACGAATGCGAGCATCTGTCTACCCCTACCGGTGGACGACGAGCCACACGTGATCCCGGTGGCTGCGTCGCTGCCTGCCGGATGCCCCGGACGGCGCCGATCAGTCGCGTACATCCCGCGCCGGAGTCGGCAGCGACACCCCGCCGCCGACCTGCTGACGGTGTGAACGAGGCAACCGGGAGTGCCGACACCACGGACCTTCGGCCGCCCGCTCCGCAGGCCGACCGGTTCGAGACGGTGAGGTGATGAACAGATCCGGCAGTTCGTGCCACGGATGCGATCCGTGCAAGTGTGGGAAGAGGACAGGCCGACACCGAGCACCTGGACACTGATCGGCTGCCGCGGTCGGCCGTCTGCGACAGTGAGGAGCGCCCCATGGGCGCCAACACGGCCGAAGCCGCGGTACCTGACGCCATTCAGGAACTGACGGACCGACTGACGACCTCCTACGCCGACCTGTTGACGGCTGCGATCGTGCGCGATGTGGTGCAGGACGCCTACCAGCCGCTCAGCAACGCTCGTATCCCCACCTACGTGCCGATCCTCGTGGAGCACAGCAGCCGCACCAAGCTACGACAACTCACCGGGCGCTCCGATCGCTCCGATCCCACGGTTGTCTTCCGCGAGCACTCCGACGGGGCACGAGGCCACTTCATCACGAGGGTCTGTCGAAGGGTTCGGGTCGCCGTGACCCGCTCGGCATAAGCACGGTGCCCACGGGGGCGCAGGGGCTGGCTCGGCCATTGCTGAGATCCCGGGGAATCGGTCTCCATGAGCTTCGGCGCGCACCCCAACAGTCCCTGCAGACCGGGCCGTTCAGCCCTGCGGCCACGGACCTTCGGCATCCGGCACCGGCCGCCCCGCGAGACAAGAGTGAGGAGCGTCAGGCACCGACCGGACGACAGTCCCACTCCTCCCCGAAGGGATCACCACCATGGCCGTTCACGAGCCCCCTCACCGCAGCGAGGGCTTCCGCCTGCCGTCCTTCCGCAGCAACGGGAGCGCCCCCGTCTCCGTATCCGACTCCACCGTGTCGGCACGCAGGGACACCCACGCCGCTCGGGCCTACGCCTTCGCGTCGCTGCGCCTGCTCACCGGGTTCGTCTTCCTGTGGGCCTTCCTCGACAAGACCTTCGGCCTCGGCTATGCAACCCCCTCAGGCAAGGGCTGGATCGACGGCGGCTCACCGACCAAGGGCTTCCTGAGCTCCGTCGCCGCGGGGCCGATGGAGTCCACGTTCCACTCCTGGGCCGGGGACACCTCGGTCGACTGGCTGTTCATGCTCGGTCTGCTCGGAGTCGGGGTCGCGCTCGTCGCCGGTGTCGCCCTGCGCTTCGCGGCCGTCGCGGGCACCTTGATGATGGCGTTCATGTGGCTGGCCGAGTGGCCGCCGGCCCGGCACCTCTCTGACGGCTCGCCGAGCATGTCGCCGAACCCGTTCGTGGACTACCACCTCATCTACGCCGTCGTCCTGATCGCCCTGGCCGCCGTCTCCGCCGGCGACACCCTCGGCCTCGGACGGCTGTGGGCGAAACTCCCGCTGGTCCGCCGTAGCCACTGGCTGCGGTGATCGCGGGAGGGGCGGCGGGCTCGTCGGTGGGCCTGCCGCGCCGAGCACCGGCCAGGGCCGTTCGGTCCCTTGCCGGGACTTGCGGTCTCTGCCGGGCGCCTCGTCCGAGGACCAGGCTCGCATCAGAACCCCGATCCAGAAGGTGGACATCATGACTCGCACCGTCACCGTCGGCCTCGACGGCTCCGCCGAGAGCCGTGCGGCGGCCGAGCGGGCAGCCCGCGAGGCACACTGCTCAGCCTGCCGCTGAAGCTGGTCCAGGTCTGGATGCCGGTGCCGGTGCTGGTGTCCATGGCGCAGGCACCGGTGCTCGGAGCCGAGACGCAGCAGTACCGGACCGAGAGGATTCCCCGCGGGCCGGGCAGCGGCGGAGTTCGCCTACGCCGAGGCGTCGGCCCGTGGCGCGAACCTGGTCGTGCTCGACAGGACGACCGCGTGGAACAGCCGGTCGCACAACGCCTTCGCCGACGCTCTGTCCGTGCTGAGCGAGAAGTACCCGGACGTCACCGTGCACCGCGCCCACGTCCGAGGCGGGCTCTGCCGGGCACTCGTCGAGGCAAGCACCCGCGCACAGCTCGTCGTGGTCGGCTCACGAAACCGGGACCGCCTCGCGGGTGCACTGCTGGGCCCGGTCAGCCGGGCGGCACTGCGCCACGCGGACTGCCCCGTTGCCGTGATCCGCTCGGAGAAGGGGTGACCGAGCGGCGACGTCGCCACCTGACCCCGCCTCATGTACGGACCCACCAGGGCGATGAACAGCCGATCGAGCAACGCCCGATCACCGCGGGACCGGAGGATCGTCTGCGCCCCGCTTTCCAGAACGACGACCATGTTCCAGCGGACGTGAGCAGGAGTCGGGTGTACGGCTCGGGGAGTACCTGCGTGAGCGCTGGCCACGGCCGCCTCGACCTCGGCGGGACCGTGCCACAGCTGCACCCGCCTGGAAGGTTCCCCTCAGCCTCCGCCGAGATTCTCGCCCGGACGGACCGAGCTGCGATGATCATTGCATTCCGCTCGCGGAGCGTCGCCCGGAACCGGCCGCGCCTGCTGAGTCTGGAGGGCGAGGCTGACCAGAGTCATGAGGAGTTGAACATCCGAGGGAACGCCGAGGTGCAGCGTCACCCAAGGAGAGCCGGGTACGAGCTGCACGGCCGCTGCCGCCCTGAGGTGGTCCTCGAAACGTCTTATGGTTCCGGCCGTGAGGTAAAGGTCGACGTCGTCGTCGGAGTGGAAGTGGGCGATCTCGCCATGGGCGGACCGCAGGGCCCGGCCGACACCGCAGCTCGGCTCCGCCTCGGTGAGGTCGGGCCAGGTCGCCAGTTGCGTGCAGGCACGCGAGGCCAATGTCATGCAGTCATAATGACCAGCTCACTCCCAGGCCACCAGGACGTGAGGGATACGTAACTGATCCGAGGCGAGTGAACGTCCAGATCCGGGTGCGGACCAGTTTGTCGGCCCGTGCTGATGCCAGGCTGACCGAGGTGGGTCAACACATCGAGACTCCCTCCTTCGGTCTCCGCCCCGGGATGCACCGCGAACGCCTTTGGTGCCGAAGGCCCGGATTGCGTAGGCGTGAGGTCTTTCGGTGGCGGCGGGACCCTGTCGCGGTCGGCGGGACTCAGTCGTCGGTGGACGCCCCTGGTCCAGTCGTGGCGTACCGGGCGGCGATGGTGCGGACGGCCTCGTCGACCACCTGAGCGACGCGTTCGGCGCTCACCTCCCGGCCCGGCACCAGGAGTGTCGGCCAGAAGACGTAGTTGGAGATCATGCCCAGGAACTGGGTGGCTGCGAGGTCCACGTCCTCGACCCGCACCGTTCCCGCCTCGTGCTCAGCCAGGAGGTGGCTGCGTACGGACTCGAAGTAGGGCGTAGTCGCGGTCAGAGCGGCTCTTCGCCGGATGAGGGTTCTCACGCACGAGCCGCCACCGCGGTCCGCCTCGGGTTCTTGGAAGTGCGCTCTCCCGCCCGGGTGTTCACATGCACCGGTTCTCCGAGAGATCACAGCGTCCGGCCTTGCCCCGTAGCAGTTGCCCGAGCGCCGGGAGTCCTCGACGTGTCCCAGAGAGCTCAAGCTGCCCCCGCCGGCGTCGAAGCCGCGGGGGCGGGGGCGCTGACGGGGCTACGGCGCCGTGGGCGGCTGCGGTGAGCGGAGTACCAGCAGGGTGATCTCGCTGGGGGCGAAGACGCGGAACGGCGGGCCCCAGAAGCCGGTGCCGCGGCTGGTGTAGAGCAGCGTGCGGGAGCCGTGGTGGCTGAGGCCGGCCACGGTCGGCTGGTCGAGGCGGACCAGGTGGTGGAAGGGCCAGATCTGGCCGCCGTGGGTGTGGCCGGAGAGCTGGAGGTCGATGCCCGCGGCTGCCGCCCGGTCGACGAACTTGGGCTGGTGCGCCAGGAGCAGGACGGGCAGGTCGGGGTCGGCGCCGCTCAGGGCTCCGGCGAGGTGGGCGCGGTGGCCCGCCAGGCCGGAGGACTCGGCGGTGACGTCGTCCACCCCGGCGACCACGAGGGCGTCGCCGCCGCGTTCCAGCAGCAGATGCCGGTTGCGCAGCGGCTCCCAGCCCAGCTCGTCCATCAGGTCGACCCAGCCCTGGGCCTCGCTGTAGTACTCGTGGTTGCCGGTGACGTAGACCCGGGCCCGGGAGGCTTGCACGGTGGCGAGGGGCAGGGCCTGGGCGCGGCGGCGTTCGGCCGTGCCGTCCGCGATGTCGCCGGTGTGGCAGACCAGGTCGGCTTCCAGGGTGTTCACGGTCTCGCACACCCGCTCCGACCAGCGGGCGCGGTCGAGCGGGCCGTAGTGGGTGTCGGTGATGAGGACGACACGGGTGCCGTCCAACCCGGCGCCCAGTCGCGGGAGTTGTACGTCGAGGCGGCGTACGCGTGGTACGCGGCGGGCCTCGGCGTACCCCCAGGCGAGCAGTACGGCGGTGGTGCCGAGGACGGCCCAGGTGACGATGCGGGCCCGGTCCTCGCCGTCGCCGACGCCGGCCACGGTCAGGGCGAGCCGCAGCAGGACACCGAGCAGCACGGACCAGGTGAACAGGATCCAGCTGCCGCCGAGCAGCGTGTCACCGACGATCGCCGCCCGGTCCTGCTGGCGTCGGCCGTGGCCGCGCCCCATCGCGAGCGGCATCACGACGAGGCCGAGGACGAAGAGCGCGGTGCCGGCGAGCGTGACCGGCAGCGGCCAGTGCTGGCCGGTGTACAGGAGCACCCCGCAGGGCACGGCCCACAACAGGACCGGGGCGATCAGGGGGAGGTAGCGCATCACACGGCGCAGTGGGCTCCGCCGTGGAGCGTGCGCCTCGGTGTCGGCGGGGCGGGTGTCGCTGGTGTCGGTCACGCGTCCCACTCTAGGTATGGCCGCCGCCACCCGACACGCTCAGGGTGATGTCGTCGGCGTAGTAGTCGCCCTGCGCGTACCAGCCGTGGACGTAGATCGTCGCGCTGGTCTGGGACGGACCCGAGGTGAAGGAGACGGTCAGGAGGCTGTAGCCGGACGGGGAAGTGGTCCAGGTGGAGGTGCCGCCGCTCACGCCCAGGTAGACGTAGGAGCCGCGGACCCAGCCGCTGAGTGAGTAGGCCGTGTTCGGTCGTACCGCGACAGTCTGGTCGCACTGCGCGGTGTCGCTCGAACTCACCGTCCCCATAAGGGCTTTGGAGCCCGTGTGGACGGGGGAGGAGACGACCGAGCCCGGGTGGCCGGCGCAGTTCCACGGCGAGATGCCACCCGACTCGAAGCCGGGGTTCGTCAGGACGTCGGCGGCTCCAACCGCGCTCGGGGCGGCCGATGTTGGGGCGGCGGACGTCGGGGCGGTCGACGCGTTTGCCGAGGGTGCGGCCGGGGTGGCTGCGGTGGGTCCGGGGATCAGGAGAGAGCAGCCGAAGCCGACGACCGCCGCCGCGGCGACCGCGATCACGATGGCCGCCCGACGCTGCCCGGGTCCCAGGCGCGGGCGGGAGTTGCGGTCGCGTGCGGTCGGTTCCTCCGTCTCGTCGCCGGGGACGGGCGGGAGTTCCTCTGTTCCACCGTCGGCCGAGGTGTGCGGGACGGGCGCGGTCTCGGTCGCGTGGCCGCGATAGTGCTCGTCCTGGCGTATTTCTTCGAGGAGTTGGGCCAGCGCGTCGGTGTTGCGAGGGCGCAGCACGCGGATGGGTTCCAGCGCGGTGCGGTCGTCCGCCGACTCGGACGCGGGCGGTATGGGCACGGCGCTCTCCTTACGTCACGTCCCGTGGCAGAGACCGGAGTTGTCCCTGCGGATGGATACGCAACGCCCGCTGCGGAGGTTCAGCCGTGGTCTCAGGCCCCCGCCGCGCGGGCCGCGCCCACGAGCGCCGCGTCCCCTGCGGAGTCGGCAGGTTTCATCGCGCGCGGGTGTCGGGCTCCGAGAGACGGTGATTCCACGTCGGCACCCGGGGCGTCCGGTGTCCAGCCCCCGGTCACGAGGCCGGCGGACAGCGCGGGGGCGACGAGGTCCCAGGAGCGGGCCATGGATCCTCCGACGACCAGGGCGGTCGCGCCGAAGACCAGCAGGCGCGGGCCCAGCACGGCGCCCAGTCCGGTGAAGACGCCGTCCAGCACCCGCCTAGCCCGCTCCTCTCCTGCCCTGGCTCGTCCGGCGATGTCGTGCACATCGGCGGCGGGGTCGCCGTAGCGGGCGAGGATCGCGCGGCGGGAGACGGTGTCCTCCAGCGGTCGGCCGTCGATCTCGGTGAGGTCCATCCGCCCCTCGGGCGGTACGCCGGGACCGTTGTCGCAGATGCGACCGTCGGCGAGAAACGCCGAGCCGACACCGGTGCCGAGCGTGATGCCCACGGCCCGGCGATGCCCCCGGACGGTGCCCGTGGACCACTCGCCGGTCAGGAAGGCGTGGGCGTCGTTGAGGAACACGATGTCGCCGGGACGCTGCCGCAGTCCGTGCAGGAGGGCCGCCCGGACGTCCATCCCGTACAGGGCGTCGAACTTCCCCACGCCCCGGAAGAGGGCGACCCCCCTCGCGTAGTCGAACGGCCCGGGCACCGCCACGCCCCACCGCGCACCAGGAGGCACCGACAGCCCGTCGGCGCAGCACCGTACGACGTCGAGGATGTCCTCGGCGGCGCCGTCGGCGTCGAGCGGCTTGCGCGTGCGGCTGGTGACGCGGCCGTCGCGCAGGTCGACGAGCGCCGCGGTGACATGGGTGCCGCCGATCTCCAGGACAGGGATCAACGGACCAGCGCCTTCACGACACGTACCGGGGCGTCACCGGTTGCCCGCAGGGTGTACGGGCCGACCGCGGCCGGTACGGTCAGCGTCTCCGCGTAGGCCAGTTCGTGCCGGTCTCCGGCCGCCGTGTGCACGGTGACGCCTTCCCCCTCCACCACGTTCAGGATGTGGAACCGGCCCTGCGTGTCATCGGCGGCCTCGGCCCCGGCGTCGAGCACGAAGCGCCTGACCTCGTAGAACATCTCGGCCAGTTCGCCGATGACCTCCTCCCGCCAGCCGGTGCCCTCGCGCAGCGTGCGCGGTTGCTGGACCAGGTCATGGGCGACGGCCTCGCCGCGTCGGCCGGTCTCAAGGTTGGCGAACCCGTGCTCGTACGGCAGCGGGCGCGGGTTGCCGTCGGCGCCGGGCCGCAGCCAGTCGTAGAACCTCAGGCTGTAGAGGTACGGGGTGGCGCTGATCTCCAGGACGAGGTTGCCCGCGCCGCTGGCGTGCGGGGTGCCTGCCGGGATCAGGAACAACTGGCCCTGCTCGGCGGGGAAGGCGAGGACATGGTCCTCGGGGTCCATGGGGACTCCGTCGGTGATGGCCCGCTCCACCTCCTTGCGGAAGACATCGACGTCGGCGTCCTCGCGCAGGCCGAGGTACACCTTCGTGTCGGTGCTGCCGAGGGTCAGGTAGTACGTCTCGTGCTGGGTGTACGCCCAGCCGAAACGCTCGCGCATGTACGACTCCTTGGGGTGGCAGTGCACGGAGAGGCTGCCGCCGCCGACGGTGTCGAGATAGTCGAAGCGGATCGGGAAGGACGTGCCGAAGCGGGCGTGCACCCCTGCCCCCAGCACGCTCAACGGTTCCAGCACGCACATGAGTTGGAACGGCACCTCGGCCTGGGCCTCCGGTCCGGTGCCGATGAGGATGCCTGCCTCGGGTGCGATCAGCTCGTAACCGAGCGCGGTGTTGCGGGAGTCGGTGTTGAAGCCGAGCTCGCGCTGCGCCCAATGGCCGCCCCAGGGTGTGGAGTTGAAGTACGGGCGGGTGCGGACGGGCCGGCGGGCCAGGGTGGCGCAGGTGGCGCGCAGGCCTGCTCCGTCGAGCCACGCCGGGTGGTCGGGGTGCTGCATGTCGAGCCAGGCGTCGAGGCGGCGGGCGAGCGCGTCGCGGTGCCGGTCCAGCATCGGCCAGTCGATGTAGAAGAGGCGTCTGAAGTCGGGCTTCTCGTCCGGCAGACCGAGGTTGGCACCCAGCTCACCCGCGCCGACGGCGGCCTCCGCGTGGCGCTTGGGCACATCGGCGTACCAGAGCACGTCGTGCTCCACGAGGGCCGCGCCGGGCCCGTAGGCGAGGAGCAGTCCTTCCGTCGGCAGTGCGGACGGCGGCAGGTTTTCGAAGAGGTCGTCGAGGGGATTGTCGGCGAGCTTGCGGAAGTAGGGGTCGTCGGCGTCCGCCGGTCGCTCGGTACGGCTTCCGACGAGTGCCTGCGGTGCGTAGTGGGTCCGGACGTCGAGCAGGGTGACAGGGGTGCCGCGCTCGGTCAGTTCGTGTTCGAGGCGATCGGCGAGGCGGGACCAGTCGACGGACGGGGGGCCGTCGATGGCCACCACTGCGCGGCCGTAAGGGAGTTGGAAGGCCACCGCCTGCCAGCCCGTGCGGAGGACGGCCTGCGGGGCGGGGGCGTAGCGCGGATCGAGCCGGTACACGGGGTCTCCTTCGGGGGCCGGAGTGCCGGTCATTCCTTGCTCGATCCGGCGAGCATCCCGGACACCAGCGTGCGTTGCGAGAAGACGAAGAGCACCAGCACGGGGAGGATGGCGATGACGATGGCCAGGGCGAGTTCGGGGATGGTGATGTTCAGTCCGGCGCCGGCGACGGGGTTGAACGACGGTGTGGAGGTGAGCAGTTGGTTCAGGCCCACCTGGACGGGGAACTGCTCGCTGTTCGGCAGCACGAGATACGGCAGGAAGAAGTTGTTCCAGTTGCCGACGAAGCTGAAGAACGCGACCAGTCCGACGACCGGCTTGGCGAGCGGGAGCGCAATGCGGGAGAAGAGCTGCCACTCCGTGCAGCCGTCGATCCGCGCGGCGGACAGCAGGTCCCTGGGGAGGCTGCTCCCGAAGTAGATGTAGACCAGGTACACGCCGAACGGATAGAAGGAGAAGGGGAGGATCAACGACCAGACGGTGCCGATGAGATGGAAGCGGTTGAGCTCCAGGAAGATCGGCAGCACCAGGGTGGCCTGCGGCATGATCATGGTGACCAGGGTGATCACGAGGAGCGTCTTGCGTCCCCGGAACTTCGTCAGCGCCAGCGCGTAGCCGGCCGGAACACTGACGGTCAGTGTCAGGACGAGTGAACCGCCCGAGTAGACGGCCGAGTTGAGCAGCCATCTCGACATGGCGCCATCTTGGAAGGCGAACAAGTGCCGCCAGGCCGCGCCTATTTGATGGAAGGAACCGAAGGAGAGCGGATTGTCCCGCACCACCTCGCCGGCGGTCTTCGACGGTGCCAGCAGGAGCCAGATCACCGGCAGCACGAAGAACACCAGGAGAAAGGCCAGGAGGAGACCGACTACCAGGAAGGGGAGGCTCTTTGACGGGCGGACGCGTCGTCTCACGGCCGTCAGGGAGAGAGTCGTCTGTGTCATTTCTCGTCCAACGTGAACAGGTTCGAGCGGGCGACCAGGAGGCCGGCGGCGAGGAGACCCACGGCCAGGAGGACGACGGAGATGGCGGCGGCGCCGTTGAAGTCGCCCTGCTGGAAGGCGTAGACGTAGGCCAGTTGGTTCGGTGACCAGGTGGGGCTGACCCTGCCGAGGCTGGCCGTCTGGAGGAGTTGGGGCTCGACGAACAGCTGGGTGCCCGTCGCGAAGGCCATGATCGTCATGTAGACGATCCACTGCCGGATCATCGGGATCTGGATGTGCCAGGCGGTGCGCCACGGGCCCGCGCCGTCCATGCGGGCCGCTTCCAGCACCTCGTCGGGGATGTTGTTCAACGCCCCGTACATCACGACCATCCAGCCGCCGGCGCCGGTCCAGAAGGCGATCAGCATGAGGATGAGCGGCAGGTTGCCGGGCGCCAGGACGGCGGCGAACGTCTTGAACCCCAGGGCGGTCAACAGCCGTGACACCGGGCTGACATCGGGGTCCAGCATGAACAGCCAGACCAGCACGCTCGCCACTCCGGCGAGGGCGCCGGGGATGTAGTAGAGGAAGCGGAAGAGCGCCGAGGTGCCCGGACGCACGCGGCTGCGCAGGACCACCGCCGTCAGCACGACCAGGACGACCAGGGTCACCAGCCACATGACCAGGTAGACCAGCATGTGGGTGAAGGCCGGGACGAAGCGGTAGTCCTGGACGACCTTCACGAACTGGTTGACCCCGGTGAACTGGCCCCGGTCGTTGGTGAGCGACAGATAGAACGCGTACCCGGTGGGAAAGACGCCGAACGCGAGCAGCAGCACCGCGTACCCGGCGACGAAGAAGTAGCCCGCGCGACCGCGGCCCGTGCGCCGCGGCGTGGTGCCGCGGCGCACGGGGGAGACGGCGACGCGCTCGGTCTCCAGCAAGGTCACTGATCGACCACCTTGTAGCCCTGGGTCTTGGCCTCGCCGGCGATCTCCTGCTGCCAGGCCGGCAGTGTCTCGGTCAGGCTCTTTCCGGCGGTCAGCGCCGGGAGGACGACGCTGGACCAGGCGGTGGAGTCCGAGAACCTGGTGTTCGACCAGCCGGTCCACACCTCGTTCGCGGCCTGCTCGAACGGCCCGCTCACATCATTGGCGAAGTAGTCCTTGTTGGCCGGGTTCGCCAGCCAGGCCTTCGCGGCCCGGGTGTAGGCCGGATAGGTGGGCGCGGTGGCCTGGTTCGCGTCGGAGGTGGTCAGCCAGGTGACCAGGTCCGAGGACGCCTTGAGGTTGGCGCTGTGCGAGGACACCATCCACACCCCGCCGCCGACGTTGCCCGTGGCGGTCGTGCTCTCTCCCTCCCAGGCGAGCGGGGGCGCGGCGGCGATCTGCTTGGCCGGGGTCTTGAAGCCGGCCTTGAAGAGGTACTGGCCGTACCAGGAAGGGCCGTACGCCATAAGGACTTTGGAGCCGCTGTTCTTGGCGAAGCCCTGGCTGAAGAAGCCCTGGGTGGCGACGGCCTTGGCGCTGATCAGGTTGTCCAGGAGCGTCGCCATCCGGGTGCACTTCGGGTCCTGGAGGTCCGTGCGCAGGGTGTCGGGCTTCACCAGGTCGAACGCGGGGCACTGGCCCGACCAGAAGTACGACTCATGGGAGTTGGTGTCACCGACCGAGCCGACCAGGTAACCCGGGTGCTCCCTGACGACCTTCTTGCCGAGGGCCTCGTACTCCTGCCAGGTGGTGGGGACCTGGTAACCCCACTTGTCCATGAGGGACTTGTTGTACCAGAGGAGGACCTGCGCGATGTCATTGCGCATGCAGTAGGTGTGGCCACCGAACTGACAGGGTGTCAGGGAGCCCTTGGCGAAGCCGTCGAGCGTGCTCTGCGGTACGAGCTTCTCGTCCAGGGGAGCGGCGAACGGCTGCGCGCCGGGCTTGGTCGCCTCCGACGCCCAGGTCACGTCGGTCGGATTGCCGAACACCACGTCCGGCCAGCCGCTGCCGGTCCGGTCGAACAGCTGCACCTTCGACTGCAGATACGTCGATCCGTCGGCGCCGCCGTCGTACGTGACGATCTTCATCTTCACGTCGGGGTGCGACTTCTGGTAGGCCTGCACCGACGGCAGCCTGGTCGAGTCGGCCCACACCGTTATCTGGGAACCCGCCTTCTGGGTGACCGGCTTGAACGCCGACTGCTTGGCGGCGGAAGGGGTGGTGGTGTCGGCGCTGGCGCAGCCCGCCAGTGCCGCCGCGGTGGCCAGGGACAGCGTGATGGCCGCCGCGCGGAGCAGCGAGTGACGCCGACCGGTTCTCGGAGATCGGGAAGACTCCATCGTCTTGCCTTGCCTTTCTGTTCTCGCGCCGCTCAGCGCGGTTGCTCGACGAACGGCAGGAGCCGGCCGCCGTAGCCGAAATCGAGGGGGAGGGCGATGCCGGGCCCCGTGGGGGCGTGCACCAGGCCCTGGTCGTCCACGTGGCGCTCTCGGACGACGTTCACCGAGGTCACCAGGGACTCGTAGTAGGTGGTGTTGGAGATGGCCATGCACAGGTGGTGGTTGGGAATGTCCGAACCGTGCACCTCGGCCCGCAGCCGGTAGGCGTCGGCGAGATGCGCGGTGCGCATGGCGCCGGTGATGCCACCCCGGAGGGTGGTACCGGCCCGGACACCGAAGGTGGCGGCACCGGACCGGATGAAGTCCGCCGCGTTCATGTGCGCTCCGTCGGAGGTCTCCGCCACCAGCAGCGGTACGGCTACGGTCTCGGCGAGCCGCTGATAGGCCGAGATGCTGAACTCGCGGATCGGCTCCTCGTACCAGAGGTAGTCGGCCTCGGAGAGCGCCCGTCCCAGCCGGATCGCGTCGGGCAGGTCGAAGCCCGCCGACCCGTCGTACATGAGCGGGACGTCGGGACCGACGTGCTCGCGCAGGGCCAGGCACAGTTCCGCGTCACGGCGGGCGTCGCCCCAGGCGTGCAGTTTGATCCCGCGATACCCCAGGGCCAGACACTGGTCCGCCACGTCGAGGAACTCCGCGATGCTCGCGAACGTCGAGGTGGAGGCGTAGGCGGGGATGGCGTCCCGGAAACCGCCGAGCAGGCGCCAGACCGGTTCGCCGTGGTAACGGCCGGCCAGGTCCCACAGGGCGATGTCGATCAACCCCAGGGTGGGGAGCGGGAGTTCGTGGATACGGTCCAGCTCCCACACCCGGTGCCACAGCCACTCCCGCTGGAACGGATCGGCTCCGACCAGCTCCGCGCGGAAGACCCGGTCCACCAGATCCCGCAGGACGAGGTGGGCGCCAGGGCGGGCGAACAGCGCGACGCCCTCGGCCCCCTCGTCCGTCCCGATGTGCAGGACCGCGCCGTCGCCCACCGGAGCGCTGCCGCTCAGCCCGTCGCGCCAGCGGAAGGGCGGACTGGCTGCCGGAACATCGATCCGGTGTACTTCGACATGGGTGATCTTCATCCTGGCTTTCGTCTTCTGTAGGGAAACGTTTCGGCTGGGGAACCGCGTGCTCAGAAGCCGCCGTACGCCTGGAGCGCGTAGATGCTGCCGCCGTTGCCGCTGGAACCGGTGACGGTCAGGCGCAGGTAGCGCGTGGTGACGGAGGTGTCGGCGAAGGCGTAGTTGGTCCGCGCGGTGGTGCTCTCGGCGGTGTGGTCCTCGAACGTCGACCAGTTCTGGCCGTCGGTGGAGTACTCCAGGCGGTACTTGTAGCCGCTCGGCAACTCGAAGGTGGTGACCACGGCGGATACGGCGGTGTCCTTGCCGAGGTCGACCTGGATCCAGGACGGGTCGGGCAGTCCCAGGCCCTGCGCCCAGCGGGTCGACAGATCGCCGTCGACCGCCTTCGCCGGGACATAGCCGTCCGACTCTGAGGACGCGGTCGCTGTCTTGTTCAGGGCCAGGTCGTTGTCGGCCGGCGTGGTGACGACAGCCGCCTTGCTCGGGTCGGACGTGTTCAGCGCCTCGTCCCGTGTCACGACGGTGAAGGAGTACTGCGTGCCGGCGGTCAGAGCGGAGACCCGCAGGGTGGTGGCGTCGGTGACACCGATCCGCTTGCCGTCCTGGTAGACGACGTAGCTGGTCACGCCGGTGTCATCGGTCGCGGCCGGCCAGCTGACATCGGCCAGGCTGGGCAGCAGCGGCTTGACCGTGGGCTGTCCGGGAGCGGTCGGGGCCGTGTGGTCGGTGACGGTCCTGGGGGTGCCGTAGACCTGGAAGTCGTAGATGCTGCCGCCGTTCCAACTGGAGCCGGTGACGGTCAGCCGGACGAAGCGG
The DNA here is from genome assembly GCF_024519455.1 of Streptomyces sp. STR69. Taxonomy (GTDB): domain Bacteria; phylum Actinomycetota; class Actinomycetes; order Streptomycetales; family Streptomycetaceae; genus Streptomyces. The sequence continues at coordinate 162,743 of NZ_JALJRY010000003.1, read as the reverse complement.
CCCGCGACCGGGGTGTCCGTGTGGACGTAGTCCGTCGCCGCCGTGGTGTTCGCGGCGGTGCGGTCCGCGAGGGTCTTCCAGTGGACCTCGTCGGGGGAGACCTCGATGCGGTACTTGTATCCGCTCGCCTTCTCGAAGGTCGTGATCGCGCCGTTCACGTCGTACGACGCTCCGAGGTCGACCTGGAACCAGGACGGGTCGGGCAGACCGAGGCCCTGCGCCCAGCGGGTGGAGAGGTCTCCGTCGACCGCCTTTTCCGGGGTGTTGGCCTCCGAGTACGACGAGGCGGTGATCGGCTTCTTCAGCGCGAGGTCGGAGCCGGACGGCATGGTGACCTTGAGCGCCTGGCTGGGCTGGGACTCGTTGCCGGCGGCGTCACGGGCGGTGATCTTGAAGGTGTACGTCTTTCCGGCGGTCAGGCCCGGGAGGCGCACCGAGGTGTTGCCGGTGGCGCTGACCAGTTTGCCGTCACCGTAGACGGAGTAGCCCGTGACCGCGGTGTCGTCGGTGGACGCGGCCCAGGTGAGGTCCGCGATCGTCGGGAAGTCGGTGACCGCGCTCGGCGTGCCGGGCCTGCTGGGCGCCTGGTGGTCGGTGACGGCCGGGCCCGGGTCGAGGTGGCGGTAACTCGCTTGCAGACCCGCGTTGTTGACGATGGAGGCGGGCAGTTGGGCGCAGGAACCCACGGTGGTGTTGCCGCTGATGGTGCTGCCCGTGCTGTTGGCCTGGGTGGAGAAGGCGGGCTGGGTGGTGTAGTTGCCGGTGGCGTCGATGTCCATGCCGTGGTTGAGGAACAGCCACTGGTAGGCCACGTCGCACAGGGCGTTGCCGGTGTTCGTCCAGTACCGGCTGCCCTCGTCGTGGTAGATCGCGCCGTAGGCGGGCGGTGGCGTGCCGTGGATGTAGTTGCCGGACACCACGCCGCCGGGGTTGGAGCTCAGCGTGTAGATGGCGCCGCCGTCGGCCTGCGACTTCATGATGTCGTAGATCTCGTTGTCCGTGACCTTGGTGTCGCGGCTGGTCGTGGGGGTGTCCCAGATCGGGACCCCCAGATTCCCGGGGTAGTTGGTGTCGCCGCCCTGGTCGGTGAGGCCCCAGCCCCAGCCGACGGAGATGCCGGTGTAGGGCAGGTCGTAGACCTTGTTGTGGGTGATCGTGGTGTGGTCGGTGTAGCCGGCCAGGATGCCGATGGAGCCGTTGTACTGGTCGGCGACCTTGGTGACCACGTTGTTGGCGACCTGGGTGTCCTTGGTGATGTCCCGGGGGTCGTCGGGGTGGGCGTCGATCACCTCGACCCCGCCGATCTGGACGCCGGTGGCGGCGATCTGGCGGAAGACGTTGCCCGTGATGTCGGTGCCCTGCGTACCGGTGTTCAAGTTCAGCCCCACCGCGCCGAGATGGGTGAAGGTGTTGCCCTCGAAACCGATCCCGTGGCCGTAGTTGACGTTGACTGCGCCCGGCGTCTTCTGCCACTTCAGACGGGTCGCGTCGAAGGTGGGGTCGTTGCCGACCATCCGGAAGCCGGCCTGGCCCTCGATGAGGCCCTCGGACGAACTGGGCGCGAGCCAGGTGGAGTAGGAGAAGGTGATGCCCTGGAACGACACGTTGCTGACGGGGGCCGTCCGCGTGCCGTTGAGGTCCACGAGGTCCTGCACCTGCGGCACGGTCACGGTCGAAGTGGACAGGTTCTGGCCGGACTTGGGCATGTAGTAGATCTCGCCCGCACCCTTGTCCAGGTACCACTCACCGGGCGTGTCCAGCAGCTCGCGGGCGTTCTCCAGCCAGGTCGGGTTCTGGATCTCCTGGCCCTGCTGGAGATGCGCGTTGTGCCAACAGGGCTGCTGCATCGTCATCTTGTTGTCGGCGATCGACTGCACGGGACAGCGCATCAGCTTCCAGCCCCAGGAGCTGACGACCTCCAGATCCGAAGGACGCTTGTAGGAGTTGAGGGAGGAGTCCGTGAAGGCGTAGCCGGTCGACGTCTGGCTGAAGCCGGCGGGGTTCTTGCCGCTACGCGCGCGGGTCTCCAACTCGCCGTCCACATAGAGCTGTCGGGTGTCGATGTCCCCGACCTTGGCTTTGTAGACCTGTCCCGCGCTGTCGGACGGAACCCAGCCGGTTATCTGCTTGCCTCCGCTGATCACCGGGTGGGCGCCGGGGGCGGCCTCGTAGAAGATCCGGTGCCCGTCGGTGCCGGAGTCCCGGGCGGTCAGGGCGAACGTACGGCTGAGCTGGTAGGTGCCGGACAGCAGCCGGACGTGGATGTCGCCCTTGGCCTTCTGCTTGACGCCGCGTACGTAATCCCGTGCGTGGTCAAGGGTCTTGAAGGGGTGTGCGGCCGTTCCCGAGCCCGCGTCGCGGCCGGTCGGGGAGACATAGACGTTCAGGTCCGGCGGTGCGGCAGCCGCCCGGGCCGGTGCGGCGTTCAGCAGGGCGGCCATCGCGGCCACCGAGAAGGCGGCCGTGAGACTTCTTCGCAGCGGCGTGAAGGCGCCCCTGCGCGCAGACGGATGAGACACGCGAATCCAATCGCCTGAGGGAGGTTGATACCTGCAAGTCCCGGTCGTCCACCGGGACTTGAGGGCGTCGGGCGACCCGATCGCCGTGCTGCGGCACATGCGGGGTCGGCCGGGTTACGAGGCCGGCGCCTCCGGAGAGGGCGGCTGAGCCTCGGGGCTGAACAGCCGGTCGCGAATCTTGCTCTCGAACTGGCTCTGGGTGGTGGCGATGTGCTCCACCATCAGCCGCTCGGCGAGATCGGCCGCCCCCGCGGCGACCGCCTCCGCTATGGCCACATGCTGATGTGCGGCGACTTCCAGCGATCCGGGCACGTCACCGTGGAAGAGCAGCACGTCGGACTGGGACGCCAGGCGCCGCACACCGGCGACGCTCGCCCTCAGGAACACGTTGTGCGAGGCGGCGCCCACCGCGTCGTGGAACGCCGCGTCCGCCTTGGCGAAGGTGTCCACGTCGTTCATCGTGGCCGCCGTCAGGGAGCTCTCCGCGCTCTCCCGTATGGCCCTGACCTCGATCGGAGTGGCGTGGGAGGCGGCACGGCGTGCGGTCTCCGACTCGATCACCTTGCGGTAGTCCAGAAGCATCCGGACGTCTTCCATGCCGGTCGGCCGGAAGTGCGAGAGTTCGTCGTCCAGCAGTCCGCCGACCGAGGCGGCGACGAAGATGCCCGCGCCCCGCCGCACCTGAAGCCGGCCGATCGCGGCCAGCACCTTCACGGCCTCGCGGGTGACGTTGCGGGAGGCTCCGAGGATCTGGGCCAGGCCCTGTTCGGTGGGGAGGCGGTCGCCGGGTCGCAGGTTCTGCTGGGCGATGTACTCCAGCAGTTGTTCCGCGACCAGCTCATATCCCGGACGGTAGGCCGGTGTTGAGTCGCCCAAGGCGAGTCCCCTCTTGTGCCACGAATGAATCAGGTTCATTTTCGGTGGCCAATATGGCACTGCCGCTGGGAGTTGGGAAGAGATCGGACAGATCTCGACCCGAAGCCCTACAAGGATGGTGACAAACATGCATGAACTGCGCACTTCTGTCGGAGTGTTGCGTGAAATGGATCCCATCCTTAGGGTCCTGCCTGCCAGATGAAGCAGATCCTTCTCTATGCGGCACGAGCCGTGGAAGCGGGAACCTCGTGAGGGCACGCCCACTTGGTCGTACGAGCGTCCGGGTCAGCACGCTGGGATTCGGCGCCGCCCCCATCGGCAACCTCCACAGTCCGATCGACGACGGCCGGGCGCAGGCCACCCTTGAGGCCGCCTGGGACGCGGGGGTGCGCTACTACGACACCGCCCCGCACTACGGCCTCGGACTGTCCGAACGGCGGCTCGGTGAGGCCCTCGCCCACCGTCCGCGCACGGAGTTCACCGTCTCCACCAAGGTCGGCCGACTGCTGGAACCCCACCCGGCACCCACCGGATCCGACCTGGCGGCAGGAGGCTTCGCCGTACCCGACACGCTGATCCGCTGCCCCGACTACTCACGGGACGGCGTACTGCGAAGCCTGGAAGCCAGCTTGGACCGCCTGCGACTCGACCATGTCGACATCGTCTACGTCCATGATCCCGACGATCACTTGGACGCCACCCTCGGCCATGCCCTGCCCGCGCTGACGACCCTGCGCGACCAAGGCGTCATCGGTGCCGTCGGCGTCGGCATGAACACGGTCGCCCCGCTGCTGCGCATCGTCGAGGAGGCGGAGGTCGACGCCGTGATGGTGGCCGGGCGGTGGACCCTGCTCGACCGCACCGCCCGCCCCTTGCTGGACGCGTGCGCCGGACGCGAGGTCGCGGTGGTGGCCGCCGCACCGTTCAACTCCGGTCTGCTCAGCCGCACTTACCCTACGAGCGACGCCACCTTCGACTACGGCCCCGCCCCGGAACCGGCGCTGCGCCGCGCCCGGCTCCTCGCCGAGGTGTCCGCCCGACACGGCACCGCACTCCCGCACGCCGCCCTGCGCTTTCCGCTGCGCGACCCCGGTGTGGCCTGCGTGGTCGCGGGCTTCCGCACCCCGGAGGAGGTCGTGTCCGCAGCCCGCTGGACCGCCACCGATCTGACCGCGGAAGCATGGCGGGACCTCGACACGGCAGCAGGGAGCGGAACAGCGGAGTGGGCTTGAACAGCCGCCTGTTTCACCGCAGTTGACGTATGAGTGCGCTCGTGGCACCCACGGTGTCCGTGTGAAGGGGGTCGCGGTGGGCGACGAGGGAAGACGGTCCGCTTCGAAGTGCCGCCGGGCGCAGGGTCTTCGGCCCCGCCACCGAAGGCGTTCGTCTCGCTTGACCTCTTGCGCGTCAGTCCGGCAGCCAGTGCAGCTCGTGCGCCAGGGTTCTGGCGACGGCACGGATGCGGCGGTGCAGGGCCGACTGCTCGCGTGGGAGGACCAGGTGGATCGTCAGGCTGGGCGCGCCTCGCAGTGGTCGCCAGGTGAGACCGGCCGGTTGTGCCGTGACCGCGGCTTCTCCGGCCGGGGCGAGGGTGACCCCGTCGCGCAGGTCGCGTTGAGACATGTCGAAAGAGACTGCGGGCGTGTGGAATCGGGGGTGTGGTCGGGTGTCTCGGAACAGTGCGCGCAGCTGATCGTGGATCACGGGGTTGGCCGCACGGTCCGGGAGTCGCAGCGGATACGCGGCCGCGTCGGCGATCTCGATCTCCGGGTGTTCGGCCAGCGGATGGTGCTGCGCCAGCTGGACCCCGACGCGCTGACGCCGCAGCAGGGACCGGCGCACGCCACGGCCCGGCTGTTCACCGCGGGTGATCCCGGCATCGATGCGGCCGTCGGCGACCGCGGGGGAGATCTCCGGTGTCGCCATCGGGACCGCGCCGACCTCGAGTCCGCTGTTGCCGCGAATCAGCCTGTCCACCAGGGCCGGTGCCGTCTCGGCCCCGGCGCTGAGGCTGTATCCGATGCGCAGCGTGCCCAGTTCACCGGCCGCCGCGCTCCGGGCGGTGTCCCATGCCCGGTCCAGCGCCGCAAGCGCGGGTGGCGCGGACTCCGCCAAAGCCGCACCGGCCGTGGTCAATACGACGCTACGGGTGTTGCGGACCAGCAGGGCCGTACCGAGTTCCGCCTCCAACCGGCGCATCCGGGCGCTGAGTGCGGGCTGTGCGATACCGATCCGTGCGGCTGCGCGGGTGAAGTTCAACTCCTGCGCCAGCACCAGGAAGTACCGCAGGCTCACCGTATCCGGCGCCACGTGCCCTCCCTGCCGATTGATAACGATCCGTTCTGAGTCTATTCCGTACCGGTCTTTCCCTCGACCGCACATCAAGCCCTAGCCTGCGCATACGGCGATTCCACTGACCGCAGTACCCGTCGCCTGGATCGATCGATCCGAGTGTCAACTCGAAGTCGGACGTGTCCGGCCGAACAACAGGAGGTTTCCATGGCCAAGGGCTACTGGGTCAGTGTCTATCCCCCCATTTCCGACCCTGAGGGGCTGACTGCCTACGACAAGCTGGCCCGTCCGGCTGTCCAGGCCGGGGGCGGGCGCCTCCTGTCCCGTGGCGGTCGGGTCGTCGCCCGCGAGGCCGGAATCACGCAACGCGCCGTTCTGATCGAGTTCGACAGCTTTGAACAGGCCGTCGCGGCATACGAGAGCGAGGCATACCAGAAGGCGCTGGTGGCCCTCCCCGACGGCGTCGAGCGCGACTTCCGCATCATCGAAGGCATCGACTGACCGGCGGGGTCGCCCTGCACCACCGCAACCTGCCCACGATCTACGTCACCCATGGCCACCTCGACCACTTCGGCGGTCTCGGCGTGCTGCTCCGGCGCTACCCCGAGGCCCGCGCCATCGCGACACCGGGCTCGGTCGAACTGGCACAGGAGCACGGGAAGGCGCTGCCGGTCTTCCGCAAGTGGTTCCCGGGGCAGATGCCGAACACGCTCACGCTGCCGGAGCCCTACGAGGACGAGACCTTCACCCTGGAGGGCCACGAGCTGCGGATCATCGAGCAGGGCCACACCGACGGCAAGAACAGCACCTCCCTGTACGTCCCGTCGATCGACCTCGTCGTCGCTGGTGACGTCCTGTACAACCAGTGCCACGCGTACGTCGCCGACACCACTCCCAAGATCCGCGAGAACTGGATCGCCGCGCTGGACCGGCTGGCGGCCCTGAACCCGAGGACGGCCGTGGCAGGCCACAAGAAGCCCGGCGCCCCGGACACCGCCGAATGCATCGAGACGACGAAGCGCTACCTCACCGACTTCGGGCGCCTCCAGGAGAAGGCGTCCACCGACCGCGAGTTGTTCGACGCCATGCACACGCTCTACCCCGACTTCGCCGCCAAGCAGGCGTGGCTGATGTTCGGCATGTCCTGACCGGCCGCGTCACCCGCCGGACGGCCCCTGACGGAGCGCGGTGGCCATCCACTCGCGGACTGCCGCCGCCCGCTCCGGGTCCGGCTTGGGGGTGCCGTTGATTGCCGCCACCAGGGAGTGGTACTTGGTCAGCAACTGCAGGCCGGTCGCCTTGGCCAGTGTCTGCGCGCCTCTGCCGTTCCGGTCGAAGTCGACGATGCCGCGCCGGGCCTTCTCGATGTCATGTCCGTGGTCCCCGGTCATCGCGGTGACCAGCCTCGCCGAGTCGGCGGCCACGCGCTCGGCGATGTCCCGGGCCTGCGGCGAGTCCGCGGGCACGCCCGCCTGCTGGGAAGCCTGCGCCTCCAGGAGAAGCTTCCGATGCCTCTCTGTGCGGGCCATCATCTCCGGCGAGGCCATCAGCCTGCCCTGCTCGGTGCCGAAGGTGCGGTGGAGGAAGTCCCGGAGCGCCGTGCGGAACTCCAAGTCCCGCACGATCTCGGCGAGTTCGATCCAGGCCTCAAGCTGCTCGGTGGACGGGGCCTCGGGCAAATGGGGCCGTTTGCTGTGCAGTTGGTCGACATAGCCGGGATGGACGTCCAGGCCGTCGGTCACGAAGTCCCAGAACTCGCTGATGAGCCGGTCGCGTTCGTCGTCGGACATCGACACGAGCTTGTGCATGAGGCTCACCTGTTCCGTTGTGGTGTGCTGCCGCACGATGGTCCGCAGCACGGCGGAGCGCGCCCGGAACTGCCGTAACCGGTCCTCGACCAGGCGCAGATGAGTGACCGCCAGGTCGTGCAGCGAGGTCTCCGCGCCCAGCACCCGGCGGATGTCGTCCAGGCCGGCACCCAAGTCGCGCAGGGTCCGCACGAGTTCGAGCCGGGCGACGGCGTGCACGTCGTACTGCCGGAAGCCGCCCCCGGTGAGGCCGGTGGGCGTGACGACGCCCTCGTCGGCGTAGAACCGGATCGCGCTCACGCTCAGGCCGGTGCGGCGGGCGACGTCTCCGATGGAGTAGAGCTCGTTCATGCCGATCACTATGGGATCTCAAGCGACTTGAGAGTCAAGGGGGACCGGCGGCCGTCGGGACCGAGTGGGTGGATTCTGAGTATAGTGATTGGACTGATTGTCTAGGCGTGAGAGGGGTGAAGGTGGACGGCAACCCTGCCCTGGACGCCGAACGGGACGCGATCGTCGGTGCGTTGGGGCCTGTCGTCGAGGGGATCGCGGCGACCTTCGGGCCGGTCTGCGAGGTCGTGTTGCACGACTACCGGCACCCGGAGAAGTCGGTGGTCGCCGTCGCAGGCGCGGTCACCGGGCGCTCGGTGGGTGGTGCGATGAGTGAGATCGGGCTGCGGGTGCTGGCGCGCGGGGACGAGGCCGACGACGAGTTGAACTACCTCACCCGGACCAAGGGCGGCCGGCTGCTCAAGTCGTCCACGATGGTGCTGCGGGACTCGACGGGCGCGGTGTTCGGCGCGCTGTGCGTCAACATCGACGTCACCGCCGTACAGCAGGCGCAGGCCGTACTCACCGGGATCGGCGGGGGAGCCGGGACCGGGGCGGTCGAGGCGCCGGGTACGACCACCTTCGGCAACGACATCGACTCCGTGGTGGAGGCCATCGTCGACGACCATCAGCTGCGCCGACAGAGCAGGACGTGGGTCCAACTCGGCCGCGCCGAGCGGCTGGAGCTGTTCCGCAGCCTCGACGAGCACGGGGTGTTCGCCGTGCGCCGGGCCGTCGAGCAGGTCGCCGCCCGGCTGGGCATCTCCCGCGCCTCCGCCTACAACTACCTCTCCCAGGCCCGTTCCGGGACGGGTGCCCCCGCCGCTGCCGCAGATTCCACCCCACCCACCGACGCCGCTTCCGATGGAGGACCCGCGTGACGACCACCACCCCGCCCATCACCCTCGACGACATCCGTGACGCCGCCGCGCAGCTCAAGGGTGTCGCCCACCGCACACCGGTGCTGCGCTCGCGCACCCTGGACGAACTCGTCGGCGCCGAGGTGTTCCTGAAGTGCGAGAACTTCCAGCGGATCGGCGCCTTCAAGTTCCGCGGCGCCTACAACGCGGCCTCCCGGCTGACCCCGGAGCAACTGGCCCGGGGCATCGCCGCCTACTCGTCCGGCAACCACGCCCAGGCCGTCGCCCTCGCCGCCCGCGAACTCGGCACCACCGCGGTGATCGTCATGCCCGAGGACACCCCGGCCTCGAAGCTGGCCGCCACCGCGGGGTACGGCGCCGAGGTCGTCACGTACGACCGCTACACCGGCGACCGGGTGGCCATCGGGGAGGCCCTGGCCGCCGAGCGCGGACTCTCCCTCATCCCGCCCTACGAGCATCCGCACGTCATGGCGGGACAGGGCACGGCCGCACTCGAACTCGCCGAGGAGGTAGGGGAGTTGGACGCCGTGCTGGTGCCCGTGGGCGGCGGCGGGCTGATCGCCGGGACGGCCACCGCCGTCAAGGGGCTGCACCCGCGCACCCGGGTGACCGGTGTCGAACCGGAGGCCGGGGACGACACCAAGCGGTCCCTGGAGGCGGGTCGGCGCGTGTCCATCCCGGTGCCGCGCACCATCGCGGACGGACAGGCGGCCGAGATGCCCGGCGAACTGACCTTCTCCGTGAACCAGCGGCTCGTCGACGAGATCGCGTTGGTGAGTGACGAGGAGATCAAGGACGCCATGCGGTTCGCCTTCGAGCGGCTGAAGATCGTCGTCGAACCGAGCGGCGCCACCCCGCTGGCCGCGCTCCTCGCCGGGCGCGCGGGCCGGCTCACGGGCCGGGTCGGGATGATCGTCTCCGGCGGCAACATCGACAGTGAACGGTTCGCGCGGTTGTGCGCGAACGGTTCGGCCTGAGCCGGTCCGCGCCGGCGTTCCCCCGAATGGCGCTCCCGGGTGGACAGGAAGACGATGGAGTGGTGGGGCGCGGCCCCCGCCGGAGCGCCGGTGCCGTCCGTGGCAGCCGGGAGACGGAGACCGGCCCCGGCCGTGCTGCGCACGGCCGGAATGGAGGCAGCCGTCATGCTGGAAGTGAAGACGGTCGACAAGCCGGACGAGCGGCGTGACTTCCCTCGCGGCCACCTCGAAGCTGTCCACCTCACCGGACTCGACTTCGCGGTGGGCACGTTCGAGCCGGGCTGGCGCTGGTCCGAGTCCGTGGCCCCGATCGCGGGCACCAAGAGCTGCGAGATCCATCACAACGGTTATGTCGTCCAGGGGCGGTTGCATCTCCTCATGGACGACGGCGGCGAGCGCGAAGTGGGCCCCGGTGACGTCTTCGTGTGCCCGCCGGGGCATGACGCGTGGGTCGTCGGCGACGAGCAGGTGATCGTGTACGACTTCGCCGGCGCCATGGCCACGGACTACGCGAAGGCTCCGTAGCCCCTTCGGACGTACGCGCCCCACGGCACCGCACCCGTCGGGCGCGTATGTCATGCCCGGTACTCGACGACCTGCCCCTCCGCGTACGCGACGCCCTCCGCGTGTCCGAACAGGCCGGGCAGTCCGCCCGTGTGCACGAACACGGTCCGCTCGCCCGGCCTGATGTCACCGTCCCGGACGGCCGCGATCAGACCGGCCATCGCCCGTCCCGTGTACGTCGGGTCGAGGACGAGCCCGGCGGTGCGGGCGGCCAGCGTGAGCGCTTCGGCGGTCGGCGCGGTGAGCGTGGCGTAGCCGGCGCCGACCTGGTCCCGCCGGACCCGGAGTCCCTCCGGCGTGGCCAGACCCGCGAACTCGCTTACGGCGGTGGCCGGTTCGGTGAGCGCGCCGACGTCGACCCCGAGCACCGCCTCCACCCCGAGCGAGATCACCAGCCCCGCCATCGTGCCGCCCGAGCCGAGCGCGACCACGGCGGTACGGAGATCGGGGAGCTGCCGGCGCAACTCCTCGCCGCAGTGCGCGTAGCCGCGTGCGCCGAGCGCGCTGGAACCGCCGAACGGGATCAACGCCGGCCTGGCGCCGCCCCCGCGCAGCTCTTCGCACACCTCGGCCGCCGCCCGGTCCAGTCCGGCCTGGTCCACCTCGCCCGCCCAGGCGATCCGGGCGCCGAACAGCCCGTCCAGGGCGAGGTTCCCGGAGCGGGACACACCCGGTGATCCGCGCAGCACCAGCACCACGGCAAGGCCCAGCCGGGCTCCGGCGGCGGCCGTCAGGCGGGCGTGGTTGCTCTGCGGGGCGCCCGTGGTGACCAGGGTGTCCGCGCCCTCGGCCAGCGCCGCGCCCACGGTCCACTCCAGCTTGCGGATCTTGTTGCCGCCGCCTCCGAGGCCGGTCAGATCGTCGCGCTTGATCCACAGGTCGTCCGGCCCGAGCCCGATCGCGGTGGCCAGCCGGGGCGCCGGTTCGACGGGGGTGGGGAAGGTGGCCAGTTCCACGCGGGGGTCGCTGTGCGGGTCGCTCATGGCGTACATCATCGCGCGCTCCGGAGGCATGCCGGCCGCGCGTCCTCCGCATGCCCGCTTGCCGTTGGAAACCGATCGGTTTACTGTGGTCGAGGTGGGTAAACCGATCGGTTTCCAAGCCGCGTTCCCTGCGGCTGCCTCGGCTGCCCGAGCTCTCGGAGATTTCCATGACAAGCATCGAAGGTTCCGTCGTCCTCGTCACCGGCGGCAGCCGCGGCATCGGCCGCGCGCTGGTGGAGGCCCTGTACGAGCGCGGCGCCAAGAAGGTGTACGCCACGGCCCGCGACCCGAAGACCGTCACTCACCCGGACGCCGTACCGCTGGCACTGGAGGTCAGTGACCCCGCCTCCGTCGCGGCGGCGGCCGAGCAGGCGCAGGACGTCACGATCCTGATCAACAACGCGGGCGCGGCCGTGAACGCGAACTTCCTGGACTCGCCCGTCGAGGACATCCGCCGCGAGTTCGAGACCAACTTCTACGGCCCGCTGCTCGTCACGCGCGCCTTCGTGCCGATCATCGAGCGCAACGGCGGCGGCCACATCCTCAACTTCCACTCGGTGCTGTCCTGGGTCGGCCTCGCCGGCTCCTACAGCGCGTCCAAGGCCGCCTTCTGGTCGCAGACCAACTCCCTGCGCCTGGACCTGAAGCCGCGCGGCATCGAGGTCACCGGACTGCACGTCGGCTACGTCGACACCGACATGGCCGCGCATGCCGACGGGCCCAAGTCCAGTCCCGAGAGCGTTGCGGCACAGGCCCTCGACGGCATCGAGTCCGACGCCTTCGAGGTCCTGGCCGACGACCTGACCCGCCAGGTCAAGGCAGGGCTGTCCGCCGAAGGCGGCGCGCTCTACCCGCAGTTGGCGACCGCCTAGTCAGATCGGCAGCAACCGGCCCACCAGCGCGCTGAGTTGCTTCGCGTTCCGGCACTCGTGCATCTCGACCAGGTCCGCGTAGCCGGGCGCGGCCGAGTCGCCGGTGCCCCACTGGGAGCGCTGCTCGGGGTTCAACCAGTAGACACGGCGGGCCCGTTGGGCAATATGCCGGACGGCCGGGAGATTCGGGTCGCTCATGTTGGTACGGGCGTCGCCGAGGACGAACACGGTCGTGCGCGGGCCGACCGCGTCGCCGTAGCGCTCCGCGAACTCGCCCAGGGCCACGCCGTAGTCGCTGCTTCCGTGCCAGCCGGTGAGGGTGGCCTCGGCGCGGATGCGGGCGCCCAGGCCCTCGGGGTCGGCGGTACCGTGCGCGAGCAGCCCGGTCACCTCGTCGAGGCGGTTGACGAAGGCGAAGACGCGGACCTTGCTGAACTGGTCGTGCAGCGCCTGCACCAGCAGCATCGTGAAGTCGGAGAAGCCCGACACCGAGCCCGACACATCGCACAGCAGCACCAGTTCGGGCCGGACCGGCCGGCGCCTGCGCAGCACCGGCCGCATCGGCACCCCGCCCGTGGACAGTGATCCGCGCAGGGTGCGACGCAGATCGATCGTGCCCCGGGACGCTCGGCGCCTGCGGGCGGCGAGGCGGGTGGCCAGCTTCCGGGCCAGCGGCTGAACAGCCCTGCGCAGTTCGGCCAGTTGGGTCCGGCCTGCGAACAGGAAGTCGACGCGGTCGGCCGTCGGCGCCACCGCCCGCCGGGCGATCTCGTCCCGGCCGCGCCGCTCGGCGACCCGGCGCCGCGCCTCCGCGGCGACCTGCCGCCGGAAGCCCTCGATGCGCTGCCGGATCTCGTCGTCGAGCAGCCGGTCGGTGAATCCGGAGTCCCCGCCCTGAGCCCGGATGCTCGTCCGCACCCGGGCCAGCAGCGTCTGCGGTCGCAGCCACTCCAGGGTCTGGTGCGAGGACCAGCCGTCCGACGCGGGGGAGTTGCCGTAGCCGCCGAAACCGTCGACGGCCTCCGCCGCCAACTGCCCCATCAGAGCGCGGTCGTTGGCGGTGAGCGCCGCCGCGAGCCGGTCGCGGAGGTCGTCGCGGCCGGTGGGCTCGCCCTGCGGTGCTCCGACGCCGCGCGGGAAGTAGAGGTCGAAGACCGGGTCGAACACGGGGCGTTGGGCGTTCCCGTGCAGCAGCGTCGCGGCCAGCCCCTCGCGCAGCAACTCCCGGTCCGTGAACCCGAGTGCCTCCATCGCCAGCGCCGCGTCGACGGTCTCGCCGGTCCCAATCCGCAGACCGTGCGCGCGCAGCGCCCCGACGAGACCCGTCAGCCGCTCGGCGACACCGGTGGCGGTCACACCGCGTCCAGGTCGAGCTTCGCCGCCGCCCTGAGGATGTCGTCCTGGTGCTTGAGGAGCACGCCGAGGGTGTCCCGGACGACCGTCTCGTCGAGCGTGTCGGCGCCGAGGGCCAGGAGGGTGCGGGCCCAGTCGATGGTCTCCGCCACCGACGGCACCTTCCGCAGCTCCATCTCCCGCAGCGCCCCGACCACCCGGACCACCGACTCGGCCAGCGTCTCGCCGAGCCCGGGCACCTTCAGCCGTACGATCCGACGCTCCAACTCCTCGTCGGGGAAGCCGATATGGAGGAACAGGCAGCGGCGGCGCAGGGCCTCGGAGAGTTCACGGCTCGCGTTCGAGGTGAGGACCACGAAGGGGCGGCGGGTCGCGGTGATCGTGCCCAACTCCGGGACGGTGACCTGGAAGTCGCTGAGCACCTCCAGCAGCAGGCCCTCGACCTCGACGTCCGCCTTGTCGGTCTCGTCGATCAGCAGGACCTTCGGGTCGTCGCCGCGGATCGCCGTGAGCAGCGGGCGGGGGAGCAGGAACTCCTCGCTGAAGATGTCGGTGCGGGTCTCGTCCCAGCTCTCGTCGCGGCCCGCGCTGATGCGCAGCAACTGCTTGGCGTGGTTCCACTCGTACAGCGCCCGGGACTCGTCGACGCCCTCGTAGCACTGGAGCCGGACCAGCTGGGCCCCGGCGACCTCGGCGACGGCCTTGGCCAGCTCCGTCTTGCCGACGCCGGCCGGGCCCTCGACGAGGAGCGGCTTGCCCAGGCGGTCGGCGAGGAACACGGTCGTGGCGACGGCGGGCGAGGCCAGATAGCCGGTCTCGGCGAGGCGCGCGGCGACTTCGTCGACGGAACGGAACAACGGGGCCTCCGGCGGATCGAGGGCGGAGCATCGAGGGCGGTGCATCGACGTCCAGCTACATATCTAAGCGCTTGTTCACCTCCACTGTCACCCTCGACCGGGCCGCCGCGCAAGCCTGTACACCGATCGGTTTCCTCTCGGCCTCCGGCGCGGTAACCTCGCAGTATGGCCACGACAGACAAGGCGTCCCCCCGAGACCGGCTGCTCGACGCGGCGGCCGAGCTCTTCTACCGCGACGGCGTCTCCATCGGCGTCGAGGCGCTGTGCCGGTCCGCCGGAGTCTCGAAACGGTCGATGTACCAGCTCTTCGACAGCAAGGACGAGGTCCTGGCCGCGAGCCTGGAGCGCCGCGCCCCCGGCTACGCGGCGCAGCTCATGCCGGGCCCGGACGACGCCGGTACGCCCCGCGAACGGATCCTGTACGTCTTCGAGCGGGCGGAGAAGGCGTCGACCCGGCCCGAGTACATGGGCTGCCCCTTTCTCGCCGCGCTGGTCGAGCTGAAGGACCCCGAGCATCCGGCGAGCGTGGTCGCCCGCGCCGCGAAAGAGTCGTTGCAGGACGCCTTCCTTGCCCAGGCCGAGCAGGGCGGCGCACCTGATCCCGCCCTGCTGGCACGCCAGTTGATGCTGATCTTCGACGGCGCGAGTGCCCGTGCCGGAGCCAAGGTCGAGACACTGGACGACGGGCTGACAACACAGACCGTGACGATCCTGCTGGACGCGGCGGGCGTGAAATAGACGTGCGGCAGGGGCAGTTGCCGTAGCGACTGCCCCGACTGCCCCGACCGGACTCACGCGGCCAGCGCCACCGATTCCACCGCCGGGGTGCGCAGCACCCGCCGTGCCGTCAGTAGGCTCGTCCCCAGTGTCACCGTCGCCGCCACCGCGACGACCGTCAGCCAGATGCCGAGGCCCTGGTGCGGCAGCACCGAGTCCGTGCGGACCATGGTGAACGGGATGATCCCGGCCAGCGCGGCCACCGTGCCGGACAGCACTCCGGTGACCGTGAGGATCGCCGTCTCTGTGCCCACCGTACGCAGCACCTGCCCCGGGGTCGCGCCCGCCAGCCGCTGTCCGCCGAACTCCCGGGCGCGGTAAGTCGTCGCCGCGTACAGCGAGTTGACCAGCATCACGCAGACGAAGACCACGATGATGCCGACGACCGTGAAGTTGAGCGTCTCCAGGTTCTTCGCGTCCACCGACTTTGTCAGCCCCGAGGTCTGCACCGCGTCGCTCTCCACCGCCTGCATGTACAGCGTCGCAGTGGACACCGCCGTGAAAAGGATCAGCGACATCAGGATCCCGGCGAGTTGGTCGGCCCGCTGCCGCAGATTGCGTACGGCCAACCAACCGCTCGCGCCCGCCAGTCGGAGCCGGTCGAGCAGGCCCTTCAGCAGCCGTGGGGCGAGCAGTGCCAGTCCCACCGAGAGCAGGATCGCCCCGTAGGCCGGTGCCGCCATCAGCGCCGCGTCCGTCGCGGAGAACGCGAAGGTCGCCGACACCGACACCACACCCGCGACCAGCGCGCCGTACGCGAGGAACGTCCGCGCCCGGCCCGGCTGTTGGCGTCCGCGCGTCGCCCGCCGTACGGCCAGGAACGCCGCGCCCGCCGAGGCGAGCAGGGTGATGCCGAGGCCCGACTGCAGCGCGTAGGGACCGAAGGAGTAGTCCACGGACCGTGCCACCTGGCCGCTGTTCTGGAACACCCCGAGCAGCGCCCGTCCGCCGAGCATCGCCGGACCGACGGCGAGGAGCGCGCCCAGCAGGGCGACGGCCACCGCCTCACCCACGACCATCCGTTTGAGCTGGGCCGGGGTCGCCCCCGAGCAGCGCAGTGTCTCCAACTCCCTCGACCGTTGGCGCACGTTGACGGTCAGCGTCGAGGCGACGGCGAAGAACACCAGCAGGGTGCCGTAGCCGCCGACGACACTCGCCGACGTGGACAGCGTCTCGGAGCTGACCGAGTCGATGCCGTGCTGTGCCGCCGTGTCGTGCAGCGAGTTGAACGTCATGATGATCGCCGCGCCGAGGAACGCGGCCAGCAGTGTCGCCAGGAACCGCCCCGGCCGCTGCCGGATCGAACGCATCGCCAGTACGAACATCGCTCACACCCCCACCGTCACGTCGTCGCCCAGGTGCGCCAGCCGCTCGGCGACCGCGTCGACGGTCGGCGCGTGCATCCGGCCGGCGAGCCTGCCGTCCGCGAGGAACACCACCGAGTCGGCGTACGAGGCCGCGACCGGGTCGTGCGTCACCATCACCACGGTCCGCCCGTGCACCCGCACCGCCTCCCGCAACAGCAGCAGCACGTCCCGCGCGCTGCGCGTGTCCAGGGCGCCGGTCGGCTCGTCCGCGAAGATCACCCGGGGTTCGGTGACCAGCGCGCGGGCGATGGCGACCCGCTGCCGCTGACCGCCGGAGAGCTGGTCGGGACGGTGGCCGAGCCGGTCCCCGAGACCGACCGCGGTCAGCACCTCCCGGGCCCGCTCACGGTCGACGCGCCGGCCGGCCAGCTTCAGCGGCAGCACGGTGTTCTGCGCCACGGTGAGCGTGTCGAGGAGGTTGTACTGCTGGAACACGAACCCGATCCGCCCGCGCCGGAACCGCGTCAGCTCGGCTTCGCTCCCGCCCGTCAGCTCCGCGCCGTCGACCATCACGATCCCGCTGTCCGGCCGGTCGAGCCCCGCCGCGCACTGCAACAGCGTCGACTTGCCGGACCCCGAAGGCCCCATCACCGCCGTGAAGGTGCCGCGCTCCAGGCTCAGGGTGACCCCGTCCAGCGCGGTCACGGCGCTGTCGTCATGGCCGTAGGTCCTGGTGACCTTGACCAGCCGCAGCGCCTCGGCGGCGGGTCCCTTGTCGTGCGTGCGTCGTGCGGTGCGAAACATCGCCATCACCCTCCGTGCGGCACGCCCTGTGCCTCGTCCACGACGCTACGGAGCGGGCGGGCGGCGCACATTGGGCGCAGAACCCGTATCGAGGGGTGTACTCAGCGACACCCCGTACGGGTCACCAGAACGAGCCGCCCCACCGCCCACCCGATGCAATGGACCTGTGACCGCGCCCCCGGACGACTGCCTCGCCCGCAACGAGTGGATCTGCGGCGAGTATCTGAGCACCCGCCGCCACATCCTCCTCGACGCGGTCGGCCAGCACCTCCAGCTGACCGCGATTTCGGTGCTCATCGGCCTGGCCGTCGCACTGCCCCTCGCGGTCGTGGCCCGCCGCTGGGGCTGGGCCGCGGGACCGGTACTCGCCGTCACGACGGTCCTCTACACGATCCCGTCCCTGGCGATGTTCTCGCTCCTGCTACCCGTCTACGGCCTCTCGGCCACCCTCGTCGTAGCCGGACTGGTCCTCTACTCCCTCACCCTGCTCGTCCGCAACATCCTCGCGGGCCTGCGCGCCGTACCCGAAGAGACCCGACAGGCCGCACGCGGCATGGGCTACGGCCCGATCCGCCTCCTCCTCACCGTGGAACTGCCGCTCGCGCTGCCCGCCGCGATGGCCGGTCTGCGCATCGCCACCGTCTCGGCGGTCTCGCTGGTGACGGTCGGCGCGATCGTCGGCTTCGGAGGACTCGGCAACCTCATCTACGCGGGCATGAACACCTACTTCAAGGCACAGGTGCTCACCGCGTCCGTGCTGTGCGTGGTGATCGCGATCGTCGCCGACCTGCTGCTCCTCTTCGTGCAACGGCTGATCACCCCCTGGACGAGGGCGGTGCGCGGATGAACACCCTCACCGACGCCTGGCACTGGCTCACCGACTCCGCACACTGGTCGGGCGACGACGGCATCTGGCACCGACTCGCCCAGCACCTCGTCCTCACCGTCGTCTGCCTGGTCATCAGCTGCCTGATCGCGCTCCCGGTCGCCCTCGTCCTCGGCCACCTCGGCAAGGGCGGCGCGCTCGCCGTCAACATCTCCAACATCGGCCGCGCGGTGCCCACCTTCGCGGTACTGGTACTGCTGCTCCTCACCCCGATCGGCAAGTGGGGCGAGGGACCCACGGTCGTCGCCCTCGTCCTGTTCGCCGTACCACCCCTGCTCACCAACGCGTACGTCGGCATGCGCGAGGTCGACCGCGATGTGGTGCGGGCCGCGCGCGGGATGGGGATGACAGGCCGTCAGATGCTGTTCCGCGTCGAACTGCCGCTCTCGCTCCCGCTGTTGATGAACGGCGTACGGATCGCGGCCGTCCAACTCGTCGCGACCGCCACGATCGCCGCACTGGCGGGCGGCGGCGGACTCGGCCGCATCATCACCGCCGGCTTCAATCTCGCCAACACGGCACAGGTGGTCGCCGGAGCCGTCCTCGTCGCCGTGTTCGCGCTGCTCGTCGAGGGCGTCTTCGAGGTCGCCGAGCGACTGTCGCCCCGCTGGGCGAGGGGAGCGCGATGAGGCGGCACATCGTCGCGGCCGTACTGCTCCTGGCAGCCACCGGCTGCTCGACCGGACCCTCCTTGGAGAACAAGAGCGCCGTCACCGCGCCACCCGGCGACAGCCACCACCTCGCCATCGGCTCGGCCGGATTCACCGAGAGCGACCTGCTCGCCCAGATGTACGCGCTGCTGCTGAAGCGGGCCGGCTACCGGACGTCGCTGCTTACCGTCGCCAACCGCGAACTCTACGAACCCGCCCTGGAATCGGGGCAGATCGACGTCGTACCCGAGTACGCGGCCACCTTCGCCGACTGGCTCAACGCCAAGACCAACGGCCCCGACGCACCTGCCGTCGGCTCACCCGACCTCGCCACCACCATGAAGCCGCTGCGCCAACTCGCCACCCCACGCGGCCTGACCGTCCTTGGCCCAGGCAAGGCCGTCGACCAGAACGCCTTCGCGGTCGCCCGCTCCTACGCCCGGGAGCACCACCTCAAGACCCTCAGCGACCTCGGCTCCTCGGGACTGAAGGTGCGGCTCGCGGCGGGCGACGAGTGCGTCCAACGGCCGTACTGCGAACCGGGGTTGAAGAAGACCTACGGCATCGACATCACCGCCGTCGACCCGAAGGGCGTCGGCACGACCCAGGCCAAGAGCGCGGTGCAGAGCGGCCAGGACCAGCTGGTGCTGACCACGACCACCGACGCCACCCTCGACGACTTCGGCCTCGTCCTCCTCACCGACGACAAGCACCTGCAGAACGCCGACTACGTCGTCCCGGTCGTCAACCGCTCCCGTGCGGGGAGCCCCGGCGTGACCAAGGCGCTGGGGAAACTCAACGGCGTCCTCACTACGGCCGACCTGGCATCGATGAATCAACAGGTCGACAGCTGGCGGCGGTTGGCGCAGGACGTGGCGCGGGTGTATCTGAAGGAGAAGGGCCTGTTGAGCTGAGGTTCGGGGGATTGTCAGTGGTGGCTTGTACCGTTCGGGCATGGGTGTCTATCTGATCGATGTCGGTGTCGGGGAGTGGCTGCGTGAGGACACGGGGGAAGGGGGGATGGGTGCGATCGCCAAGGGGCTCGACGCGGAGTTGGCCCGGCGCGGGCTGCCGCCGTACGTACCCGCGCCGGAGCGGGACGCGGCCCTGGGCTTCGAGGAGAAACTGAGCCCGTCCATGAAGGGTTTCGACGCGCTCTGCCGTGCTCGACTGACGCCTGAGGAGCGTGAGTTGATCGGCGACTGGTCGGTGCTGGTGCCGGTCTCGCTGGACGCGGAGATACGGCTGCCGATCGGCTCCGCGTACACGGACGAGACGGTGATCGCGGGAGCGCCCCAGGTGCTCGCCCTCGCCGAACGACTGGCGGCGGACCTGGAACTGCCCGCCGAGATACCGGAGGCGACCGAGAACCTCGCGCTCACCTTCTGGTTCCTGGAGGGCGAGGCGGAGGAACTGGCCGCTACCCGCCCCGGCCGCTGGAGCGAGGACCTGGACACGTCCTTCTACGTGGCCCTGTACCTGCGTGCCGCCCAGCACTCACTGCGACAGGGCTGCCCCATCACCTATTCCTGACCCGCGAGCACCTACTCCTGACCCGCGAGGCGACCCTCAGGCGTCCGCCACCGAGTCGAAGTCCACCTGCCCGCGCGGCACTCCGAGCGCGTCCGCGTCCACGGACCGCCGCAGCGCCTCGTGCAGCTTCGCCGGAGTGAGCACACCGAGGAAGCGCGCACCGTCCAGCACGGCGACCCACCCGGCGTCGTGCTGGAGCATCACACCGAACGCCTGCTTCAGCGGGGCGCCCACCGGCACCCACGCGTTCATCCGGTGCGCGAGTTCGCCGACCGTGCCGCCGGCCGTGAGTTCGTCGGCCTTGACCCACCCCTGCAGTTCACCCTGCTCGTCGAGGACCACGGCCCACCGCGCGCCCTCGACCCGCAGCCGCTCGGCCGCCCGCCGCGCCGGTTCGTCGACCCGGGCGACCGGCGGCTGCTCCAGGTCGTCGGGCTCGATCTCGGTGACCGACAGCCGCTTCAGACCCCGGTCCGCACCCACGAACTCCGCGACATACGGCGTCGCCGGCTTGCCGAGCACCGCGCCCGGGGTGTCGTACTGCTCGATCCGCCCCTGCCCGTACACGGCGATACGGTCACCGAGCCGTACCGCCTCCTCGATGTCGTGCGTGACCAGCAGCACCGTCTTGCGCACGGCGGCCTGCATCCGCAGGAACTCGTCCTGCAACTGCTCCCGCACCACGGGGTCGACGGCACCGAACGGCTCGTCCATCAGCAGCACCGGGGGATCGGCGGCCAGCGCCCGCGCCACCCCGACCCGCTGTCGCTGACCGCCCGACAACTGCTCGGGATAGCGCGGCCCGTATGTCTTCGGGTCCAGGCCCACCAGATCGAGCAGTTCGGCGGCTCGGGCCCGCGCCTTCGCCCGCTTCCAGCCGACCAGGGACGGCACGGTCGCCGTGTTGTCGAGGACCGTGCGGTGCGGGAAGAGGCCCACCTGCTGGATGACGTATCCGATACGGCGGCGCAACTGCACCGGGTCGACGGAGGCGATGTCCTCGCCGTTCACGAGGATCCGGCCGGAGGTGGGCTCGATGAGCCGGTTGACCATCATCATGGTCGTCGTCTTGCCGCAGCCGGACGGGCCCACGAGCGTGACGAGTTCACCCTCGGACACCTCGAAGGACAGCCCGTCCACGGCCGTCGTACCGTCCGGATACCGCTTGCTGACCTGCTCGAACCGGATCATGACCTCACGCTAGCGGCGCCGGTCCGACACCGCCCATCAATGGGGGCCTACTGGCTGGTGACGTGCTCGTTCCGGTTTTGAAATGTTTCAAATCCCATGCTGTCCAGGAGATGGACACATACCTTCAACCCCACTATTTTCGACCATCGGACGGACTGAACCGATACAACTCCACCTCTCGGCGGGCCGAAGGGACAGGGCATGAACGACGGAGTCGCCGTTTCCGGCACCACGGTGTCGGGCCTCACGGTGGAGCACCGCACCGACCCGCTCGGCGTGGACGCGGCGCACCCCAGGTTCGGCTGGCGCATGGCGTCCGTCGCGCGTGGCCGGCGGCAGACGGCATACCGCCTCCAGGTCGCCTCCTCACCCCGCCACCTGACCGACGACCGGGCCGACGTCTGGGACACCGGTCGCGTCGACTCGGCGGACTCGGTCGCGGTCCGCTACGCGGGCCCCGCACTCCACGCCTCGACCCGCTACCACTGGACCGTGACGGTGTGGGACGAACGCGGCGCAGCCGTCTCCGCCACCCCCACCGCCTACTTCGAGACCGGCCTGCTCAGCACCGACGGAGTCACCGGCTGGGCCGGCGCGCGGTGGATCGGCATGGCCGGCAAGCGGCCGAACAGCGCGGGCGCGCCCCTCCTGCGCCGCCAGACCGCACTGACCGGCGAGCGGGTGAGCGAAGCCCGGCTGTATGTGTCCGCACTCGGCGTGTACGAGGCCTACGTCAACGGCGAACGGGTCGCGGTGCCGCACGGCGACGGCACGACCCACGAGTTCCTGACCCCCGGCTGGACCAACTACGAGTCCACCGTCGACTACTTCACCTACGACGTCACCGACCTGCTGACGGACCCTTCACAGGACCCGTCACAGGTCACCCTCGCGGCCGTGCTCGGCAACGGCTGGTACAACAGCCGCATCTCCGAGAACAGCCCCTATTACGCCGTCGACGGCAACCCCCTCGCCCTCAAGGCCAAACTCCTCGTCCGCTACACAGACGGCTCCACCCAGACGATCGTCACCGCGCCCGACGAGAACTGGCGGGCCACCGACACCGGCCCCCACCGCGCCGACGACATCTACGACGGCCAGACCTACGACGCCCGTCAGGAACTCCCGGGCTGGACGGCGAACGGCTTCGACGCCACCGGCTGGGCCGCCGTCGAGGAGCACAACCACCCTTTCCCCGAAGCCCGGTTGGTCGCGCATTCCGGTGAGAGCGCCCGCCTGGTGCCGAGTTGGGACCGCGAGCCGTGCTCGGTCACCGTCTACACCGGTGTGACCGACGAGGAGGGCAGTGCGAACGGCAGGGGCCGGATCGTCGTCGACCCCGCCCGCACGGTCACCGACCCCGGCCTGGCGGCCACCGCCTCCGTCACCCTGCACCCCGGCGACACCGCCGTCATCGACCTCGGCCAGAACCTCGTCGGCGTGCCCCGCTACACCGTGCGCGGCCCCGCGGGCGCCCAAGTCGTCTGCGAAACGGGGGAGATGCTCAACGACGACAGCGCGGGCGCCGACGGACCCGCAGGCTCTGTCTACCGCGCCAACCTGCGCACCGCCCGCGCCACCAGCACCTACATCCTCAAGGGCGACCCGGCCGGCGAGACCCACCAGGACTCGCTGACCTTCTACGGCTTCCGCCATGTCTCCGTCACCACGACCGAAACCGTCACGCTCACCGGACTCACGGGCCGGGTCGCCACCTCCGCACTCCGCGACATCGGCAACGTCACCACCGACGACACCGACGTCAACCAGCTGATCAGCAACGTCCGTTGGGGCCAGCGCGGCAACTACCTCTGGATCCCCACCGACTGCCCCCAGCGCGACGAACGCCTCGGCTGGACCGGCGACACCCAGCTCTTCGCCAACACCGGCCTGTACAACGCCGATTCGGTCACCTTCCTCAGCCACTTCCAGGACACCCTGACCGACTCGCAACGTCTCTACGGCGCGGACGGCGCCCAGTTCCCCTGGGTCGCCCCCGGCCACCGCTTCAGCCAGCCGCTCCCGGCGAGCGGCTGGGCGGACTGCGGAGTGGTCGTGCCCTGGACGGTGTGGCAGATGACCGGCGACACCACGATCATCGACCGCAGTTGGGCCGCGATGACCAAGTACGTCGACTGGATCCGCGACCGCACCGGCGACACCTGTGCCGGCCGGGGCGCGGTCTTCGGCGACTGGCTCGCCTTCCAGATCACCAGCACCCAGCTCATCAGCGACGTCTACTACGGCTACAGCGCCCGCCTGATGGCCGACATGGCCCACGCCACCGGCCGCACCGCCGAGGCCGCCGCCCACGAGGAGCTCTTCACCCGCATCAAGCGGGCCTTCATCACCAAGTACCTTGCCACCGACCCCGGTTCGGGCCGGGTCACCGTCCGCTCCAGCCTCGGCGACCCGCCGCCGTACACACCCGGCAACAGCGCGGGCAAGACCGAGGACGACACCCAGACCGCCCTGCTCTGGATCCTCAAACTCGGCTTCTACGACACGGAGGACCAGCGCCGCCAACTGGTCACCCTGCTCGCCGACAACATCGGCAACAGCGAGGCCTACAAGGCGGCCCACCCCGACAGCACCCGCGTGCAGTACGCGGAGAACACCCTCTCCGTCGGCTTCCTCGGCGTGAACGTCATCGCGCCCGTCCTCACCGGCGAAGGCCGCGTCGACCTGGCGTACCGCCTCCTCCACCAGAACGCGATGCCGTCCTGGCTCTACTCGGTGGCGAACGGCGCCACCACCGTCTGGGAGCGGTGGAACTCGTACTCCAAGGAGGACGGCTTCGGCCCGGTCGACATGAACTCCTTCAACCACTACTCCTACGGCGCGATCATGGAGTGGATGTACGAGAGCATGGCCGGCATCGCCAAGGACCCGGCCCACCCGGGCTTCCGCCACTTCTTCCTCCGGCCGCACCTCGACCCCACCGGCAGGATCACCCGGGTGACCGGCTCGCACCTCTCGCCCTACGGCGAGATCGTGAGCGAATGGACCGCGCGGGAAGGGGAGTTGACGTACCGTGCGACCGTCCCCGCCAACAGCACGGCGACCCTTCGCATCCCCGCCGCCGACCCGTCCACCGTCCGCGAGCACGGCACACCCCTGTCCGAGGCAGAGGGCGTTCAGTTCCTGGGCTTCGCGGACGGCACCGCCTCATTCGAACTCCCCTCGGGGAGCTACGAGTTGACCTCCGTACTCGGCTGATCGCTCACCAGCACAACCTCCAGGGTGCGCGGACCGTGCACCCCCTCGACCCGGTCCAGCTCGATGTCACTGGTCGCCGACGGGCCGGAGATCCAGGTCAACGGGCGGGTGGGGTCGAGGCGTTGGAGTGCCTGGGGCACCGAGGAGACCACCTGGTCCGGCACCCGTACGACACAGATGTGATGGTCGGGGACGAGGGTGATCCGGCGGCGGCCCTGGTCCGGGCCGCCGTCCAGGACGATGGTGCCGGTCTCGGCGGCGGCCACCGCGCACGCCGTGACCACACTGTCGACCCGGTCCAGCTCGTGCGGGGTGTTCTCGGCCCGGTCCGCGATCCGCTCGACATCGGCCGCCGCGAGCCACGAGGGCTCCAGACCCGGCGGTACGACGACCGTCCTGGAACCCCGCTCGGCGAGCAACCCGGCGATCGTGGCGCCCAGTTCGGCCTCCGTGCACCAGTGCACGAGGGCCCGGTAGTCGGCCAGGTTCTCGGCGAGCAGATCGACCGTCTGCTCGATGGTCCGGTTCCCGTGCTCCCGCAGATAGTCCCGCCGAACCGCCTGCTCGTACGGCGGGTCGTCCTCGCGCACATCCGCGAGCGCGCGCTGCACGCGGCCCAGGATCCGTTCCCTGCTGCTCACTTGGCACCGTCCTTTCCGCCGTGCGTGCGCTGCCACCAGTCGCGGAACGGCTCCGCGGGCACGGCCGGCAGCTCCCGGGTACCGCTCCACGCCCTGCCCGGGCCGGGCAGTGTCCGGGGATGGAAGCGGCGGGTGCGGGAGGCGAGCCGCTGGCCGGTGCGCAGGGCGCCCGGGTGGCTGAACGTCCAGCGTGCCGCCCGCATGGCGGCCCGCTCGGCGGCGTGCCCCTTTGCGGGTCGCAGCACCACCTTGTTGCCCTCACGGGTCACCGGCCCGCCCTCCACGACCCGCTCCCGCAGATGCACCAGCACCTCGGGGATGTCGATGGCGACCGGGCACACCTCGTAACAGGCACCGCACAGCGACGAGGCGTACGGCAGCGAGGCGTCGATCTCGCTTGCCGTGCCCCGGAGTTGGGGGCTGAGGATCGCGCCGATCGGGCCCGGATAGACCGAGCCGTAGGCGTGGCCGCCGGCCCGCTCGTACACGGGGCAGACGTTGAGACAGGCCGAGCAGCGGATACAGCGCAGGGCCTGGCGGCCGACCTCGTCGGCGAGGGTGTCGCTGCGGCCGTTGTCGAGCAGCACCAGATGGAAGACGCGCGGGCCGTCGCCGTCGGTCGTGCCCGTCCACGTGCTGGTGTACGGGTTCATGCGCTCGGCGGTCGACGAGCGGGGGAGGGTCTGCAGGAACACCTCCAGGTCCTGCCAGCTGGGCACGATCTTCTCGATGCCGACGACCGAGATCAGCGTCTCGGGGAGGGTGAGGCACATCCGGCCGTTGCCCTCGGACTCGACGACGACGAGCGTGCCGGTGTCGGCGACCATGAAGTTGGCGCCGGAGACACCGACCTTGGCGCGCAGGAACTTCTCGCGGAGGTGCAGGCGGGCGGCCTCGGCGAGTTCGGCGGGCGTGTCCGTCAGGCCCTCTGGTGCCGGGCGGCCCCACTCGCTCATCTCGCGGGCGAAGATCTCCCGGATCTCACCGCGGTTGCGGTGGATGGCAGGGACCAGGATGTGCGAGGGGCGGTCCTTGCCCAACTGCACGATCAGCTCGGCGAGATCGGTCTCGTAGGCACGGATCCCCTCCGCCTCCAGCGCCTCGTTGAGCCCGATCTCCTGCGTGGCCATCGACTTGACCTTCACGACCTCCGACTCGCCGGTCTCCTGGACGAGTCGGACGACGATCCGGTTGGCCTCGTCCGCGTCGGCGGCCCAGTGGACGACGCCGCCGGCGGCCGTCACCGACTCCTCCAACTGGACCAGATAGCGGTCGAGATGACGGAGTGTGTGGTCCTTGATCTGCTTGCCGGCCTCGCGCAGCGCGGCCCAGTCCGACACCTCGGCGACGGCCTTGGCGCGTTTGGCGCGGATCGTGTGGGTGGCGTGCCGCAGATTGCCGCGCAGGGTCTGGTTGTTGACGGCCTCGTGCGCGGCCACGGGGAAGGCCGGGAACGCGGGCATACCGACGAACGTGCCGCTCATGAGCGTGAGTCCTCTTCGCTTGAGGCTTCCGTGGCGGCCAGGATCTCGGCGATGTGGACGGGCCGCATGTCGGTGTGGAGCCGGGCCATCGTGCCGCCGATGTGCATCAGACAGGAGTTGTCCGCCGCGCACAGCACCTCCGCCCCCGTCGACTGGGCGTTGCGCACCTTGTCGGCGCCCATCGCCGCCGAGACGTCGGCGTTCTTCACGGCGAACGTCCCGCCGAATCCGCAGCACTCGTCGGCACCGGGCAGCTCGACCAACTCCAGCCCCTTGACGGCCTGGAGGAGCCTGAGCGGCCGGTCACCGAGTCCCAGGCTGCGCAGCCCGTGGCAGGTGGGGTGATAGGTCACCTTGTGCGGATAGCAGGCACCCACATCGGTCACCCCGAGCACATCCACAAGGAACTCGGTCAGCTCGTACGTCTTCGGTACGACCGGCGCCAGCGTGGCCGCGAGGGTGTCCCCGCGCCCCTCCGCCCGGGCCCTTTCCCCCATCCGCGGATACAGTTCCCGCACCATCGCCCCGCACGACCCGGACGGCGTGACGATCGCCTCGTACTCCCCGAAGACATCGGAGAAATGCCGGGCGAGCGGTTCGGCCTCATGGCGGTAACCGGTGTTGTAGTGCGCCTGTCCGCAGCAGGTCTGCGCCATCGGGAAGTCGACCTCGACGCCCAGTCTGGTCAGCAGTTTCACCACGGCGCGCCCGGTGTCCGGATACAGCGTGTCGTTGACGCAAGTCAGGAACAGGGCGACACGCATCGCGGCTCCTTAGTGGTCGATCATCGGATGGATGCAGCGTAGTCGGAGGTCAGCTTCTGGGGGAGCCCCCGATTCATCGCGCGGCCGGCCGGGCCTCCGAGCCGGAGGCCGTTCTCCTCGGGCCCCGGTTCACCGCGCGGTGAGCCGGGCTTCCGCGGCCCGCCAGCGGGCGGTGTCGCCCTGCGGTTCGTACCGGGTCGACGGCTGGGTACGGGCGAGCAGCCCCCGCATCCCGGCCAGGTCACCGACGAGCCCGTGGGCCCGCGACTGAACGAGCACATTGCCGAGGGCCGCCGCCTCCGTGGGCCCCGCCACCACCGGCAACCCGCAGGCGTCGGCGGTCAGTTGGCACAGCAGCGCGTTGCGCGTACCGCCCCCGACGATGTGCACGACGTCGACCGGATGATCGGCGAGGACCTGGGCTTCATCGACCGCCCGGCGATGGGCGAGCGCGAGCGAGTCGAGGATGCAGCGCGTGATCTCGGCCCGCGACTCCGGCACCGGCTGCCCCGAGCCACGGCACGCGTCCGCGATCCGCTCCGGCATCCGCCCCGGCGCCAGAAACACCGCGTCACCCGCGTCCACCACCGACCGCAGCGCCGGCACCCTGGCCGCCCCGCGCAGCAACTCGCCCAACTCCGGCTCGCCCCAGGCCCGTACACACTCCTGAAGCAGCCACAGCCCCATGATGTTGCGCAGATAACGAACCGTGCCGTCGAGCCCCAACTCGTTGGTGAAGTTGGCGGCCCGGCTGGCCTCGGTCAGCACGGGCGCGTCGAGCTCCAGACCCGCCAGGGACCAAGTCCCGGTACAGATATAGGCGAACCGCTCCTCAACAGCCGGAACAGCGGCGACGGCTGACGCGGTGTCATGCGACCCCACCGCCGTCACCCCCACCGGCCCCCGAAGCCCCGTCTCCTCCAGCACCTCGGCCCGCAGCACCCCCGCCGGATCCCCCGGCTGCCGCAGGGGCGCGAACAGCCCGAGGTCGATGGCGAGACGCGAGGCGATGTCGTACGACCAGTCGCGCGTCCGGGGATCGACGAGCTGGGTCGTGGAGGCGTTGGTCAGCTCGGTGCCCTGCTGCCCGGTGAGCCAGTAGGACAACAGATCGGGGATGAGCAACAGCCGCTCGGCGTACGCCAGTTGAGCCGAGTCACGGGCCGCCGTCAGCTGGTACAGGGTGTTGAAGGGCGCGTACTGCAACCCGGTCGACGCGTACAGCTCGGCCGCCGGCACGGTCGCCCACACCTTCTCGGCGACCCCCTCCGTGCGGGCGTCCCGATAGTGCACGGGATTGCCCAGCAGCGCCCCGTCCGCGTCGAGCAGCCCGTAGTCCACGGCCCAACTGTCGATACCGACGGAGTCGACCCGACCGCCGGTGGCCGAGCCCGCCGCCCGGAGCCCGTCGAGAACGCCCGCGTACAGCGCGAGGATGTCCCAGCGCAGCCCCTCCGGAGTGCGGACGGGCCGGTTGGGAAAGCGATGAGCCTCCGCCAACTCCAGGGAGTCCGGCCCGACACGGCCGACCATGACCCGCCCACTGGACGCACCGAGGTCGACCGCGGCGTACGCCTTCATGTCGGCGCTCACCGAAGGAAGGCTGCCGCAACGCCGGCGTCGACCGGGACGTGCAGCCCGGTGGTGTGCGTCAAGTCCCCACCCGTGAGGGCGAAGACGGCGTTGGCGACATGCTCGGGCAGCACCTCCCGCTTGAGGATGGTGCGTTGGGCGTAGAACTCGCCGAGCTTCTCCTCCTCGATCCCGTACGTCGCGGCCCGCTGCGCACCCCAGCCGCCCGCGAAGATGCCCGAGCCGCGCACGACACCGTCCGGGTTGATGCCATTGACCCGGATCCCGTGCTCGCCCAACTCGGCGGCGAGCAGCCGCACTTGATGGGCCTGGTCGGCCTTGGTCGCCGAGTAGGCGATGTTGTTGGGCCCGGCGAACACGGCGTTCTTGGACGCGATGTAGAGAATGTCGCCACCGAGCCCCTGCGCGATCATCGCCCGCGCCGCCTCACGCGAGACAAGGAAGGAACCACGGGCCATGATGTCGTGCTGCAGATCCCAGTCCCGTGCCGAAGTCTCCAACAGGGGCTTGGAGATGGAGATCCCCGCGTTGTTGACGACGAGATCGACCCCGCCGAAGGCGAGCAGGGCGGCCTTGAATGCAGCGCTGATCTGCCCTTCGTCCGTCACATCAACGGTGACGGCGACAGCCTTGTCGGACCCACCGAGTTCCTGGGCGACGGAGGCCGCGTTCTCGGAGTTGAGATCGGCGATCACGACGCACGCGCCCTCGTCGACCAGTCGCCGCGCGATCGCCTTCCCGATCCCACTGCCGGCTCCGGTGACGAGTGCGATCCGCGTGGCGAGCGGCTTGGGCTTCGGCATCCGCTGCAACTTGGCCTCTTCCAGCGCCCAGTACTCGATGCGGAACTTCTCCGACTCCTCGATCGGCGCATACGACGACACCGCCTCGGCGCCGCGCATCACGTTGATGGCGTTGACGTAGAACTCGCCGGCCACGCGCGCGGTCTGCTTGTCCTTGCCGAAGGAGAACATGCCCACACCCGGGATCAGCACGATCGCCGGGTCGGCGCCGCGCATGGCGGGGGAGTCGGGCAGGGCGTGCCGCTGGTAGTAGGCGGCGTACTCCTCGCGATAGACGGCGTGCAGCTCCTTCAGCCGCGCGATCGCCTCGTCCAGCGGAGCGGTGGGCGGCAGATCGAGGACCAGCGGCCTGACCTTCGTCCGCAGAAAGTGGTCGGGGCACGAGGTCCCGAGCGCCGCGAGCCGGGGATGCCCGGCCCGCGCGAGGAAATCGAGCACGACATCGGAATCGGTGAAGTGCCCCACCTGCGGCCGGTCCTGGGAGGCGACGGCACGAACGTACGGCGCGAGCGCGGCGGCCCGCTCCCGTCGCTCACCGTCGCCGAGCGGACCGTACCCCTCGACGACGGGCCCGAAGGGCTCCGCCTTCCCCCGCTCGGCGAGGAACGCCGCGGCGGTACGGATGATGTGCAACGAGTTCCGCTCGCACTCCTCGGAACTCGCACCCCACGCGGTGATCCCATGCCCCCCGAGCACACACCCGACGGCCTGCGGATTGGCCTCCTTGACGGCGGCGATGTCCAGTCCCAGCTGAAACCCGGGCCGCCGCCAAGGCACCCACACGACCGTGTCCCCGAAACACTCGGCGGTCAGTTTCTCCCCGTCGGCGGCACAAGCGAGCGCGATCCCGGAGTCCGGATGCAGATGATCGACATGAGCCGCGTCCACGAGCCCGTGCATGGCGGTGTCGATGGAGGGCGCCGCACCCCCCTTGCCGTGCAGGCAGTAGTCGAACGCGGCAACCATCTCGTCCTCGCGGTCCACACCCGGGTACACGTCGACGAGCGCCCGCATCCGGTCGAGCCGCAGCACGGCGAGCCCGGATTCGGTGAGGGTCCCGAGGTCACCTCCGGACCCCTTGACCCACATCAGGTCGACATCACCCCCGGTCACGGGATCGGTGCCGGTGCCCTTGGCGGACGTATTGCCGCCGGCGTAGTTGGTGTTGCGGGGATCGGAGCCAAGCTGATTGGAACGAGCGAGCAGAGCGGCAGCTTCGGGGTGCGGAGCCATGAACTCGGGTCCTTACGTGAGAGAGGGGACTTTCAGGGGCGCGGGGCTGCATCGATATGCGGCTCCGCCGCGCGGCGCGACCGGCCACAACGGACCCGCACCCGCAAACGACGGATTCCCGGCAGACGCTCAGGCGCCCCACCCGGCCTGCTGCCCTCCAACCCGCTCAGCGACGATCCGCTCCTGCCACCCGCTGGAGCGGTACGCCGCGATCGGGTCAGGGTCAAGCCCCTGCTCCTCGCGCAGCTCCCGCAGCAGAGGCCGTACATCCGTGTTGTACGCGTCCATGATCACGGCGTTCGCGCCCAACACATCCCCGCCCCGCTGCGCCGCACCCAACGCATCCCGGTCCACGAGCAGCGCCTTCGCCGTGGCCTCCTGCACATTCATCACCGACCGGATGATCGCCGGAATCTTCGCCTCGATGTTGTGGCACTGATCCAGCATGAACGCGACATCCGCGGTGAACCCCCCACCCCGGATCACCTCGTACATGATCCGGAACAACTGGAAGGGATCCGCCGCCCCCACCATCAGATCGTCGTCCGCGTAGAACCGCGAGTTGAAGTCGAACGCCCCGAGCTTCCCCTCCCGGAGCAGCGTCGCCACGATGAACTCGATGTTCGTGCCGGGCGCGTGATGCCCCGTGTCGACCACGACCTGCGCCTTCGGCCCGAGCTTCAGGCAATGGGCGTAAGCCGTCCCCCAGTCGGGAACATCGGTCGCATAGAACGCCGGCTCGAAGAACTTGTACTCCAGCAGCATCCGCTGCCCGTCCCCGAGTCGCTCGTACACCGCGGCCAGGGCCTCCGCCAACCGATCCTGGCGCGCGCTCAGATCATCCTGCCCGGGATAGTTCGTCCCGTCGGCGAACCAGAGCTTCAGATCCGCGGAGCCCGTCGCGTCCATGATGTCGACGCACTCCAGCAGATGGTCGAGCGCCTTGCGCCGCACCGCCGCGTCGGGATGGCAGACACTGCCGAGCCGGTAGTCGTCGTCCTGGAAGGTGTTGGAGTTGATCGCGCCGAGCTTCAGCCCGTGGTCGTCCGCGAACTTTGCCAGCGCTCCGAAGTCGTCGACCCGGTCCCAGGGAATGTGCAGGGCCACCGTCGGCGCCACGCCGGTGAACTCGTGGACCTTGGCCGCGTCCTCCAGCTTCTCCTGCGGGGTCCGCGGCACACCCTCCTGGGCGAACACCTTGAACCTGGTCCCCGAGTTCCCGTACGCCCACGACGGCGTCTCGACTGCCTGGGTCCTGAGCGCGGCCTTCACCGCGGCGAGATCGGTCACTTGTGGGCTCCTGTGACATGCGACGAAACGATGTATGTATGAAACGATTCAGAGAGCGAAGTTATGAGCCTCCCGAAGGGGTGTCAAGCCCTACGGCGAAGCCTGTGCTCCGTGACTCCAATGTGACCTTTGGCTATCGAAAGTTTTTCGATGCGGACCCATTGACGTGACAAGGCTGGCGAGCCTAACGTCCCGGCAACCAAGTTGAAACCTTTCACGACGTCGTGACGGCTCCCCGCCGACGTCGTCGAGGAGCCCCTCATGACCCACCCGTCAGACGCGGGTCCGGCCCCGGTGCTCGCGCTCAAGGGCATCTCCAAGTCCTTCGGCGCGGTACGCGCCCTGCGGGACGTGTCCCTCGAACTGTTCCCTGGTGAGGTGCACGCACTCGCCGGTGAGAACGGCGCGGGCAAGTCCACTCTCATCAAGACCCTCGCCGGTGTGCACCGGCCCGACGCCGGCCAGGTGCTGCTCGACGGCGAACCCGTCCTCTTCCACGGCCCCGGCGACGCCCGCGACGCGGGAATCGCCGTGATCTACCAGGAACCGACCCTCTTCCCCGACCTGTCGATCGCCGAGAACATCTTCATGGGCCGCCAGCCGCGCCGTGCCCTCGGCCGGATCGACCACAAGGCCACACACGCGGCGACCGCCGACCTGATGAAGCGGCTCGGCGTCGAACTGGACCCCGAGCGTCCGGCGCGCGGCCTGTCCATCGCGGACCAGCAGATCGTGGAGATCGCCAAGGCGCTCTCCTTCGACGCCCGCGTCCTGATCATGGACGAGCCGACGGCCGCACTCACCGGCAGCGAGGTGGCCCGCCTCTTCGGCGTCGTCCGCACCCTGCGCGAACAGGGCGCGGCCGTCCTGTTCATCTCGCACCGTCTGGAGGAGATCTTCCAGATCTGCCAACGTGTCACCACCCTCCGCGACGGCGCCTGGATCTCCAGCGAGCCGGTCGAGGGAATGACCGAGGACGATCTCGTACGACGCATGGTGGGCCGCGATCTCGACGAGCTCTATCCCAAGCAGGACGTCGAACCCGGTGAAGTCGCCCTGAGCGTCAAGCGGTTGACCCGCGAGGGCGTCTTCATCGACGTCTCCTTCGACGTACGGCGCGGAGAGATCGTCGGTCTCGCCGGTCTCGTCGGCGCCGGCCGTACCGAGGTGGCGCGAGCCGTCTTCGGCATCGACCGGTGGGACGCCGGCGGAGTCGAGGTCGACGGGAAGGCGCTGACGAACGGCGCCCCCTCCACCGCGATGGCCGCGGGCCTCGCCCTGGTCCCCGAGGACCGGCGCGCCCAGGGCCTGGTGATGGACATGTCGATCGAGCGCAACATCGGGCTGACCGGCCTGCGTACGACCGTGAAGGCGGGCCTCGTCGACCGCGGCGCCGAGCGCAGCCGTTCCCTCGACTGGGCGGTGAAGCTGCATGTCAAGTACGCGCGGATCGCCGACACCGTCAACACCCTCTCCGGCGGCAACCAGCAGAAGGTCGTCCTCGCCAAGTGGCTCGCCACCGGGCCCAAGGTGCTGATCGTCGACGAGCCGACCCGTGGCATCGATGTCGGCACCAAGGCCGAAGTGCACCGGCTGCTCAGCGAGCTGGCCGCCGACGGCGTCGCCGTCCTGATGATCTCCTCCGATCTGCCCGAGATCCTCGGCATGGCCGACCGCGTGCTGGTGATGCACGAGGGCCGGCTCACCGCAGAGATCCCCCGTTCCGAAGCCACCGAGGAATCCGTGATGGCCGCAGCCACCGGGAGGACCGCCGTATGAACAGGTCCTTCATGACGGCAACCCCGTCGAGCGCAGCTTCGGGGAGGGCCGCCGTATGACGGTCACCGCGCCCAACCCCGCGCCCGCCGCCGAAGTGCCCGAGTCGAGCAGCACGCGGCTCGTCGACCGCGTCTTCAAGATGCGCGAACTCGCCATCCTGGTCGTCTTCCTGGTGATGATCGGCATCACCCAGGCGGGCAACAGCCAGTTCCTGTCCGAGCAGGGCATCAAGGACCTGCTGCTCAACGCGACCATCCTGGTGCTGGTCGCCACCGGCCAGTCGCTGGTGGTCATCACCCGCAACGTAGACCTGTCGGTCGGTTCGACCCTCGGCATCACCGCCTTCGCCACCGGCGACTACCTCCAGGGCGGTGGCAACGCTGTCATCGCGATCCTGCTGGCGGTACTGCTCGGCATCGGACTCGGCCTGGTCAACGGGCTGTTGGTGAGTCTGGGCCAGGTGCCCGCCCTGGTCGTCACGCTCGGCACGCTCTACATCATCCGGGGCGTCGACTCCATCTGGGTCGGCTCACGGCAGATCACCGCCGCCGATCTCCCGGGCGGATTCGTGGACTTCGGCTCCGGCGGCCTGTCGGCGGTGCCCTGGCTGGCGCTGATCGCGCTCGCCGTACTGATCGTCACCGCCTACTACCTCAAACACTTCGGCAGCGGACGGGAGTTGTACGCCCTCGGCTCCAACCCCGAGGCCGCGCGGCTCGCCGGCATCCCCGTCCGCAAGCGGATCCTCGCCGCGTACACCTTCTGCGGCGGGCTCGCCGGACTCGCCGGCGCGATGTACCTGGCCCGCTTCGGCAACGTCGACTCCGGCACCGGCACCGGCTACGAACTCACCGTCGTCAGCGCGGTAGTTGTCGGTGGGGTGGTCTTCACCGGCGGCTCCGGCAGCGTCTACGGCGCGGCCCTCGGCGCCCTGCTGCTGACCTCCATCAACAGTGTGCTGCCCGCCCTCGGCGTCAGCTCCGTCTGGGTGCTCGCCATCAACGGCATCCTGCTCATCCTCGCCATCGCCGTCGACCGGATCGTCGCCCTGCGCGTGGCCACCGCACTGAAGAAGAGGAACGCCCGCCATGCCTGAGTCGTTGACGCGCGCGATCCGCTGGGACACGGTCGTCGGCGCCCTCCTCGTCGTCCTGTTGCTGTTCTCCTTCACCTCCGTCGACGGCTTCGGCAACGCGCTGAACCTGTCGTTCCTGATCGGCAACACCCTGCCCATCGCCCTGATCGCGCTCCCGATGACCCTGTTGGTCGTCGCCGGGGAGATCGATCTGTCGGTCGCCTCCACGGCCGGTCTGTCGGGCGCGGTGATGGGCAAGCTGTGGAACGACGGCATGGCGATCGAGACGATCATCCCGATCTGCCTGCTGCTGGGCCTGGTCTGCGGCCTGGTCAACGGGCTGCTCGTCACCCGGCTCGGACTGCCGTCCCTCGCCGTCACCATCGGCACGCTGGCCGCGTACCGGGGAATCGCGCAGATCGTGCTCGGTTCCGACGCGGTGACCGATTTCCCCACGCAGTACCTGGACTTCGCGTCCGGACGGCTCGGCGACACGTTTCTGCCGCGGGCCTTCCTGCCCTTCCTCGTGCTGCTCGCGATCGCCGTGGTCGTGCTGCACGCCACGCCGTTCGGGCGGTCGTTGTTCGCGATCGGCGCCAATGTGGAGGCTGCCCGCTTCGCCGGTATTCGGGTTCGGCGGCAGAAGTTGATTCTCTTCACGGTGACGGGGGTGATGGCCTCCCTCACCGGCATCTTCTGGGCGCTGCACTACGCCAGTGCTCGGTATGACAACGCGACCGGGCTCGAACTGTCCGTCGTGGCAGCGGTATTGCTCGGCGGGATCGATTTCGACGGCGGGAAGGGGACGTTGGGAGGTGCGGTTGCCGGTGTCTTTCTGCTCGGGGCGTTGCAGAACGTGATGAGTCTGCTGAATGTCTCCGCGCAGTCTCAGATCGTCGTCACCGGTGTTCTGCTCGTGGTCTCCGTACTTGGGCCTCGGGTTGCTCGGCAAGTCGCTGTCTCTCGGGCCGCGGCACGATCCACCTAGTCGGTCGGTTGGCGGCTGCGGGTCCGTTGTGGCTGGTCGCGCCGTTCCCCGCGCCCCTGAAGGGGCGCTTTCACTCAACCTCGTATCAAAGGAACCCCTCGCATGCGCAAGTCATCGCTCCGTCGTGCCTGTGCGGCTCTCGTCGCCGTCACTTCGCTCACCCTCGCCGCCACCGCCTGCGGGGGTACCACCAAGAAGGATGTGAAAGACGAGAACACCGGGTCCGCCGTCACCGGGGGCAAGGCGGACCCGAGCGCCGCTCTCAAGAAGGGACTCACCGTCGGGTTCCTCCCCAAGCAGGTCAACAACCCGTACTTCACCACGTCCGACAAGGGTGGCGAGAAGGCCCTCACCGAACTGGGCGAGAAGTACAAGGAGGTGGGCACGACCAGTGCCACCGACACCGCCGGCCAGGTGAGTTACGTCAACACGCTCACCCAGCAGCAGGTGAACGCGATCGCCGTCTCCGCGCAGGACCCGGGTGCCCTGTGCACCGCGCTCAAGCAGGCCATGAGCAACAAGATCAAGGTCGTCACCTATGACTCCGACACCAACCCCGAGTGCCGCAACGCGTTCGTCTCGCAGGCCAGCGCGGAGGACCTCGGCCGTACCGAAGTGCAGTTGCTCGCCGAACAGATCGGCTACAAGGGCGAGATCGCGATCCTGTCGGCCGCGCAGACCGCGACGAACCAGAACACCTGGATCGGCTTCATGAAGGACGAGCTGAAGGACCCCAAGTACAAGGACATCAAGCTGGTCAAGGTCGCCTACGGCAACGACGACGCCCAGCAGTCCTTCCAGCAGACCCAGGGCCTCCTCCAGGAGCACCCGAACCTGAAGGGGATCATCTCCCCGACCACCGTCGGCATCAAGGCAGCCGCCCAGTACCTGTCCGGCTCCAAGTACAAGGGCAAGGTCAAGCTGACCGGCCTCGGCACCCCGAACGACATGCGCAAGTACGTCAAGAACGGCACCGTCGAGGGCTTCGAGCTGTGGGACCCGGCGAAGCTCGGCGCCCTCGCCGCGCAGACGGCCGTGGCGCTGGTGTCGGGGCAGATCACAGGCAAGGAGGGCGAGACCTTCACGGCCGGCGGGACCTCGTACACCATCGGCAAGGACGGCGTGATCAGCCTCGGCAAGCCGACCGTCTTCGACGCGAAGAACATCGACCAGTTCAACTTCTAGCAACCAATAGGGGTGTTGATGCAGCGCGTGTGTTTCCTGCTGAAGGTCCGGGCGGACCGCCTCGACGAGTACCGCGAGCGGCACGCCGCCGTGTGGCCCGAGATGCTCGACGCACTCTCGGCCACCGGCTGGCACAACTACTCGCTCTTCCTGCGCGAAGACGGCCTGCTGGTCGGCTACTTGGAGACCGAGGACTTCGCCGCCGCCCAGGCCGGCATGGAAGCCACCGACATCAACTCCCGCTGGCAGGCGGAGATGGCGCCGTTCTTCGAGTCCTTGGACGGCGCCCGTCCCGACGAAGCGATGAAGCACCTCACCGAGGTCTTCCACCTCGCGTGATCCCCCCACAGGAGCCGCTCACATGAGAAGACGCGCCGTGCTCACCACCGCCATACTTGCGGCCGTGGCAACGCCGGGCATCGCACGGGCGGCCGACCCCGGCCCGTCCGTCACCAAGAAGAGCACCACCCAACTCGACGCCCAGGCCGTCTACTTCGTCTCCTACGACGGCCTGGTCAACAACAACTCGTTCCAGAAGAACGGGCTGTTGACCTACAAGGGCTACCAGTACGCGGCCTGGTACACATCCACCAAGTACGCCGTCGTCGCCCGTCGCGCCCTCGGCGCCACGACCTGGTCGACCATCACTCTCTCCCATCAGCTCAAGAGCGCCGACTCCCACAACGTCATCTCCATGGGCGTGTCCAAGGTCGACGGCCGTCTGCACCTCAACATGGACTCCCACAGCGACGGCTTCTTCTACGTCAAGTCGGTCGCCGGACTCCTCGACAACCCGGCGTCCACCGCCTGGGTTTCGGCGGTCCTCGGCGCCGTACAGACCTCGCTGGACGGTGTGGCACTCACCTCGCAGTTCACCTACCCCCAGTTCATCGCCACTCCCGAGGGCAAGCTGCAGCTCAGCTATCGGGTCGGGATCTCCGGCAACGGCCGCAACGCCCTTGCGGAGTACGACGGTTCGGCCTGGACCGCGCTGGGGGAGTGGAGCGCCTCGACCGGCACCTACACCAGCACGCACGGTTCCAGCACCGCCCGCAACATGTACCTCCACGGCATCGACTACGACGTCAACGGCCGACTGCACTCCTTCTTCACCTGGCGTGAGCAGTCCGCCGCCGTGATGTGCAACAGCGGCGGCATCACCAACCACGACACCGGCTACGTCTACTCGACCGACCGGGGCCGCAGTTGGCGCAACGACGCCGGAACCGTCGTAGGAACAACGGGTAGTTCGGACACCGTGGCCGTCACGGACGGCGGACTGGTCGTCGACTCCCTCAACCCCGACCACTCCCTGATGAACCAGGAGAGCCAGTCCACCGACTCCACCGGTCTCCCGCACGCGATCATCAGCTACGTCCCCGGCCGCTTCGGCCAGTGCACCACGAATTACGTCACCGACCGCACCGCGAACGGCCGGG
The DNA here is from genome assembly GCF_024519455.1 of Streptomyces sp. STR69. Classification (GTDB taxonomy): domain Bacteria; phylum Actinomycetota; class Actinomycetes; order Streptomycetales; family Streptomycetaceae; genus Streptomyces. The sequence goes on along the minus strand of NZ_JALJRY010000003.1, from coordinate 123,790 downwards.
CCTTCCACGTCCGCAAGAACTCCGCCGGGACCTGGCAGAAGACCGAGATCCCGATCGCCCTCAACTCCAGCCAGCGCACCAAGCTGGTCCTGGACAAGTACGACAACGCCTACGCGGTGCTGCCCTACGGCCGTATCGCCGGCGCCTCGAAGGCCTCCGGGTACTCCGACTGGACGCTGCTGTACGACGCGAGTGACCTGAACGCGTTCGGCGAGGTCGTCATCGACGAGCTGCGGGTGAAGGCGGACAACGTGCTGTCGATCATGTACCAGGAGAAGTCGAGCGGTACGACCCCCTCGGCACTCCACGTCGTCGACTTCGCCCTGCCCGCGTGACCGGGGCAGCCGCCGGAGTCGGGAAAGGTCATGACGGTAATGTGAAGGTCTTCCCGCCGCCCCACGTCACCCTGGAGGTCTCCGCCTGATGGCCCAGCCGGTGGGTATCAAGGACGTCGCCCGCGTCGCCGGAGTCTCCGTCGGCACGGTCTCGAACGTCATCAACCGCCCGGACACCGTCGCCACGGAGACGCGGGCCCGGGTGCTGTCCGCGATCGACCGCCTCGGCTATGTGCGCAGCGAGTCGGCCCGCCAGCTGCGCGCGGGCCGCAGCCGGATCATGGGGCTGCTCGTCCTCGACATGGGCAACCCGTTCTTCGTGGACGTGGCCCGCGGCGCCGAGCGGGCCGCGCGCGAGTCCGGGCTCGGCGTGATGGTCTGCAACAGCGCGCAGAGCCCCGGCGAGGAGGCCGAGTACCTGTCGCTCTTCGCCGAACAGCGGGTGCGGGGCGTGCTGTTGACCCCGGCGGACGCGACCGGACGCAACATCGAGTCGTTCCGCCGGCACGGCATCCCCTTCGTGCTCGTCGACCGCGTCGCCGAGGGCACCACCGAGTGCTCGGTCTCCGTGGACGACGTCGCCGGCGGCGCGCTGGCCGTGCGGCACCTGATCGACGCCGGGCACCGCTCCATCGCGTACGTCAGCGGCCCGCCCGGCTTCAACCAGGTGCGCGACCGCCGTACGGGCGCCAAGAACGCGCTCGTGGAGGCCGGCCTCGACCCGGGCACGCTGCGCGAGCTGCCCACCGACCGGCTCGACGTGGCCGCCGGGCGCGATGCCGGCGCCCGTCTGCTGGGTCTCGCCGACCGGCCCACCGCCGTCTTCTGCGCCAACGACCTCCTCGCCCTCGGCGTGCTCCAGGCCATGTTCGCGGCCGGGGTCGGCGTCCCGGACGACCTCGCGATCGTCGGCTACGACGACATCGAGTTCGCCGCCGCAGCCGCCGTACCGCTCACCTCGGTCCGGCAGCCCGCCGTCACCATGGGCGCCCTGGCCGCCGAACTGCTCCTGGAGGAGACCGAGGCGGAGGCGGACCCGACGGCTCGCCCGCACGAGCACCGGCGGGGCGTGCTCCAGCCGGAACTGGTGGTGCGCCGCTCCAGCCTCGCCGCCCGCTGATCGGCCGGTCAGTAGGATTTCATGATCCAGGGGGTCGGATATCGGACGCATATGTGCTGGACTGTGACGCGGCCCGTCATTCGTCCGTACCAGGAGTCCCGTTGTCCGTCAGCTACCGCCAGCCCGGCGTCGTCCTCACCGACCGCCGTTTCACCGTGCCCCTCGACCACGAGGACCCCACGGGCGAGACCATCGAGCTCTACGCCCGTGAGGTCGTCGCGAGCGACAAGGCCGGCCGGGAGGACCTGCCGTGGCTGCTCTACCTGCAGGGCGGACCCGGATTCGGGGCGAATCGTTTCGTCGGTAGACAGGCCTGGCTCGACCGCGCGCTCGACGAGTACCGCGTGCTCCTACTGGACCAGCGCGGCACCGGCCACTCCACCCCGCTCAACCGCCAGACCCTCCCGCTGCGCGGCGGCCCCGCCGAGCAGGCCGACCACCTCACGCACTTCCGCGCCGACTCGATCGTCCGGGACTGCGAGACCATCCGCCCGGCCCTCACCGGCGGCGCCCCCTGGACCGTCCTCGGCCAGAGCTTCGGCGGCTTCTGCACGGTGAACTACCTGTCCACCGCCCCCGAAGGACTGCGCACCGCCCTCCTCACCGGCGGCCTGCCGTCCCTCGACGCCCACGCGGACGACGTCTACCGGGCCGCCTACCCGCGCATCGAACGCAAGGTCGCCGCCCACTACGACCGCTACCCGCAGGACGTGGAGCGCGCCCGCCGCATCGCCGAGCACCTGCTGTGCCACGAACCGGTCCTGCCCAACGGCTACCGGCTCACCGCCGAGGCCTTCCAGTCCCTCGGCATCATGCTCGGTGGCAGCGAGGGCAGCCACCGCCTCCACTTCCTGCTGGAGAACGCCTTCGTCCGCACCCCGCAGGGCTTTGAGCTCTCCGACGCGTTCCAGGAGGAGGTCCAGAACTCCCTGTCGTACGCAGGACACCCCCTCTACGCCCTCGTCCACGAGGCGTGCTACGCACAGGACGCCCGCCCCACCGCCTGGTCGGCGGAGCGCGTCCGCGGCGAGTTCCCGCAGTTCGACGCCGCCAAGACCCTCGCGGGCGACGGCCCCCTCCTCTTCACCGGCGAGACGATCCACCCCTGGATGTTCGACTCCGACCCCGCGCTGCGCCCGCTGCGCGACACCGCCGAACTCCTCGCCGCCCGCACCGACTGGCAGCCGCTCTACGACCCGGCACGCCTCGCGGCCAACGAGGTCCCGGTCGCCGCCGCCGTCTACCACGACGACATGTACGTCGACGCGACCCACTCGCTCCGGACCGCCCACTCCATCCGGGGCCTGCGCACCTGGGTGACCGACGAGTTCGAGCACGACGGCGTACGGGCCGGTGGCACGCGGGTCCTGGACCGGCTGCTGGCCCTCACGCGAGACGAGGTCTGAGTTCGCCGACGGGAGATGGGCCGGGCGACGAGATGTGACCTCGGAATTTCCGACATAAGGTTCATTTCGATGAATACCAAGTCACTCCGCCGGGCCCGCCCGGCCGCCCTGGTCCTCGCCGTCGTCGCGGCGAGCACGGTCGCGCTGGTCTCCTGCGGCGACGACAACGACAGCTCCGGCAGCAGCTCGGGGACCCCGACCCCGGACAAGGCCTCCTTCTCCGGCACGACACCGTCGGCCCTGAAGTCGGCCGCGTCCTCGGCGGTCGCGTCGGCCCGCGCCCAGGCCTCCGCAGCGGCGTCCTCCGCCTCCGCCGCCGCGTCCTCCTTCGAGGCCTCCGTGTCGGCCGAGGTCGCCCGCGCGAGCAAGGACGCCCAGAACCAACTCAAGAACGTCACGGGCCAGGGCAACGCGATGTCGGACGTCGCCATGACCGGCAAACCGCGCGCCCAGACCAGCGGGCTCCTCGCCGTCCTCGTCACCATCACCAACAAGACCGACAAGAAGGCGTCCTACGCCGTCCAGGTCGACTTCCTCGACTCCTCGGGGAAGGTGGTGGAGACGCGCTACGTCGGCGCCGAGAACCTCGCCCCCGGCGCGAAGGCCCAGCCCGTCGCCATCAGCACGAAGCCGCCGGAGCCGGTGCTGACCCCCAAGTTGGCCAAGGCGCAACGCTATTGAGCACGCTCCTCGGCAACGGGCTCCTCAACGCTCGGAGTTGAGCTCGTCCACGGCTCCGCCCGTGTCCCCGATCGTCGTGTAGTCCACGGCGACGAAGTTCACCCGCCGACCGCGTTCCCGCTCGCAGCGGTGGACGCGGTCGAGCACGAACCGGCGGGCGTTGACCTCACCCGCGTCCAGCCGGCTGCCGCCGTCGATGGTGATGAAGTGGTTGAGCAGGAACAGGCGTTTGTCGCTGCCACCGCGATGCGGCACGCAACTCATCGCGTCCGGTGTGCGGAACGCGAACGGCGTTTCCATGCCGTAGTCGTAGAAGTTGCGGTACCAGGGCGCCGGACCGTCGGCCTGCTCGGCGAAGACGACGAGCCGGCGTCCGCTGTCGATCAGGTCGCCCAGTGTCGGCCACGGCTTCGCGGGATCGGGGTCAGGGGTGTGGACGAGGTCGCTCAACCCGGCCTGTGCGAAGGCCTGTCGGGTGTCCTCGCCGCTGATCGCGTCCTGCACGATCAGGGTGATCACCTCGGTCGGGTGGGCGCGCATCCAGTCCCCGATCTCGCGCAGCGCGGGCACCAGGGCGATGGCGCCGGCCCGGCACACCGAGTGGCACAGCCACAGCCCCTCGCGCGGCGGGTTGACCTTGTTGACGGCCGAGGCGATGAACTTCCGCTGTTCCGGGGTGAAGTCGGACTCGGCGAGCCGCGCGGCGATCTCGTCCGGGCGCTCCCACTTGTAGGTGTCGATCTGCAGGGCGCGCACCCCGTCGTCCAACTGGGCGGTGATTCCCGGGTCTTGGAGCGGGCCGATGAACCGGTCGACGGTGGTCGACATCGCGTTGTGCGAGGTGAGGTAGGCGACCTCGTCGTAGGACCGGTCGCACAGGTCGGCGCTGCCCTCGCAGGTGCGGGACGCGGTGGGCGTGACGGCGTACGGGATCAGCAGGACGCCGGCGACGGCGGCGCCGCCCGTGGCGAGGGCCAGCCGGCGGAGGCGGGGGAGGGCGGGCATGTGCGGCCGGACCTGGAGGGCCCAGCCCACGCCGGTCAGGAGGGCGCCGGCCAGGACCGGGACCAGGGCGGTCGTCAGGGTGGTGGCCGTGAGCCGGTCCAGGGCGGTGCGCTGTACGTCGTCGACCAGCCGGGCCAGGCTAGGTGGCCAGGAAGCCGGCGGATCGATCACCCGTCCGCCGCTGATCAGTCGGAAGAGGACGGCGACGAGCCCGGCCAGCACTCCACCGGCCGCGAGGGACCAGCCCACGGGGAGGAGCCGGCGGCCCGGGGACGCCGAGCCGCCGATCCACAGCACCGTCAGCGCGGCGACGAGGAGCGCCGAGGCGAGGGCCTCCGTGAGGCCGAGGCCGACCGCCGTGTAGGTGCGGGCGCGGTGCAGCGGGGCCAGGTCGTTGCCGGACGCGGCGAGGGTGTCCGTGAGGTTCCAGGTGCCGCCGTTCACGGTCGTCCGCAGCCGGTCGGCGGCCGTACGGGTGCGGTCCGACACGGCGGCGGGGGCCACGGTGGCGAGCGCGGTCGCGACATCGCCGTCCCGCAGCGCGGCTTCTACCGCCGGACGCAGGGCGTCCCGGTCCGCGACGGGCAGCCCGCTCACCAGCGTCCCGGCCGCCTGTTCCGCCTGTGTCTCGGTCAGCGGGAGAGCGGGCAGCCCGCTCGGGACGTGCCCCGCGGTCACGGCTGCCAGGGCGGTGGACAGGTCGGCCGAGAAGCGTTCGAAGTCGGGCTCGGGCCGGTTCTGGACCGAGGCGACGAGATCGCCGAAGTAGATCTGCGCGAGGTCGTTGAGATTGGCAAGCACCGGCCGCAGATCGACCTTGAGGACCAGCGAGTCGCGCTCGCCGCCCAGATAGCCCACCACGGCGTCGATCTGCTGCTGGGTGAGATCGCGGACCGTCTCCGGCGGCAGCACCAGCTTGAGGTTGGAGGTGACCTGGGCCTCCGGCACGGGCAGCCGGGCGAGCAGCCCCCGGGTGACCGCGGCCGTCCGGGGATCGACCAGCACCTGGCTGTAGAGCCGGTCGTAGGCCTGCTGCTCGTCCAGTGCGGACCGGTAGAAACCGGGTGAGACCACGGTGGAGCGGGCCGTGGCCGCGAGGGTGAGGACCGCCGTCGCGAGGACGGCCAGGACCAGAGCCGCGACACGCGGCAGTCTGCGGGACGCGATGCCGACCGGGTCCATGATTTCCCATCGTCGTCCCGCCCCACCCGCCCCGCAAACGGACATGAGGAGCCGAAAAATGGCATGCCCGTGGCGGGGGTGGACGTGTTGGGTGGGCGGTATGAACGACACGGAACTCCTGGCGGACCGCTTCGAGGAACACCGGGGCCGTCTGCGCGCGGTGGCCTACCGCATGCTCGGCTCGCTGCCGGAGGCGGAGGACGCGGTCCAGGAGACCTGGCTGAAGCTGAGCCGCACCGACGCGGACGAGATCAGGAACCTCGGCGGCTGGCTCACCACGGTAGTCGGCCGGGTCTGTCTCGACCTGCTGCGCGCCCGCGCCGCGCGCCGCGAGGACCCCATCGACGAGACCTTCGTCCCGGACCCGCTGCTCAGACCCCTCACGGACCTGGACCCCGAGGAGGAAGTGCTCCAGGCGGACTCGGTGGGCCTTGCCCTCCTCGTCGTCCTGGAGACCCTGGAGCCCGCCGAACGGCTCGCGTTCGTGCTGCACGACCTGTTCGCGGTGCCCTTCGACGACATCGCCCCGATCGTGGAACGGAGCTCCGCCGCGACCCGCCAACTGGCCAGCAGGGCCCGCCGCCGGGTCCAGGGCGCGAGCCCGTCGACCGACCCGGACCTGGGCCGGCAACGCGAGATCGTCGAGGCGTTCCTCGCCGCCGCACGCGAGGGCGACTTCGACGCCCTTGTCGCGCTCCTGCACCCGGACGTGGCACTGCGCGCCGACTCCGGCGCGCTGGTGCGAGGCGCTGCGGCCTCCAAGGCGATGCGTGGAGCACGCGCGATCGCCGAACAGGCCCTGATGTTCGCCCCGTTCGCACGTCTCGCCCAACTCGCCCTGGTCAACGGCTCGGTGGGCGTCGTGAACGCCCCCGAAGGACAGCTCCTGTCCGTCATGGGCGTCACGATCGCCGACGGCCGGATCACCGAGATGTACATCCTGTCCGACCCAGACCGGCTGGCCCGCCTCGATGTGAACGGGTCACTACGCTGAACGGCATGGAAGATCACATAGCGGGTCCGACCGAACTGCGCGGTGACTGCGAACGGTGCTTCGGGCTGTGCTGTGTCGCGCTGCCCTTCGCCGCCGCGACGGACTTCGCGATCGACAAGGCCGCGGGGACACCGTGCCCGAACCTCCGGGGCGATCACCGCTGCGGCATCCACGCGAAACTCCGGCAGACGGGCTTCACCGGCTGCACGGTCTACGACTGCTTCGGCGCCGGGCAGAAGGTCTCGCAGGTCACCTTCGGCGGGCAGGACTGGCGCACGGTTCCCCGGGCGGAGTCCCGTCGGATGTTCGACGTGTTTCCCGTCGTACGGCAGCTGCATGAACTGCTGTGGTACCTGACCGAGGCGCTCACCCTGCCGGCCGCGCAGCCCGTCCATGCCGAGTTGCGCGAGGCGCTGCGCGCGACCGACGCGCTCACGCGCGGCACGGTCGAAGAGCTCGGTGCGCTCGATGTGGGCGTCCATCGGCAGGAGGTCAATGTGCTGTTGCTGCGGACCAGTGAGCTGATGCGGGCCGGGGCGAAGGGGAAGAAGAAGGACCGGCGCGGTGCGGATCTCATGGGGGCCCGGCTCAAGGGCGCCGATCTCAGCCGGGCCGATCTGCGCGGCGCCTACCTCATCGCGGCCGATCTCACCGGGGCCGACCTGCGCGGCGCGGATCTGATCGGGGCCGACCTGCGGGACGCCGATCTCACGGACGCCGATCTGACCGGCGCGTTCTTCCTCACCCAGCCCCAGGTCAACGCGGCCCGGGGCGGCGCGGGCACCAGGCTGCCGGGGTCAGTCGTCCGCCCGGTGCACTGGGCAGCGGGCCTCTGAGGGGCCCTCGTCCGGGACCGCGACCGGCGTGGTCGCCGGCCGGGACACGGTGCGTCGGTCCAGGTGGAGCCGTAGGCCCTCCGGCATCAGCGTCAGGCGTTCGGTCACGCGCAACCGGTAGGCGGGGTCGGGGCGCAGGTCGTAGCGGCGCAGCAGCAGGCCCAGGACCAACGTCGCCTCGTGCAGGGCGAATTGGCGGCCGATGCACGCCCGCGCTCCCGTCCCGAAGGGCTTGAAGGTGTGCGGGGCGCGCGAGCGGACGGCCTTGGCGTCGAAGCGGTCCGGGTCGAACTCCTCGGCGTCCGCGCCCCACACCTCGGGGTCGCGGTGCAGCATCGGCGTCAGGATCAGCGCCCAGGCACCCCGCCGCACCGGGTGGACCCCGGCGAGCTCGGTGTCGCGGGTGGCCTCGCGGGCGTAGGCGGGGGCCGTCGGCCACAGCCGCAGCGACTCGTCGAGCACCCGGCGCACATAGCGCAGCTTGGCGATCTGCTCGTAGCCCGGTACCTCCGCGTCGCCCCAGACCTGGTCGATCTCGGCGCGGGCGCGGGCCGCGACCTCGGGGTGGCGGGCGAGGTAGTGCAGCGCGAAGGACAGCGAACCCGAGGTCGTCTCGTGGCCGGCGACCAGGAAGGTGATCACCTGGCGGCGGACGTTCTCGGCGGAGAGCTGCTCGCCGGTCTCGGGGTGGGTCGTCTCCAGCATCCGGTCGAGCAGGTCGCCGTCACCACCGCTCGTCGTACGGCGGGTGCGCACCATGTCGTCGACCGTGCGGTTGAGATAGGCGATGTCGGCCTCGTTGCGCCGGGTCGCGGTGCGCAGCAGGAGCGGGGCCAGCGGTGCGGGCACGGAGTTGAGGCGCTGTGCGTAGCTGAGGGTGCCCACCATCGAGGTGACGAAGGGGTGCGGGCGGTCGCGCTCGAAGGAGCCGAAGTCATGGCCGAAGCCGGTGCGCGCGATCGTCTCCAGGGTCAGCTTGGTCATGTCGCCGGGCACGTCCACCGACCGTCCGGCGGCCAGTTCGCGGTCCCAGAGGTCCGTCAGGCGTTCGGCCACGGCCAGCATCATCGGGTGGTAGCCCGCCATCGCCTCGCGGCTGAAGCCGGGGGCCAGGACGTCGTGCGCCAGCTGCCAGTTGGGCTCGTGGTTGTACGCCGTGAACAGCCCGTCCCCGGCGACCGGCCGCAGGTTCGCGACCCCCAGACCGACATGCTTGGCGAACCGCGTCTCGTCCGCCATGTCGGCCACCAGGTCGGCGCCCCACACGAACACGAACTCCTTGCCGAAGGCCTTCCGCCGGAAGATCGGGCCCAGTTGACGGGCGAAACGGAGCGAGTCCTGGAGGGGTGTGCGGCGGTCGGCGCCGATGACGTCACCGAGGAACGGGACCCGGCGCGGGGGACGCGGGATGCGGTCGAGGTGGGGCCAGCCCTGCTCGGCGCCCCGGAATCCCCTCGGCAGCGCGGCCGGCGTCACCGTCGTCGTCTCCGCCATGACGCGATCTCCCTTGATCCACCCGCGGGTTCAGCCTGTTGTACGTGGGTTCAATAGCGTGTTCCAGTGTGATCCCGCTGTTGAACCGACGTCAAGTAAAGTGCGGGAATGGCCGCCAATCAGGGAGAGCGCACACGCCGCCGGCTCAGCACCGGTGAGCGTCGGGAGCAACTCCTCACGGTGGGCGCGCGGTTGTTCTCGGAGAGCCCCTACGACGAGGTGTGGATCGAGCAGGTCGCCGAGATCGCCGGGGTCTCCCGGGGGCTGCTCTACCACTACTTCCCGACCAAACGGGACTTCTTCGCGGCGGTCGTCGAGCGGGAGAGCGAGCGGATGCTGCGGATGACGGCCGCCGTACCGGGCGTGCCGGCCCGCGAACAGCTCGCCGCCGCCCTCGACACCTACCTGGAGTACGTGCACGCCCACGCGCACGGCTACCGCGCCTTCCATCGCGCCGACGCGGCCGGGGACCAGACCGTACGGCGGGTGTATCAGCGGGCGTTGGCGGCGCAGGAGCGGCAGATCCTGGCCGCGCTGGCCGCCGATCCCGAGTTCGGGCCGGCCGTGGAGGAGCGGCCCGACACGAAACTCGCGGTGCGCGGCTGGCTGGCGTTCACGACCGCTGTCTGTCTGGAGTGGCTGCGCGGACCGGAGTTGAGCCGCGAGCAGGTGCGCGATCTGTGTGCGCGGGCCCTGTTGGGCGTCCTCTCGCCCTGAAGGGCCGTTGTGGAAATTGCGTGGCGTGGTTGGCGCGCGCCCCGATCTTCGGTAAGTTAGGCAAGGCTTACCTAAGGAGGTTCAGGGATGGGTGACAGCCAGACGTGGACGGCCGTGCCTGCCGCGGCCGAGCGGGCCCGCTCGGTGCTCGCCGCCGCATGGTCCTGCGCGGTGACCGCGGAGGGCGGTCGCGAGGAGTTCGTCGGCGCGCACAGCGTCGACGACGACGGCCGGGTACTCCTTCAAGTGCCCGAGGACAGCGCCCTGTTGGCCGCCGCGATCTGCGCGCCGCGCGGCGAGCCGTCCGCGGTCCTTGAGTTCGCGGACGTCGCGCCCGTCCCCGTGCGCAACCGTATCCGGGCCCGCGTGTGGCTCGCCGGCTGGTTCGTCCCCGAGGACGGCCGACTGGCGTTCCGGCCCACGCGCGTGGTGCTGCGTCCGGCGACCGGCGCGGTGGTCATCGACCTCGACGACTTCGCCGCCGCCGAACCCGACCCGCTGGCCCTCGCCGAGGCCCAGCTGCTGACCCACCTCGCCGACTGCCACTCCGACGCGGTCGAGCGGCTCACCCGACTCGTCGAGCCCGACAGCCTGCACGGCGCGGTCCGCGTCCAGCCCCTCGCCGTCGACCGGCACGGACTGACCCTGCGCATCGAGCGCGCCCGCGCCCACGGCGACGTACGACTGCCGTTTCACGCGCCCGCCGACTCCGTTGCCCACCTCACCGAACGGATGCATGTGCTGCTCACCCAGGCCAGCGCCGCGTCCTGCCCGCGTCCCCTACAGCGGCAGCGCACAGACAGCGACCGGTGACGCGAACGGCGCGCCCGCGAGCCTCAGTTGACCGGTCGTGCCGTCCACGTGGAACACACTCACCGTGCTCGACCTCTGGTTCGCCGCGAACAGCAGTGTCCCGTCCGGCGAGAAGGCGATCTGCCGGGGGAAGTCACCGCTCACCGGCACGGTGTCGAGCAGTCTGAGCCGGGCGCCGTCCGCCTCGACGGCGTACCGCGCCAGGGTGTTGTCGCCCCGGTTGGCGAGATAGGCGTACGCGCCGTCCGACGTCACCAGGATCTGCGCCGGGTAGTTGGTGGCGCTGCCCGTGCTCCCGCTGGACTGCGGGTCGCCGATCGACAGGGCGCCCGTGGCCTGGTCGTAGGCGCAGACCGCGACGGTGTCGTCGACCTCGTTGGCCAGGTAGGCGTACCGGCCGCCGGGGTGGAACGTGAGGTGGCGCGGGCCCGCACCCGCGCGGGTGTGCGCCTGGGAGACCTCGGTGAGCGTGCCCTTCGTGGTGTCCAGGCGGTAGGTGTAGACCGTGTCGGTGCCCAGGTCGACGGCGAGGACATGACCGCCGTCGGGACTGGTCACGAACTGGTGGGCGTGCGGGCCGTCCTGGCCCGGGCCCGGCTGCGGGCTGGAGTGCTTGACCAGAGCGGTGCGTTCGCCGAGCGCGCCCGAGGTGTCGATCGGGTGCACGGCAACGCTGCCGGACGTGTAGTTGGCGCTCAGCAGCCAGCGGCCGGTCGGATGCACCGACAGATGGCAGGGGCCCGCGCCGCCGGTGCTCCGCGCGCCGAGGATCTTGCGGTCCGCCAGACGTACGGCGGTCACCGCGCCGGCCGTCTGCTCGTCGACCGCGTAGAGCGTGCGGCCGTCGGGGTGCACGGCGAGGTACGACGGGTCGGTGACCCCGGTGAGCGCCCCCGAGCTCGTGACCTGGCCGGTCGACGGGTCGTAGGTGGCCAGGCCGACGCCCGTGCCGCCGCCGTCGACCGAGGTGTACGTGCCGAGGTAGAGAGGGCGGGGGCCGGCGGCCTTGCCGGTGCGGTGGGCGCCGGGGGTCGGTGTCGGGGTCGCCACGGGAGTGGATTCGGGGTCGGCCGGGGACGAGGCCGGTGCGGGGACCGCGACCACGGCCGCGGTTCCGCCCAGGGCGCCGAGGAAACGGCGCCGACTCCAGCCGCCCTGTGACGCGTCCGCACCACTGCTCATGCCCACACCCTCAGGTCGTCGCTTGCCTCGGTCGTCACAGCAACCTTGGCGTGGGCGGCCCGTCGAGCGCAAGACCGGCAACGTGTGTTGCGCAGGGTGCAATGGGTTGGTGGCTCACCAGTCGCCGTCCTCCACCGGCTTGCCCTGGGCGTCCTTGAGCGGCTGTACCTGGCCGGGCTCGGGCTGCTGCCAGGGTTCGTGGTCGTCGCCGAGCCAGTCGCCCACCGGCTTCACGGCCTCCAGGGTGTCGGTGGGGGCGAGATCCTCGGCGTCCTGGTCGTAGTAGTCGAACCAGGGAAGTCCTGCCCGGGTGTACGCGGCCCGGTCCACCGGTGACGGCGGCGGCTCCTCGCCGGTGATGCGGCGCCACTCCGGGGGTGTCACGAGGTGCACGAAGACCCGCCCGGCCGGCTCCCCGGCCCAGGCCTTCAGCAGTCGGTCGTCCTCGTAGACCTCCTGGCGCATCGAACCGCCCACCCCGAGACCCATCCGGGGCGAGGCCGCCGGAGCGCTGCGCGTGGGGGCGGCCTGTGCGGCCATCGGCATGGGAGGCATGCCGTAGCCCCCGGACGGCATGGTGATCGCGCGGGCCCTTTCCGAGCGGCGCCGCGCGTCCTCGCGCCACTTGGTCAACTCCCCTTCGGTGAGCGGGAAGGACTGCAGCTGGACGCCGCCCCATACCTCCTCGCCCGTCACCTGCCCCTCGACGGTCGCGCCCAGGCCAAGGGGGACCGCCACGAACTGGCGGACCGTCCCCTTGCCGGAGTTGATGCCGTCGAGCCAGGGCTGACGCGGAAGCACGACATAGTTCTGCGGATCGCGGGACAGCCGGTCGGTCCACGGCTTCCCGGAGACCGCGCACACCTTGCCCACGCCGACCTGGAGGGCGGCGGGCTCGGCCGTGCCCGCGAAGCTCAGCCACATCGCCTCACGCAGATACACCGGCAGCATCACCCCGCCCCGCGCCCGCCACTCCTCAGGTGCCGTGTCCGGAAAGTCCGCGACCCGGCGGACCGGGAACTCGCCGAGCCCCGGCGGCAGCGGATGGGTGCCCGTCTCGGGCAGGCGCAGCGTGCGGATGAACCGCACCGCCACGCCACCGGGCAGCCGCAAGGTGTTCCCGTCGATCCGTACCGTGCTGTCGGTCATGCGTCCGCCCCCATCGCCGCGCTGCCGGAGGCGGTCCGCCCCCAGGTGACTCCGTCACCTAGAACGATCGGCGCCCGTGCCCCGGTTCCTGCGCAGCCGCTCCGGCACACCCACCCGCTCCCGGAGCCAGATCAGCCACGGCAGGCGTTCGCGCTGCTCACTGGCGCACTGGTCGAGTTCCTCCAGCAGCCGGCGCGAGCGGTGCTCGGTGTCCAGCTCGTCCAGCATGCGGTTGACCTCGGTCAGCATGGCACCCAGCAACTGCCACTGGGCCGCGTCGCGCTGGACCTCCTCCAGGAGCAACTGCGCCAGTTTGTCGCGGGTCGCGGCGGCAGTGTGCAGCTCGGCGGCGAGCCGAGACTCCGCCGACTCGGCGCTCACGCTCACATCGGTGGTCACCAACACCGCGAAACTGACCACGGCGTCACCGATCTCGGACAGCAACTGTTCTACGGCCGCGCCCGTCGGGGGCGCGAACAGCGGCTCGGGGTCGCGCTGTTTCGCCAGGTCGGTGAAGGTGCGCGCAAGGACCCGCAGCACGACCGTGCAGATCTCCAGGGTGTCAAGACCGGTCCGCAGCACGACCCGGTGCAGCAGCCCCTCCCGAACGCGCGGATTGAGCCGCAGGCTGTCCTCGGCCTGCCGCAGGGCCGCGTCCACTTCGACGATGTCGTGGTCGAGGCGGCGGGCCTCGTGCAGCCGCGCGGTGGCGTGGTCCACGGGAGTACGGCCCGCCGCCTCCTCGCCCATGCGCCGCATCAGCCGCCGTAGCCGACGCGCCAGGCCCTCGATCGATTCGCCGGCCTCGTCCACCCACACCGGGGGAGCCAGCAGCAGATTGCAGCCGAACCCCACGACCGCGCCGATGAGCGTCTCCACCACCCGTGCCCAGGCGGTGTTCCCGACCGTGGTGACCCCGAGGACCAGCATCGCGCTGATCGCCACCTCGGGCACGTACTCGTCGACCTTCACCAGCCGCCCGACGACCAGCGAGGCCACGATCAGCAGCGCCAGGCTCCACCAGGTGAGCCCGACCAGCAGACTGAACGCGATGGCGACGAGCACGCCCGCGACCACGGCGTTCACGCGGCGGATGCCGTTGGTGAGGGTGGCGTAGAGGGTGACCTGGACGACGAGGAGCGCGGTCAGGGGAGCGGTCAGCGGCGCGGGCTCGGGGCTCAGGCGGAGCGCGACGACGTACGCGACCGTCGCCGCGGTCGCCGACCGCAGCGTCTGGACGATCACCGGGTCCCGGTACCGCCCCACGAACCGCACCAGTGGCGCGGTCCACTCCCGGACATCTCGCATCCTTGGCCTATTCCCTCCTCGCGGATGCGCTGAACGTACCCATTGCGGACCGTAACTGTCCGCATGGGCTCCTAGATTGTCATCACCGGACGGGACGAAGGGGAGGGGAACGTTCATGACGAACATCCAGGGCATCGAGGTACTGACCCGCTCGCACGACTACCTGCGCGAGGTGATCGCCGCCGTGCCCGGGAGCGCCTGGTCGGCACCGACGCCGTGCAGCGAGTGGACGGTACGCCAGGTCCTCAACCACGCCCGCATCGATCAGCAGGCCTACGGCCTCGTCCTCACCGGCGACCGGCCCGACTCCGACCCCTTCCACCCCGAGGACGCGCTGGACGGGGACCCGGTCGCCGAACTCGACAAGGTGCTCCGCGCGGTGGCCGACGGCTATGCCCAACTGCCCGCCGACGCCGACCAGGTGCCGACACCGCTGGGCCCCATGCCCCTCCCGTTCGCCGCGGCGACGGCCGCCATGGACGCGGCCGTGCACGCCTGGGACATCGCGGTCGCGACCGGCCAGAACAGGCCACTGGCGGCGGACCTGGCGGAAGGAATCTGGCCGGCCGCGGACCGACTCGTCGACCAACTCCGCGACGCCTACCGGGTGTTCGCCCCCGCGCGGGAGGTGAGGGACGAGTACGACCGGGCCGAGGCACTGCTCGCCTTCCTCGGCCGCGACCCGCACTGGACGCCGACCGCCTCCTGATCCACGGTCACCCGGTCGCGGCGGCCCGGCTGCGCGACCGGTAGCCCGCGACCTTCGCGAGATTGCCGCAGCGGTCCATCGAGCACCAACGGCGGCGGCGGGCCTGGGAGTCGTCCAGGAACAGCAGTGAACACTCCGGGTTCTCGCACTCCTTGACCCGCTCCAGCAGCGGACCGCCCACCAGCAGCACGCCGTCCCGGGCCACCGTCGCCAGTGCCGCGCGCGCCGGATGCGTCGACTTCCAGCGCCGCTCGCCCAGTTGGGGCGCGAGATCCGGACGCGCGGCGGCCTCGTTGACCCGCTCGACATCGGCCGCCGCCGGTTCCCGCCCGGCCATCGTGTCCCGTACGACCCGGTAGAGCGCCTCGCGCAGGGTGCGCGCGTCGGTCAGCTCACGGGCCGTGACCCGCACCCGTTCGGTGTCCGTCGACAACTCCGCCTCCGTGATCCAGGCGGCCAGGGCGGCCGGATCGGGGAGCCGCTCTACGGGGGTGGCGTGCCGTTTGCCGAGCGTCGCCACGAAGTTCAGGCACGGGCGTCCGCCGATGAACGGGAAGACGGGCGGAGTGGTCATGGCAGTGAGCTTACCTCGTGCACACCGGTTCATGCGGTGTGCACGAGGATCGACGGCAAGCCTTGACACCGGTTCGTGCGGTGTCGCATGGTGACACCAGTTCAAGTGGTGTCGGCCGGGTTCGGGGGCCGCGACAGGGAGTGGGTGCGGTATGCGTGCGATACGTATCGACGAGTTCGGCGGGCCCGAGGTGCTGGTGCCGGTCGAGGTGCCCGACCCGGTCGCGGGTCCGGGGCAGGTGCTGGTGCGGGTCGCCGCGGCGGGCGTGAACCGCGCGGACGCCCTGATCAGGTCGGGGAACTACCACCGGGCCGGACGCCCGCCGCTGATCCCGGGAGTGGAAGGCGCCGGTACCGTCGCCGCGTTGGGCGAGGGCGTCACCGGATTCTCCGTCGGCCAGCGGGTCGTGGCCCTCGACGGCGTGAACTCACCCGGTTTCTATGCCGAGTTGGCGGCCGTACCCGCCACCCAGGTCACCGCCCTGCCCGATGGCATCGACCTCACGCACGCCGCCGCGCTGCCCGTCGCCTGGCTGTCGGCCTGGTACTGCCTGCGGCACCTCGCCCGGGTCACCAAGGAGGACACGGTGGTCGTGAAGGCCGCCGCGAGCGGCGTCGGCAGTGCGGCCGTACAGATCGCGGCCGAGACCGGCGCCCGGGTCATCGCGCTCGCCGGATCGCCCGAAAAGGCAGCCTGGGCAGGGGAGTTCGGCGCCCACGACACCCTCGACACCTCGGCACACCCGGACGACGCCGAGGTCGACGAGGTGCTGCGACTGACCGACGGACGTGGCGCGGACGTCGTCCTCGACACCGTCGGCGGCCGGGCCTTCGGGCGCAGCCTGCGCGAGATCGGACACGGCGGCCGAGTCGTCGCCCTCGCCAATGTCGCCCTGGAGCCGAGCACCGTCGACACCCGCGACTTCTACCCGAAGAACGCGTCGATCCTCGGCTTCCAGCTCACCAACCTCCAGGTCCACGGCGGCTACGACCCCCGCCCGGACCTGCGTGAACTGGCCGAGCGGGTAGCCACCGGCATCTACCGCGTACCGATCGAGACCGTCGTACCCCTCGCCGAGGCACGTGCCGCCCACGAGCGGCTGGAGCGCCGCGACAACCGGGGCAAGATCGTCATCGAGGTGCCGGGGGACTGACGTCAGACGTACAGCTTGTCGAGGAAGGCGGCCAGATTGCCCACCGTCCGCGCGATCTGCTGCTCCACGGTGAGGCTCTCCTCGATCCGGATGCCCGACTCGGGGATCTTCCTGCCGCGCACATAGAGGGAGCACGCGAGATCGGTGCACATGTACAGGCCGACCGAGTTCCCCTCACGGCCCGCCGGACCCGCCTTGCGCGCGGTCATCAGGGAGACCCCGCCGCCCGGACGGGTCGTCACGCACAGCGAACACATGCTCCGGTGCAGAAAGCCGCGCTGCGCGGACGGGAACCGCAGGGTGACCCCGACCGGCCCGTCCGCCCGCTCGGCGACGAGATAACTGCGGTCCGGCGCCCCCGGATCCCGCCAGCCCAGGAAGTCCAGATCGCCCCACGGACGGCTGTCGAGATCACGGGGGACCGCCAGCCGCTTCGCCTCGCCCTTCGAACAGTTGACAAATGAGTCGCGGATGTCGTGCTCGGTGAGTGATCTCATGGGGGAGTCTCCTGGGGCGGTGTCCGTCTCCGAAACCTAGAGGGTCTAGGTTTCGGCCCAGGGTAGTGAGGTGAGCGGTGGGGGAGCCAATGGATTTCGGAGATGTCGGAGCACGCCAGGCGCAGGCGCTGCGCCATGTCGCGGCCCGGTCGTCGGGCCCGGCCGTCGACTCGCGACTGCGCATCACCCTCAACTTCCATCCCGACCGTACGGCGGCCGGACGCCCGATCCTCGACGCGCTGGCCCAGGACGGCACGTACCACTCGCAGTTCGTCACCGGCACCAGCAACGGCGGCCTCACCGCGCACCCCGGCGGCGACCGCTGGCGCTGGGAGAGCCGGATCTTCGACGGTGCCTACGACGGGGCGCCCGCAACCGAACGACCGGTGTACGGCGCCCTGAACTTCAGGCGCCAACTGGTCGGCGCCGCCCCGCGGTTCGGCTCCTCGCACCTCCGGCTGACCGGCGCGGCCCTCGCCCGCGCCACCTTCTGCTACCCCGACAGCGCGGCCGAACCGACCGACTTCGGCGTCGCCGCCGGCATGTCCCTGATCGCCCGCGCCGAGGCCGACGAGCAGGACGCCCTCAACGACTACATCGAGACCCAGGTGCACGGCGGAGTCGACCTCGCCCGTGACGCCGAGGCTCTCGTCCTCGATGCGAGCTACCGAGGCACCCCGGTCGAGACCGCCGCCGCCCGCCTGCCCTGCCCGGTCGCATGGCACCCCGGCTACCGGCTCACCGTGCCGGAACTACGGCGGCACGCGGACTACCGGGGCCAGGAGTATGTCGATCTCGGTGCGCACATCGCCGAGAAGGGCGTGATCGACCCCCGGATCATCGGCGACGCGGCCCGCACCGGCCGCTATGAACTCCAGGACCTGAAGATGGTCTGGCACACCCTGGCCCGCTTCGGGGCGCCGGTGGGAGCGGGTACGGCGGCGGACGGCGATACGGGCTTCAGGCTCCGAGCCGCGCGGTGAGGAACTGTCCGGCCCGGTCCAGGGCGGCGCCGGCCTCGTCGAGGATCGGGCCGTAGGCCTGGAAGACGTGCGGCACTCCGGGGGTGACGTCGAGGGTGACCTCGACATCCGCGCCGGCGGCCCGTCCGGCGAGGCGTACGGCGTCGTCGAGGAGGACCTCGTGGCTGCCGACCTGGATCAGCAGGGGTGGCAGGCCGGACAGGTCGGCGAAGACGGGGCTGATCAGGCCGAGAGCGGGGTCCTGGCCCGCCGTGTAGCCGGCGATCAGGGGTTCGAGGAGTTCACGGGAGAACAGCGGATCGGCCGCTTCCTTGGTGTCGACGGACGCCCCGGACAGGGTGAGGTCGACGTACGGCGACATGACGAAGGCCGCGGCCGGCAGGGGCAGCGCGTGGTCGCGGGCGTTGACCAGGGTGGCGACGGCGAGTCCACCGCCCGCGGACTCGCCCGCGAAGACGATGTCCGAGGGCCTGACACCGTCGGCCAGCAGGGCTTCGTAGACCGCCAACGCGTCGTCCACCGCCGCCGGATACGGATGTTCGGGGGCGAGCCGGTACTCGACGGAGTAGGCCTTGGCTGCGGTCCGCCCGCCGATTTGCGCGGCCAGGCCGGCGGAGCTGAGGGCGTCCCCCAGGAGGTAGACGCCGCCGTGGAAGTACACGACGACGTGCTCGGGTTCGACTCCGTCGACCGTGACCTCGACGGTGGGGACACCGCCCAGCGTGACCGGCACCGTCTTCACCTCGGGAGGCAACGGCTGCGCCGACGTCGCCGCATGCAGCAGCCGCCGCAGCTCCTCGACATCACCGTCGAGGGGGAAGGGGGACTGACGCAGGAACGCGTCGATGGTCTGTTGCTGTTCGGTGCTCACGGAACATCTCCGTTCGACGGGGGCGGTTCGGCCGGCACACTTCGCTCGGCCGGCGCGGGCCGGACCTTGCGGACTTCGAGGAGATCGAGTCCCAGCGCCTCGATTCCGGCGAGGACACCGAAGAGCGCAGCGGTGTCCGGCAGCAGCCCGGTGAGCAGCGTCTCGGTGCCCTGCTGCTCCGGCTCGAACGCGGGGAACGCCGTCAGGAGGGTCGGGCCGAGGTGGCCGCCGACCCGGATCTGGTACAGGACGGGGTCATCACCCATGCGCCGATCGTCGTCGGTGGTCGGGTGAACCCGCGTCACCGGAATCCGGTGAACGTGCGGCGCTCACCCGCGGCCGTTCGACAGCAACCGCAGTTCGCGGCCTCGGTGCACCGCCGAGGACCGGTTCCCGGCGCCGAGCTTGGCGTAGATCCGCCGTATGTGGGTGTTGACGGTGTTGAGCGAGACCGACAGTTCGGCGGCGATCTCGGGGCGGGTGAGGTTCGTCGGCAGATAGCGCAGGACGCGCAGTTCGCTGGGGCTGAGCTCCTCGGCCGGACCCGGGGCCGACCGGTCCGGGGTGTCGCCTCGGACGGTGTCGAGGATGTCAGAGACCAGTGCGGCGTGCGATGTCTTGCGCGGCAGGGCGTCGAGGAGTTCCCAGGCGCCGGTCATCACGAACGGCAGGATCATCCGGTCCGGTTCGGCGAGGTTGAGGGCCTGTTCGACGGCCGCTCCCGCCCCGTGCTCGTCTCCGAGGTCACGGCAGGCGAGCGCGTCCAGGAGCCGGGCCTCGATCGGGGTGAGGAAGGAGGTGACGGGAGCGGTGCCGTCGAGGACCGGCCGGAGCGCGCGGCGGGCACCGCCGGGGTCCTGCTCGGCGAGGTGGAGCACCGCGTCGGCGTTGCGGATCTCCGCGGCGGCGGCCTGCCGGTCGTCGAGGGCGGCGAGGTCCGCCCGTGCACGGTCGACCGTCCCGAGGCGGGCCCGGGTGGCGATCGTCCAGGCGGTCACCCGGGACGACAGCCCGTCCCGGCTCACCATGTGTGCCTGGACCTGCTCGGCGGCGGTCAACTCGGCGAGTGTCTCGGGGTGTTGGCCGCGTGCGGCGGCCAGCATCGCGGAGGTCAGATGCACCAGTAAACGCACGCCGGGCTCGCCCTCGGACCGGGTGGCGCGCCGGGCGCGGTCGAGCCACTGCTCGCCCCGGTCGAACTCGCGCGTGCAGATCAGCGTCCCGGCCAGGGAGACCTGGGCGGGCGCGATCACCGCTTGGGCGTCCCATCCGTACCGGCTGGCCAGTGCCACGGCCTGCTCACAGCGTTCCCGGACCAGTCCCCGGCGGCCTGCAGATGCCGTACGGCATCCACGGCCTGGGAGTGTTCGGCGAACCAGCGCGCGGCCAGCCGGTGCAGTTCCGGGACGGCCTCCGGGACGGTGCGGCGCAGTTCCAGCCGGAGCAGGTCGGCGAACATGTGGTGGTAGCGGAACCAGGTGCGGTCGGGGTCGAGCGACACGACGAACGCGTTGGCGTCCTCCAGCTCCAGCAGGATGCGCTCCGAACCGGTCGCCCCCGTGAGCAGATCGGCCAGTTCGCCGTTGATCCGGTCGGGCAGGGAGGTGCGCAGCAACAACCGCTGTACATGGGGTGGTTGGCGCTCCAGCATCTCGGCCATCAGGTATTCGGCGACCGTACGGTGACTGCCGGAGAACTCGGCGACGAACCGCTCGGGATCCGGGTGCCCGGCCAGCGAGAGCACGGCGAGCCGCAGCCCGGCCGCCCAGCCCTCGGCCCGCTGGTGCAGCAGACCGGCCACGTCGTCGGGCAGCGCGACTCCGGAAGCGGCGAGGAGGTCACGGGTCTCGGCCTCGCTGAAGCGCAGCTGCGCGGCGCGGATCTCGGCCAACTCCCCCGTCAGGCGCAGCCGGTGGAGGTGCAGGGGCGGGTCGTGCCGGGTCGCGATGATCGCGTGGACGTCCCCGGGGAGCGCTGTGAGAAGGGCCGTCAGCTGTTCGGCGGCCTCCGCGGAGCCGAGCTCGTGCAGGTCGTCGATGACGAGGTAGAAGGTGCCGCCGGACGCGGTGATCTCGGACAGCACCTTGTCCACCATGGCGCCGCCGTCGAAACCGGGCGCTGTGGGAAGCGGCTCGGTGGCACCCGTCGCTCCACGGACCGCCTCCAGCAGGGCGAGCCAGAACAGCTGCGCGTCCTGCTGACCCGGCCGTACCGACATGAAAGCGATACGGCGGTCCCGTCCCGGCCGGTCGGCCCATGCGCGCAGCAGGGATGTCTTTCCGCTGCCGGCGGGCGCGGAGATCATCGTCACCCGCTGCTCGGACGCGCGGTCCAGGGCGGCGATCAGGTCGCGGCGGTCGATGAGACCCGGGCGGCCCCGGCCCGGTACGCGGACAGCGCCCGCGGTGGCCGGCAGGTCGGGCGTGACGCCATGTCCTCTGGTCACGCGGTCAGCGTAGTCGAGGCGAATCACCGCATCCCGGCGATGACCGGTCACCTCCACGGCGGTGATCCTGGGCACCCGCTCGAAGGGCGAGTCACTTCGAACGGTCTGTGCGTGAGCCGACAGGAGACGGTGTGAGAGAGCAGTTGGGCGGAACCTTCCCCCTGGGACCGAGACGGGTGCACCGGGTCGGCTACGGCGCGATGCAGCTCTCCGGCGACGGGGTCTTCGGGCCACCGCGGGACCGCGACGAGGCGCTGCGGGTGCTGCGCGCGGTGGTCGACGCCGGGGTGGACCACATCGACACCGCGCAGTTCTACGGAGCGGGCACGGTGAACGAACTCATCCGGGAGGCGCTGCACCCGTATCCGGACGGACTGGCGATCGTCAGCAAGGTCGGCGCACGCAGCAGCGACCGGCCGGATCGGCTCCGCCAGGGCATCGAGGAGAACCTGACCGCGCTCGGCGTGAGCCGCCTGGCGGCGGTCAACCTGCGGATGGTGGACCCGACCGAGGCGCCGGACGGTCGGTTCGACGCCCAGCTGGCGGTACGGCGTCACGGCCTGGCTCAGCCACAGCGCGGCGGCGAGGTTGACGTCCAGCATGAGGCGCAGGTCCTCGGGGGTCGCGCTGAGCGCGTCTTTCTGGCGGAACGCCCCGAGCGTGTTCACCAGCACCTCGGGAGGCCCGGACTCGGCGGCGATCCGGTCGACGAGGTCTCTGGCCACGGCCTGATCGGTCGCGTCGCCCACCTCCCGGCGGATGCGTCGGGCAGTGCCTCCAGTGTCTTCGCCGTCCGGTCGACCGCCGTCACGGTGAACCCGGCGTTCGCGAGAACCACCGAGGTGGCGAAGCCCAGTTCGCCACCCGCACCGACCACTGCCGCCACGCGTCCGCTCACGAGACCGCCTCCTTGTCGTGCGCCAAGGTTCGCCGCGGGACAGGTGAGCGGTCCTCACCGGATTCCGGTGATCTCCCGGACGGCGACGGGGCTCGTACGGCACCGGGTGTGCGGGGATGCCTTCCGTACCCTGTACCGGGACCGCACGCCCGGCGCCGACGACACGGCCGCCGAGCCGTGGCTCAACGGACCGATGGCGGACGGGCGTTACGTAGAGGACGGGTACGCCGTCGGCTGACCGAAAGGGAGAGGTGGGCGCACGGTGACGGACTCCTGGGAGCGGGCCCGGAGGATCCTCGGCGCGGCGGGCATTCCGCCGGACCGCCTCGCCCACCTCCGCCCGATGGGCGGCGGCACCTACAACACCGTCGAGGAACTCACCCTCACCGACGGCAGCCGCTACGTCCTCAAGACCGCCCCCACCGCCCCGGGCCTCGCCCACGAGCGCCAACTCCTCGTCTCCGAGGCCGACTTCTACGGCGCCGCCACCAAGGCCGGGGTGGCGGCACCGCGCGTCGTGGTCCTCGACGGCGACACCCTCCTGATGACCCTCTGCCCCGGCGAACCCTGGGACGACTCCCTCACGGACACCGAAGTGGCCGCCCTGCGCACGGAGTTGGGCCGACAGCTCGCCCGCCTGCACGAGATCACCGGCCCCGGCTTCGGCTACCCCTCCGGCGCCCTCGGCCCGCTCGCCCCCGACTGGCGGACCGCGTTCACCGCGCTCTACGACGCCGTCCTCGACGACGCCCGCCGCTACCGGGCCTGGCTGCCGCTGCCCGCCGACGACATCGCCCGCACCGCACGCTCCGCGCACACCGCCCTGGACGAGGTCACCGTCCCCCGCGCCGTCCACTTCGACCTCTGGCAGGGCAACATCCTGGTCGACCGCTCCTCCGGAACGCCCCGCATCGGCGGACTCATCGACGGCGAGCGCATGTTCTGGGGCGACCCCCTCGCCGACTTCGTCTCCCTGGCGCTCCTCGGAGACATCAGGAAGGACGACGCGTTCCTCGCGGGCTACCGGGAAGCGGGCGGACGAGCCGAGTTCGACCGGTCGGCCCGCCTCCGCTACGCGCTCTACCGCAGCTACCTCTACCTGATCATGCTCGCCGAGGCGGTCCCCAGGGAGTTCGGCGCGGAAGAGAACCGCTGGCGGCGCGAGCGGGTCGGCCCCGAACTGCTCGCCGCCCTCGCAGAGATCGACGGGACGGCCTCCACCACGTAGTGTGCATTCCACCGCCCCTTAGTTCAGGGCGTGAATTAAGAGGGTGCAGGGTTCGGAAGGAGCCACATGGCGGGGCGGAACGGGCGCACGGTACGCGACCTCAGGCGGGCCAACCGCACGGCCGTACTGCAACGGCTGTACTTCGACGGACCCCTCAGCCGCTTCGAGCTGGGCCCGGTCACCGGACTCAGCTCCGGCTCGGTGAGCAATGTCGTCGCGGACCTCGTCGCCGACGGCCTGGTCGAGGAGGCCGGCAGCGTCGACTCCGACGGCGGCCGACCCCGCACCCTCCTCCAAGTCGCCCCGCACAGCGGCCACATGATCGGCGTCGACGTCGGCGAGACCCGGGTCCGCGTCGAGCTGTTCGACCTCACCCTCACCGAACTCGCCCGCGCCGAACGACCGTTGGAGCAGCAGCGCTACGAGGTCGAGGTCATCGTCGGCCACATCCGCGACGGCATAGCCGAAGTCCTCGCCGCCGCCGACATCGCACCCGGACAACTCCTCGGCGTCGGCATCGGCGTCCCCGGCATAGTCGAGCACACCCCGGACCACGGCGCCGTCGTGCACGGCCAGACCATCGGCTGGGACGCGGTCCCCCTCGAAGAGCTGCTCCGCTCCACCTCCCAACTCCCGGACGCCGTCCCGTACTTCATCGACAACGGGGCCAAGACCCTCGGTCAGGCCGAGATGTGGTTCGGCGGCGGGCGCGGCGCGCGCAACGCGATCGTCGTCCTCTTCGGCTCCGGCGTCGGAGCCTGCCTCGTCACCCCCGAGGTGGAGCACGGCCGGGCCGTCGAGTGGGGCCATCTGACCGTACGGGTCCGCGGTCGCCGCTGCCGTTGCGGGGCCCTCGGCTGCCTGGAGGCGTACGCGGGCGCCGAGTCGCTGCTCGACCGCTGGCGCGAGCAGGGCGGACGCCCGCCCGAGGGCACCGACGAGGAGACCGCGATGACCGCGCTGCTGGTCGCCGCCTACCCGGCCGAGGGTGCCGAGGCCGACCCGGTCGCGCTCGCCGTCCTGGAGGAGACCGCCGAATACCTCGGTGCCGGACTGTCCGACCTGATCAACCTCTTCCAGCCCGAGCGCATCCTCATCGGCGGCTGGGCAGGACTCCAGCTCGGCTCCCGTTTCCTGCCCGCCGTCCGCCACCACGCCACCGCGTACGCGCTGCGCCACCCCGCCGAACGCGTGACCATCGACCTGGGCCTCCTCGGTCCCGACGCGGTCACCGTCGGCGCCGCGATCCTGCCGCTCGCCGACTTCTTCGCCCGCGGCGGTCGCCGGGCCGAGCCCGAACCGGAGGGCCCACCGCCCGCCTGGCGCACGGCACTTGAGGAGCGCGCCCCGCACTGAGGCGACGGGCCGGTGGGAGATGATCACCTCATGAGTGAGATCATCCTGATGTCCGACGCCCGGGTCGCCGCCGTCCCCGTCGAGGAGTGCGGGGAGCCCCTCGTCGACGTGAGCGACGTACTGCTGGTCGACGACCACAAGAACAAGGACTCCGCCGGCGGAGCCGAACTCCACCTGCGCCAGGGCGTGTTGGACCGACTCGTGAAGGCGGAGGCCCTGCTGCCCGGCGGCCTGCGCCTGCTGTTCGTCGAGGGCTACCGGCCGCCGACCCTCCAGCGCCGCTACTTCGAGGGCTACGGCGACGAGCTGCGCGCCGCCCACCCGGACTGGTCCGCCGACCGGATCCGGTCCGCCGCCAGCCGCTATGTGTCCCCGCCCGAGATCGCCCCGCACACCGCCGGCGCGGCCGTCGACCTGACGCTCGCCGACGCCGACGGCCGCGAACTCGACCTGGGCACCCCGATGAACGCCAATCCGGAGCAGAGCGCCGGGGCCTGCTACACCGACGCCGACAACATCACCGCCGAGGCCAGGGCCAACCGCGCCGTGCTGGGCAGGGCGCTTGGCGCGGCAGGCCTGGTCAACTATCCGACGGAGTGGTGGCATTGGTCGTACGGGGACCGCTACTGGGCGCTGGCGACCGGTGCGCCCGCCGCCCTGTACGGGCCGAAGGACCTCGGTACCTCGTAAAAGCCGCGCCCGGAACTAACCGGAAAAAGCGTTCACACCGGTTAGGTCGGCGGACAGCGTCCAGAGGCGTGCCGCCTGCTCGGGGTCGGTCGCCCAGGACTTGACGCCGGTGCGCTCGTCGCCGTCGGGGGCGAGCTCCGCGATGTCGCAGTCCTCCAGGTAGACGCCGCCCATGTCGGCCAACTGGGGCGAGGTCGCCGCCCACACCTCGGTGGCCGCGCCCTGCTGCGGGGTCTTGAAGCCCTCGGGGTTCAGCACGTTGCCCTGCTCGTCGATCCAGCCGCGCTCGACCATCTCCGCCTTGGGGAGGTGGCGCTGCAACGGGGTGATGATGCCGCCGGGGTGGAGCGAGAAGGCCCGTACCCCACGGTCGGCGGCGAGCCTGTCGAGGTGGACGGCGAACAGCACGTTCGCCGTCTTCGCCTGGCCGTACGCCTCCCACTTGTCGTAGCCGTGGGTCCACTGGACGTCGTCCCAGCGCATCCCGGAGAAGTGATGGGCGCGCGAGGACACCGAGACCACGCGGGCGCCGCCCGGCTCGATGGCCGGCCACAGCCGGTTGACGAGGGCGAAGTGACCGAGGTGGTTGGTGGCGAACTGCGCCTCCCAGCCGGGCCCGACCCGGGTCTCCGGGCAGGCCATGATCCCGGCGTTGTTGATCATGTAGTCGACGGTGCGGCCGGAGGCGAGGAACCGCTCGGCGAAGCCGCGCACGCTCTCCAGGTCGGCGAGGTCCAGCTCGTCCACCTCGACGCCGGGCAGCCCGGCCACGGCCTCCCGGGCCGCGTCGGGGCGTCGTGCGGGGACGACCACCCGGGCGCCCGCCTTGGTGAGCGCGCGGGCGGCCTCCAGGCCGAGACCCGAGTAGCCACCGGTGAGGATCGCGAGCTTCCCGCCGAGGTCGAGGCCCTCCAGGACGTCGTCGGCGGTGGTGTTCGCGTCGAATCCGGAACCGATCTTGTGCTGTGCAGTGGTCATACCAGGAACGCTACGAATTGAAGTGCGCTCGAAGTCAAGCGGAGAAGTCGCGCGAACACCGGACACGGAGAAGCCCCGACCGCGACGGGGGAATCACGGCCGGGGCGGCCAAAGGGGTGGGCACGGAAGGCGGTCGCCTCGCGGCGAAAGGCTCCACAGGGCTTCAGCCGAACGATCTTCCCTGTGGGCGGAGGTTGAGGCCCGGGGACACTGTTCCCTCCGCACCCACGTTCTGTTCAACGGCCAACCACCAGCGAGTGTTCCTGTGGAGGTCGCCGTACGCGGTGATGTGCATCACTTGCCAGTGGTCCAGTCCAGTAGCTCGTCCGCGGACCAGGTCGTCAGCACTCGCTCGGCGGCCACCCCGCACTCCTCCGCCCGCGCGCAGCCGTTGATCTGCCAGTCGAGCTGACCGGGTGCGTGTGCGTCGGTGTCGACCGAGAACAGCACGCCCGCGTCGACGGCCTTCCGCAGCAGCCGCCTCGGCGGGTCGAGGCGCTCCGGACGACTGTTGATCTCCACGGCCGTACCCGACTCGGCACATGCGGCGAAGACCTCGTCCGCGTCGAACTCCGACTCCGGCCGCGCGGCACCCCCGTCCCGCCCGATGAGCAGCCGACCGGTGCAGTGCCCGAGGATGTCCGCGTGCGGATTCCGTACGGCGGCCACCATGCGGCGCGTCATGGCGCGGGCCTCCATGCGCAGCTTGGAGTGCACGGAGACCACCACCACGTCGAGCCGCTCCAGCAGCTCCGGTTCCTGGTCCAGCGAGCCGTCGTCGAGGATGTCGCACTCGATGCCGGTGAGCAGCCTGAAGGGGGCCCAGGTCTCGTTCAGCGCGGCCACCACGTCCAACTGCTCGCGCAGCCGCTCGGGGGACAGTCCGCGGGCCACGGTCAGCCGGGGCGAGTGATCGGTCATCACCGCCCACTCATGGCCGAGCCGGGCCGCCGTACGGCCCATCTCCTCGATCGGGCTGCCGCCGTCGGACCAGTCGGAGTGGAGGTGGCAGTCCCCGCGCAGCAGGGCCCGCAGCTCTTCGCCGCCGGGGCCGGCCGGGGCGGGGGCCTCGGCCTCCAGCTGCTCCAGATAGGCGGGGACCTGTCCGTCCAGGGCCTCGCGGGCCACCTGCGCGGTCTTCGGGCCGATGCCCTTGAGGGACTCCAGCGTCCCGGCCGCCGCGCGTTCGGCGACCTCGCCCTCGGGGAGCGCAGCCAGAACCCTGGCCGCCGTACGGAAGGCGCGTACGCGGTAGGTCGGGGCCAGGGACCGTTCCAGCAGGAAGGCGATCCGGTCCAGTGCCTGCACGGGATCCATCGAGCCTCCTCCCGCGAGAGGCCCCTGGCCAGGCACCTTGGACCACTCGCGACCGCCTGATGCGTTCTAGGCTCTATTGCATGACCGAAATCGCCAGCCCGCACATCTCGACCCCGCGGATCATGGTGCTCAAGGTGCAGCCGGGCACCCCGCCGTTCCGCATCGTGCAGATCGACGGGGAGATGGTCTCCGAGGCCACGGGCATCACCGACGTCCTGGAGGTCGCGGCCGTGTGCGGCATCACGGTCCGCGACCTGGACGACCCGGATGTGGTCCGTTGGGTCGGCGGGGACAAGTTCACCTGGTTGCCGCATTAGGCCTTACGGATTCAGCCGACCGTCCACTTCTGGTTGGCGCCGCCGGAACAGGTCCAGATCTGCAGCGGGGTGCCGTTGGCCGAGTTGTTGCCGGTGACGTCCAGGCACTTGTTGGCCTGTGGGTTGACGATGTCGTTCGCCGAGCTGACGGCCCACTTCTGGGCGGCGGAGCCGTTGCAGTCGTAGAGCTGGACCTTCGTGCCGTCGGCGGTGCCGCCGGCGTTCACGTCCAGGCACTTGCCGAGCGCGCGGATCGTGCCGTCGGAGCCCACGGTCCACTGCTGGGCGGCCGAGCCGTTGCAGTCGTAGAGCTGTACGGCGGTCCCGTTGGCGGAGTTCGCTCCGTTGACGTCGACGCACTTGCCGGCGAGGCCCTTGATCGCCGCCCCGGTGGCCGTGTCACTCGTGGTGACCGACACCGAGTCCACCACCAGCTGGGCCGGGAAGGCCGTGGCGCTGTTCGGGTCGCCGGGCCAGTCGCCGCCGACCGCCAGGTTGAGGATCAGGAAGAACGGCTTGTTGAACGCCCAGGTGTTGCCGCCCACGTCGGCGGGCGTGCGGGTCTGGTAGACGACACCGTCGACCGACCACTTGATCGAGTTGGGCGCCCAGTCGACGGCGAAGGTGTGGAAGGCGTCCGCGAAGGCCGCGCCGTTCGCCAGCGTGTAGGCGGCGCCTATCCCGTTGGCGCCGGAGTAGCCGGGGCCGTGGATGGTGCCGTGGATCGTGGAGGGCTCGTAGCCGACGTTCTCCATGACGTCGATCTCACCCGAGTTGGGCCAGCCGACCGAGCCGATGTCGGTGCCGAGCATCCAGAACGCGGGCCACATGCCCTGCCCGCGCGGGATCTTCATCCGCGCCTCGACATGCCCGTACTGCGCGCTGAACTTCCCGGAGGTGTTCAGCCGCGCCGAGGTGTACTGGCAAGTGCCGTACCAGCACTGATAGTTGGCGGGGTTCTCCTTCTTGGCCGTGATCACCAGGTGGCCCTGGCCGTCCAGGGCCGCGTTGTTGGTGCCGGACGTGTAGTACTCACGCTCGTGGTTGTTGACGTCGTCGCCGGTCTCCTGCGTCCACTTCGAGGAGTTGACGGCACTGCCGGCCGCTCCGTCGAAGGTGTCGGAGAACGTGACGGCGTCGGCCTGGGCGTCCGACGTGGAAGCCGCCTGCGCCGGACCGATCGCGGCGGATGCGACCAGTGCGGCGGACAGGGCAGCGAAAAGACATCTGCGGAGTACGTGTGGGGAGGCCACGGCATTCCCTTCTGTACGGCGGACGTGGGGACCGACACGCCGACTGAGGTGGGGGGTGAAAGCGTCGCCTCTTGATTTAAGGAGTGAGATAAGGAGAGCGTCAATACCTTGGTACGGACCAGTAGTTGAATGTTGCGGGCCAGTAGTTGATCGTTACGAAGTGGCCTTCGGCGCTTTGGGCGCCTTCGCTGTCTTTGTTGTCCTTGTCGCCTTCACGACGGGCTTCCGCGCGTGCACTGCCCGGCCGAGCCGGCGCCCCAGCAGGACCCAACCGATCAGCGCGCCAGTGGTGTTGAGGATCACGTCGTCGATGTCGAAGGCCCGCCCGGTGATCAGCGCCCCCTGCGCGAACTCCACCAGGAGCATCACGGTCGCCGTCAGCAGCAGCACCTTCAGGATGCCGCGCGCCCGGGGCGCGAACACGGGCACCAGCACCCCGAACGGGATGCCGAGCACCACGTTCCCGCCGATCTGCTTGAAGGCGTCCCGCATGGCGGGCTGGTCGAGATAGGCCTTCAGGGAGCGGCCGGGGTGCAGGTTGGTGTGCACGAGCGCCTTCGACGCGGGGGACGGCTCCAGGGTCAACTTGGCCAGTACGACGGCGAACGCCACCATGAACACGAAGCCGAGCAGCATCGACAACAGGCGTAGGGGGAGGGGGAGTCGGTGGCGCTGGGGAGGTTCGGGCTTCGACCGGCGCGGGGTGCGGGCCGCTGTCGGCCCGGCCTCGGTCTTGGGCTCGGTCCTGATGCGGCGCAGACGTGAGGCGGTACGGCCCATGCGTGAGGTCCTCCGGTCTTCAACTTCCTTGACTGGTAGGGCGGTTACCCCCGAATCGGCGGAGGATGCCGTGGTGGGCGGACGGAACCCGTGTGCGGCGCAGGTGCCCGCACACGGGTTGCCGACGGCTGCTCAGGCCGCGTACGAGATGGTCACCGTCGTGAAGCCCAGCGAGCCGAGCAGACCCTTGAGCATGCTCGTGGTGTTGGTCTCGGCGCGCGTGGTCAGACCGCTGGTCTTCGCCGCCTCGGCGATGTGCTTGGAGGCGAGTTTCTGCACGGCCTGCTCGCTGTTGGGGTTGTCGGAGAAGATGTCGCCCAGGCGGTCCAGCAGACCGCGCTGCTTGGAGACCGTGTACGAGTGGTCCGGGTCCAGCGCCGGCTTGCCGAGCGCCGCGTGCGGCAGCGTGATGCTGGCCGTCGTGCGGTCGTCGTTGACCGTCACGTCCTGCTTGCCGAGCTTGCCCAGGTCGACATAGCCCTCCACGGTGCCCGCGCCGACGTACAGCGTGCGGGTGCCGCGGATCGCCTGGGGCAGGAACTTGGCGTCCTTCTCCAGGTCCACGACGACCTGGAAGTTGCCGGAGGCCGCGTCGTAACGGCTCATGTCCTGAATGGACTTGAGCAGCGCCGGACCCGAACGGTCATGGGTCTCGGTGCCGAAGATGTCCCGGAGCCCCGGGAGCACGGCCAGCCGGAGCCCGGCGAACAGCACGGCGATCACAACGACGACGGCGGTGAGCACCTTCGCCCAGCCCGGCATGCGCCGGGTCGTACGGCTGATGGAAGTCGTCATGGGGACGGCCCTCCCTTCCTCGGTATCCGCATGCCCCCCAAATGCCCGGTCAGACCGACGCGTTGGCGGAACGGTCGCGCTGACGGGGCGCAGAGGGCGCACAAGCGGGAAAAGTCACTGTTCCGGCCCGCCAGGAGCCCTGGACGACCGCGCAGAGAGCATTTCCCGGCCGCCTGGCCCCAAGCGTCTCGTGACCTTTCCGGATCACGGTCCGCTCCATGTTGTGACACTGGCCGCGGACGCCCCGAACACACCTCAGTGCGACCGCAGTTCACGGTCACCGGACGGACGCGACCACCACACCCCTTCACCGCGCGTGAGCCCGGGCAGGGCCGACTCCACGTCCCGCACCCGCCGGGCCGGCAGCTCACCGGTGATCAGCCAGGAGCCGACGCCACCCGTGGTACCCGTGAACTCGGCTCGGCAGGACGCGAGTTGCGAGGTCACCGGCGCGAGCGCGTCCTGCGGGACCTCCGTCTCGAACGCGACGTACGGCTCGTACAACCGCGTCCCCGCCCGCCGCAGTGCCCGGCGCAGCACGATCGGCGTGAGGCCGCGGAAGTCACCGGCCGTGCTGAGCGGGCCGACGAATCCCGACCGGGTGAGGGTGACCCGGTAGTCCGTCACCGGTGCGCCGTCCAGTCCGCTGAGCAGGGTCGAGTGGACCGTGTCCTCGACGGCCTGGTGGAACGCGCGGGGGAGCGCGCCGAGTTGGGTCTCGTACGCGAAGACCCCGCCGGAGCCGCGCGGTCCCGGTTCGACGCGCAGCCCGATCGTCGCCCAGTAGCGGGTGCCGTCGTGCCACGGCCATTCGTCGCAGGCCTCGCCGGTCCCGGCCGGGCGTTCCAGGAACCGCACCCGGCTCGGCTCGAAGTCCGCCTCGACGCCGAAGTCCTGGACCAGGGTCGCCGCCAGAACCTCCTTCTGGACCTCGCCGTACAGGAGCAGCACGGTCGCCCCGGAGGCGGCGGGCCGCGCGTGCAGCAGCGGGTCCTGGTCGGCCAGCACCAGCAGCGCCGAGCGCAGCGCCGCCGCCTGCTCGGGACACCGCGCCCGTACGACGGTCTCCAGGGTCGGCGGCGCGAACTGCGGTGCCCGCTCGGTGAGTTCACCGAGCCGGTCGCCGACCCGGATGTCCTTCGGGCCGGTCAGCGCACCGATGTTCCCGGCCGTGAGCGGTCCGGGCCGGCCGATCACATCGAGACGCGTGACCCGCCCGGAGACCTCGACGGCTCGTCCGTCCGCCCCGTGGCGGCGGAACGTGAGCCGCTGCTGCGGGGCCACCTCACCGTCGTAGAGCCGCAGATACGCCGTCCGTTCGCGGCCGGGACCGGGCCGGACCGCGAACACCGTGCCGCGAGGGGTGCCCGGTCGGGTCGCTGCGGGCGGGATCAACTGGACGAGTCGTGCGACGAGTTCGGGGATTCCCTGGCCGCCGAGGGCCGAGCCGAACAGGAGCGGTTGGATGGAGCCGTCTGCGGTGCGGGCGGCGAGGGCCTTGCTCAGGTCGGCCGGTGTGGGGTGCGGGCCGTCGACGACCGCCGCGAGGACGGACGGGTCGACGTCGGCGAGTGCTTCGGCCAGGTCCGGGTCGCCGGGCGGGCGGGGCAGCACACGGGCGCCGGGCGTGCCGAGGCCCGTCACGTCCGTCAGGGGTACGACGTGCGGGGTCAGCCGGCGCCGGATGTCCGTGACGAGTCCGTCCGCGCGGGCACCCGCCCGGTCGATCTTGTTGACGAAGACGAGCGTGGGCAGCCGTAGCCGCCGCAGGGTCCGCAGCAGGACGCGGGTCTGCGCCTGGACGCCCTCCACGGCGGACAGCAGCAGGACCGCGCCGTCGAGGACTTCCAGGGCGCGCTCGACCTCCGCGACGAAGTCCGCGTGGCCGGGGGTGTCGATCAGGTTGATCTGGGTGTCGCCGGACGTGAAGGCGGCGACGGCCGAGCGGACAGTGATCCCGCGCTGTCGCTCGATCGCGCCGTCGTCCGTACGGGTGTCACCGGCGTCGACGCTGCCGAGCCGGTCGGTCGCGCCGTGGTCGAACAGCAGCCGCTCGGTGAGGCTGGTCTTACCGGCGTCGACGTGGGCCAGAATTCCGATGTTCAGGGTGTGCATGCGTGGTCGAGTCCTCAAGAACCGTCGTCCAGTGGGAAGGCTGGTGGATTCCGAGGAGTCGGCGCATGTGAGGGTTCCTGACGGGAGGGGGTACGGACGCGGCCATCATGGCGCCCCTCGCCCGTGGGTCCGCAACCTGTTTTCGGGGTCAGTAGCATGAGCCACGGCCGGGAATGATCATGCGAGGAGCAGATCGTGCGAGACATCGCCGTGTTCAGCGGGAGTGCCCACCCCGAGTTGGCGAAGGAGGTCTGCGCACATCTCGGTGTACCGCTCAGCCCGACCCGGGTCAGCCGGTTCGCCAACGACTGTCTGGAGGTACAGCTCCAGGCCAACTGCCGGGAACGGGACGTCTTCCTGATCCAGCCGCTCGTCAAGCCGGTCCAGGAGAACCTGGTCGAGCTGCTGTTGATGTGCGACGCGGCGCGCGGCGCCTCCGCCGGGCGGATCACCGTCGTCATGCCCCACTACTCCTACGCCCGCTCCGACAAGAAGGACGCCCCGCGCATCTCGCTCGGCGGACGGCTGGTCGCCGACCTGATGGTGGCGGCCGGCGCGAGCCGCGTCCTGGCCATGACCCTGCACTCGCCGCAGGTGCACGGCTTCTTCTCGGTGCCGGTCGACCACCTGCACGCGCTGCGCGAACTCGCCGCGCACTTCCGGCAGTACGACCTCTCGCGCACGACCGTCGTCTCCCCGGACCTCGGCAACGCCAAGGAGGCCGCCGCGTTCGCCCGGCTGATCGGCGCCCAGGTGGCCGCCGGTGCCAAGCAGCGCTACGCCGACGACCGGGTCGTCATCAGCTCCGTCATCGGCGACATCGCCGACCGGGACGTCATCGTCCTGGACGACGAGATCGCCAAGGGCAGCACCGTGCTCGAACTCCTGGACCGGCTACGGGACTTGGGGCCGCGCTCGATCCGAGTGGCCTGTACCCACGGCCTGTTCGCGGCAGGTGCGCTGAAGCGGATCGGGGAGCAGCCCGACGTACTGGAGATCGTCTGCACCAACACGGTGCCGGTGCCCGAGGAGGAGCGCACCGAGAAGCTGCGCATTCTCTCCATCGCCCCGGCGCTCGCGGAGGCCGTGCGCCGCATTCACAACGGTGAGTCCGTCAGCGCCCTGTTCGACGCGCCGCCGAACGAATAGACATGAGGGGACGGAGCAACGCTCGGCAGCACCGAGGTGATCAGGAGGACTCGCCGTGGCGAAGGCGAAGTTCGAGCGGACGAAACCCCATGTGAACGTCGGCACCATCGGTCACATCGACCACGGCAAGACCACTCTCACAGCGGCCATCACGAAAGTGCTCCACGACCGGTTCCCCGACCTCAACCCCTTCACGCCGTTCGACCAGATCGACAAGGCGCCCGAGGAGCGGCAGCGCGGCATCACGATCTCCATCGCCCATGTCGAGTACCAGACCGAACGCCGGCACTACGCGCACGTCGACTGCCCAGGGCACGCCGACTACATCAAGAACATGATCACCGGCGCCGCCCAGATGGTCGGCGCGATCCTGGTCGTCGCGGCCACCGACGGGCCCATGCCGCAGACCAAGGAACACGTGCTGCTGGCTCGGCAGGTCGGCGTGCCGTACATCGTCGTCGCGCTCAACAAGACGGACATGGTCGACGACGAGGAGATCCTGGAACTGGTCGAGCTGGAGGTACGGGAGCTGCTCACCGAGTACGAGTTCCCCGGCGACGACCTCCCGGTGGTCAAGGTGTCCGCGCTCAAGGCCCTCGAGGGGGACCCGGAGTGGACCGCCTCGGTGCTCGAACTCCTCGACGCCGTCGACGAGTTCGTGCCCCAGCCGGTGCGGGACGTGGACCGGCCGTTCCTGCTGCCGATCGAGGACGTCTTCACCATCACCGGCCGCGGCACGGTCGTCACCGGCCGGATCGAGCGCGGGGTGCTGAAGGTCAACAACGAGGTGGAGATCATCGGCATCCACGAGCAGAAGACGAGGACGACCGTCACCGGCATCGAGATGTTCCGCAAACTCCTCGACGAGGGCCGGGCCGGCGAGAACGTCGGACTGCTGCTGCGCGGGGTGAAGCGCGAGGACGTGGAGCGCGGCCAGGTCGTCATCAAGCCCGGATCGGTCACCCCGCACGTGGAGTTCGAGGCCCGCGCCTACATCCTCTCCAAGGACGAGGGCGGCCGGCACACGCCCTTCTTCCACAACTACCGGCCGCAGTTCTACTTCCGCACCACGGACGTGACGGGTGTGGTGACCCTGCCGAAGGGCACCGAGATGGTCATGCCGGGCGACAACACGACCATGCATGTCGAACTGATCCAACCCATCGCGATGGAGGAGGGGTTGAAGTTCGCGATCCGCGAAGGCGGGCGGACGGTGGGCGCCGGTCAGGTCACCAAGATCCTCAAATAACCACGGTGATCACAGCGTGCCGGACGTGGCCTCGGGCTGCCCCAGGGCCGCGTCCAGCGTCGGCTGCGGCGGCAGCAGCCGGCCGAGGCCGGTGACCCGCAGGATGCGCAGGGTCAGCGGGTGGGTGCAGACGAGGTACAGCCGGCCGTCCCGCTCCAGCATCCGCTGCCGTGCCCGGTACAGCAGGCGCAGCCCCGAGCAGTCGAAGAACTCGACCTGCCGGAGATCGATCACGATCCGCGCGCCCGGCCGCCCCGTCACCCGGTCCAGGGACGGAAGGATCTCCATCGCCGCGACGATGTCGATCTCCCCGCGGAACTCCAGGACCGTGACCCCACGGACCTGGTGGATACGCAGGTGCCGGGTGAGCGGCGCGGGTTCCTGCTGCACGACCACATCGCCTCCAACCGGCCCTCGGTGAAGCGGGGTTGAGCACAAAACCGTTCCCCGCCCTGAAAGTTACCCTCGATGGAGTGAATTTGAGCATGTTCGATTGACATATGTCTTCGAATCGAGCCAGAGCTTTCTGAGATGTTTGGGCCAGGTCTACGACAGCGCGTGCCAGGCCTTGGAAAGTGCCTGGCGGAACTGCTCGCTCTGGTGCGCTGTGAGCTCGCGCACCATCCGCTCCTCCAGCGCCCGCACCGCCCCCGCGCAGCCCGCCAGCAGCTCGCGCCCCTCGCCGGTCAGCAGGATCAGCAGCTCGCGCCGGTTGCGCGGATTGCGCTCGCGGCGGATCAGTCCGCGCCCCTCCAGTGAGCGGACCAGGTCGGCGATGGACTGCGCGGTGACGAAGGAGTCTCGGGCCAGCTGCGCCGCCGACAGGCCGTCGTGTCGCTCCAGGACCGTGAGCGCGGTGTACTGGAGTGCGGTGATGCCGTAGGGCCTGACCAGCTCGTCCAGGCGGGAACGGACGACCAGCTCCACCTGCTTGACCATGTACAGCAGGGATGGGGGTGCCTTCGTCGCGTGGGCGCCAGCCAGGGATTCAGCCATGGATTCACCCTAGAGCATTGACAGGAAACCTGTCTGTAATGAGACTGCGGACCAGACGAGCAACCAACAGGAATCCTGTTGGTTGAAATCTTGGCAACGATGCTGAGGAGTGGCGATGACCGCCTTCGAGATCGAACCCGGCCGCCTGTTCGTCGGGGGGCAGTGGCGCGAGGCCGCCGACGGAGCGCGCACCGAGGTGGTCGACCCGTCCCGGGGCCGGGTCGTCACCACCGTCGCGGAGGCGGGCCCCGCCGACGTGGACGCGGCGGTCCGCGCCGCCCGCGAGGCCTTCGACAGTGGCCGCTGGTCCGGCCTCAGCGGCCGTGAGCGCGGCCGGATTCTGCACCGCGTCGCCGAACTCATCCGCGAGAACGCCGACGAACTCGCACAGCTGGAGAGCCTTGACGTAGGCAAGCCCATCACTCTGTGCCACGCCGTCGACGTCACCAACGCGGCCAACGACTACGAGCACTACGCCGCCCTCGCCCACTCCCTGGACGGCTCGACCCGCGACACCCCGCTCAACGCCCTCGCCTACACCAAGCGCGAGCCGCTGGGCGTGGTCGCCGCGATCACCCCCTTCAACTTCCCCCTGATCCTTGCCGGTTCGAAGCTCGCCCCCGCCCTCGCGGCCGGCAACACCGTGGTCCACAAGCCCGCCGACGAGACCCCGCTCAGTGCCCTCTACATGGCCGGACTGCTCCAGCGCGCGGGGGTACCGGACGGTGTCGTCAACGTCGTCACCGGTACCGGACCGGTCGCCGGCGAGGCCCTGCTGCGGCACGCGGGCGTCGACAAGATCGCCTTCACCGGCTCCACCGCCGTCGGCCGGCACGCCGCGAGCGTCGCCGGCGAGAACCTCAAGCCCGTCACCATGGAACTCGGCGGCAACGCGGCCCACATCGTCTTCGAGGACGCCGACCTGGAGAAGGCCGTCGGCGCGGTCATCAAGGGCTTCGTCTTCAACACCGGCCAGTTCTGCATGGGCGGCCCGCGACTTCTGGTCGCCCGCCCCGTCCACAGCACCCTCCTCAACATCCTCGCCGACGCCGTCCCCGGCGTACCGCTCGGCGACCCCCGGCTGCCCGAGACCGTCGTGGGCCCGATGGCGGGGGAGAAGCACCTGCGGAAGGTCGAGGAGTACGTCGACCTCGCCCGCAAGGAGGGCGCCCGCATCGTCTGCGGCGGCGAACGCCTCGACCTCGACGGCGGCTACTACTACAAGCCCACCGTCATCGCCGACCTCGCCAACGACTCCCGGGTGATCCAGGAGGAGATCTTCGGCCCGGTCCTCACCGTGCAGCCCTTCGACACCGAGGACGAGGCCGTCGAACTCGCCAACTCCACGCCCTACGGCCTGGCTTCGGGCGTCCAGACCGGCAACCTCGCCCGCGCGCACCGCATCGCCGACCGGCTCCAGGCGGGCATCGTCTGGGTCAACGACTGGGCGATGCTCGACCCCAACGTCCCCTTCGGCGGCGTCAAGGACTCCGGCTTCGGCCGCGAGTACGGCCCCGAGGGCCTCGCCGCCTACACCCGGACCAAGTCCGTCGTCGTCTCGCTCGACTGACCACGCCCACCAAGGAGTTCCTGCGATGTCCCCTACCACGCGCGCGGCCGTCGTCGAGTCGGGCGGCGCACCCTTCACGCTCACCGACGTCGAGCTGGCCGAGCCCGGCCCGCACGAGGCACTTGTCCGAGTCGTCGCAACAGGCCTGTGTCACACCGACCTTGGGGTGGCCAGTGGCGGACTGCCCTTCCCGCTCCCCGGAGTTCTCGGTCACGAGGGCGCGGGTGTCGTCGAGGAGGTCGGCTCCGCCGTCACCGGGGTCGCACCCGGCGACCATGTCGTGCTGTCCTTCACGTCGTGCGGCGACTGCCGCAACTGCCAGGGCGGACACCCCGCTTACTGCGCGACCTGGCTGCCCCTGAACCTCATCGGCGGTCGCCGCGCCGACGGGAGCAGCACCATCAGCCGGGACGGGCAGCCCCTCGGCGGACACTTCTTCGGCCAATCGTCGTTCGCGGAGCGGGCGTTGGTCGACGAGCGCAGCCTCGTGAAGGTCGACCCGGAGGTGCCGCTGGAGTCGATCGCCCCGCTGGGCTGCGGAGTTCAGACGGGGGTGGGTGCCGTCTGGAATGTCCTCAAGCCCCGGCTCGGCGACACGGTCGTGGTGCTCGGCGCCGGGGCCGTGGGCCTGTCGGCAGTGATGGCCGCCGCACTCACGCCCGCGACCCGCATCATCGCCGTCGACAGGATCGCCGAACGCCTCCTGCTGGCAAAGGAGTTGGGCGCCACCCACACCGTCAACGCCGGGGAGGCCGATCTCGGGGAGACCCTTGCCGTGCTGACGGACGGACACGGCGCCGACGGCATCGTCGAGACCACCGGCAGTGTCGCCGTCCTCCGCCAGGGCGCCGACGCGCTCGCCGCCCGGGGCACCCTGGTCGTCGTAGGGGCCCCGCCGTTCGGCAGTGAAGTCGCCCTGGACGTCAACGGGTTGATCCCCGGGAAGCGGATCGAGGGCCTCACCCTCGGCGACAGCGAGACGCAGAGCTTCATCCCGGCCCTCGTGCAGCTGGTGAAGGAGGGGCGGCTCCCGCTGCACCGCCTGATCACGACCTATCCGTTCGCGGACATCGACCAGGCGGTGCGGGACATGAGCGCGGGCAAGGCGATCAAGCCCGTTCTGACGTTCTGATTCAGTCGACCGTCAGCACCAGCTTGCCCGCAGTGCGGCCGGTGGCGCCGAGCGCGTGTGCCTCGGCGGCATCGGCCAGCGGGAACGCCCCGGCGATCGTCGCGCGCAGCTTCCCCGCCTCGACGAGTTCCGCGACGGACTGCATGTCGGCGCGGTCGGCGTCGACGAGCATCCGGACCGCCCGCACCCCGAGCCGCTCGGCCTCCTCGGGGAACTCCGCCGTGCCGATCGGAATGATCGACACCACGACCCCGCCCGGCCGCAGCACACGCAGCGACTTGAGCCCCGTCTCGCCGCCGAGCGTGTCCAGGACCACGTCGACGTCCTTCACGGCCTCGGCGAAGTCGGTCTCCCGGTAGTCGATCGCCTCGTCCACGCCCAGCTCGCGCAGGAACTCGTGCTTGCCCGCGCTCGCCGTGCCGATCACATACGCGCCGCGCGCCTTGGCGATCTGCACGGCCACATGCCCGACCCCGCCGGCCGCCGCGTGGATCAGCACCCGCTGCCCGGGCTGGACGTCCGCGTTCTCCACCAGCGCCTGCCACGCGGTCAGCGCCACCAGTGGCAACGCGCCCGCCTGGACGTGGTCGACGGCGGCCGGCTTGTGGACGAAGGCGCGGGCCGGGGCGGCGACGTACTCGGCGTGCGAGCCGTGGCCCCACGGGTAGGACAGCATCCCGAAGACCTCGTCGCCGGGCTGGAATCGGGCGACGCCGACACCGACGGCCTCGACGACGCCGGAGACGTCCCAGCCGAGGACGAAGGGCGGCTCGCCGAGGAATCCGCCGGTCTGCCGGTGCTTCCAGTCGGTGGGGTTGAGCCCGGCGGCCCGCACCCGGATCAGGATCTCGTTGGCGCGCGGCGCGGGCCGCTCGACCTCGACCACTTCGAGGACCTCGGGACCGCCGAGGACGTGCTGCGTGATGACGCGCATGGTGTTCACAGTGCTCATGGTCAACCAGCCTGCCGGGAGCCGCCCGACAAGAAAATGGCACGATGGCCAACCTTCGATAGAATCGTGCCATGCAGCATGTGGAACGGGTCGTGGTCCTGGCGCTCGACGGCGTCTACCCCTTCGAGCTGGGCATCCCCAGCCGCATCCTCGGCGCCGCCGACGGCCGCTACGAGGTGCTGACCTGCACGGTCGACGGCCGTCCGGTGCGCGCCAACGCCGACTTCTCGATCGCGGTGGAGCACGGTCCGGAGATCCTGGAAACGGCGGACACGGTCGTGGTCGCCTCCATGGCCACCCCGCGCATCCCTGAGGGACTGCCCGCCGAGATCGCCGCCGCCCTCGCCCGGATCCGCCCGGACGCGCGCATCGTCTCGATCTGCACGGCCGCCTTCGTGCTTGCCGCCGCCGGCCTCCTCGACGGCCGCCGCGCCACCACCCACTGGCAGGTGGTGGACTACTTCCGGTCCCTGTATCCGCAGGTCGACCTCGACCCGGACGTGCTCTTCGTGCACGACGGCCGGATCCTGACCTCCGCCGGTGCGGCCTCCGGAGTCGACGTCTGCCTGCACATCGTGCGCACGGACCACGGCAGCGAACTCGCCAACACGGTCGCCCGCCGCTGTGTCGTCCCGCCCTTCCGCGACGGCGGCCAGGCCCAGTACATCCAGCAGCCGGTGCCGGACTCCGGCGTCACCAGCACGGCCGCCACCCGCGACTGGGCCCTGACCCGCCTCGACGAGTCCCTCGCCCTGAACGACCTGGCCCGCCACGCCGGCATGAGCCTGCGCACCTTCGCCCGGCGCTTCAACGACGAGGTCGGTCTCAGCCCCGGCCGCTGGCTGATCCAGCAGCGGGTGGCCCGCGCCCGCGACCTGCTGGAGGCCAGCGACCTGTCGGTGGACCAGATCGCCGGCCGCGTCGGCTTCGCGACCGGCGCCTCCCTGCGCCAGCACCTGCACGCGGCGATCGGGGTCTCCCCGCAGGCCTACCGGCGGACGTTCCAGGAAACCCGCTGAACCCCCAACGTTTCGGCCCGCCCGCGCGTCGTAGGAACGACAACGCGAGGGGGTAGGACATGCGCAGAGGACTCACGGCGGTCGCCGTGCTGGCGGCCGTGACGGCGGTGGGGTGCGGTGACGGCGGGGACGGGAAGGATGTCGTGGTCGCGGGCACCCCGCCTGCCACGCCCTACGCCGGGCCGCTCTACGTACCTGCCACCGGCACCGACAAGTCGGGTGCCGCAGGCCGGGCGCTGGAGTGCGACGGGACGATGTACGAAAGCGGAGGCGCCGACGCCTGGAGCGAGGGCGACGGTGGCAAGACCCCCGAGGGCGGTCTGCGGGCGTACTTCGACATCGAGCAGCCGGAAGTGCCGCGCACGGGCTACCGCGTGGAGCGCAGGTCGGACGGGCGTGTGCTGTTCTCCTACGACGTCGACGGCCGCACGAAGGTAGCCGTCGTCGTCGCCAAAGACCGTAAGAACAGGCCGGGTTGGGGCCCTGAGTCCAGTGCGTCCTGCGATCCGGCCGAACTCCCGGCGGGCTTCGCCGAGGCGCACGGCTACGAGATCTGGACCGACAGGAACGGCCGTCGCGTGCCGACCACGGTGGTGAGCAGTTCGGTCGGGGCCGCGCACTGCGACTGGCAGAAGGCGCACTTCCTGCAGACGGGCGACGGCGCGAAGGGCAGGCTGTACGCCCGCGATCCGGACAAGGTGCTCCCGGCCGAGATGCTCACCGCCCCCTACGACGGTGACGTCGGCATGCCGGCGAACGCCCGCGACACCGGATACCGGTACTACGACTGGCAGTTGTGGCTCACGGCCGACGCGTCGAAGGCGTACGTCCGTACGCCCGACGGCGTGGAGGCGTGGCCTCAGGTCAAGCACGGCCAGGCCTGTCAGTGAGCCGTCGTCACCGGCTCATGTGCAGGGCGACCAGCAACTGCCATACCTGGTCGGCGATTTCCTCCGGCGTGCCCGCCAACAGCCCGTGCAGCCAGTCGGCCAGCACACCGCCGAAGGTCCCGGCGACCGCCGAGGCGACCAGCGGGGCGTCCGCCGCGCCCGCGAGTTCGCGCTCGCGGAGACTGTAGGCGCGCAGGTCCCGGTGCAGGACGCGGCCCAGTGGACCACCGCCGCCCGGGCTCAACAGGCCGCGGTACAGGGCCGCGTGGGGGAGCAGACCGGCGAAGAACTCCGGCAGCGCGGGCGGCGCGTGCACCGGGTCGGGCCGGCCGCGCCAGGCGTGCAGTGCCTCCACCGCGTCCCGTACGACGTCCGCGCAGGCGTCGACCGCGAGCGCCTCCAGGCCGTCGTAGTGGACGTAGAAGGTGGCCCGGCCGACCCCCGCCCGGCGCACCAGGGCGGCGACGCCGACCTCCTCCAGGGGGTGTTCGGCGCACTCGTCCAGGAGGGCCTGGCGCAGCCGTGCCCGGGTGCGGGCGGCCCGCGGGTCCTCGGGCTCGGCGCGGCTCACCGGGCGATCAGCACGGCGGCCAGGGCCAGCGCGCCGGGCAGCGCCTGCGCGAACAGGATGCGCCGGTTCGCCGTCACCGCGCCGTAGACACCCGCGACCACGACACAGCACAGGAAGAACACCTGGGCGCGGAAACCGGTCGGGTCGGCGGCGATCAGGCCCCAGATCAGGCCCGCGGCGAGGAAGCCGTTGTACAGCCCCTGGTTGGCCGCCATCGGCGCGGTGGCTCTGGCCATCTCGGGGTCGAAGCCGTGCAGACCGCGCCCGGGCTTCTTCTGCCACAGGAACATCTCCAGCACCAGGATGTACAGATGCAGCGCGGCCACCAGGCCCACCAGCACGTTCGCGAGCGTCTCCACGATCAGCCGACCCTTCGTCGTCTTGGACAGGTGTCCACTATAACTGGACACCTGTCCATGTACGACCACTCGGGTCAGGCCCCGTCGGCCGCGTACACCTCCGCCCCTCCCACGTAGGTGAGTGCCACCCGCGTCTGTGCGATCTCCTCCGGCGGAGCGGCGAACGGGTCACGGTCCAGGACCACCAGATCCGCCAAGGCCCCCTCCGCCACCCGGCCGGTGTCGTCCAGATGGTTCGCGTACGCCGAACCCGCGGTGTACGCCGTGAGCGCTTCCGCGAGCCCGATGCGCTCGTCGGGCAGGAACACCGGCCCGGTGCTGCCGGGTTCGACGCGGTTGACCGCGACATGGATGCCGTGCAGCGGATCGGGACTGCTCACCGGCCAGTCGCTGCCCGCCGCGAGGGTGGCGCCGGAGCGCAGCAGCGCCCCGAACGGGTACTGCCACAGGGCCCGTTCGGGACCGAGGAACGGAATCGTCAGCTCGTCCATCTGTGGTTCGTGCGCTGCCCACAGCGGCTGGATGTTCGCCACCGCCCCGAGCCGCGCGAACCGCGCCACGTCGTCCGGGTGCACGAGCTGAAGGTGCGCCAGATGCGGCCGGGTGTCACTCGGCCCGTTCGCCTCCCGCGCCGCTTCGACCGCGTCCAGCGCGTTCCGTACGGCCCGGTCGCCCAGCGCGTGGAAGTGGCACTGGAATCCGAGCGCGTCCAACTCGACGACATACTTG
Organism: Streptomyces sp. STR69; assembly: GCF_024519455.1. Lineage (GTDB taxonomy): Bacteria > Actinomycetota > Actinomycetes > Streptomycetales > Streptomycetaceae > Streptomyces. The sequence goes on along the minus strand of NZ_JALJRY010000003.1, from coordinate 79,992 downwards.
GGCAGTTGGTCCGGGTCGATGAAGCTGGTGCCCCGATTGGCCGTGGCGCAGCCGCACTTGTCGAGGTAGGGGTCGAGCAGGGCTGCGGTACCGGTCTCGGCCACCCCGTCCAGCATCAGCTTCACACTGCCCGCGTGGAACCGGCCGTGGCTCAACGCGGCCCGCCGCTCGACGAGTTCGGGGATCTGCTCGGCCCCGCGCTCCCGGTCCCACCACAGCGCGCCGACCACGCGCGCGGTGAGCGAGCCGTCGCGGGCGGCGGTCAGATACGCGTCCGACGGATCGTCCATCCCCGCGAACTTCCCGACGATCGCGTCCTGCCAGGCCGTGATCCCGAGCGCGTGCAGATGCCGCTGGGCGTGCAGCAGGGCGGCCAACCGGACGGCCGGAGTGGTGGGTGGCGTGAGCCTGCCGACCAGCTGCATCGCCCCCTCCTGGAGCGTCCCGGCCGGCTCGCCCGACGCGTCCCGCTCGATCCGCCCGTCCGCCGGATCGGGCGTGTCCCGCGTGATGCCGGCCAACGCCAGGGCCCGGCTGTTGGCCCAGGCGCCGTGATGGTCCCGGTTGGGCAGATACACCGGCCGGTCCGGTACGACCGAGTCCAGCAGCTCCTTCGTCGGCGTACCGCCCTCGAACGCCTCCATCGACCACCCGCCCCCGGTGATCCACTCCCGCTCGGGATGCGCCTCCGCGTAGGCGCGCACGGCGGCGAGGGTGTCCTGCGCGGTCCTGGTCCCGGTCAGATCGCACTGGGTCAGCTCAAGCCCCGCCGGCACCGGATGCACATGCGCGTCCTGGAACCCGGGCAGCAGCAACCGCCCAGCCAGATCGACGACTTGAGTGCCCGGCCCGGCGAGGTCGTGCACCTCGGCATGTCCTACGGCCGTGATGCGGTCGCCGGTGACGGCCACGGCGGTCGCCGTGCGGCCCTCGGGGGTGAGGACCTGGCCGTTGGTGAAGAGGAGGTCTGCGTGCATGGTCCGTTTCCTTGCGGGGGTCATGAAGAGGTGGCGAGCAGCTGCGGTGCGTCGGCGTCGGTGCCCTGACCGGACTGGAAGTAGGGCGACTTGCGTACCCACTTCGCCCAGGCGGCGGCCACGAAACCCGACGCGATCATCGCGGCCGGGGTGAGCAGCAGGAACCAGCCGTTGTCCGCGCTGACTTCGAGGTGGTCGGTGGAGGTGTAGAAGGACCAGGCGAGATAGCCGCCGAGCCCCAGCAGGGCCAGGGCGCTCAGCGTGGGCAGCACCACCGCGCGGATTCCCTGCCGCCAGTTCTCCCGGAGGAGGGAGCGGAAGCGTACGGCGGCGGCGAGTGCGGTGAGCGCGTAGGAGAGGGCGACGACGATGCCCACGGCGTTCACCGTCGCCATGATCATGTCGGCGAGGCGGGGTATCACCAGGGCCAGTGCGGCAACCGCCGTCGCCAGCGCGCCGATCAGCAGGGTGCCGAGGGCCGGAGTGCCGTAGCGCGAACTGACCTTGGACCAGACGGGCCCGAGAGTGCGGTCGCGGCTCATCGCGAACATGCCCCGTGCGGTGGGGATCACGCCCGCTTGGAGCGAGGCGACCGCCGAGAACATCAGGGCCACCAGCGGCAGCGCGGCCAGCGGCTGGGACGCGAGGCGGTCGCCGAAGTACGCCAGGCCCTGGGCGCCGTGGCCCGCCAACTCGCCCTCGGACAGCACCCGTTGGAAGGCGATCGAGCCCAGCAGGAACAGCCCCAGCATCGTCACGAGCGTGATGAGGCCGGCCCGGGAGGCGTCACGGGGGTCGCGCACCTCCTCGTTCACGGTGAACGCGGCCTCGAAGCCCCAGTAGCAGAACACCGAGAGGAGCAGGCCCTGCGCGAGCGCCGACGCCGACGGGATCGCGAACGGGTCGAACCAGCTCAGGCTGAACGCGTGCGGGCCGGTGACGATGCCGTAGCCGCAGAACCCGAGCAGGACGACGTACTCGAAGATCAGCAGTCCGGCCTGGAGGCGGGCGGCGGTGCGGACGCCGGTGACCGCGGTGAGGGTGACGGCGACCAGGACGACGATCCCGACCGCCGTCGTCTGGGCCGTCGAGCCGGGGTCGAGGGCGAGACCGGCCATCCGGTGCAGCCCGGCCTCCCCGGCGAGCTGGATCATCGCCGAGCCGGTGACCGCCGTGGTGTACGCGAGGAACGCGATCGTCGCGACGATGTTCACCCAGCCGACCAGGAAGCCGAGCCACGGGGTGAGTGAACGGCCCACCCACACATAGCCGTTGCCCGCGTTCGGTTCGACCTTGTTGAGCCGGGAGTAGGCGCCCGCGATACCCAGGATCGGCAGGAACGCCAGCAGCATGATGGCCGGTAGATGCAGCCCGACCACCCCGGCGGTCACGCCCAGACCGATGCCGATGCTGGTGGTCGCGGCGGTGCTGGACGCGGCGATGGCGACGCCGTCCAGCAGACCGAGGGACTTGCGCAGTGCGGGCCCCGACGGGGGTGGCGTGTCGATCATGGCGTGCTCTCCGCTCGCACCGGGGGGCCCGAACGGCCCCGGTGAACGCACATGAAACTGTGCGGGCCCTTAACAGGTCAACGGTGTTGTCATAAGGTGCGGGCACCCGGAACCGAGCAGCGAGGAGGTGTCGGATGAGCGAGCGTGTCGTCCCGGCCGCCGACCGGCGGCGCAGACGCCCCACCAAGCAGGGCGTGGTCCTGTCCGAGGAACTGATCGTCGAGACCGCCCTCAGACTCATCGAGGAACACGGCGCCGAGGCCCTCTCCGTGCGCCGTCTCGGCCGCGCCCTCGGCGCCGACCCCAGCTCCCTGTACCGCTACTTCCGGCACACCGACGATCTGATGCTGGCCGTCGCCGACGAGCTGATCGGCCGCACCCTGCGCACCTGGCGGCCCACCGGCGACTGGCTGGCCGACCTGCGGGACCTGGGCCTGCGCATGCACGCGGGCGCGCTCGCGCACCCGAGGGCGGCGATGCTCAGTTCGTACCGGGTGACCGGGCGGGTGTACGAGATCCTGGCCGTGGAGACCATCCTCGGGGTGCTGCGCGGGGCCGGTTTCCCCGACGCCGACGCGGTGCGGATCTACCACGCCTACGTCGACCAGGCCCTCGCCTTCGGCGCCCTCGACTCCGCGAACACGGCGCTGCCGAAGTCCGCCCGCGAGGCGGAGGCCGCCGTATGGCAGGCGATGTACGCCCGGCTGCCCGCCGACACCCACCCGCACATCGCGGCCACGGCCCGCCATCTCGTGGCCACCATGCGGCACAGCTCCTACCCGGCCGCGCAGGACCTGCTGCTGAGCGCGGCGGCGGCCCGGCTCGCCGAGCTCCGCGCCGGGGAGCGGGCGCTGCCTACGAGGAGCGCGGGCCGAAGTCCGTCGTTGTGAACGCGGCCCGGTCCCCGGACGTCGTGCCGTCCGTGATCCACCAGCGCGTGGCGGCTCGCCGTAGAAGCCGAACCCCGGGGTTGGCGCCCCAGCTCAGGATCAGTTCGTCCTTGCCGTCCCCGTCGAAGTCGGCCGCCCCCACGGGCCGGGCGTGCCGCCACTTCGCCGGGATCGTCTCGCCGTCCGCCGTCGCGGGCCCGTTCCGCAGGACCGTGGTCCGCCGGGTGCCGTCGACGAGCGTGGCGCCCTCGCAGGTGGCGACCAGGATGCCGTCCCGGCCGTCGCCGTCCGGGTCGGCGGTCGTGACGTCCGCGGCGGACACCGCGTCCTTGGCCGCCGGCAGTTGCTTGCCCGGGGCGGGCAGGCCCAGGTCGCCGCGCCCGAGGACCGAACGCGTCGACGGGGCGAGCCCCTTGACCGACCCGTGGACCACACCGACCCGTTCGTCGCGGGCGTCCTCCCCGGCACCACCGACCGTGACCGGCACCACGAGGTCGCGATACCCGTCGCCGTTGATGTCGTCGGGATCCTTGGAACCCTTGCCCGGAGCGGGAGTTCGGCTCGCGGCGGCCGTGCTCGGGCCGTCGGAGGAGGCCGACGGTTCACGGGCGGCGACGCCGTCACCGCTCCCGCAGCCGCTCAGCGGAGCGATCACGGCGGACCGTCGGCGTCATCGGCATCAACTGGCCGATCGGGGATACCCGTTGGGTGCGTGGCAACCGGAACTCGACCATTGCGCGCCTGAATCCTCGGAGGACACATGGCACTCGTGAACGCTGGACTCGTGGTGCTCGACGCTGTCGAGCCGGAGAAACTCGCCGTGTTCTACACGGAGTTGCTGGACGGCGAACAGACGGACATCTCGGTCGACCAGGTGGAGATCAGGGGCGCCGACGGCACCCGGCTGGCGTTCCGCCGCGACGCCGGCGCCACCCCGGCGAGCTGGCCCCGCGCCGAGAACAACCAGCAGGTCCACCTGGACTTCCTGGTGGAGGACCTGGACGAGGCGGAGCGCAGGATCATTGGCCTCGGCGGACGCGCGCTGGAGACGAAGGACATGCCGGGCCCGTACCAGGAGCGTGTCTACGCGGACCCGGCCGGCCACTCCTTCACCCTGCGCCTGGTACCGCCGACGACGTCCGAACAGGGCTGAGGCCCCTCAACTCCCTTACTCCCGGCCACCCTTGTCCTTCGCCGGCCAGACACCGGTCGAACGCTCGATGGCCTTCGCGCCGGTACGGTCGGCCGCGCTGCGTGCCACCGCGAACAGGGCGCCCTGGAGCGCGGCGGCGAACAGGATCTCGCCCCAGCCGCGGTTCCGGTCCAGCGGGTCGGGGGCGTCCTCCTCGTGCCGTATCGCCTTCCAGGCGGCGCGGAAGGCGCGGCCCGCGAGGGCGCCGCTCACTATGCCCAGGACCAGGCCGACGGGCTGGTAGACGAGGGGGAGTTTCAACTTCTTGCTCTTGGCCACGCGGGTCTCCTTCTGCGAACGTGCCGGTCGGCACCCCGACGGTGCCATTGAAACCGGGGCTTCGGAAGAGGGACCGGCGGGCAGCGGAAAGCCCCGCCGCGACGGGGGAGCGCGGCGGGGCCTGAACGTCGGTTGCCCGGCGGGCACCGGTTCATGCGCCTCGGAACAAGAAAATTCTCGGCGGACGCGGAACCGCTCCCGGCGTCAGCTCTCGTCGGCCGGTTCGAGGACGAAGACGGGGATCTGCCGGTCCGTCTTCGTCTGGTACTCGGCGTACGGGGGATACGCGGCGACCGCCCGCTCCCACCACTCCGCCTTCTCGTCGCCGGTGACCTCGCGGGCCGTCAGGTCCCACTTCTGCGGGCCGTCCTGAAGTTCCACCCGGGGGTCGGCCTGGATGTTGAAGTACCAGACGGGATGCTTGGGCGCGCCGCCCTGCGAGGCGACGACGGCATACCGTCCGTCGTGCTCGACACGCATCAGCGGGGTCTTCCGGATCTTCCCGCTCTTGGCACCCACGGTCGTCAACAGGATGACGGCCAGACCCGTGTCCATCAAGGTCGTCCCCTTGGTGCCACCGGAGCTCTCGTACAGCTCCACCTGGTCGCGCACCCACTGCGTCGGGCTGGGTTCGTACTCGCCCTCAAGAGGCATGGCATCCGTCCCATCTCGCGTTCTACGACTGTCTCGCACCCAGATTCAACACCAGCGGGCGCGCGATTCATCCACACCGCGACTCTCTTCGGCCACGCCCCCTCCATCGGGCGATGACGTCGGAGGCAATCGCGCCGACGCTGGCGAGATCCGGCTGACCGTCGGGTCCACCGGACAGCCGTATCGCGCCAGGTTCGCCCTGCACCTGACCGTCCGGGAGGGGCTGATCGTTCGTCACCGCAAGTACGAGGACGGGGCCGTGTGAACCGGACCGTCAGGTTCAGCCAGATGGTAGGGACCACCGATCTGGCCGAACTTGAGGTGGCTCCATAGGTGCCTCGGGCATCTAATGAAGATCGGCACGACGCTCTCTTCGTCTGCGAGGTCTTCCATGACGGATCTGACGGATCTGACAGCTCCGACCGACCTGACCGAACCCGTCGCCTTCCCCCAGAGCCGTACCTGTCCCTACCACCCGCCCACCGGCTACGACCCCCTGCGCGCCGACCGTCCGCTGACTCGCGTCACCCTCTACGACGGCAGCCCGGCCTGGCTGGTCACCGGCCACGCCACCGCCCGCGCACTGCTGGCCGACCAGCGCCTCTCCTCCGACCGGACCCGCCCCGGCTTCCCCGCCACCACCCCGCGCTTCGCGGCGTTCCGGAACCGGACGGCCGCACTGGTCGGTGTCGACGACCCCAAGCACCGCACCCAGCGCCGCATGATGATCCCCGGCTTCACCGTCAAACGCGCCACGGCGATGCGGCCCGACATCCAGCGGATCGTCGACGAACGGCTCGACGCGATGATCGCCCGGGGCGGGCCCGCCGACCTGGTGCCCGCGTTCGCGCTGCCCGTGCCCTCGATGGTGATCTGCGCGCTGCTCGGCGTCCCGTACGCCGACCACGAGTTCTTCGAGGCGCAGTCCCGGCGCCTGCTGCGCGGTCCCCGGCCCGAGGACAGCCAGGACGCACGCGCTCGACTCGACGACTATCTGGGCGAGTTGATCGACCGCAAGCAGCGGGAACCGGGTGAAGGGCTGCTGGACGACCTCGTCCGCGACCAGCTGAACGAAGGAGCCCTGGACCGCGCCGAGTTGGCCGCCCTCGGCCTCGTCCTCCTGGTCGCGGGGCACGAGACGACCGCCAACATGATCTCCCTCGGCACATTCACGCTGCTGCGGCATTCCGAGCGGCTGGCCGAACTGCGGGCCGATCCACGGCTGTTGCCGGACGTGGTCGAGGAGCTGATGCGGTCGCTGTCGATCGTGGACGGTCTGATGCGGCTGGCCGTCGAGGACATCGAACTGGACGGCGTGACGATCCGGGCCGGCGAGGGAGTGCTCTTCTCGACCTCGGTCGTCAACCGCGACGAGGCCGTCTACTCCGCCCCGGACGCCTTGGACTGGCACCGGCCCGCCCGCCACCACATCGCGTTCGGCTTCGGCATCCACCAGTGCCTCGGCCAGAACCTGGCCCGTGCCGAACTGGAGATCGCCCTGCGCAGCCTCTTCGACCGGCTGCCCACGCTGCGCCTGGCCGCACCGGCGGAGGAGATCCCCTTCAAACCGGGCGACACGATCCAGGGGATGCTGGAACTCCCCGTGACCTGGTAAGAGGCTGCGCTCCATGCACACCGAAATCCACATCGACAAGGACCTCTGCATCGGGGCGGGCCAGTGCGCCCTGGCCGCCCCGGGCGTGTTCACCCAGGACGACGACGGCTACAGCACGGTACTGCCCGGAAAGGAGGACGGCGCCGGCGACCCGATGCTCCGCGAGGCGGCCCGCGCCTGCCCGGTCACCGCGATCACGGTGACCGATACGGCGATGAACGACACGGCGGTGACCGACTCGACGGCCTGAGCAGGGTCTCCCGTACGAGGTGATCAAGCTCCCGCCGCCAACACCGCCACCTCGCAGCCGCCCCCGGTCCGCGATCACCTCGTACGCCGCGACCCACCCGCCCTCGACGGTCCCCCGGAGTGCCGGCAGCAGCCGTCAGCCCGGAGCGACCACGATGCCCACGTCCCCATCGACGAGGGCATCGTGGTCGCTCCGGGCCCGGCCGCGCAGTAGTACCGTCCCCTCGGCGACCGCCCCGGGCCCCGCGCGGCTCGGCCGGGACGCCACGCTCACGACCCTCGCCGTCGCCTGACCTCAGGCGGCCCGCAGCAGCGACCGGACCGCCTCGCGGGCCTCCGCCGCCGGGTCCGCGCTCCCGGTGATGCCCGCCGTGACCATGGCCCCCTCGGCCAGCAGGAACACCTGCCCGGTCAGTACGGCGGGCAGCTCGGCAGCCGCCACGAGACCGGCCAGATAGTCGCGGAACTCCCGCTTGTGCGCCCGGACTTGGGCCACCACTCGCTCCGAGGTCGCGCCGAGCTCGCCGTAGGAGTTGATCCATGCGCAGCCCCGGAAGTCTGCCTCGCCGAACCACTCCTCCAGCCAGTCGAAGACGGCCGGAATTCGCTCCCGTGGATCATCGTGCCGCTCGACGTGCTCGGCGAGGCGTCCGCGCCAGCGCAGGTCACGCCGTTCGAGATACGCCTCCACCAACTGCTCCTTCGCCGGGAAGAGTTGGTAGAGCCGCTTGAGGGAGAGCCCGGAGGCGGTGCGGACGGCGTCCATGCCGACGGCCTGTATGCCCCGGCCGTAGAACAGTTTCTCGGCGGCGTCCAGTGCCTGTTCCCGGGCGACTGCGCTGTCCATCGAACAACCCCTCCTTGACGCGAGAACGACCGTTCTCTACGTTAGCAGTCATTCGGAGAACGCACGTTCTCGCCCTTTCCCCGCTCTGGAGACGACCATGGCCGACCGCCCGCCCCTCCCACCCTTCACCCGTGAGACCGCGGCGCAGAAGGTGCAGGCCGCCGAGGACGCCTGGAACACCCGTGACCCGCAACGAGTCGCGCTCGCCTATTCGGAGGACTCCGTCTGGCGCAACCGCGACACCTTCGTCACCGGCCGCGCCGAGATCGCCGAACTCCTCACCGCCAAGTGGGCGCGCGAGCTCGATTACGCCCTGCGCAAGGACCTGTGGGCCTACGACGGCAACCGCATCGCGGTCCGCTTCCAGTACGAGTGCCGGGACGCCGACGGACAGTGGTGGCGGTCGTACGGCAACGAGCTGTGGGAGTTCGACGAGCACGGCCTGATGACCCGGCGCGAGGCGAGCATCAACGACCTGGCCATCGAGGAGAAGGAGCGCCGGATCTTCGGCACGCGGCCGGAGGCGGAGCGGGGGCGTTCCTTCCCGCTTCAGTAGGCGCCTAGGCTCCCCGGATGACCGCACAGGACTCGAAACCCTTCCTCTACGTCGTCGTCTGCGCCGCCGGCATAGCCGTGGACGTCGGCACGCTGATCACCGCCGCGCAGGAGCGGGACTGGGAGGTCGGGGTCTTCGCGACACCGGTCGCGATGGGCGGGTTCTTCGACACGGCCGCCGTCGAGGCGCAGACCGGCCGCCCGATCCGTTCGGCGTGGCGAACTCCCGGGGATCCCCGCCCGTTTCCGCCCCCGGACGCCGTGATCGTCGCGCCCGCCACCTTCAACACGATCAACAAATGGGCGTCAGGTACGGCGGACACCCTCGCCCTCGGTACCCTCTGTGAGGCGTACGGCCTCGGTGTCCCGACCGTCGTACTCCCTTGTGTGGGCGACGCGTTGGCCGCCCATCCCGCCTACCGGGCGAGCCTGGCCCGATTGCGCGAGATGGGCGTCCGCTTCGGGGAGCCGTACTCCGGCGCGGCCCAAGAGGACGGCGGGCGGCCGGAGTTCGGCTGGGCGAAGGCGCTGGACCTGCTCTAGGCGCAGGTCACGGTCGGCCCCGCCAGCATGCCCCCGGTGTAGAGCGTCTGGCCCTGGGGCATCCAGTAGCCCAGCTTCGAAACCACCGTGGAACAGCGGGACTTGAGGGCGACCTGGACCACTACGGTGTCCGGGTGCCCCGGCTGGAGATCGGTGAGTGCGCAGTCCAGGGCGTGCGGGAGCCGGTCCTGCGCGGGGTGGCGGCCGATCAGCGGGTTGACGCAACGGGCGTCGGTCGTGGTCAGCTCCGCCCCCGTGCCCTCCTCCGCGATGAGCCCGAACCGCGCGCTGCCGTCGCCCTCGTCGCTGTTCCGCCGGACCGTGTACGTCAGCGTCGTCACGGAGTTCGGCGCCAGCGCGCTCCGGTCGACCTCGATGCCGTGCGTAGCCTTCGGCCTCGGCGCGGTCAGCGTGAGCGTCGCGCGGACCGTGCCCTGCACATCCACTCCCTCGGGCATCGAGCGGACGTGCACGGTGGCCGTGAAGTCGTACGTCCCCGGCCCCGGATACTGCCCCGACCCGGGCAGCGTCCCGGACGCGACCGTCTCACCGGCACGCTGCGCGGTCCAGGTGCCCGAGGTACGGCACGCGAAGTGGACGGTGGCCCGGAGCTGCCGACAGGTCGCGGGCGCCGAGACCGCCATGGTCGGGGTGCCGCTGCCCGCGCACAGGCTGACCACGGCATGCGCTCCGTGCGCGCCGTGCAGGGTGCCCGCGGGCGCGCAGAGCGTCGACGGCGGCTCGGGCGGGGGCGGCGCCGGGTCGGTGTCACCCCACGCGGGCGACACCAGGGCCAGCGGCAGCACGGCCGCCCCCAGCAGGATCCTCGGTCTGGTCCAACGTCTCGGCACCGCGTTCCTCCCGTACGGCCACGACCGGCCGGGCGCCGGTCGTCCGGACCGAGAATGCGCACCCCCGCGGACCGCCCGACCGCTCCCACGCCGGGCGGCCGGGGTCGGTCACACCAACGCCGGACGCCGGTCGGTGCCCGAGGGCCGCGTACGTGCCCGACTTCGAGCACCCACGAAGTCGTACGCTCCAGAGCGGTACCGAACTCGAAGGCAGGAGCAGCAACGATGCAGTACGTGAAGCTCGGTTCGACCGGCCTGGACGTCTCGCGGATCTCTCTGGGCTGCATGACCTACGGACTTCCGGACCGCGGCACCCACGAGTGGACCCTCGACGAGGAGGCGTCGCGCCCGCTGATCCGGCAGGCGCTGGAGGCCGGGATCAACTTCCTCGACACGGCGAACGTCTACTCCGACGGCACGAGTGAGGAGATCACCGGCCGGGCACTGCGCGACTTCGCCCGCCGTGACGAGGTCGTGCTCGCCACCAAGGTGCACGGCCGGACGCACCCGGGACCCAACGGCGCCGGACTGTCCCGCAAGGCGATCATGGCGGAGATCGACCACAGCCTCGAACGCCTCGGCACCGACTACGTCGACCTGTACCAGATCCACCGCGCCGACCCGCACACCCCCGTCGAGGAGACGATGGAGGCGCTGCACGACCTGGTGAAGGCGGGCAAGGTCCGCTACATCGGGGCGAGTTCGATGTTCGCCTGGCAGTTCGCCAAGCACCAGCACATCGCGGAGCGGAACGGCTGGACCAAGTTCGTGTCCATGCAGAACCACTACAACCTCCTCTACCGCGAGGAGGAGCGCGAGATGCTGCCGCTCTGCGCGGACCAGGGTGTCGGTGTGCTGCCCTGGAGCCCGCTGGCGCGGGGCCGCCTCACCCGGGACTGGGGCACCACCACCGAGCGCAGCAGCACCGACAACTTCGGCACCCGCCTCTACCAGGACGGCGACCGGACCATCGTCGAGGCGGTCACCCGGATCGCCGGCGACCGAGGTGTCCCGCGCGCCCAGGTCGCCCTCGCCTGGCTGCTGCACCAGGGCACGGTGGCCGCACCGATCGTCGGCGCGGCCAAGCCGCAGCACATCGAGGACGCCGTCGCCGCCGTGGAACTGGAGCTGAGCGACAAGGAGATCGAGGAACTGGAGCAGCCCTACGCTCCGCACGCGATCAGCGGTCATTCCTGACGCATCGTCAACATGCCTGTTTGCAGGCTGAGTTGATGAGAGGCGTCAGTGCGGGCCGTGCGGTGCGAACTCCGTGCCGCACAGCCCCGCTCCGGCGCTCTCCGCGAGCGGTACCCGTTCGCCGCTCATCGTGATCGTGCGGTAGAAACTCCCGATCCGGTCGGCCGAGCGGCCCACGTAGTGCCCGATGAACGAACGGCGGAAGCGGTCCGCGCTGAGATTGGGCTGCGAGCCGTGCACCAGGCTGCCGTTGAAGAACAGGACGTCCCCGGGTGCCATGTCGACCGGCACCGCCGAGAGCCCGGGCGGCGGGGGAACGTACTCGCGGGCGAAGGACACGCCGGGATCCGCCTCCTCCGGGCAGAACACGTCCATGCGATGGGTGCCGGGCACGACCTCCAGGCCGCCGTTGTCCCGGTCGATCTCGTCGCAGGCGATCCACGCGGCCACGCAGGTGCCGGGCTCGGCCCGCAGATAGAAGTTGTCCTGGTGCAGCGCCTGGCCCCGGGCCCCCGGCGGCTTGAAATAGAACATGCTCTGTGCGGCCAGCACCTCTTCGCCGAACAGGGATTCCAGGATGTCCCGCAGTCGCGCGTCCAGGAGGAAGCGCAGGGCGAGGTCGTCGATCTCGTGCGGGTGCATCACCCGGGGGTAGGCGAGCAGGGGATCGCCGCTCGGGCGTGGCGCGAAGTGGCCGGGTACCGGACCTGCCGCGTGCAGTGCCGTGAACCGGGCGCAGAGCCGGTCGATTTCCTCGTGACTGAACAATCCGCGCGCGACCGTGAACCCGTCCTCCTCGAACGCGCCGATGTCCGTGGCTGTCATGCGGGACCTCCTTGGTGTGGTGTCACCACCACAGTGTCAGGCGGCCGGGCGCCCGCCTATTGGTTGGTCGTGAGCGCTCTCATCGGTGCGGGGGTGGCAGGTGTCAACTCCCGTGGCGACGCCGTCCGGTCGGGCAATGGGCCCGGTGGCTCGAACATGACCTGGGAAGACGGGAGGAGGGACGGTGTGCCCGACCGCTGTGCCGCACACGCCCGGCTGCCTCCGGCCAATGGTTTTGGGATTTCCCGTGTGGATACGGTGGCAATCCCATGGCGGATCCCTTTGACGAATCGTCAAATGAAGGGTGCCGGAACGCAATGCACAAAACCGAGGAAGACCTTGTTCCGTCTCGCTGACCTGTGCAAAGGTGTGCCTGTCGGCGTGCGGACATTCGATGATTCCCCTCTGCACGCACGAGGCCGCTCCCGTACGCCACTCCCCTTGCTTCAAAAGAGCTGCCCCAGGCGGATGTTGGAGTTGCCATCAATCGGACGGGCGGACCCTGTCGGCTCGTCGGCGCAGTCGCATACCCGCCGGTATGGACTATATTCCGCGTTTCACCTGGAGGAATGCAGCCGTGACGGACCCAGGTCCCTCGAATTCCCCGACTTCCGCTCACCACTTCGAAGTGACCGACGAGCAGCTCAGCGCCGAGCTGAAGAAGTGGACGGGGACGACGCCAGCGCTGCAACCGGTCGGCGAACTGCTGGACCGGCACTGGGAAGCCGCCTTCGCCTATGCGGGGCTGTGCACCGACGGGCCGCACCACGCCGGAATGCTCACCACGGCCGCTTTCACCCGGCTCTTCGGAGAATCCCTGCGGCAGTCCGGACCGACCGCGGCCTGGCGGCCCCAGGTGCTCGTCACCGTCCGCCGTATCGCCGCGGAATGGGACACCGACCGCCGCCAGGAAATGCTCCACCCCGACCTGCGCTCGGCGGCCGGCGACGGCGACCGCGTCGCGGCCCGGCTGCTCCCCGTGCCCGAACGGCGCCTGCTCTCCCGGGCGTTCCAGCGGCTGCCCCAGACCGCTCGCACCCTGCTGTGGCACCTGGAGGTGGAGTCCGAGCCGGCCGCGATAGCCGCCGGACTCGTCGGACTCGACGAGGAGGGCGCCCGCATCGAACTCGGGCGCGCCGTCGTGCGGTTGCGCGAGGAATGCCTCCTGGTCCACCGCGAACTCGCCCACGACGACGAGTGCCAGCTCTACATCCGGCTCCTGGACGTCACCTTCCGGCGCGGCGGCGCGGAGGTCGACCCGGACCTCGGTATGCACCTCACGGTGTGCAAGCACTGCCGGCACACCGCCGACCAGCTGAACCAGTTCAACGCCGGACTCGGCGTGGCGCTCGCCGAAGCGGTTCTCGGCTGGGGCGCACGCGCCTACCTGGAGGTCAGGGCCGGCAGCCGCAACCTGCCCGCCCAGGTGTCGTCCGCCCCCACCGAACTCGCCCTGCGCTCCGGCCCGCGCCGCGGCGAACTCAGAACGGCCCACAAGGCGGCCCGCCGCGTCCGCCGCCGCAACCTCACCGCGGCCGTGCTGACCGTGAGCGGACTGGTCGTCCTCCCGCTCGTCCTGTGGTCCGCCGGCGGCTCCGGCGGTGCCAAGAGCACGACCGAGAACCAGGCCACCGGCGCCTCCGGCGCAGGCAAGGAGTCCGCCAACCCCTCCTGGGTCGGCGCCAACGACACCACGCAGGGCACACTCAGCGGCCGGCTGCACAACGTGGACTCCGGCCTGTGCATCGGCATCGTGGGCAACAAGCCCCTCAAGGGCGCCGAGGCCGAACTGCAGACCTGCTCGTCGTCGGCCGGCCAGCAGTGGTCGTACGAGACCGACGGACAGCTGCGCAGCACCGTGGACCCCGGCCTGTGCCTCGACTCGCACCTCGCCTACGAGGTACAGCTCGCCCCCTGCACGGGCACGTCCTCGGCGACAGCGAAGAACATCCGCTACGACTTCACGCTTCAGGGCATCCTCGTACCGCGCTGGAACCAGGACCAGGCACTGACCCCCGCCTCCACGGACGGCGGCGGTGCGCTCGTCCTGAAGACGCGGGCGGACGACACGGCGCAGCGCTGGGTCTTCGACACCTCGAAGGCCGACCCGCAGATGCAGGTCGTCAACTGGGACACCGACAGCACCGACTCGCCGGCCGCCACCACCAAGAAGGCGTCCCCGACGGCTACGCCCACCCCGAAGGCCACACCCACCCCGACGCCGAGCGCGTCGACGCCGCAGTCCACGCCCACGACATCCGCGCCGACCGCCTACTGCGGCTACTACCCGTCCTACTGCTCGGGCGGCGGCCAGGGCGGTTGGTCCGGAGGCGGCGGATACGGCGGGGGCGGGTACGGCGGCGGCTACTACGGCGGCCACTGAACCTCAGTGGTGCGGCGGTGGTGGAGGCGGCAGGGTCGAGATGCCCGGCGCCGCCTCCGGCCACACCAGCAGTACCGGACAGGGCGCGTGATCGACGGCGAACCGGACGGCGGGCCCGAGACTGTGCGGGCCGAGCCGGGCCCGGTCGCCGTCGCGGGCCAGCACCAGCAGATCCGCGTCTCCGGCGGCGGCCACCACCTCCCGCTCCACCCGCCCGGCCCGCTCCACCCGTTCGCACGGCCGCCCGAGCCGCTCGGCCGCCGCGTCCAGCAGCTCCGCCGCGGACGTGCTGCCCAGATCCTCCAGCCGGGTCCCCGGATCACGCGCCGGACCACCCCGCCCGAGCAGCCCCGCGAACGCCCCGTGCGCGAGACCGGGCACATCGGGGCCGCTGACATGCAGCAGCACCACCTCGGAATCCTCCGGCGCATGCGTCCGTACGGCGTCCACACAGGCGGGCCAGGTGCCCTCGACCAGCCAGGCGATCACACGCATTCGGTCTCCCTCGGTGTCAGAGAACCTGGAGCGACACCCACAGTGCCACCGTCGCGGGGACCAGCGCCGACGGCACGGCGAGCAGCCCCAGCTTCGTGAACTCCTTGAGATCCACGCCGTGTTCGTGCTGATGCACGATCCGCCGCCACAGCAGCGTCGCGAGCGACCCGGCGTAGGTCAGGTTCGGCCCGATGTTCACCCCGAGCAGCACGGCGAGCACGGCCCCCGGCCCGGACTGCGCGGTCAGCGGCAGCAGAACCAGCACGGCCGGCAGGTTGTTGATGAGATTCGCCAGTACGGCGGCCAGCGCGGCGATCCCGAGCAGGGCCGCGATCCCGGTCCCGCCGGGCAGCAGGTGCCCGAGCGCGTCGGAAAGCCCGTTGTCCACCACCGCCCGCACCACGATCCCGAGCGCCAGCACGAACGCCAGGAAGGACGGCGCGGCGGCCCGCACGACCGTCAGCGGGGTCGCCTGCCGTCGTAGCAGCGCCCGGCCGGCGAGGACGAGCGCCCCCGCCAGCGCGGCCCACGCCGGGTCGATGCCGATCGCGGAGGTCAGTACGAACCCGGCGAGCGTGCAGGCGACCGTCGCCAGCGCGAACACCGGCAGCCCGGGCGTGTCGCCGGAGGCCGGCGAGGGCGCTGCCGCCGACAGATCGCGGGCGAAGAACCTGTGGAACACCAGGTACTCGGCGCCGATCGCCACCAGCCACGGCAGCGCCATCAGCCCGGCGAACCTGGTGAAGCTCAGACCGCTCGCCGCGAACGCGAGGAGGTTCGTGAGGTTGGAGACCGGCAGGAGCAGCGAGGCCGTGTTCGACAGATGCGTACAGGCGTAGACGTGCGGCTTGGGCCTGACCCCCATCCGGGACGCCGTCGCGAACACGACCGGCGTCAGCAGCACGATGGTGGCGTCGAGGCTGAGTACGGCAGTGATCGCGGAGGCCAGCGCGAACACCGCCGTCAGCAGCCGGCCCGGGCTGCCCTTCGCCCACTCGGCCATCCACGCCCCGCAGGCCCGGAACAGGCCCTCCACATCGCAGAAGTGGGCCAGCACCAGCACCGCGGCCAGAAACCCGACCACCGGCCCGAGCTGCTCGGCCTCGGCCCGCGCGTGGTCGAGCGAGATCGCCCCGGTGGCCACGGCGATCCCGGCGGCCGGGACCGCCATCACCGCCTCCGGCCACCCGAAGGGACGGACGACGGCCCACACGAGGACGGCGACGAGCAGGACGACGGACAGGGTTTCGGCGAGCGGGGTGTTCAGGGGACGGTCCTCCGGGACGCGGGCAGTGGTGCCCGCCCCATGTAACCAGGCCCCGGTGCCAAGCCCGCGATCAGGCGCCCGTGCCCGCGCTGAACACCGTCAGCCGCACCGACGACGAGTTGCCCGACACGGGCACCGCGCCGTTCGTCCACTTCACGTGCAGCGTGTCCTGCTCGTCGGGCGGGGTCACCGCCAGCCAGCTGGGGGTCGCCGTCTTCGCGCCGCTGATCTCCGGGTTGGAGAAGGTCAGGCCCGCCCAGGCGCTCTGCCCGGGCTTCAGCGTGACCGTGGTGGCGGTGCTGCTCGTCTCGCGCTGCGGGTCGTCGCCCAGCTGTGTGCCGGACGCGTTCAGGAACGCGGCGCCGGGAAAGCCGCGCACCGTGCAGGTACGGCCGGAGGTGTTGGTGAGGACGATCGGGAAGTTCTCCTGCCCGGCCCCCGGGTCGTTGCCGCCCACCGTGGCCTTCAGCTCGGAGGTGTGGCACCGGCTGCTGCTGGTGACGCCGGAGCCGGACGAGGTGGACGTGGCGGAACCCGACGGGGTGGCGGCCGAGTTCGAACCGGTGGCGGTGTCACTGCCGCTCGACGAGGAGACCGCCGTGCCGGACCCGTCGGCCGAGGGGTCGCCGCCGGCGGGCGCGGCCGTACCCGACTGGGTCTGCGGGCTGCTCACCGTGCCGCTTCCGTCGCCGCAGGCCGTCGTCAGGCCCAGTACGGCGACCGCGCTCACGAGCAGGGCCGCCCGGCGCAGGGACTGGGACGTGTTCGCCATCTTCAACACTCCTGGTGGTTCACCCCACAGCGCCTCGCGCGCTGTCACAGGGGTCCGATGCGCGTGCGCACCGAAAGGTTCGCGGGATCGACGACTTTCTTACGACAGTGGATCAGGTGACCCGGAGCGAGCGGAGTATCCGCGAGGTCGCGTCGCCGCTGTGCTGCCGTATCTGGACGTACACCTGCGGCTGCGCCGTGGCGCCGACCATGCGCAGCGCGGTCTCCGAGAGGGTGCCGGTGCCGCCCGAGCAGTCGCTCCAGGTGCGGATCGTGCCGCGCCAGGTGGCGCTGGAGTAGGCGTGGCTGCCGTCGTAGTGGCAGCCGGAGTGGGCGATGCCGTCCACCTCGGTCGTCACGTTGCCGTGCTCGCTCAGGCCGATGAACACGCCGTTCACGTCCGCCGAGAGGTCCGGCCACTTCGCCAGGTCGTCGGCGACGGCCAGCCCCGGTTCCTGCCCGGCGCTCAGTCCGATCGAGTGCGGATCCCAGCCCGAGTCGCGCAGCTGACGGCCCCACGCGCCCGGCACCTCGACCACCACCCGACCGGTGCTGTCCTTGACCGTCAGTACCGAACTCCCGGACGACGACGGCAGGTTCAGCACCGCCACGCCCGTCCCGGCGGCCACGACGACGAACAGTCCCGCCATCATCGCGACTCCCCGGTGCCGGCCGTGCGGCTTGTGCGCCGGGGCGGCCTCGGCGGCCAGCCGCTCCAGCTCCTCCGCGAACGCCCGCGCCGTCGGCCAGCGCCGCTCCCGGTCGGGCTCCAGCGCCCGCAGCAGGGCCCGCTGCACCTCGGGGGAGAGATCGGGCCGCAGCCGGTCCGGCCGTACGACCTGGCCGGGCGCCCCCGGGACCGTGCCGGTGATCATCTCGTAGCCGAGCGCGCCCAGGCTGTACACATCGGCCCGCTCGTCGATGCCCGAGCCGGGCTGCGCCTGCTCCGGCGGCTGATAGCCCGCCGAACCCGCGGCCAGGGTGAGACCCGAGGCCTGCGCCAGGCTCTTCGCCAGGCCCAGGTCGGCCAGCAGGACCCGCGCGGTGCCGTCCGGGGCGGTGCGCAGCAGCACATTGGTCGGCTTGATGTCCCGGTGCACGATCCCCGCCTCGTGCAGCGCGGCGGCACCCCGGGCGGCCAGCGCGGTCAGCCGCAGCACCTCGGGCACGGGCAGCGGACCGGCGGCGAGCAGATCGGCGAAGGTGCCGGCATCGGCGTACTCCATCACGAAGTACGGCCGTCCGTCGGGCAGTTCACCGATGTCGTAGACCTGCACCACCCGGTTCGAACCGGCCCTGCGCAGCAGCCGGGCCTCGGAGAGGAAGCGCTCGCGGATGTCCATGCGGTGCGCCCAGTTGTCGGCGAGGACCTTCACGGCCACCGGGGCTTCGAGCTCGTCGTCGTGCGCGAGCCAGACCGTGCCGAACGCGCCGCTGCCCAGGCGGCGTTCAAGGCGGTAGCGGCCGATCTGTTCGACGTAGTGCATGGGACTATCATGCCTGCTCGGAGATCGAGGCGGAGGAGTGGATCCAGTGCACGACACGGCGCCGACCGAGGAGCTGGCCAGGCGCGCGGCAGCCGGTGACACGGCCGCACTCGACGCGCTGCTCAGGTCGATCCAGCCCGACGTGGTGAGGCGGTGCGGGCGGTTCCTGCCGTGCCGGGAGGACGCCGAGGAGGCCGCGCAGGACGTACTGCTGCAAGTCGCCCGGAAGATCGGCACGTTCGAGGGCCGCAGCCTCTTCAGCACCTGGCTCTACACGGTCGTCGCCAACGGCGCCCGGCAGAAGTACCGCGAGCTGAAGCGGCGGGCCGCCGAGCAGCCGGCCGTGATCGATGTCACCCAGCATGTCGACCCGCGCACCACGAGTGTGATCGCCGGGTCGAAGATCGACCTCCTTGAGGCGATCGAGCGCCTTGAGCGGGAGTCCCCGCACCTGGTCGAACCGCTGGTGTACCGGGACATCTGCAAGCTGGAGTACGCCGAGATCGCCGAGCGCCTCGGCATCCCGCTCGGCACGCTGAAGTCCCGGCTGCACGAGGCCCGCCGCCAGGTCAGGCCCTGGCTGACCGACCTGTCCTGACGCTCAGCCCTCGTCGAAGAGCGACAGCTCCGCCCAGATCGTCTTGCCGTCGGCCGTGTGCCGGCTGCCCCAGCGCTGGGTGAGCTGGGCGACCAGCAGCAGCCCGCGCCCACCCTCGTCCCAGGTCTTGGCGCGGCGCAGATGCGGGGCCGTGTGGTTGGTGTCGGAGACCTCGCAGATCAGCGTGGTCGCGTCATGGATGAGCCGGAGCCGGATGGGGTGTGCGCCGTAGCGGATGGCGTTGGTGACCAGCTCACTCACCACCAGTTCGGCGGTGAACCCGGCCTCGCTCATGTTCCAGGTGTCGAGCTGTTCGACGACCTGCTTGCGGATCGGGGCGACCAGTGACGGGTCGGCCGGGATGTCCCAGGTGGCGACCTGCTCGGCGGGCAGCCCCTGGGTGCGGGCCAGCAGCAGGGCCACGTCGTCGGCGGCACCGCCGGGCGGGAGTACGGCGTGCAGGATCCGGTCGCAGGTCTCGTCCAGGGAGTCCGAGGAGGCGTACAGCGCGTCGAACAGCAGCCGGTGACTGTCGTCGAGGTCCCGGTCGCGGTTCTCGATCAGCCCGTCGGTGTACAGCGCGAGCACGGTGCCCTCGGGCAGCTCGAACTCGGCCGACTCGAAGGGCAGTCCGCCCAGGCCGAGCGGCGGGCCGGCGGGCAGGTCCACGTGCTCGGGCGGGCCGCCGGGCCGGATCATGATCGGCGGCGGATGCCCGGCCCGGGCCAGTGTGCAGCGCCGGGACACCGGGTCGTACACCGCGTACAGACAGGTCGCGCCGACCTCACCCGGGTTGCCCTCGCCGCCGGCCTCCGCGGACAGCCGTACGACCAGGTCGTCGAGGTGGGTCAGCAGTTCGTCCGGGGCCAGGTCGATGTCGGCGAGGGTGCGGACGGCCGTGCGCAGCCGGCCCATGGTGGCGGAGGCCTGGATGCCGTGGCCGACGACGTCCCCGACGACCATGGCGACCCGCATCCCGGACAGCGGGATCACATCGAACCAGTCGCCGCCGACCCCGGCGCGCGCCGCGGGCAGATAGCGAGAGGCGGCCTCCAGGGCGGCCGTGCGCGGCAGTTTGCGGGGGAGCAGGCTGCGTTGGAGGGCCAGCGCGGTCTCGCGTTCGCGGGAGAAGCGGCGGGCGTTGTCGATGCAGACGGCGGCCCGGGCGGTGACCTCCTCGGCCAGCAGCACGTCGTCCTCGGTGAACGGGTCGATGCGCCGGTAGCGGGTGAGGACCGCCACGCCGAGGGTGACCCCGCGGGCCTGGATCGGTACCGCCATCGAGGAGTGGATGCCGTACTCCTGGACGCGCCTGGTGCGGGTCCTGTCCCAGGCCAGCCAGAGTTCGAGGGCCCGGTCGGAGGCAACCAGGGTGCGGCCCGCCACCAGCGCGTCGGCCTGCGGGGACTGGGTGGGGTACAGGTCCGACTGGCCCGGCTTGGCGACGGCCTCGGGGCTGCCCTGCTGCACCGACTGGTGGGCGGTACGGCGCAGTCGCACCGGTGCGGTGATCGCGCTCGGGAGTTCACCGCCGTGCTCCTGCGGGTCCAGCAGGTCGATGCTGACGAAGTCGGCCAGGGCCGGCACGCAGACATCCGCGAGCTCCTGGGCCGTACGGGTGACGTCGAGGGTGGTGCCGATGCGGACGCTCGCCTCGTTGACCAGTTGCAGCCGCTCGCGCGCGAGGTAGTTCTCGGTGAAGTCGTGCGCGGCCAGACACACGCCCCGCACCTGTCCCTCGGCGTCGGTGATCGGCGCCATCCGGGCCAGCCAGGCGTGCGCGGCGTCCTCGCCGCCGGTGCGCATGTAGATCTGGAAGTCCTGGGCGGTGCCGGAGGTGAGCACGAGCAGCATGTACTGCTCCAGCTCCGCGCTCTGTGTCTTGCCGCCGATCTCGGTGATCCGCAGGCCCTGGATGCGCTCCTCGGGCAGACCGATCACCTCGGCCATCGCGTCGTTGACCCGGCTCAGCCGCAGCCGCTCGTCGTAGACCGCGATGGCGCACGGCGACTGGGTCAGCGCGGCGGTCGCCAGGGGGTCCTCGGCAGCGTGCGGGCCGCCGCCCTCCAGGGGTGTCACCACGAGCCAGTCGCCCGGCCCGCCGTCCCGGGGGTGCCGATGGTGGGCCAGCAGCCACACCGGCACGGCACGGCCGTCCTGGTGCCAGAGCGTGACGGTGCCGTCCCAGCGGGCACTGGTGGGGACCGGGAGGGCCCCGGCGCCACCGGCCAGCAGCCGTACGGCCGGGCGGCCCACGACCTCGGTCGCGGTGTGGCCGAGGAGTCGCTGTGCCCCTTCGTTCCACTCCACCAGAGTGCCCGCGTCGTCGATGACAACCCGCGCCGTCGCGGCATCGTCGAACGGGTAGACCGGTCTCATCGTCGCCACTCCATCGCGCGCACTCACAGTGAACAACCACGCCACTTGTGTTCCAGCCTAGTGCGTCACAGTCCCGCGCGGACGAGAACCCCCAGCCCCGGGGAGCCAGGACCTGTCCGGCGGATCAAGGGCGAAAACCGGTCGAAGTGGCGCACGGGACGGGTGATCGCCCCCCGCACCCTTGACGGCCCGGCATGGCACCCCGTCAGAATCTGTTCGGTCACGATCAGTTGTGAGTACTTCTGGGCCCTGATGAGGGAGAGCCGCCATGACGGTCACTCGCAGATCGGTTTTGATCGCTTCTACGGCCGCGCCGACGGCCGTGTCACTCCTGGCCACCCCGGCCGCACGAGCCGTCGGCGCCACGGCGGGCGCGTCCGGCCGCCACACCGTCGCCCTGCGGGACGGTTGGCGCTTCGCGCTGGTCAACCCGGGCGGGATCACCGACCCGACCGGCGCCTACGTGGACGCCGCCGCACCGGACTACGACGACTCGGCCTGGCGCGAGGTCGCGGTCCCCCACGACTGGAGCATCGAGCAGACCCCCACCACGGCGAACGGCACCACCAGCGGCACCGGCTTCTTCCCCGGCGGCCTCGGCTGGTACCGGATCGCCTTCACCCTGCCGCCGGCCTTCGCGGACAAGCGGATCTCGGTGGAGTTCGACGGCGTCTACATGGACTCGTACGTCTACTGCAACGGCACGCAGGCCGGTCAACACCCCTACGGATACACGGGGTTCGCCTTCGACCTCACCGGACTGCTGCACACCGACGGCAGCACGGAGAACGTCGTCGCCGTCAAGGTGCAGAACCAACTGCCCAGCAGCCGCTGGTACTCGGGCAGCGGCATCTACCGCGAGGCCCGGCTGGTGATCACCGAGCCGGTGCACGTCGAACGCTGGGGCACATACGTCACGACGCCGGACATCACCGCCGAGCGGGCCGTCGTACGCGTAGGGACAACCGTGCAGAACGAGTCGGGCACCGCCGGCGAGGTCGAGATCGGATCGCGGATCGTCGACCCCGGCGGCCGGACCGTGGCCCGCGCCACCTCCACCGTGAGTGTCTCCGACCGCAGCACCGAGACCCATGAACTCACCGTCCCCAAGCCCAAGTTGTGGGACATCGAGACACCGGACCACCGCTACACCCTGGAGACCGAACTGCGCGTGGGCGGCAAGCGGGTCGACACGCACCGCACGACCTTCGGCATCCGCAGCTACCGCTTCGACCCCGACGAGGGCTTCTCCCTCAACGGAACCCCCGCCAAGATCAAGGGAGTCGACCTCCACCACGACCAGGGCGCCCTCGGCTCCGCGATCAGCCTCGACGCCGTGCGCAGGCAGTTGAGCATCATGAAGTCGATGGGCGTCAACGCCTTCCGCACCTCCCACAACCCGCCCTCGCCGCAGATCATCGAGGCCTGCGAGGAGTTGGGCATCGTGATGATGGTCGAGGCCTTCGACTGCTGGCACACCGGCAAGACGACCTACGACTACCACCGGTTCTTCGACGACTGGTGCGAGTCGGACGCCACCGAGATGGTCCGCGCCGCCCGCAACTCGCCCGCTGTGGTGCTGTGGTCCATCGGCAACGAGATCCCCGACTCGACCGCCACCGCCGGGCTGGCCATGGCCGACCGCATCATCGGCGCCATCAAGGCGGCGGACGACACCCGGCCGGTGGTCATCGGCTCGAACAAGTACCACGGGGTGCCCGCCAAGGGCTCCGCCGCCGACCTCATGCTCGCCAAGCTCGACGGACTCGGCCTCAACTACAACACCGCCAAGTCGGTTGACGGCCTGCACGCGGCCTATCCGAACCTGTTCCTCTTCGAGTCGGAGTCCTCCTCGGAGACCTCGACACGCGGCGCCTACCAGGAGCCGGAGCACCTGAACACCGGCGAGAACTACACGCCCGGCAGGCGGGACACGTCCTCGTACGACAACAACCTCGCCTCCTGGACGATGAGCGGCGAGTACGGGCACAAGAAGGACCGCGACCGGAAGTGGTTCGCGGGCCAGTTCCTGTGGTCCGGCATCGACTACATCGGGGAACCCACGCCGTACAACGTGTTCCCGGTCAAG
Organism: Streptomyces sp. STR69; assembly: GCF_024519455.1. Taxonomy (GTDB): domain Bacteria; phylum Actinomycetota; class Actinomycetes; order Streptomycetales; family Streptomycetaceae; genus Streptomyces. Next base: position 56,338 of record NZ_JALJRY010000003.1, on the reverse strand, counting down.
GCGTCCTTCTTCGGCGCGGTCGACACGGCGGGCTTCCCGAAGGACATGTACCACCTCTTCCGCAGCCAGTGGACGGCCGGGCCCATGGTCCATCTGGTGCCGATGACCTGGAACCACGAGCCGGGCGACACGGTCGAGGTCTGGGCCTACGCCAACGTCGACACCGTCGAGCTGTTCCTCAACGGAAGGTCCCTGGGGACCCGGACGTTCGACACCAAGAAGACCACCGACGGCCGCACCTATCTGGAGACCACCGAGGCCACCGGCGACGACAAGACCTTCACCACCGGCCCCTACCCCGGCAGTTACACGAGCCCGAACGGCAGCGCCGGCAAACTCCACCTCGGCTGGAAAGTGCCGTACGAGCCGGGCGAGTTGAAGGCGGTGGCGAGCAGCGGCGGCAGGACGGTGGCGACGGACGTGCTGCGCACGGCTGGTGCCGCGCATGCCGTGCGTCTCACGGCTGACCGCAAGTCCCTTGCCGCCGACGGCCGTTCACTGGTCTTCGTGACCGCCGAGGTCGTCGACGCCCATGGTGTCGTGCTGCCCGACGCCGAGGACCTCATCGCCTTCGAGGTGCGGGGCGGTTCCCTGGCCGGGCTGGACAACGGGCGGGAGGAGAGCGCCGAGCGCTACCAGGCGAGCACCCGAACCGCCTTCCACGGCAAGGCACTTGCGATCGTGCGGTCCGGGACGCGGGCGGGCGCGCTGAAGGTGACGGCGCGCGCGGAGGGCCTGCGGACCGGCACGGTGACCGTGCGTACGACACCCGCCCGGGACGTGGCCGCGACACCTGCGCAGCACTTCGAGGCCGACTACCCGGCACCCCCGAACTACCCTGCGGCGGATGCCAGTTACTCGGGCCGCCCCGACACCCTCCCGGCCGCCGTGCTCGACGGCGATGCGGCCACCGGCTGGTCCAACGCCTTCGCCAAGTCGGCCACGGCCCTGCTGCCCGCCTTCAGCGGCGCCCGTGAGAAGGACTGGGTGTCGGTGGACTGGGGGAGGGCGCGGCCCTTCGACCGGGTGGAGGTGTCGTTCACCGTGGACGCGACGCACAGTCTGCCCGCGGCGGTGGCCGTGGCGGTGTGGGACGACGGTCAGTGGGCGTCGGTCGCGGGGACGGCCGTCGACTGGGCCACTGCCTCGGACAGTCCGACCGTCGTCACCTTCGAGGCCGTGCGCGGCTCCCGGCTGCGGCTGACGTTGACCAGTAGCCGTCCAGGGGTGGCCCAAGGGGCGGTGCGGATCAGCAAGTTGGAGGCTCCCGCCGGATAGCGGGCGGACGCTCGGTCACGGTCCGGACGGGAATCTGGCCTGTCCGGACCGTTGACGGGATGTCATGTCTCGAACAGCATGACCAGCGTCCTGTGCATCTGGGAGCGCTCCCATCGTCTGTCGTCCGACGGGTTGCCGGAGTGCGCCCCCGCCTCACCGAGGAGCCCAGACGTGAAACGACGCAGAACGACCCTGCTCGCCGCCACGGCCCTGCTCGCGGCGGCCCTCACCACCCTGCCGGCGGGCCCGGCCGGAGCCGACGAGGTCGAACAGGTCAGGAACGGCACCTTCGACACCACCACCGCACCCTGGTGGACGACGAGCAACGTCACCGCGGGCCTGTCCGACGGACAGCTCTGCGCGGATGTGCCCGGCGGCACGACCAACCGCTGGGACGCCGCCGTCGGCCAGAACGACATCACGCTGGTCAAGGGCGAGTCGTACAAGTTCGCCTTCACGGCGTCGGGTTCGCCCGCTGGGCATGTGGTGCGGGCCGTTGTCGGGCTGTCCGTATCGCCGTACGACACCTACTACGAGATCAGTCCCGAGCTGAGCACGTCGGGCAACTCCTCTTCGTACACGTTCACTTCACCCGTCGACACCACGCAGGGGCAGGTCGCATTCCAAGTCGGCGGGAGCACGGACTCCTGGCGCTTCTGCATGGACGACGTGTCGTTGCTGGGCGGGGTGCCGCCCGAGGTGTACGAGCCGGACACCGGACCGCGTGTGCGAGTCAACCAGGTCGCGTATCTGCCGGGCGGGCCGAAGAACGCGACGCTGGTGACCGCGTCGACGGCCGTGCTGCCCTGGGAGTTGAAGAGCGCGGCGGGTGCGGTGGTCGCGCACGGCCGGACCGTGCCGCGTGGTACCGACGTGGCGTCCGGGCAGAACGTGCAGTCCATCGACTTCGGTGCGTACCGCGGGCACGGCGAGGGCTTCACGCTGGTGGCGGACGGCGAGACGAGCCGGCCCTTCGACATCGGGACCGCCGCCTACGAGCGGTTGCGGCTCGACTCGTTGAAGTACTACTACACGCAGCGCAGCGGCATCGCGATACGCGACGACCTGCGCCCCGGCTACGCCCGCCCGGCCGGTCACCTGAACGTCGCCCCCAACCAGGGCGACGCGAACGTGCCCTGCCAACCGGGCCTGTGCGACTACACACTTGACGTGACCGGCGGCTGGTACGACGCGGGGGACCACGGCAAGTACGTCATCAACGGCGGTATCTCCACCTGGGAGTTGCTGAGCACCTACGAACGCTCACTGCTGGCCCGCACCGGACAGCCCGCGAAGCTGCGCGACGGAACCCTCGCCATCCCGGAGAGCGCCAACAAGGTGCCAGACGTGCTCGACGAGGCCCGCTGGGAGCTGGAGTTCCTGCTGAAGATGCAGGTGCCGGACGGTCAGCCGCTGGCGGGCATGGCCCACGACAAGGTCCACGACGAACAGTGGACCGGACTGCCGCTGCTCCCGAGCCAGGACCCGCAGAAGCGCGAACTGCACGCGCCGACCACGCAGGCGACGCTCAACCTGGCGGCCACGGCGGCGCAAGCGGCCCGCCTGTACCGGCCCTACGACCGCGAGTTCGCCGCGAAGGCACTGAAGGCGGCGCGGAAGGCATGGGCGGCGGCGCTCGCGCACCCCACGGTGTACCCGGACCCGAACGACGGCACCGGTGGCGGCGCCTACCCCGACGACAATGCCACCGACGAGTTCTACTGGGCGGCGGCCGAGCTGTATCTCACCACGGGGGAACGGCAGTTCGCCGACCACGTCGTCAACTCGCCCCTCAACACCGCCGACATCTTCGGCGGCCTCGGCTTCGACTGGGCTCGGACGGCCGCCCTCGGCCGACTCGACCTCGCCACCGTCCCCAGCCGACTGCCCGGCCGCGACCAGCTCCGCCGCTCGGTGATCGAGGGCGCGGACACCTACCTCGCCACGCTGCGAACGCAGCCGTACGGCATGCCGTACGCACCGCCCGGCAACCTCTACGACTGGGGCTCCAACAGCCAGATCCTCAACAACGCGCATGTCATCGCCACCGCGTACGACCTCACCGGCGCCGCGAAATACCGTGACGGCGCACTCCAGAGCATGGACTACATCCTCGGCCGCAACGCCCTCAACATGTCGTACGTCACCGGCTACGGCGAGGCCAACTCCCACAACGAGCACAGCCGTTGGTACGCCCACGAACTCGACCCGAACCTGCCGAACCCGCCGAACGGGACCTTGGCGGGCGGCCCCAACTCCTCCATCCAGGACCCCTACGCACAGAGCAAACTCACCGGCTGCGTCGGCCAGTTCTGCTACATCGACGACATCCAGTCCTGGTCGACGAACGAGACGGCGGTGAACTGGAACGCGGCGCTGGCCTGGATGGCCTCGTTCGCGGCGGATCAGGGATGATCTCCGGATGAGCAGATTCGCCGAGGTCGTCGTCCGGCGCGGGATGGGCCACCGAGTTCGAGCGCATGCGCCCAGAGGCGTTCCCGCCCGATCCGGGCTGCCTTCTGCGGACGGACCAGGACCGCGAGCTGCCCGAGCGGATCCCGGAGCACCTCCGGGATCCGCGGCCGGCCTGGTAGCGGGCGTCAGGGCTCGCGTTCCACGAGTTCCCTGGGGCGTTTGTGCGCGGTCAGCGTGTGCAGTTCAGCCTGGTCGAGCGGCCGGTGTATCTCCACGTACTCACCGTGCGGCAGCCGCTTGATCACGCCCGTCTCGCGGCCGTGCAACACCAGTTCCGCGTCCCGGAGTTGGAGGCCCAGACAGATGCGGCGGGTGATGACGAACGCGAGGACCGGGACGGCGAACACCGCCACCCGCACCATCCACGTCACCGTGTTGATCGACAGATGGAGGCGGGTCGCCACGATGTCGTTGCCGCCGCCCGCCAGGAGGATCAGGTAGAGGCTGATCCAGGCGACCCCGAGGCCTGTGCGGTTGGGACGGTTGCGGGGGCGGTCCAGGAGATGGTGTTCGTGTTTGTCGCCCGTCCGCCAGGACTCCAGGAACGGATACGCGCCGATGAGGACGAGGAGGAGCGGGAACACCACGATCGGGATCAGTACGCCCAGGACCAACGTGTGGCCCCACAACGTGACTTCCCAGCCCGGCATCACACGGACCAGGCCCTCCGCGAAGCCCAGGTACCAGTCGGGCTGGGCGCCCGTGGAGACCTGGTCGGCGCGGTAAGGGCCGTAGGACCAGACGGGGTTGATGGACGCCACCGCCGCGAGGAGGGTGAGCGCGCCGAAGACGAGGAAGAAGAAGCCGCCCGCCTTCGCCAGGTACACCGGCATGAACGGGGAGCCCACCACGTTGCGTTCGGTGCGGCCGGGGCCCGCGAACTGGGTGTGCTTGTGGTAGACGACCAGGAGGAGATGGACGACCACGAGGGCCGCCATGACGCCGGGGATCAGCAGCACGTGCAGCGAGTAGAAGCGGGACACGATGTCGTGGCCGGGGTACTCGCCGCCGAACAGGAACATCGACAGATACGTGCCGACGACCGGGACGGACAGCAGCGCGCCGTCGACGAACCGCATGCCCGTGCCCGACAGCAGGTCGTCCGGGAGCGAGTAGCCGAAGAGGCCCTCGAACAGGCCGAGGAACAACAGGGTCCAACCGAACAGCCAGTTGAGCTCGCGCGGCTTGCGGAACGACCCCGTGAAGAAGTGCCGCATCATGTGCGTCAGCATCGCGGCGATGAACACCAGCGCCGCCCAGTGGTGCAGCTGCCGCACCAGCAGCCCGCCGCGCACGTCGAAGCTGAGGTGCAGCGTCGAGGCGTAGGCGTCGGACATTTGGATGCCGTTCAGGGGGACGTAACTCCCGTGGTACGTCACCTCGTTCATGGAGGGGTGGAAGAAGAGGGTCAGATACACGCCGGTGAGGATCAGCACCACGAAGCTGTAGAGGCAGATCTCGCCGAGCAGGAACGACCAGTGGTCCGGGAACACTTTGCGCAGATACTGCTTGCCCAGCGCGTAGATGCCGAGCCGGCCGTCGAACCAGTCGGCGACGCGCTCGCCCGGCGAGGAGTCGGAAGGGGTGGTCACTGGTCCTCCTCGTCGTCCTTGCGCACGTGCGTGAGCTTCTCGGGGTTGGTCACGATGTAGACCCCGGACACCTGGTCGCCCTCGGGTGTGAGGTCCATGACCATCACCGCGTACGGCGCGTCGCCCTCGAACAGCACGGCCGCGTCGTCGCCGTTGACACGCCGGTAGGTCAGCTCCAGGTCCTGCGGACCGCGGCGCCCGCCCGCGAAGGAGTTGATGAGGCGGACGGCCTTGTCCCGCCCGTGCACCGGGCGAAGTCCCGCCGGCTTCCGGTTGCCCCCGCTGTCCGTCCACACCGTGACGTCCGGCGCGAGGATCTCCATCAGCGAGGCGATGTCCCCGCCGATCGCGGCCCGCACGAACCGTTCCGTCGCCTCCCGCCGCACCCGGGGATGCGCCTCGTACAACGGCCGCCGCGCGTGCACATGGGCCCGCGCCCGGTGCGCGAGCTGCCGTACGGCGGCCGGGGTGCGGTCGATGATGTCCGCGATCTCGGTGTGGGCGTACCCGAACACCTCGTTGAGGACGAAGACCGCCCGTTCCAGCGGGCTCAGCGACTCCAGCACCACCAGCATGGCCAGCGAGACCGACTCGGCGCGCAACGCCGGGTCGACGGGCTCGTCCGCCGGGCCGAGCAGCGGTTCCGGCAGCCACGGGCCGACGTAGGTCTCGCGGCGGCGGCTGATCGTGGCGCGGCGCCGCAGCGCGTGGTTGACGGCGATCCGGACGAGATAGGCGCGCCGGTTGGTGATGGTGTCGAGCGGGGAACTGCGGGCGCGCGCCGACCAGGACAGCCAGGTCTCCTGCAGGACGTCGTCGGTGTCGGCGACGCTGCCCAGCATGTTGTAGACGAGGCTGAACAACAGCTCCCGATGGTCCATGAAGTCATCGGTCGCCTCTTCGGTGACAGCGATCTCGGACATACCTGCGCCTCCCCAGTGCGTGCTCACTACTGCGAGGGGTGCCGGGCGTCGGAATGTGACAGCCGAGGGGGTGAATGTGACGTACGTCTCCGCGTATGCGCGCCGTGTCACCCCCGCCGGTCGCCCCGGCCTCTTGACCGCGAGTCCTACGCAAGGAGACCGACATCGTGTTCAAGAAGTGGCACGGCAACCCCTGGGCGATCCTCGTCACGCTCTCGCTCGGGTTCTTCATGACCCTCCTCGACCTGACGATCGTGAACATCGCGATCCCCCAACTCGGAGCAGACCTCGACGCGTCCCTGGACGAGATCCTGTGGGTCGTCAACGCCTACACCTTGGCGCTGGCCGTCCTGCTGATCACCGGCGGACGTCTCGGCGACCTGCGCGGCAAACGCAATCTGTTCGCCGCCGGAGTCGCCCTGTTCACCCTGGCCAGCCTCGCCTGCGGACTCGCGCAGGACCCGGCGCAGCTCATCGGGTTCCGCGCGGTGCAGGGCCTGGGCGCGGCGCTGCTCATGCCGCAGACCCTGTCGATCATCACCGAGGTGTTCCCGGCCGACCGGCGCGGTGTCGCGATGGGTATCTGGGGCGCCGTGGCAGGGGTGTCCGGCGCGCTCGGCCCGATCCTCGGCGGGGTGCTGATCACCCATCTGTCCTGGCGGTGGATCTTCTTCGTCAACCTGCCGATCGGCGCGCTGGTGCTCGTGCTGACCATGGCGATCATCCCGGGAGCCCGGCGCACGGTACGGCGCCGCTTCGACACCCTCGGTGTCACTCTCGCCTCAACTGCCCTGTTCTGCCTGGCCTTTGGGCTGACCGAGGGGCAGCGGTACGACTGGAACGCCTGGATCTGGAGCCTGTTCGGCGCGGCGGCCGTCCTCTTCGTGGCGTTCCTGCTGCACGAGCGCGGACAGCAGTCCGGTGAACCCCTGGTCCCCTTCTCGCTCTTCCGGGACCGGAACTTCACGCTCATCAACTTCGTCGGCGTCACCGTGTCGTTCGGCGTGGTCGGCATGTTCCTGCCCCTGACGATCTATCTGCAGTCGGTGCTCGGCTTCAGCGCCCAGAAGGCGGGACTGGTCCTGTTGCCCGTCGCCCTCGGCTCGTTCGTCATGGCGGGACCCGCCGGAGCCCTCGCGGGTCGGCTCGGCGGCAAGTTCATCCTGATGGGCGGGCTGCTCGCCTGGGCGGGCGGACTGGTCTGGGTCGTCGGTGTCGCGGACGTCGGCGCGGGCTGGTCGACCATCGCCTTCCCGCTCTTCCTCACCGGCCTCGGCGTCGGCTGCACCTTCGCCCCCATGGCCACCGAGGTCATGCGAGGCGTCCCGCCCCGGCTCGCCGGCGCCGCCTCCGGAGTCACCAACGCGCTGCGCCAGGTCGGTTCGGTGCTCGCCGGTGCCGTCATCGGCGCGGTGCTCCAGGCCCAGCTGGCCTCCGCCCTGACCGAACAGGCCCGGGCCCGGGCCGGTCAACTCCCCACCGCCTACCGGGAGTCCTTCGTCTCCGCGTTCTCCAGGTCCGAGTCCGACATCGGCGCCGGGCAGCAGGGCGGTGCTCCGGCCGGCGTCCCGCACGGCATCGCCGAGCGCATGCGCGCCCTCGGCGGCCAGGTCTTCGGCCACGGCTTCGTCCACGCCATGGGACCCGCCGTGTACGTCGCCGTCGCCGTGCTGCTGACCGGCGCGCTCGCCTGTCTCGCCGTACGACGGCACCGGGGGCCGTCCGCGAACCCGCACGCCCTGCCCGTGTCCGGGCCCGAACTGGAGGAAGCCGCACGATGACCATCGACTTCACGCCCATGTACGCGTCCCACGACGCCTTCCGGCGCGACCTGGAGCGGCTCGCCGGGGCGGTCGCGGACGGCAGGGCGCACACCGATCCGGTCCTCGCCGGGTGGGAGAACTTCAAGCACCAGCTCCACATCCACCACACCGCCGAGGACAGCGACCTGTGGCCGCGGGTCCGGGCGCGGATCGGAGGCCGTTCGCGGGACCTCGGGATGCTGGACGAGATGGAGGCCGAACACGCCCGTATCGACCCGCTGTTGGCCGCCGTGGACGTCGCGCTGGCCGACCGGGCCTTCGAACTCCCCGATCTGGTACGCGCGTTGCGGGCAACCCTCGACGATCACCTCAAGCACGAGGAGGACAGCGCGCTGCCGTTGATGGGGGAGGTGCTGACCGACGCGGACTGGGCCGCCTTCACCGGGCGGCTGCGGGAGACACAGGGCCTGCGCGGGGCCGCGGTGTTCGTCCCGTGGCTAGTCGACGGGGTGTCGGCGGTGGACCGGGCACGGTTCCTGGGGGCGTTCCCGCCACCGGTGCGGGTGCTCAACCGGGTCTTCTGGGAGGGGAGTTATCGGCGCAGGGGGCTGTGGTCGACGCGCTAGGACGAGGCCGCCCGGTACCGGCGGGCGTGCCTCCTGACCAGGCAGTATTTACGGGTAAGTACCCGAGCGGTACCGTGAGGTCATGCCAGCTCTCAACGTGGAGTTCAGCGATCGCGAGCTAGAGGACCTGCGGCAGATCGCCAAGGAGCGCGGTACGTCGATGAAGGCCCTCGTCCGGGAGGCCGCCGCCGCCGACATCGCCCGGCACCGGGCGCTGCAGGAGGGGGCCGAGGCCTTCCGCCGGTTCTTCGCGACGCACGCCGACGAGTTCGCCGCGGCCTTCCCGGAGGACGAACCGGCGGCGAAGGGCGAGGGGCGGGTCGCCTGACGCATGCCCGTCATCCATATCGACGTGCCGTGGCTCCTCCAGCGCCATGAGGAAGTCCTGCCGGAACAGCCCACCATCAACGACTTCTCGGCGTTGGTGGCGGCCGTCGCCCGGCACCGCGTCGACCCGCCCCGCCTCGGTGTCGACTCCGACCCGGCCTGGCGGGCCACCGCCCTGCTGCACACCCTCGCCCTGCTCAAGCCCCTGCCGTCCGCCAACGCCCGCTTCGCCTGTGCCACGGCGGTCGCCTACATGTTCGTCAGCGGCGTCGGCATCGATCCGCCGTACGGCGCGCTCGTCGATCTCGCCCGCGACCTGATCTCCGGGAAGACGGACGTGTACGGCGCGGCGGAGCGGCTGCGTTCCTGGCAGATCTGAGCGTCACCGGTCCTCGTGCGCCGGTGACGTCTCCTCGGGTACGCCGTCTCCGGACACGGCGAGGCTGCCCAGCAGACCCAGCAGTTCCGCGCTGCGGCTGCCCGGTTCGGCGTGGAAGACGACCACGCTCAGCGCGTCCGTGCCCGGGATCTCGAACTTGTTCGACCGCAGCTCGAAGTCGCCGACCAGCGGATGGCTGAGGAGGCTGATCCGGCCGACCATCGGCCGTACCTCGTGCCGACTCCACAGCAGCCGGAACCGCTCGCTGCGCACGGACAGCTCGCCCACCAGCTCCACCAGCCGCGGATCGTCGACGTCCGGACCGATGTGGCCGCGCAGCGTCGCCACCCCCTCGGCGGTCAACTCCTCCCAGTCGCGCCGCAGTTCGCGTTCGGCGGGGTCGAGGAACACCGCCCGCAACAGGTTCACCCCCGGCACGTAGCTCGGGGACACCGCCCGGCACAGCGCGTTGGCCGCGAGACAGTCCGTGAACCGGTTCTGCACATACGCCGGATGCCCCGACCAGGTGTCCAGCAGTTCACGCACGCTCGCCGGCACCGCCTCGGGTCTTCTGGCCCGCCTGCGGGACGCGGCCGGCCGCTCCGGCTGCGCCAGGCTCAGCAGATGGGCACCCGCGGCGGCGTCGAGGCGCAGCACCCGGGCCAGCGCCTCCAGCACCTGCGTCGACGGGTTGCGGTCCCGGCCCTGCTCAAGGCGTAGGTAGTAGTCGGAGCTGATACCGGCCAGCAGGGCGACCTCCTCCCGGCGCAGCCCCGGCACCCGCCGCAGCCCGCCGCCGCTCAGGCCCACGTCCTCGGGCCGGACCCGCTCCCGGCGGGCCCGCAGAAACTCGCCGAGCGCGTTCTTGCTGTCCACACCCACCACCGTAGATCCGAATCCGCGCAGGTGGGTGTCCCCGTCACTACCAGGAACATCCGGGTACTGCCTGCCCGGCCGCCACGGGCGCAGAGTCGACGCCAGGACCGACCACCTACCGAAAGGCGCACCACCATGGCCGACACCGTTTCCGGCGGCACCCTCACCCCGGCGGAGGGCCTCACCCTCACCCGCATGGGATACGGCGCCATGCAACTGGCCGGCGCCCACGTCTTCGGCCCGCCGAAGGACCGCACCGAAGCGGTGGCCGTCCTCCGCGAGGCCGTCGAGCGGGGCATCACCCACATCGACACCAGCGACTTCTACGGCCCGGTCGTCGTCAACGAGATCATCAAGGAGGCCCTCCACCCCTACCCGGACGACCTGCACATCGTGACCAAGGTCGGCGCCCGGCGCGGCCCCGACGGCAGCTGGATCATGTCCCGCCACCCCGAGGACCTCAAGGCGCAGGTCTACGACAACCTCCGCAACCTCGGGCTCGACGCGCTGGACGTGGTCAACCTCCGGGTCGGCGCCCAGGACAGCGCCGACGAGGAGTCGATCGGCGAGAAGTTCGGCGCCCTGGCCGAGCTGCGGAAGGCGGGGCTGATCCGGCACCTCGGGCTCAGCACTGTCTCCGCCGCCCAGCTGGCCGAGGCGCAGGCCGTCGCCCCGGTCGTCACCGTGCAGAACCTCTACAACCTGGCCAACCGGCAGGACGACGCCCTCGTCGAGCGGTGTGCCGCGGAGAACATCGCGTTCGCTGCGTACTTCCCGCTCGGTGGCTTCACCCCGCTGCAGTCGAAGACCCTCGCCGAGGTCGCCGCCCGGCTGGACGCCTCGCCCCAACAGGTCGCCCTGGCCTGGCTGTTGCAGCGCTCGGCCACCACCGTCCTGATCCCGGGCACTTCGTCCCGCGCCCATCTGCGCGAGAACATCGCCGCCGCGGACCGGGTGCTGCCCACCGACGCGATCGCCGAACTCGACACCATCGGTGGCGAGGCCGAGGCCGAGGCTCGGTGAAGGGAGGGCGGGGGTGGGCCGCCCCCGCCCTCGGGGCCGCCGACCGAGGGCGGGAGGAGCAGGGTCGGCGGCCGTTTGGCGCGGGAGAGCCGCCGTCCAGCGCGTGGCCTCCGAGAAGGGCCGATTCCAGTGGACCGCTCTGTGCCGTGCGCCGGGAGCGTGCGCGACGCACCGGAGTGTGCACGTGGTTCACACGGGGCGCATGGATAGTCGAAAGCCGGTGCGAGGGAAGCAGAGTTGCCGGTGCTGTGACTTTCTTTCAAAGGTATGGAAGTTGCCCAAGTGCCTTGTTGGGTTCAGTGGGATGTGCAAGGGTGAAACGCCCGCGCGAGGGTAATGCCCGGGGCTCATTCACCTGTTGATGAACCGAATCCGAGGAAGCCACTCCGTGTCCCTCCCTCCCCCTCCTCGTCCTCCTTACCCGCCGCCGAACGGCGGGGCTCCCGAGGAATCCGACGAGACCCTGGCCGCCCGGCTGCGGGGCCGCCCGGAGGGTGAGGCCGCGCATTCCGTCGCGCTGCTGATGGCGCGGCACTGGCGGCCGGTCCAGGATTACGCGGAAGTCTGTCTCGCCGCCGCGGGCAGTGTCCCCGCCATGGCCGCCGCTGCCGCCTTCCACCAGGTGTTCGACCGGCTGACGTTCGGCGAACCGGGCGTGGCACTGCGCCCCCGGCTGCTGCTGACCGTGCGCGACACGATCCGGGAGTGGGCGGCGGAGGAGCGAATATCCGGTGTTCTGCCGGACCTGGAGAAAGCCTCCGGGGGCCGCGCGATGCGTTCTGCCAAGTCCATGACACCCGAAAATCGCAAGCTGGCCGAGCGCTCTTTCCAGACCCTTCAGCCGTTCGCCCAGTGTGTGCTGTGGCACACCGAGGTCGAGGCCGAGACGATAACCGTGCCGGCGGCACTGCTCGGGATGGATACCGACACCGCGTCGGCCGCTCTCCAGCAGGCGCACGAAAAATTCCGCGAGGGCTGTGTACGCGCCCACCGGGAACTCGCGCCGACCAAGGATTGCAGCTTCTACAACCGTCTCCTCGACGTCCCCATTCGACGCGGCGGCACACTGCTGCCCGATGTCCAGCAGCATCTCGCCCAGTGCCGCTACTGCCGATTCGCTGCCGAACAACTGAGTTATTTCGAAGGCGGACTGGGAGTCCTGCTCGCGGAGGCGGTGCTCGGCTGGGGAGCCCGCCCCTACCTCGCCTCGCGCCCCGGTCGCGCCCGCCCCGACAGCCGAACGCGGACCGCAGGACGGCACGGCGGACACAGCGGCGGCGGCACGGGACGGCACCGTCTGCTCTCCCGGCTCCCCGCGCCCGGCCGCCGCATCGTGGACGCGGCCAGGTCGGCCAGGTCGGGTCGATCGTCCCGCTCGTTCTTCGTCGGTGCCGGCCTGATCGGCGCCGGAGTCGTCGCCAGCGTCGTCGCCGTCAGCCTGTGGCCGGACCACGGCGGTACCGCCGACCCGGTCGCCTCCACCGGCGGGAACGGCGGCTCGGGACAGGTGTCGTCCTCGGCGCCCGGCACCGCCCGGCTCCCGGCCGTACCCCAGCGGACGAGGCTGCGCAACGCCGCGGCCGACCTGTGCCTGGACATCCGGGGCACCGTGAAGGCCGGTGCCGACACCAGTCTCGCGACCTGCTCCTCCGCCGAGACCCAGGAGTGGTCGTACGGGACCGACGGGCTGTTGCGCAGTGCGGCGAACTCCGGGCTGTGCCTGGACTCGCACGCGGACGCCGGTGTCGTCGTGCTCGGCACCTGCGCGGACGCGAAGGCCGAGCGCGGCAACGATGTCCGCTACGACCTCACCGTGCAGGGCGAGTTGCTGCCCCGCTGGGACTCCGGGCTCGCGCTCACCTCGACCACGAAGGACCCCGGTGCCGACATCGTCCTCAAGGTCCGCGACGGCTCGGCCTCGCAGCGCTGGCTGACCGACTCGGTGTCGGCCAGCCCCGGTTCACTGTCGATCGCCGGCACGGGAACCCCGTCCCCGCGCCCCGCGCACAACGCGGACCGGCTCAGCTGACGACATCACCCGGCCGCCCACCCGCCAGGAAACCGGCCGCGTTCGGGTGACGTAGTCGGACAGGCGCAGCAGCTCGTCGAGCGGGACATGACGGGCTCCGCCGAGCCGCGCCGTCGTCTCCTCGGGAACTGGGCGCCGGCCGGCGTGGACGACGGTCATGTCGAACGCGGCTGCCCGGCGGGCGACTTGCTGTCCGATGGCACCCACCCGCGATGCAGAGGGTCTTGCCGGACAGCTCGGTCGGCTAGCTCTGGAGCCGATGGTGCAGACGAGCACCCCTGGGCCTGCGCCGCGTCCACGTCGACGTGGTCGAAGCCGTGACTCGCGCACTGCACCGGCTCCAACTCCGGTGCTGTGGCGCGGTGTTCGGCGGTCACGGGGGAGAGCGCGGTGATCACGACGTGCGCCGCGCGCAGGGCCGCAGGGTCCTCGTCGACCGCCGACGTGGGGAGAGGGGCGCGGGTCAGGTGCGAGTGACACCCGGGTGCGGGGTCCCGTCGGTGACTGTGCGGGCGATCCGCTCGTCCGTGAGGTCCTGGCCGGTGAAGTCGGCCAGGTCCGGAGGCGGCCCACGCACCGAGCCACGCGCCTGCCACCGAGACGAATTGAGTCACGGGGCAAACGTAAACGGCGCGCGGGACGGATCAGAGGGGCCGCGCGACAGCCCGGACCGGCGCGCCGTCCGCCCCCGGCAGCCGTAGCGGAAACAGGAACAACTCCAGGTCCGGGAGGTCCACCAGCTGCTCAAGCCCCGTGAGGTTCTCGGCGATCACTCCGCCCGCGCCGCACAGCACCCGGTGGGCGGGCAGGCCGAAGTCGGCCGTCGTGTCGCCCGGTTCGGGTGTCGGATCGACACTGAGCGCGTCGACCGCGACCGTACGGACGCCCGCCTCGACGAGGGCTTCGGCGGCCTCCGGGGTGAGCCACGGGTGGGCGAGGTAGTCGTCGGTGCCCCAGTACGCCGACCAGCCCGTGGCGAGCAGGACCAGTGAACCCGGCCGTAGCCGCAGCCGGTTCAGCACGGGCGCCAGCAGTTCGGGCGTGATCGGCGTCCGCGCCGGCAGCCCCCGTACGTCGGCCACCACCGCCTGCCCGCCGAAGCGTTCCAGGGGCAGTTCGTCGAGGCGGGGCCACGCGTCGTCCACGTGGTACGGGGCGTCGACATGGGTGCCGGACTGCGAACCCATGTGCAGCTGAAGGACGTTGACGCCGTCGCGGGGGACGGTCAGGGCGGGGGAGATGTCGACGGCCGGGTCACCGGGATACACGGGCATCCCGGTGACGACGGGCACCGACAGGTCGATCCAGGCCGGCATCAGCTGCCCTCGGTGGCCAGTGCTGGGGCCACCGCTGCCGTTCCGGGGCCGGTGATCGGAGGTACCGGCACCTCGACGGTACGGGCCAGCCGCGCCCCCTCCGGCCCGTACACCGCACGGGGTTCGGGGAACAGCCGGAGCAGCGAGAGGAACAGGACGGCGGCCACGGCGAGCGACAGCGGCAGGCTGATGTCGACGCCGTTGGCCAGGTCGCCGAGCGGGCCGACGAACTGTCCCGGGATGTTGGTGAACAGCACGCCCACCACGGCGGCCACCCACCAGGCGGTCATGCCGCGCCAGTTCCAGCCGTGCGAGAACCAGTAACGCCCGCCGCGCTGACGGCGGTTGAAGACCTGGAGCGCGTCCGGGTCGTACCAGCCGCGCCGGGTGTAGAAGCCCAGCATCATCACGACCATCCACGGTGTCGTACAGGTGATGATCATCGTGGCGAAGGTGGAGATCGACTGCACGAGGTCGAGGCCGAAGCGCCCGATGAAGATGAACGCGATGGACAATACACCGACCAGCAGCGTCGCCCGGACCCGCGACAGCCGGGGGAACACCGACGAGAAGTCGAGCCCGGTGCCGTAGAGCGAGGTCGTGCCCGTCGACATGCCGCCGATCAGGGCCAGCAGGCACACCGGCAGGAAGAACCAGCTCGGCGAGATCGCGAGGAGGCCGCCCACGAAGTCGGGGGCGGACGGGTCGACGTACTCGGGTGCCTTCGTGGCGATGATGCTCGCGGTCGCCAGACCGAAGACGAACGGCAGCAGGGTCGCGATCTGGGAGAGGAACGCGGCGCCAACCACCTTGCGGCGCGGGGTGTTCGCCGGGATGTAGCGCGACCAGTCGCCGAGGAACGCGCCGAACGACACCGGGTTCGAGAGCACGATCAGCGCCGCGCCGATGAACGACGGCCAGAACAGCGACTGCGTGGCCGCGTCCGCCGAGGACGTGAAGACTCCGGCGTACGACGGGTCGAAGTCACCGGCGAACGCGATCGCGCCGAGCAGGAACAGGACCGTCGCGGACGTCACGGCGATCTTGTTGACGAACAGCATGAACCGGAAGCCGTAGACGCAGACCGCGAGGACCAGGATCGCGAACAGCGCGTACGCGACGACGTAGGAGAGCGTGCTCTGTTCCAGGCCGAAGAGGCGGTGCGCGCCGCCGACCAGGGCGTCGCCGGAGCTCCACACCGAGATGGAGAAGAACGCGACGGCGGTGAGGAGGGAGAGGAATGAGCCGACGACTCGGCCGTGCACGCCCAGGTGCGCGGAGGAGGCGACCGCGTTGTTCGTACCGTTGACCGGGCCGAACACCGCCATCGGGCACAGGATCAGCGCGCCGACGACTACTCCGAGGAGCGTGGCCGCGAGGCCCTGCCAGAAGGAGAGGCCGAACAGGATGGGGAAGGCGCCGAGCACACAGGTGGAGAAGGTGTTGGCGCCGCCGAACGCGACCCGGAACAGGTCGAGCGGGGTGGCGGTGCGGTCCGCGTCGGGGATGCGCTCGACGCCGTAGGCCTCGACCTCGGTCAGGGACTGGCTCGGCGCGGCGGGGGAGGGGGCGGGCTGCGAGGACAAGGGGGCTCCAGCGGGGGACGGCGGTGGAGCGCGGGGTGGCGCGACGGCGGTGTGGACGGCTGTTCACGCGCGCGGGGTGGGCGGGGTGAGCGGATGCCGTCCTCAGGGTGTCCGCCGACGCTACGGTCGGCCGCGATGCCCGCACCAGAGGACGGTTCATCCATCTTTCGCGCCGTGGGTGGAGGAATCGTCCACCCTGAGGCCCTGATGTCACTCGCTGTCGGTCGGGGTGTCCTCCGGTTCCGTGTCGGGGCCCTGGGCGCGGACCCGCTGGACGTGTTCGAGGGAGTCGCGCAGTTCGGCGAGCCAGTCGTCGGTGTGGCGCTGGACGAGACGGACGCACCAGGCGAGGGCGTCGCTGCGGCTGCGGGCCACGCCGGCCGCGATGAGGGTGTCGAGGACCTGGCGCTCGGGCTGGCGCAGCCGGGTCATCACGGGGGCGGAGATGTGGGTGAACAGGGAGCGATCCCCGGCGCACTCCACGCCCCACGAGACCTTCCTGCGGAACCGGTGCTCGGCCTCGCGGGCGACCGCGATCCGGGTCTCCCGGGTGCGCTCGCGGAACTCCTGGACGCGGCCCTGGATCGCCGCCTCCTTCTCGGCGTCCGAGACGTCCTCGGCGAGCTTGGGTGCGGGGATGCGGCCGATGACGGTGACCTCCTCGCGGTCGACCGTGACCTCGACCAGCTCCTCGAACAGATCGTCGGGCAGACGGCCGGTGAACCAGCCGCGAAGCTTCTCCTGCTGCTCTGTCGTAATCATGTAATGACGATTACTCGCAAGCAGTGCGAACGCAAGGGGCTGCGGTGGAGTGCGCCGAGAGCTGAAGCGGAATGTTTCGGGACTGTTTCAGGACGATTGGCGAGGGCGGGTAAACCGGCCAACCGGCCCGATTTCGCGATCAGGAAGCCCATGGTTCCGGGGTTCGCGCGTTCGAATTCTGTGACTTCACGCCACTGATTCAACACGCAAGGTTACTGAAACCTGTGGGTGGGATGTGTGTTCCGGCGGCGGACTCGGCAGAGTGGCGCCCGCCGGTTCGGCACCGACCGAGCGGGACCGGCATCTCTTCGAACCGATCCGTTCGTGATCGGTTCGTATCGAGCGGAAGGATGCACACAATGCGGAACACCGCGCGCTGGGCAGCGACTCTGGGCCTGACGGCCACCGCCGTCTGCGGGCCCCTCACCGGGACCGCCCTCGCGGCCCACGGCACCGGCCCGTCCGCGCTCTACGCCCCGTCGGCCCTGGTGCTGACCATGGGCCACGGGGACGACGCCGCCCTCGCCACACCGGAACGCGCCGTGACCCTCACCTGCGCGCCGACCTCCTCCGGCACCCACCCGTCCGCCGACCGGGCCTGCGCCGAACTGCGCGGCATCGGGGGCGACTTCGACGCCCTGGCGACCCGGAGCGATGTGCTCTGCAACAAGCTCTACCGCCCCGTCGTCGTCACCATCGACGGTGTCTGGCAGGGCAAGCGCGTCTCCTACGAGCGCGTCTTCTCCAACGAGTGCGTGAAGGACTCCTACGGGTACGGAGGTGTCTTCACGTTCTGAGAGACCGGGGTCGCACGGTCTCCGTGAGCATCAGGAAGGGTCCGTAGCTGGGGAGTGCGCACCCCTGTCGCGGAGCACTGCGATCCCGCACCAGGGGTCGGCCGGGCGGTGTGGGGTCGCCCGAGCCGGCCCCTGTCATCGTTGCGGCTTCTCCGGCCGGGAGGGCATCACGCGCAGCGGCGGAAAGCGGCCGGACAGACCCGAGGCGCGCAGCAGCCGGTCGATGCGCGGCCCGTCCGAGACGATCCGCAGCCGCCCGCCGCGTTCCCTCGCCCGCCGCTCGGCCCGGCACAGAACGCGCAGCCCCGAACAGTCGAGGAACTCGACGGGCCGCAGATCCACCAGTACGTCGGGCTCCTCGACCGCCGTCGCGGCGTCCAGGTGCTCGACGACCAGGCCGGCGGTCGCCATGTCGATCTCGCCCGAGACCTCGACCACCGTGAAGGTGCCGTACGGCCGTGTACGGGCACAGGAGTTGGCCGCGGGACTGTCGCGTTCGTCCGCTTCCGCTGTCATGGCCGCTCCACCTCGGCACGGGGCGCATTCGGTCTCGGTAGTTACCCCGGAGAAGCCCTGAACATCCATGACACGCCGCCCGCAAGATCTGGTTCACTCGACATGGTGAACTTCGGTCAGAAAGGTTGACTTTCTGTCAGTAGGACAGTGGAGAGGGGTCGCCGTCTCCCTGCGGACGGCGACCCCTCGGTCTGTGCGGCTCAGCTCTCGGCGGAGCGGATCACATGTGGACGACCGGTGCGGCGTCCGCGTCCTGCTGCGGAACCCCGCGACGGTAGAGCGCGAACGCGATCAGCGTGCCCGCGGCGAAGAAGCCCGCCGACCACCAGAACGCGGTGGTGTAGCTCTCGATCGTCGCCTGCGCCTGGACCAGCTTGCTGGACGCGTCCTTCCCGGCCAGGTAGTCGGTCGCGGCGCTCGCGGCCAGCGTGTTCAGCAGTGCCGTACCGATCGAACCGCCCACCTGCTGCATGGCGTTGACCGTCGCCGAGGCGACACCCGCGTCCTCGGCGGCCACCCCGCCCGTGGCGAGCTGCATCGCCGGCGGCATCACCATGCCGAGGCCCGCGCCGATCACGATCAGCTGCGGCAGCACATGGCTCGCGTAGGACGAGCCGACCCCGATGCCGGTCAGCCAGGCCATGCCGACCATGGCGATCGCGAAGCCCAGCGGAATGACGACCTTCGGGCCGAGACGCGGCACCAGGACCGTGGTGCCCACCTGTGCCATGACCATCAGCGCGCCGATCATCGGCAGGAACGCGACACCGGTCTTGGTCGGGCTGAAGCCCAGGTTCAGCTGGAGGTAGTAGGTGAGGAAGAGGAACACACCGAACATGCCCGCACCGGTGATCAGCACGGCCAGGAACGAGGCGCCCCGGTTGCGGTCGAGCAGGATGCGCAGCGGCAGCAGCGGGTGCGCGGCGCGGTTCTGCCACCAGACGAAGGCCGTCAGCAGTACGACACCCACGATCAGGAAGCCCCAGGTCTGCGGCGAACTCCAGTCGTGCGTCTCGGCGTTGGAGAAACCGTAGACGAGGGAGAACAGCCCACCGGCGACCAGTACCGTGCCCGGCACGTCCAGCTTGGAGCCCGCCGCGTCGCGGTGGTTGGAGAGCAGGACCCAGCCGCCGGCGAAGGCGACGAAGGCGATGGCGACGTTGACGTAGAGCGTCCAGCGCCAGTCGAAGGCGTCGGTCAGCACACCGCCGAGCAGCAGGCCCACCGCACCGCCGGCGCCCGCGATGGCGCCGTACACGCTGAAGGCCCGGGCACGCTCACGGGCGTCCGTGAACGTCGTGTTGAGCAGGGAGAGCGCGGCCGGTGCGAGCAGCGCGCCCGCGACACCCTGGAGGGCGCGAGCGGTGACCAGCATGCCGAAGCTGTTGGCGGCACCGCCGAGGGCGGAGGCGCCGGCGAATCCGACGACACCGACGAGGAAGGCGGTCTTGCGGCCGAACAGGTCGGCGATCCGACCGCCGAGCAGCAGCAGGGAGGCGAACGCCAGAGCGTACGCGGTGACGATCCACTGCCGGTTGCCGTCGGAGAAGCCGAGGTCCTTCTGGGCCGACGGCAGGGCGATGTTCACGATGGTGGCGTCGAGGACCACCATCAGCTGTGCGACGGCGACGATCGCGAGGATCCACCACCGCTTGGAGGAGCCCGTGGGCTGCGCCTCCAAGGCGCCCGACTGGGTGCCTTCGGTCAGAGTCTTCTGGGACATCGGGAACCACTCCAGGGAAGTCGTTCGGGGTTTACCAAAACGTAAACGAAACGGTTTCGTACACATCGACACTAGAGGACTTTCAGCGAAACGGCAACGTTTCGCTGGGGATGGGGATCCAGGCATGCGCAAGGGCGTGTTCGAGGCCGACGGGGCCGGGCTGTACTACGAGGTGCGCGGCAGCGGCCCGGCGCTGTTGATGATCAGCGGGGCCGGGGGAGACGCCGGCTACTACGACGGCGTCGCGGAGATCCTTTCCGACGCTTTCATGGTGATCTCCTACGACCGGCGCGGCAACTCGCGCAGCACCGGCCGGTCCGGGACACCGATGGACCTCGCCGTGCAGGCCGCCGACGCCCGCGCGCTCGTGGACGGCCTGGCCGGCGGGCGGGCGCTGGTGTTCGGCAACAGCGGGGGCGCGATCATCGGACTCACGCTGGCCGCACTGCACCCGGAGGTGATGACGGGCCTGATCGCCCATGAACCGCCCGCCGTGAACGTCCTGCCCGACGGCGACCCCGGTCGCGGCTTCTTCGCCGAGCTGGCCGCGCTGTACGCGCAGGGCGGGGCCCCGGCGGCGGGCCGCCGCTTCGCCGAGACCACCCGCGGTGAGGGCACGTACCGCTGGCCCGGCGACCTGTGGAAGCGGTTCCTCGGCAACCAGGACCACCTCTTCGGTACGGAGTGGTCGGGCTTCGCCGCCTTCCGGCCCGACGAGGCCGCGCTCAAGTCGGCCCCGTTCCCTGTGGTGTTGGGCGCGGGAGCGGAGGACCGGGGCACGTACTACGCCCGCCCGTCGATCGAGCTCGCCCGTCGGATCTGCGTGCCGTGGGCCGAATTCCCCGGTATCCACATGGAGTTCCTGCGTGACCCCGCCCGATTCGCCGCGGCGGTACGGGTGTTGGCGACACAGTTGCACAGCCGCGACGGCGACGTCCCCGAACGGTGGAAGGGGGCGGCTCAGTGAGAGTCGAGGAGCTCCGTGACCAACACCCGTCGCAGCCAAGCTTGGTAGGCCTGCCGAGTCCAACCCCGGTGCCTGCGCAGGAGTTGATGCATGTGCGGTGACGCGAGCGCGTAGAGCGTGTCGGCGGCGGTGCGCGCGTCGAGGCCCGCGCGAAGGGTCCCGCGCTCCTCGAGTGCCGTGGTCAGGGCCAGATGTACGCCGTACGTCGCCTGGGCTCCGGCGTCCGCCGAGGCCCGCATGTCCGGATCGGCGCCGGCCGCCTCGACGGTCACCATGATCAAGTCACCGGCGCGCTCCAGCAGTTCGGTGATCTGGTCGACGGTACGGCCGATCGCGCGCCCGGGGTCGGGCTCGTCGCGGATCTCCAGGGTCTCGGGGCGGTCCGGGACGGCGACGGGCTCCTCGTCGCCGGCGATCGCGACACCCAGGGTGTGCCCGAACAGGGCGGCCTTGGTGGGGAACGCGTCGTACAGCGTGCGCTCGCCGACACCGGCCAGCGTCGCCACGTCCTTCATGCGCGTGCCCGTGAACCCCTTCTCCGTGAACAGCCGGGAGGCCGCGTCCCGGATGCGGGCGCGGGTCGCCGCGGCCGTCTCGGCGCGCTTGGCCGAGCGGTAGGGCCGCTTCTGGTTGACGGGGTCGGGCATGGGGAGGAGTCTAGATGGAAATCGTCGCAGTCGTACTGCGGTGAAATGGAACCAGTGCGATGAGGAGTGTGGGTGTCATGCCGGAGCTCGCCGGAATCCACCACGTGAAGCTGCCCGTCACCGATCTCGACCGCTCGCGCGACTGGTACGGCCGTGTGCTCGGCTTCAAGGTCACACACGAGTTCCCGGATGCGGACGGTGTCGTGCGCGGGGTGGCGGGGGAGGTGCCGGGGCTCGGCGACTCGATGCTCTGTCTGCGGGTCAACTCCCAGGCCGCGCAAGGGTGTCAGGGCTTCGACCCGGTCAGTTTCGCTGTCCGGGACCGCGTCGATGTGGAGGCCTGGGCCGCTCACCTGGACGCGCTCGGCATCCCGCACTCGCCGGTGATCGAGGCGTCGATCGGCTGGCTGCTGGTGTTCAACGACCCCGATGGCCTCGATCTGCATCTGTACAGCTGGACGGCGCACGGGGTGGATCACGAGGGTGTGGCGGGGTACGGTCGCCCGGTTTCCTGACCGCTGTGCATGCCTTGACCGGCATATAACCACAGGGGCATATTGGAGCCATGTCCGACGCCTCGCTCTGGACCGCCCTCGCCGATCCCCACCGGCGGGCCATCGTCGCCCTGCTCCTGGAGCGGCCCCGGCCCGTCGGTGAGATAGGGGAGGCCTGCGGTCTGAGCCAGCCCAGTACGTCGAAGCACCTGCGGGTGCTGCGGGACGCGGGCCTGGTCCGGGTACGACAGGACGCACAGCGCCGGGTCTACGCCCTCGACCCCGCCCCGATCGCCGCACTCGACGCCTGGCTCGCCCCCTACCGCGAGCTGTGGAACCGCAGCCTCGACAGGCTGGGCCGGCGCCTCGACGAGACATCGGACGACGCCGACCGGAAACCCGCCCCGAAGGACTGATCCGCCATGTCCGTCGATCTCACCGGTACCTATCTCACCCTCGACGACGGCCGCCCCGCCGTTCGTTTCAGCCGCACCTACGACCAACCCCTGGACCGCGTCTGGCAGTTCGTGACCGACCCCGACGAACTCGCCCAGTGGTTCCCCTCACGCGCCGAGTTCGATCTGCGTCCCGGCGGCACGGTCACCTTCAGCGGCGACCCCAACATGCCGGAGTCGACCGGCCGGGTCATCGCCGTGGACGCGCCCCGGCACCTCTCCTTCGAATGGGGCGGCGACGAGCTGCACTTCGATCTGGAGGAGATCGAGGAGAAGCGCACCCGCTTCACCCTCACCAACGTCCTGGGCGCCGAGGACACCGCGTCCCGCAACGGCGCCGGCTGGGAGGTCTGCCTCGGCGCCCTGGACGCGAAGGCCCGTGGCGAGCGCGCCGAGGGACCCCGTACGGGTGCCGGTGTGCCCTGGAAGGAGTTCTACGACGGCTACCTCGCGGCCGGGATCCCCTCCGGCGCGCCCGTGCCCGGCCTGGACTGACGCGTGCCGGGCGGGGATCGACACATCCCGGAGCCGGGCCGACCCGTCACGCCATCTGCCGCCGCACCAGCTCGTGCAGCCGGCCACCCGTGTCCGCCAACAGCTGGGCGGGCGGGCCCTGTTGGGCGACCTTGCCGTCCTCCATGACGACGACACGGTCCGCGTCCAGCACCGTCGACAGGCGGTGCGCGATGACGATCCGGGTGGCGTTGAGGGCCTTCGTGCTCTCGATCACCGTGCGCTGGGTCTCGTTGTCGAGGGCGCTGGTCGCCTCGTCGAAGAAGAGGATGCGCGGCCGGCGGATCAACGCCTGGGCGATCATGAGGCGTTGACGCTGGCCGCCCGAGACCGCGCCGCTGCCCGCGACGATGGTGTGCAGGCCCATCGGCATCCGCTTGATGTCCTCGGCGAGCCCCGCCATCTCGGCCGCCGCCATCGCCTCCTCCGGCGTGAACGGCTCGGTGCCGCAGATGACGTCCAGGATGGAACCGGTGAACGGCTGCGCGTGCTGGAGCACCACCCCGCACTGCCGTCGTACGGCCGACTGGTCGAGGGCGCCCAGGTCCTGGCCGTCGTAGAGGACGCTGCCTGAGACCGGTTTGTCGAAGCCGATGAGGAGGCGCAGCAGGGTGGACTTGCCACAGCCGCTGGGGCCGACGATCGCCACGAACTCGCCCGCCCGCACCTCGAACGACACGTCGTCGAGGACGAGGGGGCCGTCGTCGGCGTAGCGGAAGGACAGGCGGCGGGCCTCGATCGCGCCGGACAGCCGGCCGGGGCGGGTGCTCGCGGTGCGGACCTCCGGGGCCGCGTCCAGGACCGGCCTGATCTCCTCGAACAGCGGCAGCGCGGAGACCGCCGAGACGAAGGCGCCGGTGAGTTGGGTGACGGAGGTCAGGACCATCGTCACCGAGGTGTTGAAGGTGAGAAAGGCGGCGGCCGACATCGAGCCGCGTGCCGGGCCCGCGAGCAGCATGAACATCAGCAGAGTGCAGACGGGCAGATACACCGCGCCCAGCACCGTGGTGAGGTTCTTGATCCGGCCGACCTTCTGCTGGAGTTCACGGCTGCGTGCGAACTCGGCGGCCCAGGCGGCGTAGGCGTAGTTCTCGGCCGCCGCGACCCGCAACTTCGGTAGTCCGCGCAGCGTTTGGAACGCCTGGTTGTTCAGCTTGTTGCTGAGCACGACCAGCCGGCGCTGCCAGCGCACCTGCCACAGGCCGAGCCCCAGGAACACGGCCGCGATCACCACGAGCATGCCGATCGCCGCGAGTGCCATCGAGGGGCTGTACCAGAACAGCAGGCCCAGGTTCATCGCGCCGACCGTCATGGATTGGGCGACGACAGGGCCGACTCCCGCCAGCAGACGGCGAATTGAGCTGATGCCCATCGCCGCGCTCGCCAGCTCTCCCGTCGAGCGTTCGGTGAAGAACTTCGTCGGCAGCCTCAACAGACGGTCCCAGACGGCCGGTTGGAGCGTGGCCTCGATCCGGCCCTCCAGGCGGAGGATCGTGAGGTTCTCCAGCAGCATGAAGGCCGCCGCCACCACGCTCGTCACCATCACGGCCAGACAGACCTGGACGATCAGGCCGGTCTGCGCCTTCGGCACGAACTCGCCGAGCACCTTGCCCGTCGCGATGGGCACCAGCGCCCCGATCGCGACCGTCACCAGCCCGCTGATCAGCAGGTTGGAGAGGTCGCTGCCGGTGCCCTGCATGCTGAAGCGCAACAGTCCGAGCGGGCTGAGCCGCCGTTCGGGCAGCGGGCGGTAGAACATCACCGCGCGGGGGTCGAACTCCTCCGCGTTCGCCTTCTCGATCGGTGTCTCGCGCCCGGTCGCCGGGTGGACGGCCACGTACCCGCCGCGCCGCCACAGCAGCGCGACCGGCGCTCCGGACAACGCCCGATGGCCGACCAGCGGACCGACATTGTCCCGCCACCAGCGCCCGTCGAGTCGTACGGCCCGCACCCGGACCCGGGAGGCGAGGGCGATGCGCTCGACCGGGTCCAGCCGGTCGCTCTCGCTTCCGCTCTGCGCGGGTTCCGCGAGGGTGATGCCTGCTGCCTCGGCGACCAACCTGCAGGCCGCGTACGACGCGTCGGCATCGGCGGCCGTCGTGCGCCGGGCCGAGGACTTGCCGATCGACGCCAGCAGCGTCCGGTCGGCCTGCGCGCGGACCGCCTCACCGGCCTTGATGCCGGCGGCGGTTCGCGTCTCGTGCGTCCGCTCCAGCTGCTCGATCCACTTGTCCAGCGTGGACAGCAACCGGTACTGCTGGTCGACCATCCCCTGCCAGACACCCGGGTCCATCAGCAGATCGGCCGCCGCCTCCGCGCCGTACATCGACCCGTACTGCACGCTGCCCGGCGGGACCTGCATCCAGAAGACGTCGTCGTCGGTGAGCGCGGCGGCCCGTTCGGTGGCCATCGGAGCCTGGAAGAGAATGGAGAGGCCGCGGCCGACACCGAGGGCGAGGGCGTATTCGAGCGGGCTCGAAGTCGGCGGCACGTACTGGGGGTTGCCGTACTCGTCGTACGACCAGGTTTGGGTGTTCGCGGGCTGGTACAGCTCGCGCAGGCCGATACGGTGCACCACGCAGTCCCGCAACGGGCGTGCCACCAGCGTGTGTTGGGGACCGGTGACCGGGCCGAGCAGCAGTGAGCCCGCCTCCAGCCGGCCGAGGTGGTGCCAGTGCCCCTGCTGTACGGCGTCCACCGCGAACAGGTCGATGGCACCCGACGCGACCAGCCAGAGCACCTGCGGCCCTTCTAGGTCGAGGCGGTTGAATCCGGTGCAGTCGATCGGCGTGCCCAGGGATCCCAGCGCGCCGAGGACCAGGTCGCCCTCCTGAACCGACGTCATCTCACCGCTCCTTGACCAGCGTGGCGTACACGCCGCCGGCCGCGACCAGGGCCTCGTGCCGCCCGCGTTCCACGATCGTGCCGTGTTCGAGGACCACGATCTCGTCGCTGTCGCGCACGGTGCTGAGCCGGTGTGCGATCACCACGCAGGCACAGCCGCGCTTGCGGAGGTTGTCCATCACGACCAGCTCGGTCTCCGCGTCCAGGGCGCTCGTCACCTCGTCGAGCACAAGGATGCTGGGCCTGCGGACCAACGCCCGTGCGATCTCCAGGCGTTGGCGCTGACCGCCGGAGAAGTTGCGCCCGTCCTGCTCGACCCTGCTGTGGATGCCGCCGGGCCGCCGCATCACCACGTCGTACAGGGCCGCGTCCCGCAGCGCGTCCGTCACGGCCTCGTCCGGGATCGACGGGTCCCACAGGGCCACGTTGTCGCGGACCGAGCCCTCGAAGAGGAACACGTCCTGGTCGACGAAGGAGACGGAGGCGGCGAGCGCGCCGCGCGGGATGTCCTCCAGGCGGTGGTCGTCGATGCGGATCACGCCTTCCCAGGGCGTGTAGAGACCCGAAATGAGCCTGGAGACCGTGGACTTGCCGCTGCCGGAGCCGCCGACCAGTGCCACCTGCCGGCCCGGTCCGACCGTGAGCGAGAAGCCGGTGAGGAGGGGCTTGTCGAGGGGGCTGTAGCCGAAGGTGATGTTCTCCAGCTCGACGTGCCCCTGCAGACGGCGGGTCGAATCGGCGCCGCCCGCACGGGAGTAGAGGGGATCGGCCTGGAAGTTCTCGACGTCCTTGAGGCGGGCCACGTCCGCCGCGAAGTCCTGGATGCGGCCCGCGACGCCGTTGAGCCGGGTGATCGGCGCGGTGAAGCGGGTGACCAGTGCCTGGAAGGCGACCAACAGGCCGACGGAGATGTGTCCTTCGACGGCCCGCATGCCGCCGATCCACAGGATCAGCGCGCTGTTGAGCGAGGCCAGCGTCGGCGCGACCACGCCCAGCCAGGCGCTCGGCACCCCGAGCCGCTGCTGCTCCTCCAGGGTGGTGGCGTGCTGCCCGGCCCACTTGCGGAAGTAGCCGTCCTCGCCGCCGGTCGCCTTCATCGTCTCGATCAACTGGAGCCCGGTGTAAGCGGTGTTGGTGAGCCGGGCGGAGTCGGCGCGCAGTTTCGCGGTACGGGTCGCGCGCAGCCGGATGACGACCCGCATCGCCACCACGTTCAGCAGCGCGACACCTATGCCCACGTACGTGAGTTGGGGATCGTAGGTATAGAGGAGCACCGCGTAGAGCACCACGACCACCGCGTCCACGCCCGCCGCCGAGAGATCGCGGGCCAGGGTCTCCGCGACGGAGTCGTTCGACTGGAGGCGCTGCACCAGGTCGGCCGGGCTGCGCTGGGAGAAGAACGTCACCGGCAGCCGCAGCAGATGGCGCAGGAAGCGGGCGCTGGAGAGCGTGGAGGAGATGATGCGGCCGTGCAGCAGGTTCGCCTGTTGCAGCCAGGTCAGCACCAGGGTGAGCAGCACGCAGGTCCCCATCGACGCGAACAGCACGCCCAGCAGGGAGGTTTGACCACCTATCAGGAACATGTCGATATAGGTCCGGCTGAGCGCGGGCATCGCCGCGCCGACCAGGACCAGCAGCAGGCTCGACAGGACGGCGGCGGGCATCGTGCCCGCGGTGCCGCGCAGCCGGGCGGGCATCGCACCCAGGACGCCCGGCTTGCGCCCGCCCTTCTCGAAACCGTCACCGGGCTCCATGACGAGGACGACTCCGGTGAAGCTGGAGTC
This sequence comes from Streptomyces sp. STR69, assembly GCF_024519455.1. Taxonomy (GTDB): domain Bacteria; phylum Actinomycetota; class Actinomycetes; order Streptomycetales; family Streptomycetaceae; genus Streptomyces. The sequence goes on along the minus strand of NZ_JALJRY010000003.1, from coordinate 28,643 downwards.
GAAGTCCTCCATGGGCACGAACCGGCGGCCCTTGCCGGGATCGTTGATGTACACCCCGCGGCGGCCGAGGCGGCGGCCCATGCCGTCGTAGACGACGTAGTGGTTGAACTCCCAGAACAGGACGGCGGGGGACCGCACTTCGGCGAGGGCGGCGGTGTCCATCTGCATGCCCTTGGCCGTGAGGCCGTAACTCCGCGCTGCTTTGAGGAGGTTGCTGGCACGCGAGCCGTCGCGGGAGACACCGCAGGCGATGCGCAGTTCCTCCAGCGGGATGTGGCGGCCGTAGAAGCCGAGGACCATCGCGAGGGACGCGGCGCCGCACTCGACGGCCTCCATCTGGAGGACGGTGGGTGAACGGACCGTCTTCGCGCGGCCCTTGGGGACCGGGCGCTTCGGCGGGGCGGAACGGCGCCGGGAACGGGTGTCCTGTGCGAGGCTCACGGCAGCAGCCAATCGAGGGGACGCTGATCGGCCAGCCGGATCGAGGCCGAGGCCATGGTCATGGAGGTGAGGGCGAACGGCGGCCCGTCGACGGACGACCACTTGTAACCGCTCTTCGTGCGGGCCGACTTGTCGAGTTTCACGAGCACGGCCACCGGCCTGCCCTTCTTGGTGAACTGCTCGCCCAGTTGGCTGTCCCCGAGGAACGCGGCGATCTGCTGCGCCGACTCGGCGGACCGGTCCACCGCCTTCACCCGGCCGCGCAGCACGCCGTAGGTCTGCGTCGGAACCGACGAGACGGTCAGGTCGACGGCGGCGTTCGCGGGGATGGCAGCCGCGCTCTCGGCGGGGACGTACACCGTCGCGTAGAGGGGGTCGGCGGCACGTGCGACCTTCTCCACGGCGGCGACGTTCGCGCCGGTCTGGATGATCTGGCCGATGGTGGCGGCGAGCGCGGTGATCCGGCCCGCGGCGACCGTGCGCACGACGGCGTCGCCGTCGGCCGTACGGACCTTGAGGACAGGGGAGTTGGCCGGCAGCCGTGCGCCTTCCTGGGCGACGACGGCGGTGACCTGTCCTGCGACCGGGCTCTGCAGGATGTAACTGCCCTCCCCGTGCGTGAGGATGGCGGACGCCCCGACCGTGGAGGCCACGGAACCGGTGACCGCCCACACGGAGGCGGCGGCCACGACGACCACCGTCACACAGAGCACGAGCCAGCCCTGGGGACGCGCGAAGCGCACCGGAAGATCGAGCTCTTCGGGCGACTGCAGCTTGGCGAGGGCCTGTTGGCGGAACTGCACGGGACTTCCCTCACCTGTGGGAGAGATCTTCTACGGCAACCCGAGAGTCCCGGAGCCGGGAAACGGCTCCGGGACTCGGTGGGGCTAAGGCGCGATCAGAGACCGGCGACCAGGTTCGTGACCGGGTTCACGTTCAGGCCGGTGACACCCTCGACGGTGCCGACGACCGTGTCGACCAGGCCGGAGACCGGGGCGACGCCGTCCACCAGGCCGGTGACGGTGCCGAGGGCGTTGAGGGACAGACCGCCGGAGACGTTGTCGAGCTCGGCGTCGGAGATCTCGACGGTCTCAACCTGGGGGGTGGAGTTCATGGGGGAACTTCCCTTCATATGGATATTCACAAGGGGGGAGCGGCCCCCTCTGGGGACAGACGACGGCCGCGACCGCAGGCGCCGGGCGCCGTTTCCGGAGCCCTGGTGGCTCCTGCGGTGCGATGGATCAAAGCACGCTGCGAACGGGCGCAGCCAATCAAACTCCTGTCCCACCAGGGCACTTGGGCCTCAGGAGGCGCGAACCGTGCAGGCGTGGGCACGAGGTGTCGGCGAGTTCTTCACACGCTGCACGGCATCGCTCCGCGGGAGGGCTTGCGGAGCCGAAGCGGAATCGGGCACTCCCCACCAAAGGTGTTTCCGGGGGTGTGTGCATGTGCAGATCCGTCGAGTCCAGTGACTTCGTTGGGTACGCGCTGTGCAGATTCCCTGAAGCGAGGATTCCACTCACCGTTCTCGACGGACCGTCACCGGCCGGTCGCGTTCGGTTCCGGTCCGGGAGCGAGTGAACTGAGCGCGTGCGCGCGGCGGTTCGGGCGGCCACCGATTCGATCAAGACATCCACCCGCTCGCCGGACACCTGGCCCGAAGAGCCCACCACACCTGTGGCACAGGCCCGCAGCCACCTCGTACCCCTGTCGGGTCAGGACTGGGACATGGCCGATTCGCGTTTTTGCAAAGGAAGTTGAGAAACGGAATTGAACACCTCACGTGACACGTGCGTATCAACGGGCATCCAGGCGCCCCCATAAGCCGCCACCCCCGGCGGCACAGACCCCGGTCCCCAGGAGGTCGAGAAGTTTGAGTCACAAGCGAATTCCGAAGCGCAAGGCCGCGATAGCTGTCGGCGGTGTCGCTGCACTCGGAGCGGCGGCGATCCTGCTGCCGAACGCCAACGCGTCCCAGGACAACTCGGCAGGCGCCGCCACCCCCAAGACCCTCAAGGCGACCGGCGCCTCGGACCTCTCCTCGCAGATCGCCGGACTGCTCGGCGACGCCTTCGCCGGGTCCTACTACGACAGCGCCACCCAGCAGCTCGTCGTCAACGTGATCTCCGGCGACAACAACAACGTCGTCGTACAGGCGGAGAAGGCCGGCGCCAAGGTGCGCGAGGTGCAGAACAGCACCGCCGAACTCACCGCCGCCGCCAAGGTGTTGAAGACCAAGGCCACCATCCCCGGCACCGCATGGTCCGTCGACCCGAAGACCAACAAGATCCAGGTCCTCGCCGACAGCACCGTCACGGGCAGCAAGTGGGACACCGTGCTGTCGACCGTCAAGAGCCTCGGCACGGACATGGCCACGGTCAAGAAGACCGGCGGCTCCTTCAAGACGCTGGTGTCGGGCGGCGACGCAATCTTCGCCCAGACCGACCAGGGCGGCGTCCGCTGCTCCCTCGGCTTCAACGTCACCGCGAGCGACGGCACCCCCGCCTTCCTGACCGCCGGACACTGCGGTGTCGCGGCGAAGCAGTGGTCGGACACGCAGGACGGCCAGCCGATCGCCACGGTCGACCAGGCCGTCTTCCCCGCCAACGACTTCTCCTTGGTGAAGTACGACGACCCGGCCACCCAGACCACGAGCGACGTCAACGTGGGCAACGGCCAGACCGTCCAGATCACCCAGGCCGAGGACGCCACGGTCGGCACCCAGGTCTTCCGGATGGGCTCCACCACCGGTCTGCACGACGGCACGGTCACCGGTCTCGACGCGACCGTCAACTTCCAGAGCGAGACCGACCCCAACGGTGTCGACACCGTCAACGGCCTCATCCAGACGGACGTCTGCGCCGAGGCGGGTGACAGCGGCGGCTCTCTCTTCACCCAGGACGGCGGCGCGGTCGGCCTCACCTCCGGCGGCAGCGGCGACTGCACCAGCGGTGGCGAGACCTTCTTCCAGCCGGTCACCGCCGCGCTGACGGCGACGGGGGCCACCCTCGGCGACGCCGGTGCGGGCGCGGGCGCGGGTGCCGGTGCGGGCGACGACACCGCCACGGCGGACCCGTCGGCGACCGCCGCCGACCCGTCGGCCACCGACGGCACCGGCGACCAGTCCGGAGTCGTGGACCCGTCCGCCACTGACGGCACCGGCGACCAGTCCGGAGTCGTCGACCCGAACGCGACCGACGGTACCGGCGATGCCACCGGCGACGGGACGGGCACCGGAGCCGACGACGGCTCCTCGCTCACCTCAAGCCACTGATCCGACCCCTTCCAGCGTTTCAGGTCGGCGGTGGATCGGTCCGGCCCTCCGGCGGGAGGGCCGGACCGCCCTGCGTTCCGGGTCGGTCCGGGCCCGGCTCGCGCGCCCGCAGCAACAGCAACGCCACGTCGTCGATCCGCTCCCGCGCCGCCGCACTGTGCCGCACGAGTTCGTCGGCGATCTCCTCCAACGGCAGGTCCCCGGCCTCGGCGAGCCGTTGCCCCAGTTCGGCGAGGGCGTCCTCGATGTCGACACCGGGCGACTCGATGAGCCCGTCGGTGTACAGCGCGAGCACCGAACCGGGCGCGAGACTCACCTCCGTCGTCGGATAGGTCGCGTCGGCGTCGATGCCCAGCAACGGACCACCGGCCAGGTCGAGCACCCGCACCCGCCCGTCCGGCCGGCGCAACAACGGCGGCGGATGACCGGCACGCGCCATCACGGCCGTACCGCGCGCGGGATCCAGCCGTAGATACAGACAGCTCGCGAACAGCTCCACCCCCAGGTCGATCAGCAGCCGGTTGGTGCTGCGCATGACCTCCTCCGGGGCCTGACCGACGGTCGTGTACGCACGGACGGCCGTCCGGATCTGGCCCATCAGCCCGGCCGCGGTCACGTTGTGGCCCTGGACATCGCCGATCACCGCCGCCGGACCCTCCGTCGTCACCAGGTCGTAGAAGTCGCCGCCGATCTCCATGCCCTGGGTGGCCGGCAGATAGCGGGCGGCGGCCTCGATACCCGGCAGCGACGGCAGCGAGTGCGGCAGCAGCGCGGCCTGCAGCCCGTGCGCCAACTGGTGCTTCGCGTCGTACAGCAGCGCACGCTCCAGCGCCTGCGCGATCAGCCCGCCCAGACTCGTCAGCACCGCCCGCTCGTCGGCGGGGAAGACATGCGGCTCGGCATACGCCAGCACACAGGTGCCGACCGGCCGCCCGGACACCACCAGCGGCAGATACGCCCAGGCCGCGAACCCGTCAGGAGTGGCGTTCCGACTCGGATACAGCCGCTCCAGGTCCTGCCGCGAGTCGAAGAACGCGGGCACACCGCTGGTCAGCGCGGCCGTCCCCGGCGTCGGCTCGGTCAGCGCCATCCCGTCGAAACGCTCCACCACCTGCGGATCGGGATAACCACGGTGTCCCAGCACATGCAGCCGCCCGCCCCGCGAACCGAGCACCACCAGCGCCTGACTGCCCCCCGCCGGCGCGACCTCGTCCGCGATCAACTGCACCACGTCCTCCACCCCGACCGCCTCGGTCAGCGCCCCCGCCAGACTCAGCACCTGGGAGATGGACACAAGGCGCGACGGCCCTTCTCCTGCCCTCGGCGCCGTCCGGCCCAGCTCCGTCACCGCCCGCGCCCGGCTGATCCGCACACTCAGCCCGGTCGTGTTCGGATACATCCGGAACGACAGCCACTCGCCCGGCGGACGCAACGCCACGAACGACGTCACCTGCTGACTGAGCAGCGCGGCCCGGTAACGGTCCTCGTACACCGGGTCGTTGAGCCAGGGCACCGCCGCCCACAACTGGGTGCCCAGCAGACCGCTCACCGACATGCCCAGCAGCTCCCCGGCCGCCGTGTTCGCGAAGCCCACCCGCCCGTGCAGATCCAGCGAACACAGCCCGTACGGCAGCCGGGCCACCATCCGGGCCGCCTCGACCGTGCCCAGCGTCCCGGCCACACTCCTCGCGGGCCCCGTCGCCAGCAGATCGGGCTCCGCACGCGCCGGGCGACGCTCCTCCATGGCCCGCTCCAGCCGCACCGCGAGCCGGGCGCAGGCACTGGTCAGCTGCTCGCGGTCCCGGTCGGAGAGCACCGGCGGATGCGAACCGGGCCAGGTCACGAAGACCGAGCCGTAGACCGTGGACCCGGTGGCCACCGGCACCGCCGCCAGCGCGAAGGGATACGGCAGCACGACCGCGATCCGCGGATAGCGGCGGGCCATGTCCTCCTCGCCGCCGACCCAGATCAGCCGCCGCTCCCGCACCGCCTCGGCGACCGGGATCGGGGCGCTGAGCCCGACCCGCTCCCACGGCGCGGCGAACGCCCGGGGCAGGCCCGCCATCACCGCCATCTCCAGCACCGGTTCGTCGGGCGTCAGCAGATACACCGCGCCCGAGTGCGCGTGGACGGCGTCCATCATCGCGGCCAGCGCGAGCGACAGCATCGGCCGGCCGACCGGTGTCTGCGCCTGCCGGGACAACTGCCCGTCCGACACGCCGACCACCTCCTCGCCCGGCCGCGCGGTCCCGGTTCCCACGGATCAGGCTCCACCCTGGCGGCCCGACGCGCACGGCGAGCGGTGCCGCCCGCAGGACACTGAGGGCCATCCGGCCCCTCATCTCCACGGAACGGTCACAGGGGCTGCGCGGCAGCCGCATAAGCGCTGTAATTGCGGACGTGGTCAGTGAGGGTGCTGAGGGACGCAGAGCGAGAACGCTGCGGGCCGAACTTGCCCTCAAAACGCTCACCACCGATCTCGACTCCCGCGAACGGCTGCGCCGGGTCCTCGAACAGGCTCTCGTCTTCGCCGGTGCCACCTTCGCCGGGGTGTACACACCCGGTGCCGACGCCGACCTGCTCTGCCTGGTCGAGTCGGTCGGTGTGCCACGGACCCTGTACGGGCTGCGGGACGGCTATCCGGCGTCCGGGGGCGCACCCGTCGCCGAGGCGCGCCGGGCCGGACACCCGGTGTGGCTCGGCCCCGAGGAACTGGCCGCCGGCTGCGACTCGCGCCGGCTGCCGACCGGGGAGTTCCATCTGGCGGCCCTGCCCGTGCGCGGGGACGGGGGCGGCGGCTGTCTGCTCGCGGTGAGCGAGCACCCGGCCGGGTTCGACACCGAGGACCGCGCCTGCCTCACGCTGATCGCCGAGGCGGTCGCGATCCCGGTCCCGGACGAGGCCGTGGCGGGCGAGGAACTTCCCGCGGACTCCTTCGACCTGGCCATGGACACCGGACGCGTCGAGGTCGGCGGCGACATCCTGACGCTGTTCGGACTCGGCCCGGGCGACTTCGACGGCAAGGTCGAGACCCTCCTCGGACTGACCGTGCCGGAGGACCTGCCCTCGCTGATGTCTGTCGTCGAGGCCGACCACATGGCCATCGGCGACCGCGAGCTGGAGTTCCGGGTCCTGCAGCCCTCGGGCCCGCCGAAGTGGCTGCGGCTGCGCGGCCGGCTCCTGCCCGGCGGCGACGGCCGCCCGGCCCGTCTCGTCGGCACCGTCGGCGACGCCTCCCAGCTGCGCTCCGGCGTCAACGACGTGGCCCGCGTCCAGCGCCTCGCCGCCGCGCTCGCCATGGCCGGCACGGTCCGTGACGTCAGCCAGGCCGTGGTCGCCGCCCTGCGCAAACCGCTGCGCGCCGACCGCATCGCGCTCGCCGAGCTGGAGGGCGACCGGCTCGTCGTCACCGTCCTCGACCCGCCCGAACCGGAGTCCTGGCCCGAACTGTGGCGCCAGGAGTGGCGCAGCGAATGGCCCGACGCGCCCGTCCGTACGATGCCCACCCTCGCCGCCGCCCTGCGCGAGGGCCGCGCCGCGATCTGGCCCGCCGGCACCGACCTGGAACCCGCCCTCGCCGAGGTCGGACCGGGCGGCCTCGCCGTGCTGCCGCTGTCCGCCGGCGGCCGGGTGTCCGGGGCCTGTCTGATCGGCTGGGACGACCCGCACGTCTTCGGCCCCGACGAACGCGCCCTCCTCACCGCCTCCGCGGGACTCGCCGGCCAGGCCCTGATGCGCGCCCACGCCTTCGACGCCGAACACGAACTCGTCGGCATGCTCCAACGCCAGCTGCTGCCGCGCCGGCTGCCGAAACTGCCCGGCGGGGTCGCCGTCGCCCGCTATCTGCCGACCACGGCCGGTCTGGAGGTCGGCGGCGACTGGTACGACGTGATCCCGCTGCCCGACAACCACGTGGCCCTCGTCATCGGCGACGTCCAGGGCCACAACGCGGGCGCCGCCACCCTCATGAGCCAGATGCGCACCGCCCTGCGCGCCTACGCCGTCGAGGGACACCCCCCCGACGTCGTCGTCTCCCACGCCAACCGCCTCCTCATCGACCTGGAGACGGACCTCTTCGCCACCTGCTGCTACGTCGACGTCAACCTGGAGGAGGGCTCCGCCTGGTACGTCCGGGCCGGCCATCTGCCGCCCGTCCTGCGTCACCCGGACGGCAGCACCGAGATCCCCGAAGTGGACGGCGGCCCACCACTCGGCGTGGTCACCCAGGCCGACTTCCCGATGAGCCCGCTGCGGCTCCAGCCCGGCACCGTCATCGCCCTCACCACCGACGGCCTCGTGGAGTCCAAGGAGGCCGACATCGACGAGGGCCTCGACCGGCTCGCCCACGGCCTCGCCGTCTCCGACCCCGCCCACCTCGGCCTGGTCGCCGACGCCCTGCTCGGCAACGCCCGCCGCGACGACGACGTGGCCCTGCTCCTGATGCGCTACGACGGCCTCGCCACCCGGCCCCGGCGTGAGAACTGGACGGTGTGGCGCGTCCCCGAGGCGGCCCGGCACGCCCGCCGCTTCACCAAGCGCACCCTGCGCGTCTGGGGCGTCACCGAGGAGGTCGACACCATCCTCCTCGTCGTCTCGGAGCTGGTCACCAACGCGCTCGTGCACACCGACGGCCCGGTCCGCCTCGACCTCACCCTCGTCAACCAACGGTTCCGCGTCGCCGTCGCCGATTCCTCGCCGCGCACCCCGGTCAAACCGACGAGCATCGGCTGGGAGGCCACCGGAGGCCGCGGGATCCTCCTCGTCGAGGCCATGTCGGTGGCCTGGGGCACGGTGCCGGTGAGCGGTGGCAAACAGGTGTGGGCCGAGATCGCGCTCGACGGGTAGACGGCCGCACGGGTGCCCGTCGGGGCGCGCAACGGCAGGTCGGAGCGGCTGCGGGCGCTCCCCGTGATGGGGTGCCTGCTTGTGGCACACACCTTCGAAGAACTGGTCGAGAAGCAGCGCGCGGCCGACCAGGCGCGCGGCAGGGTCAAGGAGATGCGGGACGCCCTCGGAGCCCCCGCCCACGAACCCTGGACCGAGGCCCAGACCGAGACCTACGAGACCGCCTGGCGGGCCTGGCGCGATCTGAGCCGTGACGCGCAGACCGCGGTGGGCGAGTACGCGAAGGACGAGGGGCTCGACCGGGCCGGGGTCGTCGCGGACGTGGAGCGGGCGGCGGGCGATTTGCCCGATCCGCCGGTCGATTAGACACCTCCCGTCCCACCTATCGTTGGATGGTCGTAATAAACGAACATAGGGAGGAACGATGCACGTCCAAAGATGACGCTAAGGTGAAGCGATGAAGGCTCTCGTTCTCTCCGGCGGCACTGGATCCCGCCTGAGGCCGATCACACACACATCGGCAAAACAGCTCGTCCCGGTGGCCAACAAGGCCGTCCTTTTCTACGGGCTCGAATCACTCGCCGACGCGGGCATCACCGAGGTCGGCATCATCGTCGGTGACACCGCGGCGGAGATCGAGGAGGCGGTGGGTGACGGGTCGAAGTTCGGCCTGCAGATCACCTACATCCCGCAGGACCGTCCCCTCGGACTGGCCCACGCCGTACTGATCGCGCGCGAGTACCTCGGCGACGACGACTTCGTGATGTACCTCGGTGACAACTTCATCGTCGGCGGCATCACCGGCCTCGTCGAAGGCTTCCAGGCCAACAAGCCCGACGCGCAGATCCTCCTCACCCACGTGCCCGACCCGCGCTCCTTCGGCGTCGCCGAACTCAGCGAGTCCGGCCAGGTCATCGGCCTGGAGGAGAAGCCGGAGCACCCCAAGAGCGACCTCGCTCTGGTCGGTGTCTACCTCTTCACGCCCGCCATCCACGACGCTGTGCGCGCCATCAAGCCGTCCTGGCGCGGCGAGTTGGAGATCACCCACGCCATCCAGCAGCTGATCGACGACGGCGCCGACGTGCGCTCCTCGGTCATCCACGGCTACTGGAAGGACACGGGCAACGTCGTCGACATGCTCGAGGTCAACCGGACCGTCCTGGAGAGCATGGACCGCCGCATCGACGGCGAGGTGGACGACGCGTCCGAGACCATCGGCCGCGTGGTGATCGAAGAGGGCGCGCGCATCGAGCGCTCGCGCATCGTCGGACCCGTCATCATCGGTTCCGGAACCGTGGTGAGCGACTCCTACGTCGGCCCCTTCACCTCGGTCGCGGAGAACTGCAAGATCACCGACAGTGAGCTGGAGTTCTCCATAGTGCTGCAGGACTCGTCCATCGCCGGGGTGGGCCGGATCGAGTCCTCGCTCATCGGCAAGCACGTCGAAGTGACCCCCGCTCCGGGGGTACCCAGCGCCCACCGCCTCGTTCTCGGAGACCACAGCAAGGTGCAGATCCGTTCATGAATCTCCTCGTCACCGGCGCCGCCGGCTTCATCGGTTCCACGTACGTCCGCACGCTCCTCGCCTCGGACGCGGCCGACGCGCCCCGCATCACGGTGCTGGACAAGCTCACGTACGCCGGCACGCTCGACAACCTTGAAATAGGCCACCCGCGCCTGGAGTTCGTCCAGGGCGACATCTGCGACGCCGAACTGGTCGACAAGCTGATGGCCGAGGCGGACCAGGTGGTCCACTTCGCCGCCGAGTCGCACGTGGACCGCTCGATCAACGGCGCCGCCGACTTCGTCCGCACCAACGTGGTGGGCACCCAGGTCCTGCTGGACGCCGCCCTGCGCTACCGCACCCCGTTCGTGCACATCTCCACCGACGAGGTCTACGGCTCCATCGAGACCGGCTCGTGGCCCGAGACCCACCCGCTGGCGCCCAACTCGCCGTACTCCGCGTCGAAGGCCTCCTCCGACCTGCTCGCCCTGGCCTACCACCGCACCCACGGCCTGGACGTGCGCGTCACCCGCTGCTCGAACAACTACGGGCCGCACCAGTTCCCCGAGAAGGTCATCCCGCTGTTCGTCAGCAACCTCCTCGACGGCAAGAAGGTCCCCCTCTACGGCGAGGGCCTCAACGTCCGCGACTGGCTGCACGTCGAGGACCACTGCCAGGGCATCGAGCTCGTGCGCACCAAGGGCCGGGCCGGCGAGGTCTACAACATCGGCGGCGGCACCGAGCTCAGCAACAAGGAGCTCACCGGTCTCCTCCTTGAGGCCTGCGGCGCCGACTGGGACCGGGTCGAGCGCGTCGAGGACCGCAAGGGCCACGACCTGCGCTACTCCGTCGACTGGTCCAAGATCCACGACGAGCTCGGCTACCAGCCGCAGCACGACTTCGCGAGCGGCCTGGCCGACACCGTCGCCTGGTACCGCGACAACCGCGCCTGGTGGGAGCCCCTCAAGGCAAGGGTGGAGCGCGCCTGATGAAGTGGCTGGTCACCGGTGCCGGCGGGATGCTCGGCCATGACGTCCTGGACGAACTCGCCCGGCGCGGTGAGCAGTTCGTCGGTCTCGACCGCGCCGCCCTGGACATCACCGACCCCGCGTCGGTGGACCGGGCGTTCGCGGAACACCACCCCGACGTGGTGGTGAACTGCGCGGCGTACACCGCCGTCGACGACGCCGAGACCGACGAGGAGCGGGCCCTTCGCATCAACGGCGAGGGGCCCCGGCTCCTCGCCCGCGCCTGCGCCGCCTCGGGCGCGCGGCTGGTGCACGTCTCCACCGACTACGTCTTCGACGGCGAGGCCCGCAGCACGCCGTACCCGGAGAACCACCCCACCGCACCCCGCACCGCCTACGGCCGCACCAAACTCGCGGGCGAGCAGGCCGTGTTGGAGGAACTGCCAGGTGGGAGCGCGGTCGTCCGCACGGCTTGGCTGTACGGAGCCTGTGGGGGTAACTTCGTCCGCACGATGATCGAGCTGGAAGCACGTCGCGACACTCTCGACGTCGTCGACGACCAGCACGGACAGCCGACCTGGAGCGCCGACGTCGCCGTACGGATCGCTGATCTCGGCGCCCGTATCGGACAGGTCGAGGGCGCGCACGGGGTGTTCCACGCGACCAGCTCCGGCGAGACCAGCTGGCACGGTCTCGCGCAGGAGGTGTTCCGGCTCATCGACGCCGACCCGGAGCGCGTCCGCCCCACCACGAGCGCGGCCTTCGTCCGTCCCGCGCCCCGCCCCGCGTACAGCGCCCTCGGGCACGAGCGGTGGCGGGAAGTCGGTCTGGAACCGCCAAGGGACTGGCGGTCCGCCCTGCACGAAGCACTTCCTCACATCCGCAAGGAGATTTCTTCGTGAAACGCCATGAGTTCCTGCGGGGACTCCACAAGTCAACCGCGAACCGCAACTACCTGGAGATCGGCGTCAACGACGGCCGCAGCCTGACGCTCTCCCGGGTGCCCAGCGTCGCGATCGATCCCGCGTTCAAGGTGGTCACGGAGATCCGCTGTGACGTCCACCTGGCCAAGGCGACCAGTGACGACTTCTTCGCCCGGGACAACCCGCTGGTGCACCTGCGCGGCGGCCGTCACCCGCTGCGTCAACTGGCCCGTAACCGGAGCCCGTTGGGCTGGTGGAAGACCGTCACGCTGGACCTGTCGTTCATCGACGGCATGCACCTCTTCGAGTACGCGCTGCGCGACTTCATCAACGTGGAGAAGCACTCGGACTGGGCCAGCGTCATCGTCTTCGACGACATGCTGCCGCGCAGCATCGACGAGGCGGCCCGGGACCGGCACACCGACGCCTGGACCGGCGACGTGTACAAGCTGGTCGAGATCCTCGCCCGTTACCGTCCCGACCTGGTGACGGTCCTGGTCGACACCCAGCCCACGGGTCAGCTCGTGGTCTTCGGCGCCGACCCGAACAGCACCGTCCTCACGGACAAGTACGACGAGATCATCGCGGAGTTCGAGGTCCCGGACCCGCAGAAGGTGCCCGAGGCGATCCTGGAGCGCACCACCGCGGTGCAGCCCGAGGCGCTGCTGGGCGCCGGCTTCTGGGGCCCCCTCGCCAAAGCCCGTGACCGCGGGACCAAGCGGTCCCGCGGCTGGGAGCCCCTGCGCCGCTCGGTGGAGCAGCTCAGCGTCAGTCGCTGACCTGTCCACCGCGCAGTCGCTCGTAGTAGGCGGAGCAGTCCGCGTAGGACGGAAGAAGTCCTGACTGCTCCGCCTCTGCCAATGTGGGCGCCTCGGCGTCCTTCTCCGACAGCACCGGCTCGAAGCCCTCGGGCCAGGCGATGCCGAGCGCCGGGTCGAGCGGATTGATCCCGTGCTCACGCCCGGGCGCGTAGCCCGTCGAGCACAGGTACACCACCGTCGCGTCGTCGGTCAGGGCCATGAACGCGTGCCCCAGCCCCTCCGCCAGGAACACGGCGTGCTTGCTGTCGTCGTCCAGCCGGACGGCCTCCCACTGACCGAACGTGGGAGAGCCGACGCGGATGTCCACGATCACGTCGAGGACGGCGCCGCGCACGCACTTGACGTACTTGGCCTGGCTCGGCGGCACGTCGGAGAAGTGCACTCCGCGCACCACACCGCGCCGCGAGACCGAGCAGTTGGCCTGGGACAGAGCCAGGTCGTATCCGGTGGCCTCGCGGAACTCCTCACCGCGGTACCACTCGTGGAAACTGCCCCGGTCGTCAGGGAAGACCTTGGGTTCCAGGACCCAGGCGCCTTCGATTCCCAGTGCTCGCACGTTCTTCCGTCCTCCATGACTTGCTCGGGTACTGCGATGTGCTCGGGTACCGCTACTTGTTCAGGGCGCGCTTCAGCTTGCGTGCCACCCGGCGGGCCAGCCCGGGCTTGGGTTTGGCGGCCACCGGCTTCGGCGCGGGCTTGGGCTCGGCGGGCTTGGGCTCGGCGGGCTTGGGCTTCGGCGTGGCCTCCACCCGGATACCGCCGGCGTCACCGGCCAGCCGCACCGGCAGGGCCAGGAAGCGCTGCCCGGTGGCGGCCGGGGTCAGGCACACCGACGCGTTCCACGCCAGGTCCTTCAGCTCGGCGGCGGGCACCTCGGCCGCCAGCCGTGCACCGGAGGACTCGGGGGAGACCACACCGGGCACGTCCAGGGTCGTGCCGGACGACTTGTGGGTCAGACGCAGCAGTACGTCGGTGGCTGCGGGGACGTAGAAGGGGAGCAGTACGCCGACGCGGGCCCCGGTGACCGTGAAGTCCTCGGGCTTGAGGTCGGCGAGGCCGAGGCGCTTGCTCGCCTTGTCGACGTCCAGCGAGAAGTTGCCGTGCGGCTCGGTGTAGTACGGGAGCAGCACCTGACCGGCGACGACACCGGCGTGCCCGGCGTTCTCGCCGTGCTGCGGGACCGGGCCGAGGCGGCACTCCTTGTTCCAGGAGCCGATGACGACCCGGACGTAGGTGTCCCAGAGGCCGCCGGCCAGCGGGGCGCCGCCGGCCGCGGTGGCGGGGTCGACGGTGGCCGTGGCGTGCAGCACCAGGCGGACGCCGTCGCCGTCGGCGACCGTCTCGTGCGAGATCTGCACGGGCTGGAAGTGCGAGGCGGCGCTGGTGCGTTCGCGCACGACGAGGTCGGCCGTCGCCTTCTTGAAGACATGGGTGGCGTCGGCCGTGAGCATGGCGGTCGCCTCGGCGAGGTTCTTCGGCTCCGGGTGCTTGGGGGCCGGGGCGCCCTTGGCCTCGAAGATCGCCGGCTTGCCGTCGACAACGAACTCGGCCCGGTAGTGGACCAGCAGCTTGCCGTCCCGCCACTCGATCTCGCCCGGGACCGCCGTCGGCTTGAGGGCGGCCTCCCACTCGGCGAGCTCGACGAGGTCGTCGTAGCGGTCGGCGGCGGCGAGGGCGGCGACGACCCGCAGCCGCGGGCCGAGACCGGCCGCGACACCGGGGCCGAAGCGCTCGATCATGACACCGCGGATCTCCTTGAGGAGTTCACGGCGGTACTCGTCGGGGGCCTTCAGGAGCCGGCCGCCGCCGAGACGCTCCATCATCTCGACGCGCAGCCAGCGGCGGAAGATCTTGTCGCGGGCCGGACCGGGCTCGGTGTACTTCTCGACGACGTCGAGGGCCTCGCGCAGGTTCTTGAAGTAGCCGACGGGGTCGAAGCGCTGGAAGCCGGCGTTCGAGGCGTCCTCGCGCTTGATGTGGTAGTAGCAGACGTAGTCGCTGAGCACGGCGACGTTGTCCGCGGCGAGGTAGGCCTCCGTCACGAAGACGTGGTCCTCCAGGCGGCGACGCCCCTCGGGGAACCGCAGGTTGATGCGGTCGAGGAACGCGCGGCGGAGCATCTTGTGCGGGGTGAGGCTGTCCATCAGCGGCGCGGTCTCGACCGACGCGTGCGGATAGTTCTTGCGGAACAGCTCCACCGGCACCGCGCGGCCCTTGCCGGCCATCTTGCCGACGATGACATCGGCGCCGTTGGCCACGCCGTACTCGTACATCCGCTCCAGGGCCTCGTCACCGAGGTAGTCGTCGTTGTCGACGAACATGACGAATTCGCCCTTGGAAGCGGCGATCCCGACGTTGCGGGGCTTGCCGGACCAGCCCGACGCCTCCTGGTGGATCACGTGCATGTGGGGGTGCTCGGCGGCGATCTCGTCGAGCCGCGCGGGTGTGCCGTCCGTCGAGCCGTCGTCGACGAAGATCGCCTCGTACTCGTCGTTAGGCAGCGACTGCCTGAGGAGAGAGGAGATGCAATCCTCGATATAGGGCCCTGGGTTGTACACAGGGACGACGACACTGACCTTGACCGACATCCGGCTTCTAGCCCCCTTGTTTGCGCTGACCGTCCACCGTTGCGGAACGGCGCGAGTGGGGTGATGCTAACCCGGTCTGTCTCGATGCCGCCCATTGGGCTGTTGTTGGGCAACGGTTAACCCGCCGTGTGCCCTCGCCGGTGTGCTCCGCGGTATCCGGGTGAGCTTCGCCGTCACTGGTCCGACAGCCGTCCCAGCAAAGTCAGCGCGTCGATGATCGTCCGCCGTTCCCGCTCGGTGTAGCGGTCCTCGAAGGCGCGCGCGAGCCACTCCTCACGGACCTGCCGGTTGTCCTCGACGCGCGCGCGGCCCCCTTCGGTGAGGGTGACCAGTTGTCTGCGGCCGTCCTCGGGGTCGGGGCCGCGCCGGATCAGCCCGTGCCGGTCGAGGGCGGCGAGGGTGGCGGCCATCGACTGCGGCCTGACCCCCTCGGCGGACGCCAGCGCGCTGGCCGTGGCCGCGCCGTGCTTGCCGACCAGGGTGAGTGCCGACTCCTGCGAGGGGGTCAGGTCCTCGTCCGTCGCGACCTCACGGATCCGGCGCCGCAGCCGGCTGAACACCACCCGCAGATCCCGCGCGGAGCGGGCGGCGGAGTCCGAGATGCCGGCCGGTGTCCGGGAGCGCTGCTGGTCCATGTGCGGCACCGTAGAACCGGCAGTGGAAACTGTCCAGTCGGAACTGAACAGTCCGGCCTGGAGATCTCCTCGTGTGCACTACTCTGTGCGCCGGCAGAGGTACCGAGGGCGCGCGGGGAGCGGATCGCGATGAACGAGCACTCAGCAGGCGGAACGGCCCCGATCGACTCGTCCGTGGCACATCCCGCCCGCGTCTACAACGCCTGGCTCGGCGGCAAGGACAACTACCCCGTCGACCAGGAGGCCGCCGAACTGGCCGCCGCGGCCAACCCGGAGATCGTCCCCGCGGTCCGCGCCAACCGGGCCTTCCTCGGCCGGGCCGTCCGCGAGCTGAGCGGCAAGGCGGGCATCCGCCAGTTCCTCGACATCGGCACCGGCATACCGGCCGCGGACAACACCCACGAGGTGGCCCAGCGCGTCGACCCCGAGGCCCGCGTCGTCTACGTCGACAACGACCCGATCGTCCTGGCACACGCGCGTGCCCTGCTCGTCAGCAGCCGGGAAGGCGCGACGGACTACCTGGAGTCGGACCTGCGCGACGTGGACCGCATCCTCGCCGCCGCGGCCGAGACCCTCGACCTCTCCCGGCCGGTGGGGCTGATGCTGGTGGCGGTCCTCCAGTACGTCCCCGACCGCGACGACCCCCACGCCGTCACCCGGCGCCTCCTGGACGCGCTCGCCCCCGGCAGCCACCTCGTCCTCTCCCACCCGGCGGCCGACATCGGCGCCGAGGAGGTCGCCGAATCGATGCGCGTCTACAACGAACGCGCCGCCCAACACGCGGGAGCCACCCCGCGCACCCACGCGGACGTCACCCGCTTCTTCGACGGCACGGAGATCCTCGACCCCGGTGTCGTCCAACTCCCCGTCTGGCGCCCCGACCCCGAGGACACCCCGGCGACCGGCCCGCTGCCGATGTGGTGCGGAGTGGGCGTCAAGCCGTGACAGCACCATGGGCCTCGGCTCGGCCCGTGCGTCTGCTCCTGATGTCCGACACCCATCTCCCCAAGCGCGCCAAGGAACTCCCCGCGCAACTTCTCGCCGAACTCCCGCGCGCCGACGTCGTGTTCCACGCCGGCGACTGGGTCGACACCGCCACCCTCGACCTCCTGGAGAGCCGCAGTCGCAGGCTCGTCGGCGTGTACGGCAACAACGACGGCCCCGAACTGCGCGCCCGGCTCCCCGAGGTGGCGTACGCCGAACTCGGTGGCCTGCGCTTCGGCGCCGTGCACGAGACGGGCCCCGCCCAGGGCCGTGAGGCGCGCTGCGCGGCCCGCTTCCCGGACCTGGACGTGCTGGTCTTCGGACACAGCCACATCCCCTGGGACACCACGGCCCCGACCGGTCTACGGCTGCTCAACCCGGGCTCCCCGACCGACCGGCGCCGCCGGCCGCACTGCACTTACCTCACGGCGACGGTCACCGACGGCACTCTGACGGATCTCGTACTGCACCGGCTGCCGCCGAGGTGACCCACCGTTCACCGGGACTGCGCCCGGTGGATCGCCCCCGCCACCCCCGTCAACGGCATCCCCGTGCCGCTCCACCGCAGCGCGACGATCTCGGCGGCCACGGAGACGGCCACCTCCTCCGGAGTGCGGGCGCCGAGGTCCAGGCCGATCGGTGAGCGCAGCCGGGCCAACTCGCCCTCGCCGAGGTCGGATTCGAGCAGCCGCCGCATACGGTCGTCATGGGTACGGCGGCTGCCCATCGCCCCGATGTACGCGGCCGGCCGGCGCAGCGCCTCCTCCAGCAGCGGGACGTCGAACTTCGGGTCGTGGGTCAGGACGCAGATCACCGTCCGCTCGTCGGTGTCCGTGCCGGCCAGATACCGGTGCGGCCAGTCCACGACCACCTCGACGCCGGCCGGGAAGCGCTTCGGTGTCGCGAACACCGGGCGGGCGTCGCACACCGTGACCCGGTAGCCGAGGAAGTCACCGATCCGGGCGACCGCAGCCGCGTAGTCGATGGCGCCGAAGACCAGCATCCGGGGCGGCGGCGCGAAGGAGTGCAGGAACACGGTGACGGAGTCCTCGCGTCGCTCGCCGCGCGGTCCGTAGTGCCGCAACCCGGTTGCCCCGAGGGCGAGTTCGCCGCGCGCGTCGGCGGTGACGGCCACATCGAGACCGGTCGTGCCGAGGGTGCCGCCCACCGTGTCCGGCCAGACGGCGAGGGTGGCGCCGCGCGGTGCCGGGCCGTCGATCACGGTCGCCACGGTCACCGGTTCGCGGGCGGCGACCGACCGGGCGACCGCCCCGAACGTGGGATCGGCCTCCGGCGTGACGGGCCGTACCAGCACGGTGATCTCGCCGCCGCAGGTGAGCCCGACCGCGAACGCGTCCTCGTCGCTGTACCCGAAGGTCTCCAGGCGCGACTCGCCGCTCGCCACCACTTCCCGCGCCAGCTCGAAGACCGCCCCCTCCACACAGCCCCCGGACACACTGCCCACGACCTCGTCGTCCGGGCCCACGGCCATGGCCGCCCCGGGGTCACGCGGTGTGCTGCGACTGACCCCGACGACGGTGGCCAGGCCGAACGGTTCCCGCGCCGCGTACCAGCGACCGAGCTCCGGGAGGATCTCCCGCACGACATGCTCCTCTCACCGCCGTAGTCCCGCTACGGACGTTAGTCCGTCGGCGTCGCCCCCGCCGCTCCGCTGAACCGGAAGGAGTACCTGCTGAACGTGGTGCGCCGGGTCGGCTGGGAATGTTTCAAAAGGGCTTGCAGCGTGGGAACTTACTCGTGAGTCAGAAGTGTTGACAGTGTCCGGAAACAACCGGACTGTAGTGGACATGACGAATGTCCGGGCGCGTTTGATCGTTGTCCTGGTTGTCCTCTGCGGATTCCTGTCGGTGCTGGGTGCCGGGCCAGCCACCGCTGCCACCCCAACCGACTCCCTCTGGTTCGACGGCTCAGCGCTGACCGTTCAGAACGGCAGCTTCGTCGACAGCTACGGCCGCCAGGTCGTGCTGCGCGGCTACAACGTCTCCGGCGAGACCAAGCTGGCGGAGAACGACGGTCTCCCCTTCGCCTCGGTCGCCGACGCGAAGAAGTCCGCGACCGCGCTGCGCGCCCTCGGCGGCGGCAACTCGGTCCGCTTCCTGCTCTCCTGGGCCTACGCCGAACCCGTCCGAGGCCAGGTCGACACCACGTACCTGGCCGCCGCCACCGCACAGATGCAGGCGTTCCTGGACGCCGGCATCCGCGTCTACCCCGACTTCCACCAGGACCTCTACTCCAAGTACCTGTTCAACAGCGGTAGTTGGTACACCGGCGACGGTGCGCCCAAGTGGGCCGTCGCGCTGGGGAGTTACCCTCAGGAGTCCTGCGGGATCTGTCTCTTCTGGGGCCAGAACATCACCCAGAACTCGGCCGTCACCAAGGCCCAGTACGACTTCTGGCACAACAACTACGGCCTCCAGGACTCCTTCCTCGCCACCGCCCAGTCGACCATGACGTACATCCAACAGCACCTGACCACCGACGAGTTCGCGGGTGTCGTCGGCTTCGACCCGTACAACGAGCCCTTCGCGGGGACCTACGACTCGGGCCAGGCCAGCCGCACTTGGGAGCAGAACCTGCTCTGGCCGTTCTACGTGAAGTTCCGGGCCCGGATGGACGCGGCAGGCTGGAGCGCCAAGCCCGCCCTCGTCGAACCGAACCTCTTCTGGAACTCCAACATCTCCAGCCAGGTCCAGGAGGGCGGACTCCTCGACGCGGGCACGCTCGGCTCGCGCTATGTCTTCAACACCCACTTCTACGACCAGAAGGCGATCTCCGGCATCCTGATGTGGGGGAACGCGGCCGACGGCCAGTACTCGACCGACTTCGGCACCGTTCGTGACCGGGCCACCGCCGCCGGCACCGCCGCCATCGTCAGCGAGTTCGGGCATCCGCTGTCCGGCACGGTCGCGGGCAAGGCGCCGACCGTCCTCAAGGCGATGTACCAGGCCCTCGACTCCCGTCTGCCGGGCTCCACCTGGTGGTCGAACCCGGCCGGCTCCGGCCCCGTCCTGTCCGGCACGCAGTGGCAGTGGGACATCTACAACGGCCGCCACAACGAGCTGATGAACGACAACCCCGACAAGGTGCTCACCTCCGGCGACGCCTGGAACGACGAGGACCTCTCCGCCGTCAACATGACCGACTCCGGCACGGTGACACTCCGTCAGGACGCCCGGCTGCTCGACCGGATCTACCCGAGCGCGACCGCCGGCACCACGGTCGCCTTCACCTACGAGGACCGCTCCCGCGACGGCTCCACGACCCTGACCTGGAACCCGGTCCCCAGCACCCTCCCGAACGTGTCCTCGCTGGTCGGCTCCGGCCAGTACGGCCTGCTGATGTGGCGCTCCAACAGCTCCACGGCCCCGACCGAACTCCACCTCCCGGCGTCCTTCCCGGCCGCGTCCACCACCGTGGTCTCCGACCTGGGAGCCGTCTCGGGTGTCCCGGCGTACACGTCGTCGACCCCGATCGGCTACGCCAACGAACCGGGCGGCACCGGCAGCCACCGCCTGCTGCTCTCGGCCTCCGGCTCGGGAACCCTGCACTACGCTCTGATCACCAACGGCGCGTCGAGCCCCTCCTCGACGCTGCTGAGCGCGGCCAAGTCCGAACTGGCCGCATGGGCGGCATCGCACAGCTGACAAGCGCAACGGCGCCGGTCCCCGAGGGGACCGGCGCCGTTGCCGTTCCCTCAACTCCCGGACGGGCTCGTCCAGTCGGCCTGCACATGGCCCAGCCGTACGCGCTGCGGATGGTCGCCCACCGGAACGGAGAGCACCTTCTGGCCGGTGGCGAAGTCGATCGCCGTCACCTGGTCGGCGCCGGCCTCGGAGATGACGCAGTCCTTGCCGTCACCGCTCACGGTCGCCCAGTACGGCGTGGACGCCGTGACGAGCGGCCCCTCCTGCAGGGTGGCCCGGTCGACGACCGTCGCGTAGTTGTCCATCGTCCCGGCGACGCACAGCTTGGTGCCCTCGGGGTTCATCGAGATGCCGTGATGACGCGAGTCGAGCAGCCAGGTGGTGCGGTCCGTGCTGGTGGCGGGGTTCGCCGGGAGCGTCTTCACGCGGGTGATCTTGTCGGTCGCGACGTCGTACTCCAGGAAGCCGTTGAAGAACGACACCTGGAAGTACAGCTTCGACCAGTCCGGCGTGAAGGCGGCCGGGCGGACCGCGTCGGAGAAGTTCGTGAGGCCGATCGCGTCCAGCCGGTCCCGCATGTCGATGATCTTGACCTGCTTGAACGTGGTGGCGTCGACGACGGTGATGTGCCGGTCGCCCTTGGTCCAGTCCCAGGCCGGATCGTCGAGGGAGGTGGTGACCTCGCCGATCGCCATGTTCCAGATGTACTTGCCGCCGTTGGTGAAGAAGTTCTCGTGCGGCTTGTCGCCGGTGGCGAACTCACCCAGTTCGGCGCCGGTGTTGATGTCCAGCACCTGCACCTTGTTCGCGGTCGAGGCCGAGACCGCGACGCGCGTGCCGTCGGGGGAGACCGCCATGTGGTCGGCGCGGTAACCGGCCACCGGGAAGCGCCAGTTGATGGTGTCGGTGGCCAGATTGATCGACACGACGTCGGCGAAGCTGGGGCGGGAGACGACGAGGGACTTGCCGTCCGGCGTGGAGTACATGTCGTCCACGTACTGGTCGTGTCCCTGTCCGACCTCGTTGTGGATGGACGTGTAGTAGATCCACTTGATCGGATCGGCGTTGATCTCCGCCAGCCGCGCCGCCTTGTCGGGGACGATGTTGATCTCCCCGATCTTCGCGAAGTCGCCTGTGGACTTGATGACGTCCGCGGTGCCGTCCCAGTTGTTGCCGACGAACAGCACCTCGCGCAGAGCGGCGGAGGAGTCGGCTGTGGCGGCCGTCGCCGGAGCGGCTACGGTCAGGACGAGGGCGGCGGCCATGGAGCAAAGGTGCCTGGGTCTGAAGGCAGGCATGACTGCTCTCTTCTGTGAGGTGAGAGGGTGCCGGAGGATGTGAAGAGATCTGAACACGCGCGAATTCAGAATGAACTTACTGAAAAGTAAGGAAGAGCCCTCTTCTCCGCAAGACTGCGGACACGACAAGATTGGCCGATGGCCGACAAGATAGAGGTGTGACAGTGGCGGGCAGGCTCAAGGCGCCGACCGGTCGTTACGGCGGCAAGTCCGCCGAGCAGCGGCAGGCCGAGCGACGCGGACGCTTCCTGGACGCCGCGCTCCAGCTCTTCGGCGACACCCCCGGCTACCGCGGCACGACCGTCGCGGCGCTCAGCGAGGCCGCGGGGCTGTCCACCCGGCAGTTCTACGAGGAGTTCCGCAGCCTGGAGGACGTGCTGGCCGCGCTCCATCTCCAGGTCAACGACTGGGCCGAGAAAGCCGTACTGGCCGCGCTCGATGCCGCCGACGGCCTGCCACTAGCCGAGCGGGCGGCAGCGATCTTCCACGCCTACGCCGCGAACGTCACCGGCGACCCGCGCCGCATCCGCATCACCTTCGTCGAGATCATCGGCGTCAGCCCACGCCTTGAGGAACAGCGGCTGGCCCGCCGCGCCCGCTGGATCAACCTCATCCGCGGCGAGGCGAGGGCCGCGGCCCAGCGCGGGGAGGCGGCGCGGCGCGACTACCGCATCGCCGCGACGGCGTTCATCGGCAGCGTCAACGGCCTGCTCCACGACTGGAGCGCGGGCTGGGTGGACGCCACGCTGGACGAGATCGTCGACGAACTGGTCCGACAACTGCTCGGGATCATGCAGCCGCCGGGCTGGAGCCGTCAGGACCTGTCCTAGGGCGACTCGTCGGTCGCGTACTCGTCCAGGCGACGGGCCAGCGCGCGGACGAGGTCGCGCAGGGCGGCGGGGCGTTCGACGACGAACGGGCGGTCCAGGGCGGCGAGGACGGGCGGAATCCAGTCCAGCCGCTCGGCCCGGATCCGGACACGGACCCAGTCGGTGCCCTCGTCGGGCGTGGTCAGAGTGGCGATCCCGGCCGGGAGATGCCCGCGAACATGTTGCTCACTGCCCCGGATCCGCAGTGACACGTCGTGCCTCCACGGCGTGCGCGCAAGGCTGTCCAGCACCGTGGCCGCCGGGTCGAACTCCGTCGGCACGTCGAACGAGCCGGAGCGCACGCGCAGCGCGGTGACGCGGTCCAGGCGGAAGGTGCGGACCTCGCCGTCGGCCGGATCGGCGCCGGTCAGATACCAGCGTCCGGCATGCGCCACCAGCCCGTACGGCAGGACCGTACGGTCGCTCGCGCGGCCCTTCCGATCGGTGTAGCCGAGCGCCACCGGCCGCCGGTGGAGGGCGGCCTCGGCGAGTTCGAGCAGTACCTCCGTCTCCGGCGCGGTGGCGGCACGCGGTCGCGCGGTGAAGTCGGCGGTGTCGAGCAGGGCGTCGAGCCGTCGGCGCAGGGCGGTGGGCAGGACCCGCAGCAGTTTCGCCGTGGCGCTCTCGCCCGCTGCGGCCGATGCGGTGACGAGCCCCGCCCTCCGCCCGGCCAGCAGTCCGAGCACCACGGCGAGGGCCTCTTCGTCCGTGAGCATCAGCGGCGGCATCCGATAGCCGGGAGCGAGCCGATATCCGCCGTAGCGACCGCGTACCGAGTCGACCGGCACGCCCAGCTCCAGCAGATGGCCGACGTAGCGGCGGACCGTGCGTTCGTCGACACCGAGCCGCGCGGCCAGGTCGGGGACGGTACGGAGGCCGCCGCCCTGGAGGATCTCCAGCAGGGCCAGCACGCGCGTGGTCGAGGTGGTCACCCCTAAAGTCTGCCTCGGATACCGGGCGGAAGCTGTCCGGTATCGGTCCTAGCGTGGGAGACGCCTCTTCATCCGGCACCGCACATGACCTCCGACAGGAAGCCGCCATGAACTTCGTCTCGATCCGTGTCATCACCGACGACGTCGCCCGTCTCGTCGCGTTCTACGAACAGGTCACCGGCGTCACGGCCACCTGGTCGACCCCCGACTTCGCCGAACTCGTCACCCCCGCCTGCACGTTGGCGGTCGCAAGCACCCGCACCGTGGCCCTCTTCGGCACCGGCTCCGCGCAACCCGCCGCCAACCGATCGGTGATCACCGAGTTCCGTGTGGCGGACGTCGACGCCGAGTGCGAGCGCCTGGCACCCCTCGACTGCGAGATCGTGCAGAAACCGACGACGATGCCCTGGGGCAACCGCTCCCTCCTCTTCCGCGACCCCGACGGCAACCTGATCAACTTCTTCACGCCGGTCACCCCCGAGGCCGTGGCACGGCAGCAGCGCTAGGCCAGTGTGTCGAGGGCGGCGAGCACGGGAGCCGCCCCGTCCTCGGCGCGCACCCGGGCGCCGAGGGTCCGCGCCCGCTCGGCGTGGGCCGGGTCACGAGTGGCTTGTACGAGTGCGGCGGACAGGGTGTCGGCGGTGAGCCCGCGCAGCGGTACGGCGCGGGGCGCCACGCCCAGGGCGACCAGGCGGGCGGCCCAGAAACCCTCGTCGAACTGGATCGGTACCGGCACGGCCGGTACTCCGGCGCGCAGCCCGGCCGCGGTCGTGCCCGCACCGCAGTGATGGACCACGGCCGCCATCCGCGGGAACAGCGCCGCATGCGGCACCTCGCCCACGGTCAGGACGTCGTCTCCGGTCGCTTCGAGGCCGCCCCAGCCCCGTTGGATCACCCCGCGCAGCCCGGCCCGGCGCAGCGCGCGCACGATCTCGGCACTCAGCCGCTCCGGATCGGGCACGGTGGCACTGCCGAGCCCCACGAACACCGGAGCGGGCCCGGAGTCGAGGAAGTCCCTTACCTCGGGCGGCAGTTGGGCGCCTCCGTCGTACGGCCACCAGTAGCCGGCCACCGTGAGCCCGGGCCGCCAGTCGGCCGGGCGGGGCACGATCAGCGGGCTGAAGCCGTGCTGGACAGGCCAGTTGCGCTTTTCCCGGGACCGGAGCGCGGTGCCGGGACGGGTGCGGGCCAGGCCCAGGCGGGCTCGCACCTCCGGTACGGCGGTGGCGAAGACGTGCTCCACCGCCCGGTTCACCCCGTGCCCGGCGACCCGGTTGCCGACCGTGCCCCAGGAGCCGCCGCCGAGCACGGGCGGTGCGAACTCCCTTGTGGGCGCGAGGGGTTGGAGGTACACACCCATGCTCGGCAACGACAGCCCCTCGGCGATGGCATGCCCGAGGGGCCCCAGCGAGCTGGACAGCAACAGCACGTCACTCGCCCGCGCGGCCGTCAGCAGATCGTCGGTCATCCGTCCGACCAGCGCCCGCGCCATCGCGACCACCCGCAGCAACTTGCCCCCGCCCGAGGCGCTGCGATGCAGTGAGCGCCCCCGCGAGGACTCCAACTCGGCCCGGGGATCGACGGGAAGCGGATGGAAGCCGACGCCCGACCCCGCCACCAGGGGCGCGAAGCCTCCGTGGGTGACGAGGGTGACCTCGTGACCCGCCCGGGCCAGGGCATGGCCGAGTCCGGTGTACGGGGCCACATCGCCCCGGGATCCCGCTGTCATGATCGCTACGCGCACGCCGGTCAGTATCGCGTCCGGCGGCCGACGAGTGGGGGATTCCCGCGGGGTTTCCAACTGCCCCTCGTGTCACAGCCGTTGACTTCGGCCCCGGGTGGCTCTACTTTCAGCGCGCCGTTTCGTTCGGCTACCCGATCCTGGTTCGAAATATCGGCAAAGGAGCCGCATGTTCCGCACCCCCATCCTGCGCGCCGTCGCGATGGCCGCAGCGGCAGTCACCCTGCTCCTCTTCACCAGACCCGCGCCCGCGGACTTAGGTCGGGCGACCCCCGTCGCCTCGACGACCCGTCAGATCGCCGTGCCCACCGCGCCGATGGGCTGGGCCTCCTGGAACAGCTTCGCCGCGAAGATCGACTACAGCGTCATCAAGCAGCAGGTCGACGCGTTCGTGGCCGCGGGCCTCCCGGCGGCCGGCTACAAGTACATCAACATCGACGAGGGCTGGTGGCAGGGCACCCGCGACAGCGCGGGCAACATCACCGTCGACACCAGCGAGTGGCCCGGCGGGATGAGCGCCATCGCCGACTACATCCACAGCAAGGGCCTCAAGGCCGGCATCTACACGGACGCAGGCGCCAACGGCTGCGGCTACTACTACCCGACGGGCCGCCCCGCCGCCGCCAACACCGGCAGCGAGGGCCACTACGACCAGGACATGCTGCAGTTCTCCCAGTGGGGCTTCGACTTCGTGAAGGTCGACTGGTGCGGCGGCGACGCCGAGGGACTCGACGCGGCGACGGCGTACAAGGCGATCAGCACCTCGGTCGCCAAGGCCACCGCCACCACCGGCCGCGCGCTGACCCTCTCGATCTGCAACTGGGGCTACCAGAACACCTGGAACT
Source organism: Streptomyces sp. STR69 (assembly GCF_024519455.1). GTDB lineage: Bacteria > Actinomycetota > Actinomycetes > Streptomycetales > Streptomycetaceae > Streptomyces. The sequence continues at coordinate 2,310 of NZ_JALJRY010000003.1, read as the reverse complement.
GGGCCACGGGCCTCGCCCCCATGTGGCGGACCAGCACGGACATCTACTACTACGGCGGCACGGCGTCCCAGGCGAGCGTGCTCTCCAACTTCGACCAAACCCTGCACCCGGCCGCCCAGCACACCGGCTACCACAACGACCCCGACATGCTCACCGTCGGCATGTCCGGCCTCACGGCGGCTCAGAACCGTACCCACATGGCCCTGTGGGCGATCTCCGGCGCCCCGTTGCTCGCGGGCAACGACCTCACCACGATGACCAGTGAGACCGCCGCGATCCTCAAGAACTCGGACGTAGTCGCCGTCGACCAGGACCCGCGCGGCCTCCAGGGCGTCAAGGTCGCCGAGGACACCACCGGCCTCCAGGTCTACGGCAGGGTCCTCTCCGGCACCGGCAACCGCGCGGTCGTGCTGCTCAACCGCACCTCCTCCGCCCAGAACATCACCGTCCGCTGGTCCGACCTCGGCCTGACCGGCGCCTCCGCCACGGTCCGTGACCTCTGGGCGCAGACGAACCTCGGCTCGTACGCCACGAGTTACACCGCCGGCGTCCCGGCGGGCGGCTCGGTGATGTTGAAGGTGAGCGGCGGCACCGAGGCGGCGAGCACGAACTACACGGCCGCCTCCACCGGCAAGTACACCGGAGTCAGCGCGGCGAGCACCGGTCTGGACGTCGTCGACATCGCTTACACCAACACGGGCTCCACCGCCGTCACCGGCACCCTCCAGGTCAACAGCCAGACCGCGACGACGGTCTCCTTCCCACCGACCGGCTCCAGCCAGGGCACGGTTTCGGTCCAGGTCGACCTGTCGAAGGGCTCCACCAACTCCCTGACTTTCACGGGCAGTTCACTGCCGACCCTGGGAGCGGTCAACGTCCAGCCCATCCCCGGCACGAACGGCAACCTGATCGTCGGCACCGGGTCCGGCCGCTGCGCAGACGTCTACAACAACACCATCACCAACGGCACCCAGGCCGAGATCTGGGACTGCAACGGCGGCCAGAACCAGGCCTGGACGTACACCTCCCGCAAGGAACTCGTGGTGTACGGCAACAAGTGCCTGGACGCCTACAACAACGGCACCACCAACGGCACGAAGGTCGTCATCTGGGACTGCAACGGCCAGAACAACCAGAAGTGGGCCGCCAACTCCGACGGCACCCTCACCAACGTCAACGCGGGCCTGTGCCTGGACGCGTCCGGCGCCGCCACGGCCAACGGGACCCTGCTGATCCTGTACACCTGCGGCACGGCGAGCAATCAGAAGTGGACGCTGACGTAGTCGTGGCGCGTTGTCCCGCCGGTCGTCAGGGCCGGCGGGACGCGTGTGTCTAGATGAGCGCGACGGCGACCAGACCCGTCGCGGCGAACAGAGCACACGCCAACAGGCAACAGGCGAGGGCACGTTGCCGCAGTCGGCGGTACCTGCCCTCGTACTCGTCCCGCAGTTGACGGCTCCGCTCGGCGGTGCGCTGCCACGACAGCCGGGTGAGCGCCAGGTACTCCGCCTCGAACTGCCGTGTCACCTCCTCCCGTTGGCCGTCGGTGAGCCGGTCGAGCCGGGCGGTGAAACGCGCGGCGGCGGCGCGGCCCTCCGTGCAGGTGGCCGCGACCAGCAGGTGGCCCTCGATCTCGTTGAGGAACGTCCCCCGGTCCAGGGAGTGTTCGTCCATGGCGGTCATTGGGACGTCAACTCCCGTTCCAGTGCCGGGACATCGGGGTGGTGGAGGTCGAACGCCGGGGATTCGCTGCGGATGCGGGGGAGCGTGAGGAAGTTGTGCCGCGGTGGCGGGCAGGACGTCGCCCACTCCAGGGAGCGGCCGTAGCCCCACGGGTCGTCCACCTCGATCCTCTCTCCGTACTTCGCGGTCTTCCAGACGTTGTAGAGGAACGGCAGGATCGACATACCGAGCAGGAACGAGAAGATCGTCGACACCGTGTTGAGTGTCGTCAGGCCCTCCACCGCGAGGTAGTCGGGAATCCGGCGCTGCATCCCGTTCACGCCCAGCCAGTGCTGGACCAGGAAGGTGCCGTGGAAGCCGATGAACAGCGTCCAGAAGGTGATCTTGCCGAGGCGCTCGTCGAGCATCTTGCCGGTCATCTTCGGCCACCAGAAGTGGAAGCCGGAGAACATCGCGAAGACCACGGTGCCGAAGACCACGTAGTGGAAGTGGGCGACGACGAAGTAGGAGTCGGAGGTGGAGAAGTCGAGGGGTGGTGACGCGAGCATCACGCCCGTCAGGCCGCCGAACACGAAGGTGATCAGGAAGCCGGTGGCCCAGAGCATCGGGGTCTCGAAGGACAGGGAC
>NZ_JALJRY010000039.1 GCF_024519455.1 Streptomyces sp. STR69 | reverse complement strand
GACTCGAACCAGTAACCTGCCGGTTAACAGCCGGCTGCTCTGCCAATTGAGCTACGGAAGATCGAAGCTCCCCCGACTGGACTCGAACCAGTAACCTGCCGGTTAACAGCCGGCTGCTCTGCCAATTGAGCTACAGGGGAATGCCTCGTTGCATCGATCGTACCTACCCGGGTATTCGCCAGGGGGCGTGCGCTCGCTGCGACACATACATTAGCGCAAGCAGGGGGGTGCTCCGCCAATCGGTTCCCCCGGCACCGATGCCGCGCCGGAGACCCGCGAGGGACCTACGCAAGGGAAGGGTGGCCGTCATGCGCTACAAGCTCACGTTCGTCGTCGGACTGGCTCTGGGTTACGTGCTGGGCACGCGGGCCGGACGCGAGCGCTACGAGCAGCTGAAGAAGTCGGCACGCCAGGTCGCGCAGAACCCGGCCGTCCGCAACACCGCCGAGTCGGCGGCGCAGCAGGGCCGCCAGTTCGCGGGCAAGGCGTACCACGCGGTCGGCGAGAAGGTGGGCGATCGGGTCCCCGACTCGGTCGCCCAGCGCGTACGGTCCCTGCGTGAGCGCAACGCGAACGGCACGGGCGAGGACGACTGGGGCACCAGCAACACCTAGGGAGCCCCGTCCCGGCGCCGTCACCTCCCGCCGTACGGCAGAATTTCCGCCATGGGGATAGTCGCCGGGTTGGACAGTTCGCCCGATTTCACTCGCATCGTTGTCTGTGACACGGACACGGGGTCCGTGCTCAGGCAGGGATACGCGCCGCATCCGGTCGAAACCGAGACCGAGGGCGGCGGGCGGCCCTCCGATGTCGATCCACAGGCCTGGCTGTTGTCGCTGGGCGAGGCGGCCGGCGGGGGGCTGCTCGAAGGTGTGCAGGCCATCGGCGTGTCCGCGCAGCAGAACGCGCTGGTGCCGCTGGACGCGCAGGGCAACACCGTGCGGCCCGCGATGGTCGGCGGTGACAAGCGGGCGCAGGTCGCCGCCGCCGATCTGATCGACGCGCTCGGCGGGCGCGAGGCGTGGGCGCAGGCGGTGGGCTGTGTCCCGCAGGCCGCCCAGCCGGTGACCAAGCTGCGCTGGCTGAACCGGACCGAGCCCGACAACGCCCGCCGTACGGCCGCCCTGTTGCAGGCCCACGACTGGCTGGTGTGGCAGCTGCTCGGGCGGCCGGTCAGACGGACCACCGATCGGGGCGGGGCCTCCGGGACCGGGTACTGGTCCGCGGCCGGCGGCGGCTACCGGCCCGACCTCGTCGAGCTGGCCCTCGGTCACCAGGCCATGCTGCCCGAGGTGATCGGCCCGTCCGACGCGGCCGGTACGACTCCGGAGGGGCTGCTGATCTCCGCGGGAACCGGCGAGACCATGGCCGCGGCCTTCGGGCTCGGGATCGGGTTCGGGGACGCTGTGGTCTCGCTCGGTGCTTCCGGGTCCGTGATGGCCGTACATCATGAGGCGCTCGTCGATCAGAGCGGGATGATCACCTCGCTGGCCGACGCGACCGGGATGCATCTGCCGGTCGTCACCACACTCAATGCCGTACGGACCCTGCGCGGGGCCGCCGAGCTGCTCGGGCTGCCCGATCTGGAGAGTCTGTCCGAGCTGGCGATGAAGTCGACCCCGGGTGCGCACGGGTTGGTGTTCCTGCCGTATCTGGAGGGTGAGCGGACGCCGAATCTGCCGCACACCGCCGGGACGCTGGCCGGGCTCCGGCGGGAGTCGATGAAGGCGGAGCATCTGGCGCGGGCCGCGTTCGAGGGCATGCTGTGCGGGCTCGCCGACGCGCTGGACGTGCTGCGCGGGCGGGGCGTGTCGGTGCGGCGGCTCTTCCTGCTCGGGCCGGCCGCCGAACTGCCCGCCGTGCAGGCCGCGGCGCCCGCGCTCTTCGGGACGCAGGTCGTCGTACCGCAGCCCGCCGACTACGCGGCGATCGGTGCCGCCCGGCAGGCCGCGTGGGCGCTCGGGGTCTCGCAGGGGACGCTGGACCCGCGGACCCCGCCGCCGTGGCAGGGTCCGGTCGCGCAGGTGCTGGAGCCGGGTGACGAACTGGCCGTAGGTCAGGCCGTGCGCCAGCAGTACGTGTCCGTACGGGAACAGACCCATCCGGGGGCGTTCCGGTCGTAGGAGCTCACGTGTTCCGCTCTTAAGGGTTCATAAGGGCGCATGTGGCACTGCTCTTGGCTTAATCAGTTGAGGTAACGCGGGTGGAGTGTCGGACGATGGGGGCGAGGGGTACACCGCCCACCCCCCACCCGCCGACTCCGAGAGACCCAGCGTGCTCATACGACTTCTGCGGACCTATCTCAGGCCCTACAGGAAACCCATCGCCCTGTTGGTGCTGCTGCAGTTCCTGCAGACCTGCGCCACCCTCTACCTGCCCACCCTGAACGCGCACATCATCGACAACGGTGTCGTGAAGGGTGACACCGGATACATCCTGTCGTTCGGCGCTCTGATGATCGGGATCTCTCTGGTCCAGGTCGTCTGCAACACCGGTGCCGTCTACTTCGGCGCGCGCACCGCCGCTGCGGTCGGCCGGGACATCCGGGGCGCGATCTTCGACCGGGTGCAGTCGTTCTCGGCCCGCGAGGTCGGTCAGTTCGGCGCGCCCTCGCTGATCACCCGTACGACCAATGACGTCCAGCAGGTCCAGATGCTGGCCCTGATGACGTTCACCCTGCTCGTGTCGGCGCCGATCATGTGCGTCGGCGGGATCATCCTGGCGCTCGGTCTGGACGTGCCGCTGTCCGGGGTGCTGATCGCGGTGGTGCCGACGCTGACCATCTGCGTGACGATCATCGTGCGCCGGCTGCGCCCGCTGTTCCGGGCCATGCAGGTCCGCCTGGACGCGGTGAACCGGGTGCTGCGCGAGCAGATCACGGGTAACCGGGTCATCCGCGCGTTCGTCCGGGACGAGTACGAGAAGGACCGGTTCCGGAAGGCCAACTCCGATCTGACCGAGATGCAGCTGAAGACGGGCAACCTGCTCGCGCTGATGTTCCCGGTGGTCATGACGACGGTGAACCTGTCGTCGATCGCGGTGGTCTGGTTCGGCGCCCATCGCATCGACAGCGGCGGGATGCAGATCGGCGATCTGACCGCGTTCCTCGCCTACCTCATGCAGATCGTGATGTCCGTGATGATGGCCACCTTCATGTTCATGATGGTGCCGCGCGCGGAGGTCTGTGCCGAGCGCATCGAGGAGGTCCTCGACACGGAGAGCAGTGTCGTGCCGCCGGTGGCTCCCGTCTTCGAGCTGCGTCGGCACGGGCATCTGGAGGTCCGCGGGGTCGGCTTCTGTTACCCCGGTGCCGAGGAACCCGTGCTGAAATCCATCGACCTGGTGGCCCGCCCGGGCGAGACGACGGCCGTGATCGGCTCGACCGGCAGCGGAAAGTCCACCCTTCTGAGTCTGGTCCCACGCCTGGTTGACACGACCGACGGTGAGGTCCTCGTCGACGGTGTCGACGTGTCGACCATCGACCCGGTACTGCTGGCCAAGACGGTCGGCCTGGTCCCGCAGAAGCCGTACCTCTTCGCGGGCACGGTCGCCACCAACCTTCGCTACGGCAACCCGGACGCGACGGACGAGGAGCTGTGGCACGCGCTGGAGGTGGCGCAGGCCAAGGGGTTCGTCGAGGGGTTGGAGAACGGCCTCGACTCCCCCATCGCACAGGGCGGCACGAACGTCTCCGGCGGTCAGCGGCAGCGGCTGGCGATCGCCCGGACACTCGTGCAGCGGCCGGAGATCTACCTCTTCGACGACTCCTTCTCCGCCCTCGACTACGCGACCGACGCGGCGCTGCGGGCGGCCCTCGCGCACGAGACCGCCGAGGCGACCGTGGTGATCGTGGCGCAGCGGGTGGCGACCATCAGGGACGCCGACCGGATCGTCGTACTCGACGAGGGGCGGGTCGTGGGGACGGGCCGGCATCACGAACTGATGGCGGACAACGAGACGTACCGAGAGATCGTGCTCTCCCAGCTCACGGAAGCGGAGGCTGCCTGATGGCCGGGCCCATGGGGCGGATGATGGCCGGGACGGGCCCCGACGCCCGTTCGATGGACTTCAAGGTGTCCGGCAAGCGGCTGATCGGCCAGTTCAGGCCGGAGCGGCTGACCCTCGGCATCCTGCTGGTGTGTGTGGTGATCAGCGTCGGGCTGAACGTGGTGGGGCCGAAGATTCTCGGCAACGCCACCGACCTGGTCTTCGCGGGCATCATCGGGCGGCAGATGCCGGCCGGGACGACCAAGGCGCAGGCCCTCCAGGCGATGCGCGACCGCGGCCAGGGCTCGGTCGCGGACATGCTCAAGAGCACGGACTTCACCCCGGGCAAGGGCATCGACTTCACCTCGGTGGGTCATGTGCTGCTGCTCGCGCTGGGCACGTTCATGGTGGCCGGGCTGCTGATGGCGGTGGCGACCCGGATGGTCAACCGGGCGGTCAACCGGACCATGTTCCGGCTGCGCGAGAGCGTGCAGACGAAGATGTCGCGGCTCCCGCTGTCGTACTTCGACAAGCGGCAGCGCGGTGAGGTGCTCTCGCGCGCGACCAACGACATCGACAACATCGGGCAGACCCTCCAGCAGTCGATGGGCCAGCTGATCAACTCGCTGCTCACGATCATCGGCGTGCTCGCGATGATGTTCTGGGTGTCCTGGCTGCTGGCGCTCGTCGCGCTGGTGACCGTGCCGCTGTCGTTCCTCGTCGCCACCCGCATCGGCAAGCGCTCGCAGCCGCACTTCGTGCAGCAGTGGCGCTCGACGGGCAAGCTCAACGCGCACGTCGAGGAGATGTACACCGGCCACAACCTGGTCAAGGTGTTCGGGCGGCAGGACGAGTCGGCGAAGCTGTTCGCCGAGCAGAACGACGCGCTCTACGAGGCGGGCTTCAAGGCGCAGTTCAACAGCGGGGTCATGCAGCCGCTGATGATGTTCGTGTCGAACCTCAACTACGTGCTGGTCGCGGTCGTCGGCGGCCTGCGGGTCGCGTCCGGCTCGCTCTCCATCGGTGACGTGCAGGCCTTCGTCCAGTATTCGCGCCAGTTCTCGATGCCGCTGACGCAGGTCGCGTCGATGGCGAACCTCGTCCAGTCCGGCGTCGCCTCGGCCGAGCGGATCTTCGAACTCCTCGACGCCGAGGAGCAGTCGGCCGACCCGATGCCGGGCGAGCGCCCCGAGGAACTGCGCGGCCTGGTCGCCCTGGAGCACGTCTCCTTCCGCTACGACCCCGACAAGCCGCTCATCGAGGACCTCTCGCTGACGGTGGAACCGGGCCACACGGTCGCGATCGTGGGCCCCACAGGCGCCGGCAAGACCACACTCGTGAACCTCCTCATGCGGTTCTACGAGGTCTCCGGCGGCCGGATCACCCTCGACGGCGTCGACATCGCGCGCATGTCCCGCGACGAACTCCGCGCCACCATCGGCATGGTGCTCCAGGACACCTGGCTGTTCGGCGGCTCGATCGCCGACAACATCGCGTACGGCGCATCGCGGGAGGTCACCCGGGGCGAGATCGAGGAGGCTGCGCGGGCGGCGCACGCCGACCGGTTCGTCCGTACGCTGCCCGACGGCTACGACACGGTCATCGACGACGAGGGCTCGGGCGTCAGCGCCGGTGAGAAGCAACTCATCACCATCGCGCGGGCGTTCCTGTCCGACCCGACGATCCTGGTCCTCGACGAGGCGACGTCGTCGGTCGACACGCGCACGGAGGTCCTGATCCAGAAGGCCATGGCCAAACTCGCCCATGGGCGTACGTCGTTCGTCATCGCCCACCGTCTCTCCACGATCCGGGACGCGGACACGATCCTGGTCATGGAGAACGGCTCGATCGTCGAACAGGGCGCGCACGCCGAGCTGTTGGCGGCGGACGGGGCGTATGCACGGCTGTACAAGGCGCAGTTCGCGCAGGCGGTGGCGGAGGTGGACTGACGGTCGTCGTTCGGCCGACGGTCCGTCGTGGCTGGTCGCGCAGTTCCCCGCGCCCCTGAAAACGCCGGGCCCGCCCCGTTCTTTTAGGGGCGCGAGGAACTGCGCGACCAGCCCCCACCGGCCCGCAGCCGGGATCAATCCAGATAACCCCTCAGCTGATCCGCAAATGCATGGTCCCGCAGCTTGTTGAGAGTCTTGGACTCGATCTGCCGTATCCGTTCCCGGGTCACGCCAAAGATCCGCCCGATCTCCTCCAACGTGCGCGGACGCCCGTCAGCCAGCCCATACCTGAGCTGTACGACCTTGCGCTCACGCTCCCCCAACGTCGACAGCACCGCTTCCAGATGCTGCCGCAACAACAGAAACGCGGCGGATTCGACAGGGCTCGTGGCGTCGCCGTCCTCGATCAGGTCGCCGAGGGCAACGTCGTCCTCCTCCCCCACCGGCGCATGCAACGACACCGGCTCCTGGGCCAGGCGGAGCACCTCGCTGACGCGCTCGGGCGCGAGGTCCAGGTGGTCGGCGACTTCCTCCGGGGTCGGCTCGTAGCCGCGCTCCTGGAGCATCCGGCGCTGGACGCGGACGACCCGGTTGATGAGTTCGACGACGTGCACCGGGACGCGAATCGTGCGGGCCTGGTCGGCGAGGGCACGGGACATGGCCTGGCGGATCCACCAGGTGGCGTAGGTGGAGAACTTGTAGCCGCGGGCGTAGTCGAATTTCTCAACTGCCCTGATCAGGCCCAGGTTTCCCTCCTGGACGAGGTCGAGCATGGTGAGTCCGCGACCGACGTACCGCTTCGCCACGGAGACCACGAGCCGCAGGTTCGCCTCGATCAGGCGGCGCTTGGCCATCCGGCCCATGACGACCAACCTGTCCAGGTCCAGGGCGAGTTGGCTGTCCAGGTCGGAGGCGCCGGCGAGCTTCTCCTCGGCGAACAGGCCGGCCTCGACGCGGCGGGCGAGGTCGACCTCCTCGGCCGCGGTGAGCAGCGGGATGCGGCCGATCTCGCGCAGGTACTGGCGGAACAGGTCCGAGGAGGGGGCGCCGGTGTCGGCGACCCGGCTCCGGGGCCGGGGCCGTTCGTCGGGCTCCGGGGCCTCGGCGGTCTCCACCGCCTCGGCCGTCGGTTCTTCGAGCTCGGGCGGGCTCTCCGGCTCCGCGGTTTCGGGGTGGTGCGCGGCACGGCTCTGCGGGGGGACGGTCGCGAGGACATCGGTCTCCGCGTCCGGTTCCGCGCCGTCCGTCGTGCTGGTCTCGGTCTGGTCGAGGGTCTGGGTCTGCACGGGGGCGACCTCCAGGATGATCGCTGCCAGGGGGTACGGCAGCGGTACTTCAGGGGCGGAGTGGGCGGCCTCGCCGCAATCCGTCCCGTACTCGATGAGCGGAACCGCGGGGGTGAAGGACCCGCTGGGGACGGATCGGCCGCGCTCCGAGGACTCAGGCACCGGAACCCAGTGTGGAGTACGACACATCGCCGCCACGAGGGGCGTGCGGTGACTTTTTGAGTCCGTTCCGTAACTACGCGCTCAGAGCGCTGTGGCGCCGTGCACCTGGAGTGCCTGGTCGTACTGCTGAAGAACCCACAACTCGTTCTGTACGGCGGCCAGTTCCGCCGAGTCTCCGTGGCTGCCGAGGCGGGTGAGCGCACCCTGGATGTCGTGGATACGGCGCACTACGGCTCTTCGGCGGACGGTGACGAGCTGCTCGCCCGCGTAGTTCTCGTCGACCGTGCGGCGCAGGATCGCCTCCACGGCGAGCTCGGTGACCATCGCGCGGACGGCGTCGTCCGGTGCCGCCTCGCGGACCCGGACGAGATAGTCCTGGGCGTCCTGGAGGCCGTACTCGGCGCCGCCCGCCTCGATGATCGCCTCGCGTACGGCCGCGTAGGGCGCGGCGGTGAACTCGTCGACGCCGTACGCGTCGAAGGCCGGGGAGACCAACTCGGGGCGCTGGAGGGCGAGTTTGAGGAGTTCGCGTTCGGTGGCGAAGACCGGGTTGCGCAGGGTGAGGGCGGGGCCGCCGGTGGGGGTGCGGGGGGCGGTGTCGTACGGCTGCTGGCCGCCGCCCCCCGTCGGTGCCGGGCCCTTGCCGCCTCGGTCGCGGGCCCAACGGGCAAGCTGGGCAACCCTCTTGACCACGAACTGGGTGTCGAGGATGCCGAGCATGCCGGCGAGCTGGACGGCGACCTCGTGCTGGGCTCCGCTGTTCTTGATGCGGGCGACGATCGGGGCGGCCTCGTCCAGGGCGGAGGCGCGGCCGGCGGGGGTGTCGAGGTCGTAGCGGACGACGATCTGGCGCAGCGCGAACTCGAAGAGCGGGGTGCGGGGTTGGACCAGGTCGGCGACCGCCTCGTCACCCTTGGCGAGGCGGAGTTCGCAGGGGTCCATGTTGTCGGGCGCGATGGCGATGTAGGTCTCGGCGGCGAACTTCTGGTCGTCCTCGAAGGCGCGCAGGGCCGCCTTCTGGCCGGCCGCGTCGCCGTCGAAGGTGAAGATCACGCGCGCCGAGCCGTTGTCCATCAGGAGCCTGCGGAGGATCTTGATGTGGTCGGTGCCGAAGGCCGTGCCGCAGGTCGCGATGGCCGTCGTCACTCCGGCGAGGTGGCAGGCCATGACGTCCGTGTAGCCCTCGACGACCACCGCGCGGGAGGACTTGGCGATGTCCTTCTTCGCGAGGTCGATGCCGTAGAGGACCTGGGACTTCTTGTAGATCGCGGTGTCGGGCGTGTTGAGGTACTTCGGGCCGTTGTCCGACTCGTAGAGCTTGCGGGCGCCGAAGCCGACGACCTCGCCGCCGATGTCGCGGATCGGCCACATCAGCCGGCCCCGGAAGCGGTCGATGGGGCCGCGGCGGCCCTCCTGGGCGAGGCCGGAGAGGAGGATCTCCTTGTCGCTGAAGCCCTTGCCGCGGAGGTATTTGGTGAGGTGGTCCCAGCCCTGGGGGCTGTAGCCGACGGAGAAGTGCTCGGCGGCGGATTGGTCGAAGCCGCGCTCGGCGAGGAACTTGCGGCCGATGTCCGCCTCGGGGCTGACGGCGAGCTGCTCCACGTAGAAGTCGGCGGCCACCTTGTGGGCCTCGACCAGGCGGATGCGCTCGCCGCGCTGGTGGGCGGGGTTGTACCCGCCCTCCTCGTACCGCAGCGTGATGCCGGCCTGGGCGGCCAGCCGCTCGACCGACTCCGAGAAGGTGAGGTGGTCGACCTTCATCACGAACGTGATGGTGTCGCCGCCCTCCTGGCAGCCGAAGCAGTGGAAGAGCCCCTTGCTCGGGCTGACCTGGAAGGACGGCGACTTCTCGTCGTGGAACGGGCAGAGACCCTTGAGGTTGCCGCCGCCCGCGTTCCGCAGCTGGAGGTACTCGGACACCACGGCGTCGATCGGGACCGCGTCCCGAACCGCCTTCACGTCCTCGTCGTTGATCCGTCCAGCCACGCGTGAATTCTACGGGGCCGGACTGACACCAGTGACGAGTCGGACCTCTAGACGCCCAGGCTGTCCAGTGGAACGTGTGGGTCCGCCAGGGCCTCGGTGTCCACGCGAGTACGGGAGCGGATGAGCTGCTGGATGGGCTCTGTGACGTCCCACACATTCACATTCATCCCGGCCAGCACGCGTCCCTCCTTCAGCCAGAAGGCGACGAACTCGCGCTTGCCCGCGTCTCCCCGGATCACCACTTCGTCGTAGGAGCCCGGGGGCGCCCAGCCGGAGTACTCCATACCCAAGTCGTACTGGTCGGAGAAGAAATAGGGCACGCGGTCGTAGGTGACGTCCTTGCCGAGCATCGCGCGAGCCGCCGCCGGGCCGCCGTTGAGGGCGTTGGCCCAGTGCTCCACCCGCAGCCGGGTGTCGAACAGGGCGTGGTGGAAGGCGGCCACGTCACCGGCCGCGTAGATGTCGGGGTCGGAGGTGCGCAGCCGTTCGTCGACCGCGATGCCGCCGCCGTGCGCGCGGTCGGCCAGTTCCAGGCCCGCCGCCTCGGCGAGCGCGGTGCGGGGGGCCGCGCCGATGGCCGCGAGTACGTCGTGCGCGGGGTGCTCCTCGCCGTCGTCCGTGCGGGCCGCGAGGACCATGCCGTCCTGGCCGACGATCTCGGTGAGCTTGGCGCCGAAGTGGAAACGGACGCCGTGCTCGGCGTGCAGATCGGCGAAGAGCTGGCCCAGTTCGGGGCCGAGGACTCCGTGCAGCGGGGTCTGCGAGGGTTCCACGACGGTCACCTCGGCGCCGTACTCGCGGGCCGCCGCCGCGACCTCCAGGCCGATCCAGCCGCCGCCGGCGATCACCAGATGGCCGTTGTCCCGGCCCAGGGTGGCGAGGACGCCCTTGAGGCGCTCGGCGTGCGAGAGGCGGCGCAGATGGTGGACGCCCGCGAGGTCCGTGCCCGGGATGTCGAGGCGGCGGGGCTCGGAGCCGGTGGCGATGAGCAACTTGTCGTAGTGGACAAGGGTTCCGTCGTCTCCGAAGCGGACCGTCTTCGCCGTACGGTCGATGGCGTCGACGGTCTGGCCGAGATGCAGCTCGATGTCGTTGCGCGCGTACCAGGCGGGTTCGTGGACGAAGACGCTGTCGCGCTCCTCCTTACCGAGGAGGTAGCCCTTGGACAGTGGCGGACGCTCGTACGGGTGGTCGCGTTCGTCGCAGATCAGTATCACGCGGCCGGTGAAGCCCTCCGCTCGGAGCGCCTCGGCCGCCTTGGCGCCGGCCAGGCCTCCTCCGACGATGACGAATGTCTGATCCGCGTCGACCACTTGATGCCTCCTCGTAAGGGTGCCGCCATATGCGAGCGTCCCGCACGCAGGGTGATGCGGGAAGGGGGTGTGGCCCGATCAGGCCACGGAGGGTCACATTCGGGCTTGTTTCGCGTCACTGTGCCCCAGGGATGTGAGATGCGCGTGAAGAGACCGCGCCGACGCGTCCGTCAATGACGCGATCTGATCGACGATCACCCGCTTGCGGGCCCGGTCGTCGGGCGCCTCGTCGAACTGGGCGCGGAACTGCGGCTCCAGACCGTCGGGAGCGCGCGTCGTGAGCACCTCGGCGAGTTCGGCGACCACGATGCGCTCGTCGGCGCGGATGCGCTCCTGCTCGGCGCGCTGCATGACGTACCGGTCGGCGACCGCCTTGAGGACCGCGCATTCCAGCCGTGCTTCGTGCGGTACGACGAGTTCGGCGTCGTAGCGGGTGAGGCGGCCGGTGCCGTATCTCGCGCGTGTGGCGGCCTCGGCGGCCAGGCAGAAGCGGCCGATGAGCTGGCTGGTGGCGTCCTTGAGGCGGGCCTGCGCGACCGCCGAGCCGTCGTAGCCGTGCGGCCACCACGGCTCGTTCTGCAGTCGGTCCAGCGCCTCGGCGAGTTCGTCAGGGGCCGTGTCCGCGGGGGCGTAGCGGCCGATGGCCACCTTGAAGATCTCCTGGCGTTCCGGTTCGGCGTGCAGGCAGTTGGGGTCGATGTGTCCCGCGTGCAGGCCGTCCTCGACGTCGTGCACGGAGTACGCCACGTCGTCCGACCAGTCCATGACCTGGGCCTCGAAGCACGTGCGCGTGCCGGGGGCGCCCTTGCGGGCCCAGTCGAAGACGGGTCTGTCGTCCTCGTAGACGCCGAACTTGGGGGACTTGGGGGTGGTGGGGTGCCCTCCGCGCGGCCAGGGGTACTTGGTGGCGGCGTCGAGGGTGGCTCGGGTGAGGTTGAGGCCGACGGAGCCTTCGGCGGTGAAGCGCTTGGGCTCGATGCGGGTGAGGAGTCTCAGGGACTGGGCGTTGCCCTCGAAACCGCCGCAGTCGTCCGCGAATTCGTTCAGTGCCTGTTCGCCGTTGTGGCCGAAGGGAGGGTGGCCCAGGTCGTGCGAGAGGCAGGCGGCTTCCACGAGGTCCGGGTCGCACCCCAGGGCTGCGCCCAGCTCTCGGCCCACCTGGGCGCACTCCAGGGAGTGGGTCAGGCGGGTGCGGGGGCTGGCGTCCCAGGCCTGGCTGCGGGTTCCCGGGGTGACCACCTGGGTTTTGCCGGCGAGCCTTCTGAGAGCAGCGGAGTGAAGTACGCGCGCGCGGTCACGCTGAAAGGCGGTGCGGCCGGGGCGTTTGTCGGGTTCGGGGGCCCAGCGTTCGGTTGCGTGCGCGTCGTAGGACATGTCTCGACAGTAAGCGCAGGCAGTGACAATTCAGGAGTTGCGGGGCGCCTATGCGTCTGCCGGGTGCGGTTTCGTTTGTGGGTGCGGGTCGCATGTGGCTGGTCGCGCCCACGCGGCGGAGCCGCAAATCGATACAACCCCGCGCCCCTTGCCCGGCTGCCCCTGCCTGCGTATCAAGCCGAAGCCAGTTCCGGTTCCGTGCTCGCCGTCGTCATCAGCGCCTGGTCGTAGCGGTGGAGGACCAGCCTCGCCATCGCGGGGTGGGCTCCCAGCGGGGCCGACGCGATCCACGGGGCCTGCTCCGCGCACTGTGTCGCGAAGCGGCCGGGGGCTGTGAAGCACGAAGCCACTGCCACCCTGTGGCGGCCTCGGGCGGCCAACGCCCGGACTGCTGCCTGGACCGTGGGGGCCGCCGCCGAGGCGTACGCGGGGATCACGGGGACTCCCAGGCGGTCGGCGAGGAGTTGGGCCGTGTGGTTGGTGTCCAGCTTGGATTCGGGGTCCCTGGAGCCTGCCGCTGCCAGGACCACGGCGCTGGAGCGGCGGGTCCGGTCGTCCGTCCTCGTGCGCCAACCCGCTTCCACCAGGCGGTCGTAGAGCGTCTCCACGAGGAGGGGGTGCGGGCCCAAAGGGGGTGCCACGCGCGTGCGTGCCTGTGTCTCGGCGGCCAGTTCGGGGATGTCCCGCTTGACGTGGTAGCCGCGGGCCAGGAGGAGCGGGACGAGGACGGCATCCGTGGGGCCGAGTGCGGTGAGGGTGTCCGGGAGGCGGGGCTCGTTGAGTTCGATGTGGCCCAGGTGGACGGGGAGGCCGGGGCGCAGTTCGCCGACGCGTTCCACGAGGGCTCGTACGGTGCTCAGGGCGCGCGGGTCGCGGCTGCCGTGCGCCACCAGGACGAGCGCGGGCGGGTCGGGGCGCCGGCTGCCGTTCAGGGAGACGAGGCTGAGCTGGCTGGCGAGCTGACTGCTGATCCGGTTCATGAGATGCGCCGTACTGTCGAGGGTCGTGGACTCGTCGTGGGGATGATGCGACGCCGTCATGGACAGATGGTGGCGGTAGGACGTTGCCGTGCCGTTGCACCGGAATGACGGGGGTTTTCCGGGGGTTCACGGTGGGGTGCGGGGGGTGTGTGAGGCGAGGTGACCTGCGGATTCAGGGTTCACAGTGAAGCCGGTCACACTGCCGGCGGCGAACCGGAGCGCGTTACAGCGCGTCTGTGACTGTCGAAACCGAACGCGGAGGGGCCCCCGTTGATACGTCTGATGCGTCGCCCGAGACTTCGCCGGCCGCGACTGCCACGCACGCGTGCCGGGTGGCGGCAGCTCGTGCAGGGGGTGGCCCTCGGGTGTGTCCTCGCGCTGCTTCCGGCGACCTGGCTGTGGGTGGCGACGGCGGACCGGTTGCGGACCCTTCAGGACGCGCCGCGCACCGATGTGGCCGTGGTCTTCGGGGCCGGGCTGTGGGACGGCGAGCCGTCGCCGTATCTCGCGCACCGGCTGGACGCGGCGGCCACGCTGTACCGGGAGGGCCGGGTGAAGGTCGTCCTGGTGACCGGTGACAACAGCCGCAAGGACTACGACGAGCCGGACGCGATGCGCGTCTACCTGGCCGAGCACGGGGTGCCACGCGCGCGCGTGGTGACCGATTACGCCGGCTTCGACACCTGGGACTCCTGCGTCCGCGCAAAGAAGATCTTCGGCGTCGACAAGGCCGTGCTCATCAGTCAGAACTTCCACATCCGGCGGGCGGTCGCGCTGTGCGAGGCGGCGGGGGTCGACTCGTACGGTGTCGGGGTCGACGAGGCGCACAACGCGACCTGGTACTACGGCGGTACCCGCGAGGTGTTCGCGGCGGGCAAGGCGGCGCTGGACGTGGTGGTCCATCCCGATCCGCAGTTCCTCGGCCCGAAGGAGAAGGGGGTTGCGCGGGCGCTGGCCTCCGGCAGCAACTGAGCGCTGTTCAGCGGCAGTTGTACCAGTCGCCGCCCTCGATCGGCGTGCCGTGGGTGCGCAGGGCGGCGGTGACGGCGGGGGCCGCGAGGTACACCCAGGCGGGTACGGCGATGCCGTCGGCGTCTCGGGTCACCGGGCGTTCGACGCGCTCGTAGAGGTTGCGCGGGTCTCCGGGGGCGTAGTCCTCAAGTCGGTCGAGGGCGAGGAGGAGTCGGGGGTAGGACGCGGGGCGCGCGGTGACGAGTTCGCCGACGACCACCGAGCCTGGGTCCTCGACGGCGTACGGGTAGCCGGGGCCTTCGTAGAGGACGGCGCCGTGCAGGTGTCCGGGCTCCTCCGACTCCGTGTGGCCGCGCAGGAAGAGGTCGTGGTTGGGCTCGCCGGGGCGGAGGGTGCCGTAGACGAAGAAGGGGAGGGGCGTCGTCATCACTCTCCGGCTCTTTGCACGCGCTATGGACATGACATGTCATGACCTCTTAAATCTCATTCAACATCAACGCGGCCCCCACGCCCCCCACTTGCGTTCTTGAGGAGACCGATGAGTCGGACACGGCACATTCATGGTTCCCGTCTCGCCACGGCCGGTATCGCGGCCGGCGCCGCGACCCTGCTGGCCGCCACCCTCTCCCCCACCGCCCACGCCGTCGACCGGCCGACCCGGAGCACCGCGATCGCGAACGCCGCGTCCGCGCTGCTCGCCCATGCCACGAGTCTGGGGCTGACGGCCTCGGAGGGCACGTCGGTCCGGGACGTGATCGTCGACCCGGACGGCACACAGCACGTCCGCTACGACCGGACGTACCGTCAACTCCCGGTGCTCGGCGGTGACTTCGTGGTGCATCTGGCTCCGAACGGGAGTTATCGGAGCGCCGACCGTGCGACCCGTGCCTCCATATCCCTGTCGTCCGTGACGCCCAAGGTGGCCGCTCCGAAGGCGGCGGACCTGGCGGTGAACGCGCTGCGGGCCGCGCATCTCGGCGAGGCGCTCAAAGGCGTAACCGCCAAGCCACAGTTGATGGTCGACGCCCTGCACGGCACCCCGAAGCTCGCCTGGCGGACGAACGTCGTCGCCAAGGACTCGCTCGGCAACCCGGTCGCCCGCACGGTGTTGACCGACGCCCGCACCGGCGCCCGGATCGACGCCTGGGACAGTGTGGAGACGGCGACCGGCGACGGGCAGTCGCTGTACAGCGGGACGGTGCCGCTGGAGACGACGCTGTCGGGATCGACGTACCAGCTCAAGGACGCGACGCGCGGCGGGACCTACACCGGCGACGCGGCGAACAAGACGGACCTGTGCATCCTCGGCATCTGCATCAGCCGGGCCCCGTCCACGGTCTTCACGGACACCGACAACCACTGGGGCACCGGGGCGAGTTCGGACCGTTCGTCGGCCGCGGTGGACGCGCAGTACGGCACGAACGAGACCTGGGACTACTACAAGAACATCCACGGCCGCAACGGCATCGCGGGCGACGGGAAGGGCTCGTACAACCGGGTCCACTACGGCAACAGCTACAACAACGCCTTCTGGGACGACAGTTGCTTCTGCATGACGTACGGCGACGGTGACGGGACGCAGCTCGGTCCGCTGGTGGCGCTGGACGTCGCCGGGCACGAGATGACACACGGTGTGACGTCCAAGACGGCCGCGCTGACGTACTCGGGCGAGTCCGGCGGGCTGAACGAGGCCACCTCCGACATCATGGGCACGCTGGTGGAGTGGTACGCCAACAACGCCTCCGACAAGGGGGATTACCTCATCGGCGAGAAGATCGTCCGCTCCGGATTCGGCCGGTCGGCACTGCGGTACATGGACAAGCCGTCCAAGGACGGCAACTCCGCGGACTGCTGGAGTTCGACCGTCGGGAATCTGGACGTCCACTACTCGTCGGGCGTCGCGAACCACTTCGCGTACCTCCTCGCGGAGGGCAGCGGCGCGAAGACCGTCAACGGGGTCGACTACAACTCGCCCACCTGCAACGGCTCATCGGTCGGCGGGATCGGCCGGGACAAGCTCGGGGCCATCTGGTACCGGGCGCTGACGGTCTACATGACGTCCTCGACGAACTACGCCGGGGCCCGCACGGCGACGCTCAGTGCGGCCAAGGACCTCTACGGCGTGGGGAGTTCGGAGTACAGCGCGGTGGCCGCGGCCTGGAGCGCGGTCAACGTGGGCTGAGACCCGGGTCACATGCGTCCATGTCACAGGGGAACGGGCCGTCTCGTCTCGTGAGTGCAGTCACCGACGACGACGGCCCACGGAGGGCACCATGGACGCACGACTGAACTTCTTCGCCAGCCCGACCGCCGGCAAGGCCGCCAAGCAGTTCATGGCGGTCGGCAGGTCGCTCAAGCACTCCGAACTGCCTGTCCTGACACAGGAGTTGGTGGCGTTGCGGGTCAGCCAGATCAACGGCTGCGCCGTCTGCATCGACATGCACACCAAGGAGGCCGCAGCCGCCGACGAGACCTCGGTCCGGCTGAACCTGGTCGCGGCCTGGCGCGAGGCCACGGTCTTCACGGAGGCCGAACGGGCCGCGCTGGCACTGGCGGAGGAGGGGACCCGGGTCGCGGACGCGGCCGGCGGGGTGAGCGACGAGGTGTGGGCGCACGCGGCCAAGCACTACGACGACGAGCAGCTCACCTCACTGGTCATCCTGATCTCCTTCATGAACTCGGTGAACCGGCTGAACATCATCACCCGACAGCCCTGCGCGGGCGACTACAAGCCCGGCATCTTCGGCTGAACCCCACCCGCACCCCACCCGCACCGGCCAGGACAAGGAGATCCCCGCGTGAGCGAAACCGACCGGAAGGCCCAGGAGTTCGAGGAGCTGCGACCGCTGCTGTTCTCGATCGCCTATCGGATCCTGGGCAGTGTGGGCGAGGCCGAGGACGCGGTCCAGGAGACCTGGCTGCGCTACGACGGCTCGACGACCCGGCCCACCTCGACCAAGTCGTTCCTGTCGGCCACGGTCACGCGGATCTCCATCGACGTACTGCGTTCGGCGCGGGTACGGCGGGAGGAGTACGTCGGGCCCTGGTTCCCGGAGCCGCTGCTGAGCGACCCGTACCAGGATCCGGCACGGTCGGTGGAGCTCGCCGACTCGGTGTCGATGGCGGCGCTCCTGCTGCTGGAGCAACTCAGCCCGCTGGAGCGGGCGGTGTTCGTGCTGCGGGAGGTGTTCGCCTTCGGCTTCGACGAGATCGCCACGACCGTGGGGCGTTCGGAGTCGGCGTGCCGGCAACTGCTGGTGCGGGCCCGGCGGCACATGGCGGACAAGCGGCCGCGGTTCGCCGCGGACCGGCAGGAGCGGCAGGAGCTGGCGACCCGGTTCTTCGACGCGCTGAAGGACGGTGACGTGGGCGGGCTGCGTGAACTGCTCGCCGCCGACGTGCAGTTCGTCGGGGACGGCGGCGGAAAGGCCCCGCAGCTGGCCAAGGCCGTCATGGGCGCGGAGAACGTGGCCCGGGTGCTCGGTACGGTCTTCCCCTGGCTGATCCGGATCGATGTGTCGTTCGAGCCGCACGAGGTCAACGGCCAGCCCGGCGCGCTCTTCCGGGACCGCGACGGCAAGGTGCTCCACGCCCTGGCCCTCGACGTGCTCGACGGCCAGATCCAGACCATCCGCGCGGTGATCAACCCCGACAAGCTCACCCACCTCGGCCCGGTGGCCGACGCCTGGGCCGTCGACCGCGAGCTGAGGCACGCCAGGCGGCGGACCGACTGACAGACAGGACGGACAGGACGGACAGACAGGCGTGACGACAAGGCCGTTGCCCGCATCGGGCAACGGCCCTGTTCTGTAGGTGAGTTGCGGTTCAGGCGGCCAACTCCCTTTCGCCCAGGTCCTGTTCCGCGGTGGCCGCATCCCGCTTCCCGTCCCGCATCACCACGGCCGCCAGCACCGCCGCCGCGACCACGCCAACCGCGCTGACGGTGAAGGTCGTCGACATGGAGTGGGTGAACGCGTCCTGGGCCGTGCGGACCAGTCCCGCGTCCCCGTGCGCCGCCGCCAGCGCCCCGCCGATCGAGTGCCTGGCCTCCTCGGACGTACCGGAGGGCATCCGGTCGGCGAAGCCGCTCGACAGGAGGGACCCTAGGATCGCGATGCCCAGGGCCGTACCGGCTTGCTGGATGGTGTCGTTGAGGGCCGAGCCGACGCCCGCCTTGTCCTCGGGGATCGTGCCCATCAGCGCGCCCACCGCCGCCGGCATCGCGAGGCCCGCGCCCAGTCCGAGCAGTCCGAGCGCCACCGCCGGGACGGTGAAGCCGGTGTCGGCGGTGACCGTGGCGAGCAGGACGAAGGACGAGGCCATCACCAGCATGCCCGCCAGGATCAGGTACCGGTGGCCGTACCTGGCGGTGAACTTGGCGCCGGCCGCGTTGCCGACGAGCGCTGTGACGGCCAGCGGGACGAAGGCCAGGCCCGCCTTGACCGGCGAGTAGCCGAGCACGAACTGCAGATACTGCGTGAGGACCAGCAGCAGACCGCCGTTGCCTATCTGGACCAGGGTCAGGGAGAGCGAACCACCGCTGAAATTGCGGTGCTTGAAGAGGACCAGGGGGACCATCGGGGTCGGAGTGACGTTCTCCCAGACGATGAATCCGGCGAGGGCGACGACCGCCACGACCAGGGTGACGAGCCCTCGGCCCGCGAACGCGCCGTGCTGCGGGATCTCGATGATCCACCAGATCAGCGCCGTCATACCGACCGCCGACAGCACCGCGCCCAGCGGATCCGGCTTCTGCCACGGGCCCTTCGACTCCGGCATCAGCGTCACCCCGGCCACGAGGGCGAGCGCCACGACCGGCACGTTGAGGAAGAAGATGGAGTGCCACGAGAAGTGGTCGATCAGTACGCCGCCGAGCACCGGGCTGCCGACCAGCGCCAGCATCGACACCGAACCCCAGGCCGCCATCGCCTTCCCGCGCTCCTCCGCATCGAAGACCGTGATGAGGATCGAGAGCGTCGACGGCATGATCAGCGCCCCGCCCACCCCCATCGCCACCCGTACGGCGATCACCTCGCCGGGGTTCGTGCAGAACGTGGCCGCCAGTGAGGCCGCCCCGAAGAGGAGCAGGCCGATGAGCATCACCTTCCGGCGGCCGAAGCGGTCGCCGAGGCTTCCGGAGGTCAGCAGCAGGCCGGCGAAGACCAGGATGTAGGAGTCGAGGATCCACTGCGTGTCCTGGGCGCTCGCCCCGATGCTCTCGGTCATCGACGGCACCGCAACAGTCAGCGCCATGCTGTCGACCACCAGGACCAGCGAACTGAGGCACAGCACGACGAGGATCCACCAGCGCCGGGGGTTTCGGGTTTCCATGGGGCTTCCCTTCATGCGTACACCGTTCCTTCAATGCGCACACTGTACGCACAGAGGAACGGTGTGCGCAATCCCTGAACTCTGTACGCTGGATGCGAACGACGTACGCACGGCCCGCACGAAGGAGCCCTCCAGATGGCCGCCAGGACGAAGCCGACGACGAAGAGCACGCCGGAGCCGAACCCCATCCCCTCCGTGTGGGCCCGTGCGCGGCGCGCGCCCGATCAGCCCGCGCTCAGCCGGGACGCGATCGTCCGCGAGGCGATCACGATGCTGGACGCCGACGGCATCGAGGCGCTGAGCATGCGCAAGCTCGGCGCCCGCCTGGGCGCCGGCGCGACCTCGCTCTACCGGCATGTCGCGACCAAGGACGAGCTGATGGAGCTCGCGGTGGACGAGGTCGCCGCCGAGATCCATGTCCCGGCCGCGGACACCGCCGACTGGCGCGCCGCGGTCACCGAGGCCGCCGGCTCCTTCCGTGCGACCGCGCTACGGCACCCCTGGCTGTCCTCGGTCCTCGGGCAGGCCGGGCTCGCCTATCTCGGCCCCAACCTGATGTCCTTCTCGGAGCGGCTGGCCGCGTTGTTCACGGCCGTCGGGTTCCCCGAGCCGAGCGGCGCGATCGACGCCGTCCTGTCGTACACGATCGGCATGAGCACCACGGAGGCCGCCTGGCTCACCACGGTCGCCCGGTCCGGGGAGAGCGAGGCCGAGTTCATCGCCCGGCTGATGCCGGCCGCGCAGCAGGCCGCGGCCGGGCACACCCATCTCGCCGGTTCCTACGCCGAGTCGGCCGCCACGGCCACCGACCCGGTGGTCCTGCGCGACGGCAAGTTCACCTACGGCCTTGAGGTCGTCCTCGACGGACTGTCGCTGCGGCTGGCGCGTTAGACCCCGCCCGCCGGGTCGGCCGGCCGGCCCGGGACCGTCACCGTGCGCGCGGGCGTCTCCTCACCGCTCCCCAACGCCCACCACTCCCCCGCGAGTTGGGCGAAGTCCGGGGGGCGGGTCGGGAGGCTTCTCGAAGAAGGCGCTACGCGGAGTACGGCCGCGCCTCCCGCGCCTCCTTCAATGCCCGTCCCCACCACACCAGTTGGCCGAGCATCGCCTTCGCCGCCGCGTCCGGGGCGGCGGGGTCCCTGAGGAGGCCTCGGTCGTCGAAGGACGCGCCCGCGTTGTGGAAGGAGACGGTGTCGCGGACCGTGACGGCGTGGAGTTCGGCGAAGACCTGGCGGAGGTGTTCCACCGCGCGCAGACCACCCGCGAGGCCGCCGTAGGAGACGAGGGCGACGGGCTTGGCGCGCCACTCCGTGTAGTGCCAGTCGATCAGGTTCTTGAGGCCGGCCGGGAAGGAGTGGTTGTACTCGGGGGTGAGGACGACGAAGGCGTCGGCCGAGGACAGTTTCGGGGTGACGGCGGCGAGGGCGGTGGTCGCCTCCGGGGTCGGGGCGAGGGTCGTGGGCAGGTGGCCCGTGTCGGCGACGTCGACGACCTGGAGGGTGAGGTCGGCATGGTCGTTCACGTGGGCGAGCAGCCAGTCGGCGACGACTGGGCCGAAGCGGCCGTGGCGGTTGCTGCCGATGACGACGGTGACGGAGAGCGGAGCGGTGTCGGTGTCCATGCGGGCAGCCTGGTACCTCAACCATTCTTGAGGTCAAGTCTGATCGGGCGTCACCCGTTCACACGCTCGGCGTGCGCTCTTCGGGTACTCCTTCGGGACGGGGTCGCCGTACCCCTATGACCTGCTGAAACAGCGGTGGGACGGGCTGTCGCGACCGCTCTCTGACACCCATTCACCACACTTCTGACGTGCGCTCAGGAAGCGGGCTCGGCCCGGTGCCACTTACCTCGGAAGGGCAGCCAACCACAGCTCGGAGGAGCACCGATGCGTCGTACGGCCCGTCTGTTGACCGGTACCGCGCTCGCCGTCGCCGCCGCGGGTCTCGCGACCGCACCGGCGTACGGCGGCGAGACCGGCAGCCTGGAGGTGTTCCCGTCGAGCGCCGTGCCGGGTGGCGACGTCACGGTGAACACGGCCGCGTGCGGCGACGGCGGTACGGCGGCCGGTGACGCCAGCGCGGTGGGCGCCGGCACGTTCACGCTGGCGCCGAGCACGCACGAGGGCGATGCGATCGGGCAGTTCAAGGTGCCGCCGAGCGCGCAACCCGGGACGTACGAGATCGTCGCGAAGTGCACGGACGGCCGGCAGGTCTCCGGCGATCTGATGGTGACGCTGGCCTCGATGCGGCAGCAGGTGCAGCCGCGCGGCAGTGTGAAGACGGGGGTCGGTGGCGCCTTGGGCCCCGACCCCGTGCAGACCGCGGCCGGTGTGGCGGCTCTCGCCGTCGCCGCCGCGGGCGGTACCTGGCTCCTGCATCGCCGGGCGAGAGGCGACGGGATCTGACGGACACCCTCCGCTGTCCGTCCGCCGGTACCGCAAGCCCCTCCCCCTCCGGGTCCGACGCCCCTCGTGACCCGGAGGGGGCGCGGGGCAGGCCCTGGTCACTGGAGAGGGGTGCGTGATGCGTCGTCGTAGATTCGGCAGGACCGCAATAGGGGCCAATACCGCGATAGGGGTCGTCACCGTGGGCGCCCTGTGCACGGGCGCCTGGCTGCTCACCAGTGGCGGCGAGACGAACGCGCCGCCGCAGCCGTCCGCCGCCGAGGCCCGCCCCGACCCTGCCGCCGGGCGCGTCGCGGCCCGTGCGCTGCCGCCGTCGCCGCCGGACCGCATCCGTATCCCGGCCATCCATGTGGACGCCCCGCTGATGGGTCTCAAGCTGACGCGCAACGGGAGCCTGGACGTGCCCCCGGCCGCGAAGAAGAACCTCGCCGGCTGGTACGAGTCCGGCACCACCCCCGGCGAGACCGGCACGTCGGTCGTCGCGGGCCATGTCGACAACGCCGACGGGCCCGCCGTCTTCTACGACCTCGGCGCCCTGAAGAAGGGCAGCAGCATCGAACTGGACCGGCTGGACGGCACCGTGGCGCTGTTCACGGTGGACGCGGTCGAGGTGTATCAGGCCAGCCGCTTCCCCGATCAGAAGGTGTACGGGGCGGCGCGGCGGCCGGAGTTGCGGGTGATCACGTGCGGGGGCGGTTACTCGCGGTCGACGGGTTATCAGGGGAATGTCGTCGTGTTCGCACATCTGACGGGCAGTCGCTAGCTCCCAAGTCCGGTTAGGGGACGCCGAGTTCGAAGAGGGCGTAGCCCGCGTACGAGCCCGAGGCCAGGGCCGCGATCCCGAGCAGGGTGAACTGGTGGGCGAGGCTGAGGCGGCGCAGTGCGGCGGCGAGCGGGAGGAAGAGGGGGAAGAGCGGGAGCAGATAGCGGGAGACGTTGCTGAATATCTGCTGGCTGCCCAGGACGAGCGCGACGGTGAGGACCGTGTAGACGACGAGTACGGCAGGCGGGCGCAGCCGGATCAGCAGCGGGAGCAGGGCGAAGCCGAGCAGGACCACACAGGTGCCGATCAGGTCCGCGAAGGGCCAGGCGAAGAGGTAGGTGGTCTTGCCGACCGGGATGGACGTGAGGACGTCGAGGGTCTGGCGGCCGTAGTCCCACTCGTGGGCCCAGGCACCGGACTGGAGCTTGAAGTAGCCGCCGTAGTCGCCCATTCGGTGGCCCACCCAGCCGAGATAGGCGATCAGGCCGAGTGGTGCCATGGCCATCGCGGCCAGTGGGCGGAGGGTGCCGTCGCGGCGGTCGCGGAGTGCGAGCAGGGCCGCTACGGCGACCGCGGCGACCAGTGCCGCCGCCGTGGGGCGGTTGAGTCCGGCGGCGCAGGTGAGGAGGCCGGCGGTGAGCCAGCGGCGGGTGAGGACGGCGTGGCAGGCCCAGGCGGCCAGGGCGACGAACAGGGAGTCGGAGTAGACCGCCCACTCCACACCGGAACCCGGCCACACGGCCCAGAGTCCGGCAGCGGCCAGCCCGGCGCGGCGGTCCAGGAGGTGCGCGGCGACGGCGTAGATCCCCAGGGCGGCGGCGAAGGAGGCGAGCACGGAGACCAGCAGGCCGGCGCCGTAGGAACCGAGACCGGTGAGTTCGGAGGTCAGCCGGATCAGCGCCGGGTACAGCGGGAAGAAGGCCGCCGAGTTGCCTTCGAGGGTGATCATGCCGGTGGCGCCGGGGATCCGGACCAGCTCGGGGTGGTAGCCGTGGACGGCGATCTGCTGGTACCACCAGCCGTCCCAGGTGGCCAGTACGTCCCACGCGTGGGCGCCGCCGCCGAAGCGCGGGTTCTTGGTGCGGTAGTTCCCGGCGGAGTCCAGCAGCCACATGAAGGAGGCGAAGCCGATGAGTTTCAGGGCGCCGTAGAAGGCCAGTGCGGGGGTGTACTCCCTGACGGCCCCGCGCAGCCGTCGCCACTCGCCGTGGGTGGGAGCGGGCCGCTCCGAGAGTCTCGCGTTCCAGTCGCTCGCCGGGGTGATGGTCTCGTTCATGCGCGGAACACCCACGCCCGCAGGAGGAGGAACCGCAGCACGGTCGCGGTCAGGTTGGCGGCCAGGAGTACGGCGAGATCGGTGGCGTGGCCGGCCGAGGGTGCCGCGTGGTGCAGGGCCGCGAGGGATCCGCTGGTGAGCGCCAGGCCGATCAGGAAGACCACGAGTCCCTTGCCGTGGTGGCGCAGCGCGCCGCCGCGTCCGCGGTGTCCGAAGGTGAGGCGTCTGTTCGCGGCCGTGTTGGCGAGGGCGCAGAGCAGGAGCGCGAGAGCGTTGGCGGCCTGGGCGCCGAGTGCCGGGCTCAGCGCCGCGTACAGCAGGAGGTGTCCTACGGTGCTCATCGCGCCGATGGCGGCGAAGCGCGCGAGTTGGGCGGCGGGTCCGGCCGGGGGCCGTGCGATGTGGGCGAGTCGGGCGGCCGGTCCGGCGTGTGCGCGCGTGAGCTGGTCAGCTTGTCCGGGCTGAGCGGGAGTGAGTCGGGGAGCCTGTCCGGGCTGATCCTGCGTGAGCTGCACGCCCGGTCCGGGCTGCGCGCGCGTGAGCCGGGCGGCCGGTTCGGTCGGCGCGTCGGCGTCGGCGTCGTCCGCGTCGAATCGCAGCGCGGCCGGTGACAGGGTGCCGCGGGCCAGTGCTCCGCCGATGCGGGCGATTCCGCGCAGATCGGCCAGCGCGGTGGCGAGGACGTCGACCCGGCTGTCCGGATCGTCGACCCAGTCGACCGGCACCTCGTGGATGCGCAGTCCGGCCCGCTCGGCGATCACCAGCAGTTCGGTGTCGAAGAACCATCCGGTGTCCTCGACGAGGGGCAGCAGCACTTCGGCGACATCACGTCGTACCGCCTTGAATCCGCACTGTGCGTCGGAGAAGCCGACGGCGAGGGTGGAGCGGAGCAGGGCGTTGTAGCAGCGGGAGGTGACCTCGCGTTTGGGGCCGCGCACGACCCGGGAGGCGGGGGCGAGGCGGGTGCCGATGGCTATGTCGGAGTGGCCGGAGATCAGCGGGGCGACCAGGGGCAGCAGCGCGGCCAGTTCGGTGGAGAGGTCGACGTCCACGTAGGCGAGCACCGGCGCGGGCGACTGCGACCAGGCGGCGCGCAGTGCCCGGCCCCGGCCCTTCTCGGGCAGCCGTAGCCACTCCGTTCCGGGCAGTTCGGCGGCCAGGCGGGCGGCGATCCGCGGGGTGCGGTCCGTGCTGGCGTTGTCGGCGACGGTGATCCGGAACGGGTACGGGAACGCCTCGGACAGGTGGGCGTGGAGGCGCCGTACGTTCGGCTCCAGATCCGACTCCTCGTTGAACACCGGGACGACGACGTCCAGGACGGGGCCGGGGTGATGGGTCGGCACCGGTGTGCGTCGCGGTAGCCGGTTGATCACGTCCGCCGGCCTGAGCGACTCGTCATTCATCATGGTTTGCCCTTTCTGTGCACTGGTTCGGGGCATGCCGAAGGCACCAGTGGCGGGGGTGAGTTCAGGAACCGGAGCCGGGCGAGACGGTGAGTTCCGTGGTGATGGACGACGGTTCGTCCTGGCTCCGGCCGTGCGCGGTGGCCGTGTCCGAGGGAGTCGAGGAGGTGGCGGGCTGTGTCGTAACTCCCGCGTTCTCCCCGGTAGTTGCCGTGGCCGTGGCCGAACTCCCGGTCGTGGCGGGCGCCGTGGGAGTGTTCGAAGGCGTGCCGCCGGGGTTGGCCAGGGATGTCGTGGCGGACGAGGTGGGCGGAGCGGTCGGGGTCTCCCCCGGTGTGGGGGCCGAGCCGGTGGACGTCGGGCTCGTCGCGGGCCCCGGGTGGGGCTCGGCGGGCTGGACCCGGGTCGGACCGGCGGGCATCAGGAGCAGCCCGATGCCGACGCCGACGACGGCCAGGGCGCAGCCGACGGTCCTGCGCACCACCCTGGTCCGGCGACGGGCACGTACTCCTTCATGGAGACGTTCGCGGTGTCGCGGCGCGAAGGAGGCGGGCTCGTGTGCGTCGTGCATCATCCGCGCCAACTGCCGTTCGAATGGCTCCATTTGATCCATGGGGTCCTCCTTCACCGTGTCGGCTCGATGGCGTCGGTCAGGATCTGTCGCAGCCGCGCCACGCCACGGGAGGCGTGGGAGCGCGCGGTGCCCACCGGGCATCCGAGCGCCTCCGCCACCTGGCCCTCGGGCAGGTCCTGGTAGTAGCGCAGCACCACGGCGGCGCGCTGGCTCGGCGACAACTGGGCCAGCGCGGCCTCCAGCCGGGACCGCTCCGCCACGTCGGCGGACACGTCCCCGGCCATCACCCCCTCGGGCAGCCGCTCGACGGGGCGTTCACCCCACCAGCGCCGCCGGCCCGAGCGCGCCGCCGCACGGACCATCACCTTGCGGACGTATGCCTCCGGCGCGTCCTGGGAGACCTTCGGCCAGACGAACCAGAGCTTGACCAAGGACTCCTGCGCCAGATCCTCGGCCCGATGCCGGTCACCGCCGACGAGCAGACGCGCGAGATGGAGGAGTACCGACCAGCGGGCCGCCACGAACTCCTCGAACTCACCCGCCTGACCCTGCTCGATGCGCACTGTCTCTGCTCCCACTGGTTGCCTACACCGTGTAAAAGGCGGTGGGCGCCCCTCCGCGATGCACCCGCACCGCGTGATCTGGATCACTGGGTGTGCCCGGAGCCGGGGCCGCGGCGCCGCCACGCACCCCGCGTGCTCGACCACGACATCGCGCCGAGTGGGCTTGTTCTTGGCCGGGCCGAGCCTCAGCGGCCGTTCTCCAGATACCGGAGCACCGCCAGCACCCGTCGGTTCCCCGTGTCCGACGGTGGGAGGTCGAGCTTGGTGAAGATGTTGGCGACGTGTTTCTCGACCGCGCGCTCGGAGACGGTGAACGCGGTGGCGATCGCGTGGTTGGTGCGGCCCTCCGCCATCAGGGCGAGGACCTCGCGTTCGCGCGGGGTGAGGGTGTCGAGGGCGGTGGACCGGCGTGCGGCGCCGAAGAGTTGGGCGACGACCTCGGGGTCGAGCGCGGTGCCGCCGGCCGCGACGCGTTCCAGCGCGCCGACGAACTCGCCGATGTCCACGACCCGTTCCTTGAGGAGGTACCCGAACCCGGCCGGGTTGCCGAGGAGTTGGGACGCGTGGGTCGTCTCGACGTACTGCGAGAACAGCAGCACGCCCGTCGCGGGGTGCCGCTCCCGCAGCCGTACGGCCGCCCGTACGCCCTCGTCGGTCTGGGTGGGCGGGAGGCGGATGTCCACGACCGCGACGTCCGGGGCGTGGGTCGCCACCGCGGTCAGCAGGGACTCCGCGTCGCCGACCGCCGCGGCCACCTCCACGTCCCGCAGCTGGAGCAGCTGGACCAGGCCGTCGCGCAGGAGGGCCGAGTCCTCGGCGATGACGACGCGCATACGGCACAGCTCCGTTCACGTGTGGGGCAGTTCGACCGTGACCACCGTAGGGCCTCCGCGCGGGCTGTCGCAGGTCAGTGCGCCGTCGACGGTACGGACCCGGGCCAGCAGGCCGGTGAGTCCTGACCCGGCGCCGACCACCGCGCCGCCCCGTCCGTCGTCGGTGACGCGCAGCCGCAGGACTCCGTCGCGGGCGGTGACGTCGACGGCGGCGGCCGTGGCCCGGGCGTGTTTCGTCGCGTTGGCGAGGAGTTCGGCGGCGCAGAAGTAGGCGATGGTCTCGACGGCCGGGGTGGGGCGGGTGCCGATGTCGGTGGTGAGGGTGACGGGGAGCGCGCTGTCGGCGGCGAGGGTGGTGAGCGCGGCGTGCAGGCCTTCGTCGAGTACGGGCGGATGGATGCCCTTGACCAGGTGGCGCAGGTCGGTGATGGCCTGGGTCGCGCTGCCCCGGGCGGTGTCGACGACGGCGAGGACGCGGTCGGGCGCGGCCTCGGCGGTGACCAGTTCGCGGATCATGGTGAGCTGCATGGCGAGGGAGACCAGCCGGGCCTGGGTGCCGTCGTGCAGATCGCGTTCGATACGGCGGAGGGTGGCGGCGGCGTCGTCGACGGCCCGGGCGCGGGTCTCCTCCAGGGTGCGGATACGGCGGGTCGCGGCGTCGGGGCCGAGCAGCACGGTCAGCAGGGCGCGCTGCGGGCCGAGGGCGTAGTGGAGGAGTACGGGGGCGAGGGCCAGCAACAGCAGTCCGGCCACGAACGGGATCAACCACCGTGGCCAGGAGTCGAGTTGGAAGCCGAACAACTCCAGTGACACATGGTGCACGGAGCCGTCGGTGCCGCTGTGCACCGTGTTGTAGTTCCAGCGCTTGAGCAGCGGGTGCAGGGTGAGCAGGACGCCGTAGACATATCCGACGACGACAGCGGCGTACGCGAAGACGGCCGTGAACGGTGTCAGCAGCGCGCAGCCGACGGCCCGCCAGCCCGCCCGGTCCAGCAGGACGCCCCGCCAGCCCGCCCGGTCCAGCAGGACGCCCCGCCGCCGGCCGAGGAGCCCGGTCCCGCCGGGTGCGCCCGGCGGTTCGATCTCCAGTCCGAGCAGCCGCCGCGCGAGCCCCCGCTGCAGTGCGCCGAGGGCCAGCGCGCCCCGCACGCTGGCGGCCAGCAGCCACAGCCCCAGTGTGGTCACCGACAGCGCCCCGCCCAACGCCAGCCCGACGAGGGTGAGGAGGAAGCCGGCCAGGGCGAGCGGGAGGGCGATCACGCCGTAGAGGACGGCGGCCAGGGCGCGACGGCCGAAGGTGGCGACGGCGAGCGTGCGGAGGCGGGAGCGGAGGCTCGGCATGGGATCAACCTAGGAGAGGAGCGACCTGGCGACACGTACCTGTACGGCGGTGAGGCCCCGCACCAGCCACGGCGTCAGCAGCAGGAAGCCGATGCCGCCCAGGATCGCGTGGAAGGCCCAGGCCCCGGCGAAGGTCGGGCCGCCCCACGCGCCGGAGTAGTCGGAGCCGGCGCGCAGCGGCCAGCCGAGGTTCATGGGGACGATCACCCAGCCGTAGACCGTGATGAACGTGGTGAGGAGGTTGAGAGGGGTGGCGAGGAGGGCGTGGCGCAGGCCGCCGCCCCGTGCGGTGCCCGGGATCTCCGTACCCAGGAAGCGGCGGACCAGCCCCCGCTGCCAGCGGGCCGTGGGGGCGCCGAGCAGGGAGAGCGGGACGCACGCCAGGCCCACGGGGAGCGCGAGTACGGCGTAGGCGGTGCGGCGCCAGGTCGCGGCGGTGAAGGGCTCGCGGGCGATCCGCCACATCCACATCGCCCCGTTGTCGTGGACCCGTGCCTGCGCCTCTGTCTGTACCTGCCGGACACCGTTCATGGGACTTCCTCCTGGCCGTGGCCTGCGGTGAACTGCCGAAAACTGATATCTCCAGCGTTCCGCCGCCGCCCGCCGTACACGATGGTGCCTGCACGGAAGTGCGGGGTTCGGTTAACCGAACCGGCCCGGACCAGCCCGTCCTCACACTCCGCCCCCGGCGCGCACCCGGAACCCTCACACCCCCCGCGCGCTCCCGCTGAGGGCAGCGTTCCTCACGGGAAACAGATGTGATGCGGTCGGGTAACACCGAAGTCGCAGGCTCCTGGACATGACCTCGAATCCGCGTGTGGTGCCCACCATCGTGCTCGTCGGCCACGGCATGGTCGGTCAGCGCTTCCTCGAAGCGCTCGCCGAGCGCGGCCTGACCGCCACGCACCGTGTGGTCGTGCTGTGCGAGGAGCCGCGCCCGGCCTACGACCGTGTCCAGCTCACCTCGTACTTCTCGGGCCGCACACCCGAGGAACTGTCGCTCACGGACGCGGAGTTCATCAAGGACCACGGCATCGAGCTGTACGTCGGCGACCCGGCGGAGACGATCGACCGGGCGGCGAAGACGGTAACGGCCCGCTCCGGGCTGACCGTTGACTACGACAGCCTCGTCCTCGCCACCGGCTCGTACCCGTTCGTGCCGCCGGTGCCGGGCAAGGACTCCGACGGCTGTTTCGTCTACCGCACGATCGAGGACCTGCTCGCGATCGAGGCGTACGCGAAGTCGCGGGCCACGACGGGTGCGGTGGTCGGCGGCGGGCTGCTCGGTCTGGAGGCCGCCGGTGCGCTCAAGGGGCTCGGACTGGCCACGCACATCGTGGAGTTCGCGCCCCGGCTGATGCCGGTGCAGGTCGACGAGGGCGGCGGCGCGGCCCTGCTGCGCACCATCGAGGACATGGGTCTCACGGTCCACACGGGCACCGGCACGCAGGAGATCCTGGCCGGCGCGGACGGCGCCGTCACCGGCATGAAGCTGTCGGACGGTTCCGAACTCGCCACGGACATGGTGGTGTTCAGCGCCGGTGTCCGCCCCCGCGACCAACTCGCCCGGGAATCGGGGCTGTCGGTCGGCGAGCGCGGCGGTATCACGGTCGACGAGCAGTGCCGTACGGTCACCGACCCGCACGTGTTCGCGATCGGCGAGTGCGCGCTGGCGGCGGACGGTCGGGTGTACGGCCTGGTGGCGCCCGGATACGAGCAGGCGGAGACGGTCGCGGCGACCATCGCGCAGGACGAATCGGCGTTCACCGGCGCCGACCTGTCCACCAAGCTGAAGCTGCTCGGCGTGGACGTGGCGTCCTTCGGCGACGCGCACGGCGCCACCGCGGGCTGCCTCGACGTCGTCTACTCCGACGCACGGGCGGGGACGTACAAGAAGCTGGTGATCGGCCGGGGCGGCGAGCTGCTGGGCGGCATCCTGGTCGGCGACGCGGAGGCCTACGGCACGCTGCGCGCGTTCACCGGGTCCGTACCGCCCGTCTCCCCCGAGCAGTTGGTGCTGCCGGCCGGTTCCGGAGGCGCCGTCCAGCTCGGCCCCTCGGCGCTGCCCGACGAGGCGGTCGTCTGCTCCTGTCACAACGTCACCAAGGGCGCGATCCGCGGCGCGGTCACCGAGCACTCCTGCACGAGCGTGCCGGAGGTGAAGAAGTGCACCAAGGCCGGTACCGGCTGCGGGAGTTGCGTCAAGGTGCTCGGCCAGCTGGTCACCGCCGAGCTGGAGGCGAGCGGCGTCGAGGTCGACAAGGGGCTGTGCGGCTGCTTCGCGCAGACCCGCGAGGAGCTGTACGAGATCACCCTCGCGCTGCGCATCAACTCCTACCAGGACCTGCTGGACCGCTACGGCCGTGAGGGTGCCCGGGGCGGCGACGGCTGCGAGATCTGCAAGCCGACGGTCGCCTCGATCATCGCGTCCCTCGCCCCGACGATCGGCGCGAGCGGCTACGTCCTGGACGGCGAGCAGGCGGCGTTGCAGGACAGCAACGACCACTTCCTCGCCAACCTCCAGAAGAACGGCTCCTATTCGATCGTGCCGCGTATCCCCGGCGGTGAGATCACCCCCGAGAAGCTCATCGTGATCGGCGAGGTGGCCCGGGACTTCGGCCTCTACACGAAGATCACCGGCGGCCAGCGCATCGACCTCTTCGGCGCGCGGGTGGAGCAACTCCCGCTGATCTGGGCGCGGTTGGTGGACGCCGGCTTCGAGTCGGGCCACGCGTACGGAAAGGCACTCCGAACCGTCAAGTCCTGTGTGGGACAGACCTGGTGCCGCTACGGCGTCCAGGACTCGGTCCGGATGGCGATCGACCTGGAGCTGCGCTACCGGGGACTGCGCTCCCCGCACAAGCTCAAGTCGGCGGTCTCCGGCTGCGCCCGCGAGTGCGCCGAGGCCCAGTCGAAGGACTTCGGGATCATCGCCACCGCCAACGGCTGGAACCTGTACGTCGGCGGCAACGGCGGCGCCACCCCACGCCACGCGGACCTGCTGGCCCAGGACCTGTCCGACGCCGAACTGGTGCGCCTGATCGACCGGTTCCTGATGTTCTACATCCGTACGGCCGACCGGCTCGAGCGCACGAGCGTGTGGCTGGAGCGGATCCCGGGCGGCCTGGACCATGTCCGGGACGTGGTGGTGGAGGACTCGCTCGGCATCTGCGAGGAGCTGGAGTCGCTGATGGCCGCGCATGTCGCCGGGTACCGCGACGAGTGGGCCGAGACCATCAACGACCCCGAGAAGCTGAACCGGTTCGTGTCCTTCGTGAACGCGCCGGACACCCCGGACCCGGTCGTCGGCTTCGTCCCCGAGCGCGACCAGATCAAGCCCGACCTGCCGCTGCTGACCATCGGCATGCGGCCCCAGCAGACCGCAGACGTCCTGGAAGGAAGCGCCCAGCGATGACCCTGGCTCCCGAGACGACCGACCTGAAGGTCCAACTCCAGCTCGCCGAGGGCTGGTTCACGGTCTGCGACCTCAACCGGCTCACCCCCGGCCGCGGAGTGGCTGCCCTGCTGCCCGACGGCCGCCAGGTAGCCCTGTTCCGCGACCGCACCGGCACCCTCTACGGCATCGACAACCGCGACCCCTTCAGCGGCGCGGCCGTCCTCTCCCGCGGCCTGACCGGCACCCACCAGGGCCGCCCGTTCGTCGCCTCGCCGCTGCTCAAGCAGCGCTTCGACCTGGTCTCCGGGGAGTGCCTGGACGACGCGTCGGTACGGGTGGAGACGTACGAGGTGCGCAGCGCGTAACAGCGGTCACTTGACTGACCGTTCCAGAAAAACCTAGGCTGCCGAGCATGGCCAGGACCAAGGAGTTCGACCCCGAGGCCGCGCTGCGGGCAGCCCTGGAGCTGTTCTGGCGGCACGGCTACGAGGCGACGTCGATGTCCGATCTCGTCGAGCACCTCGGCATCGGGCGGGCCAGCATCTACGCGACCTTCGGCAGCAAGCACGAGCTGTACATGCGGGCACTGGAGAGCTACGACCGGGCCGGACTCACGCCGATGGTGCGGGAGTTGTCCCAGCCGGGCCCCGCCCTGCCGCCCGTACGCGCGGTCGTACGACGCTACGCGGCGGAGGCGGCGAACGAGCAACTGCGGGCGCTGGGCTGCCTGGTGACCAACACGGCGGCCGAACTCGCCCCGCACGACACGGCCGCGACCCGCCTCGTCGAGCGCAACTGGGACCAGTTGGAGGCCGTACTGCACTCGGCGTTGGCGCGGGCCCAGGCACAGGGCGAGTTGCCCGCCGACCGCGATCCGCTCACCCTCGCGCGCCTGCTGCTGGTGCTGATGCAGGGGCTGCGGGTGGTCGGCCGGGCGTCCGGGGACCCGGCGCGGGTGCGGGACGCGGCGGAGCAGGCGTTGGCGCTGCTGGAGTGACCGCGCACTCCCGGCACCCTCCGGGGTGCCTTTTTTCATGGACTCATACTGAACCGATCGGTCAAGAAAGAGGCCCGTTCATGAGCAGTCACTCCCACAGTCGATTCAGCAGCCGCTTCTCCGGCAGGACCGCCCTCGTCACCGGGGCCGGGTCCGGGATAGGACGCGCCATCGCCCTCGCGTTCGCCGCCGAGGGGGCGAATGTCGTCGTCGCCGGGCGCCGCCGCGAACCGCTCGACGAGACCGTCACCCTGATCGAGACCGGGGGCGGGAAGGCCCTCGCCATGAGCGCCGATGTGTCGCAGGCCGCCGACGCCGACGCGCTGGTGCGGGCGGCCGTCGACCGGTACGGCTCGCTCGACGTGGCCGTCAACAACGCGGGCGTCTTCCGGGGCGGGCGACCCCTCGCCGACCTCACCGAGGAGGACTGGCGCACCCAGCTCGACATCAACGTGACCGGTGTGTTCCTGGCCCTGCGTGCCGAGATCGCGCAGATGCGGGCTCAGCCGTCCGGCGGTGCGATCGTCAATGTGGCGTCCACCTTCGGCGTGCACACGAGCAGCCCCGGAGCCGCCGCCTACGCCGCGTCCAAGGCCGCGGTCGCCGCGCTCAGCAGGGGTGCCGCCGTGGACCACATCCGCGAGGGCGTCCGTATCAACGTGGTCAGCCCCGGCGCCACCGACACCCCCATGTCCCTGCGCCCCGGCGAGACGGAGGCGGACCGCGCCGAACGCGTACGGGCCGCGCTCCCCCTCGGCCGCATCTCCACCACGGCCGAAATCGCCGCCGCGGTCCTCTACTTGGCCTCGGACGACGCCGCGTCGGTGGTGGGCACGGACCTGGTGGTGGACAGCGGAGCGACGGCCTGAACACCCGCCCCTACGGCTTGAGTTGGTCGTACGTGACCCCCGTCAGCTCCTCCGAGGCCGCCCAAAGGCGTTGCCCCATCGCATCGTTGAGGGTCCATGGGGCACGCCACGAGCGGGCCGGCGCCCCACGCCACATCGCGAGTCGCGGACCGTAGAAGGAATCGGGGGGTACGCCGGGCGCGGTCGCCGCGTAGAGGGAGGGCAGCGCGCCGGCCTCCGCGGACTGGGCGAAGACCCGGTTGCCGAGTTCCATGGCCCGTTCCGCACCCCTGCGCCCCTCCGCCTGCGGCCCGGCGGTCTGAAGGTTGGTGGCGGCGTACCCAGGGTGGGAGGCCGCCGCAACCGCCCCCGAACCGGCCGCCGCGAGCCGCCGCCCCAGTTCGTGCGTGAAGAGCAGATTGGCGGTCTTGGAGCGGGAGTAGGCGGTCCAACGACCGTACCGGCGCTCGCTGTTGAGGTCGTCGATGTCGATGTTGGCAAGCGTGTGCATGAAGCTGGACACCGTGACGATCCGGGCGTCCGGCGCGTCGAGCAGCGCGGGCAGCAGCAGCCCGGTGAGCGCGAAGTGCCCGAGGTGGTTGACCCCGAACTGCGTCTCGAACCCGTCCACCGTCGTGCCGTACGGCATCGCCATGACCCCGGCGTTGTTGACGAGCAGATCGAGCCGCTCGTACGGAAACGTGGCCGCGAACTCCCGTACGGAGCCCAGGTCCCCGAGGTCCAGCCGTCCGAACTGCGCCTCGGCGCCCGGCACTTCGGCGACGATCCGGTCGGCGGCCTCGCTCCCCCGCACCTCGCTCCGACAGGCGAGCACCACCCGGGCACCCTTGCGGGCCAGCTCCCGCGCGGTGACGTAGCCGATCCCGCTGTTGGCCCCGGTGACGACGGCGACCCGGCCGCGCTGATCGGGGATCGCCTTCTCGTTCCAGCCGGACATGATCGGGCTCCCTCCGTCGACGCGTGAATCCCGGCGCACGAAGAGCGTACGAGAGCCGGACCGGCCCCGCTCCCCCACACCGAGTGACACGACGATCACAGACCATCACAGGTTGGTCACTCCCCCTTCACCCGCCCCGTCCCGGCGTTACGTTCCAGGCCACATCAGACACAGGGGGACGAGATGACTCATCCGTACGCGATGCCACCCGTACCACCGACGCCCCAGCCGGACCGGCCCGCACCCCGCTGGGCCCGCAAGCGGTATGTGCTCCCGGCCCTCGCGCTGGCCTTCCTCATAGGCCTCGGTGCCGGCGGCTCCGGCCACGACACGAAGAAGAACACGACGGCAGACGCGAAGCCGGCAGCGGCGAAGCCACAGCCGACGATGACAGTCACCGCGACCGCGACGGAGACTGCGGCTCCGTCGCCCGCGCCCACGGTGACCGCGACGAAGACCGTCAAGGTCACCAAGACGGTGACGGCCGCCGCGGCAGCGGGCAGCGGCTCCGACGACACCGGCTCCGATTCCGGCGGAGGCGGCAGCACCTACTACGCGAACTGCACCGCGGCCCGCGCCGCAGGCGTCACCCCCCTCTACCGCGGCGACCCCGGCTACGACTCCCACCTAGACCGGGACGGGGACGGGGTCGCCTGCGAGTGACGGCGGAGGGCAGTGGAACGGGTCCAGGCAGGCGGCCACCCGCTCTACGCCGCGCGATGATCGTTGACGTGCGCAAGGCGGACCCGCCAGGATCCGCCTCATGGTGCAACTGAGCGCGTAGGCCACCCATGGCGGTCGGATATTCCTGTTGTTCTGGGGTCTGGGCGCGCTGACCATGGGGGCGGTGTTCGCCTCGAAAAAGGGGTCCGACTGGATTCGCGCGTTCATCGTGTCCGGGCTGGAGGAGCGGCCCGTGTATCAGGCCCGCGCCAAGCGCTTCGGTGGCGTACGGCTGATATCCGCGGTGATGGCCGGGCCGGGCCTGATCGTGTTCGTGACGGCGGTTGTCCGGCTGGCACAGGGCTAGTTGCACGTGGTGTCCCCGGCTCGGCGCCGTCCGCAGACACGGTCTTCCGAAGAAGCTGCAGGTGTCCGTAAGGCGTCTCGTTCAGGGTGCCGGCCGCCTGATCAGCGACACGGCACCACGAGTTCAACCTCAAGCAGAAGAGTTCGAGAGGCCGATGGAGAAGCAGCCGACCGAAGTCCGTGCGGCCCGAGGGGCCCCTCAGGCGGCCATCAGCGCCGCCAGGGCCCGGTCCATCGCGGCGTTGAACTCTTCCGGCGTCAGCGGCAGACGGGACTTGATGTCCCGACTCCACTGGTCGGCGAGGACCTCGGCGGAGCCCGCCTCGACACCGTCGAGCGCCGCGTCGGCCAGGTCCGACGGCGCGATCTTGGCCACGGGCCAGCCCGCCGCCATGTCGGTGTCGGCCAGGCCGAGGTGTACCGCTGTGACGAGCGTGCCCTGCTCGGCGAGCTCCAGGCGGACGCCGTTGGTCATGGCCCAGGCGGCGGCCTTGGTCAGGTGGTAGGCATTGGCGCCCTGGCCCCCGAACCACGACATGGCGGAGAGGACGTTGACGATCGCGCCCCCGCCGTTCCTGGCGAGCGCCGGCGCGAACTCCCGGATCATTCCCAGGTGGCCGAACATGTTGGTCTCCAGCTCGTGCCGCACCGCGTCCAGCGAACCGGTCACCAGGTTGGTCCCCGTCTGGATCCCCGCGTTGTTGATGAGCAGCGAGACGTCCGGGGCGGCCTCGGCGGCGGCCCTCACGGATACGGGATCGGCGATGTCGAGGGGCAGCACCTCGACCCCGGGCAGGTCCACGGTCTCCGGTCGGCGGGCCGTCGCGTAGACCTTGCGGGCGCCCCGGTCGAGCAGGCGCTGGGCGAAGGCGCGGCCCAGGCCACGGTTGGCTCCGGTGACAAGGGCGACGGAGTTGTTGATGTCCATGGCCGGTACGCTAAAACCTGACGCTAGCGTCAGAGGCAAGTGCTGGTCGTCGGAGCCAGGGGTGAGAGGAATCACCATGACTGTCACAGTGGCCGCGGCCGAGCGGTCGATCCGCATCGGCGAGGTGGCACGAGGTGCCGGCGTCTCGGTGCGCGCCGTGCGCTACTACGAGCAGCAAGGGCTGCTCATCGCGGAACGCAGCCCGTCCGGCCAGCGCCTGTACCGGCAGGACGCCATCCCCCTGGTCCGCTTCTTCCAGCAGATGTTCGCCGCCGGCCTCACCAGCCGGAGGATCATCGAACTCCTGCCGTGCTTCGACTCCGGGCACACCGACGCCGAGCAACGGGCCATGCTGCGAGTCGAGCGCGAGCGCATCCAGGCCAAGATCGACGACCTGCAGACCGCCCTGGACCACCTCGACAAGGTCATCGCGATCACGGACACGCACCCGTAGGCCCGGTCGGCCAGACGTCTCTTCAGCGATCTGCCCCCGCTGTCCTGGTTCGGGGCGGCCGTCAGGGTCGGGCAGCCGGAGGGCACAACGGCCTCGCGCGGGCTCAACGGCAACCAACCCCGGGAGGGGCGGCACCCCCGCACAGGGTGCCGCCCCTCTTTCGTGATCCGGAACCGCCGCCCATCGGTGAGGGTCGGGGACGGGTGACGGCTCCGGCGTTCAGTGGTCGTACGCCCTACCGGTGGTCGCTGCCCTGCGCCGCGCAGGCCGCCCGTCCCGCCTCCAGCCGCGCCACCGGGATCCGGAACGGTGAGCAGGAGACGTAGTCCAGTCCGACCTCGTGGAAGAAGTGGACCGACTCCGGGTCGCCGCCGTGTTCGCCGCAGACGCCGAGTTTCAGGTCGGGGCGGGTTTCGCGGCCCGCCTTTGCCGCGAGCTTCACCAGGGAGCCCACGCCGTCCCTGTCGATCGTCTCGAAGGGGCTGACTCCGAAGATGCCCTTCTCCAAGTACGCCGTGAAGAACGAGGCTTCTACGTCGTCGCGGCTGAAGCCCCACACGGTCTGCGTGAGGTCGTTCGTGCCGAACGAGAAGAACTCCGCCGCCTCCGCGATCTGGCCCGCCGTCAGTGCCGCACGCGGGAGTTCGATCATCGTGCCGATCGAGAGCTTCAGGGACGTGCCCGTTGCCGCCTCCACCTCCGCGATGACCTGGTCGGCCTCCTCGCGGACGATCTCCAGTTCCTGGACCGTGCCGACGAGCGGGATCATGATCTCGGCGCGCGGGTCGCCCTTCGCCGCCTTGCGTTCGGCGGCGGCCTCGGCGATCGCCCTCACCTGCATCGTGAACAGGCCCGGGATCACCAGGCCCAGGCGCACGCCCCGCAGGCCCAGCATCGGGTTCTGCTCGTGCAGGCGGTGGACCGCCTGGAGGAGTCGCAGGTCGTTCTCGTGGGACTCCTGGCGGGACTCCGCGAGCGCGACGCGGACCGACAACTCCGTGATGTCCGGGAGGAATTCGTGCAGCGGCGGGTCCAACAGGCGGACCGTCACCGGGAGTCCGTCCATCGCCTTGAACAGCTCGACGAAGTCCGCCTTCTGGAGCGGGAGAAGTGCCTTGAGGGACTCCTCGCGTTCGGTGTCCGTGTCGGCCAGGATCAGGCGTTCAACCAACTCGCGGCGGTCACCGAGGAACATGTGCTCCGTACGGCAGAGGCCGATGCCCTGGGCGCCGAAGCGGCGGGCGCGCAGCGCGTCCTCGGCGTTGTCGGCGTTGGCCCGCACCCTCAACCGGCGTACGCGGTCCGCGTATCCGATGATCCGGTGGACCGCCTCGACCAGCTCGTCGGCGTCGTCCGCACCCGCGTGCATCCGGCCCTCGAAGTACTCCACGACCGGGGACGGGACGACCGGGACCTCGCCGAGGTACACCTTGCCGCTGGACCCGTCGATGGAGATGACGTCGCCCTCCTCGACCACGTGGCCACCCGGCACCGTCATCCGGCGCCGCTTCGTGTCGACCTCAAGCTCTT
Source organism: Streptomyces sp. STR69 (assembly GCF_024519455.1). Lineage (GTDB taxonomy): Bacteria > Actinomycetota > Actinomycetes > Streptomycetales > Streptomycetaceae > Streptomyces. The sequence continues at coordinate 59,596 of NZ_JALJRY010000039.1, read as the reverse complement.
CCGCGCCGCACACACACGTCTTGCCCATGCCCCGCGCCACGACGGCCGCATGGGACGTCTTGCCACCCCTGCTGGTGAGGATGCCCTCCGCCGCGATCATGCCGTCGAGGTCGTCCGGGTTGGTCTCGCGGCGGACCAGGATGACCTTCTCGCCCGAACGCGACCACTTCACCGCCGTGTACGAGTCGAAGACCGCCTTGCCGACCGCGGCGCCCGGCGAGGCCGCGATGCCCCGGCCGACCTGCTGGACCTTCGCCTCGTCGTCGAAGCGCGGGAACATCAGCTGCGCCAACTGGGCGCCGGTGACCCGCTGGAGGGCCTCCGCCTCGTCGATGAGCCCCTGGTCCACCAGCTGCGTGGCGATCCGGAAGGCGGCACCGGCCGTCCGCTTCCCCACCCGCGTCTGGAGCATCCACAACTGCCCGCGCTCGATGGTGAATTCGATGTCGCAGAGATCCTTGTAGTGGTTCTCCAGGGTCTTCATGATCTGCATGAGCTGGTCGTACGACGCCTTGTCGATCTGCTCAAGTTCCGCGAGGGGGACCGTGTTCCGGATGCCGGCCACGACGTCCTCGCCCTGCGCGTTCTGCAAGTAGTCGCCGTAGACGCCCTGGTGGCCGCTGGCCGGGTCGCGGGTGAAGGCGACGCCGGTGCCGGAGTCGGGGCCGAGGTTGCCGAAGACCATCGAGCAGACGTTGACCGCCGTGCCTAGGTCGTGCGGGATGCGTTCCTGGCGGCGGTAGAGCTTGGCGCGGTCGGTGTTCCAGGAGTCGAAGACCGCGTGGATGGCGAGGTCCATCTGTTCGCGCGGGTCCTGCGGGAAGTCGCGTCCTGCCTCGGTCTTGACGATCCGCTTGAAGCGGGTGACCAGCTTCTTCAGGTCGGCCGCGTCCAGCTCGGTGTCGACCGTGACCTTCTTGGTCTCCTTGGCCTTGTCGAGGGCCTCCTCGAAGAGGTCGCCGTCGACGCCGAGGACGGTCTTGCCGAACATCTGGATCAGGCGGCGGTACGAGTCCCACGCGAAGCGCTCGTCGCCGGCCTGCTTCGCCAGGCCCTGCACGGACTTGTCGGAGAGGCCGATGTTCAGGACGGTGTCCATCATGCCGGGCATGGAGAACTTCGCCCCGGAACGGACCGATACGAGGAGGGGGTTGTCGGCCTGCCCCAGCTTCTTGTCCATCGTCGACTCAAGCGCGTCGAGGTGTGCACTCACCTCGTCACGCAGTGCCGCCGGCTCCTCGCCACTGTCGAGGTAGGTCTTGCACGCCTCGGTGGTGATGGTGAAGCCGGGGGGCACGGGAAGGCCCAGGTTCGTCATCTCGGCGAGGTTGGCACCCTTGCCGCCGAGAAGGTCCTTGAGGTCCTTGTTTCCCTCGGTGAAGTCGTAGACGAACTTCGCTACGTGGGGTTCTTTGTTTTCCGACACGGGTCTCGACTCCTCGGGACGCGGGTGGCTGCCCTGACGGCCAGGAACATACCCAGATCGAAGGCGCCTGGGTACGTCCACTTGCATGTCATGCGTCCGTAACCAGTCGTCCGCCAGCGGATCGAAAGTCAAAGCTCGGCAAGCGAACACCGCCGGGTGTTTTCACTTCTTGAACGCAACCAGGTCCATCGGCGCGTTTTTGCGCTCACTTGAGCGGGTTGCGGCTCGCCTGATTTCGATCGATGAACGATCAAGGGGTGGCACGGAGTGCCACCCCTTGGAGAAGTGCAGCCGCGCAAGATCCGCTCACCTGAGCGCCACCCCTATCAAAGGTGGCGAGAATCACGCTTCCACACCCGACCGGATTTCACCATGCGGACGGCCGGCGGACGGGTCTCCGGACCGAAACGCGGACGTCACATGCCCGCGGACGTCACATGCCCAGCGCGAGCAGTCGCTCCTCGACCCGCTCCGGCGCGTACAGGTACTCCACGACCAGCGCGCCCGCGCCCACCAGACCGGCCCGCTCCCCGAGCCGTGAGGTCAGTACGTGCAGATGAGCCGTGGAGCGCGGCAGCGCCCGCTGGTACAGCAGCTCCCGTACGCCCGTGAGGAAGGAGGTTCCGGCCAGGTCCCCCGCGATCATCAGCACCCCGGGGTTGAGCAGCGTCACCACGGTCGCGAGGACGTCCCCGACCTGCCGTCCCGCCTCCCGGGCGAACGCCGCCGCTCCCGGGTGCCCCGACGCCAGCAGGTCCCGCACATCGGAGCCGGACGCCGCCGGCACCCCGGTATCGGCCAGCCGCCGCGCCACGGCGCCACCGCTCGCCACGGCGGCGAGACAGCCGTAGGACCCGCAACGGCACAGCGCCTGCGCGCCCGCCGGGATCCGGATGTGGCCGATGTCGCCGGCGCCGCCGTCGATCCCCCGGAAGATGGAACCGCCGACGACGACCCCGGCGCCGATGCCCGTCGAGACCTTGACCAGGATGAAGGCCTGGCAGTCGGGGTGTCCGGTGCGCTGTTCGCCGTAGGCCATGAGGTTGGCGTCGTTGTCGACGAGGACCGGTACCCGGGGGGCGCCGGTGTGTTCCGTGAAAGCGCGGGCCAGACGGCCTCTTATGTCGTAGCCGTCCCAGCCGGGCATCATCGGCGGCTGGACGACCCGGCCGGTGTCGGTGTCGACCGGACCGGGGACCGCGAGACCGATGCCGCACACCTCCGACGCCCGGTGGCCGGCCTTCTCCAGCAACTCGGCGAACCAGCGGCCGAGTTCACCGAGTACGGCGTCCGGGCCGTCCTCGATGACGAGCGTGCCGCCGTGCTCGGCGAGGATCTCACCGGTGAGCGAGAGGACGCACGCGCGCGCGTGGCGGGTGTCCAGGTCCGCCGCGAGGACCACGGCGTGGGCGTCGTCGAACTCGAGGGTGATCGAGGGTCTGCCGCCCAACGGGGAGTCCACGGGCCCGCCCGCACCCTCGCGCAGCCAGCCCGCGCGGAAGAGCCGGTCCAGGCGCTGGCCGACGGTCGCGCGGGAGAGTCCGGTCACCTGTTGGAGGGCGCCGCGGGTCGTGGCGCGCCCGGTGCGCACCAGTTCGAGCAGATCTCCGGCGCTCCCTTGACCTCTTCCCGTCATGCGCACCCCCTTGTGTTTCTCAACCCTGCATTACATATTGAGTTTTGCGTGTTAAATAGACGTAACCCTACGGTAGCCATGACCGAACCGGTCGGCACGATGTGTTTCGTGGAGTCCCGAGTGGATCGCACTGCCCAGCTCACAGCCCTCCCCGTGGAGCACCACCTCGTATACGATCCGCCGTCCTTGTCAGGTTCCCTGCACCTCAGGGCGGCTGCCGTACTGGAAGCGAACTGGACGGGCGCCTCCACAGTCCCCTCGCGCGGTCTGTATCCGCACCAGTGGTCCTGGGACTCCGCGTTCATCGCGATCGGTCTGCGGCACCTCTCGCCGCTGCGGGCCCAGACGGAGCTGGAGACGCTGCTCGCCGCCCAGTGGGGCGACGGCCGTATCCCGCACATCGTCTTCAACCCCTCCGTACCGCTCGACGCGTACTTCCCGAGCCCCGACTTCTGGCGCTCCTCGACCGCGGGGCACACCGCGGGCGCCCCGCGCACCGTACAGACCTCGGGCATCGTGCAGCCACCGGTGCACGCGCTCGCCGCCTGGCTGGTGCACTGCGCCGACCCGGGCCTCTCCCGCGCACGCGGCTTCCTCGCCGGTGTCTACCCCCGGCTGGCCGCCTGGCACCGCTATCTGCTGCACCGGCGCGATCTGGGCGGGGGCGGACTCGCGTCCGTCGTGCACCCCTGGGAACAGGGTATGGACAACAGCCCCTGCTGGGACGCCCCGTTGAGCCGGATCACACCCGCCCCGGCCCGCTCCTTCCGGCGCGCCGACCTCGACCACGGGGCGGCCGAGGACCGGCCGACGGACCTCGACTACGGCCGGTACGTGCGGCTCGCGACGGACTACCGGGACGGCCAATACGCCGACGGGGCAAGCGAGTTCGCGGTGGAGGACCCCTCCTTCAACGCCCTCCTCATCGCCTCCGAGCACGCACTCGCCCGTATCGCACGGGAGTTGGGCGCGACCGGCACGGCCCGGCACGCCCGCGCGGAACGCCTCACCGGGGTCCTGATCGAGCGGCTGTGGGACCCGGCGGAGGGCATGTTCTTCTGCCGTGACGTGCGCGGCGAGACGCCGGACGCGGGGCGCGGGTCCCTCACCGGCGCCCTCATCCCCGAGCGCAGCGTCTCCGGCCTGATCCCGCTCCTCCTCCCCGACCTGCCCCGGGACATCGTCACGGCCCTCGTCCGTACGGCGTCCGGCCCGCACTTCGGGCTCGGCGACACCACTCGACTCCCGCCCAGCTACGACCTGTTGGGCGAGGCCTTCGATCCGCACCGGTACTGGCGCGGCCCGGCCTGGTTCAACACGAGCTGGCTGCTGGAGCGCGGTCTGCGGCTGCACGGCGAGCAGACGCGGGCGGAGGCACTGCGCGACGCCGCCCTGGAGACGGCCGCCGCCACCGACTTCGCCGAGTACGTCGACCCGTACGACGGCGAGGCGTGCGGCGCGACCGGCTTCAGCTGGACCGCCGCACTGACCCTCGATCTGCTTCACGAGCCCCCCGGGCACGGCGTGTCCGGCACGAGCCTCGGCACGTTCGGCATGAGTGACACAGAAGTCAACGACAAGGCAGTCAAGGCCGCCAGGAGAGTCAAGGGAGGGGACCGGGGATGACGGACCGGCATCATCTGCTCGTGCACGGCGGGACGTTCGCAGCCGTGGGCGACGGCGGGGACATCAGCGGCGTACGGGGCGGCAGTTCCCCGGACGGGTTATTCGTACGGGACGCCCGGCACCTGAGCCGCTGGCAGTTGACGGTCGACGGCGCGGTGCCGGAGGCACTGACACCGGTGGCCGACGGGGACATGGCGCGCTGTGTCCTGGTCCCGCGCGGTGGCCGCCAGGAGCCGCCCGCGCACACGCTCTTCCGTGAACAGGCCGTCGGTGACGGCTCGTTCGTCGAGTCGCTGAAGGTGACCAGCAACCGGCCGGTGCCGACCACGGTCCGGCTCGCGGTCACCGCGGACGCCGACTTCACCGACCAGTTCGAACTGCGCTCCGACTACCGCACCTACGCGAAGACCGGCGCCACCCGCTCCCGCCAAGTCCTCGACGACGGCGTGGAGTTCGCCTACCAGCGCGGCGAATGGCGCTCCTGTACGACGGTCACGGCCGAGCCCGCCCCCGACGGCGTCGAGGAGACCGGCACCGGCGCCCGCCGCATGGTGTGGACCCTGGACCTCGAACCGCACGGCACCGCCGAGCTGGCCCTGCGGGTGATGGCCCGCCCGCACGGCGACAAGCGGGCCCTGCGAGTACCGCGCTCCCCGTCCGCCCTGAACGAGCAACTCCTCGCGCTGGAGGGCGAGTACGTCCAGGGCGTCTCCTTCCCCACCGGCTGGCCGGAGTTGGCCGCCGCCTGCGCGCGGGGCCTGTCGGACCTGGCCTCGCTCCAGGTCCCGGCGACGGGCCTCGACGGCGAGGAACTGCGCGTACCGGCGGCGGGGGCACCGTGGTTCCTGACCCTGCTGGGCAGGGACGCGCTGCTGACATCCCTGTTCGCGCTCCCCTACCGCCCCCAACTCGCCGCCGCCACACTGCCGGCGCTCGCCGCGACCCAGGCCACGGCGGTCGGCCCCGAGTCGGTGTCGCAGCCCGGCAAGATCGTGCACGAGGTGCGGCACGGCGAGTTGGCGCACTTCGGGCAGGTGCCGTACGGGCGTTACTACGGCTCGGTCGACGCGACCCCGCTGTTCCTGGTGCTGCTCGGCGCGTATGTCGAGCAGACCGGCGACACGGCACTCGCCCGCCGTCTGGAGCCCAACGCCCGCGCGGCGATCGGCTGGATGCTCGACCACGGCGGCCTGACCTCGCGCGGCTATCTGGTCTACCGCGCCGACCAGGGCGGCCTGGCCAACCAGAACTGGAAGGACTCCCCCGGCGCCATCTGCGGGGCCGACGGCACCCGCGCAAGCGGTCCCGTGATGGCGGCGGGGGCCCAGGGGTACGCGTACGACGCGCTGCGCCGTACCGCGTGGGTGGCGCGGACGGTGTGGGAGGACGAGACGTACGCGGCCCTCCTGGAGCAGGCGGCGTCCGACCTGCGGGACCGTTTCCAGCAGGACTTCTGGATGCGGGACCACTCCTTCCCGGCGCTGGCGCTGGACGGGGAGGGCCGCCAGGTCGACGCGCTGGCGTCCGACGCGGGGCATCTGCTGTGGTCCGGTCTCCTCGACAAGGAGTACGGCGAACTGGTCGGCCGCAGGCTCCTGGAACCGGACTTCTTCTCCGGCTGGGGCGTCCGCACGCTCGCCTCCGGCCAGGCGGCGTACCATCCGCTCTCCTACCACCGGGGTTCGGTCTGGCCGCACGACAACGCACTGATCACGCTGGGCCTTTCGCGCTACGGCCTGCACGACGAGGCCCGCACGGTCGCGCACGCGCTGGTCGACGCGGCGACGGCAGCCGGCCACCGCCTCCCGGAGGTCCTCGCGGGCTACGGCCGCGACACCCACCCGGAGCCGGTCCCGTACCCGCACGCGTGCGTACGGGAGTCCAGGTCGGCGGCGGCTCCGCTGGCACTGCTCACGGCGGTAGGGGGCGCGTGACGCAACGGTGATAAGCCGTTTGCCGGGTGTTTGCCCAGTTCCGTGAACAGGGGCATGAGGCAACTCGTACGGAATGACGGCGGCCCTGCCTCCCCAGTTCGGGCCGCCACTCCGACTACGGGCTCCTCATGGAAGGACCTTCGGGTTGCCTCAGCACACGAGCACGCGCAAGTCACCGAACACGGCCGGGGCAGCCGATGGCGAGGTACGGCCGCCGGACATCGACAGCGACGTCACCAACGACGTCAACGCCGACACGGAACCGGCACCGGGCGACGCGACAGCGATACCGACCGACGCCGGGGACGAGACCGAGAGCGGGGCCGAGACACTCGTAGAAACTCCGGACGAGGCCCCGGCGGAGGCCACGTCCGAAACCGGGTCCGAGGCGGCGGAGCCCGAGTCGGCCGAGAACACGGATGCCGCCGACGCCGACGCGGGCACCGACGCCGACGGCTCCGAGGACCCCGACTCCGAAGCCGTGGTCGCCGAAGCCGCCGAGGAGGCCACCGCGGACTCCGGCGCCGAGGCCGACGCCAGCGGCTCGCCCGTCGGCTCGCCCGTCACGGATGCCGAGGCCGACGCCGACGCCCCCGGAGTCACCCCCGACCCCGAAACCCCCGCTTCGGACAGCACCCCCCGCCCCACCCGACCGGGCCCCCGCACCTGGAGCAGTCGGCTGGGCCTGCGGCGGCGGCTGCGGAGCTGGCGGGAGAAGCACCCCGTCGCCGCTCGCGTCGCCTCCTGGACCGTCACCGTGCTCGCCGCCGCCGTCGTCTACGTGTGTCTGCTGATGCCGACGACGCTGAACAGCCTGAAGCCCACCGAGTTCATGCGGCTGCCGGCCGAGGCGATCATGGGGGCCGCCGTCCTGATGAGCCTGCCGCGCCGGCCGCGGATCGTGCTGGCGGCGTTCTCCGGTGCGCTGACCGCCGTCGTGGCGATCCTGAACATGCTCGACATGGGCTTCAACGAATACCTGGGCCGGGGCTTCAACGTCGTCCTGGACTGGAGCCTGTTCGCCGACGCCCGCGGCTATCTCGTGGACACGCTCGGCGGGACGGTCACCTCCGCCGTCACGGTCGGTGTCATCCTCTTCGTCCTGCTGCTGATCGTCCTGGTCGCGCTGGCCACGGTCCGGCTCAGCAACCTGCTGGCCGCCCACAAGGCAGGGGCGTCCCGGGGCGCGCTGATCGCGGGCACCGTGTGGATCACCTGCACGGCCTTCGGCCTCCAGGTCGCCGACGTGCCGCTCGCCGCCGACCACACCGCCGCGATCCTCAAGCTCCGCACCGTGGCGATCCGCAACACCCTGCGCGACGAGGCGGAGTTCAAGAAGGTCGCCAAGGTCGACGCCTTCGGCAACACCCCGGGCAGCCAGCTCGTCCCGGACCTGCGCGGCAAGGACATGATCTTCACCTTCATCGAGAGCTACGGCCGTAGCGCGATCGAGGACCCGATCATGGCGCCCGGTGTCGACGAGACCCTGGCCGCCGACACCAAGGCCCTGTCGAAGGCGGGCTTCGCCGCGAAGAGCGGCTGGCTGACCTCGGCGACCTACGGCGGCAGCAGCTGGCTCGGCCACTCCACCACCATGTCCGGGCTGTGGGTCAACAACCAGCAGCGCTACCGCACGGTGATGGCCAGCGACCACCTGAGCCTGACCGACGCCTTCAAGAAGACCGGCGACTTCGACACGGTCGGCGTGATGCCGGGCGTGCAGAAGGGCTGGCCCGAGCAGAGCTTCTACGGCCTCGACAAGGTCTACAACGCCTTCCAACTGGGCTACAAGGGACCGAAGTTCAGCTGGTCGACGATGCCCGACCAGTACGCCCTGGAGCAGTTCCAGAAGCAGGTGCACAGCAAGCCGCGGACCGACGGCAAGTCGCTGATGTCGATGATCATCCTGACGTCGAGCCACCAGCCGTGGGCGCCGATCCCGAAGCTCGTCCCGTGGGACCAGCTGGGCAACGGTTCGATCTTCGACGCGATCGAGAAGGCCGGCAACAAGGCCTCCGACGTCATCGCCGACACCACCAAGTCCCGCCAGGAGTACGGCAAGTCGATCCAGTACTCGGTGAACTCCCTCACCCAGTGGCTGGAGCGCTACGGCAACGACAACACCGTGCTGGTCTTCCTCGGCGACCACCAGCCGATCGCCCGCGTCAGCGGCAACCACGCCAGCCGTGACGTGCCGATCTCGATCGTCGCCAAGGACCCCAAGGTCCTTGCGAAGATCGACAGTTGGAACTGGACGGACGGCCTGCGCCCCGCGCACGACGCCCCGGTGTGGAAGATGAGCGCCTTCCGCGACAAGTTCCTCACGGCATACGGCTCGACGCCCCACCCGAAGACCAACTAGCCGCCGGAGGTGTCGAGTTCGGCATCCTCACCGATCCCCGCGCAGTCGTACGGGTCCTTCAGCCAACCGTCGGGCAGCACCACCCTGTTGTTGCCCGACGTACGGCCGCGGGGCCCGTCCGCGCCTGTGGGCCAGGGCTGGTCGAGGTCCAACTCGTCGAGGCCGGACCGGAGTTCGTCCAGCGAGGACGTGATGGCGAGGCGCTTGCGCATCTCGCTGCCGACCGCGAAGCCCTTCAGGTACCAGGCGACGTGCTTGCGGAAGTCGATGACTCCGCGCGCCTCGTCCCCGATCCACTCCCCCAGCAGTGTCGCGTGCCGCACCATGATGTCGGCGACCTCGCGCAACGACGGCTTCAGACTGCATCCATCAGTGCCTCCGGCACGGGCCTGTTCACGCCCCTCGAAGGCCGCCACGAGGTCCGCGAACAGCCACGGCCGCCCCAGGCAGCCGCGGCCGACCACGACCCCGTCGCACCCGGTCTCCCGCACCATCCGCACCGCGTCCTGCGCGGACCAGATGTCGCCGTTGCCGAGCACGGGGATCTCCGGCACATGCTCCTTCAGCCGGGCAATGGCGTCCCAGTCGGCGGTGCCGCCGTAGTGCTGGGCGGCGGTGCGGCCGTGCAGGGCGATGGAGGTGACGCCCTCCTCGACGGCGATGCGGCCGGCGTCGAGGAAGGTGATGTGGTCGTCGTCGATGCCCTTGCGCATCTTCATGGTGACGGGCAGGTCCCCGGCCCCGCTGACGGCCTCCTTGAGGATCGCCCGCAGCAGGTTCCGCTTGTACGGCAGCGCGGAGCCGCCGCCCTTGCGGGTGACCTTCGGCACCGGGCAGCCGAAGTTGAGGTCGATGTGGTCGGCGAGGTCCTCCTCCGCGATCATGCGGACGGCCTTGCCGACGGTCACCGGGTCCACGCCGTACAGCTGGATCGAGCGCGGCTTCTCGGTCGCGTCGAAGTGGACCAGCTGCATGGTCTTCTCGTTGCGCTCGACCAGCGCCCGGGTCGTGATCATCTCGCTGACGAACAGGCCTTTGCCTCCGCTGAACTCCCTGCACAGGGTGCGGAAGGGCGCGTTGGTGATCCCGGCCATGGGGGCCAGGACGACGGGCGGCGAGACGGTGTGCGGGCCGATCTGCAAGGGCGACACGGCCGGGGGCGCGGGCAGGGACACGGGCGTGGACATTGCTCCATTGTGGCGCACGGCTTCCGGTGCCCGTGGCCGGAGATCATGTAGCGGTCATTAGTTAGACGCACTATCGAGTTTCGCGTACGATGGTTCGCATGCCCGAGCTCAGCCACCGCCGCCGCATGCTGGTGCTCGCGATCTGCTGCATGAGTCTGCTGATCGTGAGCCTGGACGTCACCATCCTGAACGTCGCCCTGCCCGCGATGCAGACCGATCTGCACGCGTCGACCTCCGGGCTGCAGTGGACGATCGACGCCTACACCCTGGTCCTCGCCTCCCTGTTGATGCTGGCGGGCTCCACCGCCGACCGGATCGGCCGCAAGCGGGTCTTCATCGTCGGCCTGGTGGTCTTCAGCCTCGGCTCGCTGCTCTGCTCGCTCGCGCCCGACCTGAACGCGCTGATCTGGTTCCGCATGATCCAGGCGGTCGGCGGCTCGATGCTCAACCCGGTCGCCATGTCGATCATCACCAACACCTTCACCGAGCCGCGCGAGCGCGCCCGGGCGATCGGCGTGTGGGGTGCGGTCGTCGGTATATCGATGGCCGCAGGACCGCTGATCGGCGGGCTGCTCGTGGACTCGGTCGGCTGGCGCTCGATCTTCTGGATCAACCTGCCGGTGGGCGTCGCCGCGCTGCTGCTCACCCTGCGGTTCATCCCCGAGTCACGCGCACCCAAGGCCCGCCGTCCCGACCCGGTCGGCCAGCTCCTGGTGATCGCCCTGTTCGGCTCGCTGACGTACGCGATCATCGAGGCGCCCAGCTCCGGGTTCACCTCGATCCTGCCCTTCGCGATCCTCGCGCTGGTCGCCCTCGCCGGGCTCCTCTGGTACGAGCCGCGCCGCGACGAACCCCTCATCGACCTGCGCTTCTTCCGCTCCGCGCCGTTCAGCGGGGCCACGGTGATCGCGATCAGCGCGTTCTCGGCGCTGGGCGGCTTCCTGTTCCTGTCCACGCTGTATCTGCAGAACGTGGTCGGTCTGGACGCGCTGCACGCCGGACTGTGGATGCTGCCGATGGCGGTGCCGACGTTCCTGTGCGCGCCGATCTCCGGGCGACTGGTGGGCAGTCGGGGGCCGCGAATACCCCTCCTGATCGCGGGTTCCGCGATGACCGTGAGCGCGCTGCTGTTCGCCGGGTTCGAGGCGGAGACGTCCAACGTCACCCGGTTCATCGGGTACTTGCTGTTCGGCATCGGCTTCGGGTTCGTGAACGCGCCGATCACGAATACGGCGGTGTCCGGGATGCCGCGGGCCCAGGCGGGGGTCGCGGCGGCCGTCGCCTCCACAAGCCGGCAGCTGGGTCAGACCCTCGGGGTCGCGGTGGTCGGCGCGGTGCTGGCCTCCGGGGTGGGATCGTCGTCGTACAAGGACACGTTCGTGTCGGCGGCGCGGCCCGGGTGGTGGATTCTCGTGGCGTGCGGGCTGGCCGTGCTGGTGCTGGGGGCTGTGACCAGCGGGGCTTGGGCTCGGCGGACCGCTGAGCGTACGGCTGACAAGTTGTCGTCTGTCGAAGTGCGCGAAGCGGCGGGGATCAGCGCGTAGTTGAGCGGGTGCGGGTGCCTGGGTGACTCACCTTGCCTGAGCTATTGCGTGCAGGCGCTCCAGTCTCGCCCTCGACTCCTCGTCCGCCGGTGCGTACGTCACCATCCGCGGCCCCCTCGAAGGACCGAGCCACAGGTCGGTGTGGTCGACCGTGAGACGGCCGACGTGGGAGTTGCGGAACTCCTTGCGGCGGGGGCTGGCGCCCAGCACCTCGTGGCGGTCCCAGACCTCGCAGAACTCGGGGGACGTGTGCAGCCGCTTGAGCAGGGTCTTCCAGGTGGGGTCGGCGAGATGGTCGGCCATCGAGCCCCGGAAGCGGGCGGCCATGAGCCGCTGGCTCTTCTCCAGGTGCACGATCGAGGACCGCCACTCCTCGTGCGTGTAGGAGAGGATCATGCAGTTGCGGTCCTCGGGCGGCACCGCGTCCATGTCGCACAGCAGCATCCCGTAGGTGCGGTTGTAGGCGAGGATGTCGTACCGGGCGTTCTGGAGGCAGGCCGGGATGGGGTCGAGCTGGTCCAGCATCGACTGGAGGGCGGGGGTCACCACCGGGCAGTCTGCGGCCGGCTGCGGATCGATCGCGTCGGCCAGCTGGAACAGGTGGCTGCGCTCGCTGCGGTCGAGCAGCAGGGTGCGGGCCAGCGCGTCGAGGACCTGCACGGAGACCTGGATGTCCCGGGCCTGTTCGAGCCACGTGTACCAGGTGACGCCGACCGCGGCGAGCTGCGCGACCTCCTCGCGGCGCAGCCCTGGCGTACGGCGGCGGGTGCCGCGCGGCAGGCCGACCTGCTCGGGGGCGATGTGCTCGCGGCGGTGGCGCAGGAACGCGGCGAGTTCATGGCGCCGGACCGTCGACGCGGTCTGCGGAGCCGCCGTGCGCGCCGCCCCTGTCGCTGTCACCGTCTCCTGTGCCATGGTCGTCATCACCCCAGTCTGCCGCCGCGCGGACCCTGTTTCCAGGTAGTCCTGCTACCAGGATAAGGACACTCTGGTACCAGTCTGCCGAGAGGCGCAGGCTCGTCGGCGTGACCGAAACCATCACTTCCCGCACCGTCCGATCCCCGGCGGCGCCACCCGTGCTCGGCGGCCTCGGACTGTTCACGGTGCTGCTGGCCGCGGCGCTGCCCCTCATCGACTTCTTCATCGTCAACGTGGCCCTGCCGACCATCGGCAGGGACCTCTCGGCGAGCGAGGCGGTCCTCGAACTCGTCGTCGCCGGCTACGGAGTCTCGTACGCCGTGCTGCTCGTCCTCGGCGGCCGGCTCGGCGACCTGTTCGGCCGCCGCCGGCTCTTCCTCGGCGGCATGGCCGCGTTCGGCGTGACCTCGCTGGCCTGCGGGCTCGCGCCCACCGCCTGGACGCTGGTCGCCGCGCGGATCGCGCAGGGCGCCGCCTCCGCCGCGATGCTCCCGCAGGTCCTCGCCACCATCCAGTCCGCCACCCAGGGCCCGCGCCGCGCCAAGGCGATGGGCCTGTACGGGGCGACGGCCGGGCTCGCCATGGTGGCGGGCCAGATCCTCGGCGGGGTCCTGGTCGCCGCCGACATAGCCGGTACCGGCTGGCGCGCGGTGTTCCTGGTGAACGTGCCGGTGGTCGTCGTCGGTCTGGTGCTGGCCGCCAAGGTCGTACCGGAGACGCGTTCCCAGCACCCGGAGCCGGTGGACGTGCCCGGCACCTTCCTGCTCGCCGCGTCCCTGCTGGCGCTGCTGGTGCCGCTGACCGAGGGCCGGGCGGCGGGCTGGCCGCTGTGGACGTGGCTGTCGCTGGCCGCGTTCCCGGGGATCGTGTCCGCGTTCTACGCCGTGGAGCGCAGGGCGGACCGGCAGGGCCGTACGCCGCTGGTGCCGCCGAGTCTGCTGGCGCTGACCTCGCTGCGGCGCGGATTGACGATCATCCTGCCGCTGTCGATCGGCTTCTCCGGGTTCATGTTCGTGATCGCGGTGGGGCTGCAGCGCGGCGCCGACCTGGGCCCGGTCGCGGCGGGCCTGGCGCTCGCCCCGATGGCCGTGGCCTTCTTCCTCGTCTCGCTGGCCGGGCCGCGCCTGGTGACCCGGTACGGCACCCGGGTCGTGGCGGTGGGGTCGGTCGTGCAGGGGGTGGGCGTGGGGCTGATCGTGCTGGCCGCGTGGCGCTCCTGGCCGGACCTCGGCTTCGTCGAACTGCTCCCGGGGATGGCGGTCGCCGGTGCCGGTCAGGCGCTCCAACTGCCCATCATCTTCCGGATCGTGCTGTCCGAGGTGCCGCCGGCCAGGGCCGGTGTGGGCGCCGGCGTGATGGTGACCACCCAGCAGTCGGCGCTGGCGCTGGGCGTGGCCACGCTCGGCACGCTCTTCCTGTCGCTGATCCCGGGCATGGGCATGCGGGACGCCCTGGTGACCACGCTGTTGGTGCAGCTGGCGGGTGTGGTGCTGACCGGGCTGCTCAGCCTGCGGCTGCCGCGCACGATCGGCTGACGGCCGGACCAGTCGCCGGATGGCATGTTCACAGCTTGGACAACTCGACGTGAATTGCGCCCCGTTGATGTTGGTCTTGCTGCACACTCCTTGCCGGACACTCCTGAGCGGAGGCGAGGCGCATGTTGCAGATCAACACGAGCAAGGTGAGCCGCTGGGACCAGCACGGGCGGGAACATGTCGTCCGCGTGCAGCGCAAGGGCGCGCAGCGCACGATCGTGTGCGACACCTGCGGCTGGAAGAAGAGCGCGCAGTTCCTGCCCTGGCTGAAGGCGGAGGAACATCTGGCCGAGGAGCACCAGGCGACGGTGGATCCGTCCGGCGGCTGACCGGGGAGCGATGAGTTCGTGAGGCGGGGAGAGTCGTATCCGACGTATTCGATACGACTCCCCGGACCGGAAGGCCGACCGATGAGCTCTCTCCACGACACCCTGCGGCAACGCGTCGACGACGGCACCGTGCCGGGGGCGGTGGGCCTGGTGGCCCGCGGCGACGACGTCGAGGTGGTGGCCGTCGGCTCCGTCGACGCCGAGGGCACCGCCCCGATGGCCCGGGACTCGATCTTCCGGATCGCGTCGATCACCAAGCCGATCACGGCGGCGGCGCTGCTGACGCTGGTGGACGAGGGCCGGATCGGGCTCGACGACCCGGTGGCCGAGTGGCTCCCGGAGCTCGCGAAGCCCGTGGTGGTCCGCACCCCCACGAGCCCCGTCGACGACGTCGTGCCGGCCGACCGCCAGGTCACCGTCGAGGACCTGCTCAGCTTCCGCACCGGCTGGGGTCTCCCGTCCGACTTCGCGCTGCCCGCCGCGCGGTCCCTGTTCGCGATCCAGGACCACAGCCGCCCCTTCGGCGACTGGCCGGACCCGGACACCTGGCTGGGCCAACTCGCCCAGGTGCCGATGCTGCACCAGCCGGGCGAGGCCTGGCTCTACGGCACCTCGTCCGCCCTCCAGGGCATCCTGGCCGCCCGGGTGTCGGGCCGCGCTCTCCCCGACTTCCTGGCGGAGCGGATCTTCGAACCGCTGGGCATGCGGGACACCGGCTTCGAGGTACCGGCGTCGAAACAAGACCGCTTCACCTCGTCCTACGCCCCGGCCGAGGACGGCACCCTGCGTATGACGGACACCCCGGACGGCGACTACAGCAGCCTGCCGCGCTTCCCCTCGGGCGGCGGGGGCCTGGTCTCCACGGCCGACGACTGGCTGGCCTTCGCCCGCATGCTGCTGGCCGACGGGCAGGGACTCCTCACCCCCACCTCGGTGAGCCGCATGACCACGAACCACCTCACCGCCGCCCAGCGCGAGGCCGCGACCCTCTTCCTGGAGGGCCAGGGCTGGGGCTACGGCGGCCAGGTCGACGTCGCCCCGATCGACCCGTGGAACGTCCCCGGCCGCTACGGCTGGATCGGCGGCACCGGCACCACGGCCCACATCGTCCCGCCCATGGGCACGGTCACCGTCCTGCTGACCCAGGTGGCGATGACGGGCCCGACACCGATGGGGCTGATGCGGGAGTTCTGGGAGTGCGCGGCGGGGCACTGACCGTCCCGACTCGCCGCCGCGGCCGACCGGCGTGAGCATGGACGGGCGTGATCAGCCGGACGAGAGGAGTCCCCCGTGCGCGTCACACTCCACGGTCGCGGCACCCGTACGATCGCCGCCGGTGCCCTGAGTCTCGCCCTGCTGTCGGCCGGGACGGCGAGCGCCTTCGCCGCGTCCCCGAGTCCGAAGGCGAGCCCGAGCGCGATGGGCTCGATCACCGTCAAGGCCGACAAGAGCACGGTCAAGAACGGCAGCAGCTACTCGCTCACCGCGAAGCTCAACACCAAGGGCCAGGAACACCTGCGGATCGCGGCCGGCACGACCTACTCCCCGACCGTCACCGTCAAGGTGACGTGACCGGAGCCCGCCGTCAGCCGCGCAGCCCGCGCAGCAACAGCTCCACCATCGCCTCGAACTCGGTCTCCACGCCCGGCTTCCGCCACTCCCTGGAGTAGGACGGGTCGTGGAAGCGGCCGGTGGCCTGGAAGACCGCGCGGGCGGCGACGGCCGGGTCGGGCACGGTGAAGACGCCGGTGGCGACGCCCGCCCGGATGATCTCGGTGAGCTGGCCGGTCAGCTCGTCGATGTGGGCGCCGACCACCTCGCCCGCTTCCTCCACGAGCACGGAGTACGTGGCGAAGAGTTCCGGATCGCCGCCCGCCTTCTGCCGCTTGGCCTCGAACAGCCCCGCCAGCCAGTCCCGCACCCGCTCCTCCGGGTCGCGGTCCTCCGTCACGAAACGGGACAGCGTCTGCGAGGTACGGTCCAGCCAGCGCTGGGTGACCGCCTCCCGCAGCGCCGCCTTCGTCCGGAAGTGCCGGTAGACGGTGCCATGGCTGACGCCGAGCGCGCGGGCCACGTCCACCACGGTCGCCTTCGCGGGGCCGTGGCGGCGCAGCACCTCCTCGGTCGCTTCGAGGATGCGCTCGGCGGTCAGGGTCTCGCTCGCTGCCATGACGAAGACCGTACCCGCAGGCCGGATCAGCGCTCGCTGTCGAGGTGGACCATCGCCTCGGCGGGGTAGCGCTCACCGAGCGCCGAGTCCGCCGGTACGGCCGTCTCGATCGCGGCCAGGTCCGCCGCGTCCAGTACGACGTCCAGCGCGCCCAGCGACTCCGTCAGCCGCTCCCGGGTGCGGGCGCCGATGAGCGGCACGATGTCCTCGCCCCGGGACAGCACCCAGGCGATGGCGAGCTGCGCGACGGTGACGCCCTTCTGCTCGGCGAGCTTCCGCAACTGCTCGACCAGGCCGAGGTTGTGCTGGAGGTTGTCGCCCTGGAAGCGCGGCGTGTGCGCCCGGTAGTCGCTCGCGCCGAGCTGCCGGTCGGCCGCGAAGTGCCCGGAGATCAGCCCCCGGGACAGCACGCCGTACGCCGTGACGGAGATGCCCAGTTCACGGGTGGTCGGCAGGATGCGGTCCTCGATGCCCCGGGTGATCAGGGCGTACTCCAGCTGCACGTCCGCGATGGGCGCGACGGCGGCGGCCCGGCGGATGGTGTCGGCGCCCGCCTCGCTGAGGCCGATGTGCCGGACGTAGCCCTGCTCGACCAGTTCGGCGATCGCGCCGACCGTCTCCTCGATCGGTACGCCGGGGTCGACCCGGGCGATCCGGTACACGTCGATGTGGTCGACGCCGAGGCGCTGGAGGGAGTACGCGGCGAAGTTCTTCACGGCGGCGGGGCGGCCGTCGTAACCGCTCCAGCCGCCGTCCGGACCGCGCAGCGCCCCGAACTTCACGCTGGTGAGGGCCTGTTCGCGGAGGGCGGCGGGGCGGCGCGCAGGGCCTCGCCGATCAGCATCTCGTTGTGGCCCATGGCGTAGAAGTCGCCGGTGTCGAGGAGCGTCACGCCCGCTTCGAGGGCCGCGTGGATGGTGGCGATGGACTCGGTGCGGTCCGCGTCGCCGTACAGCGCGGACATGCCCATGCAGCCGAGACCGAGGGCGGAGACCTGGGGGCCGGTGGTACCGAGTGAGCGCGTGGGGATCGTGGGGATCGTCATGCGGACCACCTTGACATGACAGCTGACAGATTTCAATATCTGTCAGCTGTCATTCCAACATCCGCCAGAATGGTCCATACCTATTGACGAGAGGTCTGGACCACGAGCACTGTCATGCCTACGACACCTCACCGCACCCCCACCGGGAGGCCCGTATGCTCCGCCATGCCCTGCGCCTGCTCGCCGCCGCCCTCACGACGGCATGCCTCGCCCAACTCCCCGTCGCCGGGGCCGCGTCCGCCGCCGACACCTGCGCCGTCAAGTCCCGCCCGGCCGGCAAGGTCCTCCAGGGCTACTGGGAGAACTGGGACGGCTCCGCCAACGGCGTCCACCCACCCTTCGGCTGGACCCCGATCACCAACTCCGCTATCGCCGCGCACGGTTACAACGTGATCAACGCGGCCTTCCCGGTCATCCGCTCCGACGGCACCGCGCTGTGGGAGGACGGCATGGACGCGGGAGTGAAGGTGGCCACACCCGCCGAGATGTGCGCGGCGAAGGCGTCGGGCCAGACGATCCTGATGTCGATCGGCGGCGCGGCTGCGGGCATCGACCTCAGCTCGTCCACCGTGGCCGACAAGTTCGTCTCGACGATCGTGCCGATCCTGAAGAAGTACAACTTCGACGGCATCGACATCGACATCGAGACGGGGTTGGTCGGCAGCGGCAGCATCACCCAACTCTCCTCCTCCCAGGCCAACTTGATCCGCATCATCGACGGCATCCTCGCCCGGATGCCGTCCAACTTCGGCCTGACGATGGCACCGGAGACCGCGTACGTCACCGGCGGCAGCATCGCGTACGGCTCGATCTGGGGCGCGTATCTGCCGATCGTCAAGAAGTACGCGGACAACGGCCGCCTGTGGTGGCTCAACATGCAGTACTACAACGGCAGCATGTACGGCTGCTCCGGCGACTCGTACTCGGCGGGCACGGTCGCGGGCTTCACCGCCCAGACCGACTGCCTCAACAAGGGCCTGGTCGTCCAGGGCACGACGATCAAGGTCCCGTACGACAAGCAGGTCCCGGGCCTGCCCGCCCAAGCGGGCGCGGGCGGCGGCTACATGACCCCGTCCCTGGTCTCCCAGGCCTGGCGGCACTACGGCACGTCCCTCAAGGGTCTGATGACCTGGTCGATCAACTGGGACGGCTCGAAGAACTGGACGTTCGGCGACAACGTGAAGGCGCTGCAAGGGCGTTGAGCTCTAGCGGACCGTGAACGCCAGCTTCGCGCCCAGTGCCACGAACGACCCCGCGAAGCTCCGCCGCAGCCAGGTCATCACCCTCGGCCGTGAGGTGACGTGGCTGCGGACGGAGGCGGCGAGGACGCCGTACGCGGTGAAGACGACGAACGTCGCCAGCATGAAGACGCCGCTGAGCGCCAACATCCGTACGGCGGAGTGGGGTTCGTCGGGGCTCACGAACTGGGGCAGGAACGCGAAGAAGAAGATCGTCAGCTTCGGGTTGAGGATGTTGATCAGCACGCCCCGGACGATCACGCGACCGGCGGAAAGAGGAGCGCTGTCCTGGTCGACGTCGATCGCCGCCTTGTCCTTCACGGTCGTCCACGCCATGTAGAGGAGATAGGCGACACCGGCGTACTTGAGGATCTGGAAGGCGGCGGCACTGGCGTTCAGCAGCGCGGCCAGCCCGATGACGGTGGCCAGCACGTGCGGCACGATCCCGAGCGTGCAGGCGAAGGCCGCGAGGACGCTAGCGCGGCGCCCCCGGGAGAGACCGGCGGCGAGGGTGTAGACGACGCCGGTGCCGGGGGTGGCGACAACGACAAGGGTGGTCAGCAGGAACGAGATGCTCATGCCGACCACCCTCGCGGTGCCGTGGACCCCGTTACAGGTCCAAAGCGGCACCGCCATCCAGGGCCAGTTGTGCCCTAGGCACCGATCAGGCGACCCGCGAGGTAGCCCTCGATCTGGTCCAGCGAGATGCGCTCCTGCTTCATCGAGTCGCGCTCGCGGACCGTCACCGCGTTGTCCTCAAGGGTGTCGAAGTCGACCGTCACGCAGTACGGCGTGCCGATCTCGTCCTGGCGGCGGTAGCGGCGGCCGATGGCGCCGGCGTCGTCGAACTCGATGTTCCAGTTCTGCCGGAGGGCAGCCGCGAGGCCCTTGGCCTTCGGGGACAGCTCCGGGTTGCGGGAGAGCGGCAGCACCGCGACCTTCACCGGGGCGAGACGGTGGTCGAGGCGCAGCACGGTGCGCTTCTCCAACTTGCCCTTGGCGTTGGGCGCTTCGTCCTCGACGTAAGCGTCGAGCAGGAACGCCAGCATCGCGCGGCCGACACCGGCGGCCGGCTCGATGACGTACGGCGTCCAGCGCTCCTGGGCCTCCTGGTCGAAGAAGAAGAGGTCCTGGCCGGAGGCCTTGGAGTGCGCGGTGAGGTCGTAGTCGGTGCGGTTGGCGACGCCCTCCAGCTCACCCCATTCATTGCCGCCGAACTGGAAGCGGTACTCGATGTCGGCGGTGCGCTTGGAGTAGTGGGAGAGCTTCTCCTTGGGGTGGTCGTACCACCGCATGTTCTCCTCGCGCAGGCCCAGGCCGGTGTACCAGTTCCAGCGCTCCTGCATCCAGTACTCCTGCCACTTCTCGTCCTCGCCCGGCTTGACGAAGAACTCCATCTCCATCTGCTCGAACTCGCGGGTGCGGAAGATGAAGTTGCCGGGCGTGATCTCGTTGCGGAAGGACTTGCCCATCTGCGCGATGCCGAACGGCGGCTTCTTGCGCGAAGTCGTCTGCACCTGGGCGAAGTTGGTGAAGATGCCCTGCGCGGTCTCGGGGCGCAGATAGGCGATTGAGCCGGTGTCCTGCGTCGGGCCGAGGTGGGTGGAGAGCAGGCCGGAGAACTGCTTGGGCTCGGTGAACTGGCCCTTGTTGCCGCAGTTGGGGCAGTTGATGTCGGCGAGGCCGTTCTCGGGAAGGCGGCCGTGCTTGGCCTCGTACGCCTCTTCCAAGTGGTCCGCGCGGAACCGCTTGTGACAGGAGGTGCACTCGGTCAGCGGGTCCGAGAAGGTGGCGACATGGCCGGAGGCGACCCACACCTCGGGGGCCAGGATCACGGACGAGTCGATACCGACCACGTCCTCGCGCGACGTCACCATGTAGCGCCACCACTGGCGCTTCAGGTTCTCCTTGAGCTCGACACCCAGGGGTCCGTAGTCCCAGGCGGCCTTCTGACCGCCGTAGATCTCACTGCACGGGTAAACGAAGCCACGGCGCTTGCTCAGGCTGACGATGGTGTCGATCTTGTCGGCGGCCACGATGCTCTCTTCATGACGAATGGACGGTAAGGAGGGGCGGCGCGAAGCGCCTCGATGAGGGGTGGCGGTCGGGAGACGGGCGGGCGAATGACTTAGGTTACCGGCGCCTCCTACCTCTCTATCAAATCGGTTCCGCACCCGAACCTTGTTGACAACGGTTTCCATCTCAGTTGAAAATGACTGTCATGAACGTACGACGACGCCACATATCCGGGATCGCGATAGCCGCGGCCACCGCCCTCGGCCTCGGGACCCTGTCCGCGTGCTCCGACAGCGCGGCGGCAGCCCAAACCGACAAGTTCGACGTCGTCGCGTCGTTCTATCCGCTCCAGTACCTCGCCGAGCAGATCGGCGGGAGTCACGTCCACGTCACCAGCCTCACCAAGCCCGGCCAGGAACCGCACGACCTGGAGATCAGCGCGCAGCAGATCGTCGCGCTCCAGGAGTCCGACGCGGTGCTCTACCTCAAGAACCTCCAGCCAGCCGTCGACAAGGCGGTCGAGCAGTCCGAACTCAAGACGAAGATCGACGCCGCCTCCCTGACCACGCTGGAGAAGCACGGCAACGAGGTCGGCGGCCACGCGGCCACGCACGACACCTCGAAGAACGAGGAACTGGCCGGCCTCGACCCCCACATCTGGCTCGACCCGGTGCGCTACGCCCAGGTCGCCGAGGGCGTCGGCAAGACCTTCGAGAAGGCCGACCCGAAGAACGCGGCCGACTACCGGACGCGCACCGCGGCCCTGGTCAAGAAACTGGACGCGCTCGACACCGAGTTCAAGACCGGTCTCGCCGATACCAGGACCAAGGTGTTCATCACCACCCACGCCGCCTTCGGCTACCTCGCCGAGCGCTACGGCCTCACCGAGGAGGCCATCAACGGCCTCGACCCCGAGTCGGAGCCCAGTGCCGAGCGCGTGAAGGACCTTGAGAAGATGGCCGCGGCCGACGGCGTCACGACCGTGTTCTACGAGACGCTCGTCAGCGACAAGACCGCTAAGACCATCGCCGCCGACGCCAGTTTGAAGACCGATGTCCTCGACCCCATCGAGGGCATCACCAAGAAGTCCCGCGGCACGGACTACTTCGCGGTCCAGCGGGCCAACCTCAAGGCGCTGCAGACCGCGTTGGGAACCAAGTGACCGTTACGGAGGACGTCATGGGCGAGCCCGTCATATCGCTGCGCGGAGTCCGCGCAGAGCTGGGCTCGCGCCCCGTCCTGCGCGGCATCGACCTCACCGTGCACCGCGGTGAGGTCGTCGCGCTGCTCGGCGCCAACGGCTCCGGCAAGTCGACCGCGATCCGCACGATCATCGGCCAAGTGCCGCTCAGCGAGGGCGAGATCGAGCTCTTCGGCACGGACCGGGCCCGCTTCCGGGACTGGCGGCGCGTGGGGTACGTACCGCAGCGCACCACGGCCGCGGGCGGAGTGCCCGCCACGGTCACCGAGATCGTCGCCTCCGGCCGCCTCTCC
This sequence comes from Streptomyces sp. STR69, assembly GCF_024519455.1. Classification (GTDB taxonomy): domain Bacteria; phylum Actinomycetota; class Actinomycetes; order Streptomycetales; family Streptomycetaceae; genus Streptomyces. Next base: position 37,136 of record NZ_JALJRY010000039.1, on the reverse strand, counting down.
CGCACCCGCTTCGGCCTGCTGCGCAAGGCGGACCACGAGGCCGTACGGCACGCCCTGGAGCTGGTCGGCATGGCGGACCGCGCCAAGGACTCGGTCAACGCCCTGTCCGGCGGCCAGCACCAGCGGGTGCTGATCGCCCGCGCGCTCGCCGCCGAACCCGAACTGCTGATCATGGACGAGCCGATGGCGGGCGTCGACCTGGCCAGCCAGGAGGTCCTGGCGGCAACCTTGAGCCGTCAAGTCGCCGAGGGCACAACGGTGTTGCTCGTCCTGCACGAACTCGGCCCGCTGGAGCCCCTGATCGACCGCGCGGTCGTCCTGCGCGACGGCTGCGTCCAGCACGACGGCCCGCCCCTGCACGCCCTCGGCCAGCACGCGCTGCCCGGCCACGACCACGTACACCCGCACTCGGCGGCGGACGCCGAACCGATCCGCACGGGACTGCTGAGCTGATGGACTTCCTGAACTACGCCTTCATGCAGCGGGCCCTGCTCGCCGCCGTCCTGGTCGGCATCACCGCCCCCGCCGTCGGCATCTACCTCGTCATGCGCCGCCAGGCCCTCATGGGCGACGGCATCGGCCACGTCGCCATGACGGGCGTGGGCCTCGGCTTCCTCCTGAACACCTCCCCGGTCTGGATGGCGACCGCGGTCTCCGTCCTCGGCGCGATCCTCATGGAACTGATCCGCTGGTACGGCAAGACCCGCGGCGACATCGCCCTCGCGATGCTCTTCTACGGCGGTATGGCCGGCGGCGTGATGTTCATCAACCTCGCGCCCACGGGCTCCAACGCGAACCTCACGTCGTACCTCTTCGGATCGCTGTCGACGGTCTCGCAGTCCGACGTGACCGCGATCTGTCTGCTCGCGGCCTTCGTGGTGGTGGTCACGCTGGGGCTGCGCAGGCAGCTGTTCGCGGTGAGCCAGGACGAGGAGTTCGCGCGGGTCACCGGGCTGCCGGTACGCGCGCTGAACCTGCTGACGGCCGTCACGGCGGCCGTCACGGTGACGGTCGCGATGCGGGTCGTCGGGCTGCTGCTGGTGTCGGCGCTGATGGTGGTCCCGGTGGCCGCCGCCCAGCAGCTGAGCCGGAGCTTCGCCGCGACCTTCGTGATCGCGGTGGCGATCGGCGTGAGCGTGACCATCGGCGGCACGGTCACCTCGTACTACCAGAACGTCCCGCCCGGCGCGACGATCGTGCTCCTGACCATCGGCGCGTTCATCGCGCTCACCGCCCTCGCGACCCCGCTCGCCCGCCGCCGGGCCCGGGCGGCAGCCGCCGCGCGACCCGCCGGGGACCCGGTGGAGTGCGTGATTCCAGCCACCCGGGGGACCGCCGACGAGGTCGGCGTCTGACCAAGCACAGTCCGGGCTGGCACAATGGCCCGGCAAAGTGCAGACGTGAGGAGGCAACGGTGACGACGGCCGGCCCGCCCGTGAAGGGACGATCCACCCGCCAGCGTGCCGCCGTGTCGGCGGCGCTCAACGATGTCGACGAGTTCCGCAGCGCCCAGGAACTGCACGACATGCTCAAGCACAAGGGCGACTCGGTCGGCCTGACCACGGTCTACCGCACCCTCCAGTCCCTCGCCGACGCCGGCGAGGTGGACGTCCTGCGCACCGACGACGGCGAGTCCGTCTACCGCCGCTGCTCCAGCGGCGATCACCACCACCACCTCGTCTGCCGCGTCTGCGGCAAGGCGGTCGAGGTCGAGGGCCCGGCCGTGGAGAAGTGGGCGGAGGCGATCGCGGCGGAACACGGCTATGTGAACGTGGCCCACACGGTGGAGATCTTCGGCACGTGCGCGGAGTGCGCGGCGGCGGCGGCCGGTCGGGCCTAAGGCCTAGACCCGGCTCAGATGGGCGTCGAGGATCGCCCGCAGCCGGTCCGCGTCGGCGGGGTCCCGCAGGCCGCGCTTGGGCAGCACCGTGAAGTTGAGGGCGTTCTTCTCGGGACTGAACATGTAGAAGCCGTCCGCCGTCTCCCGGTAGCGGGGCTGCACGGACCACTGGAGCGTGGTGGAGGCGTCGTCGGTGACCACCGACACCCCGGTGTCCGTCACCGTCACCCGGAACTCGCCCCGGCGCTCCGCGAGGCGCTGGAACTGGCGGGCCACGAGCCGGGGTTGGAACACCAGCAGCAGCACGGCGACGACCATACCGACGAGCATCGGGACCGGCAGCGAGTCGCCCGAGGACAGCGCACTCGCGATCACCAAGGCACCGAAGACGAGCACGAAGCCGATCATCCAGTTCTGTCTTCGCGCGGACCGGCTGACCCGCCTACGCGCTCTCAGCGCCGCCCTGAAGTCCTCGACGACCGGCCGGAACTCCAGCTCGACCACTCGCCCCGTCACATCATCCCGCCCCATGTCCATGAGGCGGGATGCTAGCCGTAGTGCCTAACCCTCCTCGGGCCGCCCCCGCATCGCCGCTTCCATCGCGAGCAGCTTCTCGTTCGGTACCGCGCCGCCGAACCGCCGGTCCCGCTGGGCGAATTCGACGCAGGCGCGCCACAGGTCGCGGCGGTCGAAGTCCGGCCACAGCACGTCCTGGAAGACCAGCTCGGCGTAAGCGCTCTGCCAGAGAAGGAAGTTGGAGGTGCGCTGCTCGCCGCTGGGGCGCAGGAACAGGTCCACGTCCGGCATGTCGGGGTAGTAGAGGTACTTCGCGAGGGTCTTCTCGTTGACCTTCGACGGGTCGAGCTTGCCGGCCTTCACGTCCTCCGCCAACGCCCGTGCGGCGTCGCCGATTTCGGCCTGGCCGCCGTAGTTCATGCAGAAGTACAGCGTGAGCGCGTCGTTGTTCTTGGTCTGCTCCTGGGCGATCTGGAGCTCCTTGGCGACCGAGCGCCACAGCTTGGGCATCCGGCCCACCCACCGCACCCGGATGCCGAGTTCGTCGAGGGTGTCGCGGGTCTTGCGGATGAAGTCGCGGTTGAAGTTCATCAGGAAGCGCACCTCGTCGGGCGACCGCTTCCAGTTCTCGGTGGAGAAGGCGTACAGCGAGATCGCGCCGACGCCCATCTCGACGCCGCCCTGCAGCACGTCCAACACCCGCTCGGCACCGACCTTGTGGCCCTCCGTGCGCGGCAGCCCGCGCTGCTTCGCCCACCGCCCGTTCCCGTCCATGACGATCGCCACGTGCTTCGGGATCAGCTCACCCGGCAGCTTCGGCGCGGTGGCCCCCGACGGGTGCGGCTCCGGCGCCCTGTACTCACGCCGCTGGCGCCCCAGGATCCCGCGTACAACCATGACGTTCCCGTCTCCCTCTACGACCTCTATGACTTACGACGACCTACGACGACCTACGACTTTTCCACGTACCGCAGCGAGCGCAGCCCGCGTTCCAGATGCCAGTGCAGATAGGCGGAGACCAGCCCGCTCCCCTCCCGCACATGCCGCGCCTCGCACGCGTCCGCCGTCTCCCAGTCTCCCGTGAGCAGCGCACCGAGCAGTTCGAGGGCCTGCGGCGAGGGTACGACGCTCCCGGCCACCCGGCAGTCGGCGCAGACGACCCCGCCGGACGCCACGGAGAAGAACCGGTTGGGTCCCGCCATCCCGCACTTCGCACAGTCCCCGAAGCTCGGGGCGTACCCGTTGACCGCGAGCGACCGCAGCAGAAACGCGTCAAGAATCAGATGCGGCGCGTGCTCCCCGCCGGCCAGCGTCCGCAGCCCGCCCACCAGCAGCAGATACTGCTGTACGGCGGGTTCGCCCTCGTGGTCGGCGAACCGCTCCGCCGTCTCCAGCATCGCCGTACCGGCGGTGTACCGCGCATAGTCGCTCACGATCCCGCCACCGTACGGAGCGATCGTCTCACTCTGTGTACACAACGGCAGCCCGCGGCCGATCAGTTCGCTCCCCCGCGCGAAGAACTGGACGTCCACATGTGAGAAGGGCTCGAGCCTGGCCCCGAACTTCGACTTGGTCCGCCGCACCCCGCGCGCCACCGCGCGTACCCGCCCGTGACCCCGCGTGAGCAGCGTGATGATCCGGTCCGCCTCACCCAGCTTCTGGGTGCGCAGCACGATGCCGTCGTCGCGGAACAGACTCATGGCGCCCATTGTCCCCTACGGCTCCGCGCCCCCACGACGCCTGGCGGCATCGAGGCGTCAGGGCATCTCGCCCCGGCTGCGGGCGTTCGCGTACGCGGTCGCCGCGCTCAGCCGCTCGGCCGGGGTCGCGTCCCGCACGGCGGCCGGTTCGGCGTCCCACTCCCGTCCGCCGCCGTACGGCCGCAGCTGGACGTAGGGCCCCTCGTGTCCCATGACGATGCCCACTCTCCCGGTCCGGGTGTCCACGGCAACCGATCCGACAGTCGGCTTCATCGCACTCCTCGCACCCGAACAATTCCGGCGGCCAACGGCACCGACCACGATTCCCTCAAGGTGTCCTCCGCCTCCGAACAGTGTGCCCACACCTGGCTCCCCTCCCCTTCCGGGTTTCACGCTTCTCCTCTCCGGGGTGCCCCGCTCCGCCTACACTCGGCAGGAGTCTGTCGACCACCGGCGTGGCCACAAGTGCGGTGCGTACAAAGGGCGTTGGCCATGGCCAACTGTTCGAGCGGGAGGGCGTCGGCTAGCCGACGGACACAAGTCCCGCCTCATAGGCGAGGATCACCAGCTGGACCCGGTCCCTCGCGTCCAACTTGGTGAAGAGCCGGGTCACATAGGTCTTCACCGTGGCGACGCTGATGCACAGCTCGGCCGCGATCTCCGTGTTGGACAGCCCCGAGCCGACCAGGGTCAGCACCTCGCGTTCCCGCTCCGTGATGCCCCTCAACTCACGGCGGGCGGTGGCCGGTTCGGGGCGGGACGAGGCGAAGTGCCGGATCAGCCGCCGGGTCACGCTCGGGGCGATCAACGCGTCCCCGGCGGCCACCACCCGTACCGCGCCGATGATGTCGTCCAGGGCCATGTCCTTGACCAGGAACCCGGACGCGCCCGCGCGCAGCGCGCCGTAGACGTAATCGTCGTCGTCGAAGGTGGTGAGGACGAGGACCCGGGCCGCCGTCGAGCTCTCCGACGGGTCGGTGGTGATCCCGCGGGTGGCCTCGATGCCGTCCATCCCGGGCATGCGGATGTCCATCACCACGACGTCCGGGGCGAGTTCGGCCGTCAGCCGCACCGCCTCGGCGCCGGTGCCCGCCTCCCCGACGACCTCCATGTCGTCGAGGTCGGCCATCACCATCCGCAGTGCCGTGCGGATGAGCTGCTGGTCGTCGGCGAGGAGCACCCGGACGGGGCCGCTCATCGGGCCACCGTCGCCGGTGCCGGTAGGCGAACCGCGACCCGGAAGCCGCCCTCGGGACGCGGTGCCGCCGTGAACTCCCCGTGCAGCAGCGCCACTCGCTCCCGCATACCGGCCAGCCCGAAGCCGGTGCCGGTGCCGATTTCGTGACCTCGTCCGTCGTCCGTGACCTCCAGGGCGAGTTCGTCGTCGCGGTAGTCGAGGGTGACCCGGCAGGCGCGGGTGCCCGCGTGCCGTACGACGTTGGTGACGGACTCCTGGACGATGCGGAACGCCGACAGGTCGATGTCCGGCGGGAGTTGACGCGGTTCGCCGCGGCGGCGCACCTCGACCCGTACCCCGGCCGCCGTGGTCGTGGCGGCGAGCCGGTCGATGTCGCCGAGGCCGGCGGTCACGACAGGCGTCTCGCTGTCGGCCGCCCGCAGCGCGACCAGCATGCGGCGCAGCCCTGCCAGCGTCTCCCGGCCCTCGTGCTCCACCGCGCGCATCGCCTCCCGCGCGGCCTCCGGCTGGGTGGTGGTGACCCGGGCCGCCGCGCCCGCCTGGAGGGCGATGATGCCGATGCTGTGGGCCACGGTGTCGTGCATCTCCCGGGCGATCCGCAGGCGTTCGGCGGTGACGGCCTGGGTCGCGGCCTGGGTGGTGAGCCGTTCGGCGTACGCGCGGTTCTGCCGCACGGAGTTGCCGATCAGCCAGGCGACGACGGCTGAGAGGGCCAGCGCCGACCAACTCTGCCAGTCGCCCCGGCCGTTGTTGTCGTAGAGGGCGAGGAGGGGGCGGCCGACGCCGGTCCGGGTGAGTTGGTAGACGGGCAGGACGGTGATCGCGAGGGCGAGAGCGGTGAGGCTGCGGCGGCGGGCGGTGCTCGCGGCGATCCAGCCCACCGCGACGTCGATCACCATGTAGTGGATCAGGCCCAGGGTCAGCCCGTTCAGGCCCAGCGTCACGGCGTACGTGCCCACCAGCAGCAGCCCGATCCCCGCCAGTGGGCGCCGACGCAGCACCAGGCAGCCGAAGAGGGCGAGGACACTGCCCGACGCGATGAGCACCCAGCCGTCGGTGGTCGGCGGGAAGGGGTCGGTCGGCATGTGGGGCAGGTGGAAGAAGGGGCGGACCGCGAACAGCGTGCCGTAGGTCCAGGGCACGCCCGTCCAGGCGCCCGGCGGCACGCGCTTGAGCAGGGGCAGCGGCGGGGTGGCGGGCATGCACCGATCGTAGGAGCGCGGGGCGGGTGCGGTCATCGGCCCGGAGACGTACAACCAGGGTCGATATCAGGGCCGCAGGAATGTCAGCGCCCGGCCGATGCCGGGGACCGGCCGCCCGCGACACCGTGGTCCCGTGATCGAAGTCGACGAACTCACGAAGCGGTACGGCCCCACCATCGCCGTACGCGAACTGTCCTTCACGGTCCGGTCCGGGCACGTCACCGGCTTCCTGGGCCCGAACGGCGCCGGTAAGACGACAACTCTGCGGATGCTGCTGGGACTTGTCGCGCCGACCGGCGGGAGCGCCACGATCAGTGGCCACACCTTCCGCCGCCATGCGCGCGGCCTGCGTCACGTCGGTGCGCTGCTGGACGCGAACGATGTGCACGGCGGGCGGTCCGCGCGGGCGCATCTGCGCATACTGGCCCGGAGCAACCGCATCGCGGCGAGCCGGGTGGAGGAGGTGCTCGCCGAGGTGGGACTCACCGGGGCGGCGGCCCGACGCCGGGTCGGCGGCTACTCCCTCGGCATGAGGCAGCGGCTCGGCATCGCGACCGCCCTGCTCGGCGACCCGCCCGTCCTCCTCTTCGACGAGCCGCTCAACGGCCTTGACCCAGAAGGGGTGTTGTGGGTCAGGGACCTGTTCCGGAGGCTGGCGGCGGAGGGCCGTACCGTCTTCGTCTCCAGCCATCTGATGTCCGAGATGGAGAACACGGCCGACCAGCTCGTCGTCATCGGCAAGGGTGAACTGATCGCCGCCGAGAGCCTCACCGACTTCGCCGCACGCGGCACGGCGCCGACGGTGACCGTACGGACTCCGGACGCGGGCGCGCTGGCCGCCGTACTGGCGTCGAAGGGTGCCATGGTGGCGCCGTACGACGAGGAGACGCTGAAGGTCACCGGGGTCAGCGCCGGCCGCATCGGTGAACTGGCGCACGAACACGGCTTCCTGTTGCGGGAGTTGGCCACCGAGCACGCCTCTCTGGAGGCGGCCTTCATGGAACTGACGGCCGACAGCGTCGAATACCCGACCGGAGACTCGCGATGACGACCGCTCCCCTGCCCATGCCCGTCTCGCGCTTCACCGATCTCCTGGCCACCGAGTGGCTCAAACTCCGTTCCCTGCGCTCCACTTACTGGGCGCTCGGCGTCAGCACCCTCGTCCTGGTCGCCGTCAACGCGAACGCGGCGCGCGCCGACTACGTCAACTATCCGCACTACAACAACGTGACGCGCTCCCAGTTCGCCGACACCGCGCTGTTCGACGCCTTCACCAACGGCGCCGCGATGATCCTGGTCCTGACGGCGGCGAGCATCGGCGCGGTCACGGTCGTCGGCGAGTACTCGACGGGGCTTGTCCGCACGAGCTTCGCGGCCGTGCCGGACCGCCGGGCCCTGATGTCGGCGAAGGCGGCCGTGGTGACCGCGGTCATGACGGCGTACGGCGCGGTCGTCGCGTCCGTCTCCTTCGCCGCGAGCCAGGCGATCCTGTCCGGGCGCGGCGTGGGCCTGTCGATCAGCTACCCCGGCGCCTGGCGGGTCGTCGTCGCGTCGGCACTGCTCGCCCCGGTGTCCGCGCTGGTGGGCATGGCGATGGGCGCGCTGGTCCGGCACAGCGCCACGACGATGGTCCTCGCGACCGGCCTCCTGCTCCTCCTGCCCATCTTCGTCACCGAGCGCTACCACTGGACGGCCTGCGTCCGCAACGCCCTGCCCTTCAACGCCTGGGACCGACTCGTCCAGGTCAACTACGGCCGCATGCCCTACAGGTTGGCCGAGCGGTATCCGACGACCGCCGCGGGGGCGTGGACCGTGTTCGCGGTGTGGGCCGCGGTCGCGGCGGTGGTCATGGTCGTCGCAGTGGATCGGCGGGACGTGTGACCGTCCCGCCCCCGTCCGGCTCCGGATCCGGGGCGCTGTCGGGGGTCGGTTCCGTCGCCTCCCACAGCACGTCGAAGCGGTTGACGCGTTCCTCCACGTGCTCGCGGGTCATCTTCAGCGTCGTCTTGGCCGGCATGACGTGGATGTCGGGCTCGGTCTCGTAGGAGAGTTCGCCGTCGAAGATGATGAAGTCGTTCAGCGAGTTCATCTGGGCGGTGGGTTCCAGCAGGGTCCGGACCGCGATACGCGCGTCGATCCCGAACTTGCGGTGCCTCTCGCAGAGTTGACGGAGACTGCCGGTGACCTCCGACTGCTCGTCGACGAGGAACACGCGCCGGATCTGCACCCGGCGTGACTTGATGGCCGTCTCCTGGGCGGCCAGATAGCGCCGCGCGGGCTCGCTCGACCAGAAGTCGCGGTCCACGGACGTGCTGGTGGCGTAGAGCGTCCGTTTGACGCACCTGGTGAGATCGATCAGCCACTCGTGGTTCTCACCGGGGCAGTCCGCCGTACGGTTGCCGAGGTTCTCCATCAGCAGCGCGAGGCGGGCCAACTCCTCCTCGGCGAAGGCCTTCACGATGTCCGCGCCCTGCTCACCGACCTTCGTGTAGCCCAGCACCAGCCGGGTCACCTCGTCCGAGCGCAGCACGGAGCCGTCGACCTTGCTGTACAGCTCCGTCGCGGCGTTGATCTTCGCGAAGCTCTCGTCGACCGCAGCCCGCATCTCCACATGGTGGGCGGACAGGCTGTCCCGCATGTCGCGGATGCGGCGCTTCTGGCTCTCCTGGACGGCCTCCAGCCGTTCACCGAAGTCCACCAGCAGTTGCACGATCAGCGTCGCGCTGCCGAGGACGATGGACATCGTCCACTGCCACAGGGCGCCGTTGTTCTCGTTCAGGACGTTGGTCACGAAGAAGGCGGCGCCGCCCGCTAATATCGCGAACAGTGTCTTGAGGAACAGCTTTGATCTGCGCTGGTCCTGGCCCTGTTGCGGTACGGACCGCAGGCCGCCTGCCCCTGTTGTCGTCGCTCCGTTCATGTCGAGCCTCCCCCGTCGGAAATGCGGTACGTGCCGCCCCGTCAGCTTGTGCTCAGTGCCTGGTGCAGCAACGGAATGGCCTGTATGGCCAGTTGGTCCCGGATACGCTGGCGAAGGTTCTCCCACTGGCGGCTGAAGCCCGGTTCCCGCTCCAGTACGTCCCACAGGTGACCCAGCGTGCGGTCCACGTGCGCGCGCGGCATCCACAGATGCAGCAGATGATCGACGGCCGGGCGCAGTGCCAGAACCGCCGCGGGCCCGTCCGCCGCTCCGAGCCTGCTGTTCTCCAGCATGTGGACGACGGTCGTCAAAAGCCAGTCGTGCAGCGCGAGGTCTTCGCACAGCCCGGCGACCGCGGCGGCCGGTACGCCGTCCGGCACGCGCAGTTCGACGGTCCGCAGCCCGTCCTCGGCGAGCGTGAAGCGGTCCAGTGACGGGCCGCCGCTCCCGGGCGCCTGCCGCGCGGCCCAACGCAGGTGCGTACGGCGGGACTTGAAGGGTGCCTTGTGGTCGAGGAGCGGATGCCGCACGAGCTGAGCCAGCAGTCCCTCGGCGATCGTCCCCAGGTCCAGTTCGCCGCGTCCGGCACCCCGCAGCACACCGTCCGCGGTGGCCTGTACGGGCAGTTTCCCGAACGGCTCGACCACCCCGGGCCGCACCAGGTAGTGCCCCCAGGGGCGGCGTGCGTCGGGGCCCTCGGCGGGGGCGCCGAAGTAGGCGGTGGACTGCAGGACGCGGCCCTCGGTGAGCGCCGCCCGGGCGGTGACCGTGCCGACGGCCCGGACCTTGGCACCGTTCGCGGTGGGCAGCCGGCAGTCCACTCCGGTCAGGACCTCGGGCGAGAGGGCGTACAGGTTGGGCCGCTCGGAGACCCGGACGTGTTCGTCGGCGCGCAGCCGCAGCAGTTGGGCGGCGGCCCGGCCGTCGAGGGACTGGAAGGACGGCAGCAGACAGGTGCGCACCTCACCGCAGGCGAGGACCGGACGCGCCGGCCCGCCGAGTGCCGTCATGTCAAGTCCCTTCGGGTAAGGGGGAGTTGGTGGGCTCCTCGTAGAAGACGTAGGTCGCGCGCTGTGCCACCGCCGCCGGCACCGCGATCCCTTCGCTCCTGGACCGCTCGGCGACCTGGTCGAGTGCGCCGGAGTCGACGTCCACCTGATCGAGGATGAGCCGTACGGCGTCCTCCACGGCGAGGAACCGGTTCGGCATCAGCGTGCAGGTGCGGTAGGCGCTGAACGCGACCCGGGAGTCGCTGAGTTTGAGCAGCGGCGGCAGTCGGTCCCAGTCGCGCGGGAAGTCCCCGCCGGTCCAGGGCCGCGGGGTCAGCACGGGCTCGCCCAGGTGCCGTAGCAGACCCAGCCGGGCCAACTGCCATACGGCGGCCAGGAACGGGCAGGACCACAGGCGGCCCTTGTCCGTCTCGGACCACAGCTCGACGTCCATGAAGACCGAGTGGTTGCGGGCCGCGGTCTCCTGCGGCGGCTGCCAGGCGGTGATCTCGGCGAGGGCGCTGCGGGTGGGGGCGGTGCGTCGGCCGTTGGCGAGCCAGCCGGTCTGGCCGACGGGTGGCCGGGAGCCGTGGCTGCCCGGCGGCGGCGACTCCACCAGGCGGTGCATCACGGACTCGGCCGGCTCGATCCGGTCGGCGACCGCACACCCCGACTCGCGGGCGAGATAGTCGATGACCAGCCCGGCCCTCGCGGCCTCTTCGAGGACCAGCGGAATGAGTTCGGCGGGGGTGGAGAAGCGGGTGAAGTAGTCGTCGATCAGGAAACAGGTGCTGACGCGGGGGCGTTTGCCGCCGATCCGGCGGGCCGCGGAGGCGTGGGCTGCGTCCACCCAGATCCGTACCTCGGCGAAGTGCTCGCGCAGCCGCTGGGGGCCCGCCTCGAAGTCCTCCATGTAGAGATGGCCCAGCTCCAGTGAGAGATGGGCCAGGGGCACGGACTGGGTACGCGGGTCCGCGGTGGTCTCCCGGAACACGGCCTCGGTCACGCCTGCTCCCAGTACTTGTCGTCGGTCAGCCGCCCGGCGAGATCGCTCAGCGCCTGCCAGGTCTCCATGGTGGCGATCTGGCTGTCCAGCACGTCCTCGTCGGTGATCAGCTGCTCGCGCCACTGCAGGACCGGTTCCAGCGGAATGGAGCCGAGGACCTGGCTGTAGCCGATGCCGTGGTGCGAGGCCAGCTGCTTCAGTTCGAGGTCGCACTGCTCCATCCACGCCGACTGGGTGGGTGTGGCCTGCGACCACAGCGCCGACTCGGGATCGGGTACGGCGGCCCGGACGAAGCGGATGGCACCGCGCAGCGTGTCCTCGTCGTGCCCGCGGGCGACCCCGCCGGCGACGATGCCGCGCTTGCCGAAGACCAGGCTCGCCGCGGCCTCCACATGCTGGCGGGTCCAGCGGTGGAAAACCAGCCAGCGGGCCTCGACACCGCTCAACTCCCGCTGTGCGGTGGCCGCCAGCGCCATGTCGACGGCGTAGCTGCGGCCGGCGCTGAGGTCGACGACGATCAGGTCGAACTCGCCGTTGAGGCGCAGCAGCAGGTCCACGCAGCGGCGCAGGTTGTCCCCGCTGGTGGCGAACTCGCCGCCGCTGAGGTCACCGGGCATCAGGATCAGCCGGCCCGCTCCGGGCGGCTGGTTGCGCAGCACCCGGTGTTCGGTGTCCGCCCAGACGTCGATCCTGACCGGTTCGCTGATCTCGCCTATCAGATACGAGTGCAGCCCGCGGTCCTCGGCCGCCTGGCGGGCGTCGGGCACATCGAAGACCGCCGAGGCGGTGGGCGAGCCGAAGTCGAAGTCCAGGTAGCAGACGTCGTCGCCGGTCAGCGCCCGCTGATAGGCGAGGTTGGCGCTGGTCACGGAGCGGCCCGTGCCTCCCTTGTCGGAGGCCGCGAAGATCAGCACGGTTCACACTCCCTGGACCGCGGCGGCGCGGGCCCGGGCGAGTGCGTCGAGCTGGCCCAGCACATCGAGCGTCAACGCGTAGGCGGTACCCGGCTGTTCGTCGATCAGGTCGCGGGCGCGGCGCAGCTTGACCTCGATTCCCCTGAGTTGCATACCGCGTTTTCCGTCGGAGTTCGGTGCGGGCGCCATCTGCTCGTTGCCGAGGAGGTGGGTGGACTCGGAGAGCAACGCCCTTGCCAGTTCGCTCAGTTCGAGGCTGCGGATCGGGGGCTGCGCGTACATGTTGTGGACCTGGACCATCACCTCGGTGACCCGCTCGGTGATGCTCCAGGACACCGGCCCCTCGGTGAGGGAGGTGCCCGGGTAGGCGGCGTGCACGTTGTCCCACAGTCCGGAGCCCTCGCCCTCGCCCATACGGCGCCGCCACACATGGCCGAAGATGTCCTCGGCCAGCCTCAGCAGCCGGTCGTGCGCGGAGAGGTTGCGGGAGAGCGTGCACAACTGGACGGTCCGCTTGAGGAGTTGGGCCGAGAAGTCGCTCATCGTCCAGTTCATGGGCGGGCCGATGGTGCCGCCGCCCTGCAGCGGCAGGGTGACTCCCGGGCTGTGCAGGTGGATCATGGGGTCGTCGCGCGTCATCCGGCTGGTGATACGGCCGCGTTCGGCGAGGCGCTCCATCACGGTGACCGTGCGGGTCAGGTCGTCGTCGGTGGCCCGGCGGCGCATCAGGTCGTGCACGAGGATGGCCGCGACGGAGAGGGAGAAGTACTCGGACTCCAGCCGCTGTCCCGTCGTACGCCAGGGGATGTCCTCCAGCGGCCAGCGCTCGCCGTCGAAGCGGGCGATGCGCGACCAGTACTGCTGGGTGATCTCCCAGCGCAGCCGCAGCGCCTCGGCAAGCTTCTGCTGTTCGGCGTTGAGGAGGCCGAGCGTCAGGGTGCGGTCGGAGAACAGGTCCTGGATGCCGTCGAGGGCGACCACGGTGAAGTACAGGTACGGCACCGGGTTGGCGACGCCGACGGGCTGCGTCCCGATGTCCTCGTCGGTCTCCACCTCGGGCGCGTCCCGCACCAGGCTCCAGGCCCAGCCGCACTCGAAGAGCTGGCTCTCGTCCTTGAGTGCCTCCTGCACGTCGACGCCGAGGATGAAGCTCTCGATGATGGCGGCGCGCAGCGGCCTGAACCGCTTCTGGAACATCTCCAGCACCTGACGCTGCGACAGCCGCCCCTGGCCGAGGAGTTCGCACAGCGTCTGGCCCTGGGAGGACTCGGTGTCGTAGATGTTGACCGTGAACGAGCGCAGCAGGCTCACCATGGCGGCGGTGAGCCGGTTGCTGGTCGCGGCCTTCAGTTCCTTGATCGTCTCCTGCAGGTCGCCGCGGCGGGTCTTGGACTCGTAGACCTTGAGGAAGCCGAGCAGCGCCAGACAGAGCGTGATGGACATGGAGAACGAGTCCGTGACGCCGAGTTGGCGCTGCTCCTCGGTGAGGTCCTTCTCCGTGTCCCGGGACTGGAAGTAGTAACCGCCCGCGAACGTGGGCCGCTTGTCGTCCGTGTGGGTGTGCATGAACTCGGCGGCGGCCGTCACGAGGTTGGCCGGGATGTCCAGCCGTCCGCCCGCCTTCTTCAGCGACTGCTGGACATCGCTCTGTGTGGTGTCGGGGTCGTCCAGCCGGAACGACGGCAGCTCGGTCGCCGGGTACAGCAGACAGAGCAGGCGCTCGGCGTCGGCGACGCTGCTCTCCCCGCCCCATTTGCCCCACGCCCACGCGCCGTCCTCGAAGGAGTGGCGGGCGACCGCCTGCCAGATGTCCAGCAGATGCTGGCGCGGCTTGATCTGCATTCCATGCCCCTCACACAGACCGCACTGCCATCAGTCGAGGAATATCCCTCTTCTGTTGTGAAGACTCACCGATCAGTCCGGTCGGCCGACCGGAACTTGTGCGTCCGAATTCCCGCGCCAGCCATAGGAGAGGATCATTCCGGAATATCCGTCACGCACCCGGTCCTTGGCTTCGAGCCGGTGCACCTCAAAGCGATCAGCGAATGGTTCGAGACTCGCACGCACCTGCGATTCTCCCACGTCGCACGCCGGAAAGAACTTCTTTCCCGTGTAATAACCCTTTGAATGTTCCATGAAAGCTGCGGCGAAGGGTGCTCCTGGGGCCAGTGCGCGCATGAAGCAGGCGACACCCAGGGTGAACTCCTCGTAGGAGGTGGTCATCGACTCGGCGACGAAGAACATCGTCCCCGCGGACCGCGGGGGGCCGAACCGCCCAAGATCGAAGATGTTGCCCTGCTCGACCTTGACGACCTTGCGGAATTGCTGACGTGGGTCGATGGAGAAGTCGCCGTACGCCTCGTGCTCGCCCAGGACGTCCCAGAACTGGTCCCAGTTCGGGCGGTAGTTGTCGAGCTGGCCCCGGAGGTACTTCACGTTCGCGGGTGAGCGCTCGACAAGCGTGACCTCGTCGCACCACGGCATCAGGGCGAGCGCGGGGTAGAGGTTGGCACCCGCACCCACGTCGATACCCGAAACCGGGCCGACGTCCGGCTTCCGGAAATGACCGCCGAAATGATCCCGGATGATGTGCAGGATCTCCGCGTCCTCCGGCTGTAAGTAGCGATAGTTGTGCTCGACGTAGGCCGTCGAGTCGAATGCCTCCCAGGAGACGTCCGCATTCATCACCTGGGCGTCCCCCGAAGATCTCGCGCTCATTTACTCACGGTACCAACATCCAAGGCACGCCGGATCCTTCTCGTCAATGTTGCGGCGATATCCCGCCACCACAGATCGGCCACCGGGGCGCACAGGGGGCGCATCGTCGCGAAAGCATTCATGCGACCTGAATCGGCCTTGAACTGCCGGATTGCCCCGCCCAAGATGTTCGGAAACCAATCGAACATACCGGAAATACAGAGAGATCACACACCGTCCGCACCACCCGTACGAGTGCCGCGGCACCCACGCGGCCCGCTCCCCCAGGAGGCAGCATGGCGGCTTTTCCGGAGGAACGTTCCTCTTCCCTGGGCCGCCGCGCTGACCGGGCGTTCCTGGCCGACCGCGGCGACCGGCACCTGACCCTGAGAGGCATCACCGAGGCCGATCTCCCCGAGCTCCTCCGCGTCGACAGGGAGGCCTTCCCCGGGGAGCCGTACCCCGTCTTCGTGGTCCGTCAGCTCTACGACATCCACGGCGACCGCATCCTCGTCCTCGACGACGGCGAGGAGCTGCTCGGCTACATCCTGTTCGTGAACACCTCGGACGGCTATGTGAGTTGGATCATGAGCCTGGCCGTCACACCCCACCAGCAGGGCCACGGGCTGGGCCGGCGCCTGATGGTCGAGGCCCTGCGCCGACTGCGCGCGGAACGTGTCCACCAGGTGCGTCTGACGGTGGAGCCGACCAACGCGGCGGCGATCATGCTGTACCGCTCACTCGGGTTCTCCTCCGAGGAGGGCGTACAGCGGGACTACTTCGGGCCGGACGAGCACCGCCTCCTCATGACACTCGCCCTGTGACCGCGGTACGACAACCAACTGGTGGCAGTGACGGCCGAGTTGGTGCCGGCGGCTGTCGGCTAACGCGGAAAGTACTGCCTCGGTGTCACCCCGACGACCCGGTGGAACGCTGCCGTGAAGGAGCTCGCCGACGCGTACCCCACCCGCCGCGCCACGGACTCCACCGGCAGCCCCTCGACCAGATACGGCAACGCGGCCTGCATCCGCAGCCGTTCCCGCCACTGCCCGAAGCCGAGGCCCGTCTCCGCGACGAAGAGCCGCGCCAATGTCCGTGCGCTGGCGCCGACTTGAGCGCCGTACTCCGCCAGGGCCCGCCCGTCCGCCAGGTGGGCCCGCAGCGCCTCGGCCACCGCCCGCGCCCGTGGATCGCGCGGCTCGGGCACGGCCACACTGGTCACCGGCACCGGACGAAGCTCGTCGAGCAGCACCAGCTCGGCACGTGAACGGGCCTCGGGCGTCAGGTCCGTGCGGTCCAAGTGGCCTACGAGCGCCCGCAGCAGCGGGGTGACGGCGACGACCGTGGGGTCCCGCCAGCCGATGTGCGGGCAGCTCACCGGGGCGACGAACACGCCGCGGATGACGGCGTCACCCTCGGAGGCTGTGGCGTGCGGGACGTGCGCGGGGATCCACAGGGCCAGCGACGGCGGCAGCAGCCATGTCCCGTGCTCGCTGCGGATGCGCAGCAATCCCCGCTCGGAACAGAGGAGTTGATGGTCGGGATGCCAGTGCTCGGCGAAGGCGGTGCCGCGCGGCATGACGAACTGGCCGACGAGAATGGCCGTGCCGAACCGGCGCCCCCGCTCCTGTCCGTTCCGCGACATGACACGGCAGCCTAGCCCGTGGCGGACAACCACTCGCCCCGCCTAGCGTCGACGTATGCCGATGAACCGAGCCCATCGCAAAATTTGCAGCTCACAGGAGTGGGCGCAGACGACGAAGGACCGCATCCTGCCCTGGGCCCTCGAACACGTCGAACTCGGCGCGGACGTACTGGAGATCGGGCCCGGCTACGGCGCGAACCTCCGCGTTCTCGTCGAGCGGGTCGACCACCTCACCGCAGCCGAGATCGACGCCGACTCCGCCCGCCTGCTCCAGTCCAAGTGGGGCGACCGGGCCACCGTGCTCCACGCGGACGGCGCCGAACTGCCGTTGCCCGACGGGTCGTTCGACTCCGTCGTCTGCTTCACGATGCTGCACCACGTGCCCACCGCCGCCCACCAGGACCGGATCTTCGCCGAGGCGTTCCGCGTACTGCGCCCCGGCGGCACCTTCGCGGGCAGCGACAGTCAACCGAGCTTCCGTTTCCGGGTGTTGCACTTCCGGGACACCATGAACACCCTCGACCCGGCGACGCTCCCGGCCCGGCTGGAGCGGGCCGGATTCACGGACGTGGCGGTCGACCTGCACCCGGAGAGCGGCGGCCTACGCTTCCGGGCCCGCCGCACCTGACGGCGCCCCGAACCGCAGTACGTACCGCCGCTGCCACGGTGTCTCCACCGCGTGCCGGTCGTAGTGGGCGCGGACGTAGGAGACCGCCTCTCCGGGCGGTACCCCGTCGAGGACCGCGAGGCAGGCGAGTGCCGTGCCGGTGCGGCCCCGGCCGCCGCCGCAGGCGAGCTCGACGCGCTCGGTGAGCGAGCGGTGCCAGGCCTCGGTGAGGACCGCGTGCGCCTCGGCGCGGTCGACGGGCAGCCGGAAGTCCGGCCAGCGCAACCACCGTGTCTCCCAAGGGACTTGGGGCGGCTTCCGGCCGAGCAGATAGATGCCGTACGACGGGTTCGGCGCCCCCGGTGCGAGGGGTCGCCGTAGGCCGCGGCCCCTGACCAGGCGGCCGGACGGAAGCCGTAGGACACCCGTGTGCCGCTCGTCCCATGCCTCTGTCATCTCGTCACCTCTCACGCGTCCGGTGCTTCGCGTACCGCCTTCTCCAGCAGTGCGCCGGCCGCCCATCGCATCACGTCCCGCGCCTCCTCGGGGTCGAGTCCGCAGGCGTCGCGGGTCGCGATCAGCGCCTCCACGCCGTACACGAGGGTGACGGCCATGGTCAGGCGGCGGTGGAGTTCGGGCGGGAGGGTGTCGGCGAGGGGTTCGAGGGCGGTGCGGGTGTGGCCGAGGCGGGTCTGGTTGCGGGTGGGAATCTCCGGCTCGCCGCCCTCGTGCCCGTGCTTGTGCTGGGTGAACCAGCGTTCGAGGCTGGCGCGCACCAGTGCCCGCCACACGGCCTCGTCGCCGAGCTGGAGCTCGGCGACACGCGAGACCAGCGTGTCGAGGCGCTCGGCCGGGTCGGCGGGCAGATCGGCGGTGACATCGGGGGTACGGATGAGGAGTTGCGTCTCCTGGAGCAGCTCCGCCGGGCTGGAGAAGTAACGATACGCCGTGGCCAGGGACACCTCGGCCGCCTCCGCCGCCTCCGCGATCGTGACCGTTCGGCCCGCGCGGATCAGGGCGACCGCAGCCTCGATCAGCGCGCGGCGCGTGCGCAACTTCTGTCTGCTGCGGCCTTCCGGCATGCGAATACCTTCTTGTCGTGAGAAAATCTTCTCATTACAGTATATCCGTCTCACCAAACGGGGGTCGCGGCCCGACCGGCACGCGGCACGACGAGAGGAGGAGCTCAATGGGCTCCATCACACCGGCGGAAATGGAAGTACTGATCGGCACGCACATGCTCGCCGAGGAGCACGGGGACCCGGCGGCGGCCGTGTCCGTCTACACCGAGGACATCGAGCACGACGCCGTCGGCTGGCCGGGCGGCCCGGCGGTCGGCATTCCGGCCGCGCAGGAGCGGTACGAGCAGTTGGTGCAGGACATCCGCACCGAGAAGTCCGAGCGCACGCACACCTACTACTCGGAGAACGCGGCGACCGTCGAGGACCTCATCACCTGCACGGTCCAGGGCTCACTGCTGGGCGTCCCCGGCAACAACCGCCGGATCACCTTCCGGATGCTGCACGTCTTCGAGTTCACGGACGGCAAGATCTCCCGTGAGAACGTGTGGCTGGACGGCGCGTCGATCGTGGCCCAACTGACCGCCCCCTGAGCACAGTTCAGCGACCGCCTGATCGTCGGCCCACTCCCCGCGACTCCTGCGCCGCGCGCGCCTCGATGCCGCGGAAGTGGCCCGCCATCGCGCGCTGCGCGCCCGCGACATCGTGGGCGCGCAGCGCCGTGACGATGTCGCGGTGGCGGCGGACCGTGACGCCGGGGGTCGGGTCGTCGGGCCGGCCACGGGCTCCGGCGACCCGGTGGAACACCGTCCAGAAGGCACCGAGGAGTTGCGGGACGAGTTCGTTGCCGAGCGAGGCGTAGAGCAACTCGTGGAACTCGCGGTCGAGTTCGGGGAAGGGCCGGCCGGCGCGGCCCGCCTCCTCCATCCGGTTCACCACCGCTTCCAGGCGGTCCAGCTCCGGTTCGGTGAGGATGGCGGAGACCCGATGAATCAGGCCTTCCTCCAGCACCTCGCGCACCTGGAGGATCTCGGCCAGCGCGTCCGCGTCGTCCTCGTGGCGGGCGAGGGTGCGGAAGGTGAGGCCGTCGGCGAGCGGGGTCAGCGAGGCCCGGCCGACGTAGGTGCCGTAGCCGTGTCGGATCTCCACGATGTCGAGGGCCTGGAGCGCCTTGAGGGCCTCGCGGACGGAGTTTCTGCTGATCCCGAGGTCTTCCATCAACTCGGCCTCGGTGGGCAGGGGTGCACCGGGCTGGAGCTTGCGGTCGAGGATCAGCTGGACGACCTCGCGCTGTATCCGACTGTTCCTCGGCTCCCCGGACATGCGCCGCATCGTAGCCCCACCGGATGTCCCACGTCCCATGTCCGGCCCCGGCCCCTCCTGAAGAGGGGTCAACTCGCGCCATTTCAGACCGCCATTGGTCCGACCTCTGGTGGCTACGCCATTCGTGTGTGATGCCTTGACCGCCCCCACGGGCGCTCTTATGGTCGCGCTGACCGCAGGACGTAGGACGTCGTACCTCCTGGAGGAACCGTGCGCGAAGACGTGACCTGGAACGTGCCCGCGCTGCACCGCCGGGCGTTCCTGAAGTACTCCGGCGCGCTGGGCGCGGCGGCGGCGATCTCCTCGTCCCTGACGGCCTGTTCGTCGGGGCCGCAGTCGACGAACGACACCGGCGGCGGGGGCACCGGCAAGAACCGCACCCTGACGGCGGTGATCGGCTACGGCAACGACGGCAGCTGGGACCCGACGCAGACGGCGTCCGCGTTCGCGATGGCCGGCAACAACCACATCTACGAGGGTCTGATCGACACCGATCCGATCACCCGCGCGCCCTATCCGGCGCTGGCGACCGCCGTGCCGAAGGACACCGGCGGCACCTCGTGGAAGTTCACCCTCCGTGCGGGCGCGAAGTTCCACGACGGGCAGCCGGTCACCGCCGACGACGTCGTGTTCGTCTTCGACCGCATCCTCGACCCGAAGACGGCGACGCTCGCGCAGGGCTTCTTCGTGAGCTGGCTGAAGGAGGCCCGGAAGATCGACGCGCAGAACGTCGAGCTGGTCCTCAAGTTCCCCTTCCCCGAAGGGATTTCACGCCTCACTCTCGCGAAGATCATGCCGCGGCACATCTTCTCGCAGCCGGGTGCCTGGGACGACGCGATCAAGGGCAAGGCGGTCGGCTCGGGGCCGTACCGGCAGACCGCGCACCACCCGAAGTCCAACACCACCTTCGCCGCCTTCACCGGCTACAACGGCCCGCGCCCGCCCGCCTTCAAGACGATGAACTGGCTGACGATCGTCGACGCGGCACCCCGGGTCGCCAAGATCTCCGGGTCGAGTGCGGGCGCGCAGATCGCCGACAACATCCCCTACGCCAACATCCAGCGGCTGCAGAGCGGCGGGCTGACGGTCGCGGGCGGGGCCGGGATGAACAACCTGTTCCTGATGTTCAACACCCGGCACAAGCCCTTCGACGACGTACGCGTACGCCAGGCACTCCACTACGCCATCGACACCGGCAAGATGGTCCAAGTGGCCCTGCGCGGACACGGGAAGCCGTCCTCGTCCTTCCTCAACGAGGGCAACCCGGCCTACCGGCGGGCGAAGACGGTCTACGCCTACGACCCCGACAAGGCGAAGGCGCTGCTGAAGGCGGCCGGGGTCAGCGGGCTCAGCGTCAACCTCATGTCGGTGAACGTGAGTTGGATCGTCGACTGCCTGCCCACCATCAAGGCGTCCTGGGACGCGATCGGTGTGCGGACGACCCTCTCCCCGCAGGAGACCACGGCCGTCTTCACCAAGATGGACCAGAAGCAGGACTACCAGATCGTGGCCGCCGCCTCGAACCCCAACCAGTTCGGCCTCGACGCCGACCTGATCATGCACTACAACTACGGCCCGCAGAACCTCTGGATGGGCTACGCCCGTTGGGCCGGGAACTCCGTCGCCAAACAGCTTTTCAAGGACATGGACCGGGCGACACAGGAGCCGGACGCGGCGA
The DNA here is from genome assembly GCF_024519455.1 of Streptomyces sp. STR69. Taxonomy (GTDB): domain Bacteria; phylum Actinomycetota; class Actinomycetes; order Streptomycetales; family Streptomycetaceae; genus Streptomyces. Next base: position 15,882 of record NZ_JALJRY010000039.1, on the reverse strand, counting down.
AGAAGAAGACGATGATCCAGGACTACATCGACATCGTCGCCGAACAGGCCGTGCTCTACCCGGTCGTCCACAACGAACTGATGACCGCCTGGGACCCCGGGAAGCTGGCCGGGATAAGGGCACAGCCCTACCCCGGCATAAACGTCCTCCAGGCCAAGTGGGTCTAGCCGTACAGGAGTTGGCCCATGGTCACCGTCGTCAGGATTCTGGCCCGCCGTGTCGTCCTGCTCGTGCCGTTGATGCTCGGCATCGTGCTGTTCGTGTTCGTGGTGATGCGCTTCTCGGACGTCGACCCGGCGTCCGCGTTCTTCCAGGGCGCCAACCCGACCGCGCGGCAACTGCACGACTTCCGCGAGCGGAACGGGTTGTTGGATCCCCTCCCCCTCCGCTACGTCCATTTCGTGGGCGCACTCCTGCACGGTGACCTGGGCACCAGCGCGCTGACCCGGGCGCCGGTCGTCCAGCAGGTCACCACCGCGCTGCCGCTCACCCTCCAACTCACCTTCCTGGGGCTGGCGATCGCGGTGGTGCTGTCGCTGCTCGGCGGGGTGACGGCGGCCATCTACCGGGACCGGCTGCCCGACCAGATCATCCGGGTCGTGTCGCTCACCGGGGTCGCGGCGCCCGGCTTCTGGCTGGCGCTGCTGATGATCCAGTACCTGGCCGTCGACCGGGGCTGGTTCCCGACCGGCGGCTACATCAACCCGGCGGACTCCCTCACCGGCTGGCTCAAGACGATGGCCCTCCCGGCACTCGCGCTGTCGCTGCCGGTGGCGGCCCAACTCACGCGCATCGTACGGACGTCGGTGGTCGAGGAGCTGGACAAGGACTACGTCCGGACGGCGATCGGCAGCGGACTGCCACCGAGGGTCGTGGTCGGCCGCAACGTGCTCCGCAACGCGCTCATGAACCCACTCACCGTGCTGGGTCTGCGCGTCGGATACCTGCTCGGCGGTGCGGTCGTCATCGAGACCATCTTCTCCCTCCCCGGGATGGGCAAGCTGATGATCGACGCCGTGCAGAACGGCGACCCGGCCGTCGTCCAGGGCGTGGTGCTCACGACGGCGACCGGGTTCGTCGTGGTGAACCTGGTCATCGACATCCTCTATCTGCTGGTCAACCCGCGCCTGAGGGATGCCTCCTGATGTTCACTCAGTTCCCCCGGTTCTCCCGCAAGGGCCTCGCCGAGACCCTGTCCCGGCCCGGCATCAGGCTGCGCGGCTGGCGCCGGCTGCCGCTGCCGTCGAAGATCGCGGTCTGCTTCCTGACGGTCGTCGTACTGGTGGCACTGCTCGCACCACTCCTCGCCCCGCACGACCCGCTCGACCAGCAACTGCCCGTAGACGGCACCGGGCACCCCTCCGCCGACCACTGGATGGGCCAGGACAGCCTGGGCCGGGACATCCTCAGCAGGCTGATGTACGGCGCCCGTTGGTCCCTCGCGATCGGGCTCGGGGCGACCGCGCTGGCCCTCGTGGTCGGCGCGGTGATCGGTGCGGTCGCGGCGACCGCCCGCAAGGGTGTCGACGAGACGCTGATGCGCTGCCTGGACGTGGTGATGGCGTTCCCCGGCATCGCGCTCGCGGCCGTCCTGGTCGCGGTCTTCGGCGGCGGGATCACCGTACTGATCTGCGCGATCGCGTTCCTGTTCACCCCGCCGGTGGCAAGGGTCGTACGGGCCAACGTACTTGACCAGTACGGCGAGGACTATGTGACCGCCGAGCGGGTGATCGGCGCCCGCACCCCGCACATCGTCATCAGGCACGTGGCGGTCAACTGCGCTGCCCCGATCCTGGTGTTCTGCACCGTGCAGGTCGCCGAGGCGATCGTCTTCGAGGCGTCGCTGTCGTTCATCGGCGCGGGCGTACGGCCCCCGGACCCGTCATGGGGCAGTGTCATCGCGGACGGCAAGAACATGGTGCTGACCGGGGGTTGGTGGGCGACGGTCTTCCCCGGCCTGCTGACGCTGATCACCGTACTGTCCCTGAACATACTGTCCGAGGGAGTCTCGGACGCCTGGGCGGCTCCGGCGCCCCGCGAGGTGGACGTACGACCCGACGAGGACCCGCTCGACGCGCCCGCGCCAGGCAGCGGTGAGGTGCTCCAGCTCCCCGGCCTGACGGAGGCGGCACTACGACTCCGGTCGCGCGCAAGGCCGTTGCCCGACCCCGACGGCATGCCGGTACTCGCGGTCGAGAACCTCGCCATCGGCTTCGAGGGCCGCCACCACGGCGTCGACATCGTCGACGGCATCAGCTTCGAGGTGCAGGCGGGCGAAGTCCTGGGCCTGGTGGGCGAGTCGGGCTGCGGCAAGTCGCTGACGGCGCTCGCGGTGATGGGCCTGGAACCGAAGGGCGCGCGGGTGCGCGGCCATGTCCGTTTCAACCAGCGCCAGTTGGTGGGCGAACCGATGCGGGTGCGCCGCAAGCTGCTGGGCCACGAGATGGCCATGGTCTACCAGGACGCGCTGTCGTCCCTCAACCCGGCGATGACGATCCGGGCCCAGCTCAAGCAGGTGATAAGGCGCGGAGGCCGCCGTGGCGCGGGCGAGTTGCTGACGATGGTCGGCCTCGATCCCGAACGCACCCTGCGCAGCTACCCGCACGAACTCTCCGGCGGCCAGCGCCAACGCGTCCTGATCGCCATGGCGTTGTCCCGCGACCCCAAGCTGATCGTCGCCGACGAACCGACCACCGCCCTCGACGTCACCGTGCAGGCGCAGGTCATAGAGCTACTGCTGCGGCTGCGCGAGGAGTTGGGCTTCGCGCTCGTCCTCGTCTCGCACGACCTCGCGCTGATCGCCGATGTCACCGACCGGGTGGTGGTGATGTACGGCGGACAGATCGTGGAGACGGGCGTGACCGCCGACCTGGTGGAGTCACCGGCGCACCACTACACGCGCGGCCTGCTCGGCAGTGTGCTGTCCCTCGAATCGGCGGCCGAGCGGATGACCCAGATCAAGGGTGTCGTCCCCTCCCCCGCCGACTTCCCGGCCGGCTGTCGCTTCGCCGACCGCTGCCCGCTGGCGAGCGACCTCTGCCGTACGACCGCGCCGGACCTGGTCGGCCCGCGCACGCACACGGCGGCCTGCCACCACCCGGCGATCGACCTGGTGACGACGGAGAGCGAGACGGTGTCATGAGTGCGCTCGTGGATTTGTCCGACGCTCATGTCGTGCACAAGGCGCGCAGCGGCGGTCTGTTCAGCCGCGATCACGTCTACGCCCTGACCGGCGCCGATCTCACCATCGCGCCCGGCGAGACGGTCGGCGTGGTCGGCGAGTCCGGCTGCGGCAAGTCCACGCTGGCAAAGGTGTTGGTGGGCGTACAGCGGCCGACGTCCGGCACGGTGTCCTTCCGGGGCCGCGACCTGTGGTCGATGCCGGACGGCGAACGCCGGGCCGCGGTGGGCACCGGCATCGGCATGATCTTCCAGGACCCGTCGACCGCGCTGAACCGCCGTCTGACGATCCGCCGGATACTGCGCGACCCGCTGGACGTGCACGGCCGCGGAGACCGGAGCCAACGGGAGGACCGGGTAAGGGAGTTGATGTCGCTGGTCGGCCTTCCGCGCGCGCTCGCGGACGGCCTTCCCGGTCAGCTGTCGGGTGGGCAGCGCCAACGAGTGGCGATCGCGAGGGCGTTGGCGCTGGACCCCGACCTGGTGGTGGCCGACGAACCGACCAGCGCGTTGGACGTGTCGGTCCGGGCCCAGATCCTCAACCTGTTGTTGGACCTGAAGGAACGCCTGGGCCTGGCCCTGGTGTTCGTGTCCCACGACATCCAGACGGTACGGCGGATGAGCGACCGCGTGATCACCATGTACCTGGGCCGGATCGTCGAGGAGACCCCGGCCGACCAGGTCACCGACCGGGCGAGGCACCCATACACCCGGGCGCTGTTCTCGGCGACACCGGGCCTCCTCCACCCCATCGACCCGATCCCGCTGATCGGACCGGTGCCGTCGGCGACCCGGCCGCCGAGCGGCTGCCCGTTCCGTACCCGCTGCTGGAAGTCCGACGAGGTGTGCGCATCGGCCATGCCGGACTTTTCACCCGCGTCGACGCCGGGGCATCGGTACCGCTGCCACCATCCTGTGGAGGAGGACCTGACCACCCGCGACCTCGTTCGCCAAAGCCGCCCCATGGAGCCTTCATGACCTTCCCCGCCCCGCTCACCGGTGTCGTACCGCCCGTCTGCACGCCCCTGACACCGGACCGCGAGGTGGACGTCCGTTCACTGCTCAGGCTCGTCGACCATCTGGTCGGGGCCGGGGTGCACGGGCTGTTCCTGCTCGGCTCGACCTCGGAGGCGGCGTATCTGACGGACCGGCAGCGCCGGTATGTCGTCGAGACGGTCGTGGCTCATGTGGGAGGTCAACTCCCGGTGCTGGCGGGGGCGATCGACATGACGACGCCTCGGGTGCTGGACCATGTGGCCGCGGTGACGGACGCCGGGGCGGACGCGGTGGTGGTGACCGCGCCGTTCTACACGCGCACCCATCCCGCCGAGATCGCCCGCCACTACCGTCTGATCGCCGCCGCGTCACCGGTCCCGGTCGTCGCCTACGACCTCCCGGCCTCCGTCCACACCAAGCTGCCCGCCGACCTCGTCCTCGAACTCGCCGCCGAGGGCGTCCTGGCCGGCCTCAAGGACTCCAGCGGCGACCTCGGCGGCTTCCGTACGGTCGTGATGGGCACCCGTACCCGCCCCGACATCACCGGTTTCAGCGTGCTGACCGGTTCCGAGCTCTTCGTCGACTCCGCGCTGGCGTTGGGGGCGGACGGGGCGGTGCCTGGTCTCGCCAACGTCGATCCGCACGGGTACGTCCGCCTCGACGCGCTGTGCCGGGCCGGGGACTGGTCGCGTGCGCGGGCCGAACAGGAACGGCTGTGCGGGTTGTTCGGGCTGGTGGGTGCCGGTGACCCGGCGCGGATGGGCGGCAGTTCGTCGGCCCTCGGGGCGTTCAAGGCGGCACTGCATCTGCGGGGCGTGATCGAGTGCGCGGCGACTGCGGAGCCACAGGTGGGGTTGTCTGCCGACGAGGTGGAGCAGGTGGGGAAGTTCCTGGCGGCGGCGGGGTTGCTGTAACCACATTTCCCACCCACCCACCCGTCTCGGTCAGTTGAATGGTTCACGTTTCAACCCACCGAATCGGGTGGTCGGTGGGCACAGGCCGGAGGTCTGGGAGGCGGAGCCCCCAGCAACACAGTCCGAGCCCAGTTGACCCGCGCGAACTACTCCGTGGTGACGCCTCTGTGATCGATCGGCACCAGAACCGAACAGCCTGGTGGTCGCCGCGTCCGCCGTGGTCACCGACGACGAAGGGCGCGTGCTCCTTCAGCGCCGTAGGGACAACGATCTCTGGGCACTCCCGGGTGGCGGCATGGAGATGACGGACTCGCTCCCAGGGACGGCGGTCCGCGAGGTGAGGGAGGAGACGGGGCTGGACGTGGAGATCACCGGGCTCGTGGGCACGTACACCGACCCCCGTCACGTCATCGCCTACTCGGACGGCGAGGTCCGCAGACAGTTCAACGTCTGCTTCACCGCCCGCACGGTCGGCGGCCGGCTCGCGATCTCGGACGAATCCACGGAACTGCGGTTCGTCCAGCCGGAAGAGATCGGTCAACTGCCGATGCACCACACACAGCGGCTCCGGATCCGGCATTTCCTGGAGCACCGTGATCGGCCCTATCTCGGCTGAGCTCGTGGGTCGCGGTGACGGCAACTCTGGTGGGGGCGTCCTGGCGGCGCGAGTTGAGGTCAGCGGCCGGCGCCCGCCGCGTCGGGAATGTGGACGTGCTGCGTGAGGAACAGGGCTGCGCGGTCCAGTGCCTGGTCCGCCTCGTCCAGGGCGCCGGCGAAAGCCTGGAACACGTGCGGCACATCGGCGGTGATGTCCAGGATGACGTCCACTCCGGCCGCCCTCGCGCGCGTGGCCAGGCGGGTGGAGTCGTCCAGCATGATCTCGTTGGTGCCCACCTGGACGAGCATCGGGGGGAAGCCGGTCAGGTCGGCGAGGACGGCCGGGCTGAGCATGGGCTGGTGCGGATCCTGCCCGGCGAGGTACATGGCTCCGGTGTGCTCAACGGACTTGCGGGTGAGGATCGGGTCGATGCCTTCCTTGGTGTCCATGCTCTCGCCCGTGCGGGTGGCGTCCAAGCCCGGCGAGAACATCACAACGGCGGCGGGCAGCGGGAGGCCCGCGTCGCGGACGGCCAGACAGGTCGTGACGGTGAGGCCGCCGCCGGCCGAGTCCCCGGCGAACACGATGGCCGAAGGGTCCTGACCGCTGTCGAGGAGGGCGCGGTAGGCACTCAGCGTGTCTTCGATCGCGGCCGGGAACGGGTGCTCGGGCGCGAGCCGGTAGTCCACCGAGTACGCCCCGAAGCCGGTCTTGGCAACGAGGTGTCCCGTCACCGACAGCGCGGTTTCCGGGGAGCCGTACACCCAGCCGCCGCCGTGGAAGTACAGGATCGTCCCGGCGCGCGGCCCGCTGTCCGGCTCGACACGCAGTGCGGGTCGGTCACCGAGAGCCGTCCGCTCGGTGCGGATGCCGCCGGGCACGATCATCCGGGCCATCAGCGCCTCGAATCCGACTCGGATCGCCTCGACCGACCGGGGGCCCTCTGGTCGCGGCTGCCGCAGCATTGCATCGATCCGCGCGCGCTGTTCCTTGCTCATCGTCCTTCTCCCGCCCAGGTGCCTGCCATGGAACTATATTCCACGGCATCTAAAGTAGACTATATGCCGTGGCATCCAAAGCGAGCAGTGAGACAGTCGACCTCCCGGGCTTCTTCTCCGACCTGGTCCGCTGCGAGACGCGTCTGTACAACGCCCTCAACGACCGGCTCCGCGAGCGGCACGGGATCGTCACCTCGCAGTTCGAGGCCCTGCGTTACCTGCGCAACCACCCCGAGTCCCGTGTGGCGGACCTCGCCGCCGAATTCGCCATCGGCATCGGGGCGACCAGCAAGACCATCGACCGTCTGGAGAAGCAGGGCTGGGTCGTCCGGCAGCCGAATCCGTCCGATCGCCGGTCCTCCCTGCTGGCCCTGACCGACGACGGTCTGCGGTTGGCCGACGCGGCGGAAGAGACCTTTGCCGAGCGACTGGCCGAGCTGACCGCGGACGCCCTCAAGGCGTCTTCCATGACGGCCGCCGCGCAGGCCCTCTCGGAGCTGCGTTCCGTCCTGGAGCGCGACCGGATCGGTACGCCCACCGGCTGACGCGTCTCCACCACCCGGCCGAAACGTCAACGGCCGGGCATGGTCGGCCCCGGCGCACCCCCGGGGTCGGCCCATCCGCCGACCTCACACACCGTCACCCGCCGCTCAGTGCTGCCACACCCACCCGCCGGAACTCGATCGTGTCGTACGTCCCCGTCACCCCCGTCTCGTACAGCACCCCCACCGTGTCCGCCCCCACCCGCACCAGATCCGAATACCCCGCCCGCTGCTGCGACAGCACGACCGCCCTCACGAAGGTCGCCCCGGCATCCCCGCTCCGCCAGATCGCCATCCCCTGGCGGACGTTGGGCACGGACGGCGCCGAGAACAGCAACGCCCCACCCGCGCCGGGGAGTTGGAGCACGCTCCCCTCCACCACCGAGACGTCGTCCAAGGTGTGCTGTACCGCGTACGGCCGGTCAAGCGTCTCGCCCCCGTCGCCGGAGTACGTGTCGAGCCGGTTGCCCGGGCTCGTGCCCAACTGGTCCCGTGAGCTGAAGTACAGGCGCCCGTCGGGGAGTTCGGCCGCCGACGACTCGTTCGCGTTGTCGACCCCGGTGTACGTGGAATCCACGAACCCCAGCCGCCAGGTCTCACCGCCGTCGTCGCTGTACAGGTCGTGGCCGCCGTAGTACCTGGCCTCCTGCCCGGTGTCGGTCGACCCGGCGGGCGGCGCGGCGGAGTGGTTCGCCGGGATCACCAGCCGCCCGGCATGCACCCCCCGTGTCAGCGCGACCGCGTGTCCGGGCCCCGTCGCGTACCAGCGCCAGGTCGGGAGCTTCACCTCGCCCGTGATGTCCCGAGGAGCCGTGAAGGTGCGGCCGTCGTCCCAGCTGCGCTGTACGAACACCCGGCGGCTCTGCTCGGCCGTGACCTCGCCGCGCATGATCCGCCCCTCGGTCACGGTCCCGCTGTTGTAGGAGGTGACCAGCACGATCGCGCCGCTGCGGGGGTCGATCACGGGTGCCGGGTTGCCCCGGGTGTCCCCGTCCCCGGCGGCCACCACGGACAGCGGTCCCCAGGTGCAGCCGCCGTCGGTGGAGCGCCGTAGGACGACGTCGATGTTGCCGGTGTCGCCCGCGCTGTTGTGGCGCCCCTCGGCGAAGGCGAGGACGGTGCCCTGGTCGGTGGTGACGGTCGCGGGGATGCGGTAGGTGTCGTAGCCGCCGTCCCCGGAGACGTAGGGCACCGAGGATGTACAGCCGGAACGCGCGGACGCGTGGCCGGCGAGCGTGATGGGGGCGGCCAGTACTGCTGCTACGAGAAGCGTGCGGCTCAGGATGGTCATCGCTCTCCCTCACGGAGTCGCCCCTCGCGGAACGACGCTGACCTGTCTGTCCGTCACAGCCTCCCCGGTGTCACCATCCCGGACTCGTACGCCACGATCACCAGCTGGGCCCGGTCCCGCGCCCCGAGTTTGCCCATGATGCGGCTGACGTGCGTCTTCGCGGTCAGCGGACTCAGGCCCAACGCTTCGGCCACCTCGGTGTTGTTGAGGCCGCGGGCGACCAGGGCGAGCACTCCGCGTTCCCGTGCGGAGAGGCATTCGGGGCCGCCGGTGGCGGGCACGACGGGGCTGCACAGGAAGCGGGAGATGAGCCGGGCCGTCGGACCCGGCGACAGAAGCGCCTCTCCGGCCGCCACCGTGCGGATCGCGTCGAGGAGTTCGGCCGGACGGGTGTCCTTGACCAGGAATCCGGAGGCGCCGGCGCGCAGCGCGTCGATCACGTTCTCGTCGGTGTCGTAGGTGGTGAGGACGAGGACCTTGACCCCGGCGAGGTCCTCGTCGGCGGCGATGAGGCGGGTGGCCTCGATGCCGTCGAGGTCGGGCATGCGGATGTCCATGAGGACGAGGTCGGCGCGCGAGGTGCGGGCGAGCGCCACGGCCTCACGGCCGGTGGCGGCCTGTCCTACGACCTCCATGTCCCGCGCCGATTCGACGAGCATCGCGAACGCGGCCCGTACGAGGGTCTGGTCGTCGGCGAGGAGCACCCGGATGGCGGTCATCGTCCTCCTTCGACGAGCGAGTGCAGGGGCAGTACGGCGTTCACGGCGAAGCCCTCCCTGTCCCGTGGCCCGGCGGTCAGTGTGCCGCCGACGCTGCGGACCCGTTCGCGCATGCCGACAAGACCGAAGCCGGGCGGGGCTACGCCGCTGCCGAGTCCGTCGTCGGTGACGTCCACGTGCAGGGCGCCGTCGCACTCGTGGACGCCGACCCGCACGGTGAGGTCGGCGCGCCCGCCGTGCCGTACCGCGTTGGTGAGCGCCTCCTGGACTATCCGGTAGGCGGCGGCGCCGACGGCGGCCGGGACGGCGTCGGCCAGCACCGCGAGTTCGACCTTCGCGCCCGCGTCCCGGGCCGTGGCGGCGAGGTCGGGCAGTGCGCCGAGGCCGGGGAGCGGGCCGCGTTCGTCGGGCGGGCCGTCGTCCCGGAGCACCTCCAGGGTGGTGCGGAGTTCGCCGCGTGCGCTGCGGCAGGTGTCCGCGATGTCGTCGAGGGCCTTGGCGACGGCGGCCCGGTCGAGGCGGTCGGGGTCCTCGCTGAGCACATGCGCGGCCACCGAGGTCCGCACGCCGATGAGGGTGATGCTGTGCGCGAGCAGGTCGTGCAGGTCGCGGGCGATGCGCAGGCGTTCCTCGGCGACGCGGCGGCGGGCCTCCTCCTCGCGGGTGCGTTCGGCACGTTCAGCGCGTTCGAGGGCGGTCGCGGTGAGTTGGCGGTGGACGCGGAGGTAGCCGCCGAGGACGAGCATGGAGACGACCCAGCCGGCGATCTGGAAGCTCTCGGCGACCCCGGCCATGCCGTGCCCGGCCTTCAGCACGAGCATCAGCCCGACCACCGAACAGCCGACGGACACCGTACGCCGGGTGCTGCCGGTGACGGCCACCGTGTAGAGGAGGACCATGGAGGCGGCGGTCGGCGCCGAGTGGTTGTAGTCCTGCCGGTGGTAGAACCCGATCAGCGGGATCATCACGCACAGCACCGTCAGCGGGGCGCGCCGCCGCCACACCAGCGGGACGTGCAGGGCGAGCAGCAGGGTCCAGCCGAGCGCGTCCGGCCGCCGTCCGCTGCCGAAGCTGACGGCGACGACCGACGCGAGCACGGCGAGACCGGCGGCGAGGAGCGCGTCCTGCCGCCGGACGCTCGTCATGATTGCCCGCTTCACGGGGTTCATCCTCCGCCAGGCGTACGCGAGGCCCTCACACCGGCTCCCGCTGCCGCTCCGGCCGTACGGCCTCGGGTGCCCGGGACAGCCGCCCCGGCCACCACACCTTCCGCCCCAGCAGCACACTCGCGCTGGTCACCAGGTAGGTCCGCACGAGGAAGGTGTCCAGCAGCACGCCCACCGCGATCACGAAGCCCAGCTCGACGAGTTGCACCAGCCCCATGTTGGTCAGCACCGCGAAGGTCGCGGCGAGGACCAGCCCGGCGGAGGCGATGACCCCGCCCGTCGTCCGCAGGGCGGTCAGCGCGGCGGCGACCGGCTCCGCGCCCCCGATCGACTCCTCGCGCATCCGGTGCATGAGGAAGATGCCGTAGTCGACGCCGAGGGCGACCAGGAAGACGAAGGAGAGCAGTCCCAGCCCCGGGTCGGTCCCCTGGAATCCGAACAGTGGCCCGAACACCAGCCCGCCGATGCCGAGCGCAGCGCCCCACACCGCGATCACGGCGGCCACCAGCATCAGCGGCGCGACCAGCGACCGCAGCAGGACGATCAGGATCAGCAGCACGGACGCGAGGACGATCGGCACGACGACCAGCCGGTCCCGCGCGTTGGTGTCCCGCAGGTCGATCTGCTGGGCGCTGGGTCCGCCGACGTAGGAGCCCTTGAGCGTGTGCCGCAGGTCGGTGATGGTGCGCGTCTCGGCCGCCGATTGGGGGGCGCCTACGGCGGTCACGGAGATCTCCGTCCAGCCGTGTCCGCTACGGCCCTGCTGGGCGCCGGCGACGCCCCGGGTGGCCCGGATCGTGGCGAGGGTGGCGTCGGCGCGGTCGGCCGGGGTGACGACGTCTATGGGCTGCGCGGAACGTTCGGGGTAGGCCTCGGCGAGGGTGCGCATCGCGGTGACGGAGTCGGGGCGGTCGACGAAGGTGTCGTCCTGTTTGAGGGAGCCGGGCAGGTTCAGGGTGCCCAGGGCGAGTGCGCCGAGCAGGACGGCACCGCCGGTGAGGACGAGCAGGGGCCGGCGTCCGGCGGAGCTGCCCATCGCGGTGAACAGCGAGCGGCGGGCCTTGGGTGCGGAGCCGAACGCGGGGACCAGGGGCCAGAACACGCGGCGGCCGAGCAGGACGAGGAGCGCGGGCAGCAGGGTGAGCATCGCGACGAGTGCGGACAGGACGCCGACCGTGCCCAACGGGCCCATTCCGCGGCTGGAGTTGAGGTCGGCGGCGAGCAGGCACAGCAGTCCGGCGGCGACCGTGCCGGAGGAGGCGAGCACGGCGGGCCCGCAGCCGCGCAGGGCGGCGCGCATCGCGTCGTAGGGGCGCTCCACGCGTCGTAGCTCCTCGCGGTAGCGGGAGACGAGCAGCAGGGCGTAGTCGGTGCCCGCGCCGAAGGCGAGGATCGTCATGATGCCCGTGCTCTGGCCCGAAATGGTCGTCCCGAAGGCCTGGTTGAGGCCGTAGGCGACCCCTGTGGACAGGAAGTCGCCGACTCCGGCGACCGCGAGGGGGACGAGCCAGAGGACCGGGCTGCGGTAGATCAGGATCAGCAGTGCGGCGACCACCGCGACGGTCGTGTAGAGCAGGGGGCCGCCCAGCGAGTCGAAAACCTTGCCCGCGTCGGTGGCCAGCGCACCGGGGCCGCCGACCTCGACCGTCAACCCGCCCTTGTCCTGGGTGACTTGGCGGATGTCGTCGACGAGGGCGGTGCGCTTCTTCTCGTCGGTGCCGGGCCAGTTGCTGGTGACCGGGTACATGAGGGTGGTGCCGTCGGCGGACGGGACGCCGTGCGGTGTGGCGGAGAGTGGGTGCAATGTGCGGATCCGCGCGAGCTGTTGGGCCGCCGTGGATTTGTCGGCGGCGGTGAGTCCGCCGGTGCGGTGGTAGACGAGGACCAGCTCGGTGGTCTGGCCGCCGGGCAACTGCTCCTGGATCTTGGCGACTTGCGTGGAGTCGGCGCTCGCGGGCAGATAGTCGGTCACCCGGTCGTGTGTGACGTCGCCGAGCTTCGACGCGAACGGCGAGGCCAGCGCGAGCACTCCGATCCAGAGCGCGAGCACCACCCAGGGGATGGCTCGTCGCCTTGTGCTGTTCCTCTGTTCGGCCCCCATGGAACGGGTCCCCTCCCGGCGCGGCGCGGATGTCTGGTTGCACTGTCCAGACTTCCGGCGCGGGAGGGCCGGGTCGTCGCACGGGAGGGCGAGTTCCGGCGTACTGCCGGGGGCGGCCGAGGCGGCCGTACTACTCCCCGGGGAGTAGTGGAGGGTCAGGGTTACGACGGCGTCCGCGCCGCCGCCAGCAGCCTGGTCACGTCGTCCGAGCAGATGGTGAGGGCCGCGCCCACCGTCGCGAGGGCGTCGCGTTCGGCCGGGGTGTAGGGGCCGTCGGCGAGGGCGATGCGGGCGCCCTGGAGCAGGATCGATTCGCGGCCGGCGGGGGCGAGGTGGGGGGCGAGCGGGTCGAGGGCCTCGTGCAGCTCTATGGCGAGGCCGGCGCCGCTGGGTTCGCCGAAGACGCGGCCGGTGTCGGCCGCCAGGGCCTCCACGAGCGCGCCGAGCTGGTCCTCGGTGCAGTCCTGGAAGCCGGCGGCCCTGACGGTGCCCGCGGCGGCCTCCAGGGACGTACGGGCGCAGGTGCCGCCGGCCGCGAGGACCGCGAGGGCGACCGTGTGGACGGCGTCGCGGAGCATCGCGGAGAAGCGGCTCGTGGTGGGGTGGTCGAGGACATCGGTGCCGTAGTGGCCCTGACAGGCGGCGCACTCGACGACCGGGCCGGTGTCGCCGCGCGGCAGCACCGGCATGCCGAGCAGGGTGAAGCGGCGGCGCCCGGTGAGCCGCTGGTAGTTGCGGTCGCCCCCGCAGCCGGGGCAGAAGAACTCGCCGTCTCCGACGCTGGTCCACGCGGTACGGATGCCCAGCACGCGCGCTGCACGGCCCTCATGGACAACTCGGCCGTTTCGTCCCCGTTCTGGCAGCACGTCGCACCTCCGTAACGCCGCGGCAACATCGCCGCGCTGGCGTGATGTTAGCCACATTGTTGAGCTGGAGTCAGTACCCAGGACGAGACCTTCCCGTGACCTGCACATCGAATGGCCGGGAAACGACGGGGCCCCGCCCGCCGGAGAGCGGCGTGCGGGGCCTTTGAGCGACGGGTAAACCGCCGGTCAGGATGGTTCAGCGGGTAGCGCGGTTGACGGCGGAGACGACTGCCTTCAGTGAGGCACGTGTCGTATTCGCGTCGATCCCGATTCCCCAGAGGATCTTGTCGTCGATCGCGCATTCGATGTACGAGGCGGCCTGCGCGGAGGCGCCCTCGCTCATCGTGTGCTCCTGGTAGTCCAGCAGGCGTACGTCGATGCCGACGGACTGCAGGGCGTCGAAGAAGGCGGAGATCGGGCCGTTGCCGGCGCCGGTCAGGACGGTGTCGACGCCGTCGACGGTGGCCTCCACCTTGAGCGTGTCCACGCCGTCGGTGTCGGTGGTCGACTGGCCGGTCTTGACCTGGATGCGGCCCCAGGGGTTGTCCGGGTTCGGCAGGTACTCGTCCTCGAAGGTCGCCCAGATCTCCTTCGGGGTGACCTCGCCGCCCTCGGCGTCCGTCTTGGCCTGGATCAGCTTCGAGAACTCGATCTGCATCCGGCGCGGCAGGTCCAGCTTGTGGTCGTTCTTCAGGACGTACGCGATACCGCCCTTGCCCGACTGCGAGTTGACCCGGATGACGGCCTCGTAGGAGCGGCCGACGTCCTTCGGGTCGATCGGCAGGTACGGGACGGCCCACTCGATGTCGTCGACCGTGACGCCCTTGGCGGCGGCGTCGGCCTCCATCGCGTCGAAGCCCTTCTTGATGGCGTCCTGGTGGGAGCCGGAGAAGGACGTGTAGACCAGGTCGCCCACGTACGGGTGGCGCGGGTGGACCTCCATCTGGTTGCAGTACTCCCACGTACGACGGATCTCGTCGATGTCGGAGAAGTCGATCTGCGGGTCGACGCCCTGGGAGAACAGGTTCATGCCCAGGGTGACCAGGTCGACGTTGCCGGTGCGCTCGCCCTGGCCGAACAGGCAGCCCTCGACGCGGTCGGCGCCGGCCATCAGCGCCAGCTCGGCGGCGGCGACGGCCGTACCGCGGTCGTTGTGCGGGTGGATGGAGAGGACGACGTGCTCGCGGCGGGACAGGTGGCGGCCCATCCACTCGAAGCGGTCGGCGTGCGTGGACGGGGTCGAACGCTCAACGGTGGCAGGCAGGTTGAGGATGATCTCGCGGCCCGGGCCGGGCTGCCAGACGTCCATGACCGCCTCGCAGACCTCCAGCGCGAAGTCCAGCTCGGTGTCCGTGAAGATCTCGGGGCTGTACTGGTAGCCGAACTCGGTCTCGGGGCCCAGCAGTACGTCGGCGTACTTCATCACCAGGCGGGTGCCGTCGACGGCGATCTGCTTGATGTCGTCCTTGGAGCCGCGGAAGACCACGCGGCGGAAGACGGGCGCGGTCGCGTTGTAGAGGTGCAGGGTGGCCCGCTTGGCGCCCTTCAGGGACTCCACGGTCCGCTCGATCAGGTCCTCGCGGGCCTGGGTCAGCACGGAGATCGTGACGTCGTCCGGGATCGCGCCCTCTTCCTCGATGATCGAGCGGACGAAATCGAAGTCGGTCTGACCCGAGGCCGGGAAGCCGACCTCGATCTCCTTGTAGCCCATCTTGACCAGCAGGTCGAACATCGCGCGCTTGCGCACGGGCGACATGGGGTCGATCAGGGCCTGGTTGCCGTCCCGCAGATCGGTGGAGAGCCAGCGGGGGGCGACGGTGATCCGCTGCTGGGGCCAGGTGCGGTCGGGGATGTCGACCTGCTCGTACTGGCCGTACTTGTGGATCGGCATGGAACTGGGCTGCTGGCGATTGGCGCTCTTGGCCATGATGCGTGGGCTCCTCGTGGTGTCCTGAAGGACGGCCGACGACGCAACGCGAAGCTCCGCGGGGAGGGAGTCGACCTGGACTACAGGCCCTCGCCGCGGCAGCTAAGGAGAAGCAGCCCGTAACGCATGATGCTCAGCAGAGTAGCCGAGTCGTGCGCCGCGCGGGGGGCCGTATCACTATGCGGGACATCCACGGCCGTATACCACTCTCTGCTACGAGACCGTGATGATTGTCCCCGTATTTCACCAATCATGGTTGCCGGTAGTGACAGCGGCATAACTCAGTGCCAAGGTGCCGGGCATGACGACACACGGGGGCTTCGAGCCCGTCTTCTGCACGATCGTCCCACCGCATGTCCTCGACAAGCTCGCCCAGCACGAGGACCCCGCGCTCGCCGGTCCCGCCCGCGAGACCCTGCAGCGCGACGCCTACGAGCGCACCCACCGCCGGCTGACCACCGTGCTCGGCGCACCGACGCTCGCCGCGCCCACCGAGTCCGACAAGCCGAAGCGCACGATCTACGACGCCAAGCACAAGCAGGACCTGCCCGGCAAGAAGGTCCGCGCCGAGGGCTCCGACCCCG
>NZ_JALJRY010000038.1 GCF_024519455.1 Streptomyces sp. STR69 | reverse complement strand
CCCTCCTCGCTGCTGCACTGGACCCGCCGCATGATCGAGATCCGCAAGCAGAACCTGGCGTTCGGCCTCGGCTCGTACCGGGAACTGCCGTCGTCGAATCCCGCGGTGATCGCCTTCCTGCGCGAGTACGAGGACGACCTCGTCCTGTGCGTGAACAACTTCTCCCGGTTCGCGCAGCCGACGGAACTTGACCTGCGGGCGTTCAATGGAAGGCATCCGGTCGAACTGTTCGGCGGGGTGCGCTTTCCGGCCGTAGGAGAGCTGCCGTACTTGCTGACCTTGGCGGGGCACGGCTTCTACTGGTTCCGGCTCCGCAAGGAAGCCGCCTAGTCACCCCGTGGGGCGGGGTGGATCCGGTTTCCCCCGCCCCGCCCGGGGCACGCAACAGTGACACCCCGACCACCCCGGGGAAAGGAACGTGACGCCATGGCGGAAACTGTCACACTTTCCGGCCGGACCAGTCCCGGTCCCGGCCTCCTCGCATCCCTCGACCCCCTCCTGCGGGAGTGGCTGCCGAGGCAGCGGTGGTTCGCGGGCAAAGGCCGTCCCGTCACCGGTTTCGCGCTGGTGGCCGCCACCGAGCTCCTCCCGGCGGACGGCGCGCTCGGCCTCTACCACCTGCTGGTCCGCGCCCAGCAGTCACCCGCTCCGGGCGACTGCTACCAGCTCCTCATAGGTGTGCGCGAGGCGCTGCCACCCCGGCTCGCGCCCGCGCTGATCGGACATGTGGAGGAGGGCCCGCTCGCCGGACGCACGGTGTACGAGGCCCTGCACGACCCCCGGCCCGCCGAGGTGCTCCTGGAGGCCCTGCGCACCCAGGCCCACATCGGCGGGCTGCGCTTCGAACGGGACCCGGGCCAGGAGATCGCGGCCGGTCTGGCACCCCGCCTGATGACCGCCGAACAGTCCAACTCGTCCGTCGTCTACGGCGACACGTTCATCCTGAAGCTGCTGCGCCGGATCGTCCCCGGCACCAACCCCGACCTGGAACTCCCGCTGGCCCTCGCCCTGGAGGGCTGCCCCCGGGTGCCGGCGCCGACGGCGTGGCTGCGGGCGGAGTTCGCCGACGAGCCGTACGTCCTCGGGGTGCTCCAGCCGTTCGTGCGGGGCGCGACCGACGGCTGGGAACTGGCGCTGCGCGAGCTGCGCAAGGGCGAGGACTTCGGCGCGGAGTCGCGGGCGCTGGGGCGGGCCACGGCCGAGGTGCATGTGGCGCTGGCCCGGGCACTGCCGACCACGACCCTGGGCCGCGTACAGCTGGACCTGCTGGTCACGGGCATGACCGAGCGGCTCGACGCGGCGGCACAGGCGGTCCCCGCGCTCCGGCCGTACGCGCCCGGACTGCGTACGGCGTTCTCGGCGCTGGCCGATCTCGCGGCCGAGGGGCACACCTGGACCGCCCAGCGCATCCACGGCGACCTGCACCTCGGCCAGTGTCTGCGCTCGCCGTCCGGGGAGTGGTCGCTGATCGACTTCGAGGGCGAGCCGTCCCGGCCGCTGGCGGAACGCCGACTGCCCCAGCCGCCGGTGCGGGACATCGCGGGGATGCTGCGTTCCTTCGACTACGCGGCCCACTCCGCCGACCCGCCGGCCCCGGACTGGGCGAGCAGGTGCCGGGCCGCCTACTGCTCGGGGTACGCGGAGATCACCGGTGCGGACCCGCGCACCGACCCCGTCCTGCTGCGCGCGTACGAGACGGACAAGGCGGTCTACGAGGTCGTCTACGAGGCCCGGCACCGCCCCGACTGGCTCCCGGTCCCGCTCTCCGCCGTACGCCGCCTCGCCAACCCCACGACCTGACCCACCCCGCCCAGGAGGCCCCGCCCGTGACCCCGCGCCACCCGTCCAACGGTCCGGATCCGAAGAAGGCCGCCGCGAAGAAGGCGAAGGCCAAGAAGGGCTCCGGGAAGAAGAACTCGGCGACGAAGAGTTCGCTGAAGAAGGCCTCCGCCAAGAAGGCTTCGACGAAGAAGGCCTCAGTGAAGAAGACGAGCACAGCCGGCACGGGCACCGACTCGACCACCCCCACCCCCACTCCCACCCCTGCACCCGCACCCGCACCCGCACCCGCACCCGCACCCGCAACGGAGATCGCCATATCCCCCGCCCTCGATGCCGTCGACCGCGACCGTCTCCTCCACGGCACCCACCACGCCCCGCACTCCGTGCTCGGCGCCCACCCGGTCCCCGGCGGCATCGCGTTCCGGGTGTTCCGGCCGTTCGCGCTCGGAGTGACGGTCGTGGCGGACGGGTCGACGGCCGAGCTGCACGACGACGGGGACGGTTTCTTCTCGGGCCTGCTCCCCTTGCCCGACGTGCCGGAGTACCGACTGCTCGTGGCCTACGACGGCACCGTGCAGGACATCGAGGACGCGTACCGTTTTCTGCCCGCGCTCGGTGACCTGGACCTGCATCTGATCGGCGAGGGCCGGCACGAGCAGCTGTGGCGGGCGCTCGGCGCGGAGCCGATGACGCACCAGGGAGTCACCGGCACCCGCTTCACGGTGTGGGCACCGAACGCCCGGGGCGTACGGGTGGCCGGCACCTTCAACTTCTGGGACGGCACGGGCGCCCCGATGCGCTCGCTCGGCGCCACCGGCGTCTGGGAACTGTTCCTGCCGGGCATCGGCGAGGGCGAGCTGTACAAGTTCGAGATCACCAGGCCGGACGGTTCCAAGACCATGCGCGCCGACCCGATGGCCCGCCGCACCGAGGTCCCGCCCGCCACGTCCTCCATCGTGACGGCCTCGCACCACGAGTGGGACGACGCGGAGTGGCTGGCCCGGCGCACCGAAGTCCCGGTCCACGAGGCACCGTTCTCCGCCTACGAGATCCATCTCGCCTCCTGGCGGCCCGGGTTGACGTACCGTCAGCTCGCCGAGCAGCTCCCCGCCTACGTCAAGGACTTGGGCTTCACGCACGTAGAGCTGATGCCGGTCGCCGAGCACCCCTTCGGCGGTTCCTGGGGCTACCAGGTCACCGGCTTCTACGCCCCGACCGCCCGCCTCGGCACCCCCGACGACTTCAAGTTCCTGGTCGACGCCCTCCACCGGGCCGGTATCGGCGTGATCATGGACTGGGTTCCGGCGCACTTCCCGCGCGACGACTGGGCGTTGGCCGAGTTCGACGGACGGCCCCTGTACGAGCACGAGGACCCGCTGCGGGCCGCGCACCCCGACTGGGGCACCCTGGAGTTCGACTTCGGCCGCCGTGAGGTGCGCAACTTCCTGGTGGCGAACGCCGTCTACTGGTGCGAGGAGTTCCACATCGACGGCCTGCGCGTGGACGCGGTCGCCTCGATGCTCTACCTCGACTACTCGCGCGAGCCGGGCCAGTGGACCCCGAACGAGCACGGCGGCCGGGAGAACCTGGACGCCGTCGCCTTCCTCCAGGAGATGAACGCGACCGTGTACCGCAGGGTGCCCGGAGCGGTGACGATCGCCGAGGAGTCCACCGCCTGGGACGGCGTGACCCGCCCCACCGACACCGGCGGCCTCGGCTTCGGGTTCAAGTGGAACATGGGCTGGATGCACGACTCGCTCGACTACATGTCGCACGACCCGGTCCACCGCCGGCACCACCACGGCGAGATGACCTTCTCCATGGTGTACGCGTACAGCGAGAACTACGTCCTGCCCATCTCCCACGACGAAGTGGTCCACGGCAAGCGCTCGTTGGTGTCGAAGATGCCCGGCGACTGGTGGCAGCAGCGCGCCAACCTCCGCGCCTACCTCGCCTTCATGTGGGCCCACCCCGGCAAGCAACTCCTCTTCATGGGCCAGGAGTTCGCCCAGGGCGCCGAGTGGTCCGAGACCCACGGCCCCGACTGGTGGCTCCTCGACCCGGCCTACGGCGCCGAAGCCGACCACCGGGGCGTGCGCGACCTGGTCCGCGACCTCAACACGGTCTACCGCACGACACCCGCCCTCTGGCAGCTCGACACCAGTCCCACCGGCTTCCAGTGGACAACGGGCGACGCCGCCGAGGACAACGTCTTCGCCTTCCTCCGCTACGACGCCGACGGCACCCCCCTCCTCGCCGTCAGCAACTTCTCCCCCGTGGTCCGCCACGACTACCGCCTGGGCGTCCCGGACGACACCCCGGCCTGGCACGAAGCCCTCAACACCGACACCGCCGTCTACGGCGGCAGCGACGTCACCAACCCCGACCCCATCAAGCCTGAGCCAACCCCCTGGCACGGCCGGGCGGCGAGCATCCGGCTTACGCTGCCACCGCTGGCGACGGTGTGGCTCCGGCCGGCCTAGAGCGTCTCCGGTACATCGGAGAGCGCGCGCGGCAGCGATCCCGTGTGCAGTACCCCGAGCCGCTGAGTAGCCCGGGTCAACGCCACATACAGGTCGCTCGTGCCGTACCGACCGGGCTCGACGACAAGCACGGAGTCGAACTCCAGCCCCTTGGCCTGGCGCGGGGTGAGGAGAACGACGCTCTGCGTCAGATCCGGCTCCGTGCCCGCCGTCACACCGTCCAGCCGCGCGGCCAGCCGCCGGTGCAGGTCGCGCGGTGCGATGACGGCCAACCGGCCCTCCGCGGGGGTGAGTTCGCCGACGGCCTTGGCGACCGCGCCGGGGAGGTCGTCGGTGGCGCGCACCCAGGGCCGTACGCCAGTGGACCGTACCGAACTCGGCGGTTCGAAGTCGGGGTTCTCCGCGCGGACGACCGCCGCCGCGAGGTCCATGATCTCGGCGGGGGTGCGGTAGTTGACGCCGAGGCGGGTGTGGGTGAAGCGGTCCTCGACGTAGGGGGCGAGGATCTCCGACCAGGAGCCGACGCCCGCCGCCTCGGCCGTCTGGGCCGGGTCGCCGACCAGGGTCATGGAGCGGGTGGGGCTGCGCCGCATGAGCAACCGCCAGGCCATCGGGGAGAGTTCCTGTGCCTCGTCGACGATGATGTGGCCGAACGCCCAGGTGCGGTCGGCCGCCGCGCGCTCGGCGGCGCTGCGGTGGTCCTCCTCCTCGTGCCGCTCGGCGAAGCGCTCCGCGTCGATGATGTCGTGCGCGGACAGCACCTCGGAGCCCTCGGGGTCGTCCTCCTCCTTGTCCTCGAACTCGAAGGTCCTGGAGGCGAAGGACACGTCCAACACGCCCTGCGCGAACGACACTTGCTCCTCGCGCTCACGCTGAACCCGCGCCTGCCGCACCCGGTCGTCGCGGCCGAGGAGTTCGGCGGCCTCGTCGAGCAGCGGTACGTCCGCCACGGTCCACGCCCGGGTCACCGGGCGGCGGATGGCGTCCGCGTCGTCGTCGGAGACGTAGCCCACCGGGTCGGCGAGGAAGTCCGCGACGAGGTACTGCGGGGTCAGCCGCGGCCACAACTGGTCGATGGCGGCCCAGACTTCGGGGTTCTCGGCGAGTTCGTCGCGGATCTGGGTGATGTCGCTGGGGTCGAGCAGGTTGCTGCCGTCGAAGGGGTCGGTGCCGATGCGCTCGGCGACCATCTCGGTGAGCGTGTTGAGGATGTGCCCCTCGAAGTGCTCGCGGGCCGCGTTGTGCGGGAGCCCGGCCTCGCGGGTGCGGTCACGGGCCATCCGGACCAGGCCGTCGTCGAGCATGAGGATCTCGCGGTCGTGCTCGATCGCGATCACCGGGTCGGGCAGCGACTGCCAGTCGCGTACGACCCTGGCGAGGACGTCCGCCATGTCGGCGCGGCCCTTCACCGCGGCGGCGGCCCGGCTGTCGGCGGTGGTCGCCTTCACGCCGGGGAAGAGCTCGCCGACCGTCGCGAGGAGCACGCCGGTCTCCCCGAGGGAGGGCAGCACCTCGCCGATGTAGCCGAGGAACGCGGGGTTCGGGCCGACGATGAGGACGGCCCGCTTGGCGAGCAACTCCCGGTGTTCGTAGAGGAGATACGCGGCCCGGTGCAGCGCGACGGCGGTCTTGCCGGTACCGGGTCCGCCCTCGACGACGAGCACCCCGCGATGGGGTGCCCTGATGATCTCGTCCTGTTCGGCCTGGATGGTCTGCACGATGTCGCTCATCCGGCCGGTGCGCGCGGAGTTGAGCGCGGCCAGCAGCACCGCGTCGCCGCTCGGGTCCTCGTGGCCGGTGCGGGTGGCGTCACCCAGGTCGAGGATCTCGTCGTGCAGGGCGGTGACTCGACGGCCGTCGGTGGTGAGGTGCCGGCGGCGACGCAGACCCATCGGGGTGTGGCCGGTGGCGAGGTAGAAGGGGCGGGCGACCTCGGCCCGCCAGTCGATCAGGATGGGGGTGAGGTCGGCGTCGTCGGCGCGGATGCCGATCCGGCCGATGTGGTGCCGGACTCCGGAGGTCAGGTCGATCCGGCCGAAGCAGAGCGAGCCGTCCACGGCGTTCAGCGCGGCGAGCAGCCCCGAGCGCTCGGCGACCAGGATGTCCCGCTCCAGCCGGGCCTGCATGGGCGTGTTGCCCTGCCCGAGCGCGTCCGTGACGGAGTCCTCGGTGGCGCCGCGCAGCGCGTCCACGCGTGTGTACAGACCGTCGATGAATTCCTGCTCACCGTGAATTTCATCGCTGTTTGACAATTCCACTCCCGGACCTATATACTGTGCTCACTGAGCCTCTTTGCGACCTAATTCCCATGAAGTCGCGAACCATTGAATATACGCAAAAGAATCCCCCGAGCGCAATTGCTCAGGGGATTTTTTCGTGCCGGCGGATCGGGTCAGCGGGTTCAGATCACGTCGGCCAGTTCCTCCAGCAGCCGCCGCTTCGGCCTGGCTCCCACCATGGCCTTCACCGGCTCACCGCCCCGGAAGACCATGAACGTGGGCATCGAGAGAACCTTGTACGCGTTCGTGGTCTCCGGATTCTCGTCCACGTTCAGCTGCACCACCTTCAGCCGCTCGCCCTCCTCCGCGGCGAGGGCCCGCAGCACCGGTCCCATCTGCCGGCACGGCGGGCACCAGTCCGCGGTGAACTCCACCAGCACCGGCAACTCGGCCCCGATCACCTCCGCCGAGAAATTCTCGTCCGTCACGTCCATCACGCCCGCTACGTCGATCACAGCTCACGCCCTCCCAGTTCGCACAATGGTGATGGCTCGTCGACCGACGCCAGC
This sequence comes from Streptomyces sp. STR69, assembly GCF_024519455.1. Taxonomy (GTDB): domain Bacteria; phylum Actinomycetota; class Actinomycetes; order Streptomycetales; family Streptomycetaceae; genus Streptomyces. The sequence goes on along the minus strand of NZ_JALJRY010000038.1, from coordinate 97,219 downwards.
CGCACCCCGATCTCCGCCCGCACCGCCTGCAACTCCCCGATCAGGGAATCCAGTTCGGAAAGCTTGCGGCGGTAGACCGCGAGCGACGCCGGACACGAGTCGCCCTCCGGGTGCCCGGCCCGCAGACACTCCACGAAGGGCCGCGTCTCCTCCAGGTCGAACCCGAAGTCCTGCAGGGTCCTGATCTGCCGCAACAGCTTCAGATCGCCCTCGTCGTACGTCCGGTACCCGTTGCCACCGCGCCGCGCGGGCAACAGCCCCCGCGACTCGTAGTACCTGAGCGTTCGCGTCGTGGTCCCGGCCCGCGCGGCCAGCTCGCCGATTCGCATGTCTACGACGGTAATCCTTGACGCCGACGTCAGGGCAAGAGCGGTTTCCGCTCCACCGGGGAGGTCAGCACGATCGACGTCGTGGTGCGCCCGAGCACGGAGACCGCTTCGAGGACGTCCTCCAGGTGGACGGTGTCCCGGACGACGACTTTGAGGATCCAGCAGTCCTCGCCGACGACATGGTGCACCTCGGTGATCTCGGGGCGCTCGATCAGCTCCAGGGTCCTGGGGTGCTTCAGGTTGTAGCCGCCGTGCGGGTTCACCCGGATGAACGCCTGGATGCCGTAACCGAGCCGGCCCGGGACCACCTGGGCGCCGTAGCCGCTGATCACGCCCGCGGTCTCCAGCCGCCGCACCCGCTCGGTGACCGCCGCCGGGCTCAGCCGGACGCGCCGCCCGAGCTCACTGAGCTTGATCCGGCCGTCGGTCTGGAGAAGCTGGAGGATCTGCCGGTCCACGCCGTCGAAGGCCACCGATGTTTCGTCGGCACCGCCACGCGAATGCCGTGGTTCTTTCGGCGCTGCGGCCGGAACTCCCATGTCTTCCCCTTCAGTCGGCGCGGGTACGCCAGCAGAATTATGGTCATGGGAAAAGCGCGAGAGGTACTGGTCATCGGCGGAAACCGCTACTTCGGCAAGCGGCTGATCGCCCGGCTGCTGGCCGCCGGAGACCGGGTCACCGTCCTCAACCGGGGTTCGTCGGCGCCGCCCGCCGGAGCGGCGCACCTGATCGCCGACCGCGACGACGAGGAGGCGCTGCGCACCGCGCTCGGCCCGCGCACCTTCGACGTCGTCGTCGACCAGGTCTGCTACACCCCGCGCCAGGCGGCGATCGCCCGCCGCTTGTTCACCGGCCGCACCAACCGCTATGTCATGACGTCGACGGTCGAGGTGTACGAGTACGAGGACTCGGCCGACCTCGTGGGCGAGACGGCCGTCGATCCGCTCGCCGTGCCCGTCGACCTCGAACTCCCCTGGGACGACCGGGAGTTCCTCGACACGCACTACGGCGAGGGCAAGCGCCAGGCGGAGGCGGTCTTCGCGGCGCCCGGACCGGAGCTGCCGTATGCGGCCGTCCGCGTGGCCCATGTCCTGGGCGGCGCCGATGACTTCACCGGCCGCCTGGGCCACTACACGGACCGCATCCGTGCGGGTGAGGCGATCGCGGTCCCGGCCACAAACCACCCGGCGACCTACATCCACGTCGACGAGATCGCCGACTTCCTCTTCTGGACGGTCGGCCAGGACTTCACCGGCCCGGTCAACGCGGCCTCCCACGGCCTGCTGACCACGGAGGAGCTGTGCGAGGCGATCGCCGCGCACCTCCCGTCCGGCCGGGTGGTGTTCCGGACGGCGCCGGAGGGCGAGAACTCCCCGTTCTCCTTCGCCCGTTCCTACGGCATGGACAACTCCCGTGCGACACAACTCGGTTACGCGTTCACCCGGGCCTGGGAGTGGTTGCCGGGGGTGGTGCGGTAGCCGAGGGTGAGAGCATCCTGGCCGTCAGACCATCACGCCCGCGGACGTCTCCACTTCGAGCAGAGACGCGCTCTCGCGCTCCTCGTCGAACGCCTTCCGTCCGCCGCGCAGCCCGAACAGCCGCTTGGCGAGGGCGATGTAGAGGACGGCGAGGATGTTGAGGACGAGGGTGGCGATCTTCAACCAGCTGATGTGCTCGGTGAGTTCGTAGATCTCCAGCGGCAGGAAGGCTGCGGTGGCGACCACCGTCAGATACTCCGCCCAGCGCTTGGCGTACCAGAGCCCGCCGGCCTCGACGAGTTCGATCAGCGCGTACGCCAGCAGCAGTACGGCGACCAGGACCAGTGTGGAGTGCTTGTAGCCGAAGGTCTTCTGGATGGAGCCGACGACCGGCGAGTGGTCGAGGTCGTAGTGGAAGTGCTTGAAGACGGGGCGGAAGACGTTCAGGTAGTCGTCGAAGAGCTTGCGCACCGAGTCCTGGCTGTTGCTGAACTTCCACACCGCGGCGGCGACCAGCACGATGAACACCCCGCGCACGGCCCGCTCGATCGCGAGGAACCGCAGGATGAACAGGTCCCGCAGCACCTTCCCGCGCGGTACCAGCGGGGCGTTCTCGGCGGGCCCCGAGCCGTGCGGGTCGCCGAGCGCGAAGTCTCCGCAGCGCAGACAGCGCCAGGCCGTACCGAACTTGGTCTCGACACGCAGCCGCTCCCGCAGCACCGTCTCGTCGGGCGCGTACGTCACATGCCCGTGCCGTGCGCAGTGCCGCCGGTCCCAGTCGATCTTCATGCCCATGTCCCCCGTGACTCCCGCCGAACGCGAACGTGCCGTGCCGTGCCGGAGGTTTCCGGCACGGCACGGCACGGTAGTGCATCCGCTTGAACGCCGGGCCCGGGAGGTCGGGCGGCCGACGGTCGGCACACGTGGTGGACCGGGCGGCTGAGCGACGGGGGGACACCCAGCCACCCGGAGTCCGTGGGGCGTCCGGACCTTGTTCAGGTGGGTCCGGGCGCCCCGCTCGGGGGGCGGATCAGGCCTTGGCGAGTTCCTTCTCGCCGCCCTGCTCGGGCACGCCGTCGAGGTGCTCGTCGCCGTCCTTCTCGTCGAGCAACGTCTTCTCGTCGAAGGGCAGTTCACCCGCGAGGACCCGGTCCACCCGCTCCTTGTCGACCTCGCCGGTCCAGGTGCCGATAAGCAGCGTGGCGACGGCGTTGCCGGCGAAGTTGGTGACGGCGCGGGCCTCGCTCATGAAGCGGTCGATGCCGATGATCAGGCCGACACCGTCGACCAGGGCCGGCTTGTGCGACTGCAGACCACTGGCGAGTACGGCGATGCCGGAGCCGGAGACACCGGCCGCGCCCTTGGAGGCGACCATCATGAAGAGCAGCAGGCCGATCTGCTGGCCGATGCTCATCGGCTGGTCCATGGCGTCGGCGATGAACAGCGACGCCATGGTCAGGTAGATCATCGTGCCGTCGAGGTTGAAGGAGTAACCGGTCGGCACGGTGATGCCGACGACCGGGCGGCTGACACCGAGGTGCTCCATCTTCGCGATGAGCCGCGGCAGCGCGGACTCGGACGAGGAGGTGGAGACGATCAGCAGGAACTCCCGGCCGAGGTACTTCAGCAGCTGGAAGAGGTTGACCTTGGCGACCAGCTTGGTCAGCGTGCCGAGCACGATCACGATGAACAGGAAGCAGGTGACGTAGAAGCCGAGCATGATCGTGCCCAGCGCCTTCAGCGCGTCCATGCCGGTCTCGCCGATGACGGCGGCCATCGCGCCGAAGGCACCGACGGGCGCGGCCCACATGATCATGCCGAGGATGCGGAAGACCAGCTTCTGGATGTACTCGACCCCGCGCAGCACCGGCTCGCCGGTCCGGCCCATGGCCTGCAGCGCGAAGCCCGCGAGAAGCGCGATCAGCAGCGTCTGGAGGACCTGGCCCTCGGTGAACGCCGACACGAAGGTGGTCGGGATGACCCCGAGCAGGAAGTCGACCGGGCCCTCGGCGGCGGCCTGGGCCTGCGTGTGTCCGACGCCCTTGACGGCCTCGGTCAGGTGCATGCCGCTGCCCGGGTGGATGATGTTGCCGACGACCAGGCCGATGGCCAGCGCCACGAACGACATCGCGATGAAGTAGCCGAGCGCGAGTCCGCCGACCTTGCCGACCTGCGCGGCCTTCCGTACGGAGCCGACGCCGAGCACGATCGTGCAGAAGATGATCGGCGAGATCATCATCTTGATCAGCGCGACAAAGCCCGTACCGAGCGGCTTCAGCTCCTTGGCGAAGTCCGGCGCGATGAACCCGACGGCGATACCGAGGGCGACCGCGACGATCACCGCGATGTAGAGGTAGTGGGTGCGGTCCCGCTTCGCGGGCGGTGCTGCGGGTGCGGCAGATGCGGGCGTGCTGGCCACGGCTGCCCTCCTTGACGACGTCGTCGGCATCATCCGGCGTGCGGCTCACGACCGGCGGAATCCCGTTGTGCGGCTCACATCCGGGAAGATCCGGGAGATGGGGGCTCCCAGGGGGTTGCGGTGACTATCTCCTGGCTTGTGAGGGCGGTCACCCTTACGTTCATTTAGTTCGCGCCATTTCGGAGAGGCACACTGACGACATGCGCTTCCCGCACGTCCCCCGTCCCCGCAGCCTCGCCGGTCAGCTCTTCGGCATGCAGGCGGTGCTGATAGCGGTCGTCGTCGCCGGGTACGCGCTGTTCACCTACGTCAGCGACCGCAGCCAGGCCGAGGACGCGGCCGGCCGCCAGGCCACGGCGGTGGCCCGCTCGGTCGCGGACTCCCCGTCGGTGGTGGCGGCGATCGGTACGTCCGACCCCACCGCGCACCTGGAGACGTACTCCCTGCGCGTCCAGCGCGACACCCAGGTCGACTTCGTCACGATCATGAACCCGCAGGGCATCCGCTGGACCCACCCGGACAAGAACCAGATCGGCAAGAAGTTCCTCGGCCACATCGAACCCGCCCTCAATGGCGAGTCCTTCACCGAGACCTACACCGGTACGCTCGGCGCGTCCGTCCGCGCGGTCACCCCGATCTACGACACCGGCCGCACCCGGATCATCGGCCTGGTCAGCGCCGGCATCCGGGTCGAGGCGATCACCCAGCGGGTGCAGGACCAGGTGACGGCGCTGATCGGCGTCGCGGCGGGCGCCCTGGCACTGGGTGCCGTAGGGACGTACGTCATCAACGCCCGCCTCCGCCGTCACACCCACAACATGAACGCGACCGAGCTGAGCCATATGCACGACTACCACCAGGCCGCGCTGCACGCGGTACGGGAAGGGCTGCTGATGCTCGACGGGCAGTACCGGGTGGCGCTCATGAACGACGGCGGGCGCGAACTCCTCGGAGTCACGGGTGACGTGGTGGGCCGCTCGGTCGCGGACCTGGGCCTGCCCGCACCGCTGACGGGCGCACTGCTGTCGTCGGAGGAACGGGTGGACGAGGTACACCTGACGGCGTCACGGGTACTGGTGGTGAACACCTCACCGGTGTCGGGCGGCGAACGCCGAGGAACGGTCGTAACCCTCCGCGACGTCACCGAACTCCAGTCCCTGATGGGCGAGTTGGACTCGGAACGCGGCTTCACCCAGGCGCTGCGGTCACAGGCGCACGAGGCGGCGAACCGCCTCCACACGGTGGTGTCGTTGATCGAACTCGGCCGAGCGGAGGAGGCGGTGGACTTCGCGACGGCCGAGTTGGAGTTGGCCCAGACGCTGACGGACCAGGTCGTCTCGGCGGTCAACGAGCCTGTGCTGGCAGCCCTGTTGCTGGGCAAGACGGCCCAATCGAACGAGCGGGGCGTCGAGTTGGTGGTGTCCGAGGACAGCGGCCTGGACGACGGCCTGCTGCCGGATTCACTCTCCGCGCGGGACTTGGTGACGATCCTCGGAAACCTGATCGACAACGCGGTGGACGCGGCCCAGGGAAGCCTGCGGGCGCGGGTCACGGTGACGGCGCGCACGGAGGCGGACGCGACGGGCTCCGGCTCCGCGCTGGTGCTGCGGGTCGCGGACACGGGGACGGGGGTGGACCCGGCCCACGCGGAGGCGGTCTTCCAGCGCGGCTTCTCGACGAAGCCGGCGGGACCGGGCGGCCGGGGGCTGGGACTGGCGTTGGTACGCCAGGCGGTGAACCGGCATGAGGGGACGTTGACAGTGGCGGAGGCGGAGGGAGGCGGGGCGGTGTTCGAGGTGCGGTTGCCGTTGTGGGGGACGGACGCGAGTGCGGGTGGTGTTGGGACGTCGCCCCAGGGCTCCGTCCCAGGTTCGGTTTCCAAAGGTGGTACCTCATGACTACGGCCGACCCGATCCGCGTCCTCATCGTCGAGGACGATCCCGTAGCCGCCGACGCGCACGTGATGTACGTGGGCCGGGTGCCGGGCTTCGTGGCGGTGGGCAAGGCGCACACGGGGGCGGAGGCGAGACGGGCGCTGGAGCGTACGCAGGTGGATTTGCTGTTGCTGGATCTGCACCTGCCGGATGCGCATGGCCTGCAGCTGGCTCGATCGCTGCGGGCCGCCGGTTACCACGCGGACGTGATCGCGGTGACGTCGGCGCGGGACCTGGCGGTGGTACGGGAGGGAGTGTCGCTGGGGGTGGTCCAGTACGTCCTGAAGCCGTTCACGTTCGCGACACTTCGGGACCGGCTGGTGCGGTACGCCGAGTTCCACGCGGCGGCCGGTGAGGCGAGCGGCCAGGACGAGGTCGACCGCGCGTTGGCTGCTCTACGGGCGCCTTCGCCTGCGGCACTGCCGAAGGGGCTGAGCGCGCCGACGTTGGAGAAGGTGACTGTCACTCTGCGGGACTGCAGGGAGGGGCTCACTGCGGCGGGGGTGGCGGAGGCGGTGGGGATTTCCCGGATCACGGCTCGGCGGTACCTGGAGCATCTGGTGGAGGCGGGGAGGGCGGCGAGGAGTCCGCAGTACGGGACTGTGGGGCGGCCCGAGTTGCAGTACCGGTGGGTCAAGGGGTAGGCGGGCAGGGCGAGTTGGACGGTCGCGCATAGCTCAGGACCTGGTGGCCGAGGCCGATGACGATGAGCGCCTCGACGACGGAGAGGGCGAGCAGGCCGGGTGACATCCGGCCTGCGGCCCAGTAGACGATGAGCCCGGCGAACGGGACGACGCAGAACGCCAGCAGGTCGACGGAGTACTGGATGACCTTGCGGGAGCGTCGGCGGGTGTCGGAACGGTGGGCCGTCTCCCACCCGAACACCGCCTCGGCCTGGGCGAGTTCGGCAAGCCGGGGCGCCAGGTCGTCGCGTACGTACGTCCCGATCGCGGAGATCTTCTCGTCGTTCACGAGATAGGTCCAGCCGAGCACGACACACACCGGGGGCAGCGCGAGCAGCATCACGGGCTGCTTGGCCTGGGCCGCGGCGGCGATGACGGCGGCGACGATGGTGAGGGTGACGTAGAGGAGGTTGTCGCGGAAGCCGATACGGGTCTTCTGCTCGTCCTTGACGGTCTGGTACTCGGCGAGCAGCAACTGCCCGACCGTTACGTCCTGTTCCGGCACTCGATTCCCTTCCCCCGCAGTACCTTATGAGTGTGCCGGAGCCACAGCCCACCGTCCTCGTCCTGACCGCACTCCCTCTCGAATACGCTGCCGTCCGCGCGTACGTCGAGCGGCGACGGGAGCGGGTCCACCCCGACGGAACCCGCGTCGAACAAGGTCAACTCCCGGACACCGCATGGCAGGTCGCCATCAGCGAGCTGGGCGTGGGCGCCGAAAGGGCCGCCGCACTCACCACCCAACTCATCAACTGGCTGCGTCCACAAGCCGTGTTGTTCGTCGGAATCGCCGGCAGCCTGAAGGACGACATCGCGATCGGCGACGTCGTCGTGGGCACGCAGGTGTACGAGATCCACGGCGGGAAGCAGACACCGGAGGGCTTCCTCGTCCGGCCGAAGGCCCTGCCGGGCTCGCACGCGTTGGAGCAGGCGGCCCGTTCCGCCGTACGGGACATGGCCGACGTACGGGCGCACTTCGTGCCGATCGCCACGGGTGACGTGGTGCTGGCGGACGCCGAGTCCGAGATCGCTCGCTTCATCCTGAGCAACTACAACGACGCAGGCGCGATCGAGATGGAAGGCTCCGGAGCGCTCCAAGCCGCCCATCTGAACGGCCAGTTGGACGCTCTGGTCATCCGGGGCATCAGCGACCGGGCCGATGACAACAAGCGCACGGCCGACGCATCCGGTTCGCAACAACGTGCGGCTGAGCAGGCGGCCTCGGTTACGGTGGCGATGCTGCGCAAGCACCGGCCGCGCGGGGGTTCCGCCGACGCCGAGGAGGAGCCCCATCGGGCCGGCGGCAGAGGGGGCGACGGAGCGACATACGGCGGAGACCACATCGATTTCCGGGGCGGCACCTTTCACGGGCCCGTCGTCGGAAAGAGGGTCGACGGGCGAGGGTAGGGGCCCCACGCACGGGCCGGTTCCGCGCGCGAGTGCGACCCTGCCGCCACGGCCGCTGGGCTTCACCGGCCGTACAGCCGAACTCGACCGGCTGCTCCCTCACTTGGCCCCCGGCACCGACGACACCGTCAGCCTCCCGCTGCTCATCTTCGCCGTCACGGGAATGGGCGGCATCGGCAAGACCGCGTTGGCGGTGGAGGCGGCGCACCGGGCGCGGGCCCAGTTCCCCGGCGGGACGCTCTTCGTGGATCTGCGTGGCTACGACGACGACCCCGCCACGGCCGACCAGGCAGTGCTGGCTCTGCTCGACGCGCTGGGTGTACGGGGCCGGGATCTGCCGCCGACGGCGGAGCGACAGTACGACGTGTACCGAGGGCTGTTGGCCGGGCGGCGGGAACGGATGCTGCTGATCCTTGACAACGCGTCGGACCCTTCGCAGTACGTGCCGTTGCTGCCGGGCACGGATCATCACCGGGTGCTCATCACGTCGCGGGACCGCCCGGACGCCCTTCCGGTGCGGCTCATCGACTTGGAGACGCTTGATCCGGACGACTCGGTGGCGCTGGTGACTCGGGCGCTGCGGGACACCGATGAGCGGGACGAACGGGCGGCGCGGGAGCCGGATGCATTGCGTGAACTGGCGGACCTGTGCGGCCACTTGCCGCTGGCGCTTCAGATCGCGGCGGGGATGCTCCGCAGGCGTAGGCATCGTGACATCGCGTCTCTGGTGACCGAGATCCGGGAGGCCGGGGACCCGACGGTCGTTCTCGATGGCGGCAGCCCTGGGGCGGATCTGTACGGGCGGTCGCTGGTGCTGCGGCCTGTGCTGGAGACGTCGTATCGCCGACTGCCGTCCGAGCAGCGGCGGTTGTTGCGGTTGTTGTGTCTGGCTCCGGGGCCGGACAGCGGGGTGGAGGCGGTTGCTGCGCTGGCCGACCTTGAACAGGAGGCTGCCGTTTGCCTGTTGGAGGGGTTGGCGGCGACCCATCTTGTTTCGCCGGTGGTGCGCGTGGACGGGGTGCGGTGGCGGGTGCATGACCTTGTGCGGGCGTTCGGGGTGGGGGTGGTGGCGGGGGATGCCGGGTTGCGGGAGGAGGGGGAGGCGGCGCGGGAGCGGGTGCTGAAGTTCTACTACCGGTGGGCGGATGCGGCTGATGACCGGTTGCGGTGGCTGCCCGGCTTGCCCGAGCCCGCACCCTTCACGGACCGCGGGCAGGCATTGGCGTGGCTGGACGAGGAGCGCACGGGTCTGGTCGAAGCGGTGGGATGGGCGCGGGAGGAGCGGTTCGTGTCCCATGCGGTGTGGCTGTCCCAGTGCCTGGCGGTGTATCTGGACTGGCGGCGGTACTACGACGACTTGATCGCTGTCATGAGCCCTGTAAGGGAAGCGACTCGCCACTATGGGCACCGTTCGGGCGAGGCAATCGCATCGGACAGCCTCGGTGTCGCTCTACGAGAGACAGGCCGGGCAAGAGAGGCAATCGAGGCCCACACCCGCGCAGTCGACCTGTTCCAGGCCGTCGGAGACGGCCACAACGAAGGCACGTCATCGAACAACCTCGGCGTCGCCCTACGGCAGGCGGGCTGGGCAAGCGAAGCAATCGAGGCCCACACCCGCGCACTTGACCTGTTCCAGGCTCTGAGGCTTCCCCACGACATGGCCATGGCTTGGAACAACCTCGGTGTCGCCCTCCGGGAATCGGGCCGGACAGAAGAGGCGATCGACGCTCACCGCCGCGCCCGCGACTTGTACCGGAATGTCCGAGACCGCAGCCGTGAGGGCTGGGCATGGCACAACCTCGGCATCGCATTACAGGAGGCCAACAACATCGATGCGGCGATCGCGGCTTACGGCAGGTCCCTTCGGATCCGCAGGGAATTCGAGAATCCATACGGCGAGGGGCAAACTCTGTTCAGTCTGGCCCGCGCCCACCAGGCCGCCCACCGCCCCGCCAGGGCCCGCACCGCCTACCTCAGATCCGCCGCCGCCTTCACCCGAGCCAACGCCCCCGCAGAAGCCGCAGCTGCCCAATCCGCCGCAGACTCATTGACCTGACTAGACCACTCCACTTACCTTCACCGGGCAACCACCCAGGCCCAGGCCACAAAGAAGTGAGCCCGCAGGAGGTCGTGCCCGTGCGCCCCACCGCCGTCGCCCTCGCAGCCATCTCAGCCCTAGCCCTCGCCGCAACCACCCTCACCGCCTGCGGCAGCGGTTCCGGCAGCAGCCCGGACACCGTGAAGATCTCCTTCAAGCAGTCGACGGACAACTCCATCAAGGTGATGGACACCTACCTCGCCGACATGAAGAAGCAGTTCGAGAAGCAGTACCCCGGCAAGAAGGTCGAGCTTGTCCCGATCAAGGCCCCGGACTCGGAGTACTACACCAAGCTCCAGCAGATGCTTCGCTCCCCCAAGACCGCCCCGGACCTGGTCTACGAGGACACGTTCCTCATCAACAGCGACATCACCTCCGGCTACCTCAAGCCCCTCGACCCCTACCTCTCCAAGTGGCCGGACTGGAACCAGTTCGTCGACACGGCGAAGTCCGCCGCCAAGGCCGAGGACGGAAAGACGTACGGCGTCCCGGACGGGACGGACACCCGAGGCCTCTGGTTCGACAAGGGGATCTTCAAGAAGGCGGGCCTGCCCGCGAATTGGCAGCCCAAGACGTGGGACGACGTCCTCGCCGCGGCCCGCACCATCAAGCAGAAGGTCCCGAACGTCACCCCCCTCAACGTCTACACCGGCAAACCGGCCGGCGAGGCCGCCACCATGCAGGGCTTCGAGATGCTGCTCTACGGCACCAACGACGGCACCACAGACCCCCTTTACGACACCTCGTCGAAGAAGTGGATCGCCGGCAGCCAGGGTTTCAAGGACGCCCTCTCCTTCGTGCACACGGTCTACAAGGAGAAGCTCGGCCCGGACGTGTCCGACGCTCTCGACCCCAACATCCAGACCTACGTGGCCGGTGAACTGCTCCCCAAGGGCAAACTCGGCATCGCTCTCGACGGATCCTGGCTGCCGCAGGCGTGGTTGAAGGGCAGCGGTCATGAATGGCCGCAGTGGTCACAGGAGTTGGGCCTTGCGTACATGCCCACGCAGAACGGCCAGGCCCCCGGCAAGGTGAGCATGTCCGGCGGCTGGACCTGGGCGATCCCCTCCAAGGCGGGCAACCCGGACCTGGCCTTCGACTTCATCAAGACGATGCAGACGAAGGCGAACGCGGAGAAGTGGTACATCGCCAACTCCGGTATCTCCGTCCGGAAGGACGTCGCCGCCGACCCCGCCTACGCCAACGCCCAGCCCGGCATCAAGTTCTTCACCGACCTAGTGGCGAGCACGCACTACCGGCCCGCCTACCCGGCGTACCCGAAGGTCTCCACCGCCATCCAGGAGGCGATGGAGGGCGTGACGACGGGTGACATGTCGGTGGACAAGGCAGCGAGTTCGTACGACGACGAGCTCAAGTCGGCCACGGACAACCAGGTCACCCAGAAGTGACCACCGCACCCCGGCAAGCGGCGGGCCCGGACGGGACGAAGTCCGCCCCGGGCCCGGCCCCCCGACAGCCCGCGCACCAGCCGCCAAACCCCCGCAACGACCACCGCACCCTCCGCCGCATCCTCACCCACCTCCTCCCCCTCTCCCCCGCCCTGGTCCTCCTGCTCCTCTTCCTGGCCGTCCCGATCGGCTACTGCGCCTACATCGCCTTCACCGACCTCCAACTCACCGGCCAGGCCCACTCGTCCTTCGTGGGCTTCGCGAATTTCCGTACGGCCTTCAAGGACTCGGAATTCCTGAACGCGGTCTGGCTGACCCTGGTGTTCACGGTGTTGTCGTCCCTGATCGGCCAGAACACCCTCGGCCTGGCGCTCGCGACCCTCATGCAACGCGCGTCAAAACCGATCCGCACACTCACGGGCGCGATCGTGATCACGGCCTGGGTCCTCCCGGAAGTGGTCGCGGGCTTCCTCCTCTACGCCTTCTTCCGCCGCGAGGGCACCCTGAACGCCATCCTGGACTGGCTCCATCTCCCGTCCCAGAACTGGCTGTTCACGCTCCCGATCCTGGCGGTGTCCTTCGCGAACGTATGGCGGGGAACGGCGTTCTCGATGCTGGTCTACTCAGCGGCGCTGAACGAGATCCCCAAGGAGATCACGGAGGCGGCGGAGGTCGACGGCGCGGGCGGCTGGCGCCGTATGTGGCACATCACGCTGCCGATGATCCGCCGCTCGATCGGCACGAACCTCATGCTCAACACCCTCCAGACCCTCTCCGTCTTCGGCCTGATCTGGGTGATGACGAGAGGCGGCCCGGGAAACAAGAGCCAGACCCTCCCCCTCTACATGTACGAACAGGCTTTCCAGAACAGCATGATCGGCTACGCCACGGCGGTCGCGCTGCTCCTGCTCCTGGTCGGCTCGCTCTTCTCGGTGATCTACATGCGCCTGCTGCGAACGGAGGTCTGACCCATGGCACTCACCTTCTCCTCCCGCCGCACAAGCCGACGCCTGGCTGCGGACGCGGGGCTGCTGGTGGTCGCGGCGACGTTCGCGCTGCCGCTGCTCTGGGTGGTCCTGTCGTCCCTCGACGCCCACGCGGACCTCAAGGTGAAGGCCCCCGACGGCCTGACCCTGGACAACTTCCACGCGATCCTGAACTCGGACATCACCTTCACCCCCCTCCTCAACAGCCTGATCCTGTGCGGATTCGGAACGCTGCTGACGGTGGTGTGCTCGGCGCTGGCGGCATACCCGCTGTCCCGCTTCAGGTCACGGCTCAATCGCCCATTCCTCCTGACGATCCTCTTCGCGACGAGCCTTCCGATCACCGCGATCATGGTGCCGGTGTACGCGTTGTTCGTGCAGGTGAATCTCATCGACACCATGCAGGGCACGATCTTCTTCTTCGCCGCCTCCCAACTCCCCTTCGCCATCTGGCTGATGAAGAACTTCATGGACGGCGTACCTAAGGAACTGGAGGAGGCGGCGTGGGCGGACGGCGCGTCGTCGTTTCAGTCGCTCGTACGGATCGTTCTTCCGCTGATGGGGCCGGGCGTCGCGGTGGTGACCGTCTTCTCGTTCGTGATGATGTGGGGGAACTTCTTCGTCCCGTTCATGCTGCTGCTCACGCCGGACCAGATGCCGGCGAGCGTGAGCATCAACGAGTTCTTCGGGAATCGGGGGATGGTGGCGTACGGGCAGCTGGCGGCGTTTTCTGTTGTTTATTCGACGCCGGTGATTTTGTTGTATGTGCTGGTGGCTCGGCGGTTGGGTGGGGGGTTTGCGCTGGGCGGGGCAGTCAAGGGGTAGGCCGGTCGAACCGGAGTCATTCTTGCTCCTCGGCCAGGGCAAGCGCCTCGGCTGCTTCCTTCACGGCACCTGCTCGGGTGTAGGCCTCGGAAGCTTGGACCCAGCAGGCGACGGCCTCAGCCGAGTGCCGGTGCGCTTCGTGGCAGAGCGCAAGGTTGTACAAAACCTGCCCGGTCCAGTACCAGTCACCCAGTTCCCGGAAGATCTCCCGCGCCGATTCAAAGCTCTCGATCGCCTCCTCCGTCCGGCCGGCATCGATCAGGGCGGCTCCGAGATTGTTCTCAGCGCCTGCTTCACGGCGAAAGTCCCCTACGATCCGAAACAGGTCGCGGGCACGGGCGGTCACTTCGATCGAGTCCGCGACCCGCCCCGTCTGCGACAAGGCAACTCCGAGACAGTCCCATGCAACGGCCTCCAAGTGGGCGTCCCCAACGACCTGGAGAAGATCGCGAGCACGGGTGAGAGCCTCGATCGCCTCGTCCTCCCGACCCGCCGCCAGCAGATCCAGGCCGAGGTTGTTCCACGACACGGCCTCGCTGCGGTGCTCCCCGACAGCCCGGAAGAAATCGCGCGCGTGTGTATGGGCGTCAATGGCTTCGGCCACCCTGCCAACCTTTCGCAAGGCGTTCCCGAGGTTGTTCGACGCACCCGCCTCACGGTCAGGATCGCCAAGGCGACGAGCAGCATTGCGGGCAGCACTGCTCACGGTGATCCAGTCGTCGAAATGCCGCTGCCGCTCCAGGTAAAGCACCAAGCATGCCGCCAGCAACACGGCCCGGCTCTCGTATCGCTTCTCCTCAGCCCAGCCGACTACGGTGATCAGACCCAGTCGCTCCGCGTCGAACCACGCCAACGCCTGGGCCGACTCGCCAAACCACGGTGGTTCGGGCATCCCCCGCAACCATCTCAAACGCGCATCGGCGGCATGCGCCCGCCGCCAGTAGATATCCAACACCCGATCCCGAGCCGCTTCCCGCTCGTCCGGCAGATCCGCATCCGCTACCAGGCCGAACGCCCGCACCAGATCGTGCATCCGCCACCGCTCCCGCCCGCTTCCCCGCTCGACGAGGTGTGCGCGGGCCAGTACGTTCAGAGCGCGAGTCGGCAACTCCTTGGCCCCGATCAGAGCCGTGACCACCTCAGCGCTTGCCTCGGGTCCCGGAGCGAGGGCGAGCAACCGGAGCAGCCTAGCCTCGTCCGGCGCCAACAGCCGATACGACAGCTCGAACGCCGCCCGGACACTACGCTCACCGTCGTCAAGGCGGTCGAGCCGATCGCGGAACTCGCCCAGTTCAGCGGCGAGTTCGGCAACAGGTTGACTCCGATCCAGCACCAGCAGCGCCCCCGCGATCTGCAGGGCGAGCGGCAGGTATCCGCAACACGCGGCGACTTTCGCGGCTGCTGAGGTCTCATCGGCCATCCGACAGTCATCAGGGTCCGCGATCCGCAGCACACGGTCGAGGAGGCCGGACGCCTCACTCGGCGTCAGCTGCCCCAACGGCACGATTCTGGCCCCTAGTTGGGGCAATCGGTCACGCGAGGTAACCAGGACACGATGCCTCGCCCCACCGCCCGGCAACAACGGGCGCACCTGCTCGGCCAAGGCCGCGTTGTCTGCCAGGATCAGCACCGCTCCCCGCTCCCGGCCTCGCTCAGTGAGTATTGACCGGTACAGACCGGCACGTTGGTCCGCCGTCGCCGGGATGTGGTCCGGCTTGGTACCCAGCGCCCGGAGCAATGCCTCCAGCGCCTGGTCAGCGGTAACACGATCGTCGGCATACCCCTGCAGGTTGACGAAGAGCACCCCGCCGGGGAACCAGCCTTTGTCGCGGGCAGCGTGTGCCGCCTCCACGGCGAGTGCGGTCTTGCCGATACCGCCGAGCCCCGACACCGCGGCGACCAGAACGGCATGCGGCCCTTCGGCAATCGCGGGGTCCAGCGCATGGAGCAGTCGGCTCAGTTCACTTCCCCGACCGATGAACCCAGCGGTCCTGGCCGGCAGGGCGTCCAGGGCCGTGGGCGCCGCAGCATGCTGGTGGACGCTGACCTTCGCGATGACGGGCCCCTTGAAGTCCCCTGCCCGAAAGTCGAGATGATCCCCGCTGTACTCATAGGCCACCGCGCCGTCCTCCGTGCCGCCTCCGAACCTCGCGCGCCACACGGTACGCCTCCGATGCCCACCCAACACCCGCTCTGGCCAGCCCACTTGGCAGTACCGGTGAAGAGGCGCCCGACACACCGCCCACGGTCGCCGTCCTGACCGCACAGCCGCTCGAACACACGGCAGCGGCAGTGCGTGCCCCTCTGGCGGACATCGAGAAGCGGTTACACCCCACCGGCACGCGCGCCGGGACCGGTCAACTCCCCTGTGCACGCGAACGGCCCCACCGGCCACAGCCCGCGGAGGGCCGAGCCGTTTCCGTCAGTCCGCCACCATCGACGTGAGCCGGCCGAGACCGTCGATACGCCAGTCCGCCGCCGCTACGACCTTGGCGTCGTCCGCCCACAGATGCCCCCATGGGCCACGGCGGACATGCGCGACGCGCAGCCCCGCCCGCTTGGCGGGGAAGATGTCGTTGGCCGGATGGTCGCCGACGTAGACCGTCCGGTCCGGCGCTGCCTGGGCCACCTCCAGCACGCGCTCGAAGAACCCGAGTTGTGGCTTCGCGACGCCCCACTCCCCCGACGTGACAACGAGGTCCGCGGGCAGGTCGAGGGCGCGCAGCAACTCGCCGGCGCGGGAAGTCTGGTTCCCGGCGACGATGACCCGCACTCCGAGTTCGCGGAGCGCGGACAGGGCCGGGCGGACGTCGTCGTAGAGGTCGCTCTCGTCGAGGTACTCGCCGTGGCCGGCCGTTTCGCGAGCGCGGTATTCGGCGGCGATGTCGATGCCGGGGCGGACGAGGCGCAACGCCTCCGCGTTGTCCTGGCCCCGGGCCACGACGGCCCCGACGAGCACGGAGAGGGTGTGGCGGGGGATGTCGAGCCAGTCGGCCCACGACTGCCAGTACCGGTCGTCTCGGGTGATCGTCTCGCCGACGTCGAACACGATGGTCTCAATCACCCCTCGGAGCCTAGGCCGTCACGAGGCATCGGTGCGGGGCGCCCGTGATCGGCCAACGCGGGGTGAGGCGAAGCCGAAGGAGTTCCCCCGGGAGCCGACGGTCGGGGCCGGAGTCGATACGCGACGCACCTGAACGACCGCCCGGCGACCCCGCCCACACCCCCACCGTCGAATTCCCGCCACCCCCCACTTCCCCCCACACCCGATCATCACCCCCACCACAAACGCACTCCCCTTCGAACCCCGCCCACACACCCGAGACCAGCCGAACCACCCCCACCCCCTCGGCCAGTGCCCGCCACCCAGGCAAATGGCAAGGTAGAGCGGCATATTCATCGCACCTCGGCCACCATCCGGCTCCCCCGGCCGCCACGCACCGTCACCACGCACACCACCCCCAGCCGCATTCGATCTCCCCCACCCGACCGGATCCGTACGTTCCTACGATCCGTAATCCTGGCCGAACAGACCGTAGTCACCGCACTCGGGCGCCCCTAACTTGTGCCCCGTGCGCCGACCTCCAGCTCAACCCAGCCAGTCCACGCCGCCCACTCCGCCGTTCAACGCCCCCGCTGCCCGCAGGCTCAGGACCGCTCTCGACATGGGTCCCGAACACGTCGCGTACGGGATGCGTGTGTCGTTCGGGCTGCCCTATGTCACGCCGGACCTGGTCATCGCCTGGGAGCGTGGGCTCACCGCGCCGTCGAGTCCCGAACTCGCCGCGCTCGCGGGCGTGTTGTGGTGTTCCGCGAGTGAACTCATCGGCAGGCCACGCACGCTGCGTGAGCACCGTCTGGCCCGTGGCCTCGCGCCGGAGGACATCGCCCGTGCCGTCGGGCTCGAACTCCTCGTGTATTTGCGGATGGAGGAGAACGACGAGTGGCGCGGCACCGAGCGCCAGTCCGCCGCACTCGCCGATGTGCTCGACCTCTCGCTGCCCGACTTCATCAACGTCACCGGACGCGACGCGAAACTCGCGGAGTTGCTGCGCGGCGCCGTGACCACGCGCTGGCAGGCCGCCGTACGGCCGATCGGAAAAATGGTGCCCCTGGACCGGCATCTCCTGGAGGACTCCCTCAAGGAACTCCACCAGGACTACCAGGGGCGGATGCTCGCCACCCTCACCTGGGCCGGCGGCAACTCGCCCGGCGACGCGAGCGAGGCCGGCCGCGACTTCCTCGACCAGATCATCAGCCGTTTCTGGGCCGTGGTCGAGAAGGGCACCTACTGAACAGCCCGCACCGGACCTAGAAGACCGACTCCGCCTCGTCCATCCGGTCCTTCGGCACCGTCTTCAGCTCGGTGACCGCCTCCGCCAGCGGCACCATCACCACGTCCGTGCCGCGCAGCGCCGTCATCCGTCCGAACTCGCCCCGGTGCGCGGCCTCCACCGCGTGCCAGCCGAACCGGGTCGCGAGCACCCGGTCGTACGCGGTCGGTACGCCGCCGCGCTGGATGTGGCCGAGGATGACCGGCTTGGCCTCCTTGCCGAGGCGGCGTTCGAGTTCGTACGCCAGTGCCGTGCCGATGCCCTGGAAGCGCTCGTGGCCGAACGCGTCGATCTCGCCCTTGCCGTAGTCCATGGAGCCCTCGGCGGGGTGCGCGCCCTCGGCGACGCAGACGACGGCGAACCGCTTGCCGCGGGCGAAGCGTTCCTCGACCATCTTGACCAGGTCGGCGGGGTCGAAGGGGCGCTCGGGCAGGCAGATGCCGTGGGCGCCCGCCGCCATCCCGGACTCCAGCGCGATCCAGCCCGCGTGCCGGCCCATGACCTCGACGACCATCACTCGTTGGTGGGACTCCGCGGTCGTCTTGAGGCGGTCCATCGCCTCCGTGGCGACGCCCACCGCCGTGTCGAACCCGAACGTGCGGTCCGTCGACGAGATGTCGTTGTCGATCGTCTTGGGGACCCCGACCACCGGCAATCCGGCGTCCGACAGCATGCGCGCCGCCGTCAGCGTGCCCTCGCCGCCGATCGGGATCAGCGCATCGATCCCGAAGTCCCGCGCGATGTCCAGCGCGTTCTCGCACGCTTCCCGCAGGCGGTCGCGCTCCAGGCGGGAAGAGCCCAGGATCGTGCCGCCGCGGGCGAGGATGCCGCTGACCGCGTCGAGGTCGAGGGTGCGGTAGTGGCCTTCGAGCAGTCCGGCGTAGCCGTCCTCGAAGCCGATGACCTCGTCGCCGTAGTTGTCGACCGCTCGGTGCACGACCGATCGGATCACTGCGTTCAGGCCGGGGCAGTCGCCGCCTGCGGTGAGAACTCCGATGCGCATCGTGCTGTGTCTCCTGCTCGCTGTTGAGACCGGTGAGCCGGATTCGATTGTTTCACGTCCCTCAGGGCGACGCCGCTCCCGTCCGACCGAGGGGCGTCCTAACCACCCCCGGAGGTATTGTCAAGAGGCTTCCGCTCACCCCGGTGGGCGATTTTTATGACCACCGAGACGAAGCGAGGTAGCACGCGTGACCCGCAGCGTGTACGTGACCGGGATCGACCGCGGCGACGGCCGTCAGGTCGTCGAGCTGGGGGTCATGGAGCTCCTGACCCGGCAGGTCGACCGGGTGGGGGTGTTCCGGCCCCTCGTCCACGACGATCCCGATCGGCTGTTCGAACTGCTGCGCGCCCGCTACCGGCTCTCGCAGGACCCGGCGACCGTCTACGGCATGGACTACCACGAGGCGTCCGCCCTCCAGGCCGAGCAGGGGACGGACGAGCTGGTGTCGACGCTCGTCGAACGGTTCCATCTCGTCGCCCGTGACTACGACGTCGTCCTCGTCCTCGGGACCGACTTCGCGGACACCCAGTTCCCGGACGAGCTGGCCCTCAACGCCCGTCTCGCGAACGAGTTCGGCGCGTCCGTGATCCCCGTCGTCGGCGGCCGCAAGCAGACCTCCGAGTCCGTGCTCGCGGAGACCCGCAACGCGTATCGCGCCTACGACGGCCTCGGCTGCGACGTCCTCGCCATGGTCACCAACCGGGTCGCCCGCGAGGACCGGGAGGAGATCGCCCAGCGACTCACCACCCGGCTGCCGGTGCCCTGTTACGTCGTACCGGACGAGCCCGCGCTCTCCGCGCCGACCGTCGCGCAGATCACCCACGCCCTCGGCGGCCGGGTGCTCCTCGGGGACGACTCGGGGCTCGCGCGGGACGCGCTGGACTTCGTGTTCGGCGGGGCGATGCTGCCCAACTTCCTGAAGGCGCTGACGCCCGGCTGTCTCGTCGTCACCCCGGGCGACCGCGCCGACCTCGTCGTCGGCGCGCTCGCCGCGCACAGCGCCGGCACCCCGCCGATAGCCGGCGTCCTGCTCACCCTGAACGAGGTGCCGAGCGACGGGATCCTCACCCTCGCCGCCCGCCTCGCGCCGGGCACGCCGGTGGTCTCGGTGGCCGGGAACTCCTTCCCCACCGCCGGTGAACTCTTCGCCCTGGAAGGGAAGTTGAACGCGGCCACCCCGCGCAAGGCGGAGACCGCGCTCGGCCTCTTCGAGCGGTACGTCGACACCGGCGACCTGCTCAGGCGGGTCTCCGCGCCGAGCAGCGACCGCCTCACCCCGATGATGTTCGAGCACACGCTCCTGGAGCGGGCCCGCTCCGACAAGCGCCGGATCGTCCTCCCCGAGGGCACCGAGCCCCGCGTCCTGCACGCCGCCGAGGTGCTGCTGCGCCGGGGCGTCTGCGAACTCACCCTCCTCGGGCCCGAGGACCAGATCCGCAAGCGGGCCGCCGACCTCGGCATCGACCTCAGCGCCGCCCAGCTGATCGACCCGCAGACCTCCGAACTCCGCGACCGCTTCGCCGAGAAGTACGCCGAACTCCGCGCCCACAAGGGCGTGACCGTCGAGCTGGCCTACGACGTCGTCGCCGACGTGAACTACTTCGGGACGTTGATGGTGCAGGCCGGGCTCGCCGACGGGATGGTCTCCGGCGCCGTGCACTCCACGGCCGCCACCATCCGGCCCGCTTTCGAGATCATCAAGACCAAGCCGGACGCCGACATCGTCTCGTCCGTCTTCTTCATGTGCCTCGCCGACAAAGTGCTGGTGTACGGCGACTGTGCCGTCAACCCCGACCCGAACGCCGAGCAGTTGGCCGACATCGCCATTCAATCGGCCGCCACCGCCGAGCAGTTCGGGGTCGCCGCGCGGATCGCCATGCTGTCGTACTCGACGGGTACGTCCGGCTCGGGCGTCGACGTCGACAAGGTGCGCGAGGCCACGGAGCTGGTCCGGCTGCGGCGGGCCGATCTGCGGATCGAGGGGCCGATCCAGTACGACGCCGCCGTCGAGCCGAGTGTCGCCGCCACGAAGATGCCGGAGTCCGAAGTCGCGGGCCGGGCAAGCGTGTTGATCTTCCCCGACCTCAACACCGGCAACAACACCTACAAGGCCGTGCAGCGTTCGGCCGGCGCGATCGCCGTCGGGCCGGTGCTCCAGGGGCTGCGCAAGCCGGTCAACGACCTGTCCCGGGGCGCCCTCGTCTCGGACATCGTCAACACCGTCGCCATCACGGCGATCCAGTCCCAGAGCCCGAAGAACCAGGCAGAGAACCCGACCGAGAAGGCAACCCAGCAGTGACCGCGACCCGTGTCCTCGTGCTCAACTCCGGCTCCTCGTCGGTGAAGTACCAGCTCCTCGACATGCACGACGGCGAGCGGCTGGCCCTGGGGCTCGTCGAGCGCATCGGCGAGGAGACCTCCCGGCTCAAGCACACCTGCGTCACGACCGGTGCCGTACGGGAGTCGATCGCGCCGATCGCCGACCACGAGGCCGCCCTGAAGGCCGTAGCGGAGCAACTGGCCACGGACGGGCTCGGGTTGGACTCTCCCGAACTGGCTGCCATCGGGCATCGGGTCGTGCACGGCGGGATGACCTTCACCGCTCCCACCGTCATCGACGACGCGGTGCTCGCCGAGATCGAGCGGCTGATCCCCGTCGCTCCGCTGCACAATCCGGCGAACCTCGTCGGGATCCGGACCGCGATGGCGCTGCGGCCGGATCTGCCGCAGGTGGCCGTGTTCGACACCGCGTTCCACACGACGATGCCGGAGTCGGCCGCGCGGTACGCGATCGACGTGGCGACCGCGGACGCGTACCGGATCCGGCGGTACGGGTTCCACGGGACCTCGCACGCGTATGTGTCGCGGGCGACGGCGAAGCTGCTGGGGAAGGCGCCCGAGGACGTGAACGTCATCGTGCTGCATCTAGGGAACGGGGCGTCCGCCTCGGCCGTGCGCGGTGGGCGGTGTGTGGACACCTCGATGGGGCTGACGCCCTTGGAGGGGTTGGTGATGGGGACCCGGTCGGGAGACCTGGATCCGGCCGTCATCTTCCATTTGATGCGTGTTGGCGAAATGTCCACCGATGAGATCGACACTCTTCTCAACAAGAAGAGCGGTCTGATCGGGTTGTGCGGGGACAACGACATGCGGGAGATCCGGCGCCGGATCGACGAGGGCGACGAACAGGCGGAACTCGCCTTCGACATCTACATTCACCGGTTGAAGAAGTACATCGGTGCCTACTGCGCGGTACTCGGCCGGGTGGACGCGGTCGCCTTCACAGCGGGAGTCGGGGAGAACGCGAGTGCGGTGCGGGAAGCTGCCGTCGCGGGCCTGGAGCTGCTGGGGCTTGAGGTGGACGGGGCGCTGAACGCCGTACGGAGTGACGAGCCGCGGCTGATCTCGCCGGCGTCCGGGCGGGTCGCGGTCGCGGTGGTGCCGACGGACGAGGAATTGGAGATCGCCACACAGACCTATGCACTGGTCGGAAATTCCAACGCCTGAGCGCCTGCCCGCCCATTTGTATCTTCCGCCAGACGGAATATTCCGTAGCGAAACAAACCGATAGGATCGTCCCATGCGCCGTTCGAAAATCGTCTGTACTCTCGGCCCCGCGGTCGACTCCCACGAGCAGTTGGTGTCGCTGATCGAGGCCGGCATGAATGTGGCCCGCTTCAATTTCAGCCACGGCACCCACGCCGAGCACCAGGGCCGGTACGACCGCGTCCGTGCCGCGGCCAAGGAGACCGGCCGTGCCATCGGCGTCCTCGCCGACCTGCAGGGCCCGAAGATCCGCCTGGAGACCTTCGCCGAGGGTCCCGTCGAGCTGGTGCGCGGTGACGAGTTCACCATCACCACCGAGGACGTCCCGGGCGACAAGACCATCTGCGGGACGACGTACAAGGGCCTGCCCGGTGACGTCTCCCGCGGCGACCAGGTCCTCATCAACGACGGCAACGTCGAGCTGAAGGTCCTCAGCGTCGAAGGCCCCCGCGTGAAGACGATCGTCATCGAGGGCGGCGTCATCTCTGACCACAAGGGCATCAACCTGCCCGGCGCGGCCGTGAACGTGCCCGCGCTGTCCGAGAAGGACGTCGAGGACCTGCGCTTCGCGCTGCGGATGGGCTGCGACATGGTCGCCCTGTCCTTCGTGCGCGACGCGAGCGACGTGTACGACGTCCACAAGGTGATGGACGAGGAGGGCCGCCGGGTCCCCGTCATCGCCAAGGTGGAGAAGCCGCAGGCGGTCGCCAACATGGAGGCCGTGGTCGCGGCCTTCGACGCGGTGATGGTGGCCCGCGGGGACCTCGCCGTGGAGTACCCGCTGGAGAAGGTCCCGATGGTGCAGAAGCGCCTGGTGGAGCTCTGCCGGCGCAACGCCAAGCCGGTGATCGTGGCGACCCAGATGATGGAGTCGATGATCACCAACTCCCGCCCCACGCGCGCCGAGGCCTCCGACGTGGCCAACGCGATCCTGGACGGCGCGGACGCGGTCATGCTGTCCGCCGAGTCCTCGGTGGGCGCCTACCCGATCGAGACCGTGCAGACGATGTCGAAGATCGTCCAGGCGGCCGAGGAGGAGCTGCTCAGCAAGGGCCTGCAGCCGCTCGTGCCGGGCAAGAAGCCGCGGACGCAGGGTGGTTCGATCGCGCGTGCCGCGTGCGAGATCGCCGACTTCCTCGGCGGCCGGGCCCTGGTGGCCTTCACGCAGTCCGGTGACACCGCCCGCCGGCTGTCCCGCTACCGCGCGCAGCAGCCGATCATCGCCTTCACCACCGACGAGGGCACCCGCAACCAGCTGGCGCTCAGCTGGGGCGTGGAGTCGCACGTGGTGCCGTTCGTCAACACCACCGACGAGATGGTCGACATGGTCGACGGCGAGATCGCCAAGATCAACCGCTTCAACCCGGGCGAGACCGTCATCATCACCGCCGGCTCGCCCCCCGGCGTGGCCGGCACCACGAACATGCTCCGCGTCCACCACCTCGGCGGCGGCGAGGGCAACTGACGTACCGCTGAAGGCTTTTGTACGGCGCTGAGGGCGTCCCCTGCGACCAGGGGGCGCCCTCGGCTGTTCGCCGTCGGTCGGATCATGCGGCCGGGGGTGCTCCGACCGTCTCGCACAGCCATGTGCCGGCGCGCAGCTCCGGGTGGGCGGTGGTCGATCAGCCGTACGGCGTCCGCCTTCGCCCGCTCCGCGAGACCGCGACGTCGGTGTGCGCCTCCGGTTCTCGGACCGCGCGGAACAGAGCAGTGCCCCGCCGAGTGGGTACTCGGCGGGGCACTGCTCCTTCGCGGCTCCCGAACGGGCTTGTGGACGGGCTCAGTTCTGGTAGCTGCGCAGACCGGGAACGGTCAGCGTGCCGCCGAACTGGCCGGCCTGGACCACCTTCACGTTGGTGAAGTAGATCAGCGGGATGTTCAGCGGCGGCGGGCTGTCCGGGGTGAACGTGATCGGGATCAGTCCGAACAGGTTGCCCGAGATGGACTCCGTGTACATCACGGTGTCGCCGTCGCGGATCGTGGACGTCGAACCGGAGGCCGCCTGCACGTGGTATGTCTTGCCGGACTGCTTGTCGTCCACCGTCTGGTGCAGGTCGCCGATGTCGGTGCCACCGGAGATGACGTACTTCAGGACCTTCTTGACCTTGCCGCTGGCCGTCTTCACCTCGACGATGCCCTTGTAGTCGGCGCCCTTGAGCAGCAGCGAACTCGCGTTCAGGTACCAGGGGTCGTCGGGCAGCAGCACCTTGTTGTCGACGCCGCTCAGGTCGTCCGTGGCGACCGGGCAGTCCGAGGTGTCGGTGCTCGCGCTCGCGGACGGACTCGCCGTGGCCGAAGCGGTGGCGGTGGCCGTGTCCTCGGCCGCCTTCGTCGCCGTGTCGGTCGTGTCCTTCACGGTGTCGTCGACCGTGTCGGTGGCCTTCTTCGTCGTCTCCTTGACGGTGTCGGACGCACTGGAGGAGTCGTCCGTGGACGTGTCCTTCGTGGCGCTCGCCGAGGCGGACGCGGTCGGCGTCGGCGTGGCGGTCGCCGTGGAGTCCGAACCCGACGAGCTGGAACCGCCGGTGAGGATGCCGGTGATCGCGTCGCCGATGGTGTCCAGCAGGCTCTCGCTGCTCGCGGTCGCCGAGGGCGTCGCGGTGGCGGTGGAGCCGGACGACGTACTGCCGGAGTCGCTGGACTTGCTCGCCGAGGCCGAAGCGGTCGGCGTGGGCGTGGACTTGTCGTCGGAACCTGAATCCGACGAAGAGGTCTTGCCCGAGTCCTTCGTGGCGGAGTCCGTCGACGTGGCCGACGGTGTCGCCTCGTCCTTGGACGAGTCCGAGGACTCGCTCGTGGACGCGGACGGCGTCGCCGAGGCGCCGGCCGTCGAGTCGGCGAGGGCCGCGACGCAGTCCTTGTACTCGTCGGCCGTCAGACTCTTCGACGACGGCGAGGTCGTCGAACCGTTGTCGGCGAGGGCGAGCGAGGACGTGAAACCCAGCCCCACGATGACAGCGGTCGGCATCGCCACCGTGGCTATCGCCTTGCCGGCGGGCATGTGGAGCCTGGTGAGCAACGGCTTCTTGGGCGCCGCGTGCCGCGGCCCGGTTCTCACACGGGACGCGTCCACGTCAGTCCCGTGGGTCACCTCGTCAGCCGGCACTGTGCCTCCCGTTCGCCCCGTTGTTCACCGGGCTCGTTCCTGACAGATCCTTGGGCTCGTCCGCGTCGTCGGCGGACTCGTGCGGCACTGACTCGTGAGGCGCGGCTTCGTAGTACGACGCGGACTCGTGCGGTGCGGCCTCGAACGGTGCGGCTGCGGGTGCGCCGCCTTCTCCCTGCGTGTCCTCCGGTACCGCCTGCGGCTCCGGCGGTGCGCCCGGCGCCCACGACACGGCCAGCGCCCCGCCGACCATGGCGAAGAGGAAGCCGATGAGGAAGCCGCCGAGGTTGGACACGGGGATGGACACCAGCGCCAGCAGAATCGCCGCGACACCCGCGAAGGTGCGCACGTGCTTCTGGAACCAGAGGCTGAAGCCCAGGACGACGAGCAGCACGCCGATGATCAGGGACCCGGCGCCCGCGGTGGTGGCCATCGCCAGCGTCAGATGCCCGATCTGGAGATGCGCGTACGGGAAGTAGGCGATCGGGAGTCCGCCGAGCATGACGTACAGACCGGCCCAGAACGGCCTTGTGCCACGCCAGGCGCGGAACTGCAGCCTCCGGCGGGTGAACTGACCGGGTGCGGCAGGAGTCTCGGCGCTCATGGAAAACAGCTCCCTGGTACGGCGTTGCTGTGGTGGAGAGGTGCACCTCGGGTGAAGGTGCGGGTGGAAGGTGGACGGGCGGGGGCGCCACCGGCTCCCCCGCCCGCCGTCAAGTGCCTAGTAGCACTCGTGGGTGCCGGTCGAGACCGACATCTTCAGCCCGCTGAGCTTGAAGGTTCCGGCAGTGGTGGCCCACGCCGTCTGCTTCACGTTGGTCAGCGTGGCCGACTCGGCCTGCTGGGCGAATCCGTACGGGTTGGCAGCCTCGCTGCCGCCCTTCATGCCCGGACCCTTGGTCGCGCTTCCGGCGGCCACACCGATGTCGATGTTGTGGAACACCGCGTCGGCGGCGAGGTCCTGGACATCGATGTACAGGTTCTCGGCCTGGACCGGCGTACCGTCGCCGCCCGCCTTCAGCACGAGGCTGACCGATCCGAAGATCGGGATGTTCGGGGTGACCACCGACTGGCACATGTTGGTGATCGAAGCGGACTTGAACGCCGAGACGGCGACGGGGTGAGCCGTCTTGCTGCCGTCCAGGTTGTAGCCCGAGTCCAGGGCTCCGTACTGCGTGAAGCCCGTGCCGTCGAGCTGATCGGCCGTCACCTTGAACGACTGGCCGGAAACACTGAACGACGCGGCAAGGGCGCCCTGCGCGAGGGCGACACCTATACACGCCGTAGCGGCGACGCTGGGCACCATGACCACAGCGAAGCGCTTCCATCTCGTCCCGCCACGCACCTGGGACTCCATATTTCCTCCTTCTCGGACGTACATCTCCTGGCCCTGACTGCCCCCAGATGGCGGCTCAGCCGGGCAGGGATGGGAGAAGTGCTACGTCCTCGGGAAGGGGAGCGCCTGTACCCGGAGGCGCGAACCCGCGCACCGATCACCGGCGATCACCCCCGAGCGACAACCACTGGTCGCGCCTGACGCACATCACGCACAACCTTGCTGGACAGGCTCCGCCTCGCGGCGAAGACCCCCCTGCCCAAGAGCCGACTCCATTGTTTCCGGCTCTACTCGGTGGGGACCCAGGAGACCCCGTCGACCCGACCGGCTGTCGGGGTACGGAAACGGACCGAGCGTCGCCGATCGTGGTGCATTCTCGCCGCCCGCACAAGGGGCTTCGTTACTGGGTAGTAACGAGCGGATAACCGAACAACGACCCGCCGGTATCGACCGACGACGCTGGGTGTCATCCTGGGCCAGGACAAAACGATGGATCTTCGGACGGAATCCGACAGAACAACGCCCCTGGCTTACTCCAAGTAACAGCGACCGCGATTACCAAGTTTTGGTAAAGCGCGGTCGCAGTGACACTCTGTCGGCAAATATTTCACACCGGCAACACCGTTCCCGAGGTTTACCGACTGGTCAGAACCGGCCTCGCGCCCCGCTCAGAACAGCGCCCGCGCCAGTGCCCGCCGGGCCGCCGCCACCCTCGGGTCGTCGGCCCCGACGACCTCGAACAGCTCCAGCAGCCGCAGCCGTACGGTGTCCCGGTCGTCACCCGCCGTGCGCCGCACGGTGTCGATCAACCGGCCGAACGCGTCCTCGACATGACCGCCCACCAGATCCAGGTCGGCGGCGGCGATCTGCGCCGGCACGTCACCCGGCTTCCCGGCGGCCTCCGTACGCACCTGCTGCGGGTCGAGCGTCGACACCCGGTGCAGCAACTCGGCCTGCGCGAGCCCGAGCTTGGCCTCCGAGTTGGCCGGGTCGTCGCTCAGCACGTTCTTGTAGGCCTGTACGGCCCCGCCGAAGTCCCCGGCGTCCAGGGCCCGTACGGCGGCTTCCAGCAGCGCGTCGTAGGGGCCCGCCGGCATCTCGGCGACGACCTCGGGGCGGTCGCCCGGCACGGCGTCCGGGTCGACGGTCAGCCCGGTGAGACCGAAGCGCTGCTCGGCGACCTGGATCAACTGGTCGAGGGTCTGGCGGACCTGCGGCTCGGTGGCGGCCCCCTGGAAGAGCGGCAGCGCCTGCCCGGCGACCACCGCGAAGACGGCCGGGATGCCCTGCACCCCGAACTGCTGCATCAGCATCTGATTGGCGTCGACGTCGATCTTGGCAAGGACGAAGCGTCCGTCGTAGTCGAGGGCGAGCCGCTCCAGGATCGGGCTCAGCTGCTTGCACGGCTCGCACCACTCGGCCCAGAAGTCGATGACGACCGGGACCTCGGTGGACCGCTGCAGGACCTCGCTCTCGAACCCCGCCTCATCTACGTCGATCACAAGATCGGCCGGCGAGACGGCCCCGCCACCGCCCTGTCTGGCGGATTCGGCGCGCGCCTGCTCCGCCTTGGCCTTGGCCTCCTGGGCCGCCTTCACCGCGGCGAGGTCGACGACTCCGCTCATGGACATGTTCCGTGGCTGCATGCGTCTATCCTCCCCCGTCCGCGCGTGTGAATGAAAAGTGTTGTGAAAGCCGGTCCGGTCAGTGCTGTTCGGCAGGTGCTGTTCGGCGTCGGGTCCCCACCCCACGCCCGCGGTTTCGCTACGGGTCGTAGCGTAATGGTGCCGGGTGCCTCGCGGAAAGGGATACCCGGTGATCTCCCTCACTGCACCACAGGAACCGCCGGTTATGGTCAAGGGATGCAGAGCCGCACTCCCGTCCCACGCGCCGCGGGACGCCCCCGCAGCACCACCGCGGACACCGCGATCCTCGCGGCCACCCGGGAGGCCCTGGTCGAACTCGGCTGGTCCAAGCTCACGTTGGGAGACGTGGCAACCCGCGCCGGGGTCGCGAAAACGACCCTCTACCGCCGCTGGGCAGGCAAGAACGAACTCGTCGTCGACGCCGTCGCCGAACTCTTCGACGAACTGGAACTCCCCGACCGGGGCACCCTGGCCGCCGACATCGAGGGCGTCGTCCTCCAGTTCGCGGCGATCCTGGCACGCCCGGAGGCCAAGAGTGGACTGATGGCGGTGGTCGCCGAGTCCGTCCGCGACAACGCCCTGCGCGAACGCATCCGCGAATCGATCGTCGACCGGCAGAAGTGCCTGGTCGTGGAGGGCAGGGCACGCGCCCAGGCCCGCGGCGAACTGCCCCCGGAATCAGACCCCTTGGAAGCCGCGCGCACCGCCGACCTGATCTTCGACGTGGTCGCCGGCGCGGTCGTCCACCGCACCCTGGTGAGCGCGGAACCGGCCGACGAGGACTGGGTCCGCAGCTTCACCCGGGTCCTGCTGCTGGGCCTGACCGCGCTCACGAACCCCTAGAAGCCCGCAGGCTCGGTGTAGACCCCCCACTCCTCGCGCAGCACCCCGCAGATCTCACCGAGCGTCGCCTCGGCCCGCGCCGCGTCCAGCATCGGTCCGATCATGTTCGACCCGTCCCGCGCGGCGGCGAGCATCGCGTCCAGCGCCGCCCCTACGGCCGCCTCGTCCCGAGCGCCCTTCCGCGACCCCAACTCCCGGATCTGCTCCCGCTCCACCTCATGGCTGACCCGCAGGATCTCCAGGTCCCCGGTGACCGACCCGTGGTGCACATTGACGCCGACGACCCGCTTGTCGCCCTTCTCCACGGACCGCTGGTACTGGAAGGCGGCCTCGGCGATCTCACCGGTGAACCAGCCGTCCTCGATCCCGCGCAGGATCCCGGACGTGATCGGCCCGATCGGGTGCCGCCCGTCCGGATGCGCCCTCAGCCCCCGCTCCCTGATCTGCTCGAAGATCTTCTCGGCGTCCGCCTCGATCCGGTCGGTGAGCTGCTCGACGTACCACGAACCCCCCAGCGGATCCGCCACGTTGGCGACCCCGGTCTCCTCCATCAGCACCTGCTGCGTGCGCAGCGCGATCTCCGCGGCCTGCTCACTGGGCAGCGCGAGGGTCTCGTCCAGGGCGTTGGTGTGCAGCGAGTTGGTCCCGCCGAGGACGGCTGCGAGCGCCTCTACGGCCGTCCTGACCACGTTGTTGTACGGCTGCTGCGCGGTCAGCGAGACGCCGGCGGTCTGGGTGTGGAAGCGCAGCCACTGGGCCTTCTCGGACCGCGCGCCGTAGACGTCCCGCATCCAGCGGGCCCAGATCCGGCGCGCCGCGCGGAACTTGGCGATCTCCTCGAAGAAGTCGACGTGCGCGTCGAAGAAGAAGGACAGGCCGGGTGCGAACACGTCCACGTCGAGGCCCCGGGACAGGCCGAGTTCGACGTACCCGAAGCCGTCGGCCAGCGTGTACGCCAGCTCCTGCGCGGCCGTGGAGCCGGCCTCGCGGATGTGGTACCCGGAGACGGACAGCGGCTTGTAGGCGGGGATGCCGGCCGCGCAGTACTCCATGAGGTCGCCGATGAGGCGCAGGTGCGGCTCGGGCTGGAAGAGCCACTCCTTCTGGGCGATGTACTCCTTGAAGATGTCCGTCTGGAGCGTGCCGTTGAGGACGGCGGGGTCGATGCCCTGGCGCTCGGCGGCGACCAGGTACATGCAGAAGACGGGGACGGCCGGCCCGCTGATGGTCATCGAGGTCGTCACATCACCCAGCGGGATGTCCTTGAACAGGACCTCCATGTCGGCGGCGGAGTCGATGGCGACCCCGCAGTGCCCGACCTCGCCCAGCGCGCGCGGGTCGTCGGAGTCGCGGCCCATCAGGGTCGGCATGTCGAAGGCGACGGAGAGGCCGCCGCCGCCGTTGGCGAGGATCTTCTTGTAGCGCTCGTTGGTCTGCTCGGCGTTCCCGAACCCGGCGAACTGCCGGATCGTCCAGGTCCGCCCCCGGTAGCCCGTGGCGTGCAGCCCGCGCGTGTAGGGGTACTCGCCGGGCCACCCGATCCGCTCGAAGCCGTCGTACGTGTCCCCGGGGCGAGGTCCGTACACCGGCTCGACGGGGTCCCCGGAGAGCGTGGTGAAGTCGGCCTCACGCGTGCGTGCGGCGTCGAACCGGGCCTGCCAGCGTCGGCGGCCCTCTGCGATGGCGTCAGCGTCCATGCTTCGAATTTACTAGGACGTCCTAGTAAATGTCGATGGGCAACCGGGGCATCCGAGTGACGCCCCGGTAGTGATCAGGCCTTGGCGGGGACCGGAGTCGGCTCGACGATCTTCGACTCCAGCTCGTGGCTGATCTTCCGCTCCACGAAGAACGCGGCCGTCGGGATGGTCCCTGCGAGCAGCACCCAGAGCTGCTTGCCGACCGGCCACTTCGCCTTGGAGCCCAGGTCGAACGCGAAGAGCAGGTAGACGACGTACAGCCAGCCGTGCGCGATGGCGACGACCTCGGTGAAGCTCCCGGCACCGTCGATCTTGAGGAGGTACTTGGCGATCATGCTGAGGCACAGCAGGACCAGCAGGACACCCGTGACGTACGCCATGACGCGGTAGCGGGTCAGCACGCTCTTTTTCATGAGGACGAGCGTAACGACCGGTTCCGGGCGATCTTTCCCCGGGTCAGTCACCGTCCCTCGCCCGCGTCAGTCCTCGTCGAAGTCCGCCGCCGCGACCCTGAGCGGGCGCAGCATCGCGAAGATCTCCCCGCACTCCTCCGCGTCGTAGGCGCTCAGCCCGAAGTCCATCTCCATCAGGTCGCGGGTCGCCGCGTCGCAGACCTCGCGGCCCTTGTCGGTGATGGAGGCGAGGGTGCCGCGGCCGTCGTTGGGGTTGGGGCGCTTGGCGACCAGGCCGGACCTGGCCAGCCGGTCCACGGTGTTCGTCACGGACGTGGGGTGCACCATGAGCCGCTCGCCGATCTTGGACATCGGCAGCTCACCCGCCTTGGAGAAGGTGAGCAGCACCAGTGCCTCGTACCGCGCGAAGGTCAGTCCGTACGGCTTCACGACCGCGTCGACCTCGGCGAGCAGGATCTGCTGTGCCCGCATGATCGAGGTGATGGCGGCCATCGAGGGCACGTTTCCCCAGCGCTGTTTCCAGTGTTCGTCGGCGCGGGCGATGGGGTCGAAAGGGAGACTGAGGGGCTTCGGCACGGCACCAGACCTTACCGGCCGGTCACATCGTGGTCAGCCCCGTCTCGCCTTTCGGTCCGCCGGTGGCCCCCCGGCGGTCCTGCGGGCTTCCACGGCGAGCAGGGCGCAGCACACCGTGCCGAGCGCCCCGGCCCCCACGACCGCCCCGCGCACCCCGGCGAACTCGGCGGCAGCACCGGCCAGGGCCATGCCGACGCCCTGGATGGTCATCAGCCCGGCGGTGAGCAGCGTCATGGCCCGGCCGCGCAGTTCCTCGGGCACGTCCCGGACGAACCACTGGTCGATGCCGAGCGTGTACGCGGACCCGGCGCCCGCGACCATCAGCAGCGCGAGGGAGAGGGCGAGGCCCGGCCGGAAGGCGTAGCCGAGGTAGGGCAGCAACGTGCAGCAGACCAGGGGGAGGGCGATCCGCTCCCGGGTGGCGGGGCGCAGCCGGGAGCCGGCGTACAGCTCGCCGGCGATCGTGCCGACGGGCAGGGCGCACATCAGCAGCCCGAGCCCGGTCGAACCGGCGCCGAGTTCGGCCGCGTAGGGGGCGGCGAGGGCCTCGGGGGCGACGGAGAACATCGCCGGGAGCCAGAACAGCAGGAGCAGCGCCCGTACCCGGCGGTCGGCGAGCACCTGCCGGGCGCCCTTGAGGGAGTCGGCCAGCAGGGCGCCCCCTCCGCTCGCCCGGGCGGGGCGGCGCCGGGTGCCGAGGCGCAGCAGCGCGGCGGAGGCGAGGAAGGTGCCCACGGTGATCAGCAGGGCGTGGCGCGGGGAGAGCAGAGTGAGCAGCAGGCCGCCGAGTCCGTAGCCGACGAGCAGCGCGCTCTGCGAGACGATCCGCAGCAGCGAGCGGCCGAGCACGAAGAGATCGCCGTCGCCGAGGATGTCGGCGAGTGTCGCCATCCGGGTGCCCGCGAACACCGGTGAGACGACGGCGAGGGCGCAGCGGAGCAGCAGCAGTACGGCGATGCCGGTGCCCGGCGCCACCATCGCCGCGACGCAGCCCGCGCACAGCAGGTCGCAGACCACCAGCACGCGCCGGGCCGGGTAGCGGTCGGCGATCCCGGCGAGGAGCGTCCCGCCGATGAGATACGGCAGGAAGCCCACCGCGAAGGCGAGCGCGCTCATCAGGGGCGAGCCGGTGAGGTCGTAGACGAGGACGGAGAGCGCGATCTCGGTGACGACCACGCCGAGCAGGGACAGCGCGTGCGCGGCGAAGACGAAGCGGAACTCGGGGACGGCGAGGACGCGGCGGTAGACGGTGGGCGGGGCGGGAGGGGCTTGAAGCATGGGCAGCAGCGTGCTCGGCGGCGCCGGGCCGTCCTAGAGTTTCGGGTACGGCCGAATCTTCCGAGCCGAGTCTTCTGGTCCTTCTGGTCCTTCTGGTCCTTCTGGGGGTGGGCATGCCGTCGCGGCTGTATTTCGGGGAGGACGACTTCCTCCGGTGCCGGTTCGCGGTGTCGCCGCTCTGGGAGACGCAGGAGGTCGTGCGCACGCTGAAGCGGCCGGAGCGGCACGGGTATCACGCGCCCTGGCTGCGGCGGACCGGTGCGGCGGCGGCCGGTCTCGATCTCGGGCCGCTGTGGCTGCTGATG
The DNA here is from genome assembly GCF_024519455.1 of Streptomyces sp. STR69. Lineage (GTDB taxonomy): Bacteria > Actinomycetota > Actinomycetes > Streptomycetales > Streptomycetaceae > Streptomyces. The sequence continues at coordinate 63,568 of NZ_JALJRY010000038.1, read as the reverse complement.
CCGCGGGCCGGGCACTGTCCCGACTGGCTGTGCCCGCCGCCGAACGGGCCCTCGGCCACCTTCGAGCAGGAGATCGCCGCCGTCCGCGCGGCCGATCCGGACGAGGCCCGGGAGGACACGGCGAGGTCGCTGGCGGACACCCCGGGCGCGCTGGAGTCGGCGCGCGGTCGGGCCTGGCTGCGTGAACCCGCCCGCATGATCGAGGAGTTGGCGGACGCGATGGAGGCCGTCTGGCACACCCTGGTGGCGCCGGACTGGCCGCGGCTGCGCGCCCTGCTGGAGGCGGACATCGCCTTCCACTCGCGCCGGCTCGCCGAGGTGGGGCTCGGCGTGCTGCTCCCGGAGATCAACGGGCGCTGTGCCTGGGACGCGGGGACGCTGACCGTTGCCTTCCGGGGCGAGCACGAGCGTCATCTCGGCGGTCAGGGCCTGGTGCTGCTGCCGAGCGTCTTCCTCTGGCCGGACGTGGTGAGCACCTTCGAGCACCCCTGGCAGCCGACCCTGGCCTACCCGGCCCGGGGCATCGGCGCCTTGTGGGCCGAGCCCGCCGACCACACACCGGACGCGCTGCTACGGCTGCTGGGGCGCGGCCGGGCCACCGTGCTGGCCGCGCTGGACGAGCCCGCCTCCACGACGGCCCTCGCCCACCGTCTCCGCCTGGCGCCCTCGTCGGTGTCCGCGCATCTGACGGTGCTGCGCGACGCGGGCCTGCTCACGGCTCGGCGCTACGGCCATCAGGTGCTCTACGAACGGACCCCGCTGGGAATCGCGCTGGCCTCGGGCGGCGGCTGACCGGCGCGCCAGGGACCGACACCCCACGCCGACACCCGATACCGCGCACCACCGGCAATCCGCGCCCATCTCAGGCACCGGCCGCCCGACGCACCAACACCCGGCCCGGCGCACGAAGGAACACCACCAGGAACCCGCCCCGGCCTCACGCGGCGGCCGACCGCCGCACCAGAGCCCGGCACCGTGCGGCAACACCCGACACCACGCGCCAACCAACACCACCGGCAATCCGTGCCGGCCTCAGGCACCGGCCGACCGGCGCGCCAGGGCCCGGCAGAGTGATGGATCGTCCACAATCACTGACGAATCGTCACTTAATGTCCCCTCGCGCAAGGGAGCGGCATGTCCCGGCTGATCCGCACGTTCGCGGTGCTCTCGGTGTTCGGGCTCGCGGTGGGCTGTTCGTCCGCCGCCGACGTCGACGAGGCCTCCGTCGCCGGTGCCCGGTCCAAGGACCCGGCACACGCCACGTCCTTCTGGGTCGACCCGGCGAGCCCGGCGGCCGAGCAGATCCAGATGTGGGAACGGGAGGGCCGCAAGCACGACGCCACCCTGCTGAAGCGGATCGCCGAGGAGCCGACCGCGCTGTGGCCGGCCGGCGAGCTCGACCCCGGCCCGGTGATCAGGGCGGCGACGGCGTCCGCGGGCCAGGAGGGTCGTACGCCGATCTTCGTGGCGTACGACATTCCGCACCGGGACTGCGGTCAGCACTCGGCGGGCGGGGCGGCGGACGCGGACGCCTACCGGGCCTGGATCGGCAAGTTCGCGGAGGCGCTGGGGAGTTCGAAGGCACTGGTCGTGCTGGAGCCGGACGCGGTCGCGCACATGGTGGACGGGTGCACGCCCGGCGAGTACCAGGGCGAGCGGGAGCAGTTGCTGAGCGAGGCGGTGGTCCGGCTGAAGCAGCAGCCCGGTACGGCGGTGTATCTCGACGCGGGCAACCCGGCCTGGATCCAGGACCCTTGGAAGCTGGTGGAGCCGCTGAAGCGGGCGGGTGTCGAGGAGGCCGACGGGTTCTCGCTGAACGTCTCCAACTTCCAGACGGACGCGGTGACGAAGAAGTACGGCGTCCAGCTGTCGAAGGACCTCGGCGGCAAGCACTTCGTCGTCGACAGCAGCCGCAACGGCAACGGGCCGCTGCCCGGCGCCTGGTGCAACCCGCCGGGCCGGGGCCTGGGCACCCGGCCGACCACCGACACCGGCGAACCCGCCCTGGACGCCTATCTGTGGATCAAGCGGCCCGGCGCCTCGGACGGCACCTGCGCGGGCGGCCCGGACGCCGGGCAGTGGTGGCCGGAGTACGCCTTGGAGCTGGCGCGCAACTCCAAGGCGTAGACCGGCAGTTCAGTTCGTCCGGGTCAACTTCAGTTCACCTGGATCCACTTGGCTTCCGACGGCGTGCCGTCCGCGTCCGTCACGAACAGCATGTACCAGCCGGGCGGCACCAGTGCCCGGTCGTTCGGTACGTCCACCGTCACCGACTTTCCGTCCTTGACGAGGCCGAGTTCGATGGAGCGCTGCTCGACGTCCGTCGTGTGCGTGACCGAACTCGGCCGCATCAGACGGGCCTTGACGACCCGGTCGGGGTGGTCGGTGCGGAAGGTCGCCCGGTGGTGGCGGTCGAGGGTCTCCGGACCGTCCTGCAGTACGGGCCTGTTGCCGCCGTTCTTGTGCAGCGCGGGCGGGGTGAAGATCTCCATGCGCTGCTCGAAGTGGCCGAGTTTGGTGTTGGCCTGGTCGTCGAAGAGCGGGTCGGAGCCGAAGGTGACGACCCTGCCGTCGGGCAACAGCAGCGCCTCGGAGTGGTAGTTGCGGCCGACCATGGGGGCGGCGGCCTCGCGGAAGGCGTTGCCCTTCGGGTCGTAGAACTGTGCCTTGAAGATGTTGCTTGCGCTGCGGCCCCGGTAGTCCGAGGAGCCGTTGGTGGTGAAGACCGAGTCGTCCGGCATGATCACGCTGTTCAAGTACCGGGTGCCCTGGGGGAGGTTGGGGCCGTCCTTGAAGACGGGGCTGTCCTGCTTGAGGTCGACGACCGCGGTGCGCGGGGTCGACTTCTTGGACTCGCCGACGCCTCCGCCGCCGAGGATCATCACCTTCTGGTCCTGTGCGGGCGGGAGGAGCAGGGAGGACGAGGTCTCGGTCTCGTCGGGGTCGCGCAGTCCGGCCACCGTGGTGAACTTGTTGGTCTTCAGGTCCCAGAGGCCCGGCTCGCGGCCCTTGTTGGCGGGTCCGTAACCGGCGTTGGAGGCCGGGTAGAAGAGCTTGCCGCCCTTGGTGAGGAAGAGGGCCGGGTAGGTGGGGAAGTAGCGCTTGGGGCCCGGGGTCCACTTCTTGGTCTTCGGGTCGTAGATCTCGTTGTCGCCCTGGTCGATCACGCCGACGTCGTCGAGGCCGGAGACGGCGAGGACGCGGCCGTCGTCGAGGCCGACGAGGGTCGGGTACCAGCGGGCCTTGTCCATCGGGTCGACGGCGATGTACCGCTCGGCCTTCGGGTCGAACTCGTAGGCGGCGCGGATGCCTTGGTAGTCCTGCTTGTCCAGGGTGATCTTCTCGGAGAGGCCGTACGTGTTGTTCGCGTCGATGCCCTTGAGGCCGACGACGTCGTACTGGGCCTGCTTCTCGGTGACCGACATCGGCCCCGCCTCGGTGGCCTCGACGAAGACCCGGACCTCGCTCGCGGTGACCTTGGTCTGCCAGGGCTGCATCACACCGCGGGCGTTGTACGTCACCTTGAACTCGCGCTTGGCCTTGGGGACGGTGACGTCGAACCTGGTGACGTAGTCGACGCCGGCCGGTGAGCGGAAGACGGTGCCCTTCTTGAGGAACATCGGCTTGTTGGGGTTCTCGTTCTTCACCCGCATACCGCCGCCGGCCCGCTTGACCTCGCCGTCGAGGAGTTCGTAGCGGGCGGTGCCGCCGGCCACCAGCAGGTTGCCGCTGGGGAGTTGACTGTGGCCGCCGCAGAAGAAGTCCACCGGGGTGGGGATCTTCTTGAAGGTGTTGGCCTTCGGGTCCCACAGGACGGTGTCGAAGGACCCCGCGTTGAACTTCTTCTGTTCGTTGCCCGAACCGGCCACGATCAGGACCTTGCCGGTGTGCAGCAGTGAGGCGTGGATGGCGTTGGTGCGGTACTCCTTCGGGATGTCGATCTGGTCCCAGGAGCCGTACTCGGCCATGTAGTCGGGCCGCGTGATCTTGTACTCGTGGTACTGCTCGCCGGCGAATTCGAGGGCGGCCGGGGCGTTGAGACCGGCCAGGACGGCGATGCCGCCGATGCCGAGGACGGTCTTCCTGGTTTTCTGGGACGGCTGGTACGCCATGGTCTAGTTGCCCCCTGTCGTGGTGCCGGAGACGGACGGGCCGGCCCCGGTGGTGGCGAGAGCGGGTTCGACGGTGTCGAGGGTGCGCGTGGCGCCGAGCAGCGCGTGCCGTTCCCGGCGCTCCTTGACCAGCGAGCCGACCCAAACACCGAGCGGCGCAAGGGAGATGACCATCGCGAGAACGGCCCAGGTGCGCATGGCCGCGTGGGTGTGGTCGAGGACGACGGAGGCGGCCAGCGAGGTCGCCAGGAGGATCGCCCAGAAGAGGTGGATGCGGAAGGTCATCACCCGGTCCGGGCTGGCGTCGCCGCCCTTGGGGGTGACGACGAACCGGCTGGGCCTGCGGACGAGCGCCTCGCCCAGGGACTTGAGATAGATCGGCGCGGACAGCGCGGACATCGCCATGCCCGCGAGACCGCCCGACCCCTCCGGCTCGTGCGGGGAGACGTTGTGCCGCCGGTTCCAGAGATAGAGCCCGATCTGCAGGGCCGCGGCGTCGCTGTAGAGCATCAGCCACACGGACGCGGCGACCTGGGTGCCGGAGGCGCCGAACCACAGGAACAGGAAGCAACTCATGATGCCCAGCAGCCAGTTGACGGCCGTCATCGGGTAGTAGACGAGCATCATCGTGTAGGAGAACAGCCGCCCGGGAGGCATCGTGAACGGCGCCTTCCAGTACTGCTTGATCAGCGTCTCGTACGTGCCGCGCGACCACCGCATCTGCTGCGTGAAGAAGTCGGTCCAGGAGGCCGGCCCCTCCCCCACGGCGAGCACGTCCGGGGTGTAGACGGACCGCCAGTGCGTGCGGGTCAACGGGTTGCGGTGCCGGTGGAGTTCGAAGCCGGTGGCCATGTCCTCGGTGATGGAGTCGTACAGCCCGCCGATCTGCTTGACGGCGGCCATCCGTACGACGTTGTTGGTGCCGACGAACATGGGGGCGCGGTATCGGTTGCCGGCGCGCTGGATCAACGCGTGGAAGAGGAACTGCTGCGACTCGGCGGCCTTGGTGACGGGGTTGTGGTAGTTCCCGTACACCTGCGGTCCCACGACGAAGGCCACGTCCGGGTCTCGGAAGTAACCCATCATCCGCTCAAGGAAGTTGGGGAGCGGCACGTGGTCGGTGTCGACGGAGGCGAAGAACTCGTAGTCGCCGCCGTGCATCGCGATCCAGGCGTTGTAATTCCCGTGCTTGGTACGGGCCTTGTGGACGCCCTTGGGGCGGTTCCACTCCGGGACTCCGTGCCGGGTGAAGTGCCGTACGCCCAACTCGGCGCACAGGGCCTTGGCCTGCTCGTCGTCCCCTTCGTCGAGGAGCCACACATCCACGGGCCCGGTGTGCGTGACCCCGACCGCGCCTTCGAGGGTGGCGCGGACCATGGAGAGGGGCTCCTTGCCCGGGACGTACGTCGTGAGGAAGGCGACGCGGGTGCCGGGGGCGGGGACGACGGGGACCGGGTCGCGGGCGACCAGGGTGGCGTGGGCGACGGAGGCGACGTTGACGACCATGAACAGCTCGATGAGGCCGATGGCTATCAGCATCGTGATGTCGAGCCCGACCATCCACTCCTGACCGCCCTCGCGCTCCACCCAGTGGGTGGGCCAGACGAGATAGACGAGCAGGGCGGCGGTCAGCACCGGGGCGAGGCTCATCAGGAGGATGGCGCGTATTCGGTGGGGCTCGCGCGAGAGGAGCGAGTTGTACTGCACCTGGTACGACGCACCGGACGGCTCCGTGAGCGGTCCGGCCAGTCGGCTGTAGGTGTCGTAGTCGTAGCCCTCCGGCCGCACAGCGCCCTCCAATGATTGAGGAGTGATCGACGCCCGGGGACCGCCGGAACCGTTGGGTTCCGAAGATCGACCGGGCCGATAACCTCACACAAGTGGAGAATTGAGGGCGTGTCGAACTGGGTGCGTCCAGGTGGGTGGGGGGTTGACCCCGGCGGCGGAACGGGCCGGTTGATCACCGCCTCCGCCGGACAGGTCCTATCGCTCCAGGTGCCGTTCGACCGTCTCCACCTTGGAGGTGAGGCCGTCCGTCACTCCGGGGCGGATGTCCGCCTTGAGGACCACGGAGACGCGCGGGGCGCGGGCCTCCACGGCGGCGACCGCACGCTTGACGACGTCCATGACCTCGTCCCACTCGCCCTCGATGGACGTGAACATCGCGTCGGTGCGGTTGGGCAGGCCCGACTCGCGAACCACGCGGACGGCGTCGGCGACGTACTCGCCGACGTCCTCGCCGACACCCAGCGGTGTCACGGAAAAGGCGACGATCATGCCTTCACGGCCCCTTCCTGCTCCTGGCGGGCGCGGGAGGCGATGACCGCATCCTCGGACTCGCGCCTGAGCTTGCGCTCGGCGAAGAAGCCGCCGGTGGGCAGCACGGAGAGGACGAAGTAGAGGGCCGCCGACTTCGCGCCCCACTTCGTACGGTTCCAGGCGTCGGCCCAGAAGAGGACGTACAGGATGAAGAGGACACCGTGGACCATGCCCATCACGGGCACCGCGTTGAAGTCCGTGGTCCGCTTCAGCACCGAGCAGACGAGCAACAGGAGGAAGGACACGGCCTCGGGGGCCGACACCAGGCGGAGGCGGCGGATTGCGGTGGCGGTCTTGATGTCCACAGGTCACCTTCGGTGAGGGAGACGTCCACAGCTTGTGAACGCGAGCACAAACGTTCACCCATTGTGGCAAACGGCTGAGGGAGCCGAGACTGGGGGTCCGCAGCCGAGCCCCCGGGAGTGCCCGTGCCGTTCGTCTTCTTCATGACGCTGCCCGGGCTGGTGGTCCTGCTGACCGCGCTCGCGTTCCTCGACCAGCTGCTGCTGAAGATGGGCCGCGCCGGCATGCTCCCCTGGCGCAACGCCGGTCGGCAGGGCCAGATCTCCGCGACCGGCTTCGAGCAGCTGCACGCGAGCCTGTCGCCGGGCAAGCAGACCGAGTTGAAGGAACGGCGGAGCGCGCTGGTGATGCGCGACGACGAGGAGGACGGGGACCCGCCGTGGTCCACCGTCGACCTGCGCGCGGGCACGGCCGTCATCCGTCTCGGCGCGCCCCGCGACACGCCCTAGGGGGCAGGTCAGGGTCGTTGTCCACCCACGGGCCCTGTCCGCGGGCGCGCCCTTGCGGTTACCTTCGCACGGTGGCGATGTTTCGACTCCAGGGCAGCAAGGTGCTCGCCGTCGACATGACCGGGGACGCCGTGAAGGCGAAGAACGGCTCGATGGTCGCGTACGACGGGCAGATGGCCTTCAAGAAGATGAGCGGTGGCGGCGAGGGCATCCGGGGGATGGTCACCCGGCGGCTCACCGGCGAGCAGATGACGGTGATGGAGGTGAGGGGGCAGGGCACCTGCTGGTTCGCGGACCGGGCGTCCGAGATCAACCTGGTGAACCTCCAGGGCGACAAGCTGTACGTCGAGTCGAGCAACCTGCTCGCGACCGACGCGGGGCTGAGAACGGGCACGACGTTCACGGGACTGCGCGGCGCCTCGCAGGGCAACGGGCTGTTCACGACGACCGTCGAGGGCCACGGCCAGGCGGCGATCATGTCGGACGGCCCGGCGGTGGTGCTGCGGGTGAGCCGGCAGTACCCGCTGACCGTCGACCCCGGCGCGTACATCGCGCACCAGGGGAACCTGCAGCAGTCCTTCCAGTCCGGTGTGACCTTCCGCACGCTCTTCGGGGAGGGCGGCGGCGAGGCCTTCCAGATCCGCTTCGAGGGCGACGGACTCGTCTACGTCCAGCCCAGCGAGCGGAACACGATCGCGGGGGACGTGTGACATGACGTTCACGGAGATCAACTCGAAGATGATCCAGGCCACCGTCATGCCGGGTCAGCGGCTGTACAGCCAGCGCGGCGCGATGCTCGCCTACAAGGGCGACGTCTCCTTCACCCCGAACATCCAGGGCGGCCAGGGCGGCGTGATGTCGATGCTCGGCCGCCGCGTCGCCAACGAGGCGACCCCCCTCATGACCGTCGAGGGCAGCGGCACCGTGATGTTCGGTCACGGCGGCCACCACATCCAGATCATCGAGCTCACCGGAGACACCCTCTACGTGGAGGCCGACCGTCTCCTCGCCTTCGAGGGCACCCTCCGGCAGGGCACGATGTTCATGGGCTCGCAGGGCGGCGTCATGGGCATGGTCCGCGGCCAGGTCACCGGCCAGGGCCTGTTCACGACCACGCTCCAGGGGCGGGGCGCGGTCGCCGTGATGGCCCACGGCGGTGTCTTCGAGGTGCCGATCACCCCCGGCAGACCCGTCCATGTCGACCCGCAGGCCTACGTCGCCCACCACGGCGACGTCCGCAACAAGCTGTCCACGGCGCTCGGTTGGCGCGACATGGTGGGCCGTGGCTCCGGCGAGGCGTTCCAGCTGGAGCTGAGCGGCAGTGGCGCGGTGTACGTCCAGGCGTCGGAGGAGAAGCTGTGAGCCAGTACGCGGGGTCCGGCCCCACCATCTTCGACCCGATGACCCTGCCGGTCGACGACAACGTCAACAAGTACACCTTCTGCGTGGAGCTCAAGGGGAGCCAGTGGTTCCTGCAGAAGGGGAAGATGATCGCCTACTACGGCTCGATGGAGTTCAACGGCATCGGGCACGGGCGACTCGACCGACTTGTCCGTACGTCCTTCCATTCGCCTCTGCACGCGAGCGACTGGGTCGTGGCGGACGGCTCGGGCAAGATGCTGCTCGCCGACCGGGCCTTCGACGTCAACGCGTACGACCTCGAAGACGCCAACATGACCATTCGCTCGGGCAACCTGCTCGCTTTTCAGCCAAGTCTTGCTCTGAAGCAGTCGATTGTCCCCGGCTTTCTGACACTCATCGGAACCGGCAAGATCGTGGCCGCCTCCAGCGGCCCGGTGGTGTTCATGGAACCCCCGATCCGGGTCGACCCGCAGGCACTCGTCGGCTGGGCCGACTGCCCCTCACCCTGCCACCACTACGACCACGCCTACATGACCGGCCTGATGGGCGGTCTACGTGCGATGACGGGCATCGGCGGGGCCTCCGGGGAGGAGCACCAGTTCGAGTTCGTGGGGGCGGGCACGGTACTGCTCCAGTCCTCGGAGAATCTGATGCCCGAGCAGGCCACAGGGGTTGTGCCGCACGAGCCGGGGGTACCGGGCGGGGGCGGGGCTCGCACAGGCCCCGCACAGCAAGCGGGCGCACCGCGCCTTCCCGGACAGCTGGGGGATCTCCAGCGTCGCTTCGGGCTGTGAGCGGTAGTCTGCGGAGTGTGACGTCGAACGTGTGCGCGCCGTCACGCCACCCTCACTAGTTCGCCTTTCAACATTTTAGGTAGACTTCATTCATGGAGACCGAGACGGCCACGCGCTGGCTGACCGATGAGGAGCAGTGCGCCTGGCGCACCCACCTGGAGGTCAACAGGCTGCTGACGTACCAACTCGAAAAGGACCTGCAGCCGTTCGGCCTGACGATGAACGACTACGAGATCCTGGTGAACCTCTCCGAGGCGGAGGACAAACGGCTGCGGATGAGCGACCTCGCCGCCGCCACGCTCCAGTCCAAGAGCCGCCTCTCGCACCAGATCACCCGCATGGAGAACGCGGACCTGGTACGCCGGGAGAACTGCGAGTCGGACCGCCGGGGACTGTACGCGGTGCTCACCGAACACGGCCTGGAGACGATGCAGAAGGTCGCGCCCCATCATGTGGCGTCGGTACGGCGGCACTTCATCGACCTCGTGACTCCCGAGGGCCTGTCGGAACTCGACAAAACGCTTAAGCCGATCGCGGAGCATCTGCGCGGGCAACGGGGGCGTCCCTAGGCTGAGCGGGACGTCTGGGGGCTGCCGCCCCCAGACCCCCGCTTCGGCCTTGAAGGGGCCTCGTCCTCGAACGCCGGACGGGCTGAGTAATACCGGCCTGTTTTCAGGGGCGCGGGGAACTGCGCGACCAGCCACGGCGGACCGGCACACGAACCACCGAGCTCGCCCCCGCCACCACCGCCACCACCCCGGCGATCACAAAACAGACCCCCACCGGCAACCGCCCGATGAGCAGCCCCGTCACCGCCGATCCCCCCGAACTCCCCGCGTTCACCGCCATGTTGACCCACGCCCCCGCCTGCGTCCGCGCCTCCGGCGCAGCCACCTCGTCGGCCAGCAGATACGCGGTGGTCAACGCCGGTGCGACGAAGAAGCCCGCACATCCCACCGCCACGGTGAGTGACCACAGCCCGGGCGCAAACCCCGCCACCGCCAGCGCCAGCCCAAGGCCCAGCGCCGACAACGCCAGCCGTACCCGCGCGGCCTTACGCCAGTCGACCGCGCCGTTCAGCAGGCCCCCCACCGCGCTGCCCGCCGAGACCGCGGCCAGCACCCAGGGCACGACGGCGTCGCCGTAGCCCCGTTGCTCCACGAACGCCATCACCAACAGGTAGACGGCACTCAGCGCGAGCCCCATGCCGGCGGCCACGACGACCGGCGCGAGGAGCCCGCGAACCCTGGCGAGCCTCAGCCCCGACCGACCCCCGGCGGGAACCCGTACACCGGCCAGCGCCGGTGAGGTGACGAAGGCGAACGTCCCCGCGCCGATCAGCGCCGCGCTGAGCAGGACTCCGGCGGCCGGCGGGGCGAAACCCATCAGCGCCCCGATCATCAACGGGCCGACGATGTACAGGAGTTCCTCGGCGACGCCGTCGAGGCTGTACGCGCGCTGCAACAGCCCACGGTCATCGACGAGTTCGGCCCACACGGAGCGCATGGTGGGTCCAAGTGGGGGCGCGCACATGCCTGTCAGCGCGGCCACCGTGCCGAGCACCACCTCCGGTGTCCCGGGGCGCCAGGTCACGGCCGCGAGGACGCACAGGAGGCCGCCGTAGAGCAGGGCCATGGGGAGCAGGGCGCGGCGTGGGCCGTGGCGGTCGACCAGGGCCGCGCGCAGGGGCAGCAGGAGGACGGTCGCGGTGCCGAAGACGGCCATGATCGTGCCGGCGGCGGCGTACGAGCCCGTGGAGCGGACGACCGCGAGCAGCACGGCCGGGGAGACGGTGCCGTACGAGAGCCGTCCGGCGAGGGCGGCGGTGAACGTGCGGCGCGCGTACGGGACTTGGAGCACGGCGGCGTACGAAGGGCACGCCGAAGTCGGCGTGGAAGAAGGCGCGGACATGCGCGAGGTTCCTCAACTGGAGGCATGGGAAAGGGACGCCGGTGTGTTCGGCGTGCCCTATGCCATGAGGAGGAACGACATGTGGGTCAACGTAGCAGCGCCGCAAGGACGTTGACCATCGACTTAGCCCTCCGTGATGCCCGCGATCAGTTCGTCCGCCGCGCGGTACGCGTCCAACTCCCCTGCCACCACCCGCTCCGCGAGCGCGCCGACACGGCGGTCTCCGTGCAGGTCGCCGATGCGGGCGCGCAGGGCCGTGACCGCGATCGTCTCGATCTCGCGGGCCGCCCGGGCCGCCCGGCGTTCCGCGAGGACGCCGTGTTCCTCCATCCATGCCCGGTGCTTCTCCAGGGCTTCCACCACCTCGTCGATGCCCTCGGAGCGGGAGGCGACCGTCTTGACGATCGGGGGGCGCCAGTCGCCGGGGCCGCGGGACTCGCCGAGGCCGAGCATGTGGTTGAGCTCGCGGGCGGTCGCGTCGGCGCCGTCCCGGTCTGCCTTGTTGACGACGTAGATGTCGCCGATCTCCAGGATTCCGGCCTTCGCCGCCTGGATGCCGTCGCCCATGCCGGGTGCAAGGAGTACGACGGAGGTGTCGGCCTGGGAGGCGATCTCGACCTCCGACTGGCCGACCCCGACCGTCTCCACCAGGATCACGTCGCAGCCCGCCGCGTCGAGGACGCGAATGGCCTGCGGGGCGGACCAGGCGAGGCCGCCGAGGTGGCCGCGGGTGGCCATCGAGCGGATGTAGACGCCGGGGTCGGAGGAGTGGTCCGACATGCGGACCCGGTCGCCGAGCAGGGCACCGCCCGAGAACGGCGAGGACGGGTCGACGGCCAGGACGCCGACCCGTCTGCCCTGCTTGCGGTACGCGGTGACGAGCGCGGACGTCGAGGTCGACTTGCCGACGCCCGGTGACCCCGTGAGGCCGACGACGTACGCCCCGCCGGTCAGCGGTGCGAGGGCCGCCATGACCTCCCTGAGCTGGGGGGACGCCCCCTCCACCAGGGAGATCAGCCGGGCCACGGCCCGCGGCCGGCCTTCCCTGGCCTGGGCCACCAGCGAGGCGACGTCCTGCATCACAGCTCCGTTCCCTTGCCGACGTGCGAGAAAGTACTGCTCAGGCCTTGGGTACCCGCACGATCAGTGCGTCACCCTGACCGCCGCCGCCGCACAGTGCCGCCGCGCCGACCCCGCCGCCGCGCCGCTTGAGCTCCAGGGCCAGGTGCAGGACCAGGCGGGCGCCGGACATGCCGATGGGGTGGCCCAGGGCGATGGCTCCGCCGTTGACGTTCACCTTTTCCGTGGACACCCCGAGGTCCTTCATTGACTGGACCGCGACGGCGGCGAAGGCCTCGTTGATCTCGATCAGGTCGAGGCTCTCGACCTCCAGGCCCTCCTTCTTCAGGGCGTGCAGGATCGCGTTGGACGGCTGCGACTGGAGCGAGTTGTCGGGTCCCGCCACATTGCCGTGGGCGCCGATCTCGGCGATCCACTGCAGGCCCAGCTCCTGCGCCTTGGTCTTGCTCATCACGACCACGGCCGCCGCACCGTCCGAGATCTGCGAGGAGGTGCCGGCGGTGATCGTGCCGTCCCGGGTGAACGCGGGGCGCAGCTTGCCGAGCGATTCGACCGTGGTCTCGGCGCGAATGCCCTCGTCCTTGCTGAAGACGACCGGCTCACCCTTGCGCTGCGGGATCTCGATCGGGGTGATCTCCGCTTCGAAGATGCCGTTCTGCTGCGCTGCCGCGGCCCGCTGGTGGGACAGGGCCGCGACCTCGTCCTGCTCGGGGCGCTTGATGCCGAGGCGCGTGTTGTGCTTCTCCGTGGACTCGCCCATGGCGATGTTCTCGAAGGCGTCGGTCAGGCCGTCGTGGGCCATCGCGTCGAGCATCTCGATCGCGCCGTACTTGTATCCCTCGCGGGACTTGGGGAGCAGGTGGGGGGCGTTGGTCATGGACTCCTGGCCGCCCGCGACGATCACGTCGAACTCACCTGCACGGATGAGCTGGTCGGCGAGTGCGATGGCGTCGAGGCCCGAGAGGCAGACCTTGTTGATGGTGAGCGCGGGGACGCTCATGGGGATGCCCGCCTTGACGGCGGCCTGGCGTGCCGGGATCTGCCCTGCCCCGGCCTGGAGCACCTGGCCCATGATCACGTACTGCACCTGGTCGCCACCGATACCCGCACGGTCGAGGGCGGCCTTGATCGCGAAGCCGCCGAGGTCGGCTCCGGAGAAGGACTTCAGGGAGCCCAGCAACCGTCCCATGGGCGTCCGGGCGCCCGAGACGATCACCGAGGTCGTGCTGTTCGTTCCAGACATGAGGTGCGATCCCCTTCCAGCGTGTTTCAGCTGAGGAGTGAACGAGGGTTTACTTGAAATGTACTGAGCGGTAGACCACCCCGTCATCGGGCCGTCGGTGTGATCGCGCGCACGTTGCGTAACCACCCGGTGAGCGCTGCACTACATACATGCTGACGCGAATCGACCACATCGGGATCGCCTGCTTCGACCTCGACACGACCGTCGAGTTCTACCGGGCCACGTACGGCTTCGAGGTGTTCCACTCCGAGGTCAACGAGGAGCAGGGTGTACGCGAGGCCATGTTGAAGATCAACAACACGGACGACGGCGGCGCCTCCTACCTCCAGCTCCTCGAACCGACCCGCGAGGACTCCGCCGTAGGAAAGTGGCTGGCGAAGAACGGGGAGGGGGTCCACCACATCGCGTTCGGCACGGCCGACGTCGACACGGACTCCGAGGACATCCGCGGGAAGGGTGTGCGCGTTCTGTACGAGGAGCCGCGACGCGGCTCCATGGGGTCACGGATCACGTTCCTGCACCCAAAGGATTGCCACGGCGTACTGACAGAACTGGTCACTTCGGCGCCTGTTGAGTCACCTGAGCACTGACCCTCGTACATATGGGCCGGTAGGGTTGGGGTCGGTCGTCGCTCGCAACCAGGGCAACGGCATGCCGGGGTCCGGTTTCGGGGGGCGAGCGTCGGGGCAGCAGCCCGGGCTCCCCCATTGATCTGACACCATTCCCCGGGAGCACCGTCCGTTGGATGGACGGCGCTCGTTGGAGTAAACCGCGACCAGGGGACGGATGGGACCGCGCAGTGCGGGGCTACGAACGCCAGGAGCGAGAGCCGGCGGCTGACGTCGACCACCTCTCTCGGTTCGAGGCCGAGATGGAGCGGCTGAAGACCGAGCGGGAAAAGGCGATCCAGCATGCCGAGGACCTCGGCTACCAGGTCGAGGTGTTGCGCGCCAAGCTCCACGAGGCGCGCCGCACCCTCATGTCCCGGCCGGCATACGACGGCGGTGACATCGGCTACCAGGCCGAGCAGATGCTCCGTAATGCCCAGGTCCAGGCCGACCAGCTGCGGCAGGACGCCGAGCGGGAGCTGAGCCAGGCCCGCGCGCAGACCCAGCGCATCCTCCAGGAGCACGCGGAGAACGCCGCCCGCCTCCAGGCGGAGCTGCACCAGGAGGCGGTGACCCGGCGCCAGCAGCTCGACCAGGAGCTGGGCGAACGCCGGCAGACCGTCGAGTCGCACGTCAACGAGAACGTGGCGTGGGCCGAGCAGCTGCGCGCCCGCTCCGAAGCGCAGGCCCGCCGTCTCGTCGAGGAGTCCCGCGCCGAGGCCGAGCAGGCCCTGGCCGCCGCCCGCGCCGAGGCCGAGCGCGTCGCCGCCGAGGCCCGGCAGCGGCTGGAGATGGACGCCGAGGCGGCCCGCTCGGAGGCCGAGGCACTTCTGCGGCGCGCCCGCACGGACGCCGAACGGCTGCTGAACGCCGCCTCCAGCCAGGCCCAGGAAGCCACCGACCACGCCGAGCAGCTGCGCAGCTCCACGGTCAACGAGTCGGACTCCGCCCGCCGGCAGGCCACCGAGATGAGCCGGGCCGCCGAGACCCGCATGGCCGAGGCCGAAACCTCACTGCGCGAGGCGCGCCTGGAGGCCGAGAAGGTCCTCACCGAGGCCAAGGAGGCCGCGGCCAAGGCCCTCGCGAGCGCCGAGTCGGCCAACGAGCAGCGCACCCGGACCGCGAAGGAACAGGTCGCCCGGCTCGTCACCGAGGCCACCAAAGAGGCCGAGACCACCAAGGCCGACGCCGATCAGATCGTCGCCGACGCCCAGGCCAAGGCCGACAAGATCGTCGCGGAGGCCGAGGAGAACGCCCGCAGCCTCACCGCCGAGGAGACCGCCTCCCAGCTCGCCAAGGCCGCCCGGACCGCCGAGGACGTCCTCGACAAGGCGTCCGAGGACGCCAAGAACACCACGAAGGCCGCCACCGAGGAGGCCGAGCGGATCCGCTCCGAGGCGGAGGCCGAGGCCGACCGGCTGCGCGCCCAGGCGCACGACATCGCCGAACAGCTCAAGGGCACGGCGAAGGACGACACCAAGGAGTACCGGGCCAAGACGGTCGAGCTGCAGGAGGAGGCGCGCCGGCTGCGCGGCGAGGCCGAGCAGCTGCGCGCCGACGCGGTCGGCGAGGGCGAGCGCATCCGCGCCGAGGCCCGCCGCGAGGCCGTCCAGCAGATCGAGGAGGCGGCCAAGACCGCCGAGGAACTGCTCTCCAAGGCCCGCGTCGACGCCGACGAGCTGCGCCAGACCGCCACCACGGACAGCGAGAAGGTCCGCACCGAGGCCATCGAGCGCGCCACCACCCTGCGCCGGCAGGCCGAGGAGACCCTCGACCGCACCCGCAAGGAGGCCGAACGGCACCGCGCGGAGGTCATCGAGCAGTCCGAGGGCATCAAGGCGGACGCCGAACAGGCCGCGCGCGATCTGCGCGACGAGACCGAGCGGGCCATAGAGGCGCGCCGCGAGGAGGCCGCCGAGGGCCTGACGCGGCTGCACACGGAGACCGAGGAGCGGCTCGCCGCGGCCGAACAGGCCCTGACCGACGCCCGCGAGGAGGCCGAGCGGATCCGCCGCGAGGCCGCCGAGGAGACGGAACGTCTGCGCGGCGAGGCCGCCGACCGCATCCGCTCCCTGCAGGCGCAGGCCGAGGCGGAGGCCGACCGGCTGCGCAACGAGGCGGCCGGCGACGCGTCCGCCTCCCGCGCCGAGGGCGAGGCCATCGCCGTACGCCTGCGGTCGGAGGCCGCGGCCGAGGCCGAGCGGCTCAAGACCGAGGCGCAGGACACCGCCGACCGGGTCCGCGCGGAGGCCCAGGCCGCCGCCGAGCGGCTGGCGATCGAGGCGTCGGAGACCCTGGGCGCCGCCCAGGAGGAGGCCGTACGACGTCGTCGTGAAGCCGAGGAGCTGCTCGGGTCGGCCCGTGAGGAGGCCGGGCAGGAGCGCGAGCGGGCCCGGGAGCAGAGCGAGGAGCTGCTGGCCTCGGCGCGCAACCGCGTCGAGGAGGCGCAGTCCGAGGCGCTGCGGCTGGTCGAGGAGGCCGACCGGCGCGCCACCGAGATGGTGTCGGGCGCCGAGCAGCACGCGCAGCAGGTGCGGGAGTCCGTCGCCGGGCTGCACGAGCAGGCCCAGGAGGACATCCAGGGGATCAGGTCGGCCGCCGAGCACGTGGCGGACCGCACCCGGCGCGAGGCGCAGGAGGAGGCGGACCGGGTCCGCGCCGACGCCTACAGCGAGCGGGAGCGGGCCACCGAGGACGCCAACCGCATCCGGCGCGTGGCCGGCGAGGAGACGGACGCCGCCAAGGCCCTTGCGGAGCGCACCGTTTCGGAGGCGATCGCGGAGGCCGAGCGGATGCGTTCGGAGGCCGCCGAGCACCTCCAGCGGGGGCGCACGGAGGCGGCGGACGCGATCGCGCAGGCCGACCAGGACGCGGCGCGGGCCCGGGCGGACGCCCGCGAGGACGCCAACCGGATCCGTTCGGACGCGGCGACGCAGGCCGACACCCTCATCACCGAGGTGACGGCGGAGGCGGAGCGGCTCCAGACGGAGACCGCGAACGAGGCGGAGCGGGTGCGCTCGGAGGCCGTGGCCAAGGCCGAGAAGCTGATCTCGGACGCGACCGGGGACGCGGAGCGGCTGCGTGCCGAGGCCGCCGAGACGGTCGGTGCCGCGCAGTTGCACGCCGAGCGGACCCGGGCCGAGGCCGCGCGGCTGCGGGCGGACTCGGAGGCGGCGGCCGAGCGGGTCACCAGCGCGGCGCGCGAGGAGTCCGAGCGGACGTTGGACGAGGCCCGCAAGGAGGCCAACAAACGCCGGTCGGACGTCGCCGAGCAGGTCGACACGCTCATCACGGAGACCGCCGCGGAGGCGGACAAACTCCTCAGCGAGGCGCAGCAGCAGGCACAGAAGACGACGGCGGACGCCGAGGCGCAGGCCGACTCCATGGTGGGCGCGGCCCGCAGCGAGGCGGAGCGGCTGGTGTCCGAGGGCACCGTCGAGGGCAACTCCCGGGTGGAGCAGGCCCGTGCGGACGCGGACGAGCTGCTGGTCGGCGCGCGTCGGGACGCCACCGCCATAAGGGAGCGGTCGGAGGAGCTGCGCGACCGCATCACGAGCGAGATCGAGAGCCTGCACGAGCGGGCCCGCCGTGAGTCCGCGGAGACGATGAGGTCGGCCGGCGACCGCTGCGACGCGCTCATCAAGGCGGCCGAGGAGCAGCTCGGCAAGGCTCAGATGAAGGCCAAGGAGCTGGTCTCGGAGGCCAACTCCGAGGCGGGCAAGGTCCGTATCGCCGCGGTGAAGAAGGCGGAGGGTCTCCTCAAGGAGGCCGAGCAGAAGAAGTCCACGCTGATCCGTGAGGCCGAGGACCTGAAGGCGGAGGCGATCCGCGAGGCCCGGCGCACGGTGGAGGAGGGCAAGCGCGAACTCGACGTGCTGGTCCGCCGCCGCGAGGACATCAATGCCGAAATCTCCCGTGTCCAGGACGTCCTGGAAGCGTTGGAGTCTTTTGAGGCCCCGGCCGCGGCCAAGGACGGCGCGGTCAAGGCCGGCGCCGCCGCGGGCGCAACTCGTTCGGGTGGCAAGTCGGTTGAAGGCTAGCGAAGCTTAAGAACCTGCTGTGAGGTTCGGGCGTTCTGGGGCCTTTGACCCGGTCTTTGGCAAGCGGTCGGACGGTTAGCCACTCAAAAGGGGTGTCATTCTCCAGATCAAACACGCATCCGCTCGATGACACACCGCTTCGGCCCCTAGGATTCCACCTATCACCTCACCGGTCTCATTCGACAGGAACCCCATGAGCGACACTTCCCCCTACGGCTTCGAGCTTGTGCGGCGTGGGTACGACCGCGCTCAGGTGGACGAACGCATCTCGAAGCTCGTCTCCGACCGTGACAGCGCTCTGGCTCGTATCACTGCTCTTGAAAAGCGCATCGAGGAGCTCCACCTCGAAACGCAGAACGCCGCGGCCCAGGTAAGCGACGCCGAGCCGTCGTACGCCGGGCTCGGCGCGCGGGTCGAGAAGATCCTCCGCCTCGCCGAGGAAGAGGCCAAGGATCTGCGCGAGGAGGCCCGGCGCGCGGCCGAGCAGCACCGCGAACTCGCGGAGTCCGCTGCTCAGCAGGTCCGTAACGACGCAGAATCGTTCGCTGCGGAGCGCAAGGCCAAGGCGGAGGACGAGGGCGTCCGGATCGTCGAGAAGGCCAAGAGCGACTCCGCGCAGCTGCGTGGCGAGGCCCAGAAGGACGCCCAGCAGAAGCGCGAGGAGGCCGACGCCCTCTTCGAGGAGACCCGCGCCAAGGCCGCGCAGGCCGCCGCCGACTTCGAGACGAACCTCGCCAAGCGCCGCGAGCAGTCCGAGCGCGACCTGGCGTCGCGTCAGCAGAAGGCGGAGAAGCGTCTCGCGGAGATCGAGCACCGCGCGGAGCAGCTCCGTCTTGAGGCCGAGAAGCTGCGCACGGACGCGGAGCGCCGCGCCCGTCAGACGGTGGAGACGGCTCAGCGCCAGGCCGAGGACATCGTGGCCGACGCGAACGCCAAGGCCGACCGCATCCGTTCGGAGTCCGAGCGCGAGCTGGCCGCCCTCACCAACCGTCGCGACAGCATCAACGCACAGCTGACGAACGTGCGCGAGATGCTCGCCACGCTCACCGGCGCCGCGGTGGCCGCCGCGAGCTCGCCGGTCGAGGACGAGCCCATCTCCCGTGGGGTTCCGGCTCAGCAGTCCCGGTAGTCATGCGGTAGTTCGTACGGCTGAGGCCCGCGTTCCCTCCGGGGGATGCGGGCCTCAGCCGTGTCTCAGCCGTATCCGCCCAGCAGGGGCAGGTACACGTCGTCGACGATCCCGACGAGGGTGGCGTCGGCGACCGGGTCGCGGGAGAGGAACATCTCGTAACGCAGCAGCTCCGCGGGGACGGTGACGACCCGTCGGGGAAGGTCGGCGGTGGGGATCTCGCCCCGCTTCACGGCCCGCCGAAGCAGGGTCAGCAGGATGTCGTGCATGATCCCGAAGACCTTCGGGTCCAGGTCGTGCGCCTCCGCCAGCAGGCCCCGGATGACGTCCGGGCCGAGTTGCCGCTGCCGTACGACCATCAGCCGCAGCAGGGTGAGCACGTCCTCGCGCAACTCCCCGGTGTCGGGCACCTGGTCGACGATGAAGCCGGTGCGGTGAGGCAGGGCCGCCTTGACGAGTTCGGCGCGGTTGGCCCAGCGGCGGTAGAGGACCTGCTTGCCGGTCCTGGCCCGGGCCGCGACGCCCTCCATGGTGAGGCGGGCGTAGCCGACCTCGGTCAGCTCCTCCCATACGGCGTCCAGGATGTCGGCCTCCAGCGCGGCCCCGCGCCGCCGCGTCTGCTCTCCGGTCATCACCGGCACCTTCCACTAGGAGACCTTGCGTCTCTTATCGAGTTCAGCCTATCGTGGCGCTTTAGAGACGCATCGTCTCTAAAGGGGGAACCGCCATGCCCGACACCACCGTCCACTCCTCCGAGCGCCTCGACCCGGCCGTCCGCAGGCTCGCGGGCATCCTCGTCCTCGGCGCCCTCGCCCCGCTCCTCGACAGCACGATCGTCTCCATCGCCCTGCACTCCCTCGGCCACGACCTCGGCGCCTCGACGACGAGCCTGCAGTGGGTCAGCACCGCATATCTCCTGGCCCTCGCCACGGTCGTCCCGGTCTCCGGCTGGGCCGTCGAACGCTTCGACTCCCGGCGCGTCTGGCTCGGCGCGCTGACCCTGTTCCTCGCCGGGTCCCTGCTCTGCGGACTCGCCTGGAACATCGGCTCGCTGATCGCCTTCCGGGTCGTCCAGGGCATCGGCGGCGGACTGCTGCTGCCCGTCATGCAGACCCTCGTCATGCGGGCCGCCGGAGGCCGCAGTCTCGGCCGCCTGATGGCGGCGATCACCCTGCCCGTCATGGTCGTGCCGATCCTCGGCCCGGTCTTCGGCGGCCTGATCGTCGGCCACCTCAGCTGGCGCTGGATCTTCTACGTCAACCTGCCCGTCTGCCTCCTCGCCCTCGCCCTCGCCCGGCGCGGCGTCCCGAAGGACACCCCGAGGTCCGACCACCACCTGGACCTGACCGGCCTCCTGCTCCTCTCCCCCGGCCTCGCCACCCTCGTCTACGGCCTGTCCGAGACCGGTGTCGCCCGGGCGACCGCGATCCCGGTGGGCGCCGTACTCATCGCCCTGTTCGCCCGCCACGCGCTGCGCGCCCGCGAACCCCTCGTCGACCTCCGGCTGTTCCGGGACCGCGCCTTCGCCGTCTCCTCCCTGCTGACGTTCCTGAACGGGCTGACCCTCTTCGGCGGGATGTTCCTGCTCCCCCTCTACTACCAACAGGTGCGCGGCGAGGGCGTGATCGCGGCCGGCCTGCTGCTGGCACCGCAGGGGGTGGGCAGTCTGCTGGCCCGGGTCACCGGACCGCTGACCGACCGGCTCGGACCGCGCCCGGTCGTGGTGGCGGGCATGGTGCTGTGCGCGCTCGGCACCGTCCCCTTTGTCCTCCCGCACCCCGGTGCCGCGTTGCTCGACGTCGCCCTGGTCGTGCGCGGACTCGGGATGAGCGCGGCCAACATGGCCGTCATGGTGGGCGCCTACCAGGGCCTCGACCGCGCCCGCATCCCGCACGCCAGCACCAGCATCCGGATCGTGCAGCAGCTGGGCGGCGGCGTCGGCACCGCCGTACTGGCGACGGTCCTCGCGCACGGCCACGGCAGCACGGCCTTCCCGCACGCGTTCGCCTGGGCGACGGCGTTCACCGTTGTTGCCTGCGGCGTCGGACTCTGTTTGCCCGTTCGGGTGGCATCCGCCGAACTGCCGTCTTAGCGTGGCCGCATGATCGAGCTCGAGGGGCTGACCAAGCGGTACGGCGAGAAGGTGGCGGTGAACAACCTCACCTTCGCCGTCCGGCCCGGCATCGTCACGGGCTTCCTCGGCCCGAACGGCGCCGGCAAGTCCACGACGATGCGCATGATGCTCGGGCTCGACCGGCCGACCGCCGGTGACGTACGCATCGACGGCCAGCACTACGACCAGCTCAAGGACCCGCTGACGTACATCGGCGCCCTCCTCGACGCGAAGGCCATGCACGGCGGGCGCAGCGCCTTCAACCACCTGCTGTGTCTCGCGCAGAGCAACGGCATCCCGAACAGCCGGGTGCACGAGGTCCTCGACACCGTCGGGCTGACGGCCGTGGCGAAGAAGAAGGCCAAGGGGTTCTCGCTGGGCATGGGCCAGCGGCTCGGCATCGCGGGCGCGCTGCTCGGCGATCCGCGGATCCTGATGTTCGACGAGCCGGTCAACGGGCTCGACCCCGAGGGCATCCACTGGATCCGCAACCTGATGAAGTCCCTTGCCGCGCAAGGCCGTACGGTCTTCGTCTCCTCGCACCTGATGAGCGAGATGGCGCTGACGGCCGATCACCTCGTCGTCATCGGCCAGGGCCGACTCCTCGCGGACACCTCCATGGCCGACTTCATCCAGCAGAACTCGCGGTCCTACGTCCGGATCCGCACCCCGCACCGCGAGCGGCTGCTCGATGTGCTGCACCAGGCCGGGATCACCGTCGTCGAATCCGGCAACGGGACCCTTGAGGTGGACGGCGGCAAGTCCGAGCAGATCGGTGAGCTGGCCGCGTCGCACCAGCTCGTGCTGCACGAGCTGAGTCCCCAACAGGCCTCCCTGGAGGAGGCGTTCATGCAGTTGACCGCGGAGTCGGTGGAGTACCACGCGCATTCCGACGCACCATCCCCCGTGGCACCTGCCGAGCGGCAGCAGGGCTGGGGCGACGGCTGGAAGAAGGACTGACATGGCGGCGACCCAGGTCATCCGGTCGGAGTGGACGAAGATCCGTTCCGTGGCGTCGACGGTGTGGACGCTGTCCCTCGCGCTGGTGGTGACGATCGGGCTCGGCATGCTGATCTCGGCGCTGTCGAAGAACCAGTTCGACGACATGAGCGCCAAGGACAAACTGTCCTTCGACCCGACGTTCATCAGCTTCGCCGGGATGAGTCTCGGGCAGCTCGCGATGATCGTGTTCGGGGTGCTCGTCGTGTCGAACGAGTACAGCACCGGCATGATCCGCACGTCCCTCGCGGCAGTCCCGCAGCGCGGCACCTTCCTGTTCGGCAAGATCGCGGTGGCCACCGGGCTCTGTCTCGTCGTCGGGCTGGTGACCAGCTTCGTCACGTTCTTCCTCGGCCAGGCGATGCTCGGCTCGCACAAGGCGGAGATCGGCGACTCCGGTGTGCTGCGCGCGGTGATCGGTGGCGGGCTCTACATGACCCTGATCGCGATGTTCTCCATGGGCGTCGCCTCGATGCTGCGCTCGCCGATGCTGTCGCTGGGCATCCTGATGCCGTTCTTCTTCCTGATCTCCAACATCCTCGGCAACGTCTCGGCGACGAAGAAGATCGGCCAGTACCTGCCCGACCAGGCCGGCAGCAAGATCATGCAGGTGGTCACCCCGGTCGACGACTCCGCACCGTACGGCCCCTGGGGCGGGTTCGGGATCATGGCTCTGTGGGTGGCGGCGGCACTGCTCGGCGCGTACGTCCTGCTGAAGCGGCGGGACGCGTAGGGCTCCGCCGGGGGATCGGCTCGGCTCGCGCGGGACATCGGCGGCCGTAGCGGGCGACGCGGCGGAGGGCATCCCGCGCCTGCCGCATGATCGGCCCGACCGCTCCCGGCCAAGGCCATGGCTTTACTTTCTCTTGAGCGGAACCGTCAGCGCCCCGATATCCTCCTAACCCTTACGGGGGCGTGTGCCCTGCTGTCCTGATCCTTTCGATGGGTGCGGAGCATGATCGAGGCTGTCGGCCTGACCAAGCGCTACGGCGACAAGACCGCCGTGTACAACCTTTCCTTCCAGGTGCGGCCAGGTGCCGTCACCGGCTTCCTCGGGCCCAACGGCTCGGGCAAGTCGACGACGATGCGCATGATCCTCGGCCTGGACAACCCCACGTCGGGACAGGTGACGATCGGCGGCTTCCCCTACCGCAAGCTGCCGAACGCCCCCAGACAGGTCGGCGCCCTGCTCGACGCCAAGGCCGTGCACGGCGGCCGGAGCGCCCGCAGCCATCTGCTGAGCCTGGCCCAGCTCTCGGGCATCCCGGACCGGCGCGTGGACGAGGTGCTCGGGGTCGTGGGCCTCCAGGACGTGGCGAGAAAGCGCTCCAAGGGCTTCTCCCTCGGCATGGGACAGCGGCTCGGCATCGCCGCCGCGCTGCTCGGCGACCCGCAGGTGCTGCTCTTCGACGAGCCGGTCAACGGACTCGACCCCGAGGGCATCCTCTGGGTGCGGAACCTGATGAAGGCGCTCGCGGCGGAGGGCCGTACCGTCTTCGTCTCCTCGCACCTGATGAGCGAGATGGCGCTGACGGCGGACCAGCTGATCGTGATCGGGCGCGGGCAGCTGCTCTCGGACATGAGCGTGCGGGACTTCATCTCGGCCAACTCCGCCGACTTCGCGCGCGTGCGCACGCCCGACACCGAGCCGCAGCTGCGCGAGAAGCTGACCTCCGCGCTGACCGAGGCGGGCGGCCATGTGCTGCCGGAGCAGGACGGCGGGCTGCGGGTCACGGGACTGCCGCTCCCGCGCATCAGCGACATCGCGCACGACACGGACGTACGACTGTGGGAGCTGTCCCCGCACCAGGCCTCGCTGGAGGAGGCGTACATGCGGATGACTCAGGGGGCCGTCGACTACCGCTCGACGATCGACCAGAAGGCCGGTCTGATGCAGCCGCTGCCGCCGGGCGTGCAGCCGCCGATGCCGGTACCGGGGCAGGGCCAGCCGGGCTGGTACGCGCCGCCGTCACCGGCGCAGGGCGGCCGGCCGTTCACCATGGGGCAGCCGCCGGCGAATCCTTACGGCGCTCCGAACCCGTACGCCGCTCCTGCGGCGCCCGGCGGAGGCGCACCGGGCCCGTACGCGGCTCCGGCCCCCGTGGCCCCGCAGACGCCGGCACAGGAGCCTCAGGCCCCGTCCGCCGCTTCCGCTCCCGCCCCCGTGGAGCCCTCCCCCGCCACCGACCTGACCAAGCCCGAGGACGCCCGATGAGTACGCCCCAGCTCCCGATGCCGCCGGCAGCCGCGCCCAACCGGCAGGCGGCGAACGGTCCTTCGTACGGTGGGTACACCTCGCCGATCCCGGTGGTGCGCACGCATCTCGGGCATGCGCTGGCCTCCGAGTGGACGAAGATCAAGTCGGTGCGTTCGACGATCTGGACGCTCGGGGTGTTCGTGGTCCTGGTGCTCGGCATCGGGCTGCTCGCCGCCGTCGTGGTCAGCAACTCCTCGTCCGAGATGAACGGCGAGAACCCGCTCTCCCTGGGCTTCTTCGGGCTACTGCTCGGCCTCATGTGCATCATCACGCTCGGCGTGCTGACCACGGCCTCCGAGTACGGCACCGGCATGATCCGCACGACCATGACGGCGTGCCCGAGCCGGGCCCGCGTGCTCGCGGCGAAGTCGATCGTGTTCTTCGCGGTCGCCTTCGTGGTGACGCTGGTGACCACGTCGTTCATCGCCTTCGTGGACGCCTCGCTGCTGGAGAACAACGGCGCGAAGGACCCGTCCGCCGGCGAGTGGCTGAAGGGGACCGTCGGGGTCTCCCTCTACGTCGCGCTGCTCGGGCTGCTCTCGCTGATCATCGGCTCGATCATCCGGCACTCGGCGGGCGCGATCACCATCATGATCGGCGCCGTGCTCGCCCCGCTGGTCGTCGCCCTGTTCATGTTCTCGCAGTCCCTGGAGAACGTACGGCAGGCGCTGTTCGAGTACTCGATCCCGAACCAACTGAGCGTCTTCTACTCCAACTCCCTCACCGAGTCCGGCCCTTCGGGATGGGACCCGCTGTGGATCATCGCGGGGGTGACGGCCGTCGCGTTCGCGGGCGCCGTCGCCCTGCTGGAGAAGCGGGACGTGTGAGCAGGAACACCTACTAGAACTTCGGCGCGTTCCTGGACCGCTGCACCCGTGTGGTGCGGCGGTCCTTCGCGTTCCAGCACGCCTTGTGCCAGTGGCGGCGGTCGTCGACGCCCGCGTGCTCCGGCCAGGCCACGACATGCGGTACGCCGGAGGGAATCTGCTGGTCGCAGCCGGGGCAGCGGTATGTCTTGCCCTCGGCACTGGCCCCGGCGACATGGCGCACGCTCCACTCCTCGCCCTGCCAGTGCTCCGTGGACTGCCAGCCGCCGTAGCGGCCGGAGCGGTCGTCGTCGGCGCTGGGGCCGGAGGAACCGGACTCCTTGGGTCGGTTGCGACGCGGGGACACAGAACACCTCACGGGGCTATACAGGAGGCACGGGCTGTGTCCAGCCTACGTGCCCCACGAAGGGGTATGCGAAGGGCACCAACCCACACAAGTCCCCCTCAGGGCCGCACATTCTGCAGACAATCCGCAAATCTCTCCGCGAGGCCGTGTCCTAGGCACGTGTCGGACGGTTATGCCCGGTGGGGGAGCTCCGTGTCGGAGCCGAGGAAGCAGGAAGAACCATGCGCGTCGGAAGTTTTGTGTTGGCGGCCCAGTTCCCGGGACAGGGCCAGGGGGAAGCCCTGCACCGCGCGGTCCGCTCGGTGGAGCTCGCGGAAGAAGCCGGCCTCGACACGGCCTGGCTGGCCGAACACCACTTCGTGCCCTACGGCACCTGCCCGTCCGCGGTCACCCTGGCCGCCTTACTGCTGGGCCGCACCCAGCGCATCCGCGTCGGCACCGCGGTCAGCGTGCTGCCCACCGTCCACCCCGTCGCCCTCGGCGAGCAGGCCGCGCTGCTGCATGTCACGAGCGGGGGCCGCTTCTCGCTGGGCGTGGGGCGCGGCGGGCCGTGGGTCGACCTGGAGGTGTTCGGCGCGGGCCTCGCGGCATACGAACGGGGGTTCCCGGAATCACTGGATCTGTTGATGAGCTGGCTGCGCGAACCGTCGGTCGCGGGCACCGGTGACCGCTACGCGTTCCGTGAAGTCCCCGTCGTACCAAGGCCGTCGGAGGCGCTGTCGGACGCGCCGGGCCCCGAGGTCGTCGTCGCCTGCACCTCGCCCGCGAGCGTGCGGCTGGCGGCCGAGCGGGGCCTGCCGATGCTGCTCGGAATGCATGTCGGGGACGAGGAGAAGGCCGAGATGGTCGCCCTGTGGCGGCAGTTGGCGCGGGCGGCGGGGCGCTCGGCGGAGGAGATCCGGGGCGCGGCCCATGTCTCGGCCGGGGTCTGCCAGATCGCGGACAGGCGGGCCGACGCGGTGGAAGCGCTCGTGAAGGCGATGCCGGGCTGGCTGAAGCAGGGGCTGGACGCCCATGTGACGGTGGACAACCGCGAGCGCCGGATGCGCGACCCGCTGGCGTACACCGAACTCCTCTGCGGGCTGCACCCGGTGGGCACCCCGCGGCTGTGCGTCGACCGGCTCGCGGCGACCTCGGAGCGGACCGGCATCTCCCGCTTCGCGCTGCTCGTCGAGGGCTCCGGGGACCTGGCGTCGACCGAGGAGAACGTACGGCGGCTGGGTGCCGAGGTGCTCCCTCACCTCGGCTGAACCAGCCGCGGGGAGCTTGCCGCCCCAGTACAGATGCACCTCCCGCGTACGGGAGCGGCAAGCAGTGCAGCACCGCCGCGTCAGCAGTCCCTGAACTCCGGGGACTGGTTCAGCAGTTGGCTGCGCACCGAGGTGAAGCGGGTCAGCGTCTCGTCGACCGAGCCGTCCAACGGGAACACCGCCACGCGGTGGCAGTTCTGGAAGGCCAGCCGCACACCGAAGTGCCGCTGCAGCGCGCCGCGTATCGCGTCACTCGCGAGCGCACGCAGCAACTGACCGCGTGCCTGCTCGTCCGGCGGCGGCGTCTGGTTGTCGGCGAACGCACCGCCGTCGACCTTCAGCTGAGCCACCAGGGAGCTGATCATCTCCCATGCGTAAGGCAGGGAGGTCCGGACGCAGTCGACGAATTCAGCTTCGTCGACCTCGCCTCGCTCGGCCTTTTCGAGTAGGGCCGGTGAGACGTCGAGCGACATGGGTTCTCCTCTCGCACCCCCAACGCGCAGGGGTTGCCGGACAGATAAGGGAGTCCGCGATTACGAACACGCTGCGTACATGTCTCGCGACCTCCCGTTTATACGGTAGGCAACAGAAGGAGGCGGCACCAGGAGAATGCGTACATACGGAACTCTCAATGGGCCCACAATCGGCCACTAATGAACAAGGGGCGTCACGGGTCTTCCAGGGCGAATCGCGTTCACTGCCGCCCGTCGAGTAGCGTTGCCGACCATGCGTCTCGTCATTGCCCGGTGTTCCGTGGACTACGCGGGCCGGCTCACCGCCCACCTCCCTTCCGCCCCCCGCCTGATCCTGGTGAAGGCGGACGGCAGCGTCTCGATCCACGCGGACGACCGGGCCTACAAGCCCCTCAACTGGATGTCGCCGCCCTGCACGCTGAAGGAGGGTTCCGGGGACGACGAGGGCGTCTGGACCGTCATCAACAAGGCGGGCGAGAAGCTCATCATCACGATGGAGGAGATCCTCCACGACTCCTCGCACGAACTCGGCGTGGACCCCGGCCTGATCAAGGACGGCGTGGAAGCGCACCTCCAGGAGTTGCTGGCCGACCGCATCGACACCCTCGGCGACGGCTACACGCTCATCCGCCGCGAGTACATGACGGCCATCGGACCGGTCGACATCCTGTGCCGGGACGCGGACGGCCAGACCGTCGCGATCGAGATCAAGCGGCGCGGCGAGATCGACGGCGTGGAGCAACTCACGCGCTACCTGGAGCTGTTGAACCGCGACCCGCATCTCGCCCCGGTACGTGGCATCTTCGCCGCCCAGGAGATCAAACCGCAGGCCCGTGTCCTCGCCACGGACCGCGGGATCGGCTGTGCGGTCCTGGACTACGACGCCCTGCGCGGCATCGAGGACGACAAACTGCGCCTGTTCTGACCGACATCGATTTCACTACGACGAAAAGGGCCGGTTCCGATCATCGGAGCCGGCCCTTCGGCGTCGTACGGAGTGTCAGATCACGGTGCCCGGGGCGACACTGCTCGCGGGGGCGGCGGAACTGGTCGTGACCACGGGGGCGCTGGAGGAGGCCGCGCCGCTCGCGGAGTTCGTGGCGGAGGGGGTGCTCGACGGGGTCGCGGACCCGGACGGTGTCGGGGACTCGGACGAACTGGGCGACGACGAGTGCGAAGGCGACGGCGAGTGCGACGGAGTCGAACTCGGCGAATGCGACGTGGACCTGGACGGCGTAGGCGACGTGGGCCTCCCGCTCGTCCCGCTCGGCTTGTCCGAAGGCGTGCCGCTGCTCGACGGCGGGGTCGGGTCGTCCGACGTGCCGTAGGTGCCGTCCGGGCCCGGGTCGGTCGGGCTGCTGGTGGCCGTGCCGGTGTCGCCCTTGCCGCCCTTCTTCGCCGGGTCGGCGCCGAGGCTGTCGTCGGAGTTGCCCTGGCTGGCGGACGGGTTGACGCCGACCTTGTCGGACGGGTTGTCGGCGTTGTTGTTGGACGTGGCGCCGAGGGTCACGACGGTGCCGAGGACGGCGGCGAGCAGCGCGCCCGCACCGGCCGCGACGAGGTTGCGCCGGGCATAGCCGCGCAGGCCGCCACGCGCCTTGTTGTGGGACGTGGGGGCGGAGGACTGGTGGGCGACCAGGGTGTAGGTATCGCCGGGGGGCTGGAGCGGCGGGAAGGGCGTCGGGGTCCCGCCGGGCGGCGAGGCGGACTCCTCGTAGCGGGCGTCGGACACTTCCTCGCCGGCCGCGGCGCCGAGGCCGATCGTGATGCCGGAGCGGTCGGCGACCAGGGCGAGGGCGCGCCGGCCCGCGACGGTGCCGCGCTTGTCGGCGGCGCTGTCGCGCAGGCCGATGGAGGACTCCAGTTCGGCCCGGGCCCGGTCGAGGTCGCCCTCGCAGAGCGCGAGGACTCCCAACTCGTGCTGGAAGTAGGCCTGTTCGCTCACGTTGCCGGCGAGCTGGGCGGCCTCGGCGCCAGAGCGCAGCGCCCGTTCCCAGGCGCTCCAGTGGAGTCCGGCGGCGAACGCGGGGGCCGCTGTGCGGGCCAGTTCGACGGTGGCGCTCTCCTCGCCCTCGCCGGGCGGGGTCGTCGCCGGTACCAGGACGGTGAGGGCGGCGAGCAGCGCGTCCGCCTCGGCGCAGACCCGCTCGGGGGTGACCGAGGGGTGTCCCGCCCACCAGGAGTAGTGCAGCCCGGCGATGAGGGCGCTGGCCTCGATCTCGTCGCCGTATCCGGCGGCCTCCAGCTGGGTCTGGACGCCGGCGGCGAGCCGGTAGCGGGAGCCGACCGGGGAGACCAGTCCGCAGGCCGCGAGTTCGCCGAGGGCGGCGTCCGCGTGGGTGTCGCCGACGAGTGCGGGCAGATGGGCCTGGTGCGGCACCTCGCCGCCGAGTGCGACGGCGAAGCGCAGGGTGGCGCGGGCCGAGGTGCTGAGCCGGGAGGCGAGCAGCGGGGCGGGCGCGGCGGCCTCGCCGAGGGACGGCAGGGGTACGGCGTCTTCCTCGCCGGAGTCGACGGGGGTGATCGGGGGCGCGTCGGCCGGGATCATGTCCTGGAAGACGCCGAACTCCTCCACCACGCTGGTGCCGACGCGCAGTTCGTCGCGCTGCCGGAGCAGGGCGCCGGCCTGGACGAAGCGCAGGGGCAGGCCCTCGGACTCGAAGTAGAGGTCGCCCGCCCAGTTCGCCTCCTCCTCGGTGAGGACGCGACCCACGGCGTGCTCCAGGACCTCCACGGCGCCGGCCCGCTGCAGGCCGCCGAGGAAGACCTCCTCGATGACGGAGTCGGCGGCCGGTGCGGGGATCTCGGGGGTCGCGGCGACCAGGAAGGCGCACTCGGGGGTCGCGTCGAGGAGTTCCTCCAGGGCGGCGGCGCCGAACTCGATGTCGTCGAGGACGACGACCGCGCCGATCTCCCGCACCAGGGTGAGCAGTTCGCCCCGGTCGGGCCGGTGCAGGGGGGCGTCGTAGACGGCGTAGAAGAGGTCGTGGAGGAGGTCGGTGGCGGTGCGGTGGAAGCCGGTGAGGCGGATCACTCCGTCGGGGGCGAGGTCGATGCAGTCCTCGGCGACGAGGTCGAGGAGGCTGCTGCGGCCCGAGCCCGAGGGGCCGGTGAGACGTACGGAACGGCCGCGGGCGAGCAGCCGTACGAGGCGCTCGCGCTCCTCCTGGCGTTCCAGGAGCGGGAGTGCGGGCCGGTTCAGGCCGGGCGGTACGGGCGGTTTGGCCGCGCGGGCGGTCTCGGCGCGCTCGGCGGCGGTGAGCTTGGCCGGGCGGCCGGGCCGCTGTCCGGGCGGGCAGGCCTCGATCTCGCTGCCGTCGACGGGATTGACGGTGAGCAGGAAGTCACCGGTGACCAGCTGCACGGTGCGGGCGAGCGCGGGTGTGTGCTGGCCGAAGTCGGGTGTGAGCGGTTCCCGGGGCGGGCGCTGGCGCGACGACGTGTCGTCGCCGTCCTGGCCGTACTCCTCGGGTTCCCGGTTGATCGGGTCCATAGGTCCAAGCCCCCCAAAAGCGTCGTGTGCGGGTCGACAGGACCCAGGCCCCTCCCGGCCTTGCTGCACACCGCGCTGTCGCTTCTGGTCCGGGCCCGCTCGAAGGGTTGTCACACAGCGGGCGACCGAACCCTAAACCTTCGCACAGTATCTACGACAGCCCGGGGTACCGCGCCGTCCGAGACGTCACAGTCTCGTGAGGATTGTGCGCGGCGGAACGTCACACCCGGGGAAGGGACTCCACCCCGATCCCGCCCTCGATGGCGAGGATGCGGTGCAGCCTGGTGGCCACGAGCAGGCGCTGCATCTGCGGCGGTACGTCGCGCAGCACCAGGCGCCGGCCGCAGCGGCCGGCCCGTCGATGGGCTCCCATGATGACGCCGAGGCCGGTGGCGTCCCAGGAGTCGAGCTCGGACAGGTCCAGCACCAGATCGCCGACTCCGTCGTCGACGGCCGAGTGCAGGACCGTACGGGCGTCCGCCGCGCTGCGGACGTCGAGGCGGCCCCCGACGACCAGCTCGACGTGGTCGCCCCTGATGTACATATGCGCTCCCCGTGAGTGCGGTGGCGTACTCCGTGATGTAGGTGATGCAACCTCTGACTGCGTGAAGTGCCGGGAGGTTGCCGTCTGTGAGCGAACCGATACCGAATTCACCCCTGGGTGTGATGCCGCAGGGGCGTGTGCGGTTTCAGTGCTTGTAGAAGCCCTGCCCGCTCTTGCGGCCGATGTCACCGGCGTCCACCATTCGGCGCATCAGCTCCGGCGGGGCGAACTTCTCGTCCTGTGACTCGGTGTAGATGTTGCTGGTCGCGTGCAGCAGGATGTCGACGCCGGTGAGGTCCGCGGTGGCCAGCGGGCCCATCGCGTGACCGAAGCCCAGCTTGCAGGCGAGGTCGATGTCCTCGGCGGTGGCGACGCCCGACTCGTACAGCTTCGCCGCCTCGACGACGAGCGCCGAGATGAGACGGGTCGTCACGAAGCCGGCCACGTCACGGTTGACGACGATGCAGGTCTTGCCGACGGATTCGGCGAACTCCCGCGCGGTGGCGAGGGTTTCGTCGCTCGTCTTGTAGCCGCGCACGAGTTCGCACAGCTGCATCATCGGCACCGGTGAGAAGAAGTGCGCGCCCACGACGCGCTCCGGACGCTCCGTCACGGCCGCGATCTTGGTGATCGGGATGGCGGAGGTGTTGGAGGCGAGGACGGCGTCCTCGCGGACGATCTTGTCGAGTGCGCGGAAGATCTCGTGCTTGACTTCCAGCTTCTCGAAGACGGCCTCGACGACGATGTCCGCGTCGCCGACGGCGTCGAGGTCGGTGGTCGCCGTGATGCGCCCGAGGGCAGCGTCGGCGTCGTGCGCCTCCAGCTTCCCCTTGCTCACGAACTTGTCGTACGAGGCCTTGATGCCGTCGGTGCCACGCTTCAGGGCTTCGTCGGTGACATCGCGCAGGACGACGTCCCAGCCCGCCTGCGCGGAGACCTGGGCGATACCGGAACCCATGAGTCCGGCGCCGATGACGGCAAGCTTCCGTGCCACTGTGCGACTCCCCTTTGAAACGCCTACAGCGTGTATCCGTATGCCTCTCGGCGGACACTAGCGAAGGTGCGGCGCTGTGTGACCGGTTAGTAACGCGCGTCACGTCTCATCTGACGGACATCACACCGGTGCGGGTCATACGACCGCCCGTACGGCCTAGTTGAGCACCGGCCGGGCCTGACTACGCTGGCCACATGGTCAATCTGACGCGCATCTACACCAGGACCGGCGACCAGGGCACGACCGCCCTCGGCGACATGAGCCGGGTCGCCAAGACGGACGTCCGGATCTCGGCGTACGCCGACGCCAACGAAGCGAACGCGGCGATCGGCACGGCCATCGCCCTCGGCGGTCTGGACGAGGACATCGTCAAGGTCCTCACCCGTGTCCAGAACGACCTCTTCGACGTCGGTGCGGACCTCTCGACCCCGGTGGTGGAGAACCCGCAGTTCCCTCCCCTGCGGGTCGAGCAGTTCTACATCGACAAGCTGGAAGCGGACTGCGACCACTTCAACGAGCAGTTGGAGAAGCTCCGCTCCTTCATCCTCCCCGGCGGCACCCCGGGCGCGGCCCTCCTCCACCAGGCCTGCACGGTCGTACGACGGGCCGAGCGCTCGACATGGTCGGCCCTGGAGGTCCACGCGGAGGTGATGAACCCGCTGACGGCGACCTACCTCAACCGACTGTCCGACCTCCTCTTCATCCTGGCCCGTACGGCCAACAAGGCGGCAGGGGACGTCCTTTGGGTTCCCGGCGGGGAGCGCTGACACCCCAACTCCCAAGTGGTCCAGACCTATTGACCGGTGGTCCAGACCTTCCTATCCTCACGGGACTGTGGGTGCGAAGGCTCAGTCGCGCCCCCTTACCCCCGAGGAGGCGCTCAATGCGCTTCAGAACCAGAGCAGTTGCCGGGTTCGCGACCCTGTTGCTTCCGCTCGCCGCTCTCGTCGGTCTGGCGGCCCCCGCCCAGGCCGCCTCGACCGCGACCGCCACCTTCACCAAGACCAGCGACTGGGGTACCGGCTTCGGCGGTCAGTGGACCGTGAAGAACACCGGTACCAGCGCCATCAGTTCATGGACGGTCGAGTGGGACTTCCCCTCCGGCACGTCCGTCACCTCGGCCTGGGACGCGGACGTCACCAACTCCGGCAACCACTGGACCGCGAAGAACAAGTCGTACAACGGCACCATCGCCGCAGGCGCCTCCGTCTCCTTCGGCTTCAACGGTGCCGGCAGCGGCGCGCCCACCAACTGTCTGCTGAACGGCGGCAGTTGTGACGGCGGCACCACGGTCCCCGGTGACGCGGCCCCCTCCGCGCCCGGCACCCCCACCGCCTCCGGGATCACCGACACCTCGGTGAACCTGTCCTGGAGCGCGGCCACCGACGACAAGGGCATCAAGAACTACGACGTCCTGCGCGACGGCACCAAGGTCGCCACGGTGACGACCACGTCGTACACGAACACCGGTCTGACCGCCGGCACCGACTACTCGTACACCGTGCAGGCCCGGGACACCGCCGACCAGACAGGACCGGTCAGCGGCGCGGTCGCCGTGCACACCACCGGCGGTACGACCACTCCCCCGACCACCGGTGGCAAGGTCAAGCTCGGGTACCTCACCGAGTGGGACACCTACGTGCGCAACTACCAGGTCAAGAACCTGGTGACCTCCGGTTCCGCCGCGAAGATCACGCACATCAACTACGCCTTCGGCAACGTCACCAACGGCCAGTGCGCGATCGGTGACGCCTACGCCGACTACCAGAAGACGTTCACCGCCGACCAGTCGGTCAGCGGTGTCGCCGACACCTGGGACCAGCCGATCGCCGGCAACTTCAACCAGCTGCGCGAACTGAAGGCCAAGTACCCGAACATCAAGATCCTTTGGTCCTTCGGCGGCTGGACCTGGTCCGGCGGCTTCGGCCAGGCCGCCGCCAACCCGACCGCGTTCGCGCAGTCCTGCTACAACCTGGTCGAGGACCCGCGCTGGGCCGACATCTTCGACGGCATCGACATCGACTGGGAGTACCCGAACGCCTGCGGTCTCTCCTGCGACACCAGCGGCGCCGCGGCCTACAAGAACCTGATGGCGGCCCTGCGCGCCAAGTTCGGCTCCAACAACCTGGTCACCTCCGCCGTCACCGCCGACGGCACCTCCGGCGGCAAGATCGACGCCGCCGACTACGCGGGCGCGGCCCAGTACGTCGACTGGTACAACGTGATGACGTACGACTTCTTCGGTTCCTTCGGCGCCACCGCCACCGGCCCGACCGCCCCGCACTCCCCGCTCACCTCGTACACCGGCATCCCGACGCCCGGCTTCACCTCGGCCGACGCGATCGCCAAGTTCAAGGCGAAGGGGGTCCCGGCGAGCAAGCTGCTGCTCGGCATCGGCTTCTACGGCAGAGGCTGGACCGGCGTCACCCAGGACGCCCCGGGCGGCACGGCCACCGGCCCGGCGACCGGCACCTACGAGCAGGGCATCGAGGACTACAAGGTCCTCAAGACGTCCTGCCCGGTCACCGGCACCATCGCGGGCACCGCGTACGCCCACTGCGGCACCAACTGGTGGTCCTACGACACCCCGAGCACCATCGCCGGAAAGATGAGCTGGGCCAAGACCCAGGGTCTCGGCGGCGCGTTCTTCTGGGAGTTCAGCGGTGACACCAGCAACGGCGAGCTGGTGAGCGCCATCAACAGCGGGCTGAGCTGATCCCCACGCTGCTCAGCACACCGCCGCGGGCAGACCTCTCCGGTCTGTCCGCGGCGCGTTGTGCGCGATGCGCGCCCCCGGCGTGCACCTCACAGGGTCCTTCGGCCCCTGGCAGCGGGCCGGATGGCGGCTGGGGACAGAGCGTTGACCTGGGGCATCGTGGTCTCCCAGCACCAAGCGGAACAGCGCACCACGGGGGAAAACATGAAGCGCAGGTCCAGCACGTCCCACACCGCCCGGCAGCCCGTCCCCTCCTGGGCCGCGCTTGCCGCCGCCTTCGCCACCGCCGCCATGGCCGCCTGCCCGGTCGACGTCACCGTCACACTGGGCTCCGCGCCCCACACGGCCGTCGTCAGTCAGGCCGACGTACCCAACCCGGTCTGTCCGATCAGGCCACGTTGACGCGCTGGCCGGGCGGAGCCGCCTCCAGCCACGCGAGAAACCCGGTCAACGCGTCCTCGCTCATGGCGAGTTCGAGACGCGTGCCCCGGTGCAGGCAAGTCAGGATGATCGCGTCGGAGAGCAACGCCAGCTCCTCCTCGCCCTCGGGGAGACGGCGGCCGGCCACCTCGATCGCCGAGCGTTCCAGGGTGCGGCGCGGGCGGTAGGCGTAGGAGAAGACGCGGTACCACTCGATGCGGTCGCCGTTGTAGCGGGCGACGCCGTAGCTCCAGCCCTTGCCGTTGGTGTCGGGTTTCTCCGGTACGTCCCAGCGGAGCGAACAGTCGAAGGTGCCGCCGGAGCGTTGGATGAGTCTGCGGCGCAGGCCGAAGACGAACAGACCCACCACCACAAGGGCGACAACAATTCCGCACACAGTCAGAGCGAGGACCATCGACACCGACCTCCTCGTCTCCTAGGCAAAACAGGTAACGGAACGGAAAAAACACCCACATTCGCCTCAGCCGCGGCTGGGACCGGATTCCTCCGGTCCCAGCCGCGGCTGAGTCACGTCATCGCGTCAGAACTGGGTTCAGCGCGTCTCCACCGCACGCAGTCGGACGTCCGCGCGGCGCTCGGCGGACTCGTCGCCCGCCGCCTTCGCCCGCTCCAGCTCGCGCTCCACGCGCTGGACGTCGATCTCGTCCGACAGCTCGGCGATCTCGGCGAGCAGCGACAGCTTGTTGTCCGCGAACGAGATGAAACCGCCGTGCACCGCGGCGACGACCGTCCCTCCATCGCTCGTACGGATGGTCACCGGGCCCGACTCCAGCACACCGAGCAGCGGCTGGTGACCGGGCATGACGCCGATGTCGCCGGACGTGGTGCGCGCGACGACCAGGGTGGCCTCGCCGGACCAGACCTGGCGGTCCGCGGCGACGAGCTCGACATGCAGCTCAGCAGCCAAGGTGGGCTCCTCGGGTCACCACCCGGCGGTCGTGCCGGGTGTGGGTTCAATTCTAGTAGGCATGAAAGAGGGGGTGGGACACGGCCCCACCCCCTCAGGTGAAGCACGGGGTCAGGAGACGCCCAGCTCCTTCGCGTTCGCCTTCAGGTCCTCGATACCACCGCAGAGGAAGAACGCCTGCTCCGGGAAGTGGTCGTACTCGCCGTCGATGATCGAGTTGAAGGCCACGATCGACTCGTCCAGCGGGACGTCCGACCCGTCGACGCCGGTGAACTGCTTGGCGACGTGGGTGTTCTGGGACAGGAAGCGCTCCACGCGACGGGCACGGTGGACGGTGAGCTTGTCCTCCTCGCCCAGCTCGTCGATACCGAGGATCGCGATGATGTCCTGAAGGTCCTTGTACTTCTGCAGGACCGTCTTGACGCGCATCGCGGTGTTGTAGTGGTCCGCCGCGATGTACCGCGGGTCCAGGATGCGGGACGTGGAGTCCAGCGGGTCCACGGCCGGGTAGATGCCCTTCTCGGAGATCGGACGGGACAGAACCGTCGTCGCGTCGAGGTGGGCGAAGGTGGTGGCCGGGGCCGGGTCGGTCAGGTCGTCCGCGGGGACGTAGATCGCCTGCATCGAGGTGATCGAGTGACCGCGGGTCGAGGTGATGCGCTCCTGGAGGAGACCCATCTCGTCGGCCAGGTTCGGCTGGTAGCCCACCGCGGAGGGCATGCGGCCGAGCAGGGTCGAGACCTCGGAACCGGCCTGCGTGAACCGGAAGATGTTGTCGATGAAGAACAGCACGTCCTGGTTCTGCACATCGCGGAAGTACTCCGCCATGGTCAGACCGGCCAGGGCCACGCGCAGACGGGTGCCCGGGGGCTCGTCCATCTGGCCGAAGACAAGGGCCGTCTTGTCGATGACGCCCGAGTCGGCCATCTCCTCGATGAGGTCGTTGCCCTCTCGGGTGCGCTCGCCGACACCGGCGAACACGGAGACACCGTCGTGGTTGTTGGCGACGCGGTAGATCATCTCCTGGATGAGCACCGTCTTGCCGACACCGGCACCGCCGAACAGGCCGATCTTGCCGCCCTTGACGTACGGGGTCAGCAGGTCGATGACCTTGACGCCGGTCTCGAACATCTCGGTCTTCGACTCGAGCTCGTCGAAGCGGGGGGCCTTGCGGTGGATGGACCAGCGCTCGCCCGTGTACTCCTCGTCGCTGTTCAGCACCTCACCGAGGGTGTTGAACACCTTGCCCTTGGTGAAGTCACCGACCGGGACGGTGATACCCGTGCCGGTGTCGGTGACCGCGGCCTGGCGGACCAGACCGTCGGTGGGCTGCATCGAGATGGTGCGGACCAGGCCGTCACCCAGGTGCTGGGCGACCTCCAGGGTCAGCGTCTTCTGCGCGCCGTCCAGGGCCGGGTCGGCCACCTCGACGTGCAGAGCGTTGTAGATCTCCGGCATCGCGTCGACGGGGAACTCCACGTCGACGACCGGGCCGATGACCCGGGCGACGCGGCCCGTGGCAACGGCCGTCTCAACTGTCGTCGTCATTACTTGTCACTCCCCGCGGTCGCGTCGGCCAGGGCTGCGGAGCCACCGACGATCTCGCTGATTTCCTGGGTGATTTCGGCCTGGCGGGCCGCGTTGGCAAGACGGGAGAGCGTGGTGATCAGGTCTCCCGCGTTGTCGGTCGCCGACTTCATCGCGCGGCGGGTGGCGGCGTGCTTGGAGGCAGCCGACTGGAGCAGCGCGTTGTAGATACGGCTCTCGACGTACCGCGGCAGCAGGGCGTCCAGGACGTCCTCCGCCGACGGCTCGAAGTCGTACAGCGGAAGGATCTCGCCCTGGGGCGTCGCCTCTTCCGCGACCTCTTCGAGGCTGAGGGGCAGCAGCCGGCTGTCGATCGGCGTCTGCGTCATCATCGAGACGAACTCGGTGTAGACAATGTGGAGTTCGTCCACGCCGCCCTCGGCCGTGTCCTTCTCGATGGCCTCGATGAGCGGACCCGCGACCTTCTTCGCGTCCGCGTACTCGGGCTGGTCGGTGAAGCCGGTCCACTGCTCCGCGATCTTGCGCTCACGGAAGTTGTAGTGGGCGACACCGCGGCGGCCGACGATGTACGTGTCGACCTCCTTGCCCTCGGCCTCGAGACGCGCGGTCAGCTGCTCCGCGGCCTTGATGGCGTTGGAGTTGAAGGCGCCGGCCAGACCGCGGTCGCTCGTGAGGAGCAGCACAGCGGAACGGGTCGGCGTCTCGGCCTCGGTGGTCAGCGGGTGCCGGGTGTTGGAACCCGTGCCGACCGCCGTGACCGCACGCGTCAGTTCCTTCGCGTACGGCGTCGAGGCCTGCACCTTGCGGTGCGCCTTGACGACGCGCGAGGCGGCGATCATCTCCATCGCCTTGGTGATCTTCTTGGTCGCGGTGACGGATCGGATGCGACGCTTGTAGACCCGGAGCTGGGCTCCCATGAGTCAGGTCCCTTCCTTACGTCACTTGGCCGCGGCCGGGGCGTCCTCGCCGAGGAGCTTGCCGTCCGAGGTCTCGAACTGCT
This sequence comes from Streptomyces sp. STR69, assembly GCF_024519455.1. GTDB lineage: Bacteria > Actinomycetota > Actinomycetes > Streptomycetales > Streptomycetaceae > Streptomyces. The sequence goes on along the minus strand of NZ_JALJRY010000038.1, from coordinate 24,310 downwards.
TCTTGAACTCGGTGATCGCGTCCGCGGCGGCGGTAAGGGTGTCGTCCGACATCTTGCCGCCCTCCTTGATGGAGGTCATGAGGCCCTGCTCCTTGCGGTGCAGGTACTCCAGGAGCTCCTTCTCGAAGCGGCGGATGTCCGCGACCGGTACGTCGTCCATCTTGCCGGTGGTCGCGGACCACACGGAGACGACCTGGTCCTCGGTGGGCATCGGCTGGTACTGCGGCTGCTTGAGCAGCTCGACCAGACGCTGACCGCGCTCCAGCTGGGCCTTCGACGCGGCGTCCAGGTCGGAACCGAAGGCGGCGAACGCCTCCAGCTCGCGGTACTGGGCGAGGTCGAGGCGCAGCCGCCCGGAGACCTGCTTCATCGCCTTGTGCTGCGCGGAACCACCGACTCGGGAGACGGAGATACCGACGTTCAGCGCGGGGCGCTGACCGGCGTTGAAGAGGTCCGACTCCAGGAAGCACTGGCCGTCGGTGATGGAGATGACGTTGGTCGGGATGAACGCCGAGACGTCGTTGGCCTTGGTCTCGACGATCGGCAGACCGGTCATCGAGCCCTTGCCCATCTCGTCGGAGAGCTTCGCGCAGCGCTCCAGCAGACGGGAGTGCAGGTAGAAGACGTCACCCGGGTAGGCCTCGCGGCCCGGCGGACGGCGCAGCAGCAGGGACACGGCGCGGTAGGCGTCGGCCTGCTTCGAGAGGTCGTCGAAGATGATGAGGACGTGCTTGCCGTCGTACATCCAGTGCTGGCCGATGGCCGAACCGGTGTACGGCGCAAGGTACTTGAAGCCGGCCGGGTCGGACGCCGGGGCGGCGACGATGGTCGTGTACTCCAGCGCGCCGGCCTCTTCGAGCGCACCACGCACGGAGGCGATGGTGGAGCCCTTCTGACCGATGGCGACGTAGATGCAGCGGACCTGCTTGTTCACGTCGCCCGAGCGCCAGTTGTCGCGCTGGTTGATGATCGTGTCGACGGCCAGGGCGGTCTTGCCCGTCTGGCGGTCGCCGATGATCAGCTGACGCTGGCCACGGCCGATCGGGGTCATCGCGTCGACGGCCTTGTAGCCGGTCTCCATCGGCTCGTGCACCGACTTGCGGACCATGACGCCCGGGGCCTGCAGCTCCAGCGCGCGGCGGCCGGTGGTCTCGATCTCGCCGAGGCCGTCGATCGGGTTGCCGAGCGGGTCGACGACACGGCCGAGGTAGCCCTCGCCGACGGCGACGGACAGGACCTCGCCGGTACGGGTGACCGGCTGGCCCTCCTCGACACCGCTGAACTCACCGAGGATGACGGTACCGATCTCACGCTCTTCGAGGTTGAGCGCGAGACCGAGGGTGCCGTCCTCGAACTTCAGCAGTTCGTTGGCCATGGCCGAGGGCAGGCCCTCGACCTTCGCGATGCCGTCGCCGGCAAGGGTGACCGTGCCGACCTCCTCGCGCGAGGCCGCGTCCGGCTTGTACGACTGGACGAAGTTCTCCAGCGCGTCCCGGATCTCCTCCGGCCGGATCGTGAGCTCCGCCATCTGGGTTCCCTGCTCTCCTTGTTGGGCCCGAAGTTTCACTTGGGGGGATGGGGGGACTCCCCCCTGAACGAGGTGAATCCTCTGCACGGCCCAACTCGGGCCGCCTTACTACGTCTTTGTTGTGGTGCTGCTAGCTCGCCATGCGGCGGGTGGCGTCATCGAGGCGGTCCGCGATGGAGCCGTTGATGATCTCGTCGCCGACCTGCACCCGGATTCCGCCGAGGACCTCGGGGTCCACGTCGATGTTCAGGTGCATGTGACGGCCGTAGAGCTTCGCGAGGGCGGCGCCGAGGCGCTGCTTCTGCGGGTCGCTCAGCGGGACCGCCGTGGTGACGACCGCGACCAGGCGACTGCGGCGCTCGGCGGCGAGCTTGGACAGGGATTCGAGTCCCGATTCCAGGCTACGTCCCCGGGGCGCGGTCACAAGGCGCGTCACCAGTCGTTCGGTGGCCGACTTGGCCCGGCCGCCGAGCAGGCTGCTCAGCAGCTCGCTCTTGGCCGTGGTGCCCGCCGCGCGGTTGGTCAGCGCGGCACGCAGCCCGGTGTTCGAGGCGACGATCCGGCCGAACCGGAACAGTTCGTCCTCGACGTCGTCGAGCTGGCCCGACTGCTGTGCGGCGGTGAGGTCGGCGGTGGCCGCCAGCTCCTCCAGCGCGTCCACCAGGTCGCGGGACTGCGACCAGCGGGAGCGCACCATGCCGGACAGCAGGTCGAGGGCGGGGCCGCCGACCTGACCGCCGAGCAGGCGCTCGGCCAGCTGGGCCTTGCCCTCGCCGTCCTGCGCCGGGTCGGTGAGGACCCGACGCAACGACACCTCACGGCCGAGCAGCGCGGTGACGGCGGCCAGCTCGTCGGCGAGCTGCGTCGCGTTCACGGACGTGGAGTCCGTCAGCGCGTCGAGACGCTCACGTGCGGCTGCCAGGGCCTCGCGGCTCGCTCCGTGCATAGTCATCGAGCCGCCTCGGCCTTCTCCTCGAGCTCGTCGAGGAAACGGTCGATGACGCGGCTCTGCCGGGCGTGGTCCTCAAGGGACTCGCCGACGAGCTTGCCGGCCAGGTCGGTGGCGAGCTTGCCCACGTCCTGGCGCAGCGCCTGCGAAGCGGCCTTGCGGTCGGCGTCGATCTGCGTGTGACCGGCGGCGACGATCTCCTCGCGCTGCCGCTGGCCTTCCGCGCGCATCTCAGCGATGAGCGTGGCGCCCTGCTCCTGCGCCTCCTGGCGCAGCCGCGCGGCCTCGTGCCGGGCCTCGGCGAGCTGAGCCTTGTACTGCTCAAGCACGCTCTGGGCCTCGGTCTGGGCGGCCTCGGCCTTCTCGATACCGCCCTCGATGGCCTCGCGCCGCTCGTCCAGAACCTTGTTGATGTTCGGGAGGAGCTTCTTGGCGAGGAAGCCGAAGACGATGACGAAGGCGATCAGGCCGATGACAAGCTCGGGGATCGGCGGGACGAGAGGGTTCTCCTTCTCGGCCGCCAGAATGAGCAGCTGGCTCATGTCAGTGCCTTTCGTCTAGTGGGCTGTCGCTGATCGCGGTCGATCAGGTGCCGTAGACGAACGGCATGACCAGACCGATGAGGGCGAGGGCCTCACAGAAGGCGAAGCCGAGGATCTGGTTGGCACGGATCAGGCCGGCAGCTTCGGGCTGACGGGCCAGAGCCTGGGTGCCGTTACCGAAGATGATGCCGACGCCGACGCCGGGACCGATGGCGGCGAGGCCGTAGCCGATCGAACCGAGCGAACCGCCGACGGCGGCGAGGGTCTCAATGGCAGCCATGCTGATTCTTCCTTATCTGTACGGACCGGCGGGGGTTGGCCACCGGACGCTAAGGGGGGTTCCGGAGGGGGTTGCTCAGTGGTGCTCGGCGAGCGCGCCCTGGATGAAGGTGCAGGTCAGCAGCACGAAGACGTACGCCTGCAGGGCCTGGATGAAGAGCTCGAAGGCCGTCATCACGATGACCATGACGAACGAGACACCCGCGTAGGCGATGCCGATGCCGTTGAGCAGGTACCAGCTGGCGATCGTGAAGAGCAGCAGCAGGGTGTGGCCCGCGAACATGTTCGCGAACAGTCGCACCGCGTGCGTGAACGGCCGGACGATCAGGTTCGAGAGCAGCTCGATGCCCATCGCCAGCGGGAGAACCGCGCCGAGCGACTTGTCGTAACCGCTGAAGTTCTTGAACGCGCCGACGAATCCGTGCCGCTTGAAGGTCAGCGAGACCCAGGTGATGTAGACGATCGCCGCGAGGACGATCGGGTACGCGATGATCGAGGTCACCGGGAACTGGGCGACCGGAACGATCGACCAGAGGTTCATCATCCAGATGAAGAAGAAGAGCGAGACGACCAGCGGTACGTACTTCTCGCCTTCCTTCTTTCCGATGGTCTCGTAGACGACACCGCGGCGGATGAAGTCGTAACCGGTCTCGGCGACCATCTGCAGCTTGCCGGGGACGACCTTCGGCTTGCGGAAGGCGGCCCAGAAGAAACCGACGACGATGACCGAGCCGATCAGCGCCAGCAGCATCGGCTTGTTGAAGTACACGTTGCTGTCGCCGTCCCCCAGAAGGGGCTTGAACAGGAACGAGTGCAGGCCGGGAGCCGGGAAGCCACAGCCGTCGAAGATGTGGCAGTCGGTCTCGAAGGCGAGCACCTGCGTCGGGTCAGCACTCACCGCGGGCTCCTTCAGCGTGGCGCATAGGTACGGCAACCTCGTTGTGTCGGCGCGGCGCGCAGCCGCGGTTCGGCACTGGACTGGTGTTACGGATGTGGGGGCGGCAGTGGGGCATCGAGCCTCGCGATTGAGCAGGCGTCAGCTCAGATGCCCGCGCCCGCGATGCCGCAGTTGGCACCGGACGATAGCAGGGTCGCTTACGTGCTCTTATCCCGGCCCTACCTCTCACGACGAGTGCTCCGACTTCTCGGGCTCGACGTAGAGGATTTTGGCCTTCATGTGGGCACGGGTCTGCGCGACGATCCAGATGATGGTTCCGGCGAGCAGCGTGAACGCGAAGGCCTTGGGACTGAACAGCGTCGTGTGCTTGAACGCGGCCAGGAAGATGAACAGCAGAAGAATCTGCGCCGCGAAGAGCATGAGTCCCATTGACTGGAACAAGTGCGGAAGCGATTTGGCAGTGCGCTGCAGAACGTAGAGCCCGATTCCCATGAAGAGGATCACGATCAGCGTCGCAACGGCTGCCCCAATAGCTCCTTTGCCGCCGGCGACCACACCACTGACGACGGCGGCAATCGCGCCGACGGCAGCTGTGGGCACAGCGGCCTGAAGGAGAATCCGGGCGTCATTGGACGGCATGGCGGCAACTCCGCTTGCTAAGGGGGGCGTGTCGTCATGGACGAGCGTAGTCCCGGGATGAGAGAGAACCTCACGCCAATGGACCCTCGCACTACGGTCCTTCGGCTCTGTCCCGGGTTCTCGTGAACCGTATCACAAACTATTTGATGCGGTCTTTACCTAGAAGGTGTGCTTGCTGTCACACATGAGAGTGACGCTGCGCGTCTGTGCAAAATAGCGGCCGACTTGTCTGGTATAGGGGGGCTTTGTCTGCCCACGAGATGGCAACGCTTTAGTCAGATTCTTACCTTGGCGTCAGCGCGAGGACTCCGCTTTACGTCCCTCCAGGAGCCGCGAACGGGGGCCGACAGCGGTCGCCCCGTTGACTCCTGACACTCCGGCGACAACCGGCGGACGCGGATCGCGGTCCTCCTCCGCCAGCACCACGACGGGCTCAACTGCCGCCCTGCGACGGCGATAACGCGGCGGCACCAGGTGCTCGGCCCAACGCGGAGCGCGCGGGGTGAAGCGCGGCAGCAGAAGCAGCAGCAGACCGACCGCGCTCAGGAAGACGATGCCGAGGACGATCCACATCGAGGCCGAGTTGACCGAGTAGGACAGCGCGCCGAACGCGATCAGCGCCGACCAGAAGTACATGATCAGCACCGCCCGGCTGTGCGAGTGGCCGATCTCCAGGAGCCGGTGGTGCAGATGGCCGCGGTCCGCGGCGAACGGCGACTGGCCCCGCCAGGTGCGGCGCACGATCGCCAGCACCAGGTCGGCGGCCGGCACCGCGATGATCGTCAGCGGCAGCAGCAGCGGGATGTAGACGGGCACCGTCGAGTGCACGGCCGCCTTCTCGGACTTCAGGAACAGCTGCAGCGCGTCCGGGTCGACCTGTCCCGTGATGGAGATCGCGCCCGCGGACAGCACCAGGCCGATCAGCATCGAGCCGGAGTCGCCCATGAAGATCCGCGCCGGGTGCATGTTGTGCGGCAGGAAGCCGATGCACATGCCCATCAGGATCGCCGAGAAGAGCGTGGCCGGGGCGGCGGCCTCGATGCCGTACGAGTACCAGATGCGGTAGGCGTACAGGAAGAACGCGGCGGCGGCGATGCACACCATGCCGGCCGCGAGGCCGTCGAGGCCGTCGACGAAGTTGACCGCGTTGATGGTGATGACGACCAGGGCGACCGTGAGCAGGGTGCCCTGCCACTGGGTCAGCGCCACGTTGCCGACGCCCGGGATGGGCAGCCACAGGATCGTCAGACCCTGCATGACCATCACGCCGGCGGCGATCATCTGGCCGCCCAGCTTGATCAGCGCGTCGATCTCGAACTTGTCGTCCAGGACACCGATCAGCCAGATCAGGGCCGCGCCGGAGAGCAGGGCGCGCGGCTCGTTCGAGTTCTTGAAGACCTCGCTGAGGTTGGTCAGGTGGTCCGCGACCAGCAGACCGGCGCACAGACCGAAGAACATGGCGATACCGCCGAGCCGCGGAGTGGGTTCCCGGTGCACGTCACGGGCCCTGATCTCCGGCATCGCCCCGGCCACGATCGCGAACTTCCGCACCGGCCCGGTCAGCAGATACGTCACCGCGGCCGTCACGCAGAGCGTCAGCAGGTATTCACGCACAGGCTTCCCCACAGGTCTCGCTGGCCATCACAGCCCCACACCCTAGCGAGGGACGCATATGGTTGGGGACTTCCGGGTAGCGAAGATGGTTGCACGTGTGGCTGTGTACTCGGGTCCGGGTACCCCCGTTCAGCCCGGATACGGCAGGAATCCACCCACAAGATCCCGCACTTCGTCACGGGCCCTCCGGCTCTCCACCTTCTCCCTCAGCACCCCCGCGAGCAGCGCGCCGATCCGCGCCATCTCCACCTCCCCCATGCCCTGGGTGGTCACCGCGGCCGTACCGAGCCGCAGGCCACGGGCCTCACCATGCGGCAGCGCACAGCAGTCCAGGACCACTCCGGCGGCGGCCAGCCGGCCGCGCGCGGTGCGTCCGTCGACGCCCAGCGGCATCGGGTCGACGGTGATCAGATGGGTGTCGGTGCCGCCCGTGGTGACGACCAGCCCCTCCGCCTCCAGTCCGGCCGCGAGCACCCGGGCGTTGGCGACCACCTGATGGGCGTACGCCGTGAAGGCCGGCGTCGCCGCCTCGCCGAACGCGACGGCCTTCGCCGCGATGGTGTTCATCTGCGCACCGCCCTGGGTGAACGGGAAAACGGCCCGGTCCACCCGTTCGGCCAGCTCCCTCCCGCACAGCAGCATCCCGCCGCGCGGCCCGCGCAGCACCTTGTGCGTGGTGGCACAGACGACATCGGCGTACGGCACCGGGTTCGGCGCCGCTCCCCCGGCGACGAGGCCGATGGGGTGGGCGGCGTCGGCGACGAGGTAGGCGCCCACCTCGTCGGCGACCTCGCGGAACAGGGCGTAGTCGATGTGCCGGGGGTAGGCGATGGAGCCGCACACGATCGCCTTGGGCCGGTGCGTACGGGCGAGGGCGCGCACCTGGTCGTAGTCGATGAGCCCGGTCTCGGCATCGACCCCGTAGCCCACGAAGTCGAACCACCGCCCGGAGAAGTTCGCGGGCGAACCGTGGGTGAGATGACCGCCGTACGGGAGCCCCAGCGCGAGGACGGTGTCACCGGGGCGCAGCAGCGCGGCGTACGCGGCCAGCACGGCCGAAGACCCGGAGTGGGACTGCACGTTGGCGTGCTCGGCACCGAACAGCGCCTTCGCCCGGTCCACGGCGACGCGCTCGGCGACATCGACGATCTCGCAGCCGCCGTGGTGGCGGGCGCCGGGGTAGCCCTCGGCGTACTTGTTGGCGAGCGGGGAGCCGAGGGCGGCCAGCACGGCGGGCGAGGTGAAGTTCTCGGCGGCGATCAGCTGGAGCGTCGTCGACTGCCGGGTCAGCTCCCCGAGCAGGATCTCGGCCAGCTCGGGGTCCTGACGACGCAGGACATCGGCCTCAAGGACAGGGGTGACCGACATGGTGGACTCCGAGCCGTCGACGGTGACGTACGTCCAATGTAGGCCCGGGGCGGGTGGGACGCGCGGCCGTCGCCGACCCTTCTCCCACCGGATCAAGTCCGCGCGGACAGACTCGTGAGCGCCACGACCACCGGATCAAGTCCGCGCGGAAACCCCCGTCAACGCCGTGACCACCGGATCGATCGCCTGGTTCAGCCACATCAGCCGCTCCGCGGCGGGCGTCTCCGACTCGGCCCACCGGATCAACCGCACCGCAGCGGCCCTCGCCGACCCCGCTCCCACCGGATCAAGTCCGCGCAGACACACCCGTCAACGCCGTGACCACCGGATCGATCGCCTGGTTTATCTCGTCTCCGATGGAGCGGAAGAACGGGAGGGGGGCGCCGTAGGGGTCGAAGACCTCGTCGGCCTCCGCCGTGGGGGCCAGGAGCCAGCCTCGGAGGGCCGCCGCCGCGCGGACCAGGGCGCGGGCGCGGGCCACCATGCCGTCCCCCAGGGGCGGCAGGGTCGCCGGGTCGATCGCCTTCACCAGGCGGGTGAACTCCTTCAGGGTGAAGGTGCGCAGGCCCGCCGAGTGGCCCATGGAGATGACCTGCTGACGGTGGTCCCGGGTGGCGGTCAGCACCAGGTCGGCGCGGATCACGTGGTCGTCGAGCAGCTCGCGGCCGGTGAACCCGGAGGGGTCCGCGCCGAAGTCGGTGAGGACCGTCGCCGCGTTGGTCTCCATGGGTGCGCCCTCATGGCCCCAGGTGCCGGCGCTCTCCACGATGAGCCCGCCCCACAGCGGGTCGCCGAGCCGGTCCGCCAGGGCATGACGGGTCAGCCGCTCGGTGATCGGCGAGCGGCACACGTTGCCGGTGCTGACGTGGAGGATGCGGAAGCTGTCCATGGGGAGCCCGAAGGTCCCCGTCACTTCCCCGTTGCCTATGCCACGCCCCGCGTCAGGGGCTGTCAATTCGCCACCTCAAGGTCGGGGACGACCTTCCGCAGCTCCTCGGCCGAGATCGCGCCGGCCCGCAGCAGCAGCGGCACCTCGCGCGTGACGTCGACGATCGACGACGGCACGTTGCCGGGCGTCGGACCGCCGTCGAGGTACACGGAGACCGAGTCGCCGAGCATCTGCTGGGCCGCGTCACAGTCCTCCGGCGCGGGGTGGCCCGTGAGGTTGGCGGAGGAGACGGCCATCGGGCCGACCTCCGTCAGCAGCTCGATGGCGACGGGGTGCAGCGGCATACGGATGGCGACCGTGCCCCGGGTGTCCCCCAGGTCCCACTGGAGGGACGGCTGGTGCTTGGCGACCAGCGTGAGGGCGCCCGGCCAGAACGCGTCGACGAGTTCCCAGGCCAGCTCGGAGAAGTCCGTGACAAGGCCGTGCAGGGTGTTCGGGGAGCCGATGAGGACGGGCGTGGGCATGTTGCGGCCCCGGCCCTTGGCGTCCAGGAGATCGGCGACCGCCTCGGAGGTGAACGCGTCGGCCCCGATGCCGTAGACCGTGTCGGTCGGCAGGACCACGAGTTCGCCCCGGCGGACGGCGGACGCGGCCTCGCGCAGACCCGTCGTGCGGTCGGTCGCGTCATTGGTGTCGTATCGCCGTGCCATGTCTAGCGGGCCTCCTCGTACACGTACTGCTGCGGGTCGAAAGTCGGGGCGCCGGTCACGGCGTCGCCCTGCGGGCGGTCGCGAAGCGCGGGCGGTTGTTGAGATCGGGGTGGTCGGCCGCGTCGGCCCAGCCACGCTCCTCGGTGAAGATCCACGGCACCTGGCCGCCCTGGGTGTCGGCGTGCTCGATGACGACGACACCGCCCGGACGGAGAAGTCGGTGTGCGGTGCGTTCGATGCCGCGGATCAGGTCGAGGCCGTCCTCGCCCGAGAACAGGGCGAGTTCGGGGTCGTAGTCCCGGGCCTCGGGAGCGACGTACTCCCACTCGGTGAGGGGGATGTACGGCGGGTTGGAGATGACCAGGTCGACATGGCCGTCGAGGTCGGGGAAGGCGTCCAGGGCGTTGCCCTGCCGCAGGTCGACCCTCGACCCCTCCATGTTCTTGCGGGTCCACTGCAGGGCGTCCTCGGACAGCTCCACGGCGTGCACCCGGGAGCGCGGGACCTCCTGCGCGAGGGCGAGCGCGATGGCGCCGGATCCGGTGCAGAGGTCCACGATCAGCGGCTCCACGACGTCCATCGCGCGGACCGCGTCTATGGCCCAGCCGACGACCGACTCGGTCTCGGGGCGCGGCACGAACACCCCCGGACCGACCTGGAGTTCCAGATAGCGGAAGAAGGCGCGGCCGGTGATGTGCTGGAGCGGCTCACGCTGCTCACGGCGGGCGATGGTCTCCCAGTAGCGGGCGTCGAAGTCCACGTCCTTCACGGAGTGCAGCTCGCCCCGCTTCACACCGTGCACGAACGCGGCGAGCTCCTCCGCGTCGTTGCGCGGCGAGGGCACGCCGGCGTCGGCCAGCCGCTGGGTGGCCTGGGCCACCTCTGCTAGCAGCAGGTTCACGCAAGTCCTCCGTGTCGTACTCGTCCGTGCCGAACGTGCCGTGCGTGCCGTGGTGTTACGCCGCCGCGAGCTTGGCGGCCGAGTCCGCGTCGACGCAAGCCTGGATCATCGCGTCGAGGTCGCCGTCCAGGACCTGGTCAAGGTTGTACGCCTTGAATCCGACGCGGTGGTCGGAGATGCGGTTCTCCGGGAAGTTGTACGTACGGATCTTCTCGGAGCGGTCGACCGTGCGGACCTGGCTGCGGCGGGCGTCGGCGGCGTTCTTCTCCGCCTCCTCCTGCGCCGCGGCGAGCAGCCTGGAGCGCAGGATACGCATCGCCTGCTCCTTGTTCTGCAGCTGGCTCTTCTCGTTCTGGCAGGAGGCGACGACTCCGGTGGGAATGTGCGTGATGCGCACCGCGGAGTCGGTCGTGTTGACGGACTGGCCGCCGGGACCGGAGGAGCGGTACACGTCGATGCGGAGGTCGTTCGGGTTGATCTCGACGTCGACCTCCTCCGCCTCGGGGGTGACGAGGACACCGGCCGCGGAGGTGTGGATACGGCCCGCGGACTCGGTCGCGGGCACCCGCTGCACGCGGTGCACCCCGCCCTCGTACTTCAGACGGGCCCACACGCCCTGGCCGGGCTCGGTCGCGCCGTTGCCGCCCTTGGTCTTCACGGCGACCTGGACGTCCTTGTAGCCGCCCAGCTCGGACTCGGTGGCGTCGATGATCTCGGTCTTCCAGCCGACGCGCTCCGCGTACCGCAGGTACATGCGCAGCAGGTCACCGGCGAACAGGGCGGACTCGTCGCCGCCCGCGCCCGCCTTGACCTCAAGGATCACGTCCTTGTCGTCGTTGGGGTCACGCGGCACCAGCAGCAGCCGCAGCTTCTCCGTGATCTCGTCCCGGTGCTTCTCCAGCTCCTTGACCTCGGCCGCGAACTCCGGGTCGTCGGCGCCGAGTTCACGCGCGGTCTCGATGTCGTCGCCGGTCTGCTTCCAGGAGCGGTACGTGGCGACGATCGGGGTGAGCTCGGCGTAGCGCTTGTTCAGCTTGCGCGCGTTGGCCTGGTCGGCGTGGACCGACGGGTCGGCGAGCTTCTTCTCAAGGTCGGCGTGCTCGCCGATGAGGTCCTCGACAGCCTCGAACATCTTGGGCTCCTGAAATGCGGTGAAGAAAGGGAAGGCGGGCGACCAAAAACGCCGGTCCCGGCACGCCAGTGGAGGGGCGTGGCCGTGGACCGGCGAAATTGAGCTCGCTACTTCGTGGAGCCGGCAGCAGCCTTGCCGAAGCGGGCCTCGAAGCGGGCCACGCGGCCACCGGTGTCGAGGATCTTCTGCTTGCCCGTGTAGAACGGGTGGCACTCGGAGCAGACCTCGGCGCGGATGTTGCCGCTCGTGATCGTGCTGCGGGTGGTGAACGACGCGCCACAGGTGCAGCTGACCTGGGTCTCGACGTACTCGGGGTGGATCTCGCGCTTCAAGGTGTCTCCTAGGTTCGGGAGGGCGCCGGGTCGCTCCGCGGGTTCGCGGGGCGTGAACCGGGGCCGACTGTCCAGTCTGCCAGGACTGGGGCCATCCCCCAAAACGGGGGGTGTGCGTTGTGTATTCCCTGCGGGCCGGTGGGGGCTTGTCGCGCCCCGCGGCGGAGCCGCAAATCGACACGGCCCCGCGCCCCTTAGGGGGGTTGCGCCCTAGGAACTTGTTACGACGCCCTTGGCTTCGCCTGTTGCCGTGCCCTTGGAGGCCGCCGCGGGAATCGCCTGGTCGTTCTTCAGTGCCGTCCAGACCAGCTGTGCCTTCGACTTCTCCACGATCACCCGGTTCGGGTTGGCCGGGTCGTACTCGACCGGCATTGTGACCATGTTCATGTTGGCGGAGCTGATGCCCTTGAGGCCGTTGGCGAAGGACGTGAGGGAGTTCACCGAGCCGAGGTCGGAGTCGGTGGTGACGGCCTGCGTGGCGGTGTTGGCGAGGTCGAAGAGCTTGGTCGGGCTGGTCAGGAGGCCGACGTGCTTGACCTGGTTGACCAGGGCCTTGATGAACGCCTGCTGGAGCTGGATGCGGCCCAGGTCGGAGCCGTCGCCGACGCCGTGCCGGGTGCGGACCAGGCCCAGGGCCTGCGAGCCGTTGAGCGTGTGCTTGCCGGCCTTGAGGTCCAGGTGGCTCTTCGTGTCCTTGATGTCCTTGGTGGTGGTGATCTGGACCCCGCCGAGCTCGTTGATGAGCTTCTCGAAGCCCGCGAAGTCGACTTCGAGGTAGTGGTCCATGCGCAGACCGGAGATGGACTCGACGGTCTTCACCGTGCAGGCGGCGCCGCCGGTCGAGTACGCCTCGTTGAACATCACGCCGGAGGCCGCGTCGTGCGTGACGCCCTTGGTGTCGGTGCACTCGGGGCGGTCGACGAGGGTGTCGCGCGGGATGGACACCACGCTGGCCTTCTTGTGGCCCTTGTAGACGTGGATGATCATCGCGGTGTCGGAGCGGGCGCTGCCGTCGTCGGTGCCGCCGCCCAGCTTCTTGTTGGTGCCGGAGCGGGAGTCGGAGCCCAGGACGAGGATGTTCTCGGAGCCGTTGTCGACCTTGACCGGCCGGTCGGTGCCGAGGGCCTGGTTGATGTCGACGCTCTTGATGTTGCCGTTGAGCTTGAAGTACACGTACCCGGCGCCGGTGCCACCCAGCACCAGGACACCTCCCGCGACCCAGGCCGTGATCATCAGGGCCCTGTGGCGCGGACCGCGGTTCTTCTGCTTGCGGCCTCCGGCGCGGTGGCGCGGGCCGCTGCTGCCGTCCTTGCCCGGTATGGCGGGCTCCGGCGTGCTCTCGGCGGACATGGGCTCCTCGGTCTCTCGTCCGGTCGGTTACCCCCTGCTTTCAGGGTCAGGCGCGGTCAGTACCGCTCCATTTTCGTCCGCCTGGTCAGACGGCGAAACTCGACAAAGGGTTGCACAACGCAGAGTGCCCATCGCGTACGGCGATGGGCACTCTGTGTAGTCGTGTCAGCGGGTCAAACCGCGCTCACCTGCTATTTCACCCGAAGATGTCGTACTGCTGGAAACCGGTGCCCAGTGACTTCGCTGTGCCGAAGATCTCGCTGGTGGCCTTTCCGGTGCCCGGGTACAGGTACAGCGAGCCGCTCGCGTTGCGGATCAGGAGGTCCGCCTTGCCGTCGCCGTTGAAGTCGCCGACGGAGTCGAAGGCGTTGTAGCTGGGCCAGCTGCGCACCTTGACGCGGGCCGCGAAGGCACCCGAGCCGGACTTGCCTGCGCCCTTGTACAGGTAGACGGCGCCGGTGCTCTTGTTGCGGGCGATCAGGTCGGCCTTGCCGTCACCGTTGAAGTCGCCCTTGCCGACGAGCGCGTTGTACTGGCTCCAGCCCCCGCCGACCCGCGACGGCGAGCTGAAGGTGCCGTTGCCCTTGCCGGGGTAGATCCACAGGACACCGGAGCTGTCGACCGAGATCAGGTCGGGCAGGTAGTCGCCGGTGACATCGCCGGGGGCGACGATCCGGGTGCGGGTCTTCCAGTTGGCGAAGATCTTCGTGCTGACCCAACTGCCGTCGTCACGCGCGCTGTTGAGCTGGAAGTGGTCCCAGTAGACCGCGCCGGCGGTGGTCCGGTAGACCCAGTCCTGGAAGCCGTCCCGGTTCAGGTCGGCGGACCGGACCAGGTTGACGCCGCCCCAGTCGCCCAGGGACTGGCGGGTGGCCAGCGAGGTGCCCTTGGAGTCCAGCTCGTAGCCCACCTTGGTGGAGGACTTGCGGGCGAAGATGTCGGCCTTGTTGTCGGTGTAGCTGAGGTTGCCGTCGTCGACCTGCGCGTAGGCCGCGCCGACGTACGCGCTGACCTTCGCGAAGACGCCGTAGGTACCCTCGACGACGCAGTCGTTGACCGTGCTGGCGTCGCCGTCGTCGGCGCTCCAGGAGACGACACCGACGATCCGGCCGGCGACGACCAGCGGGCCGCCGGAGTCGCCGTTGCAGATGGCCGTCGTGGTGGCGTCACTGCCGGTGGCGGGCTCGCCCGCGCAGACGTTGTGGCCCTTGATGTACAGGCTGCCGTAGGCGGCGGCGCAGGTGGCGTCCGACTGGATCGGCAGCGAGGCCGTCTTCAGCGTCTCGGAGATGTCCTCCGAGGAGGAGCTGGTGCGGCCCCAGCCGTAGACCTTGGCGGTCTTGGCGGCCGTGCCCGTGTACGACGTGGTGTCGGTGTTCGTCGTCATACGGATCGGGGTCGCCTTGACGGGGGCCGCCAGGGTGAGGACCGCTACGTCGTTGTCGACGGTCGTCGCGTTGTACGACGGGTGGTTCCACTGGCGCAGGACCGCGGTGGCCTGGCCGCCGTGCAGGTCGAGGTTGTTGTCGGCGTCGGTGGTCGGCAGCACGGTGGCGCTGGTGACGACCGTGCCGTACTTGGCCCAGTTGTAGCCCTTGACGCAGTGCGAGGCGGTCAGGATCTTCGACGGCGAGATGACCGAGCCACCGCAGAAGAAGCCGAGGTCGTCGCTCTCGTCGGCGGTGCCCTTGTCGTCGTAGTACCAGAGCTGCGCCATGTACGGCGCGGCGCTGATGGTGGTCGTCGTACCGCCGATGATCTTCGGGCTGACGGTCGTGGCGGTGGTGCTCGCGCTCCGGGACGACTTCTTGGTCGTCTGGCCGGCGATGTCGTCACCGGCCTCGGCGCCCGCGATGCGCTTCTTCAGCGTGGCGAGCGACGGCTGGCTGACTACGGGCTTCGCGGTCGGTGTCGGAAGCGCGGTGGCAGCGCCGGCGGACGTCGTCAGCACTGCGACGGTCACGGCGGCGGCGATACCGGCCGCGGCGACGGGCAGGGCGAAACGTATCCGGCGTCTGTGCCGACCCGTCCCAGGCATGGGCGTACCCACTCAAGTCCCCCCTCGGGATCAGAAGTTCGGACGAATGTCGAATGCAAGTCCGAAGGGCGTGATCCTACAGCGGGGCACTGACAACGCAGAGGGCCGCCCCCTCAACAGGGAGCGGCCCTCCGGTAATGCCGACTTGCGTCAGTCTCCGTTGCCAGGAGTGGTCTTCTGGATCTGGAGCAGGAACTCGGCGTTCGACTTCGTCTGCTTCATCTTGTCGAGGAGCAGCTCGATCGCCTGCTGCTGGTCGAGCGCGTGCAGCACCCGGCGCAGCTTCCAGGTGACGGCCAGCTCGTCGCTGCCGAGCAGGATCTCTTCCTTACGGGTACCGGACGCGTCGACGTCCACCGCGGGGAAGATGCGCTTGTCGGCGAGCTTCCGGTCGAGCTTGAGCTCGGCGTTGCCCGTGCCCTTGAACTCCTCGAAGATGACCTCGTCCATACGCGAGCCGGTGTCGACGAGCGCGGTGGCGAGGATGGTCAGCGAGCCGCCGTCCTCGATGTTGCGCGCGGCGCCGAAGAAGCGCTTGGGCGGGTACAGCGCCGTGGAGTCGACACCACCGGAGAGGATGCGGCCGGAGGCGGGGGCGGCGAGGTTGTAGGCACGGCCCAGACGCGTGATCGAGTCGAGCAGGACGACGACGTCGTGGCCCAGCTCCACCAGTCGCTTGGCGCGCTCGATGGCGAGCTCGGCGACCGTGGTGTGGTCCTCGGCGGGGCGGTCGAAGGTCGAGGAGATGACCTCGCCCTTCACCGACCGCTGCATGTCGGTGACCTCTTCCGGACGCTCGTCGACCAGGACGACCATCAGGTGGCACTCGGGGTTGTTGTGCGTGATCGCGTTGGCGATCGCCTGCATGATCATGGTCTTGCCGGTCTTCGGCGGGGCCACGATCAGACCGCGCTGGCCCTTACCGATCGGCGCGACGAGGTCGATGATGCGGGTGGTGAGGACGCCCGGGTCCGTCTCCAGGCGGAGGCGGTCCTGCGGGTACAGCGGCGTCAGCTTGTTGAACTCCGGCCGCCCGCGGCCGTGTTCGGGCGCCATGCCGTTGACCGAGTCGAGGCGCACGAGCGCGTTGAACTTCTCGCGGCGCTCGCCCTCCTTCGGCTGGCGGACCGCGCCGGTGACGTGGTCGCCCTTGCGCAGACCGTTCTTGCGGACCTGGGCGAGGGAGACGTACACGTCGTTGGGGCCCGGCAGGTAGCCCGACGTACGGATGAAGGCGTAGTTGTCGAGGATGTCGAGGATGCCCGCGACGGGGATCAGGACATCGTCGTCCGCGACCTGCGGCTCGCCTGCGGCGGTGCCGCCGAACTCGTCACGGCCGCGACGGCCACGGCGGTCGCGGTACCGGCCGCGACGGCCACGGCGTCCGCCGTCGAAGTCGTCGTCGTCCTGCGGACCGTTGTCGCGCGGCTGCCGGTCCTGACGGTCCTGGCGGCCACCGCTCTGCTGCTGGCCCTGCTGCTGCCGGTCCTGACGGCCACCGCTCTGCTGCTGGCCGGCGCCCTGCTGCTCGTCGCCCTTGCGGCGGTCGCCGCGGTCACGGTCCTGGCGGCCACCGCGGTCGCGGTCGCGGCGGTCACGGCGGCCCTGTCGGCCGTCGTCACCCGCGTCGCCCCTGGCCTCGCCCTGCGCGGCGGCGGGCGTCTCGGCCTTCGGCTCGCTCTTGACCTCGGCGACGACCGTCTCGGGGCTGCCCGCCTCGGCGGTGGCACGGCGCCGACGACGCTCGACAGGCGCGTCTTCTCCCCCACGCTCGGCTTCGCTCGCGCGGGAGGGGCCCCCAGCCGGCTGGCCGGGGATCTCGATCTGCTGCTGGGCCACGGCCTTCTCGGCGGCGACCTGCTCGGCCTTCTGCTCGGCCGGGGCGACCGTCTCGTCGCCCGTACGGGTCTTGGAGGTGGCGCGGCGCTTGGGCTTGGTCTCGGTGGCGGTCTCGGCCTTGGCCGGAGCACCCCCGCCCGCCTGCGCGTCCTTGATGACCTCGATCAGCTGGCTCTTGCGCATCCGCGCGGTGCCCCTGATGCCGAGGCCGGATGCGACCTGCTGCAGCTCGGCCAGCACCATGCCGTCGAGGCCGGTACCGCGGCGCCGCCGGGAGCCGGCACCGGTGGCAGGCGCGGAGGCGTCCGTGGCGGGCGCGGCAGCGGTCTCCTCGACACGCGCGCCCATCAGATCGGTGGTGTCGCTCACGAAGGGTCCTTCCCTGGAGCGGACGTCGGCCTGTCTGGCTCGGCGACCGGTTGTGCTGTCCGGCTTCGGTTCTTGCTGTGTGAACCGTGCCGGGGCGGTGGTCCGCCTAAGCGGCGGAAGAGATTTCGGGTGACGGCGCTTCCCAAAGCAGTGGCACCGAGTGGCTGTGTCACGTTGCTTGGTCGCACCAATTCCGGAGCTTTCCCGGCTTCCGGAGCGTGCCCGGCGAACCACTCAGTGCCCGGACGGAACACAGTGTGGTGTGGGAGGCTCCCGGAAGAATGTCTGTCCCTGACGGGGACAACAAGCACCTCGCCATGGTGGGGTCGGGTGCAGACTTGAGATTAACACTACCGGATCCAACAAACATTCCCCCTCTCGAAATCCGGCGACCATACGTAGTCAATTGCTGCTCGGGGCCGCGAGCGGGAGTACGCACGCGCCTTGTTCGTCGAGGTCGAGCCGGTTGGCGGCCCAGCCCTCGCCGGCGAGATGGGCGACCTTGTCGGCGTTGTCGGCATCGACCAGTGCCAACACTGTGGGCCCGGCACCGGAGATGACGGCCGGAACTCCGTCCGCCCTCAAGCGGTCCACGAGTGCGGCACTCTCCGGCATGGCCGGCGCGCGGTACTCCTGGTGCAGCCGGTCCTCGGTGGCGGGCAGCAGCAGCTCGGGGCGGCGGGTGAGGGCCTCGACGAGAAGTGCGGCGCGGCCCGCGTTGGCGGCGGCGTCGACGTGCGGGACGTTGCGCGGGAGCAGACCGCGCGCGGTCTCGGTGAGGACGGGCTTCCCGGGCACGAAAACCACCGGAACGATGGAATCGGCGGGATCCATCCTGATCGCCCGCGCGGCGCCCGCGTCCATCCAGGAGAGCGTGAAGCCGCCCAGCAGACAGGCCGCCACGTTGTCGGGGTGGCCCTCGATCTCGGTGGCGAGCTCCAGCAGGGCCGTGTCGTCGAGCCGGGAGTCCCCGCCTATGGTCACGGCGCGCGCGGCGACGATGCCGGCGCAGATGGCGGCAGAGGAGGAGCCCAGGCCGCGGCCGTGCGGAATGCGGTTGGCGCAGACGATCTCCAGGCCGCGCGGCTGCCCGCCGAGCAGGTCGAAGGCGGTGCGCAGGGACCGTACGAGGAGGTGGTTCTCGTCGCGCGGGAGGGTCTCGCTGCCCTCGCCGGCGATGTCGATGAGCAGCCCGGAGTCGGCGACACGGACGACGACGTCGTCGTAGAGCCCCAGCGAGAGGCCGAAGGCGTCGAAGCCCGGGCCGAGGTTGGCGCTGGTGGCGGGGACGCGCACCCGGACGGCGGCGGCGCGGAAGGCTGGACCGGCCATCGCTCGATGACTCTCCTTGAGCTGCGTGATTGTCGAAGACATTCGATGAAGTGCGATGAAGTTCGATGACATCCGATAGGTACGTGGAGACCCTCGGGCCGTGGAGACGGCGCGGTGCCGAGCCATGCGCGCAGGCATATGCGGCGGGCGGGTTCGGTACAGCCTATCGAAGGAAGGTTCTGTGGCGACATAGGGCGCACAGGAGGCGCACGATGCGTGTCGTAAGCCCCCTGTGCACCCCCTGCGGGGATCTTCCCCGGGTGCCGTTCCGCTTGTGGGTCTACGCGAGTCCGAGTCGCTCGGCGGCCGTCGGCGCGTCGACCGGGATCGTGACCGGCTGCGGGGCGCCCGCGACGGCCCAGTCGGGGTCCTTGAGGCCGTTTCCGGTCACCGTGCAGACGATGGTCTGGCCCGGGTCGACCTTGCCCTGCTCGGCCGCCTTGAGGAGACCGGCGACAGAAGCAGCGGACGCGGGCTCGACGAAAACGCCCTCCTGCGCGGCCAACAGCCGGTAGGCGCGCAGGATTTCACGGTCCGTCACCTCGTCGATGAACCCGCCGGACTCGTCCCGCGCGGCGAGCGCGTACTGCCAGGAGGCCGGGTTGCCGATGCGGATCGCGGTGGCGATCGTCGAGGGGTCCTTGACGATCTCGCCGCGCACGATGGGCGCGGACCCGGACGCCTGGAACCCCCACATGCGGGGCGTCTTCGCGGCGATGCCGTCGCCGGCGTACTCCTTGTAGCCCTTCCAGTACGCGGTGATGTTGCCCGCGTTGCCCACCGGCAGGACGTGGATGTCGGGCGCGTCGCCGAGCATGTCGACGATCTCGAAGGCGGCCGTCTTCTGGCCCTCGATGCGCACCGGGTTGACCGAATTCACCAGCGCCACAGGGTAGTTGTCGCTCAGCTCGCGGGCGAGGGTGAGGCAGTCGTCGAAGTTCCCGTCGACCTGGAGGATCTTCGCGCCGTGCACGAGGGCCTGGCCCATCTTGCCGAGCGCGATCTTGCCGCGCGGCACGAGGACGGCACAGACCATCCCGGCGCGTACCGCGTAGGCGGCGGCGGACGCGGAGGTGTTGCCGGTGGAGGCGCAGATGACGGCCTGCGCGCCCTCCTCCTTGGCCCGTGTGATGGCCATGGTCATACCGCGGTCCTTGAAGGACCCGGTGGGGTTGGCGCCCTCCACCTTGAGGTGGACCTCGCAGCCGGTGCGCTCGGAGAGCACCTGCGCGGGCACGAGGGGCGTGCCGCCCTCGCGGAGGGAGACGACCGGCGTGCTGTCGGACACCGGGAGCCGGTCCCGGTACTCCTCGATGATTCCGCGCCACTGGTGGGTCATTGCTGGTTACTCTCCTTCAACCCGCATGATGCTGGCGACACCCCGCACGGTGTCGAGCTTGCGCAACGCCTCGACGGTCCCGCCCAGGGCGGCGTCGGACGCGCGGTGCGTGACGACGACGAGAGAAGCCTCGCCGTCCTTCCCCTGCTGCCGAACCGTATCGATCGAGACACCGTGCTCGGCGAACACGGTGGCGACCTGTGCGAGAACACCTGGTTTGTCGGCGACGTCGAGGCTGATGTGGTACCGCGTGACGACCTCGCCCATGCCCGACACGGGCAGTCCGGCGTACGCCGACTCCCCGGGCCCGGTGGTCGAGTTGAGCCGGTTGCGGCACACGGCGACGAGGTCGCCGAGGACGGCGGAGGCGGTGGGGGCGCCGCCCGCTCCGGGGCCGTAGAACATCAGCTGCCCGGAGGCGTCGGACTCGACGAACACGGCGTTGTAGGCGCCGCGCACGGAGGCGAGCGGGTGGCTGAGCGGGATCATCGCGGGGTGCACGCGCGCGGTGACGGACCCGCCGTCCTCGGCCCGCTCGCAAATAGCCAGCAACTTGATCGTGCAGCCCATGTTCTTGGCGGAGGCGAAGTCCGCGGCGGTGACTTCCGTCATCCCCTCGCGGTAGACGTCGTCGAGACGCACGCGCGTGTGGAAGGCGATTCCGGCGAGGATGGCGGCCTTGGCGGCGGCGTCGAAACCCTCGACGTCGGCGGTCGGGTCGGCTTCCGCGTAGCCGAGGGCGGTGGCCTCGTCGAGGGCCTCCTGGTACCCCGCCCCCGTGCTGTCCATCTTGTCGAGGATGAAGTTGGTCGTCCCGTTGACGATGCCGAGCACCCGGTTGACCTTGTCCCCGGCGAGGGACTCGCGCAGCGGCCGGATCAGCGGAATGGCACCGGCGACGGCGGCCTCGTAGTACAGATCCTTGCCCTGCCGCTCGGCGGCGGCGTGCAGGGCGGCACCGTCCTGGGCGAGCAGCGCCTTGTTCGCGGAGACGACGGAGGCGCCGTGCGCGAAGGCGGTGGTGATGAGGGAACGGGCGGGCTCGATCCCCCCGATGACCTCCACCACCACATCGATGTCGCCGCGTTCGACGAGGGCGGTGGCGTCGGTGGTGACGAGGGCGGGGTCGATGCCTTCACGGACCTTGGAGGGCCGCCGTACCGCGACCCCCGCGAGCTCGATAGGTGCGCCGATGCGGGCGGCGAGGTCGTCGGCGTGCGTCGTCATGATGCGCGCCACCTCTGAGCCGACCACTCCACAGCCCAGCAGCGCCACCTTCAGCGGACGCGTACGCATCATCCGACCTCGTTTCCTCATACCGTCATCGGTTGGACCAGTCTCACTCACCGGACGGGACTTTCTATCCATAGTCCGGATCGTGAGACATCGATTTCATTTTCACGGGGGTGGAAGACGGGAGATCTTCCACCCCGGTCTCAGCTCGCTCCGGCTCAACCGACGTCGAGCCGGAGCAGGTCCTCCTCGGTCTCCCGGCGGACGATGACCCGCGACTCGCCGTCCTTCACGGCGACGACCGGCGGCCGGAGCACATGGTTGTAATTGCTGGCCATGGAACGGCAGTACGCGCCCGTCGCCGGTACGGCGATCAGGTCACCGGGTGCCAGGTCCCCCGGCAGGAACGCGTCCTTGACCACGATGTCCCCGCTCTCGCAGTGCTTGCCGACAACGCGGGCGAGCATCGGCTCGGCATCGGAGCGGCGGGACACGAGAGCGACGCTGTACTCGGCGTCGTAGAGCGCCGTCCGGATGTTGTCGGACATGCCGCCGTCGACGGACACATACGTCCGCAGCCCGTCGAGGGGCTTGATGGTGCCGACCTCGTACAGCGTGAACGCGGTCGGCCCGACGATGGCGCGCCCGGGCTCGACGGAGATACGAGGAGTCCGCAGCCTGGCCGAATCGCACTCACGGGTGACGATCTCGGTGAGCGCCTTGGCGATGTCGTGCGGCTCACGGGGATCGTCGTCACTGGTGTAGGCGATACCGAGACCGCCCCCGAGGTCGATCTCGGGCAGCTCGACGCCATGCTCGTCGCGAATGTCCTTCAGCAACCCGACAACGCGATGGGCGGCGACCTCGAACCCGGACATGTCGAAGATCTGCGACCCGATGTGGGAGTGAATCCCGATCAGTTCGAGCCCGTCGAGCTGAAGAGCACGCCGTACGGCTTCGGCGGCCTGCCCCCCGGCGAGCGGAATCCCGAACTTCTGGTCTTCGTGGGCGGTGGCGATGAACTCGTGCGTATGCGCCTCCACCCCCACCGTGATGCGGATCTGCACGGGCTGCCGCTTGCCGAGGGACTGCGCGACGTGGGCGACGCGGACGATCTCCTGGAAGGAGTCGAGAACGATCCGCCCGACACCGGCCTCGATGGCCCTCGTGATCTCGCTCACGGACTTGTTGTTGCCGTGGAAGGCGATGCGGTCGGCGGGCATGCCGGCGGAGAGAGCGGTGGCGAGCTCGCCCCCGGAACACACATCGAGATTGAGCCCCTCCTCGTGCAACCACCGCACGACGGCACGGGACAGGAACGCCTTGCCGGCGTAGAAGACATCGGCGTCCGGCCCGAACGCGGTACGCCAGGCACGGGCCCGCTCCCGGAAGTCCGCCTCGTCGAGGACGTAGGCGGGGGTCCCGTGCCGCTCGGCGAGGGTCTTCACATCGATACCGCCGACGGTGACGACACCGTTCGCGTCGGCGTCACGGGTGACGGTCTGTGCCCACACCTTGGGGTCGAGTGCGTTGAGGTCGGCGGCGGGCCCCGAGTAGTGCCCTTCGGGCAGCACATCGGCGTGACGGGGACCGGCGGGGTGTGCGGAACGGCTCATGTCGTGTTCTCTTCTGTCTCTTCCTGGCGCGGGGACCGAGCGGTGACTTCTTGCTTTGTTCTGTCTGGCCTGATCTTGGCCCGGTCCTGGCGCTCAGAGGTGTTCGGGTGCGTCGATGCCGAGCAGGGAGAGGCCACCGGCGAGCACCGCCCCGACGGCTTCGGCAAGCGCAAGCCGGGCACGGTGGGCGGCCAAGGGTTTCTCGTCCCCGAGCGGAAGCACTGCGGGAAGGAGAGGAAACGCCGCATCGGCTACGGCGACCAGGTGACGGGCGAGCAGGTCGGGGGCGCGGTGGGCTGCCGCCCGCGACAGGACGCGGGGGTGGTCGGCGAGGAGGGTGGTGACCTCTTGAACGAGAGGCCGCCCGAGGGGGGCGGCGGACTCTTCTACGGCGCCTTGTGCGTCGCCTTGTACGTCGTGCGTGTCTCGTACGTCGCCGGGTTGGGCGGTGAATCCGAGGTCGGCGGCGTTGCGGCTGACGGCCCGGGTACGGGCGTAGGCGTAACAGACGCGGAAGAGGGGATTCGTCTCCCGCTGCACGAGGTGGTCGGCGGTGAGACGGGGCCGGTCGTGGGCGGCGGGATGGAGCAGGGCCCAGCGGGCGGCGTCGCGACCGAGCGTGAGGAGGGCTGCGATGTCGGGGGTGGGGACCGGGACGGGACGTACGGCGACGTCGGGTGGAGCCGACGGTTCCTGTGGGGAGCTGTACGCGTCGACACCGGCGAGACCGGCGACACCGAGAACGGTCGCCCAGGCGGGCTCGGGTGGCCCGGTCTCACAGCTGATGCGGACGTGGGCACCCTGTGAGCGCAGGAGGCGGGCGACGACGTCCATGACGACGCGGGCGCGGGGTTCGTGGGGGGCGTGGAGGCGTACGAGGTGAGTGGTTGGGGCGTTCGGGGTGTCATCGCGGCCGGTGGGGCCGTCGACGAACCCGTACCGCGGTCCGCGTCGCAGGATCTCCGCGACGAGCGAGGTGGACGCCGTACTGCCCAGACTGATGTTGAGAAAACCGGGCCCGGTGATCTCGACACCGCTGACGCCCTGCGCGCCGGCCAGATGCGGCAGCAGCAGCTCGGCGACGTGACGGGGGGTCTCTCCGGCGGGCCGGGCGAGCTGAAGGGCGATGTTGGTGGCGTAGTCACCCCACCCGCCGGCCCCCGGCACAGTCACCGAGACCTTCTCCGGCACGACCACGCTCAGCTCCCCGTCCTCGACAGCACGGCGCACCGCGCGCAGCACGGTACGGGAGAGCTCGACGGGGGTCACGGGACAAGCGTAGGGGAGGAGGGGGGTGGGTAGGCCAGCCGGTTTGGCCGAGGGTCCGGGATGTGGACGCCGGGGTGGAGGTGGGGGTGCGCGGGGATTGGAGTGGGGTGGGGGTGTGGGGTGTGGGGTGCGGGGTGTGGGGTG
>NZ_JALJRY010000037.1 GCF_024519455.1 Streptomyces sp. STR69 | reverse complement strand
AAATATTGCGAAAACCCCTGTACCGTTTATTCGGTACAGGGGTTTTCTGCGTTTAGGCTCAGCGGTATGCGCTACGACCTCGTGATCTTCGACAACGACGGTGTCCTTGTCGACAGTGAGCCGATCTCCAACAGGATCCTCGCCGGCTATCTCACCGAGCTTGGGCACCCGACCTCGTACGAGGACTCCATCCGTGACTACATGGGCTCGGCGATGCACCGGGTCCATGACCTCGTCCAGGAGCGGACCGGACAGCGGCTGCCGGACGACTTCGACGATGTTTTCCACGCTCGCGTGTTCGCCGCGTTCGAGCGGGAGTTGAAGCCAATCGCCGGGGCCGTCGACGTGCTGGAGAGGCTGGTCGCGGACGGGGTGCCGTACTGCGTGGCGTCGTCCGGGAGTCATGCGCGGATTCGGACGGGGCACTGGGCGACGGGGCTGGACGAGTGGTTCGAGGAGGAGTGGGTCTTCAGTTCCGAGGACGTGGGGCGGGGGAAGCCGGCGCCGGACCTGTTCCTGTATGCCGCCGAGCAGATGGGCGTGGCGCCGGAGCGGTGTGTGGTCGTAGAGGACAGTCCGCTGGGGGTGCGGGCTGCTGTCGCGGCCGGGATGGATGTGTACGGGTTCACCGCCATGACGCCTGCTGAGCGGCTTGCGGGGGCTACTCGATTGTTCGGTGACATGCGGGAGTTGCCCGACCTGCTCGTCTGACATTTGTCATGCCGAGGTCCGGACGATCGGTTCTACTGGGGGGCTGGGGCTTCGCGGCAGTCTGAGTGCATGACGACGAACACGGGCTCCATGAAGAAGAACCTCGCGCCGCTCCTCCTGGACGTGGCGGTGCCGATCGGGTCGTACTACCTGCTGAAGAGCGGGTTCGGGATGGGGACCGTGGCGGCGCTGGGGTGGAGCAGCGTGGTGCCGGCGGTGCGGACGGTGTGGGGGGTTGTCGTCGAGCGGACGGTCAACGCCTTTGCCGCGTTGATCCTCTTCGTGAATGTCGTCGGGCTGTCGCTCAGTCTTGTCGCCGGTGATCCTCGGCTCATGCTTGCCAAGGACAGCGGGGTCAGCAGTGCGATCGGGATCGGGGTCCTGGTGTCGGTGGTGATGGGCAGGCCGATGATGACCGCCGGTATGAAGCCCTGGCTCGTGAAGGGGGACCCGGAGCGGGAGGCCGCCTTTGAGCGGCTGTTGAGAGGGTCGGCGGCCTTTCGGCGGGCCGAGCGGCTGTTCTCGCTGGTGTGGGGTGTGGCGCTGCTCGGCGAGTGTGTCGCCCGGGTCGTCGGGGCGTACACACTGCCCGTGGACACCATGGTGTGGCTGGGCACGGTCGTGATGGTCGGGACGATGGGCGTGACGGCCGTTGTCAGTGGCGGTCTGGCGGCTGGGCCCATGGCGGAGATGATCAGCGACGAGCTGAAGGGCGGACAGGCCCCCGCACCTGCGGTTCTTCCCTCGCTGGTCGTCGCTCGGTAAAGGTGAGCAGAATTCATCTTTGGCTGGATCTACCCACGAGTACGCCGGGACCCTTACGCTCGCCGCCATGACAGATGTGCTGCGGCGCGGTAGGGCCTCGTTGGCGTTCAGCTTCTTCGCTCAGGGCGCCACCTTCGCGCTGCTCGTGACACGTATCCCCGCGATCCAGGAGCGGTACGGGGTCTCGGACGGGCTGCTGCCCGTCTTCCTGGCCGCCGTGCCGATCCTCGCCGGTGTCGGGAGTGTGACCACCGAGCAGCTGGTGAAGCGAATACGGCCCAGCGTGCTGCTGCGCTGGTCCCAGCCGGTCGTGCTGCTGGCGCTGCTCGGGGTCGGGGCGGGCGACAGCATGGCCGAACTGGCGGTCGCGCTCGGGGCGTTCGGGCTCGGGGTGGGTGCGCTGGACGCCTCGATGAACATGCTCGGGGTGAGTCTGCAGCGGACGTACGGGCGGAGCATCATGCTCAGCTTCCATGCCGCGTACAGCCTGGGCGGGATCGTGGGGGCCTCGCTGGCGTGGGCGGGGGCGCACTGGCATCTCGCGCTGTGGGTGTCGTATCTGCCGGTGGTGGCGGTGTTGCTGCCGGCGGCCTTCGTGGGGAGTCGGTGGTACGTCGACGGGGATGCGCCGGGTAGCGAGGCGGAGGGCGAGGAAGCGGGGCCGCTCGTTTTCAAGTTGCTGCTGCCGTTGTGTCTGGTGATGACCTTCGCCTATATCGGGGACTCGACCGTCTCCAACTGGAGTGCCAAGTACCTGAAGGACGTGCTGGGGAGTTCGGAGCAGGTGGCGACCGTTCCGTACAACGTCTACATGGTGATGTGCCTGGTCGGGCGGGGGATCGGGGACCTTGGGGTGCGGCGGTTCGGGGCCGTGGCCGTCGTACGGCTGGGGGCTGTGGTGGCCGCGCTGGGGTTCGCGGTGGTGGCCGTGGCGCCCGGGGCCGGGGTCGGGATGCTCGGGTTCACGCTGCTGGGGCTCGGGCTGTGTGTGCTGGTGCCGCAGACCTTCGCGGCGGCCGGGCGGTTGTTCCCCGGGGCTTCGGATACGGCCATCGCGCGGCTCAATGTCTTCAACTACGTGGGGTTTCTGATCGGTTCGCCGTTGGTGGGGGCGCTGGGCGATGCGTGGAGTTACCGCGGGGCGATGCTCGTGCCGATGGTGTTGGTGCTGGTGACGTTGGTGTACGCCCGCTCGTTCGCGCCGGCGGAGGGCCGGTACGGTGACGGGCATGAGCGGGCGCGCACAGCTGATGTGGGACGAGGCAGTAACGGGCTATGACTTCGGCCGGGACCATCCGATGGACCCGGTCCGGCTCGCCCTGACCCGGAGACTCGTCGACGCCTTCGGGCTCGACAAGGACATGGATGTGGTGGCGGCCAAGCCCGCCGGTGATTCGACGTTGCGGCTGGTTCACCGGGAGGACTACGTCGAGGCGGTCAAGGCCGCCTCGGCCGATCCGGGGTCGGCGGACGGGGCGTACGGGCTGGGGACGATGGACGATCCCGCCTTTGCCGGGATGCATGAGGTGTCCGCGTTGATTGCCGGGCAGTCGGTGGGGGCTGCCGAGGCTGTGTGGGGCGGGGACGCGCTGCATGCCGTGAACTTCTCGGGTGGGCTGCATCACGCGATGCCGGGGGCTGCCTCCGGGTTCTGCATCTACAACGATGCCTCGCTCGCCATTGCCCGGCTGTTGGAGCTGGGGGCCGAGCGGGTCGCGTACGTCGATGTCGACGTGCATCACGGGGACGGGGTCCAGGCGGCGTTCTGGGAGGATCCGCGCGTGCTGACGATCTCTCTGCATGAGCATCCTCGGACGCTGTTCCCGCAGACCGGGTGGCCGGAGGAGACCGGGGCGGGGAAGGGGGAGGGGGCGGCGGTCAATGTGGCGTTGCCGGCCGGGACCGGGGACGCGGGGTGGCTGCGGGCCTTTCATGCCGTCGTGCCGGAGCTCATCGCGGACTTTCGGCCGCAGGTGTTGGTGACTCAGCACGGGGCCGATACGCATTTCGAGGATCCGCTTGCTCATCTCGCCGTGTCGTTGGATGCGCAGCGGGCCGTGCAGGTGGCGTGTCATGAGCTGGCGCACGAGTACGCGGACGGGAAGTGGGTCGCGCTCGGCGGGGGGGGTTATGCCGTGGTGGAGGTGGTGCCGCGGTCGTGGACGCATCTCGTTGCGATCGCCGCGGGGCGGGAGATCGCGCCCGAGGCGGTGATTCCGGAGGGGTGGCGGCAGGAAGTGTTTGCGCGGACACGGGAGTTGGGGCCGCAGCGGATGACTGATGGGCGGTGGCCGGTGGCCTACGCGGACTGGGAGTCGGGGTATGACCCCGCCGACCGTCTTGACCAGGCTGTGGTGGCTACTCGGCGGGCGGTGTTTCCGTTGCGGGGGCTGTTGCCGTAGGTCGCCGGTGGATGTGCGGGTGGGTGGGGGTGGGTGTTGCGGGGATTTTTTCGCCCCCGCCGCCCCTACCCGTCCCGTCCCTGGGGGCTGCCGCCCCCAGACCCCCGCTTCGGCCTGGACGGCCTCGTCCTCAAACGCCGGACGGGCTGGATAGTGGCGGCCTGTGTTGTAGAGGTGCCGGGCGGGCTGAATGTTGGCGGCCTGCGTTGGAGGGGTGCCCGGCGGGCTGGATAGTGGCGGCCTGCGTTGGAGGGGTGCCGGACGGGCTGGGTGTGCCCGTCCGGCGTTGGAATCGAGGTCTGGTGCGTGTCAGCCGCAGTGGCCTGAGTCGCCGGCCTTGGCTGTGCCGATTACGCCGTACCAGATGGCGCAGTAGCCGCGGGCGGACATGTAGACGGGGCCGGCGTACGAGGTGTACTGGCCGTAGTCGGTGACGGGGTTGTGCTCTTCGTCGATGTCGATGTTGAGTTCGACGGCCATGAAGATCTTCGCGCCCGGGGTGTTGCGGATGGTCACGGCGCAGTTCTTGCCGGTCGACTCGTTCCAGGTCAGGAAGATCTTGCCGACGTTGCCGACCGGCGTGGAGTCGATGACCTTGTAGCCGGTGCCGCAGGCGCCGTTGTAGGTGGCGGTGGCTGCTGCCGCCTTGGTGGTGGCAGCGGACGCGGGAGCGGTTGCGGCGATCGTGCCGCCGAGCGCCAGGGTGGCGAGGGCGGCGGCGGTCGTGGTGCGACGGGACAGCTTGATCATGATGTGTTCCCCCAGTTGGTGGTGCCGGTCAACTTGACTGGGACGGTTGGTCGTTCCGTCCACGCAGGATGAGACCCGGGAACCCGTACGACAGTTGTGGTCGCTTTTGTCACTGTCCTGTCACCGGTGTTACGCCAACGGTGCGGAGTTTCCGGCGTTCCCGCCGTGGGCGGTCCCCGCGTCCGTCACCATCGCTCCCGTGTTGACCACTGGCGCGCTCCGCGCGCATCTGCTGGCCGCCCGGCTGGCCGGACCCGTGGCCACCTCGCGGGAGGAGAGCCTGCGGAGCTATCGGGCCTTCGCCGCTCGTGACCCCCGGGTGCTGATCGGACTCGATCCCGAATGGACTTGGGGACAGCGGGACTTGATCGCGTTGATGGCGGACAAGTGTGGGGTTTCGGCCGACCCGAGACATGTTTCCGGGCATGATGTGATCGACCCGGAGCGGACCCTGACCGCTCTGGACGCCTTCGCCGACCGGCTGGGCGCGGTGGCGGAGCGCAACGGACCCGTGCTCCTCGGCACCGGGCACCCGCACCGGCTGCTCGGGTTCTACGCCGCGTTGGCGGACGCGCTGTCGGCGGCGGGATGTGCTGTTCTCACCCCTGCGCATGGTCACTGTGTCGACATAACGACCCGGTTCGGTCTACGCACGTACAACCTTGCCTACGTACAGGGCGTCGCCCTCGTCCGTGATCCGGACCCCGAACGCCCCGGTTGTGAGCC
This sequence comes from Streptomyces sp. STR69, assembly GCF_024519455.1. Lineage (GTDB taxonomy): Bacteria > Actinomycetota > Actinomycetes > Streptomycetales > Streptomycetaceae > Streptomyces. Next base: position 99,313 of record NZ_JALJRY010000037.1, on the reverse strand, counting down.
CGGCGCACACACGCACTCACCGCTCCCGGTTCGTACCGTGCTGGGTGCGGCGGCGGAGGCCGGCGGGGTGCTTCCGGAGCTGGTGATCGGGGACCACGGATGGGTCTGCGGAGCAGGTCAGCTGGGGTTCGAGGCCATTGGGCTGGCCGATACCGATGACCCCGCACTGTTCGTGGGGGAGGCCGAGGGGTCGGTGTCCGTGGCAGTTCCACTTGATGACGCCGTGCGGTCCGATTACTACCGCCCGCTTACCCGCTACGTACTCAATCGAGCGTGTCTGTCACAGTAGGCCGCCGATGGGTGCACCTCTTCCCCACTCGCATCACCCGCCCCTACATTGGGGAGTGAGCACGCAACGACGAAGAGTCACCGGAAGGGGAAGCCGGTGACCGTCGAGTGCGGAAGGTTCAGGTGTGTCATGGCTGCAGCTGGCGAGAGGCCTCTGAACGAGGTTCAGTTCCTTACCGTGGCGGAGGTCGCCTCGGTGATGCGAGTGTCGAAGATGACCGTGTACCGGTTGGTGCACAGCGGTCATCTGCCCGCTATCCGGGTGGGGCGGTCCTTCCGCGTCCCCGAGCAAGCGGTACACGAGTACCTTCGCGAGAGTTATGTGGGGGTGGAGACAGCCTGAGGCGATACCTCGATTACGACCTCAGCGCTCGGACGGGTAGGCTGGCCCCTTGTAGGTCGTATGGGCCCATGATGCCCAGCACCGAGTGATGAGAAGTGAGCGAGGGTAGTCGTGGGCTCTGTTATCAAGAAGCGGCGCAAGCGGATGGCTAAGAAGAAGCACCGCAAGCTGCTGAAGCGCACGCGCGTGCAGCGTCGTAACAAGAAGTAGGCGACGCGGCGCCGCGAGAGCGTCTCCTGTGGCCCCCCACCGGTCTCCGGTGGGGGGCCACAGTTTTGCCGGCGCCCATGTCCGCGTCATGTGCCGAATGTGGGTACTCGTGACGTCGTGCGTCAGGCGGTCATCACAGCGCAACACCGAACCGCTAGGTTGGCCGCACACGGGTAACTCGGAAGGAAGGCGCTGATCTTGGGGAAGGTCGTGCTCGTGACCGGAGTGGCCCGTCAGCTGGGGGGCCGTTTCGTACGACGGATTCAGCGTGACCCACAGGTGGACCGGGTGATCGCCGTGGACGCGGTCCAGCCCGGGCACCATCTGGGGGGCGCGGAGTTCATCCAGGCCGACATCCGGCAGCCCACCATCGCGCGGGTGCTCGCCGAGTCGGGTGCCGACACGGTCGTCCACATGGACGTGACGGGCACCGCGCTGGGCAGCGGCAGCCGGACCACGGTCAAGGAGACCAACGTCATCGGCACCATGCAGCTGCTCGGCGCCTGCCAGAAGTCGCCGGTCGTCAAGCGGCTGGTGGTGAAGTCCAGCACCAACGTCTACGGCTCCGCCCCGCGCGACCCGGCCGTCTTCACCGAGACGACCCCGCCGAAGTCCCTGCCGAGCGGCGGCTTCGCCAAGGACACGGTCGAGGTCGAGGGGTATGTGCGTGGCTTCGCCCGCCGTCGGCCCGACGTCGCCGTGTGTGTGCTGCGGTTCGCCAACATCCTTGGTCCTACGGCGGATTCGCCGCTCGCCTCGTACTTCTCGCTGCCGGTCCTGCCGACCGTGTTCGGCTACGACCCGCGGCTGCAGTTCGTGCACGAGGACGACATGATCGAGGTCATGCGGATCGCCTCGCACGATCCGGAGCGGGGCACGCTCAACAGCGGCACCTTCAACATCGCCGGGGACGGCGTCCTGCTGCTCTCCCAGTGCTCGCGGCGCCTGGGCCGTCCGACGGTGCCGCTGCTGCTGCCTGCGGTCACCTGGGCCGGTTCCCTGGTGCGGACGCTGGGGATGACGGACTTCTCCCCGGAGCAGATCCGGCTGCTCACCCACGGCCGGGTCGTGTCGACGGTGCAGATGCGCGAGACCCTGGGGTACAAGCCGAAGTACACGACCGCCGAGACCTTCGCGGACTTCGCGCGCAGCCAGGGCCCGGGGCTGCTGCCGCCGGAGGCCCTCGCGGGGGCCGTCGACCGGATCGCCGCGCTGTCCCGGCCGGACAGTGGCCACCCCCCGACGCCGAGCGCCAACTGAGGAGCGCATCAACGATGGCGGATGCCAAGGTCATTCCGTTCGACGACGACCGGTCCCGCGCGGGTGCCGTGCAGCGGCCACAGCGGCGCCGGAGCGCGGGAAGCCGGCGCAAGAACGGCGAACCCGCGCTGGTCCGTGAGGTCCAGCCCCTGCCGGGCCGGGGCTTCGCGCAGGATGATGTTCCTGTGACACGTGAGGAGCAGGAGCCGGAGCAGCCGCAGGACGAGGGCGGCCAGGTCGGTCAGAGCGACGAGGGCGGCCAGGGGGGCCTGGAGCGCCGTATCGCCCATGGCCTGTCCTTCCTGCGCCGCCGGCTGACCGGGGACTACGAGGTCGACGACTTCGGCTACGACGAGGAGCTCACCGACGAGGTCCTCATGCCGGCGCTGCGCCCGCTGTACGAGAAGTACTTCCGGGTCGAGGTGAAGGGCATCGAGAACATCCCGGCGGACGGTGGCGCGCTGATCGTCGCCAACCACTCCGGGACGATTCCGCTGGACGGCGTGATGATGCAGATCGCCGTCCACGACAACCACCCCGCGAACCGCCACCTCCGGCTCCTCGCGGCGGACCTGGTGTTCATGCTGCCGGTCGCCAACGAGCTGGCCCGCAAGGCCGGTCACACGCTCGCCTGCGCGGAGGACGCGGAACGGCTGCTGGGGCGCGGTGAGTTGGTCGGGGTGATGCCGGAGGGCTTCAAGGGCATCGGCAAGCCGTTCAGCGAGCGCTACAAGCTCCAGCGGTTCGGCCGCGGCGGCTTCGTGTCGACGGCGCTGCGCAAGCGCGTACCGATCATCCCGTGCTCGATCGTCGGGGCCGAGGAGATCTACCCGATGATCGGCAACTCCAAGACGCTGGCCCGGATCCTGGGCTTCCCGTACTTCCCGATCACGCCGACGTTCCCCTGGCTGGGCCCCCTCGGCGCGATCCCGCTCCCCACGAAGTGGACGATCCAGTTCGGCGAACCGATCCCCACGGACGGCTACCCGCCGGAGGCGGCCGAGGACCCGATGCTGATGTTCAACCTGACCGATCAGGTGAGGGAACAGATCCAGCACACGCTGTACAAGTTGTTGGTGCAGCGGCGGTCCGTGTTTTTCTGAGGCCGGATTTCTGCGGCCCCTGTCTGAGAAACCTGACATGCACCTGTGCGGCTACGAGGAACTCCCCGTAGCCGCACAGGTGTTGATCGCCTAGTTGGCGTCCTCGCTGTCGATGCCCAGGCCGGGCAACAGGCCCGGCAGGAGCGGTGGGAGCGTGACGTCCGGTTCGGTGATCGACGGCTTGCTCGTGGACGAAGCCGTGCCGGAGGACTTCGGGGGGTCCAGGAGGCCGCCCGTGTTGCCGCCGAGGAGGCCGTCGCCGTCGGTGGCGGACTCGCTGGGGGTGCTGGAGTGGCTGCCCTTGCTCTCGGGGGAGTCCGCTGTGGTGCTCGGGGTCGTCGAGCGGTGCGAGCCCGTGGAGCCGGTGGACCCCGTGTCGGGAGCGCGGTGCCTGCCGGTGCCGCCGCCGGTTTTGGCCGGGGGCTGCGGAAGCAGCGACTGGAGCGGGGCGACCTCTTCGTCTATGGCGTCGAAGACCGAGGAGACCTGGTCGCTGACGTCGCCGAGCTGGACCGGCAGGCGGTCGCGCAGCGCGCCCCAGGCCTCGCGGTGCGAGCGGGAGAACGCGGAGAGGGCCTGGATGGGGCCCAGCGAGTTCGGGTCCTGCTCGTAGGCCTGGTGCAGCAGACGGTGGCCCTCGGACGCGTCGTGCGTCATCCCGGACAGCGTGCGGCGGATCTCGCCGAGCTGCTCGTGGTCGAGGTGGCCGCCGCGGTCCCGCTCGATCAGCCGGCGTGCCTCGCTCAGGCGGTTGGACGCCTGGTCGAGGTAGGACACTCCGCGCTGGTCGTCGCCGTCGGACAGGTAGTTGAGCTTGAAGTCCTCGATGCCGCGCTTCAGGCCGTACAGCCCGTCACCCGGCAGGGCGTCCGAGCTGGCGGCGGCGACTCCGCCGAAGGCTCCGGCGGCGACTCCGACGCTCAGGCCGCCGGCCGCGAGGCCCTTGCTGAGCCGGGACCGGGGTCGCAGTTTGCCCAGTCCGGTGGCCCGGTGGGTGCCCCGGGACCGGTGGGATCGCTGCTCCGGTACCGAAGGTTCTGGTGCCTCGCCTCCTTGCAGCATGGCCTCGAACGCGGCGACCAGCTGAGCCCGCTGGACGACCTTGACCTCGGGGTCCAGCACTGGTTTGGGCAGCTCGCCGAGACCGGTGGCGAAGGCCAGCATGCGGCCCTGCTCGGTCTGTTCCGCAGCAGCCGGGGCCGGTGCCGGTCCTTCGGACTGCTCGGCCGCCGTGCCCCGGTCGGACTGCTCCTCTTCCAGGGCCTGGGCGAAGGCGTTCGCCCGCCGGTGCGCCGATACGTTCGCGATCACTGGCGGCACCTCCTCTCGTCATGACGGTCGACTCCCCAGGGGGTCCTGAGGGTTGCACCTCCTGACCGCATCCACACGATCGAGTGATCGGAGAGGGCCAGGGTGTGACCACAGGGAGCCTGTATCCCGCACAACGAGTGGCGCGGCACTTGGGTTACGGACGACGGATGATCCGACCGCGAACTCAACGGACTTTCACTGAGCGCGAGTTGGGCGTTACCGAGCGTGTGCCGTCAGCGGGCGTCGTCCGGGAGGAGCCGGGCGAGAGTGCGCACGGCGCGGTACTGGAGGGTCTTGATCGCGCCCTCGTTCTTGCCCATCACCCGGGCGGTCTCCGCGACGGAGAGGCCCTGGAGGAAGCGGAGCGTGACGCACTCCTGCTGCTGGGGGTTGAGCCGGCGTACGGCGTCGAGCAGTGCGGCGTTCGAGAGGGACTCCAGGACGGAGTCCTCGGGGGAGCGCGCTACCTCGTTGGCGTCGAGCATCTCGCCGGTGGTCACTTCCAGCCGGAAGCGGCTCGACTTGAAGTGGTCCGCGACGAGGTTGCGGGCGATGGTCACCAGCCAGGCGCCGAAGTCGCGCCCCTGATAGGTGAAGGTGCCGATGCGGCGCAGGGCGCGCAGAAAGGTCTCGCTGGTGAGGTCCTCGGCGGTGGCTTTGCCTCCCACTCGGTAGTAGATGTACCGGTACACAGTGTCGCTGTACTGGTCGTAGAGGCGGCCGAAGGCGTCGGCTTCGCCGGCCTGGGCACGCTCCACGAGGTCCATCATCCGGGCGCTGTCGCTGTCAGCGGCCGGACGTCGTGCGGTGGCGGCGCCGGCCGAGCGCCCTCGTCTGCCAACAGCCGCGCCGCCGTCGGCCAGTGCGTAGCACGGACCGACGGGTGCGGTGGTGGCGAAGGCGGCGGGGACGGCGTACGCGGTGGGGACGAAGCCGCGCAACAGGTCTTGGACCGTTGCGCGCAGCGTAGCCAGGCCCGAGGCGTCAACCCCGACGTGTGGGTACACGGGACTCCCAGAGGCAGAGCTTCCATCACGTGCAGTACCGGAACGTTCACCCGTCGTAGCGACAGAGATGTGCCGGATTGCGTCTGAGGAGAATAACGCTTCGTACAGGCGCTGCTACACCCAGTTGCTCAAATCATCGATTACGTCGCTTCTGTAACCGATTGACGCTCGATCAAGTACCGCAGAGTGAACGGTTGTTGATCAGAACAGTCCGAATTCAGTCAGGGAGCAGGGCGTGTTGTGGCCGTGTGCAGCCAACGTGACTGGACAGGGGGTTACGCGGGTACGACCCGTGGATTGGCTGTGTTTACCGCGTCACCGGCGTCGGCGATGCAATGCGATCGCCGCGGCCGTGCCGCCCGCCACCGCGCCCACGCCGGCCGCCGCCGGGATGCCGACCTTGGCCGCCTTGCGGGCCGTCCGGTAGTCGCGCAGCCGCCAGTCCAACTGCCGGGCGTGCTTGCGCAGCTTGGCGTCCGGGTTGATGGCGTAGGGGTGACCGACCAGCGAGAGCATCGGGATGTCGTTGTGCGAGTCGCTGTACGCGGCGCAGCGGGACAGGTCCAGGCCCTCGGCCGCGGCCAGCGCCTTTACCGCCTCCGCCTTGGCGGGGCCGTGCAGCGGTTCGCCGACCAACTTGCCGGTGTAGACGCCGTCGACGGACTCGGCGACCGTGCCGAGCGCGCCGGTCAGGCCGAGTCGGCGGGCGATCACGTTGGCGATCTCCACCGGGGCCGCTGTGACGAGCCACACCTTCTGGCCCGCGGCGAGGTGTGCCTCGGCGAGGGCGCGGGTGCCGGGCCAGATGCGCTCGGCCATGTACTCGTCGTAGATCTCCTCGCCGATCGACTGGAGTTCGGCGACGCGGTGGCCCTTGACGATGGACAGCGCGGAGTCGCGCGCCTCCTGCATGTGCTCGGGGTCCTCGGAGCCGGCGAGCCTGAACCAGGCCTGCTGCCAGGCGAACTTGAGGAGGTCGCGGGTCTCGAAGAACTTCCGTTTGTGCAGGCCCCGGCCGAAGTGGAAGATCGACGCGCCCTGCATGACGGTGTTGTCGAGGTCGAAGAAGGCCGCTGCTCTGTCGTCGCCGAGGACCGGGAACTCCGGTTCCTGCGTTGCCTCTTTCGCGAGGGCGTCCTCTATGTCCTGGACGTCCTGCGACGACTTGCGCGCTGCCTCCGCAGAGGCCTCGCCTGCCAACACGCTCCGCGCCGTGGCGGAGCGCCTACGGGGAGTGAGCCATCCGAGAGCGGCCATGTCGTGAGCATAGCCAGTTTGTTCGGTGGTTCCGGAGCCGAGAGGTTCGGAGGCTGTGAACTCTCCGCGACCAAGCCGTTAAAGAAGTGGCCGGACGGCGTGAGAATGGGGTGCATGAGTCATCTCGTCACCCTCATCGGGAAGCCCGGCTGCCATCTGTGCGAGGACGCGCAGCTCGTCGTGGAGAAGGTCTGCGCCGATCTCGGGGTCCCCTGGGAACAGAAGGACATCACCGTGGACCAGCGCCTGTACGACGAGTACTGGGAGCAGATCCCGGTCGTCCTGGTGGATGGGAAACAGCACACTTTCTGGCGGGTGGACGAGGGCCGTCTGCGCCGGGAACTGACCAAGTAGTTCAACACGCACCCGAACGTCGCTTAGGATCGACGGCGGTTTGGTCTCGGGGGCGGGAATTACGAGGAGTGTGGCAGTTTTGCCCCCTGGAATGCGTCTGGAACGCGTGTGCGTGACCCCGGTCACGTTGGGTGGGCAAATCGGACACCATCTTTGTGCACGCGTTCACAAAGACATAGCCTGCTTCCGACGGGGCGGTCTGGGTTCGTGTGACCGCCCACAGCCCCGCTCTACCCGCAGGAGCACCGTGGCAACTGGCCGAACTCACCGACCGGCGACCCGTAGCCGAGGGATTCCCGAGGCCACCGTCGCCCGTCTCCCGCTGTACCTCCGCGCGCTGACCGGACTCTCGGAGCGCTCGGTACCCACGGTCTCCTCCGAGGAGCTGGCCGCCGCCGCGGGCGTCAACTCCGCGAAGCTGCGCAAGGACTTCTCCTACCTCGGCTCCTACGGCACCCGTGGTGTGGGCTACGACGTCGAGTACCTCGTCTACCAGATCTCCCGCGAACTGGGCCTGACCCAGGACTGGCCGGTCGTGATCGTCGGTATCGGAAACCTCGGCGCCGCCCTCGCCAACTACGGCGGGTTCGCCTCCCGCGGCTTCCGCGTGGCCGCCCTCATCGACGCCGACCCGGCGATGGCCGGCAAGCCCGTCGCGGGCATCCCGGTGCAGCACTCGGACGAGCTGGAAAAGATCATCAGCGACAACGGCGTCTCCATCGGCGTCATCGCCACCCCCGCCGGTGCCGCCCAGCCGGTCTGCGACCGGCTCGTGGCCGCCGGTGTCACGTCCATCCTGAACTTCGCGCCGACCGTGCTGACTGTTCCGGACGGCGTCGACGTACGCAAGGTCGACCTCTCCATCGAGCTGCAGATCCTCGCCTTCCACGAGCAGCGCAAGGCCGGCGAGGAGGCCGCCGCCGCAGCCGACGGCGCACACCAGGCCGCCACGCGCCGCGGTGACTCCGCCGAGCAGGGCCCTGACGGGGACGTCCCCGCCGTGATGCCGGCATGAGTCTCCTCGTCGTCGGGCTGAGCCACCGCAGCGCCCCGGTCAGCGTCCTGGAGCGGGCCACGCTGAACGAGGACGCCCAGATCAAGCTGCTGCAGGACACGGTCGCCGCCGAACCGGCCACCGAGGCCGCGGTGTTGGCCACCTGCAACCGCATCGAGCTCTACGCCGACGTGGACAAGTTCCACGCGGGCGTCGCCGAACTCTCCACCCTGCTCGCCCAGCACAGCGGGGTCGGTCTCGACGAGCTCACTCCTTATCTCTACGTGCACTACGAGGACCGGGCCGTCCACCACCTCTTCTCGGTGGCCTGCGGCCTCGACTCGATGGTGGTCGGCGAGGGCCAGATCCTCGGCCAGATCAAGGACTCGCTGGCCAAGGCGCAGGAACTGCACTCCGCCGGGCGGCTGTTGAACGACCTGTTCCAGCAGGCCCTCAGAGTCGGCAAGCGCGCCCACTCCGAGACCGGCATCGACCGCGCGGGCCAGTCCCTGGTCACCTTCGGCCTTCAGCAGCTCTCCTCGGGGGCGCCGGTAGAGGCCTGGGCGAAGGGGAAACGCGCCCTGGTGATCGGCGCCGGCTCCATGTCGTCGCTGGCCGCCGCGACCCTCGCCCGCGCCGGGGTCGCCGAGATCGTCGTCGCCAACCGCACCTCCGACCGCGCCGAGCGGCTCGCTCAGATCATCACCGAGAGCCCCGAAACGGACGTGTCGGCCCGCGCGGTACCGATGGATTCGGTGCCGTTCGAGCTGACACGTGCCGATGTCACCGTGTCCTGCACGGGCGCGACGGGCCTGGTCCTGACGGCCGAGGCGGTCGCGGGAGCGGTCGAGGGCCGGGTGTCGCAGGACGCGACGGCCGGTCGTACGGATGTGAAGGGCGACGTACGCGAAACGCTTCCGCCGACCTCCGTCGGGGCCGAGGACGGGTGTCCGCTGGACCTCTCCGCGGTGCAGGCGGCGACCGGCTTCTCCGTGATGGGGGAGGCCGCCGTGGCCGGGATGGACGCGGCGACGCTGGAGCAGCACGCGGCCTGGGTCGGCGGTACGGCTGTCGACCGTCGTGAGGCGGCCCGTCGTACGCCCGAGGCGGAGGCGGAACTCATCGCCGAACTCGCCACCATGGCCGTGACCGTCGGCCGGATCCCCGAGCGGCGCAGGCCCGAACCCGTCGCCGGGATCCCGCGCCCCGCCCCGGTGTTGTCGCTCCTCGACCTCGCGATGCCGCGTGACGTGGACGCCGCCGTGCACCGGCTGGCCGGAGTACGGCTGGTGGACATCGAGACGCTCGCCGAGGCCTCGGCGGACGCTCCGATGGCGGCCGACGTGGACGCGGTCAGGCGTATCGTCTCCGACGAGGTCGCGGCCTTCGGGGCAGCCCTGCGGGCCGCGCACATCACGCCGACCGTGGTCGCCCTGCGCGCCATGGCCGCCGAGGTCGTGGCGGGCGAGATCGCCCGGCTCGACGGACGGCTGCCCGGCCTCGACGACAAGCACCGCGCCGAGATCACGCAGACCGTACGACGGGTCGTCGACAAGCTGCTGCACGCGCCGACCGTGCGGGTCAAGCAGCTCGCGGCCGAGCCCGGCGGCGCCGGGTACGCGGACGCGCTGCGCACCCTGTTCGACCTCGACCAGGAGACGGTGGCCTCCGTCACCTGGGCACAACGAGCCGACGACGAACCTGAGAACAGCAAGAACCGAGGGCCAGCATGAGTAGCAAGGCACCACTGAGGCTCGGGACCAGGCGGAGCAGACTCGCCCTGGCCCAGTCCGGGCTGGTGGCGGACGCCGTGAGCCAGGTGACCGGACGGCCCGTCGAGCTCGTCGAGATCACCACCTACGGCGACACCTCCCGCGAGCACCTCGCCCAGATCGGCGGTACGGGAGTCTTCGTGACCGCGCTGCGGGACGCGCTGCTCGGCGGTGAGGTCGACTTCGCGGTTCATTCGCTGAAGGACCTGCCGACCGCGCAGCCCGAGGGCCTGGTGCTCGCCGCCGTCCCGGAGCGCGAGGACCCGAGGGACGTACTCGTCGCCCGGGACGCCCTGAAGTTCACCGACCTGCCCCGCGGGGCGCGCATCGGTACGGGCTCCCCGCGGCGCACGGCCCAGCTGAACGCGTACGCGCGCGGCCACGGCCTCGACATCGAGACGGTCCCGATCCGGGGCAACGTCGACACCCGGATCGGCTTTGTGCGGGACGGTGAGCTGGACGCCGTCGTCCTGGCCGCCGCCGGACTGAGCCGGATCGGCCGGCTCGACGAAGTGACCGACTTCCTGTCGGTCGACACGGTTCTGCCCGCCCCCGGCCAGGGGGCCCTGGCGATCGAATGTGCCGCGGACAACGCGGACTTGATCGCGGCACTCGGCGAACTCGACGATCCGTTCACGCGGATCGCCGTGACTGCCGAAAGGTCCCTGCTCGCCGCCCTGGAGGCCGGCTGCTCCGCCCCTGTGGGCGCGCTGGCCGACCTTCTGGCCGACGGGCAGATTGTCAAGGAAATGCGCCTGCGCGGAATAGTCGGCACGACCGACGGTTCGCGTACGGTGCAGCTGTCCACCACCGGTCCCGTGCCCGAGACGCATGACCAAGCACTGACGCTCGGTCGCGAACTCGCCGCCGAGATGCTCGCCCAGGGCGCGGCCGGTCTGATGGGGGAGCAAGCCAAGTGAGCCCCACCACTCTTCCCGCCGCCGGTCCGGAACACGGGCACGTCACCTTCCTGGGTGCCGGACCCGGAGATCCGGGACTGCTCACACTGCGCGCCGTGGAGGCGCTGGCGAACGCGGACGTACTCGTCGCCGAGCACGAGGTGCTCGACGTCGTACGTGCGCACGCCCGATCGGGCGTGGCCGTCGTGCACCCGGATCCGAGTCCTTCTTCGGGCTCGCTCCCGGGCACGGGCACGCCTCAACTAACGGTAGTTGACGGTGTGTCAACAACCGTTGGCCTACCCGCTGTGCGGGATGCGGCACATCTTGTCATGGAGGCCGCGCGGGGCGGCAGGCGGGTCGTACGTGCGGTGTCCGGGGACCCCGGACTAGATACGTACGCCGCCGAGGAAATGCTCGCCTGCGTCGCCGCGGGTGTGCCTTTCGAGGTCGTCCCGGGTGTCGCCGCGGCCGTCGGCGTGCCCGCGTACGCCGGTGTCCCGCTGCGGGACGCGCAGGGCGCGGACGTCCGCTTCGTGGACGCCCGTACCGCCTCGGACCGCTGCTGGACCGAGGTCGGCGCGTCGGACGGCACGGTGGTCGTGTCCACCTCGCTGGACTCCGTGGCCGCGGCTGCTGGTGAGCTGGTGGCTGCGGGTCGTAAGCCCGATACGCCCATGACCGTCACAGTGGCTGGTACGACCACTCGTCAGCGGACCTGGTCCGCGACCCTCGGCACCATCGCGCAGACGCTGAAGCAGGCGAAGGTGCTGCCGTCCCCGGACGGTGGCCGGCCGGTGATAGCCGTGGTCGGTGAGCGTTCCGCCGCCGCCCAGCGCGACCAGTTGTCGTGGTTCGAGTCCAAGCCGCTGTTCGGCTGGAAGGTCCTCGTCCCGCGCACGAAGGAGCAGGCGGCCTCGCTCTCCGACCAACTCCGGTCCTACGGCGCCGTCCCGCACGAGGTGCCGACGATCGCCGTCGAACCGCCGCGCACGCCCCAGCAGATGGAGCGGGCGGTCAAGGGCCTGGTGACGGGCCGCTACGAGTGGATCGCCTTCACGTCGGTCAACGCGGTGAAGGCCGTGAGTGAGAAGTTCGAGGAGTACGGGCTCGACGCCCGGGCCTTCGCGGGCATCAAGGTCGCCGCGGTGGGCGAGCAGACCGCCAAGGCGCTGATCGCCTTCGGCGTGAAGCCGGATCTGGTGCCGAGCGGGGAGCAGTCCGCCGCCGGGTTGCTGGAGGACTGGCCGCCGTACGACCCCGTCTTCGACCCGATCGACCGGGTGTTCCTGCCGCGTGCCGACATCGCCACGGAGACGCTTGTCGCCGGGCTGATCGAGCTGGGCTGGGAGGTCGACGATGTGACCGCCTACCGGACCGTGCGGGCCTCGCCGCCGCCTGCCGATACGCGCGAGGCGATCAAGGGGGGTGGCTTCGACGCCGTTCTCTTCACTTCGTCGTCGACCGTGCGGAACCTGGTGGGGATTGCCGGGAAGCCGCACAACGTGACCGTGATCGCGTGCATCGGACCCGCTACGGCGAAGACGGCCGAGGAGCACGGGCTGCGGGTGGATGTGATGGCGCCGGAGCCGTCCGTGCACAAGTTGGCCGAGGCGTTGGCGAACTTCGGGTTGCGGAGGCGGGCTGCGGCGGAGGAAGCGGGGGATCCGGTTACGCGGCCCAGTGAGCGTCGGCCGGGGGCTCGGCGGCGGCGTACGACCTGAGGTTGCGTTTGATGTTGCGGTGTGTGGGGGCGGGCGTCCGTGGGACGCTGCGCCCCCACACCCCCGCTTCGGCCCCGAAAGGGCCTCGTGGGCTGAAAAGTGCACGAAAGTGCGCCGAAATGTGCACCGACTCACCGTCGGCAAAGGTGCCCCTGGGGCGGGCGTAGCGTAGATGTCATGACGACGTACGGATCCTTCCCCGGCTCGCGCCCCAGGCGGCTGCGGACCACCCCCGTCATGCGGCGGATGGTTGCCGAGACCCGGTTGCACCCGGCCGACTTCATCCTCCCGGCGTTCGTGCGGGAGGGGGTCAGTGAGCCGGTGCCGATCGCGGCCATGCCCGGGGTCGTGCAGCACACGCGGGACAGTCTGCGGAAGGCCGCCGCCGAGGCCGTGGCCGCCGGGATCTCCGGGATCATGCTGTTCGGGGTGCCGGAGGAGAGCAAGAAGGACGCCCTCGGGACGCCGGGGACGGACCCGGACGGGATTCTCCAGGTCGCGCTGCGGGACGTGCGGGCCGAGGTCGGGGACGAGCTGCTCGTCATGTCCGACCTGTGCCTCGACGAGACCACCGATCACGGGCACTGCGGGGTGCTTGACGATCAGGGGCGGGTCGACAACGACGCCACCCTGGAGCGGTACGCCGAGATGGCTCAGGTGCAGGCCGACGCGGGCGCCCACGTCGTAGGGCCGAGCGGGATGATGGACGGGCAGATCGGGGTCGTCCGGGACGCGCTCGACCAGATCGGGCGGGAGGACGTCGCGATCCTCGCCTATACGGCCAAGTACTCGTCCGCGTTCTACGGTCCGTTCCGCGAGGCCGTCGGGTCCTCGCTCAAGGGGGACCGCAAGACGTACCAGCAGGACCCGGCCAACGCCCGTGAGTCCCTGCGGGAGTTGGCGCTCGACCTCGAAGAGGGCGCCGACATGGTGATGGTCAAGCCGGCCGGGCCCTACCTCGACATCCTGGCCAAGGTCGCCGAGGTCTCGGACGTGCCGGTCGTCGCCTATCAGATCTCCGGCGAGTACTCGATGGTCGAGGCCGCCGCCGAGAAGGGCTGGCTGGACCGGGACCGGGCGATCTTCGAGACGCTGACCGGGATCAAGCGGGCCGGGGCGCGGAACATCCTGACCTACTGGGCGGTCGAGGCAGCCCTTAAGCTGCGCGACTGAGGGAATGGCGAGAGCGGGATCACCCGGGCGGGCAGGGGGCGGCTGTGCACTGGTTCGTGGAGGCGATGCGGAAGTACGCCGACTTCGGCGGGCGTGCGCGGCGCCTGGAGTACTGGGTGTTCGTGGCGGTCGTCTACGTCGGCTATGTCCTGCTGGTCGGGTTCGGCGCCTCGGGGAGGTCGCCGGCGCTCGTCGCCACCGCGTTCGTCTTCAGCGTGATGCTCCTGCTGCCCGGCCTCTCCGTGACCGTCCGGCGGCTGCACGACACCGATCACTCGGGGTGGTGGACCCTCATCGGGCTCGTGCCGTTCGTCGGGACCGTCGTCATGCTGATCTTCACGCTGACGGAGAGCGAGCCGGGCGAGAACCGGTTCGGCCCGTGCCCGAAGCGGATCCCGGCGCACGCCTGACCCCGGCACCGGCCCTCAGCGCGGGGAATGTGCGGTGGGAGTCGTGCCCGACGGGCCCTCGTCGCGTACGCCCATGCCGTCCTTGCAGCCCGTGAGCAGCAGTGCGGCGAGCACGGCCGCCGTCACGGTGGCCACGAGGCGGACGCGGGTGGTGCGGACGGGCATGGGTCCCCCTGTCGGAGCGATGCGGTACGGGTTGCAGCTTGGGCGGTCGGGCCGCGCGGGCGCTACGCCTGGCGCAGGATTCGGGACGCCCGGACCGTCCCGCCCGCGCTGACCTGCGGGGACGCCGTCCCTTCCGGGCACGGTACGGGACGCCGGGACCCTTCCTCCCACTTGGGCACCATCAAGTCCCGCCGGGAGTTAGGTTGTTGACCACTGCACTTGAGCACCACTGCATGTGAGCACCGTTCCGGTTGGCCCATGACCCACTCTCCTGGGAGACACACATGCCCGGCGACGCCCTCAGCCAAGATCCCGCCGAGCTGAGAAGGAGGATCGACACCACCAAGGCGCACCCGGCCCGCGTCTACGACGTCTTCCTCGGCGGCAAGGACAACTACCCGGTCGACCGCGAGGCCGCCGCCGCCGGGCTCGCCGCCAACCCGCGCGGCTATCTCGACGTCCGGCACAACCGCGACTTCATGCGCCGCGCGGTGACCCGGCTGTCGCAGGAGCACGGTGTCCGCCAGTTCCTCGACATCGGCACCGGGCTGCCCACCGCGGAGAACGTGCACCAGATCGCCCAGGGCATCGCCCCCGAGTCGCGGATCGTGTACGTCGACAACGACCCGGTGGTCCTGGCGCACGCCCGCGCGCTGCTCACCAGCACGGACGAGGGCCGTACCGACTACATCGACGCCGACCTGCGCCGCCCGGACGACATCCTCGAACAGGCCGCCAAGACCCTCGACTTCAACGAGCCGATCGCGCTGCTGCTGGTGGCGATCCTGCACTTCGTCGAGGACGAGGAGGCGTACCCGCTGGTGCGCGAGCTGGTGGACGTGCTGCCGTCCGGCAGCCACCTGGTGCTCAGCCACCTCACCGACGAGATCCACCCGATCCCGACCCGCGCGGTCCAACGGACGTACACGGAGCGGGGGTTCACCTTCGTGTTCCGTACGAAGGCCGAGGTCGAGCGGTTCTTCACCGAGGCCCGGGGGGTCACCCTGGACGAGCCCGGTGTCGTCACCGCCCACCGGTGGCACCCCGGCCCGGCACCGGCCCCGCCGGCCGTGGAGCAGGCGTACTTCGACAGTCTCGACGACATCGAGAAGATCACCTACCGGGACATCAACGATGTGACGGACGACGACATCAACGTCTACGGGGCGACCGGCACGAAGGCCTGAAACCGGTCGAGCGGTGGGCGTCCGGATCGCGGAAACGTGTTTGTAGGTGCCAGGTACTTTCCTACGCTGAGAGCATGACCGTGACCGAGCCAGTCCTTGGCCCCCTTGCCCCCATGCCGCCGCTCGCCGCCCGGGCCCGTGCGATCGGCGGTTCGCCGGTGCGGGACATCCTCGCCGTCACCGCCCGCCCCGAGGTGATCAACTTCGCGGGCGGGCTCCCGGCCCCCGAACTCTTCGACGCCACCGGTATCGCCGCGGCCTACCAGGCGGTGTTCGCCGAGACGCCCGCGCCGGCGCTGCAGTACGCGACGACCGAGGGCGAGCCGGTGCTGCGGGCCGCGCTCGCCGAGCGGACCTCCGTCCGCGGGCTGCCCACCGACGCCGACGACCTGCTCGTCACCACCGGATCGCAGCAGGCGCTCTCGCTGCTGGCGACCGCGCTGCTGGAGCCGGGGGACGTCGTCCTGGTCGAAAGTCCCTGTTATCTGGCGGCACTTCAGGTCTTCGCGTTCGCCGGTGCGCGGGTCGTCGGCGTGCCCAGCGACTCCGACGGGCTGGACCCGGAAGCGCTGGACGAACTCGTGGTGCGGGAGCGGCCCAAGCTGCTCTACACCGTGCCGACCTTCCAGAACCCCACCGGCCGCACCCTGCCCGCCGCCCGTCGGGCCGCGGTCGCCGCCGTCGCCGCGCGGCGCGGGCTGTGGATCGTGGAGGACGACCCCTACGGCGAACTCCGCTTCGAGGGCGAGCGGTTGCCGTGGATCGCGGCTCACGAGGGCGCGGCGGACCGTACGGTGCTGCTCGGCTCCTTCTCCAAGGTGATGGCGCCGGGGCTGCGGCTCGGCTGGCTGCGGGCGCCCGGGGCGCTGCTGCGGGCCTGTGTCGTCGCCAAGCAGGCCGCCGACCTGCACACCCCGACCGTCAACCAGCTCGCCGCAGCACGGTACTTGGCGGACAACGACCTCGACGCGCATGTGGCGGGGGTGGCCGCCGTGTACCGGGAGCGGCGGGACGCCATGCTCGGGGGGCTTGCCAACTCGCTTCCGGAGGGGTCGAGTTGGGAGCGGCCCGAGGGCGGCATGTTCCTGTGGGCGCGACTTCCGGAGTCGTACGACACGACGGAACTGGTGTCACGGGTGCTGCGGCAGAACGTGGCCTATGTGCCGGGCGCGCCCTTCTACGCCGGGGAGCCCGACCGGTCGACGATGCGGTTGTGCTTCGTGACGCAGACGCCGGAGGAGATCCGGGAGGGGCTCAGGAGGCTGGGGGAGGGGCTGCGGGACCGGGTGGGCTGACTAGCGGATTCGTTCCCGGGGTAGTGCGCTTAAGGCGGCCGGAGTTCCTTGAATGGGCGAATCCCCTTGGAGGCGCGCCGAGTTGACCACTGGGAGGGAATGCCATGGCACCGGTGCTCGTCGGACGCGAAGGCCTGCTCGCGGGAGAGCGCATCCCGATCGTCGACACCCGCGTCACCTTCGGACGCAACGCGGGGAACACGGTCGTCATCGCCAGCCCGAGCGTCTCCCGCTTCCACGCGGAGATCGTCTTCGACCAGGACACGGGATACGTCCTGAGTGACCTCGGCAGCAGCAACGGCACCCAGGTCAACGGCGAGGAGGTGGAGTCCCGGCTGCTGCAGCCCGGCGATGAAATCACCATCGGCGACCAGGAGTTCCGCTTCGAGGTCGCGGACGCCATGCAGACCCTCATGGCGCTCAACCTGCCCCGGTCGGTGACCCACCCGGAGGAGAGCGACGGCTCGGAGCTGCGGGTCACCGTCGTCGGCGGCGGCCCGGTCGGCCTCTCCATGGCCCTGCTCCTGGAGCACTTCCTCGGCGCCCAGGTCAAGATCACCGTCTACGAGGGCCGGTGGCGCAGGCAGGGCCGTACCGTCGTCTGGAAGAGCGCGGACGAGGGCAACGTACGGCGCCAGCAGGTGGTGACCGTGCAGAGCCGGCAGTACCTCGCCTGGCCGCAGTGCGTGCAGGACCGGCTCTTCGAGCCCGAGAACTACACCGAGATGTGGCCGTCGGGCCCGGACTCGATCGGCGACCACCACCCGCGCAACATGCGGATCGCCTACATCGAGGACAAGCTGCTGGAGCTGGCGAACGAGAAGCGGGACCGAATACGGCTGATCCCCGCCAAGTTCGACCCGGCGGACCAGCGCGACGAACTCGCCTCGCAGCACGTGCTCGCCATCTGTGACGGCGGCCGGTCGCGCACGCGCGAGCACTTCGCGGCCCGCTTCGGCAAGGCCGACGAGTCGATCTACTCCCTCGACGGTGTCCACCTGCGGGACGTCGTCCTCGGTCTGCGCGTCAAGTCGGAACTCCCCGACCCCATGGCGATCCTGCTGACGGTCGCTCAGAACCGGTTCCTGCTCAACTCGTTGCGCGGCGAGGGCTTCCTCAACATGCGGCTCACCGACGCCGAGTTGACGGAGGTCATCGGCATCGACCCGGTCCGCCGCGTCTTCGAGGAGTGCATCGCCTCCCGCCCGTGCCTGATGAACCGCGACGAGCACGGCGACTTCCAGTGCGCCACCCACGGCACGCTGTTCCTCCCCGCCCTCATCAAGGGCTCGCCCCTGTGGAAGCGGGTGCACGAGGGGCTGCGGCTCTTCGACGTCAAGTCCCAGGACCTGTCCGCGGTCACCAGCTTCCGCCTCGACATGGTCCAACGCCCGCGCTTCTCCGCCGAGTTGCTGCCCCCGACCGTCAACACCCCCGGCACCTACGGCTTCCTCCTCGGCGACGCGGCCAACTCCATCCACTTCTGGCCCGGCCGGGGCCTCAACAGCGGCCTGGCGTCCGCCATTTCGCTGGCCCGCTCCCTCAACAGCGCCTGGAACGGCCGGCCCTTCCGCGACGCCGACTTCCTGCGGCACGAGGCCGCCATGTCGATGCTCCAGTACCGGCACAAGAGCCGCGCCTGGAAGGCCATGGTCACCACCGACGACCAGGGCGTCACCTGGGCCATCAAGGACATCATCGACCACGGTATCGACGGCATCACCGAGGAACCCGACCGCGAGGCGGACACGGCCACGCTGCTGGCGCGCATGGCAGCGATCCGGGACAGGTTGGCGCCCCGCCTGCCCGGCATGCCGGACGACGAGGCGATCCTCGAACGCCTCGCGACCCTGGAGGACCGCACCCTGCGCATGCTGGTCCTCAGCGGCGCGTGGGACACCCTCACGATGGGCGGCGAGGAGGTCGACATCGACATCTTCTACGGCCCCGACTCCTCGGCCGCCGCGGCGGCGGTGGAGGCGCTGGAGCCGGCCACGCAGCAGTGAGCCGGGCGGGGCATCGCGTTGCCTAGGCTGGGCGCATGTCCGACAGTGATGGCTTCGACCTCGACGCATACCTCGCCCACCTCGGGTGGGCGGGGGAGCGGCGGCCCGACACCGCGACGCTGAAGGGGGTGCACCTCGCGCACATGCGGGGCATCCCCTTCGAGAACCTCGACGCGCTCCGGCGTACCGCTCCCTCCCTCGAACTGACCGATCTGATGGCCAAGTTGGTGCGGAGCCGGCGTGGTGGCTACTGCTACGAGCAGAACACGCTGCTCGCCACCGCGCTACGGGCGCTCGGCTTCGGGGTGACCCTGCTGACGGCCCGGGTGGTCGTCGGCACGGACCGGATCGAGAGCCGCCCGCGCACCCATATGACGCTCCGCGTGGATGTGCCGGGCGACCCGCAGCCGTATCTGGCGGACGTCGGGTTCGGGGCGATCGGCGCGCTGCTGGAACCGGTGCCCCTCGCGCTCGGCGGGGAGTTCGAGGACGCGGGGCGCCGGCACCGGTTCGTCCGGGTGCCGCATCGCGGCCCGTTGGACATGTGGATGCTGGAGGCCCACGGCGCCGACGGCTCCTGGCAGCCGCAGTACGCCTTCACCCTGGAGCCCTTCGAGCACGTCGACTTCGAGGTGATCAACTGGCACATCGCCACGAACCCGCGCTCCCCCTTCACCCAGCGCCTCTTCGTCCAGCGGGTCACCCCCGAACGCCATCTCCTGCTCCACGGCGGCCGGTTGACCGAGACGCGGGCCGACGGCGGGGTGAGCGAGCGGGAGTTGACGGACGAGGGTGACGTACGGCTGGTGCTGGACGAGGAGTTCGGGATCGAGGCGCCGGAGGGGACGAAGCTGCTGACCTGAACGGTCAACGGTCACTGGGGCAGCAGCTGCTGCCCGCCGTCGATGTCGTAGGTCGCGCCCGTCAGGGCCTCGTTGCGCATGATGTGTACGGCCAGGGCGGCGACGTCCGCCGGCCCGACGACCCGGCGGATGGGGAGCGAGGCGCGGAGTTCTTCCCGCCGGGCGTCGAGCCGGTCGCCCAGGAGCGAGGCCGACAGCGGGGTGTCGACGAATCCGGGGGCGATGACGTTCACCCGGACCGGCGCCAGTTCGAGGGCCAGGTTCGCGGTGAGGGCGGGGAGGGCTGCGGTCATCGCGGCGATGACGGACATGCCGACGCCGGGGCGGCGACCGCCCGTGCCGCCGATGAACAGCAGCGTGCCGCCGTCCCGGACCCTTTCCCGGCCGTACTTGGCGATCCCGAGCACCATGGCGACGCGTTCGCCGAAGTACCGGCCTGTCTCCGCCAGGTCCAGGTCGGCCAGCGGCCCGTACAAGGGGCCGCCGACGGTCGAGAGGACGTGGTCGACCGGGTCGGGCAGGTCACCGAAGAACTCCCGGAGCCGGTCCGTGTCGAAGGCGTCGAGGATCGCGGTGCTCAGCGGCCCGACCTCCGCAGCCGCGCGCTCCAGCCGCTGCGGATCCCGCGCGACCATGATCACCTGGCCACCGGTGGCGCGGACCTGGCGCGCGGTTTCGAGCCCGATGCCCGAGCTCGCCCCGATCACGACGACGGTCTGACCGGCCAGCTCCTGCGGCCGGTCGGGCTCGCTTCCGCTCATCACAGCCTCCGGTGGGCGACAAAGGGGACGGGTCTCCCGAACGTATCCCGGGCCGCCGGCCCCCACCACCGGAGTGCGGTGACGCCTCAGGCTCGGGTCAGTCCCACCAGAAGGACCAAGTGGGTTGGTCGATCAGCTTCTGGGCGTACGTCTCCAGGTCGCCGATGTCGTCCGGGCAGAAGGCGAAGTGCTCGGCGGCCACTTCCTCGGCCTCGTCGAGGTCGGCGGGCGGGGCCGCCACGGACACGGTCAGCCGGTCGAAGCCGAGGGCCACGACCCGTATGCCGAAGCGGTCCTCCCAGGAACGGAGGACCGCGCACAGGCGGGCCGTGTCGTTCTCGTGGTTGGCGGGGCCCATCCAGCCGATCGCCGCCGGGATGTCCGCGCTGCGGCGGGCCGGCACCAGGGCGAGGTGCGGTGCCTTGAACCCCGGCCCGCCGCCCGCCAGGGAGTCGGCGACCTCGGCCGCCCGCTCGTCGGGATCGGCGACCAGGGTGAGCGGTTCGGCGAGGCCGGGCCACTCGTCGCCCTCGTCCGTGTACTCCTCCCAGAAATCCTCCAGCACCTCGTCGGCGTCGTGGTCCCCGGGATATGACATCTCGTCGGGGCTCAACTCCCATTCCTCCGGGCCGCCTTGGTCGCCGTTCACGTCCATGAGCAGCGGGAGGAGCCCGGCGGTGCGCGCGGACCGCAGCGCGTCGTAGTCACCGGGCCCCGCCGGTCCGTCCGCGCACCACAACAGCGGTTCGTCCGACGGGACTTCGGACGTCGTGTCGATCAGTCTCCCGGCAGGGAGTTCAAGCCCGAGCGAGCTGCCGCTCGGGTCGGCCGCCAGCTTCGGCAGCGGGTTGGGAAGAGTCGCCATGCCAGAGACTTTAGAGGCGGCCACTGACAGTCGGAGTCCGGTCAGGCCGGGTACGGGCTCGCCTCGCGTGCCGCGCTCAAGGCGGCGGCCCACCAGGCGAGTTGGTCCAGCAGGGTCTTGGCGTAGCCGGGCGCCTGGGGGTCCAGGGGCTGTCCGTCCTCCCACGCGGTGAAGTAGTTCGGGAACGCCAGGCCGTCGCGGACGGTCACCGCGTGCAGTTCGGTGAGGACGTTCTCCAGGTGGAGGACGGCATGACGGCCGCCGGCCGCGCCGCCGTAGCTGACGAAGGCCACGGGCTTGGCCGTCCACTGGGTGAAGTGCCAGTCGATGGCGGCCTTCAGAGCGGCGGGGTAGCTGTGGTTGTACTCGGGCGTGACCAGGATGAACGCCTCCGCCCCCGCCAGGCTGGACGTCAGGGGCGCCATCGCTTCGGGGCGCGGGTAGGAGTCGCCGGCGTACTTCGGTGACGACGCCGGCAGCGACAGGGGGATCTCGACGTCGGCCAGGTCGACGACCTCTACGTCGAACCCGCCGTGCACGCGCGCCTGTTCGGCGACCCAGGAGGCGACGACGGGCCCGAACCGCCCTTCGCGGACGCTCCCGATGACGATGACCAGCTTGTGGTTCTTCTTCTGCTGCTGCTTCTCGCTCATGTGCTCCACAGTCGGCTGCCGCCGAAGCGGTAACCAGACCGGGCGCAGGCTGGCCCCCGCAGGGCCACGCTGAGACATTCGGGCGAACCGGCCCCGCCACTAAACTTCGAGTCATGGGCACGCCACTGGGCGACTTCGTCCGAGCCAAGCGCGACAGCATCCAGCCCGAGTCGTTCGGGATCCCCGAGCGGGGCCGCCGACGCTCACCAGGCCTACGACGCTCGGACCTGGCCGCCCGCGCCGGGATCAGTGTCGAGTACCTCACCCGTATCGAGCAGGGACGGGACCGTAACCCGTCCCCCGCCGTGGTCAACGCGCTCGCCGACGCCCTGAGCCTGGACGCGGCGGAACGCGAACACCTCCGCTACCTCACCAAGATCACCGGCGGAGCCTGCCCCTCGCACCGGCGGCCCGCGCCGCCCAGCCGCGAGGTCCGCCCGACCGTGCTGGCGACCCTCCAACTCCTCGATCCCTCACCCGCGTTCGTCACCAACCGCCTGGGCGACGTGCTCGCGCACACCACGGGGTTCGAGCTGGTGATGCGCGGCAGCGGGCTGCTGGACACCCGGGAACCGAACCTGACGCGCTATGTGTTCACCGATCCGCGCGCCCGGACGTTCTTCCCCGACTGGGACCAGGTGGCCGACGAGCAGGCCTTCGACCTGTGGCTCGGACCGTCCCTGGAGACCTCGGAGTGGTTCACGGCGGAACTCGCTCCGCTGGCCGGGCAGGAGTTCACGCGCCGCCTCAACCGCCACCTGCCTCCACCACAGGTCCCGCTCCGCACCGGGCACGAACTGCGTTGGCAGCGCGAGCGGTTGGAGCTGCCGCGCACGGACGCGCAGGAACTGGTCGTTCTCCTGCCCGCCGACGAGACGACGGCCCAGGCCTTGGAACGGCTCCGCCACCGCACGCTTCGCGCGATCGGCTAGCGGGCGGCCGAGTGGGTCGTGAACGCGGTCCACGCGGTGGGGGAGACGGTGAGGGTGGGGCCGCTGTCTGCCGGGTTCTTGGAGTCACGGATGTGGATGGTGTGGGGGCAGGTTGCGACTTCGACGCACTGCCCGCCTTCGTCGCCGCTGTAGCTGGACTTGCGCCAGGCGTAGGCGACTTCGAGGCAGGCGCCGCCTTCGCTGCCGCTGTAGCTCGACTTGAACCACTCAAGTGCGGTGCTCATGGATCTCCTAGCAGACGGTCGAGCAGGTCCCTTGACTCCTGAGGGGACAAGGCCTGTGACCGCAGCATCGCATATTTGCGCGCGAGGATGGACACCTCATCCAGGTCGGAAACCCACTGGCTGCCGCGTTGTCCCTCGGTGTAGGCCAAGTGCTGGTGGTCCGGTGTTTCCAGGAGTGTGAAGGGGCCGTTTAGCCCGGCATGCGAGGAGGCGTTCATCGGCAGGAACTGGAGTGAGAGGCCTGGGAGTTCGGCACACTCTCGCAGGAATCGGAGTTGCTCGCGACGGGCTTCCGGCGTCCCGATGCCGAGATGCAGCACCGGCTCCCAGATCACGAAGCTCATCGTCGGCGGGTTCTTGCGCTGCAGGATCTCCTGCCGCTCGATACGGCCTGCCAGCTTCGCCGCGATCTCGTCCTCGTCGTAGGCCGGAATGCGTTCCGCCAGGACCGCGCGGGCGAACTCGGTGGTCTGGAGCAGACAGGGGATGACCGCGTTGTCGTACCAGGAGAGGGAGATGGCCTCCCGCTCATGCAGCATGTACTCCTCGGCGTAGAGCGGGAATTGGTCGATCTCCGGGAGGTTGTCGACCCCCGCCGCCAGCGTGCCCTTCGTGTCGAGGATCAGATCCAGCGTCTTGGCCAGCGACAGCATCAGTCGTCGCCTGCCCTGTTCGATGGACGCGATGGTCTCCTCGTCGACCATGGCCCGTTCGGCGAGCTGACGTTGTGTCAGTCCGGCGGCCATGCGGGCCGCTTTGACCTGTGAGCCCAGCAGCCGCATCGTCGAGCGGTTCTTCTTGGAGTTCATGCTGTGGTGCTCCCCACATCCACCCGTTTCGGACCCCGCACGGACCCGTACTCCGCCCGTACAAAACGGGAGATGGGCCTCACGCCCTGTCAACAGTAGTGACGCTCAGCAACTCTTGTCCCGTGAACCCGAGTGAGAAGTTCTTCCGGCGCGAACGCCGGTCCGTTCCCGCCGCCAGGCACTTCGCTCACGCGTTTCTGGCCGAGTGGGGTCTCGCCGACGCCGAGCGCGGTGGCGATGTGCTGCTGTGCGTCAGCGAGTTGGCGACCAACGCGTTGGTGCACGGGGTGCCGCCGGGGCGGCAGTTCCGGGTGTTCCTGCGCTACGACGGCCGGGTGGTGCGGGTCGAGGTGCACGACAGCGGCGGCGGCGTCCCGCACCTCGACGCCCACTCCGATGACACCGACGAGGGTGGGCGCGGGCTGTTGCTCGTCGACGCGCTGGCCGACAAGTGGGGCGTGGCGGAACGGGACTTGGGCAAGGTGGTGTGGGCCGAGTTCGTCACGGCTCGTCGGTTGGCGGGGGTATGAAGTCGAGGCTGCTCAGTGACTCCCGTCGTTCGCGGCTCACCCCCGCCCTCCGGCATCGGGTCATCCGTCGGCGTTCAGCCGGAGGGCGAGGTCGTGGGCGGTGGTGCTGGTGAGGTCCCCGACGTAGGCGCCGACGATTTCGAGACGGCCGCCGGTGATCGAGGCGGTCACGCTGGGGTTGCCCCAGAGCTTGCCGTCGATGACGATGGCGAATCCGTTGCGCGGGGGCGGGGCCGAGGCGATGGAGCCGGTGAGGGCGGCGAAGCGGGTCCGGTCGGCGGGAGTGAGGGTCACCTCGACCTGCCAGGTGCCGTCGAGGGTGCTTCTGCCGGCCTTCGCGGAGGCGACACGGACGCCGGTCATGCCCTTGGTCCGGTCGGCCTTGACGCAGAACGCCGGGTGGGTCGCGCTCGCGTCCACGGTGTAGCCGCCGCTGCCGTGGGTGCAGGCGGTCTCCGTGGACGAGGTGACCGGCAGGATGGAGAGCAGGGCCGCCTTCGCGGTGTTCCCCGTGTCCCCTGCGGCGGGCTGGACCACGTGCGCGTGCTGGGTGGTCGTGCCGTCCGCGACGGCGACCGCGCCGACGGCGACCACAGCGGCGGCGGCGACGCAGGCCCCGGCGCGGGCCAGCCGTTGCCGCCGCCGGGCGACCCGCAGTGCGCCGTCGGCCAGGCCGGCCAGGTAGGGACCGGCGGTGCTGTCGCCGCTCTCCTGGACATGAGTGTGCAGGGCATCGTGCAACAGCGTTTCGTGCAAAGGCTGTTCGGTCGAGTCGTTCATGCGATGACGCCCTTTCCGGAGGCGGGGGAAGAGGCGCCGGCCGACCGCTCCGCCTCGGCGAAGGCGGCGCGGAGGGAGGCGAGGGCCTTGTGGGTCTGGCTGCGGACCGTCCCTGGGGCGATGCCCAGGATCTCGGCGATCTCGTGGTCCGGCCGGTCCTCGAAGTAGCGCAGCACGATCACCGCGCGCTGGCGCTTGGGCAGCCGCCGCAGCGCGGCCATGATGTCCTGCCGCTGGATCACGATGTCGGCCCAGTCGACGGCCTGCCCGGGCGGGTCCGGCAGCCTGTCGGTGACCAGCTCCTTCCCCCAGCTGAGCAGCCGGAAGCGGTCCACCTGGGCGTGGTAGATCGCCCGGCGCACATAGGTCTCCGGCTGCTGCCGGTCGCGCAGCCGCGACCAGCGCCGGGCGGTGGACGCGAGCGCGGTCTGGACCAGATCGCGGCCCTGCTCCCAGTCCCCGGTCAGCAGGTAGGCCGTGTGCAGCAGCGATCTCGACCGCGCCGCAACGAACTCGCGGAACTCGCGTTCCTCGTCGGCGTTCAATGCGCCCTCCCTCTTTCCCCCGTAGAGACGGGTACGGAGAGGGGTTTGACTGCCCTGTCGGTCAGACTTTCTGACCGGACTTCGGCAAGGTGGTGCAGTAGCGCGGACCCCTACAGCCCCAACCACCGCCGTACCCGCCGCACTTGGCGGTTGTCGGCCACCGAGTCGACGGCCCGGCGTCCGCCGCCGGCCTCGTACGCCGGGCCCTCCAGACGGAGCACGGTGCCGTCGCGGACGATGGCGTACGCGAGCGGGTTGGCCGTCTTCGGGAGGTTGACCGGGTGGCGGCCGGACGGGAGCTTCAGGCGTGCGGGGAGGCGCAGTTGGGCCGTGGTCGCGGTCGCGCCGGGGAGGGGGAGCAGCTCGGCCTCCGCTCCCTGCATGGCCACGGTGACCTTCAGGCGGGCGGGAGTGCCGTCCGCTGTCGCCGCCATGTAGGGCAACGGGAGCGAAGTGCCCTCGCCCCGCTCGGAGTTGGCCACTGCCGCGGCCCGGATGTCTTGTCCCAGCTGGCGCTGGCGCTGGTCCACGTCGAGGGCGAGCTGACCGCTGCCGGTCCAGTACGGGAGCGCCAGCCTGCCGCCGGTCAGCGCCGGACCCGCCGCCGGGCCGCCCGCCGTACCGTCGCCCGTCACGCGCACCATCCGGTCGACGCCCAGGAGTTGGACGTACGCCCATACGTCGTGGACCCCGCGCTCCAGCGGACGCCCGCCCGCCAAGTGCTCCGGGTCCAGGCGCAGTCGCCCGGTGGCGACGACCTGCGAACGGCCCTCCCCGAGGGGCCGTAGCCGCATGTCGAGGTCGCCCTCCGGGTACCACCAGTCCTCGCGGTCCCGGTCCTTGACCACCAGCTCCGCGTACGCCAGCCGGAAGGGGTCGCGGACCTCCCAGCCGTCCTCCGTGCCCGGCACTCCGGCCAGCAACTCCGGGTCCAGGTACTGCTTTCCGTCCCGTTCGACCAGGACGAGCGGTTCGCCGTCGCCCCTCAGCAGGTCCAGCGTGACATCGGCGACCAGGCGGCCGTCCTCCCAGTGCAGGCCGCTCACCTCGCTGCGGGCCTTCACCTCGCGGACGCGCTCCGCGAGCGCCACCGCGCCGTCGAAGTCACCGGCCTCCAGGAGGGTGGCACGCAGCCGGGACACGGCGGGCAGGCCTTCCCGGACGGCCGGCGGGAACTCCTCCACGGCCACTTCCCGCGCCGCCTCGAAACGCTGCCGCTGCTCGGCCGGGTCCTCGCGCAGGATCTCGGGCTCGCGGGTCCGGGAGAGGACCTCGACGTGGTAGAGGCGGTGGAGGAGGCGGTTCTGGAGCGCGTCGATGTCGTCGGACGGGGGCGTACCGTCCTTGATCTGACCGGCGATCGTGCGGGTGTTGGCCCAGAAACCGTGCTTCGGGTTGAAGCGGTGCTGGGTGTTGTTGCCGCCGTCGTCGCGCTTCATCCAGTAGTAGACGGGATAGTCGGCGAGGATCGCGATCCGTTCCGCCTTGAGGTACGCGGCGCTCACGAACGCCAGGTCCTCCAGGATCCACGGGCCCTCGGGGAACCGCAGCCCGTGCTCCTCGACGAACGCCCGCCGGAACATCTTGTGCGGCGACATGCTCTGCATCAGCTCGTCGTTCTCGATCGTGCAGGCGTCCACCGTGTGCCGGAACAGCCGCCGGGGCCGCACCATCGTGCTGGACATCTTGCCGAGGACGACGTCGGCGTCGTTGCGCTTCGCGTGCTCGTACAGCCGCTCCAGCGCCTCCGGCCCGAGGGTGTCGTCGTGGTCCACGAACTGGATGTACTCGCCCTTCGCGTGCCGCATGCCGAGGTTGCGCGGGGCGCCCGGCCAGCCGGAGTTGGGCTGCGTGTGGACCTGGACGTTCGGATGCCCGGCGGCGATCTTCTCCAGCCGGCTCAGCGTGTCGTCCGTCGAGCCGTCGTCGACATAGACGACCTCGTACTCGTCGGCGGGCAGACTCTGCCCCAGCAGCGAGGGGGCGCACTCGTCGACGTACTTCCCGGTGTTGTAGACGGGAACGATCACACTGACCTTGACTCTCGGCATTCCACGGACCCTACCTGCCGGCGAAGATGGTCACACTCTGTGAATACCCGAGTGCTGCTGGTTGACCGCTTCCAGGCCGAGGTCGTCCAGTCGGCGGAATGTCGTCAGGTCGGCAGGGGGGCCGGTGGCAGTCCGGTGGTGTTGGGCCGATCAGGTGCGGTCGTGGAGTGTGACCTGGTAGCCGTCGGGGTCGGCGAAGGTGAACGTCCGGCCGAAGGGGCCGTCGACCGGTGCGGAGACGATGGTGTGGCCGTCGGCGACGAGAGCGTCGTGAATGGCCTGGACGTCGGTGGCGTGGAGCCAGATCGCGGCACCGATGCCGGGCTGTGCGACGGAGGCGAGATCGGTGCCGGGGACGACGTCGCGGAGTGCGAACGTGATCGGCTTCGTCTCGAAGACGACGGCGTGCGGAGGTCCGGCCGGCGAGCGGACGAGGCCGAGGTACTGCTCGTAGAACGCCTGCGAAGTGTCGAGGTCGCGAGCCTGGAGCGAGATGAAGTCGGGGCCGGTGGCGGGCATGGCGATGCTCCTTCGTTTCGTGTCAGATTCCTGACACGGGCCAATGTATGTCAGAATGCTGACATGAATCAAGACGGTGCCGGCGTCGACCTGGAGACGTCACTGGGCTACCTGCTGAAAGAGGCGTCAAGCGTCCTCCGTGCAGCCATGGAGGAGGTGCTGCGACCGCTCGGGATGAGCGTGACGCACTACTCCTGCCTCGAACTGCTGGCTCAGCGGCCGGGCTTGTCGAACTCCGAGCTCGCGCGGGGCGCGTTCGTGACCCGGCAGACGATGAACGTGCTGCTCCAGACCTTGGAACGAGACGGCTACGTGACCAGGCCCGCGGCGGCCCCCGTCGGGAAGGTTCTGCCCACGCGGCTCACGCCTCGCGGCCGACGGAGTCTGGAGAGGGCGACCGCAGCGGTCCGGTCCGTCGAGGTCAGAATGCTGGCCGGCATGACCGAGACCGAGCGGTCGGACGCGCTCCGGATCCTGCGGAGCATGATCCATTCCCTGCGTGACGGAAACGCCGGCGCATAGCCCCTCCCCCGGCGCACGACCGGCCAACGGCGCGGGATGGCAGACGGGCCACTGCTCGCGCAGTTCCGCCGTCTACGAGTCCCTCTGCACTCTCCTGGCCGATCACACGTTGACCGAGCCGGGCGGGAACATCCTGGACGTCACGCAATTGGGACGCGGTCGCTCCGTGTCGGGGCTGGTCCTCAAGCGGGCCTGGGAGCTCCTTCAGTGGGTGGAACAGACCGGCTCGGCCCGGCGGGAGAGTCTGAAGAAAGCCCGCGCGGAGGCCGACCGCATGCTCAATGACGCCAAGAAGTCGATCGACGGCAGCTACCCGACCGGGGGCCGGTTCCGGGGCGCAGTAGTGGCCACGTACGGCCTCACGCTCCCGCACCGTGAGGCCAGCCGAATGGTCAACCGCTTTACCGACCGTCACACGGCGGAACTCCAGGAAGACCACATCAGGTAGGTCCGACGGCGGGCAGCCCGGGCCGCCCGCCGAACCGGCCTAGGGGTCAGAGCTTCTCGGGCGTCCTGATCCCCAGCAACCCCATCCCCCGCTGCAACGTCCGAGCCGTCAAGTCCACCAGGAACAGGCGGTTCTCCACGACCTCCGGGGCGTTGTCGGGCGACAGCACGTGGCACTGGTCGTAGAACGTCGTGAGCAGCGACGCCAGTTGGTACAGGTACGCCGTCAGCTTGTGCGGGGCGTACTCCTTCGCCGCGTCCGCCACCACCTCGCTGAACTGGTCCAGGTGCAGGCCCAACGCCCGCTCCGCACCTGCCAGTTCGAGCTCCGGATGAGCCAGCGGCCGGGCCTCGCCCGCCTTGCGCAGGATCGACTGGATACGGGCGTACGCGTACTGCAGGTACACCGACGTGTCACCGCTCAGCGACACCATCTGGTCCAGGTCGAACTTGTAGTCCCGCACCGCGGACGTCGACAGGTCGGCGTACTTCACCGCGCCGATCCCGACGTACCGGCCGTTCTCGACGATCTCCTGCTCGGTCAGGCCCACCTTCTCGGCCTTCTCCCGTACGACCGCGGTCGCCCGCTGCACCGCCTCGTCGAGGAGGTCCTCCAGCTTCACCGACACGCCCTCACGCGTCTTGAACGGCTTGCCGTCCTTGCCGAGGATCGTGCCGAACGCCAGCTGGAACGCCGAGACGTCGTCGTTCAGCCAGCCGGCCCGCCGCGCGGTCTCGAAGACCATCTTGAAGTGCAGGGACTGCCGGACGTCGACCACGTAGAGGAGGCTGGTCGCCTTCAGGTTGAAGACCCGGTCCCTGATCGCGGACAGGTCCGTCGCCGCGTAGCCGTAGCCGCCGTCGGACTTGCGGACGATCAGCGGGGTCCGGTTGCCGTCCGGGCCCTTGATGTCGTCGAAGAACACGCACAGCGCGCCGTCCGAGATCTCCGCGACCCCGGACTCCTCGAGCAGCCGGCAGGTCTCGTCCAGCATGTCGTTGTAGCCCGACTCGCCGACGATGTCCGGGTCCCGGATCTCCATGTCCAGCTTCTCGAAGACGGAGAAGAAGTAGATCTTCGACTCGTCCACGAACTTCTGCCACGCGGCCAGCGTCTTCGGCTCGCCCGCCTGGAGATCCACCACCCTGCGCCGCGCCCGCGTCTTGAACTCCTCGTCGGAGTCGAAGAGTTTGCGCGCCGCCTTGTACAGCCGGTCGAGGTTCGACATCGCCTCCTCGCCGGAGACCTCCGCATCGCCGTGGTCCAACTCGCCCGGGTGCTCGTCCAGATACTGGATCAGCATCCCGAACTGGGTGCCCCAGTCGCCGATGTGGTGCCGCCGGACCACCGACTCGCCGGTGAACTCCAGGAGTTGGACCAGCGCGTCACCGATCACCGCGGAACGGAGGTGACCGACGTGCATCTCCTTCGCCACGTTCGGCTGCGCGTAGTCGATGACCGTCGTACCCGGGTGCTCCACCAGGGGCACACCGAGGCGGGCCGGGTCGGCGTAGCGTGCGGCCAGGTTCTCGGTGATCGCCCGGTCGCCGACCGTGATGTTCAGGAAGCCGGGGCCGGAGACCTCGATGTCCTGGATCACGTCGCCGGTCGTGATGTGCGAGACGACCTGCGTCGCCAGCTCCCGGGGGTTGGCCTTGGCCTTCTTGGCGAGGGCGAGGATGCCGTTCGCCTGGAAGTCGGCACGGTCGCTCCGGCGCAGCAGGGGGTCGACTCCGTCGGCTTCCGGGAGGGTGGAAGCGAGGGCGTCCGAGAGGCGCTGGTGGACGAGATCCGTGAGCGACGTGACCGAGGTCATGGGGTGGGAGCCGTTCTCCTCGTGGGTTTGGTAGACACGGTCAGTATCCCACGGGGGGTGAAGCGGTTTTTTTGGCTGCGGGCCGGTGGGGGCTGGTCGCGCCCCGCGGCGGAGCCGCATATCGACACTGCCCGCGCCCCTGAGAGGCGGCTGCGCCGCCATCCAGGGCTCAGCCCCCGCGGCCCCTGGCAGGCGGCTGCGCCGCCTAAACTGGGGGCGCAGCCGAATTGACCGTACTGACTGCCTTGAGAAAGAAGGACGTGCCGATCGTGGCTCAGAGCACCGAGACCACCGACTGGGTCTCCCGTTTCGCGGATGAGGTCATCGAGGAGTCGGAGCGTCGGGCCCCGGGCAAACCCGTAGTCGTCGCGTCCGGGTTGTCCCCGTCAGGGCCCATCCACCTCGGCAACCTCCGCGAGGTCATGACCCCGCACCTCGTCGCCGACGAGATCCGCCGCCGGGGTCACGAGGTCCGGCACCTCATCTCCTGGGACGACTACGACCGCTACCGCAAGGTTCCCAACGGGGTGGAGGGGACCGACGCGAGCTGGGCCGAGCACATCGGCAAGCCGCTGACGTCCGTACCGGCCCCGAAGGGCTCCGCCTACCCGAACTGGGCCGAGCACTTCAAGGCCGCCATGGTCGCCTCGCTCGCCGAGCTGGGCGTGGAGTTCGACGGGATCAGCCAGACCGCGCAGTACACCTCCGGCGTGTACCGCGAGCAGATCCTGCACGCCATGAAGCACCGCGGTGACATCGACGCGATCCTTGAGCAGTACCGCACCAAGAAGGCCCCGGCCAAGAAGCAGCAGCAGAAGGCCGTCGACGCCGCCGAGTTGGAGGCCGAGGCCGGTTCCGGCGCGGCCGAGGAGGACGACGGCAGCTCCGGCTCCGCCGGCTACTTCCCGTACAAGCCCTTCTGCGGCGCCTGCGGCAAGGACCTCACCACCGTCACGGCGTACGACGACGACAGCACCGAGCTGACGTACGTCTGCACCGAGGACGGCTTCACCGAGACCGTCCTGCTCAGCGAGTTCAACCGCGGCAAGCTGGTCTGGAAGGTCGACTGGCCCATGCGCTGGGCCTACGAGGGCGTCATCTTCGAGCCGAGCGGTGTCGACCACTCGTCCCCGGGATCCTCGTTCCAGGTCGGCGGGCAGATCGTCGGGATCTTCGGCGGCGAACGCCCCATCGGGCCCATGTACGCCTTCGTCGGCATCAGCGGCATGGCCAAGATGTCCAGCAGCAAGGGCGGGGTCCCCACCCCGGCCGACGCGCTCCAGATCATGGAACCGCAGCTCCTGCGCTGGCTCTACGCCCGCCGCCGGCCCAACCAGTCCTTCAAGATCGCCTTCGACCAGGAGATCCAGCGCCTCTACGACGAGTGGGACAAGCTCGACGCCAAGGTCGCCGACGGCTCCGCCCTCCCGGCCGACGTCGCCGCCCACGCGCGCGCCGTACGCACCGCCGAGGGTGAACTCCCGCGCACGCCCCGCCCGTTGCCGTACCGGACCCTCGCGTCCGTCGCCGACATCACCGCCGGCGCCGAGGACCAGACGCTGCGCATCCTCGGCGAACTCGACCCCGCCAACCCCCTGTCCACCCTCGACGAGGTCCGCCCCCGGCTCGACAAGGCCGAGGCCTGGATCAACACGCACGTCCCCGCCGACCAGCGGACCATCGTGCGCGACGAACCCGACATCGACCTCCTCAAGTCCCTCGACGAGCCCGCCCGGCAGTCCCTGCGACTGCTCAGCGACGGACTCGCCGACCACTGGTCCCTGGACGGCCTGAGCCACCTCGTCTACGGCGTCCCGAAGGTCCAGGCCGGCTTCTCCGCCGACGCGACCGCCAAGGAACTCCCGCCGGAGATCAAGACCGCCCAGCGGACCTTCTTCGCCCTCCTCTACCACCTGCTCGTCAGCCGCGACACCGGCCCGCGCCTGCCCACGCTGCTCCTCGCGGTGGGACAGGAGCGGGTGCGGAGCCTGCTCGGCGAGTAAGCCGTTCTACGACGATGGGGGCGCCCGGTGTTCACCGGGCGCCCCCATCGTCGTAGCGGATCGGCTCAGGCGATGTGGTCTTCCTGGAGCTCCGCCGTGTGACGGTTCGTGAAACGGTTGACCATCCGGTCCGCCTCGCGCTGCGGGAGCGTGACGCCGTACGTGGCCTCCACGTCACCCCGGAACTGGCCCGAGGTCGGATAGCTGCCGTCTATCGACTTCTTGAAGACCAGGTAGTAGTCCTCCTCGGACAGCTCCGTACCGCCGCCCGCACCCATCTCCCGGGTACGGCCAGGACCGGCCGGGATCGGGAACGTACCGGTGTCCTCGGGCGAGGGCTCGGGCTCCGCCTCTTCCTCGTACCGCTGCTGCTGTTGCGGGAACTGCTGTTGTTCCTGGAACTGCTGCTGCTCGAACCGCCGTTGCTGTGCGAACTGCTGCTGCTCCTCCTCGTACTGCTCGAACTGCTCCGCCTGCTGCTGCTCCGCGTACCACTCCCGGTACGCGGAGTCCGGGTCGTACGTCGGGTCGTAGCCCCCCTGGTACGCGACCGTCTGGGGGTCACGCGCCTGGAGCCACTGACTCTGCAGCTCGGCGTACTCCTGCTCCTGCTGTGTCTGCTGCTGTGTCTGCTGCTGTGTCTGCTGTTGCGGCTGCTGGTTCGCCACGGGGGGCGGCAGCTGCTCCCGGACCGGGGCCTGCTGCGGCTCCGGCTCGCGCACCGGCTCCAACTGCGGGGCAGGGGGCAGCAGTACGGGCTCGATGCCCGCCGCCGCCAGACCCGAAGGAGCCGTCTCCGCGAGCGGGACGCCGTAGCGGGCCAGTCGCAAGGGCATCAGGGACTCCACCGGGGCCTTGCGGCGCCACGCGCGGCCGAAGCGGGAGTGGAGCCGCGCCTGATAGACGAGGCGGTCCTGCTCCAGCTTGATGACCTGCTCGTAGGAACGCAGCTCCCACAGCTTCATCCGGCGCCAGAGGAGGAACGTAGGGAGCGGAGAGAGCAGCCAGCGGGTGAGGCGGACGCCCTCCATGTGCTTGTCGGCCGTGATGTCGGCGATCCGGCCGATCGCGTGCCGGGCCGCCTCCACGGAGACCACGAACAGGATCGGGATCACCGCGTGCATACCGACACCGAGCGGGTCGGGCCAGGCCGCCGCGCCGTTGAACGCGATCGTCGCGACCGTCAGCAGCCACGCCGTCTGGCGCAGCAGCGGGAAGGGAATCCTGATCCAGGTCAGGAGCAGGTCCAGGGCGAGCAGGACGCAGATACCCGCGTCGATGCCGACCGGGAAGACATACGCGAAGTTACCGAAGCCCTTCTTCAGGGCGAGTTCGCGTACGGCGGCGTACGAACCGGCGAAGCCGATACCGGCGATGACCATCGCACCGGAGACGACCACGCCGATGAGCACCCGGTGCATACGTGTGAGCTGAATGGGCGCGGACACCCGTACTCCCCTCCCCTTGCATGGTGTTGCGCGGAACAGGGTGGCACATGTGTGCGGCGTCCCGGGTGCCGGTCCGACAGGAGTCCGGCACCGAGGAGGGGCCGGACTCCGTCAAAGGGCTTGGCTGACCTGCGAGTTGAGGGCGAAAAACGGTGTGGATGTGACGGTCAGCTCTTCTTGGTGGCAGAGGGGGACGGAGAGGCCTTGGACGCCGACTTGGAGGTCGATGCGGAAGGGGACGCGGACTTGGAGGGGGACGCGGCGGGCGTGCTGTCACCGCCGCCGGTGCTGCCGCCCCCGCCGCTGCCATTGGCCGACGTGACCGCCGCCACGGCCTCCTTCACGGCCTTCTCCGCCGCCTTCGTCAACGCGTCCGCGTCCGGCGTCTTGTCGCCCGCCAGACCCGCGCCGTTGTAGTCGATCGTGACGACCACGTTCTCGACCTGCGCCACCACCGTCTGCTGCTTGAAGGCGCCTTCCTTCTTCTTCAGGTCGTAGCGCACCGCCGTCGCCTGCGCGCCCGCACCCGCGACCGGCTCCGACTTGACGTTCTTCGCGCCGGTGACCGACTGCGCCTCCTGCACCTGCTTCGCGTAGTACGCCGCCGCCAGCTTGTCGCCCTCGCCCTGCGTCTGCGACGAGTCGAACCGCAGCAACGACACGTTCAGCCAGCGGAACTGCGAACCCTTGACCCCGTTGTTGTCCAGGCTCGTCCAGGAGCAACTGCCCCGCGACGCCGTGTCGCTCGACGTCCCCTCCTTGCCCGACTTGGCCCCCTCCGGGACCAGATCGGTCAACGTCTTCTTCGACAGCACCGCACACGGCTCCGGCAACTTCTTGTACGCCGCCGCCTGCACCGTCGGAGCGGCCGTCGCGTCGGCGGAGGTCGTCGCGCCGAGACCGGTCGTGTCCTTGCCCGCGTTGTCCCCGGAACCGGAGTCCGAGGAGCAGCCGGCCGCGATCAGCATCACCGGGACCGCTGCCGCGCAGACAAGGACGCGGTGAAGACGCTTCGCTCGCTGGTGGTCCTGCCGGTCACGCTGTGCTGGTTGATGCATGGTTCCTTCACTCATGACGCTCGTGGTTCCTGCCGTCGGATCGGGTCCGAGGAGCCACCGTACGCGGTGAGTCAGCTGTGCGGTCTCCGTTCACGGGCTTTGAGCGGGACCCCGAAAGCGGCCCTCCCAGCCCCTAACTGTTGAGCGAGTCGGCCAGTTGCGAGGCCAGTTTCCGCGCCCTGTCCTGCATCTTCTGGCTGTCCGGGACCACCCCGACCGTCGCCGGCTGCTCCTCGTACTCGATGGTCACAATGACGTTGGACGTGCGAAACACCACAGTCACCGTCCGCTGCTTGGCCGTCGAACCGGAGCTGCTCAACGCGTCGTCGAGGAACGCCTCGTCACCGAGATCGGAGAGGGTGCGGGGCTGGAGGGCGGTCGGGGTGGTGGAGCCGGAGGGGGACCCGGAGCCCGAGGCCGAGCCCGAGGAGGACGCGGAAGAGGAGGCGGAAGAGGAGGCGGAAGAGGAAGTGGAGGCGGAGGCGGTGGGTGAGCCGGAGGTCGAGGGGGTGGCCGAGTCCGACGCCGTGTCGCTCGCCGTCGCGCTCGACGCCGGCTCCGGGAGATCCGCCGCCACCTCCTTCGTCGCGAAGATCGTCTTCGCCTCGCTGTCGTCGCTCACCGCGTTGTCGTACGACACCACCCGCTCGAAATCGACCAGCAGATGGTCGGTCGCGTCCGTGGACTCCACCTTCCAACGGCAGCCCACCTTGCGGTCCGTGTCGAACGTCAGCGTCGCCTCGCCCGCGTAGGCAGCCGCGCGCTGGTCCGCGTCCGTGATCTGCTTGATGCCCGGGAGCAGGGAGTCCAGCGTGCCCTGGCCGGCGGCCCCGCAGGGCTCCGGCAGCGTGCGGTACTTGCCCGGCTGGGCCACCGCGGTCGCCGTACCGGCCTCGCCCGGGTTCGCGTCGTCCGTCGTACCGCCGCTGCCCGAACCGCTCGTGCAGCCGGCCAGCAGCGCCACGAGGAGCGCGGCGGCGCCGGGTACGTATGCCTTCCGCTGCACGGTCGGGTTCCTCTCGACGACGATCAAGGGTCCTGGACGATGATCAAGGGTCCTGCCAGTGTCCCCGCTGGTTAATCCCTTGCCGCACCGGGGGACCCCCTGGAGACAATGTGTATCGCACGCACAGCCGTGAACGCCGGTCCGCTGTCCCTTTCGTTGACCTTGGCGCCGGTTTTGCGATTTTAGACTTCTGTTGTTTTCCGGGGGAATGAGGACGAAATGTCGTACGTAGAGATACCGGGGGCGAAGGTCCCCATCCGCATGTGGACCGACCCGGTGTCGGTCGAGGAGGGCGCGCTCCAGCAACTCCGCAACGTGGCCACTCTCCCCTGGATCAAGGGCCTCGCCGTCATGCCCGACGTGCACTACGGCAAGGGTGCGACGGTCGGCTCGGTCATCGCGATGCAGGGTGCGGTGTGCCCGGCGGCGGTGGGCGTGGACATCGGCTGCGGAATGTCCGCGGTGAAAACCTCCCTCACGGCCAACGACCTCCCCGGCGACCTCTCCCGCCTGCGCTCGAAGATCGAGCAGGCGATTCCGGTGGGGCGGGGGATGCATGACAGTCCGGTCGATCCCGGACGGATGCATGGGTTCGCGACTGCGGGGTGGGACGGCTTCTGGGGGCGGTTCGAGGGGGTTGCGGATGCGGTGAAGTTCCGGGAGGAGCGGGCTGCCAAGCAGATGGGGACGCTGGGCGGGGGGAATCATCTAGTTGAAACCTGTACGGATTCTGATGGTGCGGTCTGGCTCATGCTGCACTCCGGCTCGCGGAACATCGGCAAGGAACTGGCCGAGCATCACATCGGGGTGGCCCAGAAGCTCCCTCACAACCAGGGCTTGGTGGACCGGGACTTGGCGGTGTTCATCTCGGAGACTCCTCAGATGGCCGCCTACCGAAACGACCTCTACTGGGCACAGGAGTACGCCAAGTACAACCGCGCGATCATGATGGCGCTCCTGAAGGACGTGATCCGGAAGGAGTTCAAGAAGGCGAAACCCACCTTCGAGCCGGAGATCTCCTGCCACCACAACTACGTGGCGGAAGAGCGGTACGAGGGCATGGACCTGCTGGTCACTCGCAAGGGCGCGATCCGTGCGGGCTCCGGCGAGTACGGGATCATCCCGGGCTCGATGGGCACCAGCTCGTACATCGTGAAGGGCCTCGGCAACGAGAAGGCCTTCAACTCGGCTTCGCACGGCGCGGGTCGGCGTATGAGCCGCAACGCGGCGAAGCGGCACTTCACTGTGCGGGACCTGGAGGAGCAGACGCGGGGTGTGGAGTGCCGCAAGGACGCTGGTGTGCTCGACGAGATTCCGGGTGCCTACAAGAACATCGATCAGGTGATGGCGCAGCAGCGGGACCTCGTGGAGGTCGTGGCGAAGCTGAAGCAGTTCATCTGCGTGAAGGGCTGAACGCGGTGATGGGCGCGGTGATCGTGTGTCGCGCCCATCGTGCGTTGCTCAGTCCGGCAGCGGTACGAGGCCGTGGAGCAGTTTCCAGCGGCGTGTCTGGCAAGGGCTGTTGGAGTAACCCAGTTCGGCGGCTGCGGCGGCGATGGTCGGTGCCGACAGCAGGATCCGGTCCATTGAGGGCCGGGACCAAGGTGAGTCGTGCGGTCTGGGACGGGCAGTCCACGGCGGCGGAGTTCGCCGCGGACGTCAAGGCGATGGAGGCCAAGGGCACCACGGTCAACTACTCGACGTTCAAGAAGGGTTCGACCCTTGCCGGAGGCCTGGCCGACGCGCACGGCGTCGAGCACAACTCCACCTGGCCGATCGCGTACACCATCGAGGGCGTCCGGGAGTGGATCTTCCAGCAGCGCAAATAGGCCCGTGGCCAGGCCGGTTGGCCCGGTTCAGTCGGCCAGGCGCCTCTCCATGAGTGTCACCGCGTACGGGCTCCCCAACCCGCCGTCCTTCGCCCGCTGTTCGCCTACGACGGTGTAGCCCGCCGACTCGTAGTAGGCGCGCAGGCGGGGGTTGGAGGAGAGGCAGTCCAGGCGGGCGTACGGGCGGCCCGTCGCGGTGATGCGGGACTCCGCCTGCGCGAGCAGCCGGCGTCCCGTGCCCGGTGGTGCCGTGTGCGGGGTCGTCATCAGGCGGTGGACGTAGCCCGCGTCGGGTGGGCGCGGGCCCCAGGCGGCCGGGTCGTCCCACCAGAGTTCGCAGGCACCGGCCAGGGTCTGGTCGGCGTGCGCCAGCCACACCTCGCCCTCGCGCACGCGCCGCAGGAAGTGGGCCTCGTCCTTCTCGCCCGGCTTCCACTGGTCGATGCCCCGGGCGAGTTGCCACAGGGCCGCGCTGTCCCGGAGGCGGACGAGTGCGACGGCGTCCGCTTCGGCGGCCTTGCGGTAGGTCAACTCCGGCCAGGTGGTGGGTCGTTGCTCAAGCAGCTTGTCGCGCAGGGTGGTTGAGAGGGCCGTCGCGTCCAGGGACAGGGCCTTGGTCACATAGCCCTCGACCGAGCCGTAGCGACTGGTCAGGCCCGCCAGGAACAGGCGCATGACCGCTGCCGGGGCGTGGCCCCAGGCCGGCCAGACCGGGCTACGGCCGCCGTTGCGGGCCTGCCAGGCCGAGAGGAGGGCGGGGGTGGCGAGTTCGGTGAGGGTGAAGTCCTCGATGATCGTCTCCTCGGGGACGCCGAGCAGGCCGAGGACCAGTGCCGCCAGCAGGCCGGTGCGGTCCTTGCCGGACGCGCAGTGGAAGACGAGGGGGGTGCCCGACTCGGCTGCCGCCGCGACGAGTTCCAGTGCCCGTGCGATCTCCTCCGTGCCGTCCTCGGCCACCTCCGTGTACCGCTCCGCCAGGTACGGTCCCGGGGCGGTGTCGGGGGTCAACACCGCCTGGTCGTAAGGGCGGTGCTCGATGCTGAGGTTGTGATACGTGAACGACCCGTGCTCGGGGACACGGCCTCTGCGCTCGATCTCCCAGGGGTAGCGGAGGTCGATCACCGTGCCGATGCCGAGGCCGAGGAAGCGGGTCCAGTCGTCCGTGTTCTCGCTCAACTTGCCCAGGGAGTCGGCGCGGTAGAGGAGCCCCGGGCGGACGCGGCGGCCGTCCGGGGTCGGATAGCCGCCCAGGTCACGGAAGTTGGGGAGATCGCCGAAGGGGAGGTGTCTGTCCACGGAGGGTGACTTTATGTGTCCGACCGCCGCTCCTCACCTCCTCCTCACTTGTTCGGCGCGTGCGTCACCGCGTAGATCATCACGAACGCGACGATGTGGATGCCGAAGAGGAAGTAGGCGAGGAAGTACCAGACCTTGCGCTCGTTCCTGGTCTCCTCGGCCAGCCGGCGCTTGTCCAGGGCCTCTTGGGAGTTGTCCGGGTTGCCTTCTTGGTCGGGCATCACACCTCCCGGTGCACCTTGGTGTTCGAGGCCTGGGCGCGTGGGCGTACGACGAGCAGGTCGATGTTGACGTGGCTGGGGCGGGTGACCGCCCAGGAGATCGTGTCGGCCACGTCGTCCGCCGTGAGCGGTTCGGCGACGCCCGCGTAGACCTTTGCCGCCTTCTCCGCGTCCCCGCCGAACCGGGTCAGCGCGAACTCGTCCGTCTTGACCATGCCGGGCGCGACCTCGATGACCCGGACCGGGGTGCCGACGATCTCCAGGCGCAGTGTCTCGGCGAGGACGTGGGCGCCGTGCTTGGCGGCGACGTAGCCCGCGCCGCCCTCGTACGTGCCGTGGCCCGCCGTGGAGGAGACGACCACGACCGTGCCGTCGCCGCTCGCGGTGAGGGCCGGGAGCAGGGCCTGGGTGACGTTCAGCGTGCCGAGGACGTTCGTCTCGTACATCGTGCGCCAGTCGGCGGGGTCGCCGGTCGCGACCGGGTCGGCGCCGAGCGCGCCGCCCGCGTTGTTGATCAGTACGCCGATCGTCTTGAAGGCGGTCGCGAACTCGTCGACCGCGGTCCGGTCGGTGACGTCGAGCTCGTACGCCGTCGCCTTGTGGCCCGCCTTGTTGATCTCCTCGGCCAGTGCCTCGATACGGTCCTTGCGGCGGGCGGTGAGGACGACGCGGTAACCGGCCGCGGCGAGCCGGCGGGCCGTGGCGGCGCCGATGCCGCCGCTCGCCCCGGTGACGACCGCGATACGGGAGGCGGCGGACGGTGCGGCGGTGGCCATGGGCTGCTCCTCGGAAGGGATCAACTGGTTCGTACGTACGACTCCGTGCGTACGACTCCGTCCAGGATAGGCGGGCCCCGGTGGCGGCTCAGTTTCCGCGCGGCGCCCACATGATCACGGCCATCCCGGCCAGGCAGATCAGGGCGCCGGCGATGTCCCAGCGGTCGGGCCGGTAGCCGTCCGCGACCGCGCCCCAGGCCAGCGAACCGGCGACGAAGATCCCGCCGTAGGCCGCGAGGATGCGGCCGAAGTGGGCGTCGGGCTGGAAGGTGGCGACGAAGCCGTACACGCCGAGGGCCATGACCCCGCCGACGGTCCACAGCCAGCCGCGGTGTTCGCGCACCCCCTGCCAGACCAGCCAGGCGCCGCCGATCTCGAAGACGGCGGCGACGACGAAGAGGGCCGCGGAGCGGAGTACGAGCATGACCGCCACCCCATCACACGGGTGCCGCCCGATCACACGGGTGTCACCTGATGGACGGCGCCTGTCGCGCGCTCCGCGTGGGATACATCCGTACGACCCCAGCGGTGGTGCACGGGCGGACAGAGGAGTGGATGGCATGCGAGGAGTACGGGTACTGCGGGTACTACGGGTCGGCGCCGTAGTGGGTGCCGCGTTCGCGGTGATGGGAGCGGCGCCCGGTCTTCCCGGCTCGTCGGCTCCGGAGGCGGACCTCTCCTATCACGGCTCCGTCGTCATGACCGCGGGCCGGGTCGACGTGCGGTTCACCCCGCGCAACCACGGCCCCTCCGCCGTCCCCGACGCGACCGTACGGCTGCGCTGGTCGAAGCCGCTCGCGGACCGGCAGACGCTGCCGGAGGGGTGTGCGCGGTCGGGGGAGCGGGCGGTGGTGTGCCGGACGGGTGCGCTGGCGGCGGACGAGGTGGGCGAGCGGATCGAGCTGGGGGTACGGCTGCGGGACGCGTCCTCCGAGGTGCTGCTGGAGCTGGACACGGTGTGGGGCGGCGGCGCGGTGGACGGGAACCGGGCCAACGACCAGCAGCGGGTGCTCGTCCTCGACACCGGTGACAGCTACTACTTCTGAGCCACGCCCGTAGTACCCCTGAGCTACGCGGCCGACCTCGTCGTACGATCTCGATCTCCGCACGGCACAGGCGACACGGCACAGGCGACGAGGGGTACGACATGTCCGGGAACGCGCGGGCGCGGCTGCTGGACGAGTTGTCCACCGTCTCGCGCCGGTACATGGCGTCGTACGCCCTGTTCAACCAGGCCGTCGCCGACAGGCTCGGGCTGCACCCCACGGATCTGCAGTGTCTGAACCTGCTCACGCTGGAGGCGGGGCCGGTGACGACGGGCCGGATCGCCGAGCTGACCGGGCTGACGACCGGGTCGGCGACGCGGCTCGTGGACCGGCTGGAGCGGGCGGGGTACGTCGTCCGGGAGCGGGACGCGGAGGACCGGCGCCGGGTGCTGGTGGCCACCGTCCCGGAGAAGATCACCGAGTTCGGCAGGATGTGGAACCGGCTGGGCGGTGGCTGGTTCACGCTCTTCGACGACCTCGCCGACGCCGAACTCGCCGTGATCGTCGGGCACATGAGACGCACGGTGGAGTTCAGCGGGCAGCAGATCGCGCGGTTGCGGGCGGGGGAGGTCTAGGGTCTGTCCGCCGTCACTCGTCCCCGTCGTAGCGCCCCCGCGCCTCGTGGACTTCCTCGATGTGGGTCTCCGCCCAGTCCTTCACGGCGAGCAGCAGCATGCTCAGGCTGGCGCCGAGCGGGGTGAGTTCGTAGTCGACGCGGACCGGGACGGACGGGGTGACCGTGCGCGAGAGGATGCCGTCGCGTTCCAGTGAACGGAGCGTCTGCGTCAGCATCTTGGGGCTGACGCCGGCGATCTTGCGGGCGAGGTCGCTGTAGCGCATCGGGCCCGGGGCCAGGGCGGCGACGACCAGGCTGACCCACTTGTCGCTGATGCGGTCGAGCAGCTGGTTGGTGGGGCAGCTGCGGATGAACGCGTCGTACTCGACACGTGCCTGTTCGCGCTTCTGGGCCGCTGTCATGGTCGCCATGGGCCGTGGCCTCCGTTCACTTCCGGTCACTTCCGGTCACTTCGGGTTACTTCGGGTTACTTCTGAGGTAGGTACGCACCCTCAGGTAACTACTTCCCAGTGGATAGTAGCTCTTCCTAGGGTTGCAGACAGCTGAGGAGATACCGAAGCGAACACCCCATACGAG
The DNA here is from genome assembly GCF_024519455.1 of Streptomyces sp. STR69. Lineage (GTDB taxonomy): Bacteria > Actinomycetota > Actinomycetes > Streptomycetales > Streptomycetaceae > Streptomyces. The sequence continues at coordinate 56,380 of NZ_JALJRY010000037.1, read as the reverse complement.
GAGCTGTCCGGCATGCGTGCTGCAGTGGTGACGACGTTCGGCGGGCCCGACGCGGTTCGGGTCGTGGAGACGGAAATTCCCGAGCCGGGCGCCCGGCAGGTGCGGATCAAGGTCGCGGCGGCCTCGCTGAACCCGGTGGACGCCGGAGTGCGAGCGGGCGCGTTCGGGGGCGCGGGCAAGCGGCTCGGACTCGGCTGGGACGTAGCCGGGACGGTGGACGCGACCGGCGTCGCCACCGCGTGGCAGGTCGGCGACGAGGTGGTCGCCCTGCACTACGGCACGGTCAAGCCGCTGGGCACGCACGCCGAGTACGTCGTCGTGGACACGGACGCGGTGGCGAAGGCGCCGGAGGGCGTGGACGCGGTGCACGCAAGCACCCTCCCGCTGAACGCGCTGACCGCCGTACAGGCCCTGGATCTCCTGGAGTTGACGCCAAGTCAGACGCTGTTGGTGACCGGTGCGGCGGGCGCCGTGGGCGGCTTCGCCGTCCAACTCGCCGCGCAGCGTGGAGTGTTGGTGACCGGGCTCGCCCGGGCCGGTGACGAGGAGTTCGTACGGGCCCTGGGCGCCGCCGAGTTCACGAGCGAGGGCGTGCCGGCGGGGAGCGTCGACGCGGTGCTGGACGCGGCGGTCCTCGGGGAACGGGCGCTGGCGTGGGTGCGGGACGGGGGCGCGTTCGCCGGGGTGATTCCGCAGGCCGCGCCGGCCCCGGAGCGCGGGGTGCGGACCGGGGCGGTGGAGGTGAGCCCGGACGGGGCCCGGCTCGCCGAACTGGTCGCCCTGGTGGAGAAGGGCGTACTGACGCTGCGGGTGGCGGACACGTACCCCCTGGCGGACGCGTCCGGGGCGCACGCGCGACTCGCGGAGGGCGGGGTGCGGGGGCGGCTGGTGCTGGTGCCGTAGGGGATTCGGTCCCCTGGCCTCGGTTCCGTCCGTCTTCTCGGTCCGCTTGGCACCCGGCCCCCGAGCTGCCCCTAGGGGAAGGCTCCACCCTGCGTCTCCACCCGGATTTCCACCCGTGGGTCCGGGAGCTTTTCCGGCATCGGCGGGAGAGTCGATCTCAGGAAAACGCGTGGCGGGACGACCGCCGGAGACCGAGGAGTGCGACGTCATGACGGACATGGAGCAGGCGCTGACGATCAGCGGGGGCATCTTCGCGGTGATGATGCTGACGCAGTACGGGCGCCGGAAGTACGACCTGCACAAGGTGCTGATGCCGATCGGCACGGTGTCCGCGGTCGGCTACTTCTATCTGAAGGGGACGCCCACCCAGACCGTCGACATCGTCGTCTATCTGGTGGGCGCCGCGATCGGGCTGGCCTGCGGTGTCGTCGCCACCTTCACCACCGGCGTGGAGCGCGACCCTGCCTCGGGCAAGGTCCACACCCGCTGCGGAGCCGGCTTCGTGGCGATCTGGACGGCGGTGGTCGCCCTGCGCGTCGCCTTCATCTACCTCGCCGAGCACAACACCTGGTTCCGCGACCACCTCGGCACGTTCATGGCGCAGCACCACATAGTCGAGGACGCCATCGCGCCGTTCTTCGTCATCATGGCGCTGGCCATGGTCCTCACCCGGGTGTTCCTGCTCCTGGCCCGCGTGCGTCTTCTGGCGCCGGCCGGAGCCCAGGGGCAGGCCCTCACCCAGGGGTCTTCACCAGTCCGTGGATGAACGCGTACTTCACGGCATGGGCCCGGTCCCGCAGATGAGCCTTGGAGAAGAGGTTGTTGATATGGGTCTTCACCGTGGCCTCGCTCACCACCAGCCGCTCGGCGATACCCCGGTTGGTGAGCCCCTCGCCGATCAGCGTGAGCACCTCCACCTCCCGGGGGGTGAGGTCCGGGGCGAGTCCGGTGCCCGGCCGCTCGACGGGGGCGCCGCCCCGCGCGGCGGCTGCGACGAGCCGGTCCCGTACGGCGGGGTCGAGCACGGACTGCCCGGCCGCCGCGGCCCGCACCGCGCGGGTGATGTCCTCCCGGCCGGACTCCTTGGTCAGGTACCCGCGGGCACCGGCACCGAGCGCGGCGAGGATGTACTCCTCGTCGGCGAAGGTGGTGAGCACCACGACGGCGACCCCAGGGAAGCGTTCGCCGATCAGCCGGGTGGCCTCCACCCCGTCCACCCGGGGCATGTTGAGGTCCATCAGGATCACATCGGGCGCGTGCTCCTCGGCCGCCCGCACGGCCTCCCCGCCGTCCCTGGCCGTCGCCACGACCTCCACACCGGACTGCAGATCCAGTACGGTCGCCAGCGCCTCGCGGACCGCGGTCTGGTCGTCGGCGACAACCACCCGCACGACGGGCTGCTGTTCGCCCTGCCCCTGCCGCTCGTCGCTCATCCCGGGATCACCACACGCACTCGCCAGCCTCCTGCGTCGTCGCCGTCCACGATCGGCCCGGCCGTGACCGTGCCGCCCACCAGGTCGAGCCGCTCGCGCATCCCGACAAGACCCATCCCGCTCCCCGCACCGGCCAACGGCCGCGAACCGGCCGGCGGCGCGGAGTTCACCACTTCGAAGACGGTCTCCGCGGCCTGCTGTTCCGCATACTCCAGATACTCCAGGCGCATACGGACCGGGGCGCCGGGCGCGTACTTGTGCGCGTTGGTCAGCGCCTCCTGGGCGCAGCGCACGATCACCTGGGCGAGGCGGACGGGCAGTTCGCGCGGCGGCCCGTCGACGGTCAGCGTACCGGCGTCGGAAGCTGACGCGAGCAGTGAGCGCAGCGTCTCCACCAGCGGCAGCGCGTCCTCACGCAGGTCCCCGACCGTGCGCTGCACCTCGGTCAGCCCCGAGCGGACCAGGCTCTGTGCCCGCTGGGCCGCCTGCCGGGCCCGGTCGATGTCACCGGACTCCAACAGGGCGTCGGTGACCTCCAGTTGCATGTTCACCCCGGCCAGCGAGTGGGCCAGTACGTCGTGCACGTCCCGGGCGATCCGGGCCCGCTCGGCCAGCGCCTCCGCCCGCGCCTCGGCCCGCGCGGCCAGCTCGGCCTGCTCGGCGGCGGCCCGCGCGGAGCGCAACGCGTCGGTGTGGGCCCGGTTGGAGATACCGACCAGCACACTGACACCGGTGAAGGCGCCCACGATCCACGAGGCGCCATGGCCGCTCCACGGCAGCAGCAGCGCTCCCGCGCACAGGGCGCTGGTGAGCGCCGCGAAGGGCAGCGCGCGGCGGGCTTCGAGACGGTACCCGGCGTGCCCGGTCACGAAGTAGGCGAACAGCGCCGACGCCCCGGAGGTCTCCAGGCTCATCAGCGCCGCCGCCCCGACCGACCAGGCACACAGCACCGCGAGCTGCACGCCGGGCGGGAACCGGCCCTCGGGGATGAGCCGCGTGCACAGCAGCAGCGACTCCACGACGAGCAGACACAGCACCGCGAGCCCGGTACCGGAGGTGTCGACCGGGCGCACGGCGAGCGCGGCGATGGTGACGGCGGCGACGGTGCCGAAGACCTGGATGGGGTTGTTGTCCGCCGTGAACCACCGGTTCAGGGCCTGAGTTCGGTTCACTGAGGCTCTCTTCTCACTCCCGTCCGGGCACTCTTCCCGCTGCCGTCCGGCCGGAGCGAAAGCTACCAGCGTGCCTGTCGGCCGTCAGTGACCATGGTCCTCCGGAGCCGTGCGCGGCAGCAGTCGTACGAGACACAGGCACAGGGCGACGGCCGCGCCGACCACGGCGAGGCTCACCAGCAGGGCGTGGGCCGCGCCGCCGCCAACTGCCTTGAAATACACGGTGGTCACCGCCGCCGCGCCGATCGCGTTGGCCAGCTGCTGCACCGCGTTGAGCGAACCGCTCGCGCTGCCCGCCTCGGCCGGTTCGATGTCGCCGATGGTGATGTCGTAGACCGTGCCGAAGCAGGTACCCATACCGAGCCCGACCAGAAGGAGCGGCGGAACGAGAGCCCAACCACCCACCTTCGTACCGGAGTTGGCGACCAGCGCGGCGAGGCAGCCGCAGCCCGCCAGGACGGTCAGGAGTCCCGCGGCGGCGAGCCGGCGGCCGAAGCGGTGGATGAGCCGGTAGCAGGCGATGGACGCGACGACGATTCCGGCGGACAGCGGGATCAGGCCGAGCGCGGTGCCCGCGGGGGAGTGGCCGAGGCCCTGTTGGAAGTAGAGGGAGATGACGTAGAGGAGTCCGGCGACCGCGGCGAAGAGGACGACGCCGAGGAGCAGGCCGGCGGTGAAGCCCCGGTTGTGGAGGAGCGAGGGACGGATGAGCGGCTCGGGTGCGGTGCGCTGGCGGTGGCAGAACCCGGCGAACAGGGCGAGGCCGAGCAGCAGCAGGGCGAGGGCACGTCCGGTCCAGCCGTGCTGCGAGCCGTCGATGAGCCCGCCGAGCAGACCCAGCAGCGAACCGGCGATCAGTGCCGAGCCCGGGCCGTCGACGGGGGCGGTGCCGTCGCCGGTGTCGTGGGGGAGGAGCCGTAGGGCGGCGAGCAGGGCGGCGCCGCCGAGGAGGAGGTTGATGAGGAACATGGACCGCCAGCCGAGACCGCCGATATCGGCGTCCACGAGAAACCCGGCGAGGATCGGCCCGCCCACCGCCGACAGCCCCATCACCGGCCCGAACAGACTGAAGGCCTTGCCGATCTGGTCGCGGGGCCAACTCGCGCCGAGGATGCCGAAACCCTGCGGGATGACGAGCGCCCCGAAGGCGCCCTGCACCAGCCGGGCGACCACGAGAAAGGCGGGACCGAGGGCGAGCCCGCAGGCCAGCGAGGCGGCCACGAACCCGGCGAGCCCGACCAGGAAGAGCCGCCGCCGGCCGTACCGGTCGCCGAGCCGTCCGCCGGGGACGAGAAGCACACCGAGGGCGAGGGCGTAGGAGGCGCCGAGCCACTGGACCAGGCCGGGGCCGCCGCCCAGGTCCCGGGTGATGGTCGGGGCGGCGATGTTGGTGATCGTCGAGTCGAGGAGGTCCAGGACGTCGGCGGCGAGGACGACGGCGAGGATCGCCCAGCGGGTGCGGGCGGAGAGAACGCTGTCATTAGCTGCGTCGTGCAATGTCTGTGTCACGCAGATAAATATCCGTGAGCGGCGCTCGGTCGGTCAACCGGATTGACGAGGAGGGCGGCTAGTGCTGGCCCTGTGCGTACGCCGTCGGTGACACGCCGACCGTCGTCGTGAAGTCCCGGATCAGGTGGGCCTGGTCGGCATAGCCCAGATCGGCGGCGAGGCCCGCCCAGTCCACGGGTTCCTCGGCGCCCGCGCGCTCCAGGGCCTCGTGGATGCGGTAGCGCAGGATGACCCACTTGGGGCCGACGCCGACGTACGCGGCGAAGAGGCGCTGCAGCAGTCGTACGGACAGGCCCTCCGCGTGGGCGAAGTCGGTCACGCGGCGGATCGTGCGGTCGGTGCGGATGCGGTCGACGAGGGCGGTGGCCAGTTCGGCCTGCGGGTCCGGGCGCGGGGCGAGGGCCAGCAGGAAGGCGTCGAGCGCGGCGACGCGGGCGGTCTCGTCGGCGGGGTCGAGGACGGTGGCGGGGTCGGTGTCCGGGAACACCTCGGGCTGCCGTACCCGCGCGCCCGTCCACTCCGACACCGGGCGGTCGGGGGCGACGGTCCGGAAGGCGCCCGGCCGGAACTTGATCCCGCACACTCGTCCCCGCCCCTCCAGCTTCTGGGCGAAGAGGCCGTGCGGGATGCCCGCGATCTCGACGAAGGCGTCCTCGCCGGCCAGTCGCTGGAAGACGATGTGCACGGCCGGGTGCGGGACGACGTGGGAGACGTAGGGCTCGGGGAGGTCCCAGTCGATCAGCCAGTAGTGCTCGACGTACGGGCGCAGGGGCGGGGCCGGTTCGGGGCGGCGGAAGTGCACGCGGGTGAGGAGTTCGGCGGGGTCGACGATTCCTCGGGTGTCGTCGGCTTCTCCGGAGGCGTTACGGCGTGGGGCGGCCATGGGGGGGGATCGTAGGACGGGCCACTGACAGTGGCCGGTGGACCGTAGTGGTGATGAGTGGAATATGTGCCGCGGGGTGGCCGTTGGAGGGTATAGTTGAATAATCAACAACCTGGAGGGTGAACGACCATGCAGTTCGGGATCTTCAGCGTCGGCGACGTCACACCGGACCCGACCACCGGACGGACGCCGACCGAGCGTGAGCGCATCAAGGCCATGGTCGCCATCGCGCTGAAGGCCGAGGAGGTCGGACTCGACGTCTTCGCGACCGGCGAGCACCACAACCCGCCCTTCGTGCCCTCGTCCCCGACGACGATGCTCGGTTACATCGCCGCGCGGACCGAGAAGCTGATCCTCTCCACCTCCACCACCCTCATCACCACCAACGACCCGGTGAAGATCGCCGAGGACTTCGCGATGCTCCAGCACCTGGCCGACGGCCGGGTCGACCTGATGATGGGCCGTGGCAACACCGGCCCGGTCTACCCCTGGTTCGGGCAGGACATCCGTCAGGGCATCAACCTCGCCATCGAGAACTACGCCCTGCTGCGCCGCCTGTGGCGCGAGGACGTCGTGAACTGGGAGGGCAAGTTCCGCTCCCCGCTCCAGGGCTTCACCTCCACGCCCCGCCCGCTGGACGACGTACCGCCGTTCGTCTGGCACGGCTCGATCCGCTCGCCCGAGATCGCCGAGCAGGCCGCCTTCTACGGCGACGGCTTCTTCCACAACAACATCTTCTGGCCGGCCGACCACACCAAGCGGATGGTCGAGCTGTACCGGGAGCGGTACGCGCACTACGGCCACGGCACGCCGGAACAGGCGATCGTCGGGCTGGGCGGCCAGGTGTTCATGCGCAAGAACTCCCAGGACGCGGTGAGCGAGTTCCGCCCGTACTTCGACAACGCGCCGGTCTACGGCCACGGGCCCTCCCTGGAGGACTTCACCGACCAGACCCCGCTGACCGTCGGTTCCCCGCAGGAGGTCATCGAGAAGACCCTCGCGTTCCGGGAGTACGCCGGTGACTACCAGCGCCAGCTGTTCCTGCTCGACCACGCCGGGCTGCCGCTCAAGACCGTCCTGGAGCAGCTCGACCTGCTGGGCGAGGAGGTCGTACCGGTCCTGCGCAAGGAGTTCGCGGTGAACCGCCCGGCGGACGTGCCGGAGGCGCCGACCCATCAGTCGCTGCTCGCAGTCGCATCGGAGAAGGTGACCGTCGCATGAAGCTCGTAGTCGTCTCGGCGGGGCTGAGCGTGCCGTCGTCCACGAGGCTGCTGGCCGACCGGCTGGCGGCGGCGGTGGACCGCCGGACCCCCGTCGACATCCAGGTCGTGGAGCTGCGCGACCTCGCCGTCGAGATAGCGCACAACTTCACCAACGGCTTCCCCGGGCGTTCCCTCGCCGCCGCGCTGGACGCGGTGGCGGAGGCGGACGGGCTGATCGCCGTCACGCCGGTGTTCTCGGCGTCGTACAGCGGACTGTTCAAGTCCTTCTTCGACGTCCTGGACAAGGACGCGCTGGCCGGAAAGCCGGTGCTGATCGCGGCGACGGGCGGCAGCGCCCGGCACTCGCTCGTACTGGAACACGCACTCCGCCCGCTGTTCGCATACCTGCGGGCAGTGGTCGTCCCGACCGGGGTCTACGCCGCCTCCGAGGACTGGGGCGCGGAGGGCCTGCCGGACCGGATCGACCGGGCGGCGGGGGAGATGGGCGCGCTGATGGCGGGCCTGTCGGCGGGAACCCCGGCAAAGAAGCCGACGGTCGTACCGTTCACAGACCAACTAGCGGCACTGAACATCAGCCCGTCCGGCGTTTGAGGACGAGGCCCCTTCAGGGCCGATGCGGGGTCCGGGGGCGCAGCCCCTGGGACGGCAGGGCAGCCGACCGTGAGAAGACGGTAGGAGCTAAACCCGGGTTGCGTCCACCACGGTGAGAGGCAGGTAAAAAGGGTGATCGTAGGCCTGCCCCCACCGGTCAACCGCCGGAGGCCTTGGCACACTGGTGGACGTGCCCCAGACTGTGCTGCTCGCCGAAGACGACCGTGCCATCCGTCATGCCCTGGAGCGGGCCCTGACCCTGGAGGGCTACCAGGTGACCGCGGTCGCCGACGGTGTCGAGGCGCTCGCGCAGGCCCATCGCACCCCACCGGACGTGCTGCTTCTCGATGTGATGATGCCCGGCATCGACGGCCTCCAGGTCTGCCGGGTGCTGCGCGCCGAGGGCGACCGCACCCCGATCCTGATGCTCACCGCCCTCGTGGAGACCGCCGACCGCATCGCGGGCCTGGACGCGGGCGCCGACGACTACGTGGTGAAGCCCTTCGACGTCGAGGAGGTCTTCGCGAGGCTGCGCGCCCTGCTCCGCCGCACCAGCCCGGTCCCGGCGAACGGCGTCCCCGGACCGTCCGGCACCTCCGCCGACGTACTCAAGGAGGGGCCGCAGTCGTCGGCGTTCTCCTCCCCCTCCGCCGCCTCCTCCTCCGACAAACAGATCTCGGCGGCCGGTCTGCGCATGGACCTCCAGGCCCGCCGCGTCTGGCGCGCGGAGCGTGAACTGGAGCTGACCCGGACCGAGTTCGAGCTCCTCGAACTGCTGGTCCGCAACGCGGGCATCGTCCTCGACCACTCCACGATCTACGACCGCATCTGGGGCTACGACTTCGGCCCCGGCTCCAAGAACCTCGCCGTCTACGTCGGCTATCTGCGCCGCAAGCTCGACGAGCCCGGCGCACCGCAGCTGATCCACACGGTGCGTGGCGTGGGTTACGTGCTGCGGGAGGACTGAGTGGGCCGCCTGCGGCGGCTGGTGGCCGCCCGGCGGCCCCGACTGGTCTCCCTCCGTACGACCTTCGTGCTGTCCTTCGCGGCGGTGACCGCCGCCGTCACCCTCCTCGTCGGCGTGCTCTCCTACGGCGCGGCGGCCCGGCTGGTCCGGGTCGACCAGGAGTCGGTGTTCGACCAGGTCGTACAGGATCTGCAGGACGAGGTGCGCACGCACCAGATGACGCCCGACGACTTCTCCTCCTCCGCGCCCGGCCACGACATCGTGCGCCCGGCCCGTACGGATGTGCAGGTGCTCGGGCCGGCCGGCGGTGTCCTCGACAGCGGCAGCCCGGCGCTGCCCGTCACCGGTGACGACCGGGCGGTCGCCGGCGAGAAGGTGGCCGGGAAGACGGTCGAGCACAAGGACGTCGCCGTCGCCGAGGACGTGTACCGCATCGCGACCGTGTCCCTGGGCCGCGGGCAGGGGGCGGTGCAGGTGGCGCAGGAGTTCAGCGACACCGAGGATCTGCTGCGGGCCCTGCAGCAGCGGACGTTCGTGCTGATGGCGGCGGTCGTGGTGCTGGCCGGGTTGTGCGGCTGGTGGCTGGCCCGGCGTATCACCCGGCGCCTGATCATCCTCACGGCGGCGGCCGAGGACGTGGCCCGCACCCGCAGCCTCGGTGTGCAGGTCCCCGTCACCGGCTACGACGAGGTGGGCCGCCTCGGCCGCGCCTTCGACCGGATGCTCGGCCGGCTCGCGCAGTCGGAGGAGGACCAGCGCCGCCTGATCCAGGACGCGGGCCACGAACTCCGCACCCCGCTCACGTCGTTGCGCACGAACATCTCCCTGCTCCGCCGCATGGACGAACTGCCGCCCGGCACCCGCGAGGAACTGGTCGCGGACCTGAGCCAGGAGGCCCGCGAGCTCACCGACCTGGTCAACGAGTTGGTGGATCTGGCGGCGGGCCAGTCCGACACCGAGCCGCCTCAGCAGGTGGACCTCGCCGACATCGCGGAGGACGTGGCGCTGCTGGCCCGCCGCCGTACCGGCCGGGACATCACCGTCCGCGCGAGCGGCGACACGACGACCGACGGCCGCCCCGGCATGCTCCAGCGCGCGATCTCCAACCTGGTCGAGAACGCGGCCAAGTTCGACCGCGCGGGCCAGACCCCGATCGAGATCGCGGTCTCGGGTCCCGCACGCCCGGGCACGGTCCGCGTGGAGGTCCTCGACCGGGGCCCCGGAGTCTCCGAAACCGACCTCTTCCGCATCTTCGACCGCTTCTACCGCGCCGCCGACGCCCGCTCCCTCCCCGGCTCGGGCCTGGGCCTCTCCATCGTCCGCGAGGTGGCCCTCGCCCACGGCGGATCCCCCTTCGCGCTACGACGGGAGGGCGGCGGGTCGGTGATCGGGTTCACGGTCGGGGGAGTGGTCGAACCGCGTGCGGGGGCGGGCGTACGTGGCCGAGGCTGACGGGCTGCGCAGCGACGCCGCCGGGCATCTGCTCTGGGCCGCGCAACTGTCCGCCGACGACGGCTGCCTCGGCCCCGGTGTCCGCGTCTTCCGTCACGGCTCGGCGACCGCGGTGGTCAGCCCCGGGCTGTCCGGGCGGGACCGGATCGCGGTCGACGGGGAGGCGGACGACGCGCTCGTTCTCGTACGGGACGAGGTGCTGGCGGAGGTCGGACCGGGCCACCGCCCGTTCGGGGACGCGGAGTTGATCGCCGCGCTGGTCCGGGGGACACCGGGACTCGTGGCCGCCGGTGGCTCCGGGTTCCTGTGGATGGAGACGGCGGAGACTATGGAGACGACAGACCCGCCGGCCACCGTCCCGGAGGGCGTGCGGTGGCTCGACGCGGAGGAGGAGCGGGAGGCGGCGGCCCTCTTCGAGGACTCGTTCCCCGGCTCGTACGCCCGCCCCGGCCGCCCTGGAACCCGCCGCTGGGCCGGTGCCCACGACCATGGCCCGGACGGCACCGGTGCGTTGCTCGCGGTGGCCGGGGACGCCTGGTCCGGGGCCGGCTGCGGCTTCATGGCCGGGGTCCTGACCCGGCCGGAGGCGCGGGGGCGTGGGCTGGGCGTGGCCGTGTCGCGGTTCGTCGTCGACGCGCTGGTACGGGAATACGGGCGCGCCGCGCTGATGGTGGACGCCGACAACCCGGCCGCGATCGCCGCGTACCGGCGGGCCGGGATGCGGGGCCGGGAGTTCGCGGCGGCGGCCCGCGCCCGGGGGAGCGCGGGGCTGTAGCCGGACGACCGGTGCCGGTGCCGGTGCCGGTGCCGGCGTTGGCGTTGGCGTTGGTCAGCCGTCAGCTGTTGGAGGGCGTGCGGCCGAAGCAGCGCTCCAGCTCGTTCAGGTCGTAGAACTTGCTGCCCTTGGAGACGGGACGGCAGCCGGCCTTGAAGGCGGTCTCCTTCTCGTTGTAGAGCATGCGCACGAGGTAGGTGCTGCCCTTGCGGTAGACGTCCCACTGGATGTTCGAGCCGAGCGGGGCGACGGCGGCACCGCGCCAGGAGTTGGTGGCGTAGGTGTACGGCTGCTCGACGGTGACGCCCTGCGTGCTGCCGGGCAGGCCCATCAGCGCGGCCAGCGGGATGATCTCCTCGGCGTGCGTGAACCGGAGTTCGGCGCCCAGGTCGCTCGTGCCGTCGCGCTTGGCCTCGACCTTCTTGAAGAAGTCGTCGAGCAGGACGCCGGCCATCTTGTACGTGATGTCGCTGTCGGCGAAGCCCGGCCCCTTCTCGTAGAAGTCCTCGGCGTCGGAGATGTACCCGAACCAGTCGGCGTCGCGCGCCGAGATGTACCGGTCCATGCCCCAGCCCTTGCCGCCCGGGCTCTCCGCGCTCATCGCGGGGGCGATGGCGTACAGGTTGTAGACGGCGGTGGCGGCCTCGACGTCCGTGCCGATCGTCGAGAACTCGCCCGCCGTGATCCGGTCCACGAACGCGGGCTTGAACAGCTTCTTCAGTACGTCACGGGCGGCGCGGTGGGTCTTCGGCTGGTCCGTGACGGAGGTCAGGGTGGTGGCGAGGCGCTGGTCGTTGGCGATGTAGTCGCGGTAGGCGGCGCCACCGGCGGCCTTGTGGAAGTAGAGGAGGTCCTTGTCGGTGCGGGTCGTGCCGATGAGGGAGGTGAGGTCCGGGTCGGTCTGGGCGAGGGCGGCGCCGTAGAGGTTGGCGCTGTCGACGGCACGCCCCTGGCCCGAACTGACGACGTCGATGGGCTCCTTGTTCTTCGCGATCGTCGCGAAGAGGCTCGGCAGCCGCTTCTCCATCCGGGTGGCGGTGGCCTGGATCTCCGCCTTGCCGCGCGCGCTGAGGTTGCCGTATCCGATCGTGCTCATGGCGGCTTCGAGGGCCTGTGTCCTGGGCCCGAACTCCCGCCCCTTCGCGGTGAGTTGGCCCTCCGCCTCGGCCTTGTTCCAGAGCGCGAGGATCAGGTCGCCGTCCGAGCTGTCGGTCGCGGAGCGCGATCCGTGCCGGGACACGTTCTCGGTGAAGACGGGGGTGAAGCCGGCCGGGGCCTTCTGGTACGACCGGGAGTTCTGCTCCGGCGTGTACACGGCCTTCGTGCCGTAGCTGTCGGTGTGGGCGTTGCCGCCGGGGGCGGCCTGGGCGGCGAACGGGGTGGCCATCAGCGCGGCCACGCCGAGGACCAGGGCGGGGGTGACACGTCTCATGGGCCGCATGTTTCGCGGGGGATGTGAACGGCGGGTGCACTGGGGATGACTGCGAGGGCCTGGCTTTCACGGCGCTTCGGCGGCGCTTTGTCGGCGCTTGTCGGCTGTGCGTCGCGAGTGGATCAGTGGGGTGGGGTGGGGTCGGGTCGAGTGGGGTCGGGCGTCCGGTGCGGGGGGTCGGTGGAGGCTGGGGGTAAATCTAACTGCTGTGCACCCTGGTGACCGGTTAGGGATGACCCCGGCTTGCGGAGGGGGAGACGGGTTGTTCGGGACGCGGGCCGCGCGACCGGCGGGTGACGAGGGGGTTCAGGGCCGCACTGTGCCGTCGGCCGGGGCGAACAGGTGGGCCATCGCCTGCCAGAGGGGCATCACGCGGGGGGTGGTGCGAGGGGTTCGCCGGGGTGTGTCCGCCGACGGCTGGGCGGTACGGGTGTTCTTCGTGAGGGAGATGGCGGCGGCGTGCGGCATGTCGGGTTCCTTCCGGCGAGTGGTTGACCTTGGCTCTGACCTTCTGAGATCAACGATCCCGCGGGCGGGCTGCCGCCACGAGGGGGCGGGCTGCCTGGTCGGGGGTGTAGCCGGCTACACCGTCCCGCCCGGGGGCAAGGCGGTGTGGTTCGACCTGCCCGGAACCGCGTCCTGACCGCCCTCCCCGTGGGCTTGCACCTCACACGGCGTCAGGGAGCATCGTTGACGCATGAGCATCGACCAGACATGGAAGGTCGGAGCGCTCGCCGAGGCGAGTGGGCTGACTGTTCGCACCTTGCACCACTGGGACCGGATCGGGCTGCTCAGCCCGTCCAGGCGTACGGCCGCCGGGCACCGCGAGTACACCGAGGAGGATGCGGTCCGCCTGTACCAGGTGCTCGCGCTGCGCCGGCTCGGGCTGGGGCTGGAGACCATCGCCACGTGCCTGGACGCCGGAGTCGACCCGGTCCGGCTGGTGGGCGAGCACCTGGCCGGCGTCGAAGCCGCCCTCGCGTCCCTGGAAGCTCTGAGGCAACGACTCGCCCATATCCAGGGTGAGTTGGCCGCCGACCGGGCACCCGAGATCTCCACCCTGATCGGCGCACTCGGGACGATGGGCGGCGCGGGACCGGAGCGCACGGAAGCCCTGCGGCGCCACCTCGACGACGACCAACTGCAGACACTGCACGACGGGGTGGCAGCGCTGGGCCCCGCCGCCCACTACCTGCTGGAGGTCGAGTGGCCGGAGCTGTACCGCAGGGCCGAGGCGCTGCGCACCGCGGGGGTGGAGCCGGCGGACCCCCGGGTGCTGAAGCTGGTGGCACGCATGGACGAACTGAGCTCGCTGTTCAACGGGGGCGACAGCGAGATCTCGGCCGGGGTGCGGTCCGCCTGGCGGCACGAGCCGGCCGTGATGTCAGGCGATCCGACGGCTCCGCCCGACGCCTGGCACGACCTGACCGCCTACCTCGACCGCGCCCGCCGCTCCACGGCATGACCTCGGCTGTGCCCCGACTCTCCCTAGCTCTCCTTGCGGGCCACCCCGCCATAGATGCCGATGAGCGGGGCGTCCGGGTTCGGTGTCTGCTCGGGGCGCCAGTGGGTGACGCGGACCAGGCCCGGGTCCACGAGGGTGAAGTCGCCGAAGAAGTCCAGGACTTGGGCGTGGGTGCGGAGGTTGAGGGTGGCAGTGGCCCGGTTGTAGACGGACGCCGCCTCCTCGCGCTGGTCCTCGTGGACGTCACCGGTGGCGTGGGAGAGGACGAGGTAGGAACCGGCCGGCAGCGCGTCGCGCAGGGTGGCGACGATGCCGTACGGGTCCCCGTCGTCGGCGAGGAAGTGCACGACCGCCACCAGCAGTACGGCCACCGGCTGGTCGAAGTCGATCGCCTTGCGGACCTCGGGGTGGTCGAGGATGGCGCGGGGATCGCGCAGGTCGGCCAGGATGACGGAGGTGTCGGTGTCCTCCATGAGGGCCATCGAGTGGGTGCTGACGATCGGGTCGTTGTCGACGTAGACGATCCGGGTGTCCGGGGCGATGGCGTGCGCGATCTGGTGCACGTTGGGTTCGGTCGGCAGCCCGGTCCCGATGTCGAGGATCTGCCGCACCCCGCCCTCTTCCACGACATGCCGGACGGCCCGGTGCATGAAGCGCCGGTTGGCCCGGACGCCCTCGCGCACCTCGGGCGCGGCCTTGATGAACTGCTCGGCGGCGTCCCGGTCGACCGGGTAGTTGTCCTTCCCCCCGAGGAAGTAGTCGTACATCCGCGCCGGGTGGGGCTTGCTGGTGTCGATGATCAGTGGCTGGGCGCCACTGCCGTCCCCGCTGGGAGAGGTCATGAGGCCAGGCTCCGTCTTGGTGAGTGGCTGTCAGATCATCATCCTGACACGCCCGCTGTCGTCCGGGCGACGACTCCGGCGGATCGGGAATTGACAAATAGGCTTGCGATATGTCCTCGGTGAATTATTCAAACCGGCTGCGATTTCTCGTGAATTAATTGACAGAGGGGCTCCGGTGTGGCCTCGGTAACTCGCCCCGGGGATACGCCTGTTCACGGGAAATGGGAATTGACAGGGGTGTTTTAATTCCCTACGGTCCAGGCGTCGGCTCTTTATCGATCGCACCCGAGGTGGGTCAATTCATGACCACGTCCACGTCCCCGACCACACCTGTGACATTGCCCAGGTCGAGACAGCGGATGATCCTCGCCGTTCTCATGCTGTGCTCGCTGCTGATCTGGCTGGACAACACCGTCCTGAGCACCGCCCTGGAGACCCTCGCCGACCCGGTCCGCGGACTGGACGCCGGTCCGGCCGAACTCCAGTGGGCCACGGGCGCGTACACCCTGGCCTTCGCCACCTTGATGTTCACCGCCGGTGCACTGGGCGACCGCTTCGGCCACCGGGCCGTGCTCACCGTCGGACTCGTGGTCTTCGCCGGGGCTTCGCTGTGGGCGGCGTACGCGGGCGACGCGGGCCGACTGATCGCCGCACGGGCCGCGATGGGGGTGGGCAGCGCGCTGATCATGCCCGCCGACCTGGCCATTCTCATGTGGACCTTCACCGGCCCCGCGCGGTCGACCGCGATCGCCGTTTTCTCGACGTCCGCCGGTGCCGGAATGGCGGTGGGCCCGGTGCTGGCCGGCGTACTTCTCGACCATTTCTGGTGGGGCTCGGTCTTTCTGGTCAATGTCCCGGTCGTGGCGGTCGCATTGGCCGGCACAGCCGTCGTGGTCCCGAATTTCCGCAGCCCCGTCCGGCGCCCGCTGGACCCGGCCGGAATGCTGCTGTCGATCAGCGGACTCGCGGCCTTGTCCTACGGGCTGATCCGTGCCGGACAGGTGATCGCGTGGAGCCGTACGGACGTCTGGGCCCCGATCGCCGTCGGGCTGGTCCTGCTGGCCGCCTTCGTCCTCGTCGAACTGCGCGCCGAGGTGCCCGGCTTCGATCCCCGGCTGCTCGCCCGCCGCACCTTCGGCGGCGGCAACGCGGCCCTCGGGCTGCTGCTCTTCGCCGTGGCCGCCGTCACCTTCTACAACGCGTTCTACCTGCAGGGCGCGCGTGGCTTCTCGCCGACGGAAGCGGGCCTGGCCGGTCTTCCGACCGCGGTCGGCGCGATCGCCGGAGCGCCCCTCGGTGCGCGGCTGGTCCGCCGCACCTCGCTCCTGGCCGTCGCCCCGCCGTCGCTCGCCGTGGCGGCGCTGACCATGGGCGCGTACGGGTTCCTCGGACTGGACACCCCGCTCGTCCGGATCGAGATCCTGCTGCTGGTGCAGGGGCTCGCCATCGGCATGGTGATCGGCCCGGTGACGGCGCTGCTGATCGGCTCCCTGCCGTTGGAACGGGCCGGGGCCGGGTCGGCCGTCACCAACACCGTGCGGCAGACCGGCAGCGTGCTCGGGATCGCGGTCGGCGGCACGATCATGTCGATCGTCTACCGGCGCGCGATCGAACCCGCGCTGAGCGATGTCCCCGACCCGGTAGGGGACCGGGCACGGATCTCCGCCGAACAGGCCAGGCACACCGCCACCGCGATCCACCGGCCCGCTCTCGCCGATGCCGCCGACGACGCGTTCCTGCACGCCATGCACGTCGGCACCGTCTGGATCATGCTCGCCGCGCTCCTGGGGGCGGCTGCGCTGACGTTCGCCCTGCGGCCCGGGGCGGCCACCGACTCCGTGGCGAGTGCGGTACCCGAGCCTGCTCGCCGATCCGGTGACGGGGCCGGGTCCGAGGCCAAGTGACCGGGGCGCAGTGGGGACTCGAACCGGATCGTCGCGTGGACGTACCCGACCTGGACGTACCCGACCTGGACGCGCCCGTCCGCCCCGGGCTCGGAGCCGTTCGTCCGCGCGTACTCCCGCAGTGCGTCATCGGCGTCGACCATGGCACGCGTGGGACCGGTCGAACTCGGGATGCGTGGTGAGGGGGCGTGCACGTTCCCGACCCGAAGGCTGTCCCGTCGTGGGCGGAGGTTCAGCCGTGGTGGGGTCCGTCGGCCCTGATCTCGCCGGATCCCCGCTCGATCAGCCGGGTCGGAATGGTGACGGCGCGGGTGGGTGACCGGTCGCCGTCCAGTCTGCGGAAGAGCATCTCGGCGGCCGTCCTGCCCAACTGCTCGACGTCCTGGGCGATGACGGAGATCCCCGGGCTGAGGAGGTCGGCCAGGGGGAAGTCGTCGAAGCCCACGTGGGCGACGGTGTCCTGCAGACCGAGTGCGCGCAGGGCTCGCACGGCCCCTATGGTGACGAAGTTCTGGCTGGTGAACAGCGCGGTGGGCGGGTTCGGCAGCGCCAGGAGCCGCCGGGTCGCGGCGATCGCGGATTCCTCGCTGGCCCCGGTGTGCCGGACGATCTCGTCGTCGTACTCGATGTGCCCGACCTCCAGGGCGTGCCGGTAGCCGTCGAAACGCTGGGCGGCGGTGGAGATGGTCGCGCGGTCGCCGAGGTAGGCGATGCGGCGGTGGCCGCCCTTCAGCAGGTGGTTGACGGCGCTGACGGCACCCTGCCGGTTGTCGGAGACGACGGTGTCCGCGTCGAGCAGGCTGGGCTCGCGGTCGGCGAAGACCATGCAGGTGCCCGATCGCTGCTCGCTGATCAGATAGCTGTGGTCGCGGCCGGCCGGCACGATCACCAGGCCGTCGACCCGCCGGTCGATGAGGGCACGGGCCAACTCCCGTTCCCGGGCCGGGTCCTCGTCGAGGCTTCCGACCAGCACGAGCACTCCGCGCTCGCGTGCCACGTTCTCGACGGTGCGGCTCAGCGCCGCCGAGAACGGGTTCGCCGAGTCCTCGACGAGCATCCCGATCGTGGCCGTACGACCGTCCCCGCGGCGCAGGCTGCTGGCGGTCAGGTTCGGCCGGTAGCCCAGTTTGTCGGCCGCGTCACGCACCCGGGCGGCGATGGCCGGATCAACGGTGGGCACCTCGTTGACCACGCGGGAGACCGTCTTGATGGCGACGCCTGCCAGTGCCGCCACCTCGCGCATGGTGGGGCGGCTGCGGGGGGACGGCGACGGCGGCTCGCCCTGAGTCATCGTTGTCTCCAACTGATTGCGCGTTACCGACTTGTTGCCGACGCATGTTTACCAGTGTCTTGACGCACTCGTCCATACGGGCCCACTATCCCGTCGAGTCAACGTTGTCTCAGCGTCGACCAAGGGACGGCTCGAAAGGGATCACGTCATGAACCTCTCCTCCAGCCAGGCGTCGGGCCTCCGCAGTCGGCGCACCCGGGCGGCAGCCGTCGGCGTCACCATCTGCCTCGGCGCCACCCTCGCCGCCTGCGGCTCCTCCGACTCAGGCTCCTCGTCGTCCGGCAGCGGGAAGGTGGGCGTGTCACTGATCCTGAAGACGCTGAGCAACCCGTACTTCGTGAGCATGGAGAAGGACGCCAAGACGCAGGCCGCCAAGGACAAGGTGAGCCTCACCGTGGCGGCGGGAACGTCGGACGGCGACACCCAGACCCAGATCACCGCCATCGACAACGCCGTCTCGCGCGGCGACAAGGGCATCCTGATCACCACCAACGGCGACGCGGTGAACACCGCGCTGAAGCGCGCCAAGCAGGCCGGCCTCTTCGTGATCGCCCTGGACACCGCACCGAACCCGGCGAGCGTCGCGGACATCACCTACGCGACCGACAACGAGCAGGCGGGCAAGCTCGACGGTCAGTACGCCGCGGCGGCCCTGGACGGCAAGCCGGCCGTCATCGCCATGCTCGACCTGTTCAACAACCAGGTCGTCTCGGTGGACATCGACCGCGACCACGGCTTCCTGGAGGGCATGGGCATCGACCCGGGCAGCAAGACCGAGAACGGCAAGGAGGCCAAGACCGGGAAGTACACCGGAGGCAAGGGCGGCACGTACACGGTCGCCTGCCACCAGCCCACCCAGGGCGCCATCGACGGCGGACGCACCGCGATGGAGAACTGCCTGTCGGCCAACCCGGACATCAACGTCGTCTACGCGATCAACGAGCCGGCGGGCGAGGGCGCGTACAACGCGCTGAAGGCGGCGAACAAGGAGAAGAGCGTCGCGATCTACGCGATCGACGGCAGCTGCTCGGGCCTGAAGAACGTCACCAGTGGCGAGTTCGCCGCCGACGCCGTGCAGTACCCGGGCAAGATGGCGGCCCTCGGCGTCAGCTCCATCGCGAAGCTGGCCCGCGGTGGCAGCAAGCCCAGCGTCACCAACGGCAAGTCGTTCTACGACACCGGCACCGCGCTGGTCGCCGCCAAGGCCATCGGGGGTCTGACGGTCCAGTCCCCGTCGCAGGCCGCTTCCGCCTGCTGGGGCAGCTGACCCGGTCGGCCGGGTGGGCCGCCGGTGCCGTACCGGTGGCCCACCCGCACCACACCTCCTACGAAGGCCCGCACAAGGGACAGAACCGGAAGGACCCCCTGTGACCACCCACGTGGACAGTGAAGCGACACCGGCGCCGGCGGAGGACTTCCTCAACCGGCCCGCCACGCCGGCCCAGCGCATCCAGTCGGTGCTGCACCGTCAGCCTGCACTCAGCCCGGCGATCGTCCTGGTGCTCGCCGCCATCGTGTTCTCCCTCGTCAACGACCGCTTCTACGCGCTGCAGAACCTGTCGCTCGTCGCCCAACAGGTGGCCGTCATCGGCTCGTTGGCCGTCGGCCAGACCGTCATCATCCTCACGGCCGGCATCGACCTGTCCATCGGCGCGGTCATGGTGCTGGCCTCGCTGTTGATGTCGAAGCTCGTCGCGGACAACGGCGTGCCGGGTGTGCTGGCCCTGCTCGCGGGAGCGGCCGTCGCGATCGCCGCGCAGGCCGTCAACGGGCTGCTGGTCACCAGGATCAAGCTGCCGCCGTTCATCGTCACGCTCGGCACCCTCAGCATCTTCACCGCGATCACGCTCATCTACGCCAAGGGCCAGACCGTCTCCCTGGAGCCCGGCAACATCCTCATGTGGAGCGCGGACACGGTCTCCATCGGTCAACTGAACCTGACCACCGGCGTCCTACTCATGATCGCCCTGTACGCGGTGGTCGGCTACGCGCTGCGCTACACCGCCTGGGGCCGACACCTGTACGCCGTCGGCGACGACATCGAGGCCGCCCGCCTGGCCGGCATCTCCGTCAACCGGGTGCTGCTGAGCGCGTACGTGGTCGGTGGGTTCGCCATCGCGGTGGGCGCCTGGATCCTGGTCGGCCGGGTCGGCGGCGGCGACCCGAACAGCGGTCTCAACGCCAACCTGCAGTCCATCACCGCCGTCGTCATCGGCGGCACCAGCCTGTTCGGCGGACGCGGCGTGGTGCTCGGCTCGTTGATCGGCGCGCTCATCGTCCAGGTCTTCGTCAACGGTCTGGCGCTGGCCGGGATCGACCCCAACTACCAAGTCCTGACAGTCGGCGTGCTGGTGATCGCGGCTGTCTCCGTCGACCAGTGGATCCGGAGTGTGAAGTCGTGACGACCAGCACCGCCCCCGTTCTCGAAGCCAAGGGCCTGGTCAAGGTCTTCGGCCGGGTCGTCGGCCTGAACGACGTCGACCTCACCCTCTATCCCGGCGAGGTCCTCGCCGTCATCGGCGACAACGGCGCCGGCAAGTCCACCCTGATCAAGTGCCTCTCCGGCGCGCTCGTCCCCGACCGGGGCAGCATCCTGGTCGACGGCTCAGAGGTGAACTTCAAACGGCCCCAGGACGCCCGCGAGGCCGGCATCGAGACGGTCTACCAGACCCTCGCCGTGGCCCCGGCGCTGGACATCGCCAGCAACCTGTTCCTCGCCCGCGAGATCCGCCGCAAGGGTGTGCTCGGCTCGGTGTTCCGCATGCTCGACACCGGCGAGATGAAACGTCAGGCGGCCGAACACATCAAGCGGCTGGGCATCAGCACCCTGCAGAACATCAACCAGGCCGTGGAGACGCTCTCCGGCGGCCAGCGCCAGTCGGTGGCCGTCGCCCGGGCGGGCGCCTTCGGCGGCCGGGTCGTCATCCTCGACGAACCCACCGCCGCGCTGGGCGTCCGCGAGACCGGCCAGGTGCTCAAGCTGGTCCGCGACCTGCGCGACCAGGGCCTCGGCATCATCCTGATCAGCCACAACATGCCCAACGTCTTCGACGTCGCCGACCGCATCCACATCCAGCGCCTCGGCGGCTGTGCCGGGGTCATCACCCCGCAGTCGCACTCCATGGAGGACGCGGTGGCCATCATGACGGGGGCGAAGAAGCTCGTACCGGAAGCCGGGTGACGGGCCATGGCGGGGACGAGGAGGCTCGTTCCGGAAGCCGGGTAACGGGCAGGGGTAGGGGCGGTGGCGGTACGGCGGACACGTTCCGGATCGCCGAGGGCCGCATCGGCGACGAACCCACCGTGACCGTCTGCGCGCCGGACGGTGCCGTGCGCGCCGTCCTCGCACTGCGCGGGGCGACGCTGCTGAGCTGGCAGGTCGGCAGCGGAGTGGCCGGACAGCTCACGGAACTGACGGAACTGACGGACGGCTACCGCGACGAGGCCGAACTCCTGTCGCAGGACGGCGTACGGGCGGGCCTGCTCGCCCCGTTCCCCAACCGCGTCGCCGACGGCCGCTACCACCACGGCGGCCGGGACCACGACCTGCTGCCAGGCCACGTCGGGGACCGCACGATCTACCACGGTTTCGCGCGCGAAGCGCCGTTCCGGCTCACCGCGGCCACCATGACGCCCGACTCGGCCCGGCTGCTGCTGCGCAGCACGACCATCCGACCGGGCCGGTACTCCGGCTACCCGTTCGCGCTGGACCTCGACGTGGAGTACACGATCGGCCGCCGCGAGCTGGGCATCGAGATCAGGGCGACGAACGTAGGGGAGACCACCGCTCCCTACGCGGCGGGCTGGCACCCCTACTTCAGCCTCTCCCGCCCCCGCCCCATCGACGACCTCGTGCTGCAGATCCCCGCCCACACCCTGATCCGCACCGACGCCTCCCTCATCCCCCTGCACGGAAAGGACGCCGTGCTGCCCCTGGACCGCTGCCCCGACATGGACTTCCGCACCCCCAGGAGGCTCGGCGACGCAGTCATCGACGCCTGCTTCGCAGACCTGGCCCCCGGACCGGACGGCCGGAGCGAGACGGTACTGAGCGACCCCGCGACCGGAGCCGAACTACGGGTGTGGCAGCACGGCGGCTACCTGCACGTGTTCACCGGCGACACCCTGGCCCGCGACCGGCGCGCGTCCATCGCGCTGGAGCCCGTCGAGGTACCCACGGACGCCTACAACCGTCCGGAACATGCCGGCGCTCTGTCACTGGAGCCCGGTCGGCGGCGGGAGTTCCGTTTCGGGGTCGGGTACTTGCCCTCGACGCACTGAGCCGGGGTCTGCGGGTGGGCAACCGCAGAGCAGCGTGAGACGAGGGCGTACGCGCCGTCGGTTCCGCGCGGTGGCGCGGGGCGTCAGCCGACCGCTGTCGCCTCCGACTCCCGCTCCCGCTCCCGCTCCCGCTCCGTGACGATCGCCTCGGCATCGTCGAAGTGCTCGGCCGGCAGGGCGGCGTGGGTGGCGTACTCCACTGGGCGTCGTTCGGTGCGGTTGAGGAGGAGCCGGGTGACGTCGGGGCGGGCGTAGTGCCCGACCGGGTCGGCGGCGGCCTTGGCGAACGGGATCGCGGTCAGGTCGATGTCGGCGTACAGGATGCCCTCGGCGTCCTCGGGCAGCGGGTCGGCCAGCGGGCGGCCGTCGGGGCCGTAGATCCGGGCGAAGCCGCCCCCGCGCTGGAGCAGTTGCTGCTTGACGGGGGTGTCGCAGAACAGCTCGACGGCTGCCTCGCCGACCACGGCGCACGGGGCGAGTACGAAGACCTGACCCTCCGCGGCGTAGATCTGGGAGGCGGCGGTGTTGACCTCCGGGCCGAGCGCGTAGGCCGCCCCCTTGTACACCGAGAAGCTGGGCCAGGCGGCCACGTGCACCTGCTCATGCTGGCTGAACATGGCGTATTTGGTGAGCGGTTGGAGGTGTTCCCAGCAGCACAGGGCACCGACGCGGCCGAGTTCGGTGTCGTGGACCACCAGGTCGGAGCCGTCGCCCTCCCCGAACATGGTGCGTTCCACGTGGGTGGGCTTGAGCTTGCGACGGGCGCCGACGAGCTTGCCGTCGGCGGAGATGACCGCCTGGCCCATGTACAGGCTGCCGCCGCCGCGTTCGCTGAATCCCAGGGCCACCGCGATGGAGTTCGCGCGTGCGGCGTCGACCAGCCGCTGGAAGCGCGGGCCGTCCAGGGTCAGTGAGTTCTCGTGGTAGCGCCCGACGAACTGCATGCCGGCAGCCGGGGAGTCCAGCCACAGCCACCAGGGGTAGCCGGGAACGAAGGTCTCGGGGAAGGCGATGAGCTGTGCCCCCGCGCGGGCGGCCTCCTCGATCAGGCCGATGCTCTTGTCGATCGTGGCGTCGGCGTCGAGCCATACCGGCTCGGCCTGGACGGCGGCTGCCTTGAAGGCACCCGTGTACTCGACCATGGTGAATTCCCGTCTGCTCTCAGGTGGTTGGGGTGGTGGAGCGGGTGGCGAGCGGCAGGAAGCCGGTGCGCGGATCGCAGTTGACGTACTCGGCGGTCACCGAGCCGCTCGGCAGTACGGAGACCTCGTGCCAGAAGGCGACGTCCAGCGGGCCCTCGCCGCCGCCGACCATCCGGAAGAAGCTGGCGTAGATGTCCAGGTGCGTACGGTGCGACCGGCACCAGGTCATCAGGTGTTCGAGCGAGGCGAACCAGGCGATGGTGCAGGCGCGGTCGAGCGGCGCGCCGTCGGCGGCCTCCTCGGTGAGGTTGCGGGCGGCGATACAGCCGGACCCGGCGTTCTCCGCCAGGAAGTCGACGCCCCGATCCTTGACCGGTTTGACGTCGGCCAGGTACGTCTCGCGGTAGAGGGTGCTGGCGGACCAGTCCTGCGCGGTGCGGATCAGCGCCACGTTTCCGGGTACGTCGACGCCGACGCGGCGGCCACGAGTCTCCTGGGTCCCGGGATCCTGCGGTTCGAAGGCCGGCAGCTCGGGCTCCAGCGCCTCGGTGGCCGACGCCGCGATGCGGTCACGGGCGGCGCCCCAGTAGTCGTGCACCTGGGTCTTGGGGAGTTCGAGGGCGCCGGACTGTGAAAGACCGCTCGTCGCGTAGTCCTCACGGCGATGGGTGTGCAGCGTTTCGTTCCGCTCGACGGGGATGACCGACTCCTCGCGCCAGTGCCCGACCGGCCCCTGCGCGGGGAGGCCGTCCCAGGCGGCGCGGACGGCTTCCGACTCCCGCCAGCGCCGGTGGCGGCTCGGGTCGTACCAGTACGCCAGCAGCGCCACGTTGTGCGCTCCGGCGGTGTCGTAGAACGATCCGCGGTCGACCAGGTCCGGTCCGTCCGGCCCAGTGAAGAGTTCGGCGAGGCCCGCCGCGGCCCGCTCGGCTTCCTCCCGGGACGGCGCCTGGCAGCCGTACTGCGCGAAGACGAAGGCGTCCGTGCCCGCCGGGAACCGGGCACTGTAGGCGGTGAAACGAGGGGTGTGCCCCGGTGGGGCCGTTCTCGGCATGGCGCGCTCCTTCGACGAACTGTCCGTGCCTCGAAGCGTGGGCCGCCCGGCGGGCGCGGCTTGACCGCCAGCGCACTGGAACTTGCCCGAGAGGGAACTCGCGGGTCCGCGGGTCTGCGGGTCCGCGAGTGCGTGGGCCGCGGGGCCGGTGGGTCACAAAACCGATACGCGCACGTGACCTCGGAGAAGCGCTGGGCGAGGCTATATAGGACGAGCACGTCGGTCATCCGGTGGAGGCGCCGTGAGCCTTGTCCTTTCCACGGACTCCGTGCCCGCAGGCGAGCGGCGGGCCTACTGGCACGATGCCGTCTGGCGCACGTTCGTGCCCCTGGACGTCTCCACCCCGAAGAACTCCGCGGACGCGCCCTTCTCCGGAGCGGTCAGGACCGACCGCCTCGGCCACCTCCAGATCTCCACCGTGGACGCCGACCCGGAGCGGGTCTTCCGTACTCCGCGGCTGATCGCCCGGGACAGCGCCGAGTACATACTCATCGGCCTGCAGGGGTACGGCCCCGCCGTCATCACCCAGGACGGCCGGGACGCGTTCCTGCGGCCGGGCGACTTCGCTTTCTACGACACGACCCGGCCGTACACGCTGAGCTTCCCCGACCGCTTCCAGATGAAGGTCTTCCAGTTGCCGCGACAGGCGCTCGGGCTCCGGGAGTCCGACCTGCGGCGTATCACCGGCATCACCCTCCGCGGCGACGAGGGACCGGCCGCCCTGGTGGCCCCCTTCCTGGCCGGTCTCGCCGCCGGAGCCACTTCCTGCCGCCCCCCGGTCGGCGAAATGCTCGCGCGCAACACCGTGGACCTGCTCACCACCCTCATCGCCGAGCACCTCGGCCGGGACACCGCCGGTACGGACGCCGCCCACCGCGCGCTGCTGGTACGGATCCGGGCCTTCATCGACCACCACCTCGCCGATCCCGACCTCTCGCCGGAATCGATCGCCGCCGCCCACCGCATCTCCGTCCGCTACCTGCACCGCCTCTTCCAGGACGAAGGCCCCACCGTCAGCCGCTGGATCCAGCACCGCCGCCTGGAGGAATGCCGGCGCGAGCTGAGCCGTCCCGGCCGCATGAGCCCGACCGTGACCGCCGTCGCGCACCGCTGGGGCTTCGCCAACCCCGCGCACTTCAGCCGGGTGTTCCGGGCGGCGTACGGGATGTCCCCGCGCGAATGGCAGGGCAGGAGCAGCGGCGCCTGATACGCCGGCCGGCAAGAGTGAGGCAGGACCAGGCAGGACAAGTGGCGGGAGACAGGGCGCCGTTGTCGGTAACGTCCTGTATCAACCGGCGTAGAAGACGATCAAGGATCGTGGAAGCCGGATCACGGGGGCGGGAGCACATGACAAACCAGCCGGTGTTCGTTCTGGGCGAGGAACTGCAGGCCCTGGAGCGGGCCGAGTTCGAGACCGAGGCGGAGTTCCAGGAGCTGCTCGCGCGTCATCCACGGGTGCTGGACTTCGGCTCGCTGGCCGATGGCCGACCGCTGCGGCTGGTGCTGGTGGCCCGGGAGATGGGGGTGCCGACGAGCACGGACAGTGCGCCGGCGTACTGGCTGGACCACCTCTTCGTCGACGCCGACGGCGTGCCGACGCTGGTCGAGGTCAAGCGGGCCACGGACACCCGCATCCGGCGTGAGGTCGTCGGCCAGATGCTCGACTACGCGGCGAACGCCGCCCGTTACTGGCCGGCCGTACTGCTACGGCGTTCCTTCGAGGACACCTGCGCCAAGGACGGCCGGTCGCTGGAGGAGGCGTACGGGGAACTCCTCGGTGACCAGGACGACCGGTCCGCGGAGGAGTTCTGGACGACGGTCGAGGAGCGGCTGGCCGCCGGGCAGATGCGGCTGCTGTTCGTCGCCGACCAGATTCCGCTGGAGCTGCGGGCGATCGTCGAGTTCCTGAACCGCCAACTGCGGCAGACCGACGTGTACGCGGTCGAGCTGACCCAGTACCGCGGCGCCGGCGACCTCCGCGTCCTCGTTCCCCGCGTGCACGGCGAGGTCGCCACCGCGGCGAAGTCCCCCTCGGGCCACCGCACCACGCAGCGGACCACCCGCGCCGACATGGACGAGGCGATCGCCTCGCGCCCCGACCCGGACGTACGGCGGACCGCGACGACCCTGCTCGATCACGCGGCGGCCGAGGGGCGGTTGGAGTGCGGTACGGCCAAGTACCGGAGCATGCGCATCTACTACCGCGTCTCCGGCCGGGACGTGCCGGTCGCGACGCTCTCCCTGCGCGAGGACCCGGCGAAGGACGACCTCTCCTTCGCCTTCGGCTCGATCACCTATCACCTCGGCCACGAGCGGGCAGCGGCGTTCGCGGCTTCCCTGCCGACTCTCCCCGGCCTGGCGGAGAAGCTGCAGGCGCTGCCGGCGAAGGGCTACAACGGCTGGCCGTCCGTCTCCCTGACCGCCCTCGCCTCCGAGCCCACCGCCGTAGAGGGAATCCTCTCCGCGATCCAGCAACTCGTCGAGGACCAGAGGCCCTCCGCCTGATCACGTACGTGCGCAGAACGGCGCCGCCCAGGGCACATCAGTGCCCCCAGCGAAACCAATGTGCCCTCAGGGCCACACCAAGCAATAAGGCTGATGCCCCGCCTCATGCAGCCGGTGGCTGAAGTCCTGCCACTCGTGCAGCGAATGGGAGCGGGAGGGGGCTGACCTGGTGTTTCGCAGGGAAATGTGCGTTGAGCTGGGAGAACTCCTCTCCGTAGTTCTCACTGTTCTACGCCGTTTCCCAGGCTCATGTGCCCTGGATGTGCCCTGGGCCGCTCACTCGGCGACTGGGCGCGGGAGTCGAGTGGCTGAGCTGATTTGGTGGAGGCGCCGAATCCTCCTCCGCGAGCCTTCCTCAAGTGCCTCGGCGGAGGTTCTGCGTGCTACACCCGCCTTAGGAGTTTTCCCTAGGCGGGGCCGTGACCTGCTGAAACGTTGACTGTGTGGTGTCTGGCCTGGAAAAATCCCCTCCGTAGTTCTCACGTGTTCGCGGAGTTTCCCGACCTCATGTGTGCTGCATCCGTTCCGCAGGCCAGCCCATCTTCGGTCGCTGCTGTCATCGTCGCCACAGCACTTTGGCTCTGCGCTCACTTCCGTATCCCAGGCCGTGGCGGTAGATCTCAGCCACCCAGTAGCGACCATCGTTGCCTCGAGCGAAAACCCCAGAGTCCGCGAGGAAGTCCGCCTCTTGCACTGAGATTCCCACCTCCTCCAGGTCGAAGGGCACCGTCACTGGCTGACGTACCTGCTGTAGTCGGCTCAACAGCTCGCCGACTTCCTGGTTCTCCTGCTGAATGGAGTCGATCTTGTTCGTACTGCATGCGAGTAGTGCCTTGCGCATGGCCCCAGGCACCAACACGCGGTCCTCCCAGGCCGTCTGATGAATCGACAACTGCGCCGCCTCGGACAGAAACATGACGACGTCCCTGGCCTGCACCTGGTCATTGAAGTCTCCGAGAGCCGCGGGCACCCAGAGGTGTGAACGTGCTTCCTTGGACTTTTCCGTCCCCATCTTCCAGCCCCATACGGGGATGAGGGTTTCCACCAGCTCGTCGTAGGACAATTCGGTAATCTGGGATTCGGCCAAGGGCGTAGGCAGCGCGCCAGCGTGAGCGGTGACCCACAGCGCGAGCCGCAGTGCCTCTTCCTTGTCCCAGCGCAGTGCATAGGGCTCGTACCGGGCCAGTAGCTGCCCGCTGTTTTGGCGCACTGCCCGTGTCACTAGATCCTGACGGACGAAGACCACCAGCCCAAGAGGGCGCCCCCGCAGCGCGCGCAGCCAGGCGAGCACGTCGATCAGCAGCACGCGCAGTGCCGTTCGCTTGGACTCGTTGTCGAGTGACTGCAGCAGATCCTCGAGCCCGTCGATGACGAACACCGCCCGCGCTCGCTTGCCAAGCTCGGTCAGAGCGGCTTCCGCGCCGCTACTGTCCGACGGCCGTACACCTGCCGCAATAGCCAGGCACTCAAGCCACAAATGCCGCCATTGGAGTTCGTCCTGCGCATCGAGCGTCGTGAGTCCAATTTTCAGCCGGTCCTTGATTTCCTGAGAGGTGCCAGCCTGGCCCGACTCCCCGCCGTGCCCCGTCACGAACGCGTCCCGCAAGTCCTGAGTCGTGAGGTCGTCATACTCCAGGTTGTCCGACTCGAGCACCGGAACCACGGGCACGCCCAGTTGAACGTCGTTGATGCCGGACTGCGCGGCAAACTTGTCCCAGGACTGGGCTGCACATGCCTTCGCGTACATGAAGGTTTTGCCTGCGCCCTTGGCACCCACCACGAGCGCCTGGGGCGGCTCTGTACGGTGGTCTCCCAGCAGCCTGCGTAGCGGATCGGTCACCAGGAAGCCACTGGCCGACGACATGCCTTCTCGCTCGGCGTAGACGTACCGCTGAGCCGTTTCCGCTAGTCGGCTGCGCAGCGTGGTCAGGTCGACGGCGTCCAACAGCTCCCTTGAACCGGACGCAGTCGGAGGATCCAGACTGGGCATGATCGGCTCTAGAACTTCGGCAACTTTGCAGCTCTCTAGCACTCGCATCACGGCGTCCCAGGAAGAGGGGAGAGCGAGCAGCTCTTCGCGAAACGGGCTGAGCAGAGGCTGAGAAAGGAGGTCAGTGTCTACTTCGCCAGTGTCGTGAGCATCTGTATCCGGCTCATCGTCGGGCCGTCTGAGTGACGCGAACAGCGCACTGCCCAGTTCACTACGTGCGCGTTCCGCCTGGTCCTCGTGTACGTCCTGCCGATACTGAGTGATGATCACAGAGCTCGCCGGGTCGACACCCTGCACCGTTGGCGCCCGGTGTCCCAGCTGCCGCAGCAGTCTTTCGGTTCCAGCGAGTGACTGATGGCTCAAGGTGGTGACGAAAACACGCTGGACACGGGGGTCGAGCAGCACAGGGGCGGACAACTCGGTTGCTCCTGCGCGCAGGTCCACGATGACGGTGTCTGCACCGATGCGGGCGGCGAGTGCCACGAGTGCTTCAGTCAGGAAATACGGGGAGCGGCCCGGCGTTAGTAGATCTGCTGGGTCGATCCGGGGTGGGCCAAGCAGTGGCCGGCGACTGGCGGGGATCACGGTCACGCGCCCCCCGCTGGTGTACCGTCCGACCTGCTGATTTGGCAGATACGCGGCGGCGATGTCTACGGCCGTCGACCAGCTGCCGTCCTTGCCTCCTTGCAGCAGGGCGAGCAAGTCCTCGTAACAGAAGTCGAGTTGCCCCCCTTGGGCTCGGTGCATCCATGTGATTCCGGGCGCCTCAAGATCGGCGTCGATCAGCAGAACGCTGCCGCCGCGCTGGGCCACGGCGTCAGCCATGGCGACCGCGTGAACCGTACGCCCCACTCCGCCCTTGAAAGAATGGAACGCCACCAGCTGTACGTCGTCGGCAAAGGACTCGGTGACGGGCCGTTCCAGTGGGTCCGCCAGCTGCGGAGTGATGTGCTTCTCGCGTAGCAGCGGGACACGGCGCGGCTGGATCACGTTCTCCGGTTCGGGACTGAGGGTGACGGGCAGGCCAGCAAACTCAGTTGACCGTGGATCGTCGAGCCCCAGCACGAGCGTGCCGTCGAGCCACTCGGCCGAACCAGCTCCGAAAGCCTCGTCCAACCATTGCTTCACTTCTTCGGCATCCGTACCGGAGACAACGGTGAACTCGAGGCCGTCCCACCAGCCATCCGCCGCTCGCAGCCAACGAGGCCACCGGCCCGCTGCCGCTAGGAGAGCCAGGTGGTCTTCTACGTCCACCCATGTGAACAGATGCTCGGGGGGAGCCAGCCCCTCCAGATCAGTTAGTTCGGCCACGGCCTTGTACTCCTACCCCTAGTCCTGCTCGCACCAGCTGATCAGAGCGCGAAGCGCTTCCTGGGCTTCCTTTTCATCTGCTGAGTCAAGCTTTGCACCATAGCGCCACGCCTGATGTAGATCGGCCAGAGCGACGGAGCCACGCGTGGGCGGGTGCATTCTGCAGCTCTGAAGCCGGTCGAGGCGCGCACCCATGGCCCGAGGCAAACGCAGCTCCTTGGCGAGTTTGCGAAGGTCGTGGGTGGGCTCCAAGGCCGAAGAGTCGCGGTGCCCGTGCCGCACGAGCAGCCGCTCCTTGAGCCCGCACTCAGCGGCGTAAAACAGGAGGAGGCAGACCGTGGCCACGTCTCCGAGCGTGCTGTTCGAGTCAACTGACTCCGCTGAGTCGCGCAGCTGATCTCGTCTCCTCTGGAGCGCTTTGACCCCCACCTGAAGCACCATGGCGCCATCCTTTCACCACAGCGCGTAGGTTCCCCCGGATAGAGGAAGGCGGCAGCTGGGTGCCCGGTGAACGTGCTGCTGGACGCCCGTGCTTGGATCACGAAGACTTAGCGGTCTGACCAGGGAAGACCCAGCAGCTCAAGGGGGCCGATTGGCTTCTCGCTGCGGCGTCGGGCCAGTTCGTCCTTCACGGGCATTTCGCGACAGCTTCCCTCTCTCTGGCTCCACAGCGTGTGTGTTGCAAGCGCAGGAGTCCTTCCGCCCACTGGGCGGAAGGATGTCGGCGCCGTAGAGGCGGCTCGGAGGCGCCGCGCTTGGTCGTCACGAGCGGACAGCGTTGGCGATGCGGTTGGCGGCCGCAAGCTTGCGGTGGCAGACGAGTAGCCAGGGTGGCGGATCGTGGAGCACGGCAGTGAGGTGGCCGATCGTCGGCACCGTGAGGTTGTTCTTCTGCATCGTGGTGAACGCGATCTGCAGCAGCTTGGCCGCAACGCCAGGTCGCAACGGCGTTGTGGCTGGCTGCGTCATTGCTTGTGCCGCCCTTGCCGAAATCAGCACCTCCGGGTGGGGCAGCAGGGGCATGCGGCGCGCGTCTCGTGGGGCCGGGACGTCGCCCGGCGAAGGCGAAGGGTCGGCTTCCCAAGCAGTGTTGGGCGGGGAGGCCGTGATTGGCTCGGTCGGCTGTCCTGTCTGCCAGACGTAGTTGGCAGCACGTTCTCGGGCACGCGCGTCATGGAAGTCTCTCAGCCACTGTGGCGGGTCAGCGAACACCCGAAGTAGGGCCGCGACTGTGTGGATCTCCATGCCGTTTCGGTCGAGATTGCCCTCGCCGATCTGAAGGGCTTGTGAGACCTGAAGCCGGGTCAGAGGCGTACTGGGAGGCCAGGTCAGCGTGTCGATCGCGCGCTTGCTCTTGAGGAGGGACGAACGCCACGTGGACCCGTCCCAGACCACAGGAGATGGGACCGTAGCCCCCGGCGTGGTTGCAGCGGCGCTGTGGGGACTTGGAAGCGGCTGGGTGTTCCGACGCGGTGGCGTGGGGTTGTCTGCCCGCACCCGCTGCGTGGGTGCGGGTGGAGTGGCCGTTTCGTGTGGGTGGCTGCGGTATTGCTCGGCGTAGGCCACGAGCTTGGCGATGGCTACAGCTGGGACGTTCGCCCATCGGGGCTGAGGCCGGTGATTGGGGCGTGCCCTGGAGTCCTCGTAGCGCAACGGCACGCGCCAGCTTTGGTCGCGAGCCACCCCCATCGTTGCTCGAGCT
Organism: Streptomyces sp. STR69; assembly: GCF_024519455.1. Lineage (GTDB taxonomy): Bacteria > Actinomycetota > Actinomycetes > Streptomycetales > Streptomycetaceae > Streptomyces. Next base: position 24,553 of record NZ_JALJRY010000037.1, on the reverse strand, counting down.
GTCGCCTCGCTGACGTTGCCGACGGCGAGCAGGACGTCCATCAAGCGGCCTTGTGGAGTGTCCTCCGTTTTCTCGCACAGCGGGCAGATCCTCCAGACGCGTCCCTTGATATCCAGCTCGGTTGAGCCTGGATCCGCCTTGCCGCAGCAGTACGCGCAGCCCCAAGGCTCACCGCTTCCCACCGTAGGACGCACCACTCGGGGCAGGGCGGAGACGGCGGGCAGATCGGTTAGCAAGCCCTTCAGGACGTCGAAACCGTCGGGGAACTGTTTGAGGGAAAGAGCCGGTGCTGGAGGAGGCACACTCGCTTGCTTCACGGTGGGGTTGAGCAGAGGAAGCCCGACCTGGGCCCGCAGCGTGTCCAGTCGAGCAGCATCGGCGACCGGGTAGTCGAGGATGGTGCCGTATACCTGGGGGCGCTGCTCGGCGGCGCATAGTGCATCAGTGGCCTCGGCCACACAGACCTTGGAGATCCGGTTCTTCTTGGCAGCGTCGTCCAGTAGGGGCAGCAGGACTCGCATGTGCTGTGCCTGACTGGCCTTGAAGATGGTCATCACGGCGTCTGCCGCCTCAGCGCCCACACACGCGGGCGACGGCCACTCTTCAAGCGTCGCGCACGCCTGCGCCAGATACTGGATGGCCTCGTCACGTGTGTTCGCGGCAACCCGTACGCGGGTTGCCTTTTCCGCGGGCCCGGCTTCACGCTCGCGCCGAGCAGTGTCGGCTACACGGCTAGCCAGTCTGACCAGCTCGGAGCCGATTTCACTGTGCACCATGAGGCGCATCATGACGGACCAGGAGCGGCTGCGTTCTTCGTGTTCACTGCAATGGCCTACGCCGAGAGTAATAGGGCATTTCCGACTTGCGGCGAACTCGGAATGCGAGCCAAGAGCGTCTGCGAGCTCATGGCTCGCCTGTCAGAGTGGGCCGAGCCACTGTGATTCTGGTCGGCCCCAGATGACCGTTACCACCAGGAGCGCGATCCGAGACAGGCTGGCGAATCCGAAGGTGCCGACAAGGGGCGGATGGACGGTGGTCTTGTGGGCCACGGAGTTGACCGCGGCGGCGATGCCGCCGGCCAGGAGGAGCGCTGCGAGCACAGTCATGACGAACACGCGGCAGTGAGCAGCAGCCAACCGTTGGCCGGTGCGCGGGGCACGGACGGAGCAGCGGAGAAGCCGGACATCGCAAACCCCAGCGTCGTGACGGGTGGTACCACGAGGAGGAATACGGCTAGGACGGTACGCAGTCGGAGGCGTGCCTGTGCGGAAGGAACTGGCTCGTATGCATGCCTGACTGGAAATGCCGAGTCAGAGGCAGCCGTCAGGCCGGGGTGACGGTCTCGAGAAGGTCCTGCCTCCACAGCACAATCTGCCGGGTGCCGAATCCGTACCACCCCTCGTCGCCATAGGCCACGCGAAAACGTGGGTCCTGTTCCAACCACCATGCCAGGCGGATCCGGTCATCCGGGTCGATGCTGTAGGGCGCGGAGGTGATGACCGCTGGCGCCTGGTTCTTGTTCCAGAGCGTGGCATGGTCCAGCCAGCCGCGGTCAGGGGCAGGAGTGCCGTAGCGAGTACAGGAACCGGACCCGAACAAGCAGCGTCGGCTGCGACGTCGCTGCAACCACAAGGGGCAACAGTCTGCGCTGGACTGGCGCAGCCCGTAACGCCCAGCCCAGGCTGTGACCTTCTCCTGAGCTGCCTTACGGTCCTGTACTGCCGCCTCGTATCGGTCGGGTGTCTCATCGTTGCGATAGTGCCAGCGTGATGGCGTGGCAACCCCGTAGGGCCACTTGATGCCGCCACCTACGGCTGTTCCGAAGACCCGGACGGCTCGGGAGTACAGGTCTTCTTGCTGTGCCGGCATGGTCGTCCCTGTTACTTGTGATGGTCGTGCCGGGTGCGAAGAGGGAAAGCGTTAGCGGTCTGTGTGGGCCTGATTGGCGATCTTCCCGCTGGATGTGTGGCACAGTTCGCCGACCGCTGCCTCGCAGTAGGAGCAGGCCGCTGCGCTGGCTGTTTCGGTGTGGAGCCACAGGTTCTCCCGCGCGCTGTGCGATTTGGGCTGCTCTTCGCCGTTTCGCCTCACGCAACTCCCGCCGGGCTGAGCGTCACAGTACGGGCAGGCCACCCTCAGGGTCCCGGCGCGCCGTTTCTCCGCCGCCTTGCGAAGTTCCTCCTCGCGCACCGCCTGCTGCCGGAGCTCCTCTTCCTCATCAGCTCGGACCGCCGCCACGTACTCGTCGTAGGAGTTGGAGTGGTGCCCGCACGGCCCCTTACGGAGATCCCACCGACACCAGCCGCCCTTCTTCCGCTCCGTGCCGCAGTGGAAACGCAGCGGCGTCTCACAGTGGTGTGGGCAGGGCCCGTACAGCCGGGAGTTGTGGCGGCAGGGACGGTAGGTGGTGCGCCCCAGGACTCCGCATACATCGGCAGAGCGTGCTTCCTCTCCGGCCTGTGCGAACATCTCGGCATATTCCGGCCAGCCCGCGTCCTGCCCCCACTTCCGCCACCACGCCGGTTGCGCCTGTACGGTCACAAGACCGGTTTCGTCGACATGCCAGACAGCCTTGGGCACGTCGGTGACGGTGTTCGTCATGGGCGCTCCGAGTTGGGTAGAGCCCGCTGCGGCGGGGTGATGGTGCTGTGGGAGACGCTAGGAGCCACAAACCCTGGCTTGCCGGTGGTTCACGCACGTGGCGGCCATGATTCACCCGTCTGGGGCAGGCTGGTGTGCCTTGGATCAGAACCGCTGAAGGTCTCCCGGGGGCTTGATCATCTGTCAGTTCGGACGAAGCGGCAGAAGGAAGGCTGGAGTTTCAGCGAGACGGATTTGTTGCACCGTTCACCTGCGACCTTTAAAGCCCGCACTGTGGCCGGGTCGGCGTCGGGCAGGCTGGTCCAGTAGACCCCGTCGCGGTGTAGTTCAACGATGGTGTCGGCGCCGCGTGCGATAGGCATCGGGACGTGGTGCAACTCGAGCGGCTCGTCAGGCCCTTCGCTCAACGCTCGAGCTGTGATCAGAACCGCGAGGTTGTATTCCTTCGCGATGCGGCGTGCCACGTCCATGCTCACTGCCAGGCCCTCCTCGTCCAACTCGCTGTAGCTCTGGATCGTGTCGATCACCCAGAGGGCAAGATGACCGCGTTGCGGTGGGATAACCGTAGTTGCGGCTTCGCGGAATACCTGTTCGAGCGGGAACCCGATGGTCGGGGTATGCCAGCCTGGCATTCTGACCGAAGACTCTGATGCGCGGCGACGCATGGAGTCGAAGTCCACCGTGTCGGCGGGGTATCGCAGATCTGCTCCGCAGGTGGCGCTGACGAGCTTCTGCTCGATCGCGTCGGAGTTGATCTCGCAGGTGCTGAAGACCGTGAGTCGTTCGGCTGTGGCATTGTGCAGCGCGATGTTCAGGGCCATCGTCGAGCGGCCGGCAGTCGGTACGGACACGATCGCGGTGACCGTCCCAGGCTCCAGCTTCAGGAGGTCGTTGACGTCCGGCCACGGAGTGGCACCAGGAATCTTGCCGAGGTCGATCCAGGTACCTTCCTCATCGATGCCGGGCACCGGGTGCGGTACTTCCTCGGAGCCCTCGTCCTCTGCGCCCTCGGTGGCGTTATCAGCGGGCCAGGCGTGCACGGGGACCTGCGCGTCGCGGGATGCCACCTGCATCATGTCTGGCTGCCACATCACCTTGCTCAAGAACGTCTCCCCGATGGCCGAGAGAGGGAGATTCCAGGGCCGACCGAAGTGTTTGACGTCCCAGCCGTTTACGCGGGCCCTGTCGGCGCTGGCGCTGATGCGCCCGATGGTGCTGTTTGCGGCTTGCCGCTTGTTCACTTCGCCGCGCTGGTAGTAGGCGGCGGAGTCCTTGGCCGCTCGGTAGATGAAGTTGAAGACCTGGCCGAGGCTGAACGTGCTCAGTGCGTCCTGGAGGGCGGTGCGGGTTCCCTCGCCCTGGTTCATCTCCAGGTGGTGTTCGCCGAGCTTCATTGCGAGGTAGTCCTGTGCGTCCGCCAGCACCAGCTCGTCCCATAGGTTGCGCCACTGGCCCACCCAGGAGGTCGGCCACGGGCCTTCCCGAAATGTGCGGTTCAGAGCCTGGAGGAGGCGGGGGTGCCGATCAGGGAGCTCGTTGGCCTGACCCATGAGGTAGTAGCTGACGCGGCCGAGATAGAAGGAATCGCTCAGTTCCCCTTCGTCGTCCAGGGCGAAGGCATCGAGGTGCGAGTCCGGGTGTACCTTGAGCCGGCGCGGCACGGTCTTCAGGAGCCCACGTTCGAAGTCGTACCGAAGCTGCTCGGGAGCCCAGCGGCGCTCCTTCGGCCAGATGTCGGTGGGAGACGTCAGCCCTGCTTCTTCGACTGCTGGGTCGCTGAAGAGGGTGTGCAGCGCGATGGCCTCGAAGAGAGTGAGGTCGGCGGGCTCCAAGTCGGGACCGTTCAGGACGTGGTACTGCTCGTAGACCTCGGCGCGGCGCCGCGCCTTCTGTTCCTTGACCCGCGCAGCGCGCTCCTCTACTTCGCGTTCGTGGCAGGTTGGGCACTTCCAGCTTGCGAAACGTACGGCTTGGGTGAGGTCGCTGCGGCTGGACAAGGGGTACGGGTCCTCGCAGGACTCGCACAACAAGTCGGCTAGATAGGCCGTGCCGGCCTGCTGGGCGATGCGGGTCATCTGCTGCGGCTTCAGCCCGTACTCCGCGCGGATGGCGGTGACGGTCTGAGCCCACGTCTCACCGTCCTCGTTGAGTCGCCAGTACGCCTCGAAAGCGGCTGCCTCCGGTGCATCGTCCGTGAGCACTTCGAGTTCGAGCTGGGCCACGTTCCCCCCTGGGCGTTGTCGGCAGGCACCAAGTATTTCGGATCTGCTGACACCCGAGGGGCCTTTTAGCCGCGTGGGCTGCACTGCCCCATGCTGAAGACCAATGCTCTGCTTCCGCGAGGCAGCTCTGTTGCGGCTACCGGCCGCGACTTGCGGGACGGACACGTTTTCCTCGGAGCGGAGTCCGGTCGGCTGTGCCGCAGTAACTTCTGTGACGACAGGTCAAGGCAAGGGCCAAGTCAGGCGTTGCCAAAAACGTCCACTTCCATGATCTGCGAAACATGGGCAACACGCTGGCGTGTCCACGACCAGCCAGCACGAGTTGATGACCAGGATGGGGTACACCACGCCATGGGCGGCCCTGACCTAGCAGCGCATGGCCAACGGTCGTGATCGTGAAATCGCCGACCAGTTCGGCTCCACGATCGGGAGGGCGAGAGGGGTGTCCCAAAAGAAATTCGTTGTACGAGAATGGTACGGACCGCGCGGACCGCAACCCTCGATTCAGGAGCGGGATCGAATCATGCTGCGGGAGTCGACGAGATGCACAACCCCGCTAAATTCGAAGACTCGAATTAGGAAGTAGAGATACTTCGTTCCAATATTCTGCGGACATTCAGGTGCGTATCGCTGGCAAGCTTCTCTCGTACGGCTAATGGGAGTTCCTTTCCTCGACTTGCGATAGCGGCGCGAACTTCGGCGCTAGGGTCTTCCGCCAATTTGGCAAACATCGCCGCAGTGAACGGCCCGCATGCTGCGCCGCGAGCTCTCACGACCTCATCGTCGTGGAAGACCAACCCTGCGGCGTACTCTGCAAACTCCCGAAGACTAGACGCGATGGCAACAACTGTGCTGGCGCCCAATCTTCGCGTGTTTTTATCCTCTTCCCGCAGGAGTGGCATCGATGAGGCGATAGCTTCCTGAGCGAACTCACGCTCCTCGTGCTTAATTACAGCATCCGACTCGAAGGACGACGCGAACATTTCAGCACTGGCAGCCAGGGCCAAGGCAGGTAGTCGATTGGCACCCGTATTCAACTTGAATCGACTCAAAGGGTGATTTGAATCAATTTCGAGTTGGTCTGTCTTGCTGTAATTCGGGGTTCTCTGCACTGCGATTAGACGTAGAGCCAGACCCCTCGCGGTAACCCGTGGAATCTGCAGCACAAGGCATCGCAAGGCCCTAGCTGTTTCTGCGCGGAACGCGGCACCCTGCTGCGAGTCTTCGATAATGGCCGTCATGTGGGACGCCAGGGCTACTGTGATTTCTCCGGGTGGTCCAGCAGCAATATATGCAGTACTGTCCAATGCGTCATCGCCCGAATTAATTTCCGCATTAGTTGACGAGGGGGAGTCGGTGGGCGAGAAGGTTTGGTGCGCCGCTAGCACGCCACCAGCGGGTCGAGATTTATGGAGGGTGAACTCGCCTGGAGAGAATTGAACGAGTTCGTCGGCAGCGAGTAGTGTGAGTAGCAGATTTACCGTAGTTGACTGCTGGGTGCCCATAGATGTCATAGTTCGGGGAACGCCGACGCGCCGTCTCAACAATGCCGCACAGGCCCGACGTGCAGCGAGTTGAACAGACTGCGTCGCGATGCCCCAGCTGGCCAAGGCTTCGATTGCCGACTGCTGGCCCTGTTCAGCAAGCGCGGTGACAACTCGAAGCAATGGTTCACGTGCTTCCCCTGGGATTTCCTCCACCAAATTCCAGAGATCTGGATTTGGCTGTGGAAGCCGTAGCATTTGTCCAATCGCCGCCGCGACATCCTGGCGGCGAGACTCGACTGCCCAATAGGTCTGGACAAGAAGATTCGCGATGATATCACTGATTCGAGTGCTATTTTCCAGTGCAGGCTCTGCTGTCGTAAGGACTCTATCGACAGCTGCCTCGGGAATGCGTGTGCCGAATCGTGCGATAGCTTCCAATGCGTCACGCTCGGGGCGTACCTGAAATGCGGGCGCATGCCACACGCCCTCGGCAACCTCAAGCAACGTTTCAATTACCTCTGGCACGTCGTTGTCCGGCACGGTCGAGCTTTGTACGCCGATCACCTGCACCGCTGCAGCACGACGTCGACGTAGTGGAGACTCAACCCACATGCTGACATCTACAGTTTCTGGCAGCCCTTGAGCTACTTTCTTAGCTTGAGATGCCTCACCGCTGCGGATGTAACATTCCAGTGCATCAAGCGGGTGACCACTCGCTTCAAGGACCTCGCCAAACAGCTTCAAAGCAAGAATCTCTCCCTGCAGGTGCCCGGCCAATCGGCGCTCCCACAAATAGCGGCGGGTGCTTTCAAATGCGTCGGGAAGTCTATCTCTGTGTGCAGCCTGCATTGCTTCAAGCTCTGGATCATACGATGCAGCCAGTAGGCGATGGCGGTTCGGCAGAGCGTTGGCAATGGGCTGCAGCCCAGGAAGGTCGAATCGACCCCTATCCCATTCCTGCAGGCGCGAGGACCACATTGCGCCCAGTGCATCGCCGTAGTAGCTTTCCTCGCTGCTGGCGATCGCTGCCTGGCGCCAATAGCTGTCGGCTCGCTCGACGTCTCCATGGGTCGCGAACGCATACGCAGCGCGAGAGGCCACCAGGCCGCGCGCGCGGAGGAAGCGCCCGGCGAGGGCATCGTCAACCCCTCTGCGATAGACGGCGTCAACCTCGTCTGGTCCCGCTGTCGCAGCCAATGACGCATCGGCAACCGCACAGAGCAGTCGTGCCCGGATTTCTACGTCCGGGCTGGTAGCCGCCGAAGCCAGATCGCGCAATTCGATCAGTCGGGCAGTCGTATGTTGGTCCGTAGCCGTGACGACCGAGCGTGCAGGAATGAAGTCGTATAGACCATCGACTACAGCTTGCTCAAGAAGTAGACACGAAAACAATCCCGCTCGTAGGGCCTTCGCTTTGACCAACGTACGGAGTGCCGAGACGCTCTTGTTGAGATTGCTACCTTCGCCGTACCAGTTGGCGGCGCAAGTAAGTGCTGAAAGCTCCGCCTGCTCTACGTCACCGCGATGTGGCGCTAGGCTCTCCAAATTGCTCAGCAAAGAGCGTACGGTACTGGTTGAGCCAGCGAGCACACGCTGCAATGCCAAGTCGAACAATACCTTGAACGCAGTCGCGTGATCGCCTCCAGCCTGTGCTGCCTTTGCCTGGCGGCGACGCATCTCTGTTGCGTGCCCTGGAAAATTCCCTTGGAGTAGGCCCTCCGCAACCCTCCCAAAGAGTCGGGAAGCCTGGAGCGGGTCTGTTGGCTCAGCCTGGGTGGCATCAGTTTCCAAGGCATCCAACTGGAGAACAGCGATAGGATCTTCAACGAGCCCCAGTGATTTCGGCGCTGCAGGGTTCGACGGTGATGGCTCATAGCCACAGTATGCCTTCGCCCATTGGGGCCCGAAAACTGCGTACACTAGATATGGCATATCACGCAACATGCGACTGAGAGCTTCGGCGCCCCAAGCGTCGATCTCTAGATCTCCGGCGTACTTGGTCTGCAATGCTTCAAGCGCATCAACATTTTCGGTATCTCTGTCCAGTCCAGCCGAAGTCACGATTACAAAACGACGTGGAGAGAATTTTCGAGCTTTGCCTCTGTAACCGGGCGGCCGAGGCGGCCCTGCATACTCATCGGCAGCTTCTCGGAGCTTGGCGCCAGTGAGCTCTTCAAATCTCTTTACTTGATAGAGAATCCGTGCCGATGGAGTCTCGCGCTCGACGACATCTAGACCGTACTGTTTCTGGCCCCGCCGGCCGTAGAACTGAACCCCGATGTTGTTCCGGCGGCTGACGATCTCCGCGATAAGCCTTTCGAAGACTTCAGGGTCGAGATCGGAAAGTGGCAATAGAGCAGGATTTTGGGTGGGAATCGAAAGTTCCCCGGTCTGGCTGTGCCGAAGAACATCCGGCAGCGTCAGCTCAACGACATCGGTACCAAGCTCTACGTTCGCCACTCACTTAGGTTACGACGGACCATCTCGCCGCGAGTAGGTTCGTGTTACCTCCTTTCCGCCTTCTGCCAGCGGCTGTGCGGCTTGGAGACGGCGGTTCACGATGGGCATCGGTCAGCGGGTGCCGCGGATCATCACGGTGAGAATCGGCGAGGCCGGTGACGGCTGGCTCTGGCCGATGTCCTCGTACCCCCACGACTCGTAGAGCACGTGAACTTTTCCGTCCCCGGCAGCCGGGTTGACCATGAGCGTGACGAACGGCTCGTCGCGTGTGGCGAGGAGAGCGTCGTGGATGCGGCGGGCGGTGCCGGTCTTCCGCCACGTCGGCCGAACACCGATCTCCTTCAGGGCCAAGGCTGGACGCTCGGTGTACTTCCTGTCCGGCGTCGGGCTGGTGCGTTGCCAGTACCGGTCGCCGTGCTCGATGGTGTTGCCGTAGGCGTAGCCGACCGGATGTCCGTCCGCGTACGCGAGGACAGCAACGAACCCCGGCTCGGTGGCGTGCCGGTCCAGGCGCTCGCCGAACGCGGTGACCGCGTAGTTCGGCAGGTGCAGCAGCGGGGCGCGCACCTCGGCGTACACGTCGAGGAGGTCGCCGCGGACGGTGTCGAGGGTGGTGAACGTGCGGAGTTCGATGGCGGGCGCCGTGGTCATGCGGCCATCCTCCAGGTGGCGGCGTGCTCGGTCCACGTCTGCACGGTGGTACTGCCTGGCGTGGTGGCGCGCAGTGCTGCGCCGAACTCTTGGAGCATGCGCGTTACTCGGGCGTGCTGGGTGGCAGCCTCGGTGGGGACCTTCATCGCGGTGGCGGTCGCGGCTTCGGGGGCACCTTGGGCGAGTTGGGCGTGGGCGAGGCGGGTCGTGGTGATGGCGCGGGACCGGGCCATGTGCGGCCGGAGCGCGGACAGGCAGCGGTGGGCGTGGAACTCGGCGGTCGGGTAGTCGCCGAGTGCCAGGTACGCGGACAGTGCCAAGTGGTCCAGTTCGGCTTGGTCGTAGAAAGCGAGCATCCACACCGGGCGGTAGTCGGCGGGGTCGGCGCGCAGCATGGCGTCCTGCGCCTGCTCGAATGCGCGGCGGGTACCGGTGGGGTCCTGTGCCGCGCCGTGGATGGCGCCCTGGCGGGCCAGGCCGAGGGACGCGAACAGGGGGTCGCGGCGGGTGAGGTGGAGGTTGCGGGCGACGTCGTTGGCGGCGAACGCGTCGGCGGGGCGGCCCATGTGCCGGTACATGGTGCCCGCGTGGCTCCAGATGCGGAACTTGATCGCTTGGTCGCCGGACATCTCGGCGAGGGCCTGGGCCTCGCGCATGTGCGCCTTGGCGTCGTCGTAGCGGCGGCCGTCGATGGCGGCCCACATCGCCGAGGAGCGGAAGGCGGCTGCGGAGGCGTAGAGGTTGCTGCGTACGCGTTGGGTGGCGCTGCCGGCGTTCTGGAGGTTGAGCGCTTCGTCGGCGAGTGCGGCGGCCCGGTGCTCGATGCCGAGTTGGCCGCCGTGGCGGTGGTCGCTGGCGATGAGTTCGGCGAAGCGCTTCTGGAGGCGGTCGACGTCGCTCATGCCGATACGGCGGGGGGAGGCGGTGCCGGGCGCGGCTGCTGCGGCGGCAGCCGCCGCGATGCCGCCGACGAGGGTACGGCGCTTCATATCGGGGTCCTCCTGCTGCGGTGGGGCTGGGGTGGGCCGAGCCCGGCCCCATGGCACGAACCCTAGAGCGACGGCGGGCAGACCGCTGACGTCCTCAAGTGCCTTACGGGTAGCCGACTTTGGCCACTTGACCCGGCCCGCCTTCCAGGCCCGGACCGATGACCCGTCGAGGCCGCCGGGTCTCCCGGTCAGTCGCTCTAAAGCCCTGTTCACCGTGTCGGCAAGGCTGTTGGAGCTGTAGCCGTGTTCGGCCATCCACGCTTCGAGAACGGTGTTGCGCGTGGTGTCCATGTCCGCACGGTAGCTCTCACGTCCCCGCACCCGCCAGGTAAACGAAAGGTCAAATCGCCCTAGGCGACTCCGTCGGGAGCCCGGTTGATCGCCCTAACCAACCGGCTGTGAAAGGGAGTTGTGTTGTTGCTGGTTGCCCGTCACTCATGTGACGGGCGGCTGTTGACCGGCCCGGGCCGCCCCTGACACCTGCCAAGGGAGCGAGCCGGGCGCCGAGACAACACGAAGGCCCCACGCCCAATGACGAGTCTCAGTACGCCAGTTCAGGTCGCCCCCACCGGCCACCCCGCCTACAGCCAGACCTTCCCGTGCGAGCCGTCCACTGCCGAGATCGGCCGCAAGCTCGTTCGTGACGCCCTCGGTGTATGGCACCTCGAAAACCTCGCTGACCGCGCCGCGCTGATCATCTCGGAACTGATCGCGAACGCCGTCAGGCATACCTCGTGCCACTCGATCCGCCTGATGGTCGGGCGGCCGAGCGCGGAACGGATACGGGTCGGGGTGGTGGACCGGGCACCTTCGCGCCTGCCGGTTCTTGGTCCGCCTGATGATGACGACGAGTCAGGGCGTGGCCTGCTCCTCATCGACACCGTCGCCGACCGCTGGGGCTATGACCTGCATGGCTCGGGCAAGCGCCCGTGGGGCAAAGAGGTCTGGGCCGAACTCCTCATCGAGGGCGACGAGTGACCACCCCGGTCGCGTTGACCCAGCCTCTTCCGGACGTCGCCCGCCTCCGGTCCCGACAGCAGATGGCGATGGAGTGCGCCCGCTGTGCCCGGTACCTGGGCGCGAAGGGCCGAGTCCTGGGTGACGTGCGCCATCTGGGCCTGCCGTTCCGGCTCTGGGTCTGCGCACCCGGCTGCCAGCCGGTCGGCTCGACCGTCCCGAACGCCTAGGAAAGGAGAAGGCTCCCGTGGAGTGGCGATGGATCACCGGTGATTGCTGGCTCGGGTGCATGCGCACCGCAGTGCCGGTGATCTGGCTCGGCCCTCTTCAGTGGGACGGGCAACACGCCCCGGCCTACGTCTTCGAGCCGTGCCTCGACCGCCTCAAGGCGCAGGCGCTCGCCTGCTTCATGGAGCGGCGGCCGGCGGCCGGCGGCGGTCTGACCAGATTCCCGCTTCGGGCGGTGCGGTGCTGTGCCGTGCAGCCGGAGGCGGGTGCCACCGCAACATCACAACGATTCAGAGGAGTTGGCATGACGCGCAGCACCGTAGTACCAAGCACCACCCTGGTGAGCCACCAGACCCCGGCGGCAACAGACGGGTTCGACCTCGACATCTCCCTCGTCGAGATCGCCGACCCGGCGGGCCTGGTCAACCTGACCGACGACAACTGCGGCTCCACCTGCGGCGCTTGCACCACCAACGTCGCCTGACCCGAGGCTACGAGCCTCTCCGGTCCGGTGCCGTCGCGCTCTACGGCGTGACGGCACCGCCCGTCCGTCCCTCGCCCAAGGAGGTAGTGGTGGCTGCTCCGCCCTCAGCGTTCCGAACCGGCACGACCGCTCTCGTACGAGCCGTTGCCCGGCCAACACTGCCGTGCCCGTCGTTGCCTGACCTCGACGATCGCTCGTCCAACGGGTTGGCCGCCGGTATCGCGTGGCTGCGCGCGGTCTGGTCGGACGACGACGTCGTTGAAGCCCTGCAACACGCCAGCCCAGTCCTGACCGCGCAGGTACGGGGCGTGTGCGCCTCCGAGAATCCGTCTGCGCGCGACGTGCGGCGTACGGCGCTGTCCGTGGCCCGCTATCTGCTGCGGTCCGAGCATCGGGCAACACCTTTCGGCTTGTTCGCCGGCGTGGCCACCGCGCAGTTCGGTCCGCAGGCGCGTGCAGGTTGGGGCGTGGAGCACGTGGCCGTCGGCCGCGCCGGCGCTGAGTGGCTGGACGTCGTGATCGAGCAGTTGGAGTCGTGCCCAGACCTGCTTGAACGGCTACCTGTTGTCGTCAACAACACCGTGACGAGCCGGGGAGACCGGCTCGTCGTGCCGTTCCAGCCCGATGTCCAGGACGACCGGACCCGCGCGGTTGAGGCGTCCTTGGCACTGACCGACCCTGTACGCGCGGTCCTTGCCGCGACGCGGGCGCCGATCCGCTTCGGCGCTCTCCTGGACAAGCTCCGGGCGGAGTTCCCTGGGGCCGGGCACGTGAAGTCGCGTGCTCTGCTAGGGGAGTTGATCCGGCGGCGGGTGCTGATCACGAGTCTGCACGCGCCGAGCACCGAGACCAACGTACTCGGGTATCTGCTTGACCAGCTCGACGCGATCGACGCCGCAACCCTCGCCCTGGTCGCTGAGACAGTGCGCGAGCTGCGCGCTGTTCGCGAGGGTCTGGCGGAGTGCGCCACCCGGGGCGGCCGGGACAGCGTCGCGGCGCGGATGCGGGAACTCGTGCCTGGACTGCGTCGTCACCCCGTTGCGTTCGACCTACGGCTGGACGCGCAGATCGTTCTGCCGGAGGCCGTAGCCCGAGAGATCGAGCGCGCCGCCCTCATCCTGACCCGGGTAAGTACCCGCCCGTACGGGACCGCAGCGTGGAGCAAGTACCACCAGCGGTTCTACGAGCGGTACGGCATCGGCACGATGGTGCCGCTCGCGGAGGCCGTCGCGGACAGCGGCACCGGCTATCCCGACGGCTACCCGGGCGCCCCGGCCGTTGCGCGCCGGCCTCGCGTCTCCGCCCGGGATGACACCCTCGTACACCTCGCGCAGGCCGCCGTGCTCGACGGTCGCGACGAGGTGCTCCTCACCGACGAACTCGTTGCGGCCCTGGACACGGGCCCCGACGAGCCCAGGCTGCCACCGCACTTGGAGATCGGGGTGCGAGTGCACGCGGCCAGCCTGCGGGAGTTGCAGCGCGGGCGGTTCCGGCTGGAGGTCGTGAGCGTGTCCCGCGGCGTCGGCGTCTCTATAGGTCGGTTCCTCAGCATGCTGGCCCCCGGCGACCGTCAGGCCCTGGCCGCAGAGCTTGCCGATCTCCCGGCCGCGGACGGCAATACCGTGCCCGCACAGCTCTCCTTCCCACCGCTGCTCCCCGAGAGCGCCCACGTCACCCGCGCCCCGCAGATCCTGCCCACCTTGATCAGCCTCCAAGAACACCGTGCTCCCGGCGACGAAGTCCTCACACCCGAGGATCTAGCGGTGGGGTGCGACGGCCGCCGTATGTACCTGGCCGCCCCCGAGCGCGGCCAGCGCATCGAGGCCGTCGGGATGCACGCGCTGAGCCTGCGCACGCACACTCCGCCGCTGGCGCGGTTCCTCACCGAGCTGTCCCGCGCCCAGTGCGCGCAGGCGACCATGTTCGACTGGGGAGCCGCAGCGGCGATGCCGTTCCTGCCGCGTTTGCGGTACGGGCGCACGGTGCTGGCCCTGGCCCGCTGGCGCCTGGAAGCGTCCGAACTGCCCAGCCGGACACGCCCCCGGGCCGAGTGGGACGCCGCGCTCACCGACTGGCGGGCCCAACGGCGGCTCCCCCAGCGGGTCTTCCTCGTTGAGGACGACCGACGGCTGTTCCTCGACCTCGATCAGGCCGGCCACCAGACGCTGCTGCGTCAGCATCTCGACGGTACGCACCTGGCCGTGCTCGTCGAGGCCCCGGAACCCGATGCATTTGGCTGGTGCGCTGGCCGTGCCCACGAGGTAGTGGTGCCTCTCAAGGCAGCCCGGCCGCCGACGTGGCCACCCTTGCCCGCTCCCACCCGGGCCCGTGCCCTCTCACAGGCCCAGATCCAGACACCGGCCGCCTCGTCAGTGCTCCTGGCCACCCTGTACGGAGACCCCCGCCGCCAAGACGCCCTGCTCTCCCGCCACTTGCCCGAATTCCTTGAACAACTCGGCGCCCCGCCATGGTGGTTCATTCGCTTCCGGGATCCCGAACAACACTTACGCCTGCGCATCGCACTCCCCACTCCGGAGGCATTCGCCGAGACGGCCCGGACGGTGAGCGCATGGGCCGACGAACTGCGGGGCGCCGGTCTGCTGGCCGACCTGCGCTACCCAACCTCCTATAGGGAGATGGGTCGTTGGGGCTCCGGTGCCGCATGGGACGCGGCCGAGGAAGTCTTCCGGGCGGACTCGCGCGCAGTCCTGGCCCAGCTCTCCCAGCCAGGGCGTCCACACCAGCGCGCGCTGGTGGCCGCGCACTCCATCGCCATCGCTTCCGCGTTCCTCGGCAGCACTCAAGCAGGGATGCGCTGGTTGATCGACCACATCCCGCCCAGAGCCCCCGCGCCAGTACCCCGCCCTCAGTTCACAGACGCCGTACGTCTCGCCGACCCTCGTGACGACTGGGCGGCCCTGCGCGCAGCCCCCGGAGGAGCAGCCATCGTGTCGGCGTGGGCCGACCGCGATGCAGCGCTCGCCGCCTACCGGCCACATCTGTCCGGCCCGGACACCAAGGGCGTCGCCGTCGACGACGTCCTGACCTCCCTGCTGCACGTCCACTTCGTACGGCACATCGCGGTGAACTTCCCCGAGGAAGAGGTCTGCCTCTATCTCGCCCGCGCCGCTGCCCTGGCCTGGACAGCACGCGCGACCGGGAGGACATCGTGACCGCCCACACCGCGCTCGACCTGGCAGCAGCCGTCGCCGACCAGCTCGCCGACCCCCACACGGCACGGCTTGGGCTGGTGGCCGCCCATCGGCAGCACCTCGCCCACGGCCTTCCCGGCATCGCGCTCTTGCACATCGAGCGGGCCGCAACCGGGTTGGGACCGTGGCAGCGCGCCCATGACTGGCTTGCCGCCGCCTCCCGCGAACCGTTCACCAGCGGCCCCGACAGCCACCCCTTCTACGGAGCACCCGCTTTTGCCCACGCCCTGGCCCGCGCCGCCGATCACCTGCCCGGCGCCTACCAACGCGCCCTCGACACCCTCGACCACCAGATGACCACCGACGTGTACCTTCGCCTCGACGCCGCACACCGCCGAATCGACTCCGAACTCCTGCCGGCGATCGCAGAGTTCGACACCGTCCGTGGCCTGACCGGCTACGGCGCCTACCTACTGCGCCGCAATCCCGGCGCCACCGTTCTCCGCGCCGTACTCGACTACTGCGTACGCCTCACCCAACCGATCACGCACGACGGTGAGTTCCTCCCGGGCTGGTGGACGGCCACAGGCCCCTCAGGCAGACCGGACGACCGTTTCCCCGGCGGGCACGCCAACAACGGCATGGCACACGGCATCGGAGGCGTGCTCGCGCTGCTGGCACTCGCCGTCCGGCAGGGCCCCCTCGTCAACGGCCACACCGAAGCACTGGGACGGATCCTGGACTGGCTGGACCGTTGGCGAGAGGACACCGGCCGAGGGTCGACGTGGCCATACTGGATCACCCGAAGTGAGCTGAGCGCAGGCCGACTTGGCCCGTCCGCACCCCGGCGGCCGTCATGGTGCTACGGCACCGCCGGTCTCGCCCGCGCCCAACAACTTGCCGCACTCGCCCTCGGCGACACCGGACGCCAGGTCGACGCGGAGAACGCGCTCGTGGCCGCCCTCACCGATCCCGACCAGTTGAATGCCACGACGGACAACGGCCTGTGCCACGGTTTCGCCGGCTTCGCCCACATCGCCGCACGCGCGGCCGACGACGCTCACCCTTCGACCGTCGGACGACTCCGCGCTGCAATCCCCGTGATGCTGGCCGTAGTTCACCCACCGGGAACCGACCCCGCACGCGCCGCCGCGACGCTCATACAGGACGAGGAGCGAGGCCCCGGTCTCCTCGACGGCGCCGCCGGTGTCGCCCTGGCCGTCCTCGCGCCCAGCACCGCCACACCGCCCCAATCCGCCTGGGACGCCTGCCTGCTCATCGCCTGACCGCATCGACCGAAGGAACTCCGCATGCCCCCGGACCGCCCCGACCGCTGGCAGCAACACAACATCACCTTCGCCGACCGCGAGAGCGCCCAGCGAGCCATCGCCGAACGCCTCACCCCCGTACTCCTTGCGGCTGAAGCGGACGGCTATCTCACCGGCTGGTGGTTCATGAACAAGCAACCCTGGCCGCTGCGATACGTCGCCGATGAGCCCTCGCCCGTCGTCGAAGCGCTGCTGAGCGACCTCGTTGGCGACGGAACGGTCGTGTCGTGGCTGCCCTCCGTCTACGAGCCCGAGACGGACGCCTTCGGCGGGCCTGAGGCCATGGCCATCGCCCACAACCTGTTCCACCAAGACAGCCGCCATCTGCTCACCTACCAGCCCGGCCCGGATCACCTGGGCCGCCGGGAGACCACCGTGCTGCTGGCTAGCGCGATGATGCGGGCGGCCGGTCTGGACTGGTTCGAGCAGGGTGATGTGTGGGCGAAGGTCGCCGCTTTCCGACCGGCGACCGCTCCTCCGCCCCTCGGGCGGGTCGCCGAACTGGCGCCCTCGATGCGGAAGTTGATGACCGCCGAAGCCCACGGACTGTGCTGCCCCAACGGCCCGCTTGCCGGGCACGGCGGATGGGTCTCCGCCTTCGAGAGGGCGGGCGCCGCACTCGCTTCCCTCGCCGCGAATGCCGGACTTACCCGCGGCCTGCGAGCCGTCATCGCCCACCACGTGATCTTCCACGCCAACCGCGCCGGTCTCCTCCGGGACGACCAGAGCGCACTGTCCAACATCGCACGAGAGGTAGTCATGGGAACGAGTGACAACACCGCGTCGACCGACGCGGCAAACGCCGGCGTCGATAGCGTCTGCGCGGTGAACACCGACACGATCGCCATCCCCGCGGCGGACGCCGAGCGCCTCCGCAACGCCCTGGTCGACCAGCTCTGCGCGGAGGGTCACGCCCGCGCGAGCGCCGTTGAGACCGCGTTGCGGACCGTGCCCCGCCACGTGTTCGTGCCCGACGCGTCACTCGAGGACGCCTACGCCAACGCACCGGTGCACATCAAGTACGACACCGACGGCACATCGATCTCCTGCGCCTCCCAACCGGGCGTCGTCGCCCTCATGCTGGACCAACTAGACGTCCAGCCCGGCGAGCGCGTCCTCGAACTCGGCGCCGGCACCGGCTACAACGCCGGACTGCTCGCCCACCTGGTCGGCGAGAGCGGACACGTGACCACCCTCGACGTCGACGACGACCTCGTGGAGGGCGCCCGCGCGCACCTCACCGCGGCCGGGGTCACCAATGTCGAGGCCGTAACCCGCGACGGAGCACTCGGCTACGCCGAGGGAGCACCGTACGACCGGATCATCGCCACCGTCGGCGCACACGGAGTACCGCATGCCTGGCTGCAGCAACTCGCCCCCGGCGGACGGCTCCTCGTCCCCCAGCGACTCAAGGGCACGGTCTCCCGCTCCATCGCCTACGAGCAGCGCGACGGCCGATGGGTCTCCCTCGGCAGCGAGATGAACACCTTCATGCCGCTCAGGCGGGGCATCGCCGACGACGACCGCCGAACCATCCCCCTCAGCACCGACGGCGCCGTACGACTCCAGGCTCCCGCCGGGCAGAACATCAACGCCGGAGCTCTCACTGGTGTCTTGGACCAGCCGCGCACCGAGGAATGGACCGGCATGACGGTCCAGGCCATGGAGTCACCGGAGTGGATGGAACTGTTCGTCACCTGCTCCCTCCCCTCCGGCCTGATCCGAATGCTGTTCCCCCAGAGCGCCAAGGGCGCCCTGCTCACTGAGGACCCCTACCCCTCCTCCACCGCCGTCGTCGACAAGGGCGCCGTCACTTACCTGGCGCGGCGCCCGTCGAAGGAGAAGACCCCCGAAGGCGGCAAACTCTGGGAGTTCGGGGTCATCGGCCACGGCCCCGGCAGCGACGAGCTGGCCTCGAAGGTCGCCGACGCCATCCGCACCTGGGACCGCGAATACCGCAGCCGCGAGGCCACGTTCGAGATCCAGCCCCTCGACGCCCCCGCCATCGAGCAGCGCCCCGGCCTCTTCGCTCTCGACACCCCGCTGAACCGCATCGTCGTCGACTGGCAGTGACGCCCTGCACGTAGCGAGAGGTGGCCGCCGGCGTACGACTGGCGGCCCCCGTCTCCTCACCATTTCTCATTCACGCCGGAGGAGTCGATGGACCCGCACGGACCCATAGCCCAGCGCTTCCCACTCGTCGCCCGATTCCGGCCCGCCTGCCTGCCTCTGCCTCTGCGTGTACGCGCGCTCGTCAACCTGGCCGACACTGCAGTGAAGAAGACCGACCAGGGCCTCGCATCCGCTGTCTACAACCAGGCCGCGCTCATCGCCTCCGATCTCGACCTCCCCGACCTCGCACGAGAGATGTGCCACCAGCACGCCGCCGCCTACCTCGACGCCTGCCCGCTGCCCGGCATGAGTGCAATTCGAGGGCTGGAACCGGTCGTCAACCTCGCCCGCCTCCAGATCCGTGCAGGCCACGGCGACGACGGACGTCAACGACTGCTCGACCTGTACGCAGCCATTGAGGCGGGCGCAGCGGCTCGATTCGAGGACGTCGCGGTACCGGCGGACCTCACTGCGACCGACGAGGACCGCCAGGAAGTCCGGGCGTGGCTATGGCGCGTGCTCCTCGCCGACGGCACACGCACCCTCACCACCGAGGGACGTTGGGCCGAAGCCCTGACACACATCGAAGCTCACCGAGGCGTAGGTAAACGGATGCTCGATGGACGCCAAGTCGCCGTCCTAGCCCCTCTCGTTACGGGTGACACAGCACGGGCCGCTGCCCTCCTCGCCGACACGATGCCCGGCGATCAGTCGGAGCAAGCCGTCACGGCATGCCTGACCGTCCAGTGCCGCCGCGACGTTGGGCAGTCGGTCGACGGACACCTCGCGGACCTGGTGGCGGCCTACTCCGAGCGGAAGGCCGAACCTGGGATGATCGTCTTCGACATCCGACTCGGACTCACCGTTCTCGACTCAATCGGTTCCGCCGAGGTGCCTGGCGCGCGCCGGATCGTCGAGGAACTGCACCGTAGGGTGACGGACGCCGAAGATGGCTACGCGGCCCGAGATAACCTGGCGCATCCTCTGTTCATCATGCTCGCAACAAGCCGGCAAGTGCAGGACTGCCGTGCGCTGGTGCGTGTTTGCGCCCTCGGGGTGCGGACCGTCCCCGATGAGCTGCAAGGACGACTGGCGGCAGCGCTGCGCGCCAGTGACAGCGTGATCCGGAAGAGTCTCGCCAATCGAGTTGCTTCACCACATCCACGATATGACCTACGCCGAGGACGCCTCCGTGGCGACCTGGCCTGACCTCGCTATCGGCGCCCCTCCACCTGGCCGACAGGTCCGACATCGCCTCCGCCCTGCTGCATAGTGACGGCGACGCCTGCCGACTGCTCGCCCCTCCTTTAGACCGCTTGATCACGAACCGAACAAGGAACGACTTTACCGAAGCCTTGCATACAGGCCCAGGTCTCCCGACCTGTCTATAAATATGTTCGCGGGCTACGCCACGCGCCCGCTAGGGTGAGCATTGGTGAAACCAAGGTTCTGAAGCACCACCTGTTTCGCTGGGATAACTGATGGGGCGGAAGGGGAGGGGAATTAAGTGTCAGCGCAGGGTAAGCGTTGGAAGTCGAAGAAAGCGACAGCCCGATCACAACCGAGACGCGCCGCTAATGCGAAATACGCAAAAGGCGGCGTCGCTCCTCCTCCAGACCAAGTCAAGGACGCTCTAGCGGCACGTGAAGGTCGAGTACCGCCAAGCCTGGGATCCAAGGCGGTTGATGGCTGGTCGCAATGGCTTGCAGCAACCAATCAACCATTTGCCGTAGTCCTTTCGCGGTTTACCGACTCTTTCGCCCCTGTCCAGGATGGGCGACTGTTCGCTCCTAGCGCTCAAGACATCACGGAACTGCGTAAACTCGCCCCCGCGGCAGTACGACACTTTGGAGAACTCCAATCATCCCTATTAAGGGATTTGGAAAACTTGGTGGCAACCGTGCAAGGGGTTCCTCTCCTGTGTGTCGCGACCTTTCTGACTCAATTCAAGGGCTGGGGCAGCTATTACGAACCTGACTCCACACCCAATTCATTGGACCACGAGATTCTAACGGCTGCTGTCGCACGGCAATCGACTCATTCGGGACGTGACCCGGGGCCGATGGACCTTTTGAATTGTATGCGGATCGTGGCGGAGATTAGGAACGTAGCCCTCACTCTGAGTGCGGCTTACGAATTGACCTCAGATGAGTTGACGCCGGATAACGCGCTGCGCACCTTTACCCTTACGAGATGGCTCGCGGTACGAGGCGCATCGGCGCCTCAGTTTGCACGCGCCACTGCGAACGAGTTGGCCGGCGCTTACGGTAGGCGTTTCGCAGATAAATTGGGCTTTCGATACACCGACCTAGAAAAGGTAGCGGACTATGTGCATCAGCGCTGGCGTGGCGGGCTAAGAGACGCCAACATCGCATGTTGGACCTTCGCTAGCAACGCGACAGGTGGTAGGCCCATGAATGTAGCCAGCGCAACGAGCGAATGGCGCTACCACTATTACGAGTCTCTACTGTCGGTGATCCCGGCGGTTCTGAGTGTTCCGATTTCGGATCTGGATCAGTATCTGTCAGACGCTGCTGGCAAGTACAGCAAACGGGCAACTGCAATCATGCGGCATCTGAGTTCCATGGTCGGAGAGTGGGACAAGGCCCCCGGTCCGCTAGCGGACAGCCCAATTAGAACTCACCCCTTTCTCATTTGGCCGCAGGAGGAAGTGGCCCCCGATAAATCCACTTCACGTGCCCTGCTCGCTAATCCCAATGCTCTGGATGTCGACTCGGCGGCGACCATGGAATCCTTGCTTTCGAGGACCTTTCCTGCTGATTGGTCAGCAAAGAGAGCGCAAGCAGTCGATGACTATGCAGTGCGCCTATTGAGTAGGCACCTTCCAGGCGGATCAAAAGCGTCAGGAATCTTCGTGCGGGAGACGGCTACCGGCGCCGAGTTTGAAATGGACGGCCTCATTGTCACGGGTAACACTGCCATCCTGGTAGAGGGCAAAGGGGCGCCACTGAAACTTGCCAGTCTACGTGGTGACGTCAGGAGGCTGAAGTCCCAGTTCGAGAATCTAATCAGTGAAGCGTGGAGCCAGCTACAGCGAGATCGAGAGGCAATGTTCGGTAGTTCGGCCCACAAATATCGGATTGTTCGGACAGTGACAGGCCACTCCGGGTCTCTTATCTCGCCGACCCTGGCCAACGTTAAGAACGTGCACTATGTAATTCCGACACTCGATGGTCTCGGGGAAGCTGGAAGCAACCTCGAAATGCTTCACCAGCTTGGCATTTTGCCGGATGGTGCTTCGCCGTGGATCGTTGCTGTGTCTGACCTGGCCCTCGTGATAGACACTCTCAGGAATGGGTCAGAATTAATTGCCTATCTCAGATTCCGTGAGAAATGGTCCAAGCATCCACGCGTTCGCGTTCACGACGAAATCGAGATGCTGGCCATGTTCCTCGAGGGCACCGACGTCGCTTTGCGCGTTAGGGCTGCAGAGAGGGAAAATGCGATCGCTTTCATTTCAGGCGGACAAGCGAGATTCGATGACTATCACGCTTACCTGCGCGGCGATGGACCTCGCGCAGACCGCCCTGGAAAAAAAGTGACGCAACGAGTTCGGCGAGCTGTCGACGAACTAAGCAGAGTTAAACCTCAAGGATGGTTTGACGCGGCGACAGCACTCCTTGGGACTCCCATGGCATGCGCGATCGCGTTTGATACTCATTGGACACGGTACAATGCCAAACTTGATGAAACCTCAGCGCATCTTGCAGGCGATGAAGACGCTTCCATTTTCGTTGCACGAACAGTCGACGACTGGAAGGAGATTCTATCGGATGAGCAGATGCTAGACGTCTTGAGCCGTCGCGATATCGTGTGGTTTGCGCGTCGCGACCAGAAAGGGAAATTGCACCTCGAATGGGCCTCACACGGATCGGCGGTGCAGTCTTTTCCGCGATGGCGTTTCTAAATTAGCCCTGATTGCCCGGGTGTATCGGTATGGATTTCTCTGCGCTGTTACTCAAACTCCATCCGAACCAAACCAGGCTTTTTGGGCAGAATGTCGGCATGGGGCCTGTGGCGGCAGGCGGCGGTGGAGACTCGTAGAAAAGTCAAACTGATTACTAATGCTGTCTCCCACCGCTCACGCGGCTTGACAGACAGCATTGGTAATCGCTGACACCAGGCGCTACTCGAGCATCGCGTTCGACAATCCGACACCAGGTCCAAAGCCGCGCCGTTGACGCCGCGATGATTCGGTCGCGAGCCTAACTCCCGTACATATAGAGCGACATGGGCTCGCGTCACCTGCACCGGATCCCCGCTCTCCAGCTCGCACAACTCCAGGTACTCCGTCAGTCCCCGGGCGTAGGAATTGATCATTTTCGGCACTTGCCCCAAGTCCTGCCACATCTGCAACCAGGCCGCTGCCTGCCTGTGCCGATCGAGCATCGCCCCCTAGCTGCTGCCCAAGTGCTGGATAATTGCTGCTGATGAAGTTGAACGAAACCCCGCGTCCCTTCGCCTGAACGGACACCCCCTACAGAGAGGCCCTGATGGCTCGTCGAGCGGCTGCGGGACTGGTTGGACGCCGCGAGCCCGATGTTCCAAAAAGGGCTGTCGTTGCGTCGTGATCAACGTCGACGTGCTTGTGACGGCTGTGAGGTCGGGACGGCTGCTGCCCTGTGGATCTGAGCGTCGGTGTGCCGTGCAGCGGCGCTGCGAGCCTGTGCTGCGCGGGCTCGTGCGCTGGGCGCCGGCCTGGCGCTGAGGCGTTGGATACGCCAGGTCAGGACCCGTGCGGGAGAGTCGGCGTCGTCCAAGGCACGCTGGTCCGCAGCCTGATGGAGGAGCCGCTCCGGATCGTGACCCGCTGCCTCGGCCTCGGCGAGGGCGGTGGTGAGGGCGCCGAAGGCGGGGTCTTCGACGATCTGCTCGGCACGGTCGGGTACAGCCTGGCGTAGGTGCCGAATGTGCCGATCCAAGGTCTGCTGGGGCGGTCTGCGCTGGCCGAGGGCGGCTATTGGTGCGGCTGCTGCCTGCTCGTAGGCGGCCTGGAGGTGGACCAGGGTCTGGTGGGCGGCGGCAACCTGCTGGTCGTGGTGGCGGAGTTGGTGCCAGCGGGCGGCGGCGATGACGACGAGGATCGCGGCGTCGAGGAACATCGCCAGGGTGGCGCTGTCCTTGGGGGCGGGTTCGCGGAGCATTGCGCGTACGGCGCTGCGCAGGGCTCGGGCGTGGTGGTGTTCGGCGTGGATGCGGGAGCGGGTGGCACGCTCGAACGCGGTTGCTGCCTCTCGGAGTTGGGGGCGCGCGGCCTGGGGTGTGACGAGGGGGAGGGCGTCAATGGCTTCGCCGAATGCGGCCAGGTGGGCTTGGGAGGCTTCGTCGTCGGGTTGGCCGAGGTGGTGGGGGATGCGTTCGGCGGCTGTGGCCTGGTGCCAGGGGTTGGGCCTGCGCTTGCCCGACTGGCCGGTGGCCTGCGACCCCATGCTCGCCAGGCGTTCGTGGATCTTGGGGAGGGACAGGTCCGGGGCGAGTTCGGAGCCGGAGAACCAGACCGGCTCGCGGGTGGCGGTGGTGAGGTCTTCGCTGGCGACCTTGTAGCCGCGTACGTCGCCGGAGGGGAAGTGGACGACCTCGACGAGCACGCCGTCGGTGTGGTTGAGGAGGTGGATGAACTCCTCGGTGCTGATGGCGGCCGCTACGGCGGTGCGGACGGTGGCGCGCAAACATTCGCGGGCGGTCGTGTCGTGGCCGGCGCGGCGGGCCTTCTCCTGTTCGGCGCGGGTGGGGCGCTTGGCGGCGGTTCGGTCACCGCGGGCAACTTGGAAGACGCCGTATTCCTTCTCGATGGCGGCGAGTTCGTGGTCGGCGGTGAGGTAGTCGTTCCAGTGGCGGGCGGTGCGCAGGTCGGCGCGGAC
>NZ_JALJRY010000036.1 GCF_024519455.1 Streptomyces sp. STR69 | reverse complement strand
TCCGGGCTGCTCGCTCGCTTCTGAAACGGGATTGTGTGAGGCGAGTCAAGGGTGGCCCGGAGGGCCATCGGCGCAGCCGACGCGACCGCAGGGAGCGCCCTTTACTCGGCTCGCGCAATCCCGACACTGACAAAGAAGCGAGTGGCCCAACGCCCACAACCCGCCCCACGGCCAGACCAACCCCCTCACCCCGCGCCTCCCCACACGAACAATGCAAGCACGCTTGATTGTTTCTGGCAGCCCTGCCATGCTCCCCCCATGTCCGATCCGACGCACGTGTTCGACGACCTGCGTGAGGAGAGCGAGGAACTCGACCGGCTAGTCGCCGAGTTGAGCCCGGAGGGCTGGGCGGTCGCGACTCCCGCCGCCCGCTGGACCGTCGCCCACCAGATCGCCCACCTGGCCTGGACCGACCACTCGGCTCTGCTCGCCGTGACGGACGAGGAAGCGTTCGGTGCGCTGGTCGAGAAGGCGCTCGCCGCTCCCGAGTCGTTCGTGGATCAGGGGGCGGAGGAGGGCGCCGCAAAGCCTCCCGCTCAGCTTCTCGCCGACTGGCGGGCCGGACGGACGGCCCTGTTGGCTGCTCTGTACGCCGCACCCGCAAAGACCCGCTTCCCCTGGTACGGGCCACCTATGTCCGCCGCCTCCATGGCAACCGGTCGGCTCATGGAGACCTGGGCCCATGGCCAGGATGTGGCGGACGCGGTAGGTGCGGCCAGGACACCTACGGACCGGCTCCGGCACGTGGTGCGCATCGGTGTGCGGGCGCGTGACTTCGCCTTCGGTGTGCATGGACTGACGGCGCCGAGTGCGGAGTTTCGGGTCGAACTCGTCGCTCCCTCCGGTGAGTTGTGGACGTACGGTCCGGACGACGCCCCGCAGCGCGTCACCGGTCCCGCCCTCGACTTCTGCCTTCTCGTCACCCAGCGAGCCCACCGCGCCGACCTCGCGGTGGAGGCCGTAGGACCCGATGCCGGTCGATGGCTCGACATCGCCCAGGCCTTCGCGGGACCGCCCGGCTCCGGGCGACAGCCGAAGTCGAAGGGGGCCGGCCAGTGAGCCCCCCACCCATGTCCCACCCCGCCGCGCCCCTCCGAATAGGCAACGCCTCCGGCTTCTACGGCGACCGCTTCGACGCCCTGCGCGAGATGCTCACCGGTGGGCAGCTCGACGTTCTCACCGGTGACTATCTCGCCGAGCTCACCATGCTCATCCTGGGACGGGACCGGCTCAAGGACCCGAGCGCCGGGTACGCCCGTACCTTCCTGAAGCAACTGGAGGAGTGCCTCGGGCTCGCCCATGAGCGCGGGGTGCGGATCGTCACCAACGCCGGTGGGCTCAATCCGGCCGGACTCGCCGATGCCGTAAGGAAGTTGGCCGACCGGCTGGGGATATCGGTGCGGGTCGCGCACGTCGAGGGGGACGATCTCGTCGCTCGGTATCCGGGGTCTCTCGCCGCCCATGCCTATCTGGGTGGGTTCGGTATCGCTGCCTGTCTGCGCGCGGGCGCCGAGGTCGTGGTCACCGGGCGGGTCACCGATGCGGCCCTGGCCACCGGTCCCGCGGTCGCTCACTTCGGGTGGGGGGTCGGCGACTACGACCGCCTCGCGGGTGCCGTGGTCGCCGGACATGTCCTGGAGTGCGGGACCCAGGCCACCGGCGGCAACTACGCCTTCTTCACCGAGCACCCGGCGGAGAAGCTCCGCCACCCCGGCTTCCCGCTCGCCGAGATCCATGAGGACGGTTCGTCCGTCATCACCAAGCACTCCGGCACGGGGGGAGTCGTCGACGTCGGTACCGTCACCGCGCAGCTGCTCTACGAGACGCAGGGTGCCCGGTATGCCGGTCCCGATGCCACCGCCCGTCTCGACACCGTCCGGCTGGGGGCGGACGGTGTCGACCGGGTGCGGATCGAAGGGGTGCGGGGGGAGGCCCCACCGCCGAGTCTCAAGGTCGGTCTCAATCGGCTGGGGGGATTCCGCAACGAGGTCACCTTCGTGCTCACCGGGCTCGACATCGAGCGCAAGGCCGCTCTCGTCCAGGGGCAGATGGACCTCGCGTTCAGCGCGGCCAAGTCCCGGCCCGGTGAACTTCGTTGGGATCTCGCCCGTACGGATCACGCCGACGCATCGACCGAGGAGACCGCCAGTGCGCTGCTTCGGCTTGTCGTCCGGGATGCCGATCAGGAGGTTGTCGGGCGGGCGCTGAGTGCGGCTGCCGTCGAGCTCGCGTTGGCCAGTTACCCGGGCTTCCATGTGCTGACCCCACCTGGAAAGGGAGCGCCCTATGGCGTCTTCGATGATGTGTATGTCCCCCATGGTGCCGTCGACCATGTGGCCGTCCTCCACGACGGGCGCCGGATTGCTGTGGCCCCGGCCCACGACACCCTCGTACTGGAAGACGTTCCACAGCCTGCCCTCCCCGGGCCTCCGCCGGACGGGCCCACGGCGCGGGCGGCCCTTGGTCTGGTCGCCGGGGCCCGTAGCGGTGACAAGGGAGGGAACGCCAACGTGGGGGTGTGGGCGCGTACGGATGAGGCGTGGCGCTGGCTCGCCCATGCGCTGACCGTCGAACGGTTCCGCCAACTCCTGCCGGAGACCGAAGAGTTGGCAGTGACGCGGCATGTGCTGCCCAACCTTCGTGCTCTCAACTTCGTCATCGAGGGCATTCTCGGCGAGGGTGTCGCCGCCCAGCACCGTTTCGATCCGCAGGCCAAGGCCCTGGGCGAGTGGCTGCGTTCCCGTCGACTGGACATCCCGGAGGCCCTGCTGTGACCGTCCTTCCGTCCGCCCTGGACATCAACGGTCCCGACTACCGGGCCAACCGCGAGACCATGCTCGCCAAGCTCACCGAACTGGATGCCGAGCACGCGAAGGCTCTCGCGGGTGGCGGGCCGAAGTACGTCGAACGGCACCGCAAACGCGGCAAGTTGCTCGCCCGTGAGCGCATCGAGCTGCTGCTCGACCCCGACACCCCCTTCCTCGAACTGTCGCCGCTCGCCGCCTGGGGCAGCGACTACGCGGTCGGCGCCGCGCTCGTGACCGGCATCGGGGTCGTCGAGGGAGTGGAGTGTCTGATCACCGCCAACGACCCCACCGTGCGCGGGGGAGCGAGCAATCCGTGGAGCCTGAAGAAGGCGCTGCGGGCCAACGACATCGCGCTCGCCAACCGACTGCCCTGCATCAGCCTCGTGGAGTCCGGAGGCGCCGATCTGCCGTCCCAGAAGGAGATCTTCATCCCCGGCGGCGCCGTCTTCCGCGACCTGACCAGGCTTTCGGCCGCCGGTATCCCCACCATCGCGGTCGTCTTCGGGAACTCGACCGCCGGTGGCGCGTACATCCCCGGCATGTCCGACCACGTGATCATGGTCAAGGAGCGCGCGAAGGTGTTCCTCGGCGGGCCGCCGCTCGTGAAGATGGCGACCGGTGAGGAGAGCGACGACGAGTCGCTCGGCGGCGCCGAGATGCACGCGCGCGTGTCGGGGCTCGCCGACCACTTCGCCGTGGACGAGCAGGACGCGCTGCGGCAGGCCCGCCGTGTCGTAGCCCGCCTCAACCACCGCAAGGCGTACGGCGATCCGGGCCCGGCCGAGCCACCCAAGTACGACGAGGACGAGCTGCTGGGCATCGTCCCGGGAGATCTCAAGACCCCCTTCGACCCGCGCGAGGTCGTCGCCCGGCTCGTCGACGGCTCCGACTTCGACGAGTTCAAGCCGCTCTACGGCACGAGCCTGGTGACGGGCTGGGCCACCCTGCACGGCTATCCGGTGGGCATCCTGGCGAACGCCCAAGGGGTCCTCTTCAGCCAGGAGTCCCAAAAGGCCGCCCAGTTCATCCAGTTGGCCAACCAGCGCGACATCCCGCTGCTCTTCCTGCACAACACCACCGGCTACATGGTCGGCAAGGAGTACGAGCAGGGCGGCATCATCAAGCACGGCGCGATGATGATCAACGCCGTCAGCAACAGCCGCGTACCGCATCTGTCCGTGCTCCTGGGCGCCTCGTACGGCGCCGGGCACTACGGCATGTGCGGGCGCGCCTACGACCCCCGCTTCCTCTTCGCCTGGCCCAGCGCCAAGTCCGCCGTCATGGGCCCCCAGCAGCTCGCCGGCGTCCTGTCGATCGTCGCCCGGCAGTCCGCCGTGGCCAAGGGCCGGCCCTACGACGAGGAGGCGGACGCGGCGCTGCGCGCCATGGTGGAGCAGCAGATCGAGTCCGAGTCCCTGCCGATGTTCCTGTCGGGGCGGTTGTACGACGACGGTGTCATCGACCCGCGCGACACCCGCACCGTCCTCGGCCTGTGCCTGTCCGCCCTCCACACGGCGCCCTTCGAGGGCGCGCGCGGTGGCTTCGGCGTCTTCCGGATGTGAGGCCCATGACCGACGTGAGGGACCACATGATCGCGACCGTTCTCGTCGCCAACCGGGGCGAGATCGCCTGCCGGGTCTTCCGTACCTGCCGTGAACTGGGGATCCGGACCGTCGCCGTGCACTCGGACGCCGACGAGCACGCGCTCCACGCACGCGTGGCCGACGCGACGGTACGGCTGCCCGGGGCGACACCCCAAGAGACCTACCTGCGCGGCGAGTTGATCGTGAAGGCGGCCGTCGCGGCGGGCGCGGACGCGGTGCACCCCGGCTACGGCTTCCTGTCCGAGAACGCCGACTTCGCCCGCGCCGTCCTGGACGCCGGCCTGGTGTGGATCGGGCCGCCCCCCGAGGCGATCGAGGCGATGGCCTCCAAGACCCGCGCCAAGGAACTCATGGGGATCGCCTCCCTGGACCACGTCACCGAGGCCGACCTCCCCGTCCTGGTGAAGGCGGCGGCGGGCGGCGGCGGACGCGGCATGCGCGTCGTACGCCAACTCGCCGACCTCGACGCCGAGTTGACGGCCGCCCGAGCCGAGGCCACCAGCGCCTTCGGTGACGGCGAGGTCTTCGTCGAGCCCTATGTGGAGGGCGGCCGGCACGTCGAGGTACAGATCCTCGCCGACATCCACGGCACGGTCTGGGCCCTCGGCACCCGGGACTGCTCCCTCCAGCGCCGCCACCAGAAGGTGATCGAGGAGTCCCCGGCGCCGGGCCTCACCGAAGAACTCACCCAGGAACTGAGCGAGTTGGCCATCCGAGCCGCCCGTGCCGTCGCCTACGAGGGCGCCGGAACAGTCGAGTTCCTGATCTCCCCCGACGGCAGGCCGCACTTCCTCGAAATGAACACCCGCCTCCAGGTCGAACACCCCGTCACGGAAGCCGTGTTCGGCATCGACCTGGTGGCCCTGCAACTGAGGATCGCGGAGGGCGGGCCCCTCGAAAGCACCCCTCCGCACCCCCACGGCCACGCCATCGAGGCCCGCCTCTACGCCGAGGACCCGTCCCACGACTGGACCCCCCAGACCGGCACCCTGCACCGCATAGCAGTCCCTGACGGCGTCCGCCTCGACACCGGCTACACCGACGGCGACGACATCGGCGTCCACTACGACCCGATGCTCGCCAAGGTCGTAGCCCACGCCCCCACCCGAGGGGAAGCCGTCCGCAAACTGGCGGGAGCCCTCTCCCGGGCGACGATCCACGGCCCCCTCACCAACCGCGACCTCCTCGTACGCTCCCT
The DNA here is from genome assembly GCF_024519455.1 of Streptomyces sp. STR69. Taxonomy (GTDB): domain Bacteria; phylum Actinomycetota; class Actinomycetes; order Streptomycetales; family Streptomycetaceae; genus Streptomyces. The sequence continues at coordinate 102,552 of NZ_JALJRY010000036.1, read as the reverse complement.
GCGCCACAAGGAGTTCACCACCGCCCACATGGACACCGGCTTCTACGACCGCCACCTCACCGAACTCACCACCTCGGCCCCCGACCCGCACGCCCCCCTCGCCGCGGCCCTCGCCGACACCCACGGCCGCTCCCGCTTCGCTCCCGGCTGGCGCAACCTCCCGTCCCAGCCGCAGACCAAGCGCTACGCCATGGCAGGCGAGGAGCACGAGGTCCACTACCACCACACGAGGGCCGGCCTGACCGCGGAAGGGGTACGCGTCATCCACGCGGACGCCTGTCTGGTCGTACTCGAAGTGGACGGCGTACGACGGAAGTTCGAGGTCGCGAGATACGACTCCGACCAGGTGTACGTGAACACCACCACCTTGACCGCCCTCCCCCGCTTCCCCGACCCCGCCGCCCAACTCGCCCCCGGCTCCCTGCTGGCCCCCATGCCGGGCACGGTGGTGAGAGTTGCGGAGGGCCTGGCCGTAGGAGTCCAAGTCACGGCCGGTGAGCCCCTGTTGTGGCTGGAGGCAATGAAGATGGAACACAAGATCACAGCCCCGGCAACAGGCAAGCTGACGGCCCTGCACGCAGTACTGGGCCAACAGGTACGGGTCGCCTCTCTACTGGCAGTAGTAGAGCCGACCTAGGGGCGCGAGGAACTGCGCGACCAGCCACGACGAAGGAGCCACATGCCCACCACCGAAACCGACGAACACAAAGCCCTACGTGCAGCTGTATCCGCCCTGGGCAAAAGGCACGGCCGCGACTACGACCGAGAACAACTCTGGTCCGAGGCAGCCAAACTCGGCTACCTCGGCGTCAACCTCCCCGAGGAATACGGAGGCGGAGGCGGCGGCATCTCCGAACTCTCCATCGTCCTGGAGGAGTTGGGAGCCGCAGGCTGCCCCCTCCTCATGATGGTCGTGTCCCCGGCGATCTGCGGCACGGTCATCGCCCGCTTCGGCACGGAAGAACAGAAGCGTGACTGGCTCCCCGGAATCGCCGAAGGCACTCGCACCATGGCCTTCGGCATCACCGAACCCGACGCCGGCTCCAACAGCCACCGCATCACCACCACCGCCCGCAGGGACGGCACGGACTGGCTGCTCACCGGCCGCAAGGTCTTCATCTCCGGCGTGGACCTGGCCGACGCGACTCTCATAGTCGGCCGCACCGAGGACTCCCGAACCGGCCGCCTCAAGCCCTGCCTGTTCATCGTCCCGCGCGACGCGGACGGCTTCACGCGCCGCCGGATAGACATGGAACTCCAGGCGGCGGAGAAGCAGTTCGAGCTGACCCTGGACGACGTACGGCTGCCCGCCGAAGCGCTCGTCGGGGACGAGGACGCGGGTCTGCTGCAGCTCTTCGCCGGCCTCAATCCCGAGCGCATCATGACGGCCGCGTTCGCGATCGGCATGGGCCGCTACGCGCTTGCCCGGGCGATCGAGTACGCGCGTGAACGCACCGTGTGGGACGCCCCCATCGGCGCCCACCAGGCGATCGCGCACCCGCTCGCCCAGGCGCACATCGACCTGGAACTCGCCCGGTTGATGATGCAGAAGGCGGCGTATCTGTACGACGCCGGTGACGACGTCGGCGCGGGCGAGGCGGCGAACATGGCCAAGTACGCGGCGGGGGAGGCGTGTGTGCGGGCCGTGGACCAGTCCGTGCACACCCTCGGCGGGAACGGCCTCACGCGTGAGTTCGGGCTCGCTTCGTTGATAACCGCCGCGCGCGTGGCTCGTATTGCTCCGGTGAGCCGGGAGATGATTCTCAACTACGTCTCCCACCAGACCCTGGGCCTGCCCAAGTCGTACTAGGCACTCGGCGGCCCATGCCAGTTCGTGCCAGGAGGAACCATGTTCCGCAGCGAGTACGCCGACGTTCCTGCCGTAGAACTCCCCATCCATGACGCGGTGTTGGCGCGGGCCGGGGAGTTCGCGGAGGAGCCCGCGCTGATCGACGGCACGGACGGCACCACCCTCACCTACGCGCAGGTGGACCGGTTCCACCGCAGCATCGCGGCGGGCCTCGCGGACGCGGGCGTGCGCAAAGGGGACGTCCTCGCGCTGCACAGCCCGAACACGGTCGCCTTCCCACTGGCCTTCTACGCCGCCACGCGCGCGGGTGCCTCCGTCACGACGGTGCACCCGCTCGCCACGCCGGAGGAGTTCGCCAAGCAGCTGCGGGACTCGGCGGCCCGCTGGATCGTCACCGTGTCACCGCTCCTGGAGGCGGCCCGCCGGGCGGCCGAACTCGCGGGCGGCGTCGAGGAGATATTCGTCTGCGACAGCGCGCCCGGACACCGTTCGCTGGCCGACATGCTCGCCTCGACGGCCCCCGAGCCGGTGGTCGACATCGACCCCGTGGAAGACGTCGCGGCCCTCCCGTACTCCTCGGGAACGACCGGCGTCCCCAAGGGTGTGATGTTGACGCACTGTCAAATAGCCACGAATCTGGCCCAGTTGGAGCCCGCGGTCCCCACCGGCCCCGGCGACCGCATCCTCGCCGTCCTGCCGTTCTTCCACATCTACGGCCTCACGGCCCTCATGAACGCCCCGCTGCGGAACGGCGCCGCAGTCGTCGTCCTCCCGCGCTTCGACCTCGAAACCTTCCTCGCGGCCATCGAGAACCACCGCATCACCGGCCTCTACGTCGCCCCGCCGATCGTCCTGGCCCTGGCCAAGCACCCGGCGGTCGCGCAGTACGACCTCTCGTCGCTGAAGTACATCATCAGCGCCGCCGCCCCCCTCGACGCGAACCTCGCCGCCGCCTGCTCGCAGCGCCTGGGCCTGCCGCCCGTGGGCCAGGCGTACGGCATGACGGAACTGTCCCCGGGCACCCATGTGGTCCCCGTGCGGGACATGCCCACGGCACCTCCCGGCACGGTCGGCAAACTCATCGCCGGCACCGAGATGCGGATCGTCTCCCTCGACGACCCCGCCAAGGACCTCGGCGTCGGGGAGGCCGGCGAACTCCTCATCCGCGGCCCCCAGGTGATGAAGGGCTACCTGGGCCGCCCCGACGACACCGCCGCGATGATCGACGAGGACGGCTGGCTGCACACCGGGGACGTCGGCCATGTGGACGCCGGCGGCTGGACGTTCGTCGTCGACCGGGTCAAGGAACTCATCAAGTACAAGGGCTTCCAGGTGGCCCCCGCCGAACTGGAGGCCCTCCTGCTCACCCACCCCGGCATCGCCGACGCGGCCGTGGTGGGCGAGTACAACGAGGACAACAACGAGGTCCCGCACGCGTACGTGGTCCGCCAGAAGGCGGCCGCAGACCTCCCCGAAATGACTGAAGGAGAGGTCATGATGTACGTCGCCGAACGCGTCGCCCCCTACAAGCGGGTCCGCCGGGTCACCTTCATCGATGCCGTCCCGCGCGCCGCCTCCGGCAAGATCCTGCGCCGCGAACTCCGAGGCCGCTCATGACACTGATCGGCGGGACACGCACACGTGGCATCGAGACCCTGAGCCTGGACTCACCGGACACCCGCAACGCGCTGTCGGCGCCCCTGGTGGCCGAGTTGGCGGACGCCCTCACCGAGTGCGCCAAGGACACGGATGTACGGGCGGTCGTCCTCACCCACACGGGGAACACGTTCTGCGCGGGCGCGGACCTCCGGGACCCGCCGCCCCCGGACGCCTTGGTGAGTCTCCTCCGCCAGATCGTGGAGACACCCAAGCCGGTCGTCGCCCGCGTGACCGGCCACGTACGGGCGGGCGGCCTCGGCCTTCTGGCGGCCTGCGACATCGCGGCGGCATCCGGGGAAGCCACCTTCGCCTTCACGGAGGTACGGATCGGGGTCGCCCCGGCGGTGATCTCCCTCCCGCTCCTGCCCCGCACGGACCCCCGCGCCCTCGCCCGCTACTACCTCACCGGCGAGCGCTTCGACGCGCCGGAAGCGGCCCGGATCGGCCTGCTCACGGCAGCGGGAGAGGACGTGGACGAGTCCCTCGCCCCCATCCTCGACGGCCTGCGCCGCTCCGCCCCCGAGGCCCTGGCCGAGACGAAGCGGCTGCTCACGGCTAGGGTGCTGGAAACCTTCGACCGGGACGCGGCCGACCTGACCGCGCTCTCGGCACGGCTGTTCGCCTCCGCGCAGGCCCGCGAGGGGATGACGGCCTTCCTCGAACGACGGGATCCCGCATGGCTGGTGTGAGCGCGGCGCCCGCGACGGGCACGGTCGACCGCAGACCCAAGCAGGACCGCAGCCGGGCCACCCGGCAGCGCCTCCTGGAAGCCGCCGTGTCCTGCCTCGCCGAACACGGCTGGGCAGGCTCCACGGTCTCCGTCGTGGCCGAACGCGCCGGCGTCTCCCGAGGCGCCGCCCAACACCACTTCCCCACCCGCGAGGACCTCTTCACGGCGGCCGTCGAGTACGTGGCGGAGGAACGCTCCACGGCTCTGCGGGAACTGTTCCCGGAGGGCGCGGAAGACCGCCGCGTAGTGGTCGAGGCCCTGGTGGACCTCTACACGGGCCCCCTCTTCCGCGCCGCCCTCCACCTCTGGGTAGCCGCCTCGAACGAGGACCAACTCCGCCCCCGGGTAACGGAGTTGGAGGCGAGGGTGGGCCGTGAGACTCACCGCATCGCGGTGGAGTTGCTGGACGCCGACGAGACGCGGCCGGGGGTGCGCGAAACGGTCCAGGGCCTCCTGGACATGGCGAGGGGCCTGGGCCTGGCGAACCTGCTCACGGATGACGGGGGACGCAGGGAGAGGGTCGTCGCCCAATGGACCCACCTGCTGGAAGGCGCCCTTTAGGGGCGCGGGGAACTGCGCGACCAGCCACAGCGCACCCGCACCCGCACCCGCTCCTCAGGCCCCGCTTCAGTGGGCGATATCCCCAAACCCCGCGATCGACTCGGGCCCCCGAGTAGCAGGCCCCACATACCGCGCGGACGGCCGCACCAGCCGCCCCGTCCGCTTCTGCTCAAGAATGTGCGCCGACCACCCCGCAGTCCGCGCACACGTGAACATCGACGTGAACATGTGCGCCGGCACCTCGGCGAAGTCGAGCACGATCGCCGCCCAGAACTCGACGTTGGTCGCGAGCACCCGGTCAGGACGACGAGCGTGCAACTCGGCCAGCGCCGCCTTCTCCAACGCCTCCGCGATCTCGAACCGCGGCGCCCCCAACTCCCGCGCCGTACGCCGCAGTACACGAGCCCGAGGATCCTCGGCCCGGTACACCCGGTGCCCGAACCCCATCAGGCGTTCACCCTTGTCGAGCGTCTGCCGGACATACGCCTCGGCATCCCCGGTCCGCTCGATCTCCTCGATCATCCCGAGAACACGCGACGGCGCACCGCCGTGCAACGGCCCGGACATCGCCCCCACGGCCCCCGACAGCGCGGCAGCGACATCCGCTCCGGTGGACGCGATCACCCGGGCCGTGAACGTCGACGCGTTCATCCCGTGCTCCGCGGCGGACGTCCAGTAGGCGTCCACGGCGGCGACGTGCTTCGGATCGGGCTCACCGCGCCACCGGATCATGAACCGTTCGACAACGGACTGCGCCTTGTCGATCTCGCGCTGCGGCACCATCGCGTTGCCCTGCCCGCGCGCGGACTGGGCGACGTAGGACAGGGCCATGACGGCCGCGCGGGCGAGGTCGTCGCGGGCCTGCTCCTCGTCGATGTCGAGGAGCGGCTTGAGGCCCCACACGGGCGCGAGCATGGCCAGCGCGGACTGTACGTCGACGCGGATGTCACCGGAGTGCACCGGGATCGGGAACGGTTCGGCCGGCGGCAGTCCGGGGTTGAAGGCGCCGTCGACGAGCAGCCCCCAGACGTTGCCGAACGAGACATGGCCGACCAGATCCTCGATGTCGACGCCCCTGTACCGCAGGGAGCCGCCTTCCTTGTCCGGCTCGGCGATCTCCGTCTCGAACGCGACGACTCCTTCGAGTCCAGGGACAAAGCCGGGGTCGAAGTCGGACATCAGGCGGCTCCTCATGCTGTGGCTCCACGGTCGCCGGGGACTCGCGGGCCGAAGATAGAGACATCAGCACCATAACGCCGGGTGCCACGGTTAGGGAGGGTGTGCGGCACTGAGTGCCACCCGAACTCGTGGCCGCACCCGTCGTACGGCAAGATGACCGCCGTGACCGACCGCGATCCCACCGACGGCGAAGCCACCGCCCGCGATACCGCCGCCCGTGATCCCCGCCTCGACCCCGCCGCGATGCGCAAGCAGTACCGGGCGGCGGGTCTCGACGAGCACGATCTGGCAGCCGGCCCGATGACACAGTTCGGCCGCTGGTTCGAGGAGGCGGCGCTCCAGGATCTCGTCTACGAACCGAACGCCATGGTCGTCTCCACCGCCGACGCCGACGGCCGCCCCAGCTCCCGCACGGTCCTCCTCAAGGACTACGACGACCAGGGCTTCGTCTTCTACACGAACTACGAGTCGCGCAAGGCCCGCGAACTCGCCGCCAACCCGTGCGTCTCCCTGCTCTTCCCCTGGCACCCCATGGCCCGCCAGGTCCTGGTCACCGGCATCGCCCGCCGCACCGGCCGTGACGAGACCGCCGCGTACTTCCGCACCCGCCCGCACGGCTCCCAGCTCGGCGCGTGGGCCAGCGTCCAGTCCTCGGTGATCGGTTCCCGGACCGAACTGGAGTCGTCGTACACCGAGTTGGCCGCCCGCTACCCCGAGGGCGAACAGGTCCCGGTCCCACCCCACTGGGGCGGCTTCCGCATCGCCCCCCGGACGGTCGAGTTCTGGCAGGGCCGCGAGAACCGCCTCCACGACCGCCTCCGCTACACCGCCGAGCAGGACGGCAGCTGGCGGGTGGACCGCCTCAGCCCCTGACCCGCAGGGGCCCGCAAACGCAGGCGACCCGCGAGCTCAGGTCCCTCCGCCTGACGGCGGGGGAGCCGGCCGGACGTACCGGCGAGCTCGCGGGTCGGGTGACTGCGTTGGGTTAGGCCGGTTGCGTGCGACTCGCACACGCTGGTCCGGCGCCGAACCGAGTACGACGGCGGGCCACTAGCCCGCAGTCACCTCTTCCGTCCGGTATCCATACATCTGCCGAACCACCTCCTTTCCGAAGTACTCGCCACCCTAAGAAGCCGTCGGCCTCCGATCAACCGCTTTTTGCGGATGCGGACCGCGCCGGTGCCGGAACCGGCGCCGTACAACGATTCCCTCAATCTTTAGGAACGTGGTGTGTGCTGCGTCACGTTCGAGTTGAATGATGGTGAGTGAGTGAACCGACGCTCCGTGTCCGCGGACGCAGCCTGCAGCAGGGGGTCCAGGTGAGTGCTTCCCGGCGTAGTGGGACCACCGACGAGTTGGGTCCCGACGAGCCCGAGCGGGACGGTGGTCCCGAGGCGGTCGGCGGGTCCGATCTGCTGGCCGCGTTGCTGGACGGGATGGACGCGGCACTGTGTGCCTTCGACGCAGACGGTGTGCTGACCCACTGGAACCGCGAGGCGGAACGCATCCTCGGCTGGACCGCGGCCGAGGCCGTGGGGCGGCACGGGCTGGCCGGGTGGGCCGTACGGACCGCGGACGCCGAGGAGGTCGAGGCGCGGCTGATGTCCGCCATGCAGGCGCCCGGGCGGCAGGTCAACGAGTTCGCCCTCCTTACGAAGGACGGTGGGCGGGTGCTCGTGCGGACCCAGTCCGCCGCCGTGCGCGGGCCCGACGGGAAGCCCGCCGGCGTCTACTGCGCCTTCAGTGAAGTGCACGCCCAGATCGACCTCGAGCGGTCGATCGCCCTCAGTGAGGCCCTCTTCGAGGACGCCTCCTGGGGGGTCGTGCTCGTCGACGCCGACCTGCGGCCCGCCGTCGTCAACGCGCATGCCGCGCGGGCGCTCGGCACCGGGCGCACCTCCGTCCTCGGGCGGCCCCTCGGTGAACTACTGGCCCAGGGCGTCGAGGAGTTGGAGGCCGCGCTCACGCATGTGCTGGCCGAGGGCGCGCCGCCCGCGCCGGCCGAGATCTGGGTGAGCGTACGGACCCCCGAGGGGCATCTGCGGCGCTGCTGGCGGAGCGGGTTCCTGCGGCTGGCCTCGCCGCTCACCGAGGAACCGGTGCCGCTCGGCGTCGGCTGGCTCTTCCAGGACGTCACCGAGGCCAAGCAGATCGAGCAGGAGGCCTCCCTGCTGCGCTTCCGCGCCCAGCAGCTGCACCGGGCCGCGCGCGCCGCCGCCGAGTGCGAGGACCCGCGCGACGCGGCCACCGTCCACCTCGACTTCGCCCTCGCCGGCTTCGCCGACCACGCCCTCGTCGACCGTGTCGTGGGTGGATCGTTGAACGACAGTGACGGGGCCCAGGCTGTGGCCGTACGGCTCGTCCGGGTCGCCGCCACGCCCACGGGGGCGCCGGGGCCCAGCCTGCTCAGCGGCGCGGCCGGGCTGCCCGTGCGCTACGGAGAGGGGCATCCCGCCCTGCAGTGCGTCGAACGCATCGGCTCCGTGCGGGCCAGCATCGGCGCCGCCCCGCCCGAACAGGCCCGGGAGTGGGCCCGGGCCCGCCAGTGGCCCCAGGACGCCGTGCACGCGCTGTGCGCGGTACTGCGCAGCCGGGGGCGGACGCTGGGTGTGGTGACGTTCCTGCGCGGGGCGGGCCGCAGCCAGTTCGAACGGTCCGACTCGATCTACGCCGAGGACGTGGCCGTACGGATCGCGGCGGCCCTGGACCTGGCGGGGGAGGCGGCCGAGAAGCAGTAGGGGTGCCTCAGTACTGGTAGAAGATCCGGTCCCGGTACTCCTCGAAGACCCGGCCGTTCCACTCGTGGCCGCCGTCCACGTTCCCGGAGCGCAGCAGCGGCGGCTCGATGCCGCGGTCGGCCAGGGTCGCCGCCGCCGTCGCCATGACGGCCTGGAGGAGGGCCGTGGTGACGACCGTGGAGGCGGGGGCGAAGGGGGCCGGGATGGCGTCGTGGGTGAGCTCCGCGTCGCCGATCGCGATCTTCGAGTCGAGTACGACGTCGCAGTGGTCCTTGAGATACGTCCCCGAGGTGTGCCGTGACGTCGTCTCCGAGGCGTACGCCACCGAGGTCACGCCGATCACGCGGACGCCGAGGGCGCGGGCCTTCATGGCCATCTCCACGGGCAACGCGTTGCGCCCGGACAGCGAGATGATCACCAGGGCGTCGCCGGAGCGCAGCGGTGACGTCTCCAGGACCACGCCCGCGAGGCCGTCGACCCGCTCCAGGGCGGAGCCCAGCGTGGCCGGCATGACGTCGACGCCGAGGACTCCGGGCACCACGAGCAGGTTCATCAGGGCGAGACCGCCCGCGCGGTAGACGAGGTCCTGCGCGGCGAGCGAGGAGTGCCCGGCGCCGAAGGCGAAGAGGCGCCCGCCGTCGGCCACGGTGTCCGCGAGGAGCGTGCCGGCCGCCCCGACGGAGTCGGCCTCTTCGTCGCTGACCCGCTGGAGCAGGGTGATCGCGGCGTCGAAGAACTGGCCGGCCGGCGTACGGTCGCTCATGCGGGAGCCCCCTCGGTGAGTTTGTGTCGCGGATCACCGTGCGGTCTGGACCAAGTGGATGTCAATACGGCGTCGAGGGCGATCGGGTACGCCGTGGGGCGGGCGGAGAGGGGCTTCGCGGACCGCCGTAACCGGCTCGTTTCAACGGCGCGGCACGGTTGTCAGTGCGATGCGTCAGAATTGAGTCCAGGGCCAGCGCACGCGCCGCGGAGCCGCCGAGCTTCGGGCAGAGGTAATCGAGGGGCACGTATGTCCGGACTGATCGACACCACGGAGATGTATCTCCGCACCATCCTCGAGCTGGAGGAGGAAGGTGTGGTCCCCATGCGCGCCCGCATCGCCGAGCGGCTCGACCAGAGCGGCCCGACGGTGAGCCAGACGGTGGCACGCATGGAGCGCGACGGCCTGGTGGCCGTCGCCAGCGACCGCCATCTGGAGCTGACCGACGAGGGCCGGCGCCTGGCCACGCGTGTGATGCGCAAGCACCGGCTCGCCGAGTGTCTGCTCGTCGACGTGATCGGCCTGGAGTGGGAGCAGGTGCACGCCGAGGCCTGCCGCTGGGAGCACGTGATGAGCGAGGCTGTGGAGCGGCGGGTCCTTGAGCTGCTGCGTCACCCCACGGAGTCGCCGTACGGCAATCCGATCCCCGGTCTTGAGGAGCTGGGCGAGAAGGACGGGGCGGACCCGTTCCTCGACGAGGGCATGGTGTCGCTGGCCGAGCTGGACCCGGGCCTGGACGGCAAGACGGTCGTGGTGCGCCGGATCGGCGAGCCCATCCAGACGGACGCGCAGCTGATGTACACGTTGCGCCGCGCGGGTGTGCAGCCCGGCTCGGTGGTGAGCGTGACGGAGTCGGCGGGCGGGGTGCTGGTGGGCAGCGGTGGCGAGGCGGCCGAGCTGGACTCGGGCATCGCCTCGCATGTGTTCGTCGCCAAGCGCTGACCACGGCCTGAGCCCGGCAGGGCCGTCAACTCGTGGGGCTGGAGAGGCAGTTGTGCCGTTCCGTCGGTCGCGGAGATTCCAAGATTCAGTGCGCTGAATCGCAGCGCGGGGACGCTTCGCGTGCCAGGCTGTCGCGTGAGGCATATGACCGTGAGGGGGCGGGAGGATGTGCCGCAAACGTGGGGGTGGCCCCGGCGCCGTGCGGCGCCGGGGCCTGTCCTCCCCTGTGCTGACCCGGAGCCCCGAGCTCTCAAGGTCATCCCCTGCGGACCGGTTTCCCCGAGCGGTCCGCCTCCCGCTGAAGATCTCCCCTCGGCAGCGGCGATCATTCCTTGAGCGGGGTCACTCGAACGAGGGGTGTTGCGGCCGGAGACGGCATTTTCGAATCTGTATTCGATAACCTGTGAGTGATGAAACGCGCGGGGCGTGACCTGTAGGAAGAGACGAGCAAGAGAAGAGACAGCAGCAAGAAGGAACGGCACAAGCGGCAGAGCGTGGCTAGGGGGGTGCCAGGACCAATGGCGCGGCGCATCGACGTGACCGGAGCAGGCGGCGTACGCCTGGCCGCATGGGAGTTCGCGGACCCGCCCAAATCGGGGGAGATCGAGCGGGCACCCGGAGTTCTCTTACTGCACGGCCTGATGGGCCGCGCCTCGCACTGGGCGTCCACCGCCCGCTGGCTCTCCGAACGGCACCGCGCGGTCGCACTCGACCAGCGCGGCCACGGCCAGAGCGACAAGCCGCCGCAGGCGGCGTTCACCCGTGAGGCCTACGTCGAGGACGCGGAGGCCGCGTTGGAACAGCTGGGGCTCGCCCCGGTCGTCCTCATCGGCCACGCGATGGGCGCGCTCACCGCGTGGCAGCTCGCCGCGAAGCGGCCCGATCTGGTGCGGGGGCTGATCATCTGCGACATGCGGGCGTCCGCGCTGGGCGCGGCCTCGCAGCGGGAGTGGTCCGACTGGTTCAAGTCCTGGCCCGTGCCCTTCGCCACGCTCGCGGATGTCCGCAAGTGGTTCGGCGAGGACGATCCGTGGGTGGAGCGGCCCAATCCGTCCCGGGGGGAGTTCTACGCCGAGGTCATGCAGGAGTCTCCCGACGGGTGGCGGCCGGTGTTCGAGCCGGAGCAGATGCTGAAGTCGCGGGAGACGTGGGTGTACGACGCGCACTGGGAGGAGCTGGCCCAGGTTCAGTGTCCCGCGCTGGTGGTGCGGGGGCTGGACGGGGAGTTGGGGCGGGCGGAGGCGCAGGAGATGGTGCGGGTGCTGCCGCGAGGGGAGTATGCGGAGGTCGCCGACGCCGGGCATCTGGTGCACTACGACCAGCCGTCGGCCTGGCGGGCCGCTATCGAGCCGTTTCTTGACGGGGTGCTGGTGTGAGGCCGCCCGGCCCCGCGCCCCTGAAGCACCACAAGTCACCCCTTGCTTACCGCTGCCAGGATCTCCGGTAGGCGCCTCGCCGTCCCCGGTGCCGCCAGCCGCAGCCCCGCGTAGGTGATCGCCGCCCCGTACCCCGCCCCCACCGGCAGCAGCAGCCAGCTCCACTCGTCGCCGTTCGCGCTCACGTTGGACCAGATCGTGAGGATGATGACGGGGGAGCAGAGCAGGGCCGCCGAGATCATGCCGCCGAAGATGGAGATCCAGGCCAGGCCCGCCTGGCCGGGAGCGACGTTCTTGTGGCCGCCCTGGGGGATGGAGTAGGGGAAGCGGGCCGAGGTCCAGGCGCCGGTCGCGAGCATCGCGCCGAGAAGGGCGAAGGAGAGGCCGAGGACCTCCGGGAGCCGGTGCCAGTCGCCGAGCATCGCCGTCGTCAGGACGGTCACCAGCGCCGCGTACGGGACGGTGATGACCAGCAACGCCAGCGCGCGGGCGCGGAGTTCGACGTAGGCGTCCCTGGTCGTGGAGATCGTCATCGCGACCATCCAGAACGCGGAGGTGTCCTGCCCGAACTGGTTGTACATCTGGACGCCGAGCATTCCGGCGGCGAAGCACGCGAAGTAGACCGAGCCGGTGCCCTGCAACGCGTTGAACACCGGCACGATCAGACCGATCGCCAGCGAAGTCACCCACGCCGCCTTGGTCTTGGGGTCGCGCCAGACATAGCGCAGGCTGCGTTCCATGACCGTGCCGGTGCGGCCGGCCGGGAGGAGACGGGCCAGGCCGCCGGTGGCCGCCCTGTCCTTCGCGGCCGGTTCGGCGGACTGGAGGGTGGAGCCGTCGGGCGAGGTCATCAACTTGGTGAGGCTGCGCGACCAGAAGGCGAGCAGCGCCGCCAAAGCGCCTGCGGAAAGGGCGAGTTGGACGACGGCGAGGCCGTACGCCCCCTTGCTCGCCGAGTCCACCGCGCCGACCGCCGACGCGGGCGGCACCCAGCGCAACACCTCGGCCGCCGGGTCGAGTTGGGACAGCCCGGACGAACCGAGGCGCTGCGCACCGAAGTTGACCAACTGCGCGCCGACCGCGATCACCAGCCCGCTCAGCACCGCCAGGTCCCGGCCCTTCCGGCTGGTCAGCAGGCGGATGTTGGCGGTGGCGACGGCCCGCGCGAGGGCCACGCAGACCAGCAGGGAGAGCGGGAGCGCCAGGATCGCCGTGACGTACGCGGCTGCGCCGTGCGCGACCGCGATCACCGAACCGAGCAGCAACATCAGCGTGAACAGCGGCCCGATGCCGACCAACGAGGCCGCCAGCAGCGCCCGTACGAGAGGCTGGGGCCGCAGCGGCAGCATCACCAGGCGGGTCGGGTCGAGGGTCTCGTCGCCGGTCGGGAAGAACAACGGCATCACCGCCCAGCCCAGCCCCAGCACCGACACCAGGATGACCACCACGGAGTCGGCGTGCGCGTCCCCGCGCAACGCGATCAGCCCGAGCAGCTGCAGCGCCGCGAACAGCAGCGCCACGACCGCCGACGCCACATACGCGGCCCGTCGGCCCCCGGACTGCCGTAGACCATTGCGCAACAACGACAGCTTCAGGCGTACGACGACGGGAGTGATCGAGGCGGCTGCCGTGGTGTCGCTCATCGGGTGCCGCCGCCCAGCCAGTCGAGGTCGGAGCCGTGGTCGCGGGCGCCCGCGCCGACGAGTTCGAGGAACGCCTGCTGGAGCGTGGGCGCTTCGCCGCGGACCTCGGCCAGGGTGCCCTGGGCGCGGATGCGGCCGGCGGCCATCACGGCCACCCAGTCGCAGAGCGACTCGACGAGTTCCATGACGTGGGAGGAGAAGACGACGGTGGCGCCGGAGGCGGTGTAGCGCTCCAGGACGCCCCGGATGGTCTGCGCGGAGACCGGGTCGACGCCTTCGAACGGCTCGTCCAGGAACAGGACTTCGGGATTGTGGAGGAGAGCGGCGGCGAGCCCGATCTTCTTGCGCATACCGGTGGAGTAGTCGACGACGAGCTTGTGCTGCGCACCGGCGAGGTCGAGCACGTCCAGCAACTGCGTGGCCCGCTTGTCGACCTCGGCCCCGGGCAGCCCCCGCAACCGCCCGCTGTAGCCGAGGAGTTCACGCCCCGAGAGCCGCTCGAAGAGTCGTAGACCCTCGGGCAGCACCCCGATCCGCGCCTTCACGGCCACGGGGTCACGCCAGACGTCGTGCCCGACCACCTCGACAGACCCCTGATCGGGCCGCAGCAACCCGGTCACCATCGAGAGGGTGGTGGTCTTCCCGGCGCCATTGGGCCCGACCAGCCCGATGAACTTCCCGGCAGGCAACTCCAGATCGATCCCGGCAACAGCAACCTGCTGCCCAAACCGCTTCCAGAGCCCACGCACACTCACAGCCGACGTCATGGAAGCCCACCCTAGGGGCGCGGGGAACTGCGCGCCCAGCCACAACGGACCCGCACCCGCAAGATCTACCGATCCCGCCCACACGCATAGGCGAGCGGCGAGATCAACTCCTCCGCATCCGGCAGCCACCGGTTGGCAGCGGTAGGTCGGCAGGCCCACTGCACAGCCCCCCGAGACCCGAACCGCGTGGGCGGCGCGGCCACATACCCACCCTCACCCAGCACCACGAGATCAAGAGTGGCGGGGGACCAGCCGATCTTCCGCACCAGATCCGGCACCTTCACCGAGGCACCCGGCAGAACAAAGAACTCCATCCGCCGCGCCGGCGTCAACGTGACGGGACCCAGCGTCAACTCCATGCGCTCCATCCGGGCCAGCGCGAGGAACCCCGCGGTCTCCGGAACGGAAATCGCGTCGAACGTCCGCCCGGTCGGCAGCAGAATCGATGCCCCTGGCTGCTTCTGCCACATCCGCCGCGCGACCGTCGCGCTGCCCGTCGCCTGGGTCGCCCAGTCCTCACGCGCCGGATGTGCGCCGGGTGCGGCGCACGCGGGGTCCTCGCACGAGCAGCGCTGCACCCCGTCGACGGCTTCCAGCCAGGTGCCGGGGAAGACGTCCCAGTGGCGCTCCTCGGCGTAGCGTACGGCTGTCTCCAGCAGCGATTCCCCGCGCTGCTTCGGAATCTGAGCGGCTTCGGTGCCCGCGATCGTCTCTTCCACGCCCAACACAACTCCCGCACCCACCTCGGGTTACGGCTGTAGCGCGCGCGGGGGAGGAGCATCGATTCCGCAACTGGGGCGCATGGATGCATGTGCGGGGGCGCGCGGGAGGGCCGAGGGCGGGAACTGGGTAGCCACGTGAGGGGCGGGCACCAGCCTTTACCCCGGCATTCCTCGCATGCTTCGCATTTTCGCCATGTTCGCTGGGCATTGATCTTCTCGGCCGGATCTTTTCGCTTCAGGGGTTGTTCCCAGGGGGTACGCCATGGCCGCAAGGCCACTTGTCGCGCGGCAGCCGAACGAACGGCTGCAGGCGCTCATCCAGGAGGCGGGGTGCTCGAACGCCGGGCTGGCCCGCCGGGTCAACATGTGCGGCGCCGAGCACGGTCTCGACCTGCGCTACGACAAGACGTCCGTGGCCCGCTGGCTGCGGGGACAGCAGCCGCGCGGGCGCGCTCCGGCGATCATCGCCGAGGCACTGGGCCGCAAACTGGGCCGTACGGTCACGATCGACGAGATCGGCATGGCCAACGGCAAGAACCTCGCGTCGGGTGTGGGCCTGCAGTTCTCGCCGACCGTCCTCGGGGCCATCGAGCAGGTGTGTGAGCTGTGGCGCAGTGATGTCGGGCGCCGGGACTTCCTGTCCGGTTCGTCGGTCGCCGCGTCCGCGCTGGTCGAGCCGAGCCGTGACTGGCTGATCTCCTCGCCGGACTCGCAGGTCGCGCGCGCGGCGGGACCGCGGGTGGGCCAGTCCGACGTGGCGGCCGTGCGCGCGATGACGCAGGCGCTCAGCGAGTTGGACCACCAGTACGGCAGCGGGCATGTCCGTCCGGTCGTCGTGCACTACCTCAACAGCGTCGTCTCCGGGCTGCTCGCGGGGTCGTACCGCGAGGCCGTTGGGCGTGAACTGTTCGCCGCCGTCGCCCGGTTGACCGAACTCGCCGGCTACATGGCCGTCGACACCGGTCAACCCGGCCTGGCCCAGCGGTACTACATCCAGGCGCTGCGCCTCGCCCAGGCGGCCGGGGACCGGGGATACGGCGGGTACGTCCTCGCCGCGTCCATGAGTCACCTCGCCGCGCAGCTCGGAAACCCGCGTGAGATCGCGCAGTTGGCGCGGGCTGCGCAGGAGGGCGCACGGGGGCGCGTGACCCCCAGGGCCGAGGCGATGTTCCACGCGGCGGAGGCGCGCGGGCACGCCCTGATGGGGGACGCGCGGTCGGCGCAGCTGGCGTCGGGGCGCGCGGTGAGCGCGCTGGACGCGGCGGATCCGTCGTCCGGGGACGACCCGGCGTGGATCGGACACTTCGACGAGGCGTATCTCGCCGACGAGTTGGCGCACTGCCACCGCGATCTGGGGCAGGCCGAGGCGGCGGCCAGGTGCGCGCAGGAGTCCCTGGACGGGCACCCGGAGTCGCGGGCGCGCCGCAGGGCCATCGGCTACGTCCTGCTGGCGAGCGTGCAGGTGCAGCAGCGCGAGGTCGAGCAGGCCTGCAACACGGGCCTGAAAGCAGTGGAGTTGCTCGGTTCGCTGCGCTCCAACCGGGGCGCCGAGTACCTGGACGACTTCCAGCAGCGCCTGGAGCCGTACCGGGACGAGCCGGTGGTGCGGGAGTTCGGGGCGCGGATGGAGTTGCAGGCCGCGGCGTGAACGGGGAGTGAACGGAAGCTTCCGGTGGTGATCCGGTGGTGAAAGGAGGGCGTAGAACGGGATTTGGCGCGGATGAGGGGCCGGAGTTGTTACCGGGGTCACAAGTGGAGAGGTCCAGTCCAGTGCTGCGTGGCACCGGGCTCGGGGTACCCGGTAGCGTGAACCGACGATCCCGTAGGTCCCCCATTCGTAGGAGTCCCGGTGACGCAGAGTGGACAGGGCGAGGAGCCCTCGGCGCGGCCCGCGCGCGAAGGCATCGTGCTGCCCTCCGACGGAGGTGAACCCCTCCTGCCGGGTATGACGGGCGGACGCGGTAACCAGCAGTCGGTCGGGCAGCCGCCGAGCACACCCCCGGGCGGCCAGGCCTGGGGCGGGTCATGGGGCCCGGACCAGCAGCAGGACCCCCAGCACCACGAGCAGCGGACCCCGGCCCCGCCGCCGGGCCAGGGCTGGGGGGACGCACAACAGCAGTCGCAGCAGTGGGGCGCCGCCCCCGAGCAGCCCTCCCCGTGGGGCGCCCAGGACGGCATCCCGAGCCAGCCGGGGGCGCTGCCCCAGGAGAGCGCCCAGCACGCGGCCTACGGCGTCCAGCAGCAGTCGTACGCCCAGGAGTACTCGCCGGCACCGGGATACGCCCCGGAGCAGTCCGCCGGGTACGGGGCGGGCGCACCGGGCTATGGAGCGGGCGCACAGGACTACGGCTACGGATACGGAGCCTCCGGTTCGGGCGGCGCACCCCTGCCTCCCGGCGCCTCCACGTCCGCTTCCTCGTCCGCGTTCCCCAGCGCCCCGCTGCCGCCCGCCGACGAGGGCGCGACGCAGTACATCCCGCCGGTGGTCAACCTGCCCGGCGACGAGGGCGCCACCCAGTTCCTGCCGCCGGTCCCGGCCGCGCCGATGGACGAGGGGGCGACGCAGTTCCTCCCGCCCGTGCTGCCCGGGGCGCTGCCGCCCGAGATGTCCGGCGGTGCCGGGCCGATGCCGCCGGCCGCGCATCCCGACGCCCAGCCCACGCAGTTCCTCCCGCCGGTGCCCGCGCAGGGCGGCGCCCCCGGGTACGGGTCGCGGCCGGGCGGGGCGGACGACCGGCAGCCGCCCGCCGAGTTCGACAACCTGTTCCGCAGCGACGCCGGCCGCGGCGAGGCACCGGCCGGGTCCACGCAGCAGCTGCCGCGCTTCCAACAGCCGCCGCCACAGGCCGAGAAGCCTGGCTACGGGCAACAGGGCCACGGACAACAGGGCTACGCGCAGCCGTCGTACGCCCAGCCCCCCTACGCCCAGCCTCCCTACGCCGAACCGTCCTACGCCCCGCCCGGGCAGGACGACGACGGCGGCCGGGGCGGGCGTCGTTCGCGGGTGCCGTTGATCGCCGGTGTCGGGATCGTCATCGCGATCCTCGGGGTCGGTGCCGGGGCGCTGCTCAGCGGTGGCGGGAGCAAGAGCGACGACAACAAGACCGTCGCCGCGACGTCGGCCCCGACCGGGGGTTCCTCGTCGGCGGGCGGCGACGCGGCCAAGGAACAGGCCGTCGCGCTCGACGAGTTGCTGGCCGACAGCGGCAGCAGCCGCGCCTCGGTGATCCGTGCCGTGGGCAATGTGAAGGCCTGCGACAACCTCGGCGACTCCGCCTCCGACCTGCGGGACGCGGCCAAGCAGCGCGCCGAACTGGTCACGAAACTCTCGCAGTTGACGGTGGACAAGCTGCCGGACAACGCGGCCCTGACGACCGCCCTCACCAACGCGTGGAAGGCGTCCGCGTCGGCCGACAACCACTACGCGGCCTGGGCCGACCAGGCCGCCGGCAAGCACGGCTGCAAGAAGGGCCAGGCCCGCACCACCGGCCAGACCGCGGCAGGCAACGCGGCGAGCGGTGTCGCCAGCAACCAGAAGACCAAGGCCGCCGCGCTCTGGAACACGATCGCGAAGACCTACGGTCTGACCCAGCGCCAGCCGACCCAGCTCTGAGAAACAGGAACTGACGACGGGCGCGGACCTCAGTCGAGGTTCGCGCTCTCCAGTGTCGCCGTCATGTCGAAGAACCCCTTTTTCGCCGACACCAGAATGCCCTTCCGTACGACCTGAAGGGTCACCGAGGCGTTGACCAGGCGGGACAGGCCCACCGAGGCGAGATCGTCGTCGTCGGTGGAGCTCCACTGGAGCGTCGGCGTGAGCCCGCCCGTGGTGACCTTGACGCCGTCGTCGAGGGCGCGCCGCACGGTGTCGGCGCTCACCTCGCCGTTGCCGAGCGAGTTCACGACGGTCTTGAACGCGGTGTAGGCGATCCAGGTCGTCTCCACACCCGCGTCCGCCGGGTCGATGCGGTTGTCGCCGAAGGCCACCTCGTTGACGGCCTTCTTCATCGGGTCCCAGCGCGGGTCGCCCGCGACCGGGTACCAGCCGGTGATGTACGACCCCTCGTACGGACCGGACTGCCCGCCCGTCGAGTTGATCTCGGTCTGGTCGACGCTGCCGAGCACGGTCGCGGTGTGCACGGCGGGATAGTCCTCGCGCTCGCGCCGGAAGGAGTCCATGAAGGTGTCGGTGCGGTCCCCGAGCGAGGGCACCACGCACCCCTCCTTCGACGACGTGCCACGGGTCGTGCTCTCCAGCGCGCGCGTCGACTGGCCGGAGTACTCGGTGGCGTTGTCGGCCGCGAGCTGGTCGACGGCCGGTGCGTGCCCGCCCGCCGAGAGCCCCGCGTTCAGCAGCGGGGGCAGGTCGTCGCCGGCGATGGAGTCGGGCCGGACCAGGGTCACCGTGCCGCAGCCGGGGGCGAGTTGCTTGCCGAGACCGGCCAGCAGCGCGGGCTGGCCGCCGTTGACGGGGTAGGACAGCGCGCGGGTGAACTCCTCGCTCGTCACGCCGTAGCCGCCGATGTACGGGATGCCGGCGCCCTCCAGCGGGGCGAAGAACGAGTCGCTGAACTCGCTGTAGGAGCCGACGACCGCGACGACGTTCTCCTTGACGGCCTGCCGGGCGCACTTCGCCGCGGAGACGCTGGCGTTGTGGTCGTTGCAGGTCAGGACCTTGAGTTTGCGGCCGTTGAGACCGCCGTGCTTGTTGATCCACTTCGCGTACGCCGTCGCCATCGCGGGCATGCCGGGTTTGTTGGTCGCGTTGGTGTCCCAGGGCGCCCAGGTCATGACGGTGATCGGGGCGTCCGCGGAGCCCGAGGTGCCGGGTATGACCCCGCAGCCGGCCGCGAGCGACGCGAACGCCAGCAGCGCCGCCGCCGACCTGGCGGTGGCGCTGACGGGCCGGGTGATCGTGGGGAGGAAGGTGCTGCGGTTGCGCCGCCTGCCGGTCATGTACACACACGCTTCCGCCATACCGCTAACCCGGGAGTGACTCCCGGTCAACGAGTGGTGACCTGGAGGTGAATTACGGGGGGCGTTCCTGTGTGTGTGACAAGGAACGTACGATCGATGACCGTGCAAGCTCCGGAGAACTCTTCCCGTCGCCCCCGTCGCTCCTTCACCATGGGCGGCATGCCACTGAACGACATGCCGTGGTGGCGCTGGCGCAGCAACGTGCGTTCCGCGCTGCACATGCTCTCCGATCCGGTGTTCCAGCAGAACGTCTGGCTGGCCGGTGTCGACGGGTACGGGGACGTCACCGACGCCGTCTACCGCCTCGTCGAGGACACCTGGCTGGACAACTGGTCCGCCGAGAAATACGTCGGCACGATCTTCCGCGACTCCCAGGAGGCGGCCCTCGTCGACTCCGCCGTCCTGCGCGTGCTGCGGATCATGCACCAGGTCGGTCCCGACGCCCCGGTCTCCGCGTACGTCGACCACCAGGCGTGGCCGGAGGCGGTGCGGGCGGCACGTGACGCGCACGTACGGATGGCGTCGAGCGACGGCGAGGACCCTGACGCGCCGCCGCGCACGCTTGAGGTGCTGCAGATCATGACGCGGTCGGCGTAGGGCGGTTCGGTCACGGCGGCTCGGTCACGGCCGCCCGTCCGCCGCCGGTCCGGGTGGCGGACGCCGGTCCCCCCTCCCAGGGGGATATGGGACCCTGTCCTGCATGAACGCGCAGTCCACCCGAGCCGCGGCGCCCGCCGACCAGTACGTCCTGACCCTGTCCTGCCCCGACAAGCAGGGCATCGTGCACGCCGTGTCGAGCTACCTCTTCATGACCGGCTGCAACATCGAGGACAGCCAGCAGTTCGGCGACCACGACACGGGACTGTTCTTCATGCGCGTCCATTTCTCGGCGGAGCCTCCCCCGCTGCCGAAAGCGCGGGAGGTGCCCCCAGTGACCGTGGACAAGCTGCGCGCGAGCTTCGCGGCGATCGGTGACTCCTTCCACATGGACTGGCAGCTCAACCGGGCCGACGAGAAGATGCGCATCGTCCTCATGGTCAGCAAGTTCGGCCACTGCCTGAACGACCTGCTGTTCCGCGCCCGTATCGGGGCACTCCCCGTGGAGATCGCGGCCGTGGTGTCCAACCACACCGACTTCGCCGAGCTGGTGGAGTCGTACCACATCCCCTTCCACCACATCCCCGTGACGAAGGACAACAAGGCCGAGGCCGAGGCGCGGATCCTGGACCTGGTCCGCGAGGAGAACGTCGAACTCGTCGTCCTGGCCCGCTACATGCAGGTCCTCTCCGACGACCTCTGCAAGGCGCTCAGCGGCCGGATCATCAACATCCACCACTCGTTCCTGCCGAGCTTCAAGGGCGCGAAGCCGTATCACCAGGCGCACGCGCGGGGCGTCAAGCTGATCGGCGCGACGGCCCACTATGTGACCGCCGACCTCGACGAGGGCCCGATCATCGAGCAGGAGGTCGAGAGGGTGGGACATGACGTCACCCCGGACCAACTGGTGGCGATCGGCCGGGACGTGGAGTGCCAGGCGCTGGCGCGGGCCGTGAAGTGGCACGCGGAGCGCCGGATTCTGCTCAACGGGCACCGGACGGTTGTGTTCGCCTAGGAGCTCGGGGGCGCGGGTTCGAGGGCGGCGGCTGCGGGCCGGTGGGGCCGTTCGCGCCCACGCGACGGAGCCGCAAATCGACACAGCCCCGCGCCTCTGAAAGTGAGCCTGCGTTTCCAAGGGGCGGCGAGCAACCACAACGCACCCGCAGCCGCCCCCTACATCCGGCTCATCGACGCTGTCGCGAACAACACATCCCTGATCGCCTCCCGATCACCGAGCTGCCCCGCAGCCGCTTCCTCCGGCGACACATGCCCGGCGGCCAAGTGACAGAACTCCACCCCGTCCAGGGCGATATGAGCCACCTCCCGCTCAGCCGACCCCACCGCCCCGGGTGAGTCGAGCGGAATCAACCACTCACCCCCGCCATGCCCCTCGATCTCCAGCCGCAGGCTGCGCCCGGGATCCCCGGCCGGGACCAGGTGCCGCCCCTCAGCCGGCGCAGCCAACCCGTGGCGCCGCCGCTCGGCCAGCACCGCGGGCAGCATCCGCGCCGCGAGGTCGATCATCCGGTTCAGGCTGCGCGGCGACGGCGGCTCGTAGGGATAGTCCACCGCCTCCGCGATGTCCTCCGCGTGCACCCAGCACTCGAAGGCCCGGTCGAGCATCGCGTCGTGCAGCGGCAGCTCGAAGTCGCCGTAGGACACGGCCCGTTTGCCGGCGGTGGTGCCGGTGAACGACACCGTGCGGACGATGTCGTGGCTCTGCTCGCGCCAGGGTGCGCGGATGGAGCGGGTGGGCGGGAAGTACGACGCCCGCCAGTAGGCCTCGGTGCGCGCGGCGGGATTCGTGGCCTTGCCGGCCGTCTCCCCGGTCAGCGGGTCGTCCAGGCCCAGCGCCGTCGCGACCAGGCCGTCGACGGTCAGCAGATGCGCGATGACCCCGGCGACGGTCGTACGGCGGCTCGTCGGGGCCTGTCCGTCGAACTACCGCAGCCGCACGGGCGCGTGCCACTCGGCGTCGCCTATGTCCTGCAGCAGGGCGTCCAACCGCGCGGTCTCGGCGTCGTACGGCGTCGCCCACTCGGGTACCGGGATGCGCGGCGGCCGGCGGTCGAAGGAGCCGGTGAGGACGCGGGTGCGCAGCCCGGGGTCGAGGTCGAGGGGTTCGACGGGGTGCAGGAGGCCGACCGCTCCGCGCAGCCGCAGCGCCTCGTCCGCGCAGGAGCCGCACTCGCCGAGGTGCTCCTCCACGGCCGTCGTCTCCGCCGCCGAGCACGCGGCCAGCGCCCAGGCGCCGAGCAGCGCCTTCAGCACCGGGTGCTCCAGCACCAGCGGCGCGGGCCGGGACGCCGACTCGTCGAGCTCGGGCAACGGGCGCCCACCGTCCTCCACGGAGGCCCGGGGCATGGGGATACGAGGCGGCACGGAACCTCTGCCGTCGCTCTCGCCCTCGCCCTTTCCGAAGGAACTCCCGCCCTCCCCGGACGGACTCCCGTCGTACGCCTCGTGCTCGTCGTGCTCGTCGTTCGCGTCGCTCACACCGCACCCCCTGGTCCCGCTGGTTCCGGCGGTGCGCCGGTGTCGTGGGCGGTGGACAGGAGTTGGAGGCCCAGGCGCAGCCGGCGGCGGGCCTCGTCCTCGGTGACGCCGAGGTCGACGGCGGTCTGGCGGTAGTCACGGCGCTGGAAGTAGGCCAGCTCCAGGGCGGCCCGCAGCGGGGCGGGCATGGACGTGACGATGTAGTCGGCGCGGGCGGCGACGGAGGCGCGGCGCACCTTGCGCTCCAGTTCCTCGGTGGAGCCCTGGCCGTCCTGGGCGAGGGCGGCGGTCTCGGTGGCGCGCAGCCGCTGCACGGCGAGGCGGGCGGTCAGCGCGGCCACCCAGGAGCGCAGCGGGCCCTGCTTGGGGTCGTAGTCGTCGGGGTGTTCCCACACATGGGCGAAGACCTCGCGGGTGATGCCGTCGGCGGCGCGCTCGTCGCCGAGGACGCGGTGGGCGAGGGCGTGCACGAGGGAGGCGAAGCGGTCGTACAGCTCACCGAGGGCCGCCGCCTCGCCGCGGGCCAGCCGCTGCTGCATCTTGCGGTCCCAACGGGGCGGTGCGTCCTTTGTCGCCATGCGGCCCCCTCACCGTGTCCGTGCCCAAGTCAAGCGTGCGCCCACCGTCTCTTCGAATGTAGTCGGCACCTCGGACAGCGCACGCCCCTTCGTGCAATTGCACGCCCCCGAGGGGGCGCGGGTGGTAGCGGACATGTGCCTACCCGGTCCACAACTGATCGAACAGGATCGAAGGCGACTAAAACAAGCCTCTTCGGACCGGTTTCCGTTTCTGTCCTCGTGTTTCAGGGAACGGCCGCTGGGCAGCCGCGCTGCAAGGAAGCGTAGGTAGGGCTTCCGTTTCCGGACGGTTTCCGGGAGTTCCGGCTAGCGAGAGGCGCGATGGTGGCCTTCAAAGTGAACGACGGCGAGCGCGGCGGCTGGTCCGTGCTCCTCGTGTCCGGCGAATTGGACCTGGTGACCTCGCCGGTGCTGCGTCAGCGGGTGCACGACGTGGTGGCGGACGGTCACCACAGCCTGGTCGTGGACCTCTCCGAGGTGCTGTTCTGCGACTCCAGCGGGGTCGGCGTCCTGATCGCCGCCCGCCGCCTCATCCGCTCCTGCCAGGGGCATCTGCGGCTGATCCTGCCCGCGCAGGGAGCCGTCGACGGCTCGCACGTCAACCGGGTGCTCGGCGCCCTCGGGGTGCGCCGTCTCTTCGACGTCTACCCAGATGTGATGACGGCCACAGAGGACGAGCCCGAGGACGAGGCGGACCCCCTCTCGGCGTGACGCGTCGGTTTCCGGGGTGACGCCGTTGTTTCGGAATTTCCCCGGTCTTGGTACAAGCGACGTTTTCCTGCTCCCGGACCCGCCCCGGCGTCGTACGCTCCCTGCCAAGTGCACCCCCACATGAGTAAGGCGGCCCGAAAGACATGGTCAGCACCGAGTACGAGCGACGGATCGCCGCCCGGTTCGCCACCTTCGACCAGGACGGCAACGGCTTCATCGACCGGGAGGACTTCAGCTCGGCGGCCAAGGCGCTGCTCGCGGAGTTCGGCACGGCGGCCCGCTCCGACAAGGGACAGGCCCTGTACATCGGCGCGGAGGCGTTCTGGCAGGGCATGGCGGGAATCGCCGACCGGGACGGCGACCAGCGGGTCAGCCGCGAGGAGTTCGTCAACGGCGCGGTCAAGCGGCTGCGCGACAACCCGGAGCGCTTCGCCGAGATCGGCCGCCCCTTCCTGCACGCGGCCCTCGACGTCGCCGACCCGGACGGCGACGGCTCGGCCACCATCGAGGACACCGTGCGCGTCCTCAAGGCCCTCGGCGTGCCCGACGACATCGCCGCCATGGCCGCCGACGCCCTCGACACGGACAGCGACGGCAAGGTGGGCGAGGCGGAGATCATCTCCTCCTTCGCCCGCTACTTCACCGTCCCGGAATAGCCCCGGAACCCGAATAGCGCTCCCGCAGCTTGTACTTGAGCACCTTGCGCAGCGTCTCGTTGCGCGGAAGGGCGTCCACGATCTCCAGCTGCTCCGGCAGCTTGTGCACGGACAGCCCTTCCGCGCGCAGATAGTCCGTCACAGCCGTCAAGGTCAACTCCCCGGCCCCCGGCGGCTGTTCGACCACCGCGCACACCCGCTCCCCGCGCTCCGCGTCCGGCAGCCCTACGACGGCCACGTCACCGACGTCCGGATGCGCGGCGAGCAGATCCTCGATCTCCTTCGCGGAGATGTTCTCGCCCTTGCGGATGATCACGTCCTTGAGCCGCCCGGTGAGGATGAGATGCCCGCTGTCGGTCACGACCCCCAGGTCCCCGGTGCGCAGGAACCCGTCCGCGTCGAAGGCCTCCGCCGTCTGCGCCGGGTCCAAGTACCCCTGGCACACGGCCTCCCCGCGCAACCGCACCTCCCCGCCCTCCGCGATCCGTATCTCCATCCCCTCGGGCGGCCGTCCCTCGGTCGTGGCGAGGTTCTCGGTCGTGTCCTCCGGGTCGCCCATGGTGATCATCGGCACCTCGGTCATGCCGTATCCGTGGGTGAGTTGAACCCCCATCTCCCGTACGACGGAGTGGTAGACCTCCGGCGGCTTCGGTGCCCCGCCGCCCGCGAGCAGCCGCAGCGAGGGGATCACGGGAGTGCCGGGCTGCTTGCGCTGTTCGGCAAGGAACATGGAATAGAAGGCGGTTGACCCGCCGGCCACCGTCACCCCGTGCTTGCGGTAGCCCTCCAGCGCGTCCGGCAGCGCGAACTGCTCGAACATCACGGCAGGGAAGCCGTACAGCAGCAGCATCACCGTGTAGTCGGGCCCCGCGATGTGCGCGTACGGGAAGGCCATCGAGCCCACGTCGTCCGCCGTCAGCCGTAGCGCGTGCGCGAGGCAGGAGCCGCCCGCGATCAGCGAACGGTCCGTGTGCAGCACGCCCTTGGGGTCGGAGGTGGTGCCGGAGGTCCAGTAGATCCAGCGGACCGAGGTGCCGTCGGCGGGCGGCGCGGGGAGCAAGGACGGGTCCCCGTCCGGGAGTTGGGCGTCGTCGTACGCCTCGAAGATCCCCCGCGCGCCGAGCCGCCGTGCCATCTCCGTGTGGTCGAAGCCGCGCCAGGTGCCCGGCACCGCGAAGTACTCCGCCTTCGACTCCCGCAGCGCGAAGCCGACTTCGCGGTCCCGGTAGAAGGGGATCACCGGCGTCTGCACGGCGCCCAGGCGGGCCAGCGCGAAGGAGAGCAGGGCGGTCTCGATCCGGGTGGGCAGCTGCCAGGCGACGACCGTGCCGGGCCGTACGCCCATGCCGTACAGGCCCGCCGCCACCCGCTCCGACCGGTCCCGCAACTCGCCGAAGCTCAGGGCCCGGTCGTCCTGGAGGAAGACCGGCCGGTCGGGGGTCAGGTGGGCGCGGCGGACGACCAGTTCCCACAGCGTGGGGGCGGAACTCAGGGAGTGCGGCGTCTCGTTCATGGTGCCCCCTCCTTGGCTGACGACTCGTCAGGTGACATGCTATCTGACGGGTCATCAGATAAGTACCGTCCGGCGGAGGGGAACCCATGACCACCGAACTGCCCCGCATCATCAGCGTCGACGACCACGTGATCGAACCCGCGCACCTCTTCGAGACCTGGCTGCCGGCGAAATACCGCGAGCGCGGCCCCCAGCCGCTCACCGCCGGAATCGGTGAACTCGCCTACGTGGCAGGCAAATACCAGATCACGATGGACCCGGACGGCCCGCCCACCGACTGGTGGATCTACGAGGACCTCAAGTTCCCGTACAAGCGCAACATCGCCGCCGTCGGCTTCGACCGCGACGAGATGACCCTGGAGGGCATCACCCGCGAACAGATGCGCCGCGGCTGCTGGGACCCCAAGGCACGGCTCGCGGACATGGACCTCAACCATGTCGAGGGCTCGCTCTGCTTCCCGACCTTCCCGCGTTTCTGCGGCCAGACCTTCGCCGAGGCGCACGACAAGGAGGTCGCGCTCGCCTGCGTCCGCGCCTACAACGACTGGATGGTCGAGGAGTGGTGCGGCGACAGCGGCGGCCGGCTCATCCCGCTCTGCCTGATCCCTTTGTGGGACGTCGAGTTGGCGGTCGAGGAGATCCGGCGCAACGCCGCCCGCGGCGTCCGCGCGGTGACCTTCTCCGAGATCCCCACCTACCTAGGACTGCCGTCCATCCACTCCGGCTACTGGGACCCCTTCTTCGCCGTCTGCCAGGAGACCGGCACGGTCGTCAACATGCACATCGGCAGCAGCTCCCAGATGCCCGCCGCCTCCCCGGACGCACCCCCCGCCGTACAGGCCTCGCTCTCCTTCAACAACGCGATGGCCTCGATGATGGACTTCCTCTTCAGCGGGGTCCTGGTGAAGTTCCCGACCCTCAAACTCGCGTACTCCGAGGGCCAGATGGGCTGGATCCCGTACGCCCTGGAACGCGCCGACGACGTCTGGGAGGAACACCGCGCGTGGGGCGGAGTCCGCGACCTCATCCCGGACCCGCCCTCCACGTACTACTACCGCCAGATGTTCTGCTGCTTCTTCCGCGACAAGCACGGGGTCGCTTCGCTGGACGTGGTGGGGCGCGACAACGCCACCTTCGAGACCGACTACCCGCACGTCGACTCGACCTTCCCGCACACCAAGGAGGTCGCCCTCGACCACGTCAAGGGCCTCGACGACGAGACGGTCTACAAGCTCATGCGGGGCAACGCGATCCGCATGCTGGGCCTGGACCTCGACCGGTAATGGACCTCTCGTACACGGCTGAGGAGGACGAGTACCGGGCCCGCCTGCGGGAGTGGCTTGCCAAGGTGCTTCC
Source organism: Streptomyces sp. STR69 (assembly GCF_024519455.1). Classification (GTDB taxonomy): domain Bacteria; phylum Actinomycetota; class Actinomycetes; order Streptomycetales; family Streptomycetaceae; genus Streptomyces. The sequence continues at coordinate 74,778 of NZ_JALJRY010000036.1, read as the reverse complement.
CACCCTCCCCGCGAAACCGTCCCCGGACGACTGGCCGGGCAGGCGCGTCTACGACCTCGGCTGGCAGCGGATGCTGTACGACGCCGGGTACGCCGATGTGCACTGGGACGCGTCTCCGACCACCCGCTTGATCTTCCTGGAGGAGACGGAGAGGGCGGGTGCGCCCTACGTGGGGGCCAATTTCGTCGGGCTGCTGCACGCGGGGCCGACGATAGCCGCGGAGGGGAGTGCCGAGCAGCGGGAGCGGTGGCTGCCGCCCGTGCTGCGCGGCGACGAGGTGTGGTGCCAGGGGTTCAGCGAACCCGAGGCCGGTTCCGACCTCGCGTCGCTGCGCACGCGCGCGTGGCGGGACGGCGACGACTACGTGGTCACCGGTTCCAAGATCTGGACCTCGCATGCCGAAGTCGCCGACTGGTGCGAGCTGTTGGTCCGCACGGACCCCACGGCACCGAAGCATCGCGGGATCAGCTGGCTCGCCATGCCGATGGACGCGCCCGGCATCACGGTACGGCCACTGCGGACGCTCGCCGGGTCCGCCGAGTTCGCCGAGGTGTTCCTCGACGAGGTGCGGGTGCCTGTCGGCAACCGGGTGGGGGACGAGAACGACGGGTGGCGCGTGACGATGGTGACGCTGTCCTTCGAGCGCGGTACGGCCTTTGTGGGTGAGGTCGTCGCCTGTCGGCGGGTGTTGGGTGAACTCGCCGTCGAGGCGCGGCGGAACGGGCGGTGGGACGATCCCGTGCTCAGGCGCCGACTGGGGCGGTTGAACGCCGAGTTCCGGGCGTTGTGGCGGCTGACGCAGTGGAATGTGAGTGAGGCGGAGGCCTCCGGCGGCGTCCCGGGTGTGGGTGGCTCGGTCTTCAAACTCCGCTACTCGCACGCCCGTCAGGAGCTGTATGACGCGGCGGCGGAGGTTCTGGGGGTGGAGTCGCTGGATCTGGAGCGGCCTTGGGTGCTCGATCGGCTGTCGTCGCTGTCGTACACGATCGCTGCGGGTACCTCGCAGATTCAGCAGAACATCGTGGCCGAGCGGATTCTCGGGTTGCCGAAGGGACGCTGACGTGCGGTTTCAACTCACCGATGATCAAAGGGCGTTGCGGGCTGCAGTGCGGGATGTGGTCGGTCGTTCGTCGGCTGCGGGCGCGTGGGGGCTGGTCGCGCAGTTCCCCGCGCCCCTTGGCGGTATTGCAGGGACCGGCGATTCCAAGTGCCGGCTCGATCGGGATTTGTGGCGGGCCCTCGGTGACCTTGGGCTGTTCTCGCTGCGACTGCCCGAAGCCGATGGAGGTGCCGGACTCGGGCTGCCCGAGGCCGTGTTGGTGTTCGAAGAGGTCGGGTCGGCCTTGGTGCCTGGGCCGTTGGTGGCTACGCATCTTGCTGCCGGGGTGGTTCCAGGGGCCGCTACCGGGGAGACCGTGGTCGCCGCTGCCGATGGTCGGCTCGTGGAGTGGCTGGACGAGGCCGATGTCGTGTTGCCGGGGGCCGAGGGGGCCGTAGCGCTGCGGTCGGTGGATCCGTTGACGCCGTTGCATCGGGTGCCGGCGCCGGCGCGTACCGATCCCGTTGCCGTTCTTCTCACCGCTGCCGAGCAGCTCGGTACGGCCTCGCGGGTGTGTGGGCTCGCGGTGCAACACGCCCGGACCCGTGAGCAGTTCGGGCAGCCGATCGGGGCCTTCCAGGCGGTGAAGCAGCTGTGCGCGCAGTCGCTGGTACGGGTCGAGGTGGCGCGGGCCGCGGTGTACGCGGCGGCCGTGACCGGCGACCCGGTGGACATCGCGGCGGCCCGGCTGCTGGCCGACGAGGCCGCGGGGCGTGGCGCCCGGGACTGTCTGCAGGTGCACGGCGGAATGGGCTTCACCTGGGAGTCCGAGGTTCATCTGCATCTGAAACGGGCGTGGGTGCGGGCTCGGCGTGGCGGTGGAGGCACGGAGAGTGAGGAGTTGCTGGCGGCCGATCTGGTGGGCGGAGCGGTGTAGTGGGGCGCCTGCCTGCGGCGACCGGGACGGCTCCGACAACGGTGTCGCGGATCGTGGCATACCGGAATCACGCAGCGTTGATATCGGGTTGTGTCCTACGCGTGACTCGTCACGGCCCGGAGTCGTCTCGGGGCTCCGGTACCTTGTGTGGGATGCGAGTGGTTCAAGGTACGAGCCATGCCGGTGTTGCCTGTGAGGCGGCTCCGGATCGGGCGGTGCGCTCCGCAGTTCGTATGGCAGAACGGGCTTTCACCCCTGCCTGTTCGACTCCCCGCAGCGAGCGTCGCACAGTATCCCGCACGCGTACTCCTTCGCGCTGGAATATGCCCGAAGCGCTTGTTGGGGTGACGGAACGTCAATCATGCTGTCTCGCAAGGGATTCACGTTCCGTGACCCTGGCTCTGGTCGTTGTTCTGGCCATGCAGAAAATGGCTACGATCGTGGCCCTCGTGAGGCGCGAGGCTATGTGTCCGCCGGTTCGGATGGTGTGAGCGGTGCAGGTGCTTCAAGTGCAGCTGGAGATCCGGCCCGACCCCGCAGAGGTGGGGCGGGCCAGGAGATGGGCGCGCTCCCGGCTCGCCGGGTCCGGGATAGAAGCAGACGAACCGCTTGCGGAGACGCTGATCCTGCTCGTCTCCGAACTCGTCACCAACGCGGTGGTGCACACCGGTTGTCCGGCCGTGCTGCGGCTCTCCCTGCCGGACGAGGCGGACGAGTCGGCCACGGTCCGCCTTGAGGTCGCCGACACCAGCTGTACGGCTCCCGTGCCGCGTTGCGCGGACGGTGACGAGACCGGCGGTCGCGGACTGGCGCTGGTGGACGGCCTCGCCGACCGCTGGGGCTGGAGCGCCGAGGGCACCGGCAAGCGCATCTGGTGCGAGCTGGACCGGGGCAGCCAACCCCGGGACGCCGCAGCCGCGTTCGGGGGCGGTGTCACGGCGTACGGGGGGTTCGAGGGCTTCGCGTACGAAGCCGTGTAGGTGCTGTCTGCAAGTGCCCGGCGGAGATGCGCCGGGCCGTGCTTCCGCGCGCGCCCTGCGGCAAAGTGGTGCTTAAGGAACAAATCCCCGGATGGGCGTTGACGTGAAGTGACCGTTTGGTCACGCTTGTGGGCAGCGATTCGCCGCGAGGGGACGACGAGGGCTTCGGTGACGGGAGCCCTCGGCGAGTGTGGGTCGTGTTCGGCGTGGGTTCCCTCGGGGCGGGGGGCCGGGACGGGTACGCCGGAGTCGGATGGCGGCAGCGCGGTGCCGTGCTCGGGGCGGGCAGCAGCGCGCCGCCATCCGACCGTAAGTCCGGCCCTCGTCAAAACCGGGCAGGCCCCGAGCCTTAGAGGATGACGATCGGGGCCACCGGGGTTCCCGTGGCGCCCACGAAAGGTTCGGGCATCGCCGACAGGAAGAACGCGTAACGGTTCTCTTGTCCACAAGCTGTGGACAACTCTTCGAGATTCCAGTTCTGCCCCTGCAGCATCCCCATCTCGACCAGGTCGAGGGCGTGCACCGGCAGCCACAAGTCCTCGATCTCCGGCGGAAATATCTCGAAGGTGAGGGTGTCGTTGGCGACCGCCGCGACATCACGCGCGTGGAACCACTCCGGCGTACGGACCGACAGACCCGGCGACGGATAGCCGTACCCGTGCTTGTCGCCGGCCAGATACACCTGCACCTGCCCGGTCCGTACGAGCACGATGTCTCCCGATCGGACCCGGGTGCCGGTGAGTTGCTCGGCGGCCTCCAGGTCCTCCGGGGTCACCGCGTGACCGCCTTCGAGCCGGTCGACGCCACGCGCGCGCGCCACGTCCAGCAGCACCCCGCGCGAGACGATGTGCCGTGCCTTGTCGATACCGCTGAACTCGGCGCCCCCGTGCGGCGTCACGGTGCCGGCCGGGCGGCCGTTGTAGAGCCTCCCCGAGTGCGAGACATGGGTCAGCGCGTCCCAGTGCGTGCCCGCCTGCAGTCCCATGGTCACCGCGTCGTCGCTGCACGCGACCGTGCCCGGACCGAAGAGCTCCTGGTTGATCTGAACCATCGCGTGCAGCGGGTTGACCCGGCCGGGGATCATCCCCGTCTGGACGCCGTCTGCCTGGAGGGGGAGGGCGAGCGGGATACGGCGGCCGGTCCGGATCTCGGCGGCTGCCTCGCGGACCACCTCGTCGGTGATCAGGTTCAGCGTGCCGATCTCGTCGTCCGGCCCCCAACGCCCCCAGTTGTTCACGCGCTTGGCGATGTCGTGGAACTCCGGACCGAGTGACGGCGGTGGCGGTGGTGACGGCGGCAGTGACATCGGAGCCTCCCCGGGGCTTGTCCTCAGGCATCTGACGGGTCGTAGAATCTGAGTCGAATCTAACGGACCGTCAGAAACTGCGGGAGGGGCCGGACATGGGGAACTTCTTGGCAGGCAAGGTCGTCGCCGTCACGGGCGCGGGCCGGGGCATCGGCCGGGCGGTCGCGCTCGCGGCGGCGGCCGAGGGCGCGCGGGTCGTCGTCAACGACTACGGCGTCTCCATGGACGGCGCGTCACCGACGAGCGAGATCGCCGAGGGTGTCGTCAAGGAGATCGAGGCGGCGGGGGGCGAGGCCGTCGCCGTCGCCGATGACATTTCCACGATGGCGGGTGGGCAGCGGGTCGTCGACGTCGCGTTGTCCTCGTACGGGCGGCTCGACGGTGTGGTGTGCGTTGCCGGGATTCTGCGGGAGCGGATGCTCTTCAACATGTCCGAGGAGGAGTGGGATCCCGTTCTCGCCACGCATTTGAAGGGGACGTTCACCGTTTTTCGGGCTGCATCGGCCGTCATGCGGAAGCAGCGGGGTGGGACGTTGATCGGGTTCACCAGTGGGAATCATCAAGGGTCGGTTTCGCAGGCCAATTACAGCGCGGCGAAGGGCGGGATCATCTCGCTGGTACGGAGCGCTGCGCTGGGCCTGAACAAGTACGGGGTGACCGCCAACGCGGTGGCGCCTGTTGCTCGTACGCGGATGTCGGCGAACGTTCCCATGGAGTTGGCGGAGATCGGGTCGCCGGAGGATGTGGCGGCGATGGTCGTTTATCTGCTGTCGGATTCGGCTCGGGAGGTCGGGATCACCGGGCAGGTCTATACCGTTGCCGGGCCGAAGATCGCGGTGTGGGCGCAGCCTCGGGAATTGCGGGCGGGGTACGCCTCCGGCGGGTGGACGGCTGAAAAGATCGCGGAGTTTTTGCCGGGGTCTGTGGGGGTGGATCCGATGCCGATGCTTTCTCGGTTGCAGGAGATGGAGAGGGCTGCGCGGGATGGGAATCGGCCCAACGCCTAAGGGGGTGGGGCGGTGCGTTGTGTGGCGGGTGCGGGTGCGTTGTGGCTGGTCGCGCAGTTCCCCGCGCCCCTGACGGAGCTGGTCTGAGCGGTGTTTTGAGGAGACCCCTGTGGATTTTGGATTCGCTGATGAGGATGAAGAGTTCCGGGTCGAAGCTCGGGCTTGGCTGTCTGCGCATGCCGAAAACGGACAGGATCGTCGTGTGTGGGAACGCACTCTCGGCAAGAGCGGCTGGATCGGGCTGGGTTGGCCCGAGGGTGGCTATGGAAATCGCACCGGGACTCTCACTCAGCAGGTCGCCTGGGCTGAGGAATATGCCCGGTCTTCCGCTCCTCCGCGGTCCGGGCACATCGGGGAGAACTTGCTCGCGCCCACTCTCATCGCGCACGGCACCGACACGCAGAAGTCCCGTTTTCTGCCTGCCATCGCCGCCGGGGACGAGTTGTGGTGTCAGGGGTACAGCGAGCCGGGGGCCGGGTCCGATCTGGCCGGGGTGCGGACCGTCGCCGTACGGGAGGCGGACGGATATCGGATCACCGGGCAGAAGATCTGGACCTCGCTCGCGCACGAGGCCGACTGGTGTTTTGTGCTGGCGCGGACCGAGGCGGGGTCGCGGCGGCACCACGGGTTGAGTTTTCTGCTGGTGCCGATGGATCAGCCGGGGCGGGTCGAGGTGCGGCCCATCCGGCAGTTGACCGGGACCAGTGAGTTCAACGAGGTGTTCTTCGACGGGGCGTTGGCGCGGGGCGAGCATCTTGTGGGGGGTGAGGGGGGCGGTTGGAGTGTGGCCATGAGCCTGCTCGGGTTTGAGCGGGGGGTGTCCACCCTTGCCCAACAGGTGGGGTTCGCACGGGAGTTGGGGCGGGTTGTCGAGGCCGCCGTCGCTTCGGGTGCGGTGCTCGATCCCGTCGTACGCGATCGAATCGTGCGGCAGTGGGCCGAGTTGCGGACCATGCGGTGGAACGCCCTGCGGACGCTGGGGCGGGCCGGGGACGCCGGGGCGCCCAGTGTGGCCAAGCTGTTGTGGGGCGGGTGGCATCAGCGGCTCGGGGAGCTGGCGATGTCGGTGCGGGGGGCCGCTGCGGCGGTGGGGCCGGTGGACTGGTCGCCGAGCGTCTCGTACGAACTCGACATGCTCCAGCACCTGTTCCTCTTCTCGCGGGCCGACACGATCTACGGCGGCTCGGACCAGGTTCAGCGCACGATCATCGCCGAGCGGGTGCTCGGTCTGCCCAGGGAACCCAAGGGGGTCGTCTGATGCGCGGTGTGGTCTTCGACGGCAAGCAGATCCAGGTCGTGGACGATCTGGAGGTGCGGGAGCCGGGGGCGGGGGAAGTGCTGGTCGCCATTTCGGCGGCCGGGTTGTGCCACAGCGATCTGTCTGTGGTGGACGGGACCATACCTTTTCCCGTTCCTGTGGTTCTGGGGCATGAGGGTGCGGGGGTGGTGGAGGCCGTGGGTGTGGGCGTGACCCATGTGGTGCCCGGAGATCATGTGGCCCTGTCCACGCTCGCCAACTGCGGGACCTGCGCCGAGTGCGACCGGGGGCGGCCGACCATGTGCCGGCAGGCCATCGGGCGGCCGGGGAAGCCGTTCACGCGGGGCGGGCAGTCGGTCTACCAGTTCGCCTCCAACTCCGCCTTCGCCGAGCGGACCGTGGTCAAGGCCGTGCAGGCCGTGCGGATTCCCAAGGACATTCCGATGCCGTCCGCCGCGCTCATCGGGTGCGGGGTGCTGACGGGGGTCGGCGCCGTGCTCAATCGCGCGCGGGTCGACCGTGGGGACAGCGTGGTGGTGATCGGGACCGGGGGGATCGGGCTCAATGTGATCCAAGGGGCCCGGATCGCGGGGGCGTCGCGGATCGTTGCGGTCGACGCGAACCCGGCGAAGGAGGAGGCGGCGCGGAAGTTCGGCGCGACCGACTTCCTGAAGTCCACGGAAGGGGTGCGTGACCTGCTGCCCACGGGGGCGGACCACGCCTTCGAGTGCGTCGGGCGGGTCGAACTGGTCCGGCAGGCCGTCGACCTCCTCGACCGCCACGGCCAGGCGATCCTGCTCGGCACGGCACCGGCGACGGCGGAGGCGTCCTTCCTCGTCTCGTCGATGTTCCTGGACAAGTCGATCCTCGGCTGCCGGTACGGATCGTCACGACCCCAGCGGGACATCCCGCTGTACACCCAGCTCTACCGCCAAGGGCTGCTGCTGCTCGACGAGTTGGTCACCAGGACGTATCCGGTGGAGGACTTCGAGAAGGCAGTGGGGGACCTGGAGGCGGGGCGGGTCGCGCGGGGGGTTCTGACGTTCTGACGGTCCCACGGCGGTGGCGTGACCGTGCATGACGGTGGCATGACGGGAGTTGTCCACAGGTGGGGAAAATCCCGTGGGGCGTTGTCGGTGACGGCCCGTAGCGTGCCGGCATGACCTACCGCGATGTCGTCTCCCGACAGGTCCTGACCTGGGCCTGCACCACCATCGGCGCCCGCATGCCCGTGGCCATGGCGCCGCTCGCCCTGGTCTTCCTGGTGCGCGAGCGGCCCGGCGGCTACTCGCTGGGCGCGATCATCGCGGCGGCGTACGTCCTCGGGGAGATCGTCGGCGCCCCGGTGCTCGGGATGCGGCTGCGACCGGAGCGGGCCCGGCGGCAGTTGGCGGCCGGGCTCGCGCTCGGCTCGGCGGGTTTCCTGGGGCTCGGGGTGTTTCCGGGCGCGCATCCCGTCGTCCTCGTCGGGTTCGCCTGCCTCGCCGGGGCCGCACCGTCGGCCGCGACCGGTGCGCTGCGCACCCTGCTCAGTTCGCTGGTGCCGGAGCGGTCCGTGGCACAGGCACTGTCCGCCGAGTCGATACTCATGGCCGGGGTCTGGGCGCTCTCCCCGGCCGCCGTGGCCGGGCTGGCGCTCGGCGTCGCGTCGCACGTACCGCTGCTGCTCGCGGCCGGTCTGATGGCGTCCTCGGTCGGGGGGTTGTGGCTGCTGCCGGCGGGGTGGGACGCGGGCGGCCCGGACGGGGCGGGCGGGACCGGCGCTCCGCTGCTCCGGGTGTTGGTCGGTGCCTGGCCGGTCTATGTCACGGGCGCGGCCAGCCTGACTCTGCTCGGACTGTCCGAACTCGTCCTGCCCGCCCTGCTCGAACAGCGCGGCATCGGTGTCGGCTGGTCCGGTCCGCTGCTGGCCGGGATGGCGGTGGGCGGCGGCCTCGGCGCCTTCCTCTACGGCCTACGCGGCTGGCCGGGGCTGCTGCGCACCCGCAGCCTGGTGCTGACGGCCGGGACCTCGGTCTGTGTGACGCTCGCCGCGCTGATACCGAGGATGCCCGGGATCGCGGTCGCGCTCGTCGTGGGCGGCATGCTCCAGTCCGGCGCGATGATCACCCGCAACCTGTCCCTGCGCGAGGTGCTGCCGCCCGGCGCCCTGGCCGCCGGTTACTCGGTCATGTACGCGGCGGCGGGCGCGGGTTACGCAGCGACGGGGTCGCTGGCCGGTGCCCTGCTCAAGGTGACGGCGCCGTCGACGGCGATCCTGGCGGGGGTGGGCCTGACCGCGCTGCTGACGGTGACCGGGTGGTGGGGCGAGGTGCGGCGCGCGGGCCGGGCGGCGCGGGATGTCGATGTCGCCGTAGTGCGGTCGGCGAAGTCAGGTGCCTCGAAGCGGAGTTGGCAGTGAGTCGGCGATGGGTCGGTGGTCCGTCTGCGGTCAGTCGGCGGTGATTCTTACGAAGCTCGGACGTCGGGTCTTGGTGCGCTTTTTGTCCGCTTATGCGCCTCGGTTGCGGGCTAGCGTTACAGCCGTCCGGTGGTGAGCGCGAGTCGCTCCGCCGGCTCCTGATCCCGCGTTCCGCGCTTCGTTTCCGCGCGCCGTTTTCCGCAAGAGGAGTACCCACACATGGCTCTCGCCAAGGCCCGCGCCTCCCGCGTCTCCCGCACCGTCCGGATCGCCCGCACGGCGGGTACGGGCGCCGTCGCGCTCGCCGCCGCGGCCTTCTTCGCCGCGCCCGCCGCCAGTGCCGCCGACGGGCACCGCGGCTCCGACTCCCGCGCCCACCACGGCAGTTCGGCCGTCTTCGTACAGACCGACGACACGACCGCCAACTCCGTGGTCGCCTACGAGCGCGCCGCCGACGGCACCCTCGGCCAGAAGGGCGTCTACCGCACCGGGGGCAAGGGCGGCGTCGTGGCCGGCACCGTCGCCGACCACCTGGCCTCGCAGGGGTCGCTCGCCTACGACCGGCACAACCAGCTGCTCTACGCCGTCAACGCGGGCAGCGACACCGTCACCGTCTTCGCCGTGCACGGCACCCACCTGCGCCGCGTCCAGGAGATCTCCAGCGGCGGGACGTTCCCGGTCGGTGTCACCTTCCACGGCGACCGCGTCTACGTCGCCAACGCGCTCGGCGGCGGTTCCGTGCAGGGCTTCGTGCGGACCGGCGAGCGGCTGGTCAAGGTCCCCGCCTGGCACCGCGAACTCGGCCTGGGCGCGACCGCTTCGGCCGTAGGACAGATCTCCTTCACGCCCGACGGTTCCAAGCTCGTGGTCACCACCAAGGCCGCCGGGCAGAGCATCGACGTCTTCCCCGTCGGCCGGCACGGCGGGCCGTCCGCGCGGCCCGTGGTGACCACGCTGCCGGGGGCCGTGCCGTTCGGCTTCGACTTCGACTCCGCCGGGCGGATACACGTGACGGAGGCCGGGACGAACTCGGTGGGCACCTTCACCGTCGCCCGTGACGGCGGACTGACGGCGAAGGGCACGGTCCCGACCGGCCAGACCGCCACCTGCTGGGCGGTCACCGCGGGTGGCAACGTGTACGTCTCCAACGCCGCCAGCGGCACGGTGTCCGGCTACCGGGTGGGCCCCCAGGGCAAGTTGACCGCGCTGGGCAACACGGCCACCGACGCCGGCACGGTGGACGCGGCGGCCTCCTCGGACGGCCGATACCTCTACGTCCAGACCGGAATCAAGGGCATCGTGGACGAGTTCCGGGTCAACAAGAGCGGGTCGCTCACCGCGATCGGCTCGGTCGTGGTGCCGGGTGCCGTCGGCGGGGAGGGCATCGTCGCGGGCTGACCGGCCAGGGGGCGAGACGCCCGGGGCACGGGTTCAGGGTGCGGCGCCGACATCGCCGTAACTCTCGGACCCGTGGCCCGTGCCCGTGCTCGTGCCCGTGCCTGTGCGGAACGTGCGGCGATACGTCGTCGGGGTCACGCCGAGCGCCGCCTGCAGATGCTGGCGCATCGACTGGGCGGTGCCGAAGCCCGCGTCCGTGGCCACCTGGTCCATGGACAGGTCGGTGGACTCCAGGAGGTGCCGGGCGCGTTCGACGCGCTGCTGGGTGAGCCACTGGCCGGGGCTGACGCCGACCTCCTCGCGGAAGCGGCGGGTGAAGGTGCGCACGGACATCGCCTCCTGCTCCGCCATGTCGCGCAGCTGGATCGGCTCGTGCAGCCGGCCCAGCGCCCAGGCGCGGGCGGCGGTCGTGGTCGCCAACTGCGGGTCGGGGACCGGGCGGTGGATGTACTGTGCCTGCCCGCCGTCGCGGTGCGGCGGTACGACCGTGCGACGGGCCACGTCGTTGGCGACCGCCGTGCCGAAGTCCCGGCGGACCATGTGCAGGCACAGGTCGATGCCGGCCGCGACACCCGCCGAGGTCAGGACGTCGCCGTCGTCGATGAACAGCACGTCCGCGTCGACCTCGATCCGTGGGAAGAGCTGCTGGAAGCGCTCGGCGTCCGCCCAGTGCGTGGTCGCCGGGCGGCCGTCGAGGAGACCGGCGGCGGCGAGGACGTAGACGCCCGTGCAGATCGACGCGAGGCGGGTGCCGGGGCGGATGTGGGCGAAGGCGGCGGTGAGTTCGGGGGTGAGGACGCCCTCCTCGAAGACCGGGCCGAGTTCGTACGACGCCGGGACGATCACCGTGTCGGCGGTGGCCAGGGCCTCCGGGCCGTTCGGGACCTGGATGGCGAAGTCGGCGTCGGTGTCGACCGGCCCGGGCGGCCGGACCGAGCAGGTGACGACCTCGTACAGCAGCCGCCCCTCGGCGTCCCTGGGGCGCCCGAAGATCCGGTGCGGAATGCCCAGCTCGAAGGGGAGCAGACCGTCGAGGGCGAGCACGACGACACGGTGCGGGCGGAAACCGTCGGTGGCGGTCGTGGTGGCGGTGACTGTGGCCATGACTCGATTGTATGGCCCGATCCTAGCGAATGCTGTCCTTCGGGCCAATGGATTGGATCCGCCGCAGGCCGGAAGCTGTATGGCGTGACCCAGACAACCGAACCGACGACCGCGGTGAACGAAGCCCGGCCCATCCGATCCGCTCGCATCCACCGCGCCTGGTTCGTCGCTGCCGTCACCTTCGTGACGATCATCGGCGCGGCGGCCTTCCGTTCGCTGCCCGGGCTGCTGATCGATCCGCTGCACCAGGAGTTCGGCTGGTCGCGCGGCACGATCGGGGCCGCGGCCTCCATCAACCTCGCGCTCTACGGACTCACGGCCCCCTTCGCGGCGGCGCTGATGGACCGCTTCGGCATCCGGCGCGTCGTCGCCGTCGCGCTGACCGTGATCGCGCTCGGCTCCGGTCTGACGGTGTGGATGACCGCGCCCTGGCAACTCCTGCTGTGCTGGGGCCTGTTGGTGGGGCTGGGCAGCGGTTCGATGGCCCTGGCGTTCGCCGCGACCGTCACCAACCGCTGGTTCACCGCGCGGAAGGGCCTGGTCACCGGCATCCTCACCGCCGCCTCGGCGTCCGGCCAGCTGATCTTTCTGCCGCTGCTGTCCTGGATAGTCGAGGAGCACAGCTGGCGTCCGGCGGCCGTGACCGTGTCCCTCGCGGCCCTCGCCGTCGTCCCCTTCGTGTGGCTGCTGCTGCGCGACCACCCGGCCGACGTGGGCGCGAAGCCGTACGGCGCGACCGAGTTCGTGCCGAAGCCGGAACCCGTGCAGGGCGCGGCCCGCCGCACGATCGGTGTCCTGTTCAAGGCGGTCCGCACCGGCCCCTTCTGGCTGCTGGCCGGCACCTTCGCGATCTGCGGCGCGTCCACGAACGGCCTGATCCAGACCCACTTCGTGCCCGCCGCCCACGACCACGGCATGCCCATCACGGCGGCGGCCTCGCTGCTCGCGGTGATCGGTGTCTTCGACGTCGTCGGCACGATCGCCTCCGGCTGGTTCACCGACCGCTTCGAACCCCGCCGCCTGCTCGCCGTCTACTACGCCCTGCGCGGCATCTCCCTCCTGTTCCTCCCCATGCTGCTGGCGCCGACGGTCCACCCGCCGATGCTCTTCTTCATCGTCTTCTACGGCCTCGACTGGGTCGCCACGGTCCCCCCGACCCTCGCCCTGTGCCGCGAGCAGTACGGCGAGGACAGCGCGATCGTCTTCGGCTGGGTCCTCGCCTCGCACCAGATCGGTGCGGCCCTGGTGGCCTTCCTCGGCGGGGTCGCACGGGACGCGTTCGGCTCGTACGACATGGTCTGGTACGTGTCCGGGGCGCTCTGCGCGGTGGCGGCGCTGATGGCGCTGGTGATCCGGCGGCGGCCGGTCGTGGGGATGCGGTCGGTGGCGGTGGCGTGACGGCTACGGGGCCGAGGTGACGTTCCCCTTCGCGTCCACGGTGTGGGTCTCCCAGTAGGTGTCCCACTTGTCCCCGACGTGCTGCGGCACCTTCCCCTTCGGGTACCGCGCATAGCCGCTCGGCGGGGTGTCGCCGTTCTTCACGCAGGCGCCGCCCGAGGTGCTGCCCACGGCCAGGACCGGGTACTCGCCCGAGCTGCACATGGCGTCCGCCATGGAGAACGAGCAGGCGGACAGCAGCCCGGCGGTGGATATCAGGACGGAGGCGAGAACGGCGACTCGCGTGTGCTTGCTCATGGTTGAGGTCCCCCGGTCAGTTGCTCGAATCTGTCTGAGAGCAAGGCTGTCGAAGGAGCGGCGGACCTTCATGAGTACGGGGGCTCAGAACCGGAGCGCGGGTTACTCAGGGGAACTGAGGAACAATCAGAGGAACCGGCCCCGGTGGAACAGCAGTGGCGCCCCGTCTTCCCCGTCGTCCGGCGTCCCCAGCGCGTCCACCCGCCCCACCACGATCAGATGGTCGCCCCCGGTGTGCACCGCGTGGATCGTGCAGTCGATCCACGCGGCGGCGCCGGTGAGGCGGGGGGAACCGGAGACCGGGGACGCGTCGTAGGACACGCCCGCGAACTTGTCGGTGCCGCTGACCGCGAAGCCGCGGCACAACTCGCCCTGGTGGGCGCCGAGTACGTTGACGCAGAAGACGCCGGCGCGGGCGATGCGGGGCCAGGTCGTGGACGTACGGCCGACCATGAAGACGACGAGCGGCGGGTCGAGGGAGAGCGCGGAGAACGACTGGCAGGCGAAGCCGGCCGGGCCGGGTCCGTCGGCCACCGCGGGGGCGGTGATCACCGTCACGCCGGTCGCGAAGTGGCCCAGTACGTGCCGGAATTCGCCCTGTCCGACCGGTGCGCGCTCGTCGTCCGCGACGCACCGGAGCTCCGGCCGCGGCAGCGCCTCGACAGGCTGCGCGGCCGGAGCGCTTCCGGACGACCTGAGGTAGCGGACGGCGGCGGCAGCCGCTCCTGCGTGTCCCATCACACACCCATTGAAGCTGACGGGTCATCAGATAGGAAGGGGCGCGGGGCGGCGGGGGTTCTGACGGCTGGTTCACAGACTCCCGGGAAGAACATGGGAGTTACGACGCCGCACGGACCCCCCTGAGTCACTCCCCGCACACCCGCCCGCAGCAGAGTTCCGCAACGACCGCCGCCGGTACGGAACCGGTGGCCGCCGCGACCCCCGAGGAGCATCCACCCGATGAACCGTCTCACCGCACGCGGCTTTGCAGTTGCCGCCGTGGCCGGCCTCGCCCTGACCCTCGCCGCAGCCCTGCCCGCGCAGGCCGCCGACTCGACCGTCACCGAGTCCCAGTGGCTGACCGACGTCGCCGCCGTCACCGGACCCGCGCAGACCTACATCGACTCCCGAGCCGCGGCCAACACCTCGGGCGCCAAGCAGGCGATCGTCCTCGACATCGACAACACCTCGCTGGCGTCCTACTTCGAGGGCGGCTACCCCACCCCGGCCACCGCACCGGTACTCGCCCTGGCCAAGGACGCGCACGCCAAGGGTGTCAGCGTCTTCTTCGTCAGCGCCCGCACCAACCTGATCGACGTGGCCACCAAGTACAACCTGACGAACGTCGGTTACACCGTCGACGGCCTCTACACCCGCACGCTCATCGACATCGCGAGCGAGAGCGTCGCCGACTTCAAGACCTCCCAGCGCAAGGCGATCGAGGCGAGCGGCTACGACATCATCGCCAACATCGGCAACAACACGACCGACCTGACGGGCGGCTACGCCGACACGACGTACAAACTCCCGGACTACGACGGCCTGTTGGACTGACGAGCGCCGCACACCCGGCACGCGCGGACCCCCGCCGACCACGTCGGCGGGGGTCTCAGTTCTTGTTCAGCGACCGCGTCACGCCCGCGACGACCGCCGTCGTCAGCAGCCAGCCGGCCGCGATCAGGGCGTAGGAGAGCCATTGCGCGGAGCTTCCGTCCGCCCAGTACCAGGCGGTGCGCTGACCGAGGCCGCCGAAGGGGATCAGCAGGTCGAGGGTGTAGACGAGGGCGTTGAACGGCGGTCCTTGCCCGGCCTGGACCCGGATCGGCTTCTGGTGGCCGAAGACGGCCGTGCCGAGGACGGCCAGGGCCACGATCCACACCCCGGCCAGCCAGGGCCGGTAGCCGTAGCCGACCATGGCATCGAGCACGTGCCCCCACACCCGGCCGGCCGGACGCAGGGTGCTACGGCGATGGCGCTGCTTGGCCAACAGCACCTTGCGGGCGTCGTCCTCGTGGCCGACCTGCCGGTACCAGCCCGCCAACTGCTCGTAGGGCTGCGGGGCGTAGCCGGGCTCGCGGCGGACCCACTCGACGCGGCGGGTCACGTCGTACCCCCGCAGACCGTCCTCGGACCGGATGGAGGCGTAGTCGAACCCCTGGAGCCGTACGACGCCCGGCCAGCTGTCCTCGCCGTCGTGCAGCACCGAGACGTGCGCCCCGCGCAGGTCCACCGCACCGGAAGGGGGTGCGGCGGGCGTGAGGTGGAGCTCGCCCGCCTGCATCCGTGAGCAGTCCAGCGCCACGTCCGCGCCGTTCAAGAAGGCGCCGTCGAACGTGAGTTGATCGGATATCTGCGCGCCGCGCAGCTGCACGGCCCCCGTGGCGGTGAAGCCCTGGGAGAAGACCAGGGTCTGGGCCACGGCGTTGTCCGCGACGAGCACCGGGCCGTCGGGATTGTCGAGTCGGGCGCCCTCCATGAACAGGCCGCCGGGCAGGTGGGCCCCCAGCAGCCTGATCCCTCCGTGGGCCGTGAATCCCCGACGGCAGAAGACCCCGCCCTCCATGACCAGACCGCCGGCGAACAGCGCCCAGCCCTCCGGGTCCGACAACGCCGCCCCGCCCAGCTGTAGTTCACCCGCGATCCGCGCCCGCATGAGCGAAACCCTGCCGTGCACGACCGAACGCCTCAGGTCGAGGGTGCCCTCGACGGAGGCCAACGCGGCGTCGATGCCCGGCACTTGGCAGCCGACGAACCCGATCGACCGGGTGGCGGCTCCGTAGAGACTCGGCCCCTCCTCGAACCAGCAGCCCTCGAACCGCAGCGTGTGCCCGATCTCCGCGTCGGCCAGGTCGAGTCGACCGGTGATCCGCGCACCGATGACCCGCAGCGCGGTGACCGCCCCCGGTGGTGCGGCGTTGGCTCCCCGCGCCAGTGCCGTCACGACAGCGGCCCGAAGCGTGCACTCGGGTCCCCAGCCCGCCCCCTCCGCCGGATCGTTCTCGTCCGGTGCGCCCACGCGCAGGTCCACCAGGCGGCCTTCGGGGAAGGCGTTCCACAACTCCCGTTCGGGCGGGGTCATTTCCTCGTACGACAGCATCGACACAGCGTAGAGACCAAGGCCCGCGGCGCGGGCGTCAGCGTCCCCGGTACTCCGGACTCCGCCGCTCCACGAAGCTCGCCACGCCCTCCTGTGCGTCCTCCGTCGTCATGTTGATCTCCTGGGCCGCCGCCTCCGCCGCGAACGCGGTCGCGCGGTCGCTGTCCAGGGAGGCGTTGACGAGCTGCTTGGTGAGGGCGAGGGCGCGGGTCGGGCCGGTGGCCAGGCGTTGGGCCCACTCGCGGGCCGTCTTCTCCAACTCCCCGTCCGGCACCACCCGGTTGACGAGGCCGAGGCGTTCCGCGTCCGTGGCGGTCAGGGCGTCGCCGAAGAACATCAGCTCCTTCGCACGTTGCGGTCCGATCAGGCGGGGGAGCAGGTAGGCGCCGCCGCCGTCCGGGACCAGGCCCCGGCGTACGAACACCTCGATGAACCGGGCCGACTCCGCAGCCAGTACGAGATCGCAGGCGAGCGCCAGGTGCGCGCCCAGGCCCGCCGCCGTGCCGTTCACCGCCGCGATCACCGGTTTCTCGCAGTCCAGGACGGCGGCGATCAGGCGTTGCGCACCCAGGCGGATCGTGCGGGCGACGTCTCCGGCCACCCGTTCGCCGTTCGCCGCCCCGCCGCCCCTCAGGTCCGCGCCCGCGCAGAAGCCGCGTCCGGTGCCGGTGAGGACCACCGCCCGTACGGAAGGGTCGGCCGAGGCCTCGGTCAACAGGGCGATCAGGTGGTCCCGTTGGGGCGGGGTGATCGCGTTCATGGCCTCGGGGCGGTTGAGGGTGAGGTACGCGACCTGGTCCGAGACGGTGTGCACGACCTCGCTCATCGGCACACCGCCAGCGCGTCCAGGGCCACCGCGCCCTGCCCCCGGGGCAGGACCATCAGCGGGTTGATGTCCAACTCGGAGAGCACGTCGCCCAGTTCGAGGGCCATGCGCTGCACGCGCAGGATCACCTCCACCAGCGCGTCCAGGTCCGCCGGTGGCCGTCCCCGTACGCCGTCGAGCAGGGGACGGCCGCGCAGCTCGCCGAGTATGTCGGCCGCCTGGTCCTCGCCGAACGGCGGCACCCGTACGGCCACGTCCCGCAGCACCTCGACCAGCACCCCGCCGAGCCCGACCGTCACCGTCGGCCCGAACAGGTCGTCCTGGGTGACGCCCACCACCATCTCGACGCCCCGCTCGACCATCTGGCAGACCAGGACACCGTCCAGGGTCACGTCCTCGTAGCGGGCGATGTCCGTCAACTCCCGGTAGGCGTCCCGGACTTGGCTCGCGGAGGTGAGACCCACCTTCACCAGGCCCAGTTCGGTCTTGTGCGCTATCTGGCCGCCCGACGCCTTCATCACCACCGGGTAGCCCACCAGCCCCGCCGCCCGTACGGCCGCTGCCGCACTGGTCACCAACTGCTCGCGGGGCACCCGGATGCCGTAGGCCCGCAGCAGTTGTTTCGCCGCGTGCTCGCTCAGTTGCTGGCCCGGGCGCATCAGGGCCTGGGCCTTGCGGAAGGAGGGGGAGAGGGTGCGGGGGGCCTCGTCGAAGGGGGAGCGGTAGGCGTGGACGAAGCGGTGGTGGGAGAAGTAGGCGCGCAGTGCGGTGATGCAGTTGCCGACCGTCCGGAAGGTGGCCACCCGCGAGGAGCCCAACAGGACGTCCCGGTACGCCGGTTCGGTGCCGACCGGCGAACCCCACACCACGCACACCAGCTTGTCGGTGCGTTCGGCCGCGGCGACGAGGTCCTCGACCAGTTTGTCGCTCAGCGGCGGGAAGGGGCCCGTGATCGGGCACACCAGTACGCCCACCTCCGGGTCGTCGAGGACCGCGTCGATGATCTTCCGGCCGCGCCAGTCGCCCACCGGGTGACCGCCGTTGTCCACCGGGTTGGCCACGCTCAGATACGGCGGTATCCACTGGTGGAGCTCGTCCTGCTTGGCGTCCGACAGCTGTGGCAGCCGCAGCCCCGCCTCGCTCGCCAGATCGGCGAAGTGGGCGCCCGTGCCGCCGGAGATCGAGTACACGACGACCCCGTCCGCGACGGGGGGCTTCGCCCGCGCCAACAGCGTTGCCGTGTCCTGGAGTTCGTCGAGGCCGTCGACGCGGAGCACGCCGTACTGGCGCATCGCCGCGTCCACCACCGTGTCCGCGCCGGTGAGTTTGCCGGTGTGGGAGGCGGCGGTGCGGGCGCCGGTCTCGGTGCGGCCGACCTTCACCGCGACGACGGGCACCTTGCGGCGGGCGGCGCGGTCTGCGGCGAGGAGAAAGGCGCGGCCGTCCTTGAGGCCCTCCAAGTAGCAGGCGATGGCGCCCACTTCGGGGCGTTCGGCGAAGTAGGAGATGAAGTCGGACGTCTCCAGGTCGGCTTCGTTGCCGGTGGGCGCCCAGTGGGAGAGGCGGATGCCGAGTTCCTGCAGCGCGAAGACCGGGCGGCCCTGGTGGCCGGACTGGGTGATGAGGGCGATGGCGGGCCCGTCGAGGTCCTCGCGGAACTTCTCGAAGGCGTTGAGGTTGGTGTTCGGACCGAGCAGACGGAGACCGGATCGGCCCACGGCGGCGGCCAGTTGCTGCTGCGCCAGTGCGCCCTCCTCGCCCGTCTCCGCGAAGCCGGACGCGAAGGCGACCGCGAACTTCACCTTCGCCTCGGCCAGTTGCTCGATCACGGGGAGCGGGTCGGCCACCAGCACCACGGCCAGGTCGACCTGTTCGGGGAGATCGGCGACGGAGGGGAAGCAGGGGACGTCGAAGACCGTCGTACGGGTGGGGTGCACCGGATACAGGCGCGCCCCCACCCGGTCCGCCCAGGCCATGAGTTGGCGGGTGATGCCGGTGTTGGGGCGTCCCTCCGCGTCCGAGGCGCCGATCACGGCGACCGACTCGGGGCGGAAGAAACGGTCCAGGTCGGGTACGCCGGCGTACAACGGCCGCCCGCCGACATCGAGATCGTCGACGTCGGCGGGCCTTCCGTGGACGGCGGGGCCGGGTTGCTCACCGCAGGCGATGACCCGGGCCCGGCGGGAGTCGGTGGTGAGGGTGCCGTGGGTTGATCCAAGCATCGGTCCGCCCGCTCCTGTGTGACAGCATATTCAACTGACGCACTGTCAGATTACTGAACTGACACTGCGTCAGGAACTGTCGTGCACGCAAAGAACGGACGGACTCCGCATCTCCGACAGGATCCGCCGGACGGGTCCTAGCTCACGGCACCTTTGCGGACGGACTTGGCGAGGGCCTTCGCGATCTTCTCCGCGTCCATCGCCAGCTCGCGGAGCATCCCGCTGATGGGGTTGGTGAAGCCGGTGAAGTACAGGCCCGGCGCGTCCTTCGGGGCGCGGGCGCCGTGCACGACCGGCCTGCCGCGCGCGTCCAGCACACCGAGATGACCGACGAGACCCTCCAGCGAACGGACGTAACCCGTGGCCGCGACGACGGCGTCCGGCTCGATCCGCTCACCGCCGGCCAGCACCACCTTGCCGTCCTCGAACGCCTCCACGGCCGCCACGACCTCCACCCGCCCCTTGCGCACGGCGTCGATCAGACCGACGTCCTGCACCGGGATCGACCCGTCCTTGACCCGGCTGTACAGCCCGGTGTCGGGTCGCGCCAGCCCCCGCTCCGACAGGTCCGGCACGCTGAGCTTGGCCATCGGCCCCGCGAGCCGGTCGACGAGACCCACCGGCAGCCGTCGTACGACGATGCCCGTGTACTGGGCCGCCCAGCCCGCGGTCGAGCGGCGCACGATGTGCGGGGTGGTGCGCACGGAGAGCCGGACGCGTGCCGCGCCGCCCTCCACCAGGTCCACCGCGATCTCCGCACCCGTGTTGCCGACACCGACGACCAGGACGTCCCGGCCCGCGTACGGCTGCGGGTTGCGGTAGTCGGCGGCGTGCAGGAGCTCGCCGGTGTAGGTGTCGCGGCCGGGCCAGTCGGGCAGCCGGGGGGTGTGGTTGGTGCCGGTGGCGACGACGACCGCGCGGCCGGTCAGCTCACGGCCGCCGGTGGCGTGCAGCAGCCAGCCGGTGCCGTCGGCCGAGCGCTCGATGCGGGAGACCTCGACGCCGGTGACGATCTCCAGCTCGTGGACCTCCGCGTACTTCTCCAGATAGCGCACCACGTCGTCGCGCGAGACCCAGCGCCCGAAACGGCGCGGCATCGCGAGGCCCGGCAGACCGGACAGCCGCCGGGTGGTGTGCAGGTGGAGGCGGTCGTAGTGGCCGCGCCAGGACGCTCCGACCCGGTCCGACCGCTCCAGTACGACGGCACGGATGCCCCGCGCGCGCAGCGCGTACGCGGCGGCGAGTCCGCCGGGGCCGCCGCCGATGACGTACACGGGGCGGTCTGCGTGGTTCTGTGGCGCCGGGGTCGGGGACGCTGTGGAGTCGGCCATGAGCGCGAGCGTAATCACGTCCCACGTTGATGGGTCTCGGTCAAGACCGGAATTGGTTGCGGATTGATCACGGGTGTGGAGGACCGGGTGCGGCCGGTGACGTAGGGCGTCTGGTTGTGAGGGCCTTGGTGGTGGTGAGGTCCTTGGGAAAAGCCACGACGCCGAGCCCGCAACGTGCGCGGAGGGGCTCGGCGTCGTGAGGGCGGTGACCGGAGTGCATGACGGGAAACCGGTACCGCGTTCCGGGTGTCTACTTGGTGCGCTTGGCCTTGTGGCCGGTCACCTGGGCGATCCAGGTGATGAAGTCGCCCGGGTCGGTGTTGGCGCCGTGGCCCTCGTCCCAGTAGTAGATGTGGTTCACGTCGTCGCCCAGGTTGTCGAGGCGGGCGGCGAGGTTGGCGGCGACCGTCAGCGAGGTGTCCGAGTCCTTGGTGCCCAGACGGATCCACCAGTGCTTGGAACGGTTCGGGTTCACCTTCTCGACCAGGTGGTGCATCGGGTTCATCAGGTCGAGCTTCGCGGGGATGTCACTCGCGACGCGCTTGCTGCTGAGGCCCGTCGAGTCGTTCTTCGCGCCGTACGCCGTGAAGTGGCGGGCCAGTGTGGTGCCCGCGCCGAACTCGTTGTTCTCGCCGGCCGACAGGTCGAAGGCGTCGAAGGCCGGGGTGTCCTTCTTGCGGGCGCCGACGTGGGTGAGGAAGTCGGCCCAGGTGAAGGTGGCCTTTCCGCCGGACCAGGTGATGAAGGTGTTGGCCTTCAGATAGGTCTCGCGGGCCGAGTCGGAGAGGGCGGCGAGGTACGTGGTGGCCGACGGCTCCAGGTACTGCTCGACCATGTACTCGTCGAGGTTGCGGGCGCTGAGCGGACCGAAGCCGCCGAGGCCGCGCAGCTTCAGACCGGCCTGGTACTCGGCGAACTGCGCCTGCAGCGCCTTCGACACCGTCTGGTCGACGAGCTTGCCGGTGCTCAGGTCGTTGCCGCCCCAGTTCCACTCGTAGGCACCGTCCGCGTGCTCCAGGTCGGTGATCGGGCACCAGGCGCCGGTCGCGAAGATCGCGTCGGAGGCGTCGGCCGCGCCGATCTCCTTGAGGTACTTGTCGTAGATCGGGCTGTCACCGGACGCACCCAGCAGGGAGGAGAGGGCGCCGCCCGCGCTGGTGCCTGCCGAAACGATCCGCTCGACGTTGCCGGGGATGCGGCCCTTGTTGGACTTCACGTACCGGACGGCGGCCTTGAGGTCGACGATCGCGGCCGGGGCGGTGCCGTAGTACTCGCCACTGGAGTCCTTGAGGGTACGGCCGCGGGCGCCGGGCTCGATCACGACGTAACCGGCGGCCAGCGCGAGGAGCTGGTTGCTGGAGGTCGCGCCGCCGGTGGCGTTGGTGTTGCCGTTGGCGCCGGGGGCGGCGGCGCTCGCGGAGGCCGAGGCGCTCGGGGCGGCCGAGCCGGTGGGAGCGCCGCTGGGGGCCGCGCCGCCGCCCATCGCCGAACCGCCGCCGCCGACCTCGGTGGCAGTCGCCACGGAAGCGGGCAGGTAACCGCCGACGGAGTTGGCGAACAGGATCGGCGCGTTGCTCGCGTCGACCGCCTTGCCGTCGATCTCCACCGGGGAACTGACGATCAGCGACTGGTAGGTGGCGTCGACCGGCTTGGCGACATAGGTGATCGCCTTCCAGAAGTGGTAGACGACCTTGTGCTCCGTGCCCTCGGTGTCCGTGATCGTCTTCGTCAGCTTCGTGTAGGCGTCCGGGTCGAAGACCAGGGCGTCCGAGGAGGAGGACGACGACGTTTTCGAGTCGCTCGCGTTCGCGCTGAGCGCGATACCGCCGACCGCCGCGACACCGGCGGTGGCGCCGATGCCCATGACTACCGTCCTGCGCTTCACTGCCCTGTGCTTCACCGTGCTGCCTCTCGTCTTCCTGACCGTGTCTTTCCGACCGCTCCTTGGCCTTGCTCCTGCGAACGTAATCGGCGGCGAACAAAATCGTCAACAATCTGCCGGGATTCATGGCGGGCCCACAGCGGCACGGCCCGTGCACAGGATTTTCATGGCCCCCTCTCGGCTTTCTTCAGCTTCTGACGTACCGTCAGATTCATGGATGCGATCTGGCTCGACGGAGCGGAATGGCTCGCGGTCCTCCGCATAGGACTCGGCCTGTGGTGGCTGGAGAGCTGGCGGCACAAGGACAAGAAAGCCTGGTTCGAACGCGGCACCGGCATCGCCTGGGCCGCCGACGTCGCCGCCAAACACCGCTGGACCGCGGTCCGTTCGGGCTTCGACGTGATGGTCGCCCCACGCCCGCGCACGATGGCGTACGTCGTCGTCTACGCCGAACTCGCCGTAGGCCTCGGCCTGGTCGCCGGATTCCTCACCCCGGTCGCCCTCGTCGGGGGCCTGCTCCTCAACGTCCTCTACTTCACCCTCATGATCCACGACTGGGCGGAGCAGGGGCAGAACGCGATGATGGCGCTCATCTCGGTCGTGGCACTGTTCGCGATGTCCTGGCAGGTGTGGTCGCTGGACGACGCACTGGGATGGTTCCGATGACCGGCGCCCCCCGCTCCGACCTCCCCGAGGCCGACGCGTTCACCCGGACCTACTGGGACGCGGCCGGCCAGGGCAGACTGCTGATCCGCCGCTGCGCCGACTGCGGCCGGGCCCACCACTACCCGCGCGAGTTCTGCCCCCACTGCTGGAGCGAGAACGTCACCTGGGAGCCCGCGAGCGGCCACGCCACTCTCTACACCTGGTCCGTCGTCCACCGCAACGACCTGCCGCCCTTCGGGCAACGGGTCCCGTACGTCGCCGCCGTCGTCGACCTCGCGGAGGGCCCGCGCATGATGACGGAACTGGTGGACTCCGACCCGGCCGCCCTACGGGCCGGGACGCCGGTCGAGGCCGCGTTCCGGGACGGAGTACCGGTGTTCACGCTTCCGCCCGGGGAAAAATGACACACCCCGTGCACGGGGCACTTGGTTCAATGGCGCGATGGCCCACATACGCGAGCGGTCCCTCCAGCAGAACCCGCTGCCCGAGCTGAACGGCCACGGACTGCGGCTGCGCCCCTGGGACGCCGACGACGACACCGACGTCGCGGACTGGCTGCGCGGAGTGTCCGACCCCGACTTCCAGCGCTGGAACACCCCACTCCGCCCGATCACGGACCTCACCGGCGCCCGCAACTCGCTCCGCTCCCGCGCCGAGGGCGCCCAGGACGGCGTCAGCGCCTCGTTCCGCGTCATGGACGCCGCCGACGGTACGACCCTGGGACACATCGGCGTCAACGACATCGACCACATCATCCGCGTCGCCCGCGTCGGCTACTGGACCCTCCCCGAGGCCCGCGGCCGGCACGTCGCCACCCGCGCCCTCACCCTCGCCGCCCACTGGGCCCTGACCGACCTGGGCCTGCACCGCCTCGAACTCGGCCACGCCCTCGGCCACCACGCCTCCTGCCACATCGCCGAACGCTGCGGCTTCCCCGCCGAGGGAACACTGCGCGGGGCGATGTTCGATGCGGGCCGGCGCGACGCGTTCCGCGACGTCCACCTCCACGGCCGCCTGGCGACCGACCCGAAGGCAGCACTGTGACGACGATCCCCACCTGGCACATCACCGCGGACCTCGACCAATTCCTGCGCCTGGCAGGGGACTTCCTCCGGTCCCGCCCCGCACCCCACACGCTCCAGCTGACGGTCACGGACACCCTGCGCAGCCGCGGGCGACACATCTACGGCGACGGCGACCCGGAGTTCGGCGTGCTGGAACGCGACGGCACCGTCACGGCCACCTTCTTCCGCACACCTCCCGGCCGCCTCATGCCGACCCGCCTCACCCCCGACGAGGCCGAAGCGCTGGCAGCCCAACTCGCCGACCCGGAAACCGAGTTGCCCGGCATCATGGCCGAACAGGACACGGCGTCGACCTTCGCGGAAGCATGGCGACGACGAACCGGAGCCGAACTCGAAATCAATGCCCGCCAACGCCTCTACCGCCTCGCCGAGTTGACGATCCCGACCCCCGCCCCTCCCGGCCGCCCAAGAGTTGCGGTGGCAAAGGACCGCGAACAACTCATGCGCTGGCACGGCGAGTTCGTGGCGGCGATCGGCGAGCACGGCGCCACGATGGGCTCGGCCGACTGGGCCGACGCACGGATCTCCTACGGCGGTGTCACGCTCTGGGAAACCCCCGACGGAACACCGGTGTCGATGGCCGGAGTCACGGCGAAGGTGGCCGGCCAGATCCGTGTCGCCCCCGTCTACACACCGGCGGACCTGCGGGGCCGCGGCTACGCGGGCGCCGTCACGGCGGAGGTCAGCCGGGCCGCGCGTACGGCGGGCGCGGCCGAGGTACTGCTCTTCACCGACCTCGCGAACCCGACCAGCAACGCCCTCTACCAACGGATCGGGTACCGCCCGGTCGCGGACTTCACTACATACGACTTCGGACCCGGCACCGGCCAAAGGTGATACTCGACTTATGGCAACGGAAACGGGACCGGACCTCCACGACCTGCTGAAGTCACTACGGGTATGGGCCCCCGAAGCGACCGAACTGAGGCCGTTCGACCCGACGACGGCACCGGACACCCCCCTCTCCCTCTTCACCACGTGGTTCGCGGAGGCGGTGGCGGCGGGGGAGATCGAGCCCCACGTGATGTCCCTTGCGACGAGGGACGACGAGGGCCTCCCCGACGTACGGATGGTGATGCTGCACGGCGCGGACACGGAGGGCTGGTCCTTCGCGACCCACGCCACAAGCCGCAAGGGCCACCAGCTCAAGCACTTCGCGTACGCGGCCCTCTCCTTCTACTGGCCCCGCCTGGGCCGCCAGATCCGCCTGCGCGGCCCGGTCCTCCCGGCGCCCCCTGCCGAATCCCAGGCCGACCTGCACGTCCGCTCGACAGGAGCCCTGGCAGCGGCCTTGACCGGCCACCAGAGCGAAGTCCTCCCGTCCCTGGACCAGTTGACGCAGGCGTCGGAGGCGGCCTGGGAACGGGCGCAGCGCGAGCCCGGGCTTCCGGTCCCCACCTGGACGCTGTACCGCGTGCTGCCCGACGAGGCCGAGTTCTTCCAGGGCGATGCGCTACGGCGGCATGTTCGGCTGAGTTATGTGCGGGAGGAGCGGGGCTGGGCCAGACAACTGCTCTGGCCCTGAGCCCCGTTCGGTGTGCCGCACGTGGTCAGCCCAGTCGCTTGACCGTCTCCCAGCCGCTCGACCTGAGCGTGGTGGAGGAGCCGATGGCGGTGGTGCCGCCCTTGTGGAGAAGCAGGGCTCCGGCCGCGTTGGTCGTCCAGATGTCGGGGATGCCGTCACCGGTGGCGTCGGGGGTGCCGTGGATCAGCGGGTAGGCGGCGTAGGTGAAGGTGCCGGAGGCGTAGGTGTCGTCGCCGTCCAGGCTCGCGGCGGACGTGCCCAGGCTGGCGAGGACGGTGCCCGTCCCGTCGCTGTCGAGGACGCCCTTGCGCAGGATGATGTTGCCGGCCGAGGTGCGGTACGTCATGTCGGCCGCGCCGTCGCCGTTGTAGTCGGCGACGGCCACGAAGTCGCGTTCGGTGTCGCCCCAGGAGGACGAGGTCATCTGGGTCGCCCCGCTGAAGCTGCCGCCGCTGTAGCCGGTGAACACCCACAGCTCGTTGCCGCCGGCACCGCCCGCCACGAGGAGTTCGGGTCGGCCGTCGCCGGTGATGTCGCCCGCCGACTTGATCTCCGAGAAGGTCGAGGGAGCGGGGGCGTTGGACGGCAGGCGGATCTCGACGCGCTTGCTCACGTCGATCGCGCCGTAGCCGTCGCCGGGGTAGACGAACAGGCGGCCCGCGTGGGTGCGGATCACCCAGTCGGTGACGCCGTCGCCGGGGGCGAAGTCGCCGTTGTGGGTGACCAGGGCGTAGGTGCCGGTGCCGTCCCAGATGTGTGGGGCGGTGCCGCCGTCCTTGATCAGGGTGCCGTTGTCGTGGGTGCCGAACGCGCTGGACACCCAGGCGCCGTCCTGGGAGACCGAGTCGATCCAGAGGTTTCCGGCGGCGGTGACATGGGCGAAGTCGGCCGTGCCGTCCCCGTTCAGATCGCCGGCGCCGTCCGCGGCCGAGCGCGGTTGGACGTAGAAGAAGTGCTTGGTGGCGTTGGGGGAGATGTTGCCGGCCGAGTCGACGGACTTGACGTACAGGGTGTTGGGGCCGGCGGCCGGGGGTTTGATGCCGGTGATGGTGGCCGTCTTGATCGCCGTGGTGCAGGACTTGGTGAGGCCGCCGGAGGTGCCCTGTGCGCCGCCCGAGCAGGCGTAGCCCGTGTAACTGGTGGAGTTGATGGACCAGACGAACTTCACGATGTCGCTCTCGCTGGACGAGCCGACCCCGAAGGTGAAACTGCCGCTGTTGCCGAAGGGCTTGGCGGACCACACGTCGGGTTCGCTGTCGCCGTCGTCGTCACCGGGGAAGTCGGTCGAGACGACGGGGGCGGGGGAGTCGGGCAGATCGGTGTCGTAGGTGAAACGGCACACGCCGTCGCCGCCGGTGGGCGCCCAGCCGCTGCTGACCTTGGCGTCCCAGGCGCGCACCCGCCAGGAGTAGGTGACGCCGTTGCTCAGGGACGACTTGACGGAGACTCCGCCGACCTCGCCGTCGTCCACGGCCTTGGTGAAGGTCTTGGTCGTGGTGTCGGCCTTGCCCGTCTGCCAGAGCTGGAACTCCAGCTTGGCCAGGTCGCTGTCCGGGTCGGTCGCCTTGCCGCTGAGGGTGATGGTGTCGCCCTTGCCGACCTTGATGTACGGCGAGGCGGAGGTGTCGCAGGAGCCGGGGCTCATGGTGACGGAGGTCGGCGTGTTCGGCTTCCGGTTGTAGGTGATGGACAGTGACGGTGAGCCGTCGCCCTCGGCCTTGAACCGCTTCCAGGAGTATGTGTCCGTCTCCAGGCTGCTGGCGGAACCCGTCGGTGCGGAGGACGAGGTGGAGGCGACCAGGCCCAGGTTGAAGCTGGTCGCGCCGGAGTCGGCGGCGTCCTGGGCGAGCGAGGTGACGGTGAAGTTGACGTAGGCGTCGGGGCAGGAGCTGTTGGACTTCCAGCCGTAGGCGAAGGACTTCGAGGTGATCTTCCGCTTCCAGGACGGCTGGCGGTTCCAGGTGGTCTTGGAGGTGAAGTCGCCCGTGCCCCACAGCTGGACGGTGCGCTTGCTGCACGACCAGGAGTGGGTCTCCAGGACCTTCAGGGTCGCGCTGGAGACGTCCGCGTTCTTGATGGAGTTCCGCAGCTTCATGCGGAAGAACGAACGGGCCGTGCCCCAGGTCTCCTTCTCGAAACCGACGCGGGCCTCCTTGGTGTCCTCGTTGTAGTTGGCGCCGTCGTAGAAGCTGGAGCCGGGGTAACGCTTGTAGACCGTGGTCCAGTTGGCGCGGATGCCGGTGGTGGAGGGGTCGAGGAACAGTGGGTAGGTGAGGTTCTCGGTGTCCGTGAGATAGCCCGCCGGCGGGGTGATCGTCAGTACGTCGCCGCGGTACTCGGCGGCGGCAGTGGTGGCGTGGCCGCCCTCGCCCGGGCCGTTCACGGCGGGCAGCGCGAGTGTGTCGGACGCGGACGCCCGCAGGCCGTCGTAGGCGACGGGGTCCGCGTTGCTCCCGGTGCCGTCCGGGTTCTCGTTCGGGACCTCGTCGGCCGGTGTGTCGTCCGGGTTCTCGCGCGCCGGTGCCTCTTCGACGACCTCGGGGTTCTCGTTGGTGCCGGTCGCGGCTTCCGGGTCGGCGGACCCGCCGTCCGTGTCGTGCGTGCCCGCCGAGTCCCACAGGAACGGCGTGGGGGAGACGGCGATCTCGTTGCCGTCGCCGTCCTTGGCCGTGAGCACATCGGTGCCGGGGTCGAGGACGAAGGAAAGGCTGGAGGAGGTGACCCGGTAGCGCGGCGGGTCGGCGGCCAGGTTCTCGGCCGCCTGGGGTGTGTGGACGACCAGGACATGGGTGAAGCCGGTGTCCCGGGCGGTCAGCATCAGGTCCACGCCGGGCAGGACGCCCTCGTACAGCGCGCGGTTTTCCTCGACGACCGGCTCGGGCAGCGCGCCCGGCCACTCGAAGGTGACCTCGTGGCCCTCGGCGGTCATCGTCAGCAGCGGGGTCCACGAGGTGTCGGCGGGGTCGTCGGCCTGCTGGGCGGAATGGCTTCCGGTGCGGAACACGGCTGGCTGAACTGCCGTACCGGACTGCCTGGTTGAGGCCTTGCGCGTGCCGTCGGCCCCCTTGCCCCCGGCCGAAAAGGTCACCGGATACGGGCTGTTGACGGTGTGCCAGCCTTCGCCGCTCCGGCGCAGGCCGGTGTCGACCGGTGCCCATGCCCCCTTGGAGTTCCTCGCGCGCAGGGGCGCGACGGAGACCGTGTAGGTGAACGTTCCGTCGGGGTTGGCGTAGGTGGTCGAGAACTCGTCGGCCAGCGTGGCGACTTCGACCTTCTCGCCGCTCCTGCGTGCCCGTGACTGGGCCTCGTCCTCGTCGACCGGCTGTGCGGCCCGCTTGGCCTTGGCGTCGGAGACCGCGTCGCCGCCGTCGCGCAGCGCGAGCAGTGCGCCGCCGCCGGCCAGGAGGGCCAGCGCCATGGCCGTGGCCACGGCACGGCGAACGCGCTTTCTGCCGGGGGGACTTGGTTCCGCGGCGGTGTCGAGGTCGCTCAAGGGGCCTTCTCCACAACAGGCTGCATGACTCTTCCGGTGTGCCCTCGGATCGGGCGGTTGGAGTATGGACAGCTCCTCCCGTCCTGATCAACATCCTTTGGCCGACGTGGAGTGGGTAATCGTCGCGCAAAGACGGCAACAGTGTTTCTTTGCTGTTCTTTGCCTGATTTTGGCGAGTGACATACCTAACAGAAAATCTTGTCATCTTGACGACGATCTTCACGAGGCCTTTATTTTCGTGCTCGGTGAGTAAGCCGTTGCTCACAAAGTGCGGTCAGGGCCGGTGTGCTTCTGACGGGGTGTCACGGGGGGAAGGTTCGTTTTGACGGTGCGTGCGGTGCTGTCGTGGTGCGGCAGAGGTTCGCTGGCGAGATCGCCGCGCGAGCGCCTGGTCCGACGCCGAACGCGGGTCGGTGTCGTCGCCGGGCTGGTCCTGGCCCTCAACGTCACCCTGCTGCCCGGCGCCGTCGCGTTCGGCCCCGGTGATCCCCGTACGACGGTCGAGCTGGCGGACCTGCAGGAGACGGACGCCGTCGCGCTCGACGAGAAGTCGACCGACGACCTCGACGATCTCTCGGGCTCCGCCGCGACCGATCCGCAGAAGGTGTACGCGCCGGCGGCCGTCGCCGAGGTGCCCGCGGCCTCCGGTACCAAGGCCGTCGACACCATGACCGCGGGCGGCACGACCGACGTCGCGAAGGCGGCCGACGGCACGATGAGCATCGGCGTCGGCGCTCCCGACGGTGCCACCCCGGCGCAGGCCGACGCCCTCGAAGGCCAGTGGAGCGTCGCCGCCGCACCCGAGGCCGACGCCGTCGCGAACGGCGCCCAGGGCTTCATGCTCGCGGTCGACGCCCCCGACACCGCCACCGGTGACGCGGTCGTCTCCATCGACGCGACCAGGCTCGCCGAGACCTACAGCGCACAGTGGCTCGACCGGCTCTCCTTCACCCTGATGCCGGCCTGCTATGCGACGACGCCCGAGGACGAGGCGTGTTCCACCGGTATCCCGGTGACCACCGAGGTCGAGCGCACCGGCGACACCGTCGACGTGGCGCTGGACGCCGGTGACTCCTCGGGCTCCGAGGCGGACACCGGTGAGGACACCGCCGGCGACGAGGTCAGCGGCTCCACCGACACCACCGTCGAGGTCCCCGAGACCCTGGTCAACGTCACCCTGGACACCGCCGACCTCGCGTCGGTCTCCGCCGCCACGTCCACCGCGAACAGCGCGGTGAGCACGGACGCCGGCCGCGTCGACTCCGCCGTCTGGCGCGGCGACGCGGTCAGCTCCGTCCAGCGGATCGCCGACTCCTCCGGCGGCGGTCTGCTCGTCGGCAGCTCCTACGGCGCCGGCGCCGGCGGTGACTTCTCCGCGAGCCCGATCGTGTCGGCGGGTTCCTGGACGGCGGGCGGTTCCTCCGGCGCCTTCACCTACGCGTACACGATGGCCGCCCCGCAGGTCCCGGCGGGCCCCGCACCCAACGTCACCCTCAGCTACAACTCCCAGACCTCGGACGGCCGTACGTCCTCCACCAACAACCAGGTCTCCTGGGTCGGCGAGGGCTGGGACTACAACCCCGGCTCCATCACCCGCACCTTCGTCGGCTGCGCGGCCGACACCGCCGACGCCAACAACAAGGACCACTTCACCGGCGACCAGTGCTGGGGCTCGTACAACGCGGTGCTCTCCCTCAACGGGACGACCACCGAGCTGGTGCGCGACGACACCACCAAGCAGTGGAAGGGCGCGCGCGGCGAGAACATGCGCGTCGAGCTGCTCACCGCGGCCGACTACAAGACCCTCACGGGGATCGACGGTTCCAACAACGGTGACGACAACGGGGAGTTCTGGCGCGTCACCACCGACGACGGCACCCAGTACTACTTCGGCCTGAACCGGCTCCCGGGCTGGACCTCGGACAAGCCGGAGACCAACTCCGTGCTCAATGTGCCGGTTGCCGGCAACCACTCCGAAGACCCCTGCTACGCGCCCAAGTTCGCGGACTCGTTCTGCGACCAGGGCTGGCGCTTCCAGCTCGACTACGTCGTGGACACCACGGGCAACGCGATGTCGCTGTGGTGGGAGAAGGAGAAGAACGCCTACGCGCGCGACATGAAGGAGGCCAAGGCGGTCGGCTACGACCGCGCCGGCTACCTCTCCCACATCGACTACGGCCAGCGCGCCGCCACGCTCTTCTCCCAAGAACCGCTGGGCCGGGTGAAGTTCAACACCCGGGAGCGCTGCTTCGAGGACCCCGCGCTGAACGTGGCGTGCTCGAACGCCAACTTCGACTCCAAGCAGTCCGACCGGACCCGGCCCTGGTTCGACACCCCCGCCGACCTCGCGTGCGCGACCGGCAGGAAATGCGGTACGTACGCCCCCACCTTCTTCTCGCGCAAGCGCCTCGCCTCGGTCGACTCCTGCACCCAGCGCGAGCAGGGCGTGACACTGACCGAGTACTCCTCGGACGCCGACGGCAACGAGACCGGTCAGCGCAACGCCTGTGGCCTGGACGGCGATTCGACGACCACGACCTCGCTGTCGAAGGTCGACTCCTGGGGTCTGAAGCAGTCCTTCCCCTGGAACCTCACCGGTGAGTACACCGCGCTCTGGCTGGAGTCCGTCACCCGTACCGGCTACGCGGTGGACGGCTCCATCGACCGCCTCAACCCGGTGTCCTTCGGTCACAACCAGAACGCGTTGCCGAACCGCGTCAAGAACGGCTCCTCCGACACGTCCCCGCTGTTCGCGCGGCTGCGTATCCAGGACGTCGTCTCCGAGTACGGCGGCCGTACACACGTCGACTACAAGGATCCCGAGGGCAAGTGCCTCACCGGTTCGGGCCGCCCGACGACCGACAGGAACCACTCCCTGTGCTACCCGGCGTACTGGCACGCCGACGGTGAGCTGGAGGACAAACGGATCTCCTGGTTCCACAAGTATGTCGTCGACAAGATCACCGAGTTCCCGCGTCTCGCCGACGCGCAGGACATCGTGACGACGTACAGGTACGAGACCGACGACGACGCCGTCGACGGCGCGCTGTGGGCCAAGAGCCAGTCGGAGTTCTCCCGCCCCAAGAAACGCACCTGGGACGACTTCCGCGGCTTCCCGCTCGTGACCACGACCACCGGCGCCACGGACGCGGTCGGCGGCAGCGTCGCCTCCAAGTCCGTCACCCGCTACTTCCGCGGCATGGACGACGACGTCCTCGCCGACGACACTCCGGAGAAGTCCTCCGACGACGTCAAGCGCTCCGTGGTGACGACCGACGTCACCGGCGCGACCCTGGCCACCGACCGCAAGGCGTACGCCGGCATGGTCGCCGAGTCGCTCACCTACCCGGACGCGGCGGCCGACACCACCACGGGCTGGGTCGCCCGCACGGTCAACTTCCCTGACGCCCCGGTCCGCCTGGCCACCCGCGACCGTACCGACGGCCCGGACGTGGTCTCCGAGCGCGTGACGCTCGGCAGGACCTCGACCATCTCCAAGGCCTCGGGCAAGGCCGCCGACAAGCTGCCCCTGCACACGGTGACCTCCGAGACCGAGTACGACTCCACATACGGTCTGCCGACGAAGGTCAAGGAGTACGGCGACACAGCCGTCTCCGGCGACGAGTCGTGCACCGCGACCTCGTACGTGCACAACACCTCGGGCACGAACTACCTGGTCGGCCTCGTCGCCCGGACCGTTGCCACCACCGGCACCAGCACCTGTTCCACGGACCTGTCCAGCTCGACGGGCACCACTCTGGTCAGCGCCTCGCGCATGTTCTACGACGGCGCGACCTCGTCCACCGCCACCCCCGCCAAGGGCCTGGTCACCAGGACGGAGGCGCCGACCGGCGCCGGCACCGGCTGGGAGACCACCAACCCCGAGTCGCGCACCGAGTACGACTCCACCGGCCGCGTCACGAAGGTCACCGACCCGACCGGGGTGTACAACACCACGACGTACACGCCGTCGAGCGGTCAGGTCTACAAGATCGAGACGGTCACCGGGAACAAGGTCGTCGACGGCGCGGTGGTCGCGGGCTTCACCGACACCACCGCCCTGGAGCCCGGACGCGGCACCACGCTCAAGTCCACGGACGCCAACAACCGGACCGAGTCCTACGAGTACGACCCGCTCGGGCGCGCCGTCGCCGCCTGGGACGCCACCCAGACCGCCACGGACGATCCGACGGTCACGTACGAGTACAACATCGACCCGAACAAGCCGGTGTCGGTGGTGACGCGGTCCCTCGCCGACAACCCGAACACCGCGGCGGTCGACGGAACGTACGAGTCCTCCACCACGATCTACGACGGCCTGGGCCGCGAGCGTCAGACCCAGACCCCGGCCGTGGGCGGCGGCCGGCTGGTCACCGACACGCTCCACAACAGCGCCGGCCAGGTCCGCTACACCCGCAACGCGTACTACATGGAGGGCGACCCGAGCACGGACCTGGTGGTCCCCGCCTCGGAGTCGCTGGTCCCCAACGCGACCTCGTACACGTACGACGGCCTGGGCCGGGTCCTGACGGTCATTCCGGTGCACAACTCCTACCCGCAGACGGGTGAGACGTTCACCAACGCGGGCAAGGCGGTGACCACCACCGACCGCCGCACCCGCTACGAGTACGCCCTCGACTACACGGTCGTCCGCCAGCCCAAGGGCACGCCGGCCTCCCGGGTGTGGACCGACGCGCTGGGCCGCACGACCCGTCAGGACACCTTCGCCGACACCGCGCTGACCGAGACGGGCGCGATCACCACGACGTACGACTACGACCTGCGCGGCGACATGGTGACCTCCACCGACGACGTCGGCAACACACGGACGTGGACGTACGACGCGCTGGGCCGGGTCACGGACACCTCGGACCCGGACACGGGCGCGACGCACACCGACTACGACGCCTACGGCCGGGTGGACAAGGCGACCGACGCCCGCGGTCAGACCGTCTCGTACGGCTACGAGCGGCTGAACCGCGTGGAGCAGGTCAAGGTCACCCCGAAGGGCTCGACGACCTCCACCCTCGCGCAGACGTACGCCTACGACGGCGCGAGCGGCGGGAAGGGCCAGCTCGTCTCGGCGACCCGCTACACGGACGGCAAGGCGTACACGACGACGATCGGCGGCTACACGGCCGACTACCAGCCCACGGACATGACCGTGGCACTGCCGCCCGGCTCGACGGCCGGACAGACGACCGACGGTTTCGCCACCCAGTACAAGTACACGTACAAGTACAACGACGACGGTCAGTTGGAGACGTACACGGCCCCGGCGGCCGGCGGCCTGGACGCCGAGGACGTGATCACCCGCTACAACGCGGCGGGCCTGCCGACCTCGGTCTCCGGCAAGGACTGGTACTCGTCGGAGGCCGCCTACTCGCCGTACGGGCAGGTGCTGCGCTCCACCACCGGTGAGCAGGGCCACCGCCTGTGGCAGGAGAACACGTTCAACGAGTCGACCGGCGAGCTCTCGACCAGCAGGCTCGTCCGGGAGAGCGCCACGGACACGACGGTCGTGCCGGGCAGCGAGGTCAGCAAGCGCTCGTACTCCTACGACGCGTCGGGCAATGTGCTGTCGGTCGCCGACCGTATGGGCACGACGACCGACCAGCAGTGCTTCACGTACGACGCCCTCGGCCAGCTCAAGGAGGCGTGGACGACACCGGGCGGCGGTGCCTGTGTGGCCGCGGGCAAGTCGACGGCCGAACCCGTCTACTCCGACAACACGGTCAACGTCTCGTCCGGCAACGACGGTTACTGGCAGTCGTACGACTACGACGTGCTGGGCAACCGGACGAAGAAGACGGTCCACAAGGCCGACCCGACGTTCACCTCCGGGGCGCCCGACACCAAGGGCGACACGGTCACGGACTACGCCTACGGAACGAGCACCACCGCGAAGAACGCCCAGCCGCACACGCTGACCTCGTACACCACGTCGTCGACGACGGCGGCGGGCGCGCAGGTGACCGCCCGCTCGACCCAGACCTACGACGCCGCGGGCGAGATGGAGACCCGTTCCACCGGCGGCGACACAGCGCAGACGATGACCTGGACGTGGGACGGCAAGGTCGAGTCCGTGACCGGCTTCGGCGCCGACGGCTCGGGGGCCTGGATCGGCGTCGGCGGCCTGTGCATGGACCTGTCGGGCGGTAGCACGACGGCCGGTACGGCGATGCAGGTGTATGTCTGCAACGGCAACAGGTCGCAGCAGGTGCGCCTGAAGGCCGCCGACACCAACAGCGACGGCACCGTCGAGGACGCCACAGTCGGTCAGCTGGTGGTGGGCGGGCGCTGCGTCCAGCCGAACGGTACGACGGCGGGAGCGGCAGCCCTGGTCCAGGCCTGCGACAACGCGGTGGCGGCCCAGCGCTGGCAGACCCTGAGCACGGGTCAGGTCAAGCATGTCTCGACCGGCCTGTGCCTGGCGGCGCCGGCATCGACGGTCGGCACCGACCTGACGCTTGCCGCGTGCGGCTCGACAGTGGCGGGCCAGCTGTGGAAGCCCGCGTCGAAGACGACGTACGTCTACGACGCGATGGGCAACCGTCTGCTGGAGCGCACGAGCGCGGGCGCGGTGCTCGACCTGCCCGACACGAAGGTGTCGCTGACGACGGCCGGGAAGGTCCGCTACGTCGAGCGGACGTACGCGGGCATCGGCGGCCCGTCGGTGACCCGCTTCCGCGAGGGCGTCGACAACACGGCCGGCGTCAGCGAGCACGTGTACGCCCAGGCGACGGACCTCAATGGCACCCCGCTGGCGGAGGTCCGCCTCGACGGCGGGATGACCGTGCGGGTCACGAAGCGGGACCCGTGGGGCGAGGACCGTGCGGTGAACGTGATCGCGCGTTCCCACACCGGTTTCCACACGGGCGACGACGACGTGGAGACGGGCCTGACCCATATGGGCGCCCGGGAGTACGACTCGGCCACCGGCCGTTTCATCTCGGCGGACCCGGTCCTGGACGACAGCGACCCGCTCCAGGCGAACGGCTACTCGTACGCGAACAACAACCCGGTCACCTACGCGGATCCGTCGGGGCTGACGTCGTCGGCGTCGAGTTTCGACGCGTCGATCGCGGCACTGGACGCGAAGATCGCCGCCTACCAGAAGACCCTGAGCCGTTCGATCGGCGATGTGATCCTGACGACCGGCTGGGCCGTGTTCAAGGAGTTCATCGGCTGGAACGACGTGGTCGGCTGCTTCACCCAGGGCGACCTGTGGGCGTGCGGCAGCCTGTTGATGGACGCCATCCCCTGGACCAGTGTCTTCTCCAAGGGCAAGAAGATGTGGCGTGCCTTCAAGGGCACGATGAGCGCGGTCAAGGCGTTCAAGGTGGCCAAGCGCGCGGCCGAGATCGGCATGAAGGCGGCCAAGGCCGCCAAGGTGGCGCTGATCAAGGCGAAGAAGGCGGCGGAGGCCGCGGCAGCCGAGGCCAAACGCAAGGCGAGGGAAGCCGCGAAACGCGCAGCGGAGGCGGTGAAGAAGAAAGCCCACACCGGCTCGAAGGGCGCCAAGGGCAACCCGGTCCAGGCAAAGGCACGCTCCCAGGCCCAGTCGAAGGGCTCCAAGGGCGGCGGCAAGGCGGACGAGAAGTCCGGGGGGTCGCGCGACGGGTCCGGCAAGGAGAACTCCGGCGGCGAAGGCGGCGGCTCCGAGGGCGCGAGCTGCACGGCCAACAGCTTCACCCCCGACACCCGGGTCCTGATGGCCGACGGCTCCACGAAGAAGATCAAGGACGTCAAGGCGGGCGACAAGGTCCTGGCGACCGACCCGGAGACGGGCGAGACGGTGGCGCAGACGGTCACCGCCGAGATCCTCGGCAAGGGCGTCAAGCACCTGGTCAAGGTCACCATCGACACCGACGGCAAGAAGGGCACGAAGACCGCCGAGGTCACCGCGACCGCCGGCCACCCCTTCTGGGTCCCCGAGCTGGGCGACTGGATCGACGCGACCGACCTCAGGGCGGGCGAGTGGCTGCGCACCAGCGCCGGCACGTACGTCCAGATCACGGCGGTGGAGCGGTGGACGGCGCTGGATGCGACGGTTCACAACCTGACCGTTGCGATGCTGCATACGTACTATGTGGTGGCGGGCGGCACGCCCGTTCTCGTACACAATTGTGGTGGTACGGAGGCTGGCGCACAACAACTGATGGATCGCGCCACCCAGCTTCAGTCAGAAGCCGGTTGGAGTGGAACGACAGCAGTGGTGCGTGTCAGGAATATTGCCGATCCGAGTCGGATCGAGACCTGGGTAGCGAGCAACAAGACGTACATGCCTACAGGTTGGAAAAAGAACAATTCCTTGAATCCAGGAGAGATATTTGTCCAACTCGAAGGACATGCGGAGGAGTCGATAATCCAAGCTCTGGACGGAAAATGGGACATTGTGGAGGGGGGTACGTCGACAGGTGTCTGCTGGGCGAGATGCACGCCCCTTCTCGGTAATGAAGGGGCTACGATTGGCGGCCCAGAGTTCAAGAGCAGCAAGAGCAACTCTCCATGGAGGATGTTTTGGAAGCCGTAGAGATGTCGCACGAGTCCCTGACCCGCCTACTTGCGGATGCTGCGACGGATGCCGTGCTCGTCTCGGGAGCCATGTGTATCTACAGGGTGCTTCCGATCCTTTTTTGGCGGGCCCCGTCAGGCCTGTACGAAGATGTGACAAGGTCCGGAATGTGGTTCCCTGAGACGTTGCCAAATCGGATGCGGGAAGTTCTTGAGGCGCTACGTGAAGTAATCGACCCGGAGCGTTCTGAGGATGCTCCTGAAGAAATCGGCGAGTTGTACTCAATGGCTTCTGAAATGGTCCTGCGATTCTTCGCTGATGGGATGGAATTGAATGACTGGTCGGATTGGTGCTCGACGCTCGGTCTTGACATTCATCAACAATTCGATTCTTTGTTGAGTGAGGGAAGCGAAACGACGGCAGCTGTTTTTATTCCTGCGGGAACGATTCCCGACCTGAGCCCCCTGGAGGGTTTGGAGATCAGCGACCAGATCTCGACCCTGGTGCGGCTTGGCAGCTCTGATCCGGAAGTTCGACACAGCGTTCTTGAGATTGCTGAGCAGGGAAATCTCCGTACCCGAACTGCACTGGGGCAGGTTACCCGGTTCATTTGATGTGGGGAGGGCTGGGTGGCCGAAGCTATTTGGTCGTGGCCTTGCTGAGCTCTTCCGGTCCTCGCTCGCGTGGGGATCGGTCGAAATGTTTCGGTCGGTCTTCTGTGGCATTTCACAGAGGAATCGAAAAGGTTATGGCAAACAGATCCGGCATGCGTGATAATCGCTCCTGTTCGCGGTGGGATGGGCGGACCTGGCATATTCCAGACGGTTTTCAACAGGTCGAAACCATGAACGTACATGTCGAGCGGTTGAGCCGGCTGGTCACGCCTCCTGAAGGTGTTACCCGGCGGACGGACTGGGGAGGTGTGACCGGCGAACTCGGGGTCGGACTGCCCAGTGATTACCGAGATTTGATGGACACCTTCGGGGGTGGCCGGGTCGACGGGTATCTGTGGGTGCTTGAGCCTCGCTGTTCGAATCGTCATTACGAACTGCCCCGGTCCGTTGCGGAGCGTGACGAGGCATTCGAGATGTTGTGGGAGGGCGGCGAGCCGAAGCCAGTGCAATTGGAATCGCCTGGTGCCCGAGTAATCCCCTGGGCTTCGATGGACAACGGTGAATATCTCTACTGGTTTGTTGAGCCAGGGAGTCGCCCAGACGAGTGGACCGTCATGGTCAACGAAGCCAGGGGTGACTGGTGGGAGTCCTTCGATGTCGGGTGTGTCGAACTCCTTGTCCAACTGCTGACCGGAGAGGTTCGATCGGAAATTCTTTCCAGCTCCTTCCCGTTGCCGGTTCATGAATTCAGGGCTTCGGGGAGCTTCTGAGAGCGTCCGGTCGGACGCCTGTAATTAATTCAAAGAGAAAGTTAACGCGATATCGTGAACAGATCCTGCGTGCGTCACCCTCGTTTCCGTACCTCCGTCTTCGTTGCCTCCACCCTGATATCTCTCACCGTGCTCACCGGCTGTGGGGGCTCCGACAGCGGCGAGGCGGTCGGCGGCGCGGACTCGTCGGCGTCGGCCGGTGCGGAGACGTCCGCTGCCGCTGCCGTAAAGCCGTTGACCGCCGAGGAGTTGGGCAAGGCGTCGCTGGTGAAGGCGGATGTGGCGGGGTACGAGGTGAAGGCGGCCACGAAGGCTGAGGTCGCTGCAGCGGGTGCGGTGAAGGTGACCGGGGCCGAGTGTGAGCCGTTGGGGCGGGCGGTGGCAGGGGCTGCTGTGGGGGAGCCGGAGGCGAAGGTGTCCCGGCGGGTTACGGGGAATGGCGCCGATGCGCTCAGTGCCGAGGAGGAGGCCGTCGATATCAATGTCGGCATGGTCACCCTCGCCTCCTACGCCGACTCGGACGATGCCGCTGCCGCGCTGAAGTCGGTCGGCGACGCGGTCACCGCGTGTGCGGGCGGGTTCCAGTGGACCGCGGCCGGTGAGCTGCTGAAGGCGAGCAAGGTGGGGCAGGACAAGGCGCCGGCGGTCGGCGAGGAAGCGGTCGCGTTCAGCGCCGTGACGCCCGTCGACGGTGTCTCCGCGCCGTGGAAGGTCGTCGTCTTCCGTGAGGGTGCCACTCTGGCTCACTTCGTCGTGAGCAACGCGGGCTCCATGGTCTCCGGCAAGGACTTCACCTTCCCTGCCGACCTGGTGACCGCGCAGGCCGACAAGCTCACCTGACCCACACCCGCACTACTCCTCTGCCGCGAGTGGAGGAGTGAGACAGGTGTGCGCCCCGCGTCAGGCGTCAACCAGGCGCGGGGCGCGGTCGGTTGACGCCTCGTGCGATCAGTTCCCCGACGCGTACGTCACGAACTCCGACCAGGCCTCCGACGTCAGCGCGAAACGGGGGCCGGCGTCGCGGTACTTGGAGTCACGGACGTGGATCGTGCCGGGGGTGGTGGCGACCTCTACGCAGGAGTCGCCCTCGCTACTGCTGCTGTAGCTGCTCTTGAACCACTCCAACTCGGAAGCGGTGTCGTGGATCATGTTTCCCCCAGCAGGTGCTCGACGAAGGCCAGCGACTCACGGGGAGTGAGTGCCTGAGCCCGGATGATGCCATACCGCAGCTCAAGGATACGGAGATGCTTCGGCTCGTGGACCGGCCGGCCGTGTGCCACCACCGGCGAACGTCCAACGGCTGAACCGTCCTCGAACTTCAGCACCTCGATTCCGCCCGCCAGCCCCGCATGCTCCTCACGGTCCATCGGCATCACCTGAAGCTCGACGTTCCGCAACTCCGCCACCTCCAGCAGGTGTTGGAACTGGCCCCGCAGCGCCGCACGCCCGCCGAGCGGACGCCGCAACGACCACTCCTCCAGCACGAAACTGATCTCGGGCGCCGGGTCCCGCTCGAAGACCGCACTGCGAGCCACACGCGCGGCGATGAACCGCTCCACCTCGTCCGACGTGTACGAGGACGCCGCATCAGCAGCAGCCCGCGCGCGTACTCCGGCGTCTGCAACAACCCGTGGACGTTCAGAGGGTCGTAGAGCTGGAACTCGACGGCCTTCGCCTCCAGCTCTCGCAGGGCCCGCACCTTCTTCGGGTACCGGACCTTCTCCACGTCCTCCTTCATCGCGGAGATGAGCCCGTCCGCCCCCAACACCCGGTCGGCGTCGTCCAGATACTCGGGCCGGGGAATCCGCTTCCCGCCCTCCACCTTGTAGACCAGATCCTCGCCGTACCCGATCGCCTCCCCGAACTCCCCGGCCCGCAGCCCCGCAGCCTCCCGCCGCAGCTTCAACTGCCGCCCCACCGTGGCGAGTACGGCCAGTCCCCACTCGTCGTCCGGGTCCACCTCCCAACCCGGCTCGTCCGCTTCGCCCTTGAGCCGCCCCGCCTCACCGTCGCCCGTCATCGCGCGCACCCCTCCGCCGTACCGCCGTACCGTCCCGCCGCCACTACCCGCGCACCGCGCCCCGGCAAGCCCGGACAGCGCCGGACAAACACCGGACAGTCACCGTACGCAACGACGTGATCACCGCCGACGGTATGCGGAACCGGCCACGCT
The DNA here is from genome assembly GCF_024519455.1 of Streptomyces sp. STR69. Taxonomy (GTDB): domain Bacteria; phylum Actinomycetota; class Actinomycetes; order Streptomycetales; family Streptomycetaceae; genus Streptomyces. The sequence goes on along the minus strand of NZ_JALJRY010000036.1, from coordinate 33,451 downwards.
GAGTGACACGAATCAGGAAACAGCCGAGACTTCAGCGCACAATCACGCCCGACGCCCCCGCCCCGCGGCGCACACCAGGCCGCCACCGCGACGGCCTGACGGCGGACGTGTCACCCCCGCCCCAGCACCACCGTCCCCGACGAGCAGAACCACCCACCTGTACCCGAGGCGACCCCCAGGCGCGGCAACTCGCCTTTCCCGCAGGTGACTTGACGAGCCCCGGCCTCCCCCCGCAGCTGCCGTACCGCCTCCACCAGCAAGAACAGCCCCCGCATACCCGGGTGTTGGGCCGAGAGGCCGCCGCCGTCCGTGTTCACGGGGAGTTCGCCGCCGGACACTCGCAATCGACCCTTCTCCACGAAGGCGCCCCCCTCACCCTTCGCACAGAAGCCCAGATCCTCCAGCGTCACCAGCGTCATGTAGGTGAACGCGTCGTAGATCTCCGCGAAGTCGATCTCCTCGGGGCGTACCCCGGCTCGTTCGAAGGCCAGTCGGCCGCTCACCGCCGCCGGGGACACCGTGAAGTCGGGCCATTCGGACATCGTGGCGTGCGAGACGTGTTCTCCGGTGCCGAGTATCCAGACCGGTGCCGTACGGCAATCTCGTACGTACTCTTCCGCCGCCAGCAGGATCGCCGCTCCGCCGTCGGACCGTATGCAGCAGTGCAGTTTGGTGAAGGGGTCCGCGATCATCGGGCCGGAGAGGACGTCGTCCACGGTGATCGGGTCGCGGAACATCGCCTCGGGGTTCAGGGCCGCATTGGCCCGGGCTTGTACTGCCACTTCCGCCAACTGCTCGATGGTCGTGCCGAATTCGAGCATGTGGCGGCGCGCGGCCATCGCGTACTTGGCGATGAGTGTGTGGCCGTAGGGGACCTCGAACTGGAGTGGGCCCCGTGCGCCGAAGGAGAGGTTGCCGGTTCTGCGGCCCGCCTTGATGTCGGCGCGGGCCGTCGAGCCGTAGACCAACAACACGGCGTTCGCGTGCCCCGCCGCTATCGCGTCCGCCGCGTGCGCCGCCATGACCTCCCAGGTGGAGCCGCCGACCGCTGTCGAGTCGACCCAGGTGGGGCGCAGGCCCAGGTATTCGGCCACCTCCACCGGCGGCAGGGTGCCCAGGCCCGCCGATGCGAAGCCGTCCACCACGGCCCGTTCCAGGCCCGCGTCGGCCAGTGCGCGGCGGGCCGCCTGGGCGTGCAGGGCGTAGGGGGTCGTGTCGTCGACCCGTCCGCAGTCGGACAGTGCCACGCCCACCACGGCGACCTTGCGGCTCCCCGGTGTCATGAGGGGCCTCCTCCCTCTGTGCATATCGTGCCCGGACTCCTAATATGACGGACCGTCAGATCTGGAGGGAAGTGCCATGGACGCCAGCTTCACCGCCGAGCAGGACGAGATCCGCCGTACCCTCCGCGAACTCCTCACCAAACGCTGTGGGTTGGACCGCCTCCGGGCCGCCGTCGACAGCCCGGCCGGGCACGATCCCGTCCTGTGGGCCGCCCTCGCCGACCGGCTCGGGCTGCCGGGGCTCGCGCTCCCGGAGTCGTACGACGGTGTCGGCTGTACGACCACCGAACTCGCCCTGGCCTGTGAGGAGACGGGGCGTTCGCTCGCTCCGTCCCCGCTGCTCGCCACGGCCGTGCTCGCCGCTCCACTCGTCCTCGCCCTCGGGAGCGGGACCCAGCGCGCGACGCTGCTGCCCCGCATCGCCGCCGGTTCCCTGACCGCCGCCCTCGCGATACCCGGACCCGCCCTCACCACCGCCCTCGGCCTCACCGGCCCCAACGACGGCGAGTGGGCCGGCGGCGGGCGTGCGGGCGGGGTGCAGGCCAGAAGGGAGGGGGAGAGCGGCTGGCGGTTGTACGGGCAGGTCGCTCAGGTTCTCGACGGGCACAGTGCCCAACTGCTTCTCGTTGCCGCCCATGTTGGAGGCTTCGCGCGGTCGCGGACCTTGTTGTTTCTGGTGGCGGGGGACGCGGCCGGGCTCGTACGGACCCGGCAGACCTCCCTCGATGCGACCCGGCCGCAGGCTCGGCTGGAACTGCGGGATGTGGAAGGGGAGTTGCTGGGCGCCGATGACAGCCCGCGGCTGCTACGAGAGCTTTCCGCGCTCGGTGACACCGCCGCCACCGTGCTGGCCGCCGAGGCCGTCGGGGCCGCCGACCGTGCGTTGGAGCGGACCGTTCAACACGTCAAGCAGCGGGAGCAGTTCGGGCGGGCGATCGGGTCGTTCCAGGCGGTGAAGCACCGGTTGGCCGATGTGTATGTGCAGGTGCAGGCGGCCAAGTCGGCTGCCTACTACGCGGCTTGGGGGACCTCCCACGGGGAGCGGGTGGGCGGGCTCGCGCTCGCGCAGGCGCTGGAGGCGTTGCGGGCGGCTGCCGGTGAGGGGATCCAGTTGCACGGGGGGATCGGGTTCACCTGGGAGCACGAGGCCCATCTCTATTTCAAGCGTGCCGCCGGTGACGAGCTGCTCTTCGGGCCGGTGCACCGGCTGCGGGCGTACGCCGCCGAGGGTGCGCGTCTCTTCGAGAGTCGTGAGGTGACGGTGTGATCGGTGTGCGGCTGGTGCAGAAGGTGTCCTCGACGCCCGTGTTCGCTCGCGTCGCCCCGCATGTCATCCCCGCGCTCGACCGGGCCGTACACCGGCTGACGCGCGGGAAGGTGCTGCTCAGTGCACAGATGCTGCCGGGGGTGATCCTGACGGCGAGGGGTGCGCGGAGTGGGCAGCGGCGGAGTACTCCGCTGGCCTGTATGCCGGTTGAGGACGGGTGGATTCTGATCGGGTCCAACTTCGGGCGTACGGGCCATCCGGCCTGGACTCGCAACCTCATCGTTCACCCTGAGGCCGAGATCAGTTGGAAGGGTGTGGAAATCCCGGTCACCGCGCGGTTGTTGGAGGGGGAGGAGCGGGCCGAGGTGTGGAAGGCGGCGCTGGTCTTCTGGCCGCCGTACGCCACTTATCAGGCGCGGGTGGAGCGGGAGATCCGGCTGTTCCGGATCACACGCAGGGCAGGCGGCGGTCCACCTGGGTGAACCGCCGCCCGCGAGACAGGACTTGGGACCTGGGAAGTCAGAACCTGGGAAGCAGGAACCGCTACTTCGTCGGCTTCTTGCCGGTCACGCCCAGGTGGACCAACAGCGCCAGGTTCGGCTTGAGTTCAGCCTGCTTGACGCCCCACGTCTGGAAACCCTTCTGGTGCGAGGCGACCGCCGCGAGCATCGCGACCAGTGAACCGGCGACCGCCGCCGGGTTCACGTCCTTGTCGACCCTGCCCTTGGACTGCAGTTCGGCGACCGCGTCCGAGAGGGAGTTGTTCACGGAGTTGAGGATCTTCATGCGGATCTTGTAGAAGCGTTTGTCGCCCTCGGCCGCTCCGAGGTCGACGACCCGCAGGATCGCGTCGTTCCGGCGCCAGAACTCCAGGAATCCGTCCACCAGTTCCTGAGAGGTCTGCCAGCCTGCCTTGCCGACCCATGACCGGCCGGCGAGCAGTTCGGTCAACTGACCGCCCTCCGTGGCCATTTGCTCGGCGATTTCCAGGACGGCACCTTCGACGTCCGGGAAGTACTGGTAGAAGGTCGCGGGTGAAGTCCCCGCCTTCCGGGCGACATCGATGACTTTGACGTCCCGGTAGGGGGAGGAGCTGAGCATCTCGCTTAGGCAGTCGAGCAGCTTCTGCCGGGTCGCCTGCCCACGCCGGCCGGCCACGCGGCCGTCGACGGTACGCACTTGTCCTGTCATGCCGTCAGCTTACCGAGGGGTGATCGGAGCGCGATTCGGCCGACTGCAAATGGGGTGCACGAGGGTCCAGAGGGTGGTGTGCCTGGTCTGCGGGGTGCGTGTGTCGCCGTTACTTTGACGGTATGGCCGAAAACAGGGCATCCGCGAAGGAAGAGACCTACGGAGAGGGCGTCCCCTGCTGGGTGGACGCGCAGCTGCCGGACCTGGCTGCGGGCAGGCGGTTCTACGGTGAGCTCTTCGGGTGGACCTTCGAGGAGGCGTACGGCGGCTCCGTGTGGGCCCGCAAGGACGGTGAGCCGGTCGCGGCGCTCGCCCACAAGGCGGACGGGCGGATGCCGACCGTGTGGACGGTGTACTTCGCGGCGCCGGACGTGGTGCGGCTGATCGGGCGGATCCGGGACGCCGGCGGGCAGGTCGTGATGGCTCCGTTGCCCGTGGGGGAGCTGGGCACGGCCGCCCTCGCGGCCGATCCGGAGGGTGCCGTGTTCGGACTGTGGCAGGCGGCCCGCCATCCCGGCTTCGGCGTCCGGCACAAGGCGGGCACCTTCGGCTGGGCCGAGCTGTACGCCCGCGACACGGAGAGCGCGAACTCTTTCTACGGCGGACTTTTCACAGACGCCCTCTTCGGGCCGGAGGCCGCTCCCGACTTCGGGCGGGCGCCCGTGTCCGACGTGTTCCCGGTGGAGATGCCGCCGCATTTCCTCGTTCACTTCCGGGTCGAGGACATTGCCGCTGTTCTGGGGGTCGTGCAGCGGCTCGGCGGGCGGGTTCAGGTCCCGCCCTTCGAGACGTCGTACGGAAATGTGGCCGTCGTCACCGACAATCAAGGGGCGTCGTTCGCGCTGCAGCAACGTTGACACCTGGACGTTTGTCCGGAGATATGCCGAGACACCCCGATTAGTCGCCGGGTTCGCAACCTGTGGCCGGGCCAGGAAGAATCAGGGTGCGCGCCGCCATGGTGGTGCGGTGGTGAGACGCTGCACGGGGTCGCGTACATATGTGGGTGGCGTGGCCCGTACGGGGAGGTGGCAGGCAAGTGGTGGATCAGCTGACGCAGCACGATCCGCGGCGGATCGGGCCGTTCGAGGTGCTCGGACGGCTGGGCGCGGGCGGCATGGGGCTGGTCTATCTCGCGCGCTCGGCGTCCGGCCGGCGGGTGGCGATCAAGACCGTGCGGACGGAACTCGCCGAGGACCAGCTCTTCCGGGTCCGTTTCACGCGTGAGGTGGAAGCCGCGCGGGCCGTCTCCGGTTTCTACACGGCTGCCGTGGTCGACGCCGATCCGCGGGCGGCCGTGCCGTGGCTGGCCACCGCGTATGTGCCCGCGCCCTCCCTCGAAGAGATAGTGAACGAGTGCGGGCCGATGCCGGCCCAGGCGGTGCGCTGGCTCGCGGCGGGGGTCGCGGAGGCGCTGCAGTCCATTCACGGGGCGGGTCTTGTCCACCGTGACCTCAAACCGTCCAACGTGCTCGTGGTCGAGGACGGGCCGCGCGTCATCGACTTCGGTATCGCCTCCGGTGTGTCGAACACCCGTTTGACGATGACGAACGTGGCGGTGGGCACCCCCGCCTACATGTCCCCCGAGCAGGCCAAGGACTCCCGCAGCGTCACCGGCGCGAGCGACGTGTTCTCGCTCGGCTCGATGCTCGTGTTCGCCGCCACCGGACACCCCCCGTTCCACGGCGCCAACCCGGTCGAGACCGTCTTCATGCTGCTGCGCGAGGGCCCCGACCTCGTCGGTCTCCCGGACGAACTGCGTCCCCTCATCGAGTCCTGCATGCAGATGGAGGCCACCGGCCGCCCGAATCCGGCCGACCTCCAGGCCCAGCTCGCCCCCCACCTCTTCGGCTCCGGTTCCGACGACAGCGGTACGGCCTCGGCCTGGCTGCCCGAGCGCGCGGTGACCCTGATCGAGACCCGGCGCGGTGGCCGCCCGCCCGTGAAACCGACGCCCACCGCGGGCCGCAGCGGTGGCGGACGCGCCGCCGTACCGCCGCCGCCCTCCCACGACCCCGTGGTGCCCGTCCCGGTCGGCGCCCCCGACACCGGGCCCGTACGGCTGGCCGGCGCCCCCGTGCCGATCGGTCCCGGCCCCCGGGTCGCCGACGCCCGCGCCGCCGCGGTGAAGGCACCCCCTCCGGAGGCCGGCCTCGTCGCCTCCTGGTCCCGGCCCCGGCCCGGCGTCAACGGCACCGACGCCGCCGTAGGACCCGCCGTACCCGTACCGCCGCCGCTGCCCCCGGAGACCGCGTCCGGCTGGCGCCCCTGGCGGTTCCGGATGTCGAACGACGTCTGGGGCACCCCGACCGTCGCCGGCGACCTCGTCTACGTCACCTCCTTCGAGGTGCACGCCCTCGACGTGCAGACCGGCCGCCGCTCCTTCAAGACCAGGGACGTCGCCTGGTCGATGGCGGTCGCGGACGGCCGTATCCACGCCTCGGACGGCCCCACCCTCTTCGCCCTGGACGCCCGCGAGGGCGGTGACCTGTGGCGGCTGTCCACCGAGGCCTGGGTGTACGCCCTCAAGGCCGAGCGCGGCACCGTCGTCACCGGCACCCGCGGCGGCGGAGTGCAGGCCTGGGAGGCGTCCACCGGGCAGCAGCTGTGGCAGCTGACCGGCGCGCAGACCGACTTCGAGTCCCCGGAGGCGGGACCGGCGCTGCACGAGGGCACCGTGTACGTGTGGCAGGACGCCCGGCTGCGCGCCCTCGACGCCCGGACGGGCGACGAGCGCTGGTCGTACCCGATCGGCGACGCGGCCTCCTGCGGTGGGGTACCCGTACGGGTCACCGCCGCCCCGGACGGTCACGTCTACGTCGCCGCCGGCACCCGCGTCCTGTCCGTCGAGGTGGCGAGCGGCCGGGTCCGCTGGCACTTCGAGGCCCCCGCGGTCTTCCTCTGCGCCCCGACCTTCGCCCCCGGCCCGGCGGTGACCGGCGGCGGCATCTACCTCGCCGACTACCTCGGCACGGTCTACGCCCTCGACGCCGCCGACGGCCGCGACCGCTGGCGCATCGCGACCGAACCGCGCGCCTCCATCGAACCGGTCCTGGTCGCCGCCGGACACGTCCACGTCGGCAGCGGCAAGGGCCTCTACACACTCGACGCGGTCACCGGCACCCCCAAGTGGCGCTTCCAGGCGGGCGGCGACATCGTCGGCGCCCCCGCGGTCGCCGAGGGCCGGATCCACTTCGGCTCCACCGACCACCTCCTCTACACCCTGAAGGCCGACGACGGCCGGCTCCGCTGGAAGCTCGCGACCGGCGGCGAGATCACCGGAGCGCCGGTGGTGAGAGACGGCGTCGTGTACGCGTGCAGCAAGGACCGCTGCGTGTACGCCCTCGACGCGGAGAAGGGGACGGGCACCGCAAGGACCGCGTGAGCGGAGCCGGTTGGTCCAGGTAGGTACCATGATCGGATGCATACGCGGGGGCGCAGGCTCAAACTCACGGCAGTACTGGCATTGACCGTTCTCACCCTCACCGGCTTCTCCACCGGACGGCACCACAGCAGCAGCCGCCACCGGAGCGGCAGCGGTGGCGGCGGGTGCAGCAGCTCGAGCCAGGACCACGACACGTCCACTCCACGCCGGTCCAACTACCGGTCCACACCCACCGCTACGGCCTCCGGGGACGGGAACTCGGCACTCGGCAGGGTGACGCTGGTGAGCTGCGCGACCGACGCGAAGCCGTACGCCGTCGTCGAGGTCACCAACCCCAACAACCGCAAGCTCACCTTCGACATCTCGGTGTCCTTCATGGACAAGCAGGATCTGAGGATCGAGGACGTCCACCCGAAGAAGACCGTGCCCGCGAACGGCACAGTGCGCGTCAAGGTCAAGTTCGGTGGTGGGGAGACCGGCGAGGTGCTCGACCACTGCGAGGTGGATCCCACGGCTCTCTGGGAGTGAATCCCGCCCTCACCTCACCCGGAACCCGTTCCCGCGGGCGGCGAACAACTCCGCCTGTCGTTCGGTCGGGAGATTGCCGAGGGCGATCAGCGGCGGCGCCTGCGCATAGGCCTGCGCCCGCGCCGCCTCCTTCGCCGCCCACAATGCCCGCACGGTGCCCTGAACGCCTTCGGTCGGATACCCGGCGATGACGGTCGCGCAGGCCACGGCGGCCTCCAACGCCCCGCCGGGAGGGGCGAGTTCGGACACGAGCCCGATGTCGTGGGCGCGCTGGGCCGAGATCCGCTCGGCCGTCCCCATGAGCATCATCCGCGCCACCTCGCCGTACGGCATCCGGTGCGCCATCAGCACCGACTCGTAGGCGCTGACCATGCCGTAGGTGGTGTGCGGGTCGAAGAACACGGCGCTCGGGTCGGCGACGACGAACTCGCTCTCGCCGAGCAGGTAGAAGGCCCCGCCGCAGGCCATCCCGGAGACGGCGGAGATCACCGGTTTCCACAGGTCGTTGGCCTTGGGCCCGATGTGGAGCAGCGGATCGTCCTGCATGTAGGGCGAGTTGGGCTGCGGCACGACCGCGTCCCGGTCGAGGCCGGTGCAGAACGCCCGCTCCCCGGCCCCGGTGAGGACGACGGCCCGTACGGTGTCGTCGAACCGCAACTCCCGCCATACGGCGGCCAGTTCGGCGGCCGTGGTGAGGTCGACGGCGTTGAGCCTGTGCGGCCGGTCGAGGGTGACGACGGCGACGCCGGTGTCCTTGTCGGCGGCGGTCCGGAGTGTCATGGCCGCTCCAGAACCCACTGCGGAAGGCCGTCCGCGTCGAACACGACCTGCACCCGCGCCCCGATCCGAACACGTGCAGGGGCAAGGGAGTTGAGCGCGGCGCCCGGCCGGCTGACCAGATTCCCGACCAGCCGGATCCGGGGGACGTCGACCAGTTCGACGACGATCACGTTGTACGGCGCGACGGCCGCGTAGTCGGGCAGCAGCGGCGGATGCGGGAAGACGTACGACCACACCCGTCCCCGCCCGCTGACCTGCCGCCACTCGCTCGCGAAGGACTGGCAGTGGGGGCAGCAGGGGCGGGGCGGGAAGCGGGGTTCCTCGCAGTCGGCGCAGGTCTGGACGCGGAGTTCGCCTGCGCGGGCGTACTGCCAGAAAGGGGCGCCGTCGGAGTCGGTGAGCGGAGCGAGCATGGCGGTCAACTCCTCGTTTCCTTTCACTTCGTGAGCAGCAGGGCTGAGGTGGGGACGCCCTCGCCCGCCGTCACCAGGCAGGTGGCGGCGTCCGGGACCTGGGCGGTGCTGGTGCCGCGCAGCTGCCGTACGCCCTCGTTGATCAGGTTGAAGCCGTGGACGTACGCCTCGGAGAGCCCGCCGCCGCTGGTGTTGAGAGGGAGTCGCCCGCCGATTTCGAGGGCGCCCCCTTCCGTGAAGGCACCGCCTTCCCCTCGTCCGCAGAAGCCGTAGCCCTCCAGGGAGAGCGGGACGAGGGCGGTGAACGCGTCGTAGATCTGGGCGACATCGACGTCCTGCGGGGTGAAGTCGGCGTGTTTCCACAGGTGTCGGGCGGCGGTCCAGGCGGGGCCCGTGAGGGGGTCGTCGTTCCAGTAGTTGACCATGCCGTGGTGCTGGGCGGGGAGGCCCTGGGCGGCGGAGTGGACGAAGACCGGGGTGCGCCGGCAGTCACGGGCGCGCTCGCGCGAGACGACGACACAGGCCAACGCCCCGTCCGTCTCGAGGCAGTTGTCGAAGAGGCAGAGGGGTTCGCTGATCCAGCGGGAGGTCATGTACATCTCGCGGGTGAGCGGGCGGTCGTACATGATCGCGGCCGGGTTCTGGTTGGCGCGGTTCCGGCAGGCGAGGGCGACGTTGAACAGGTGGTCCCGGGTGGCGCCGTACTCGTACATGTAGCGGCGGGTGAGCATGGCTATTTCATCCGCCGGCCGGAGGAGCCCGAATGGGCGGGTCCACTGGGCGGGGGTGGGGAGTTGGCGGGTGGTGTTGGTCCACGGTCTCGCCCCGCTGCCGCGTTTTCGGGACCGCCAGGCCACACCCACCGTCGCCTGTCCAGCGGCGATGGCGGTCGCGAGGTGGGCGACCGTCGCACAGGAACCACCGCCCCCGTACCCGACCTTGCTGAAGAAGGTCAGGTCCCCGAAGCCGACCGCCTTCGCGAGCTCGACCTCGTCGGTCTCCTCCATCGTGTAGGAGGCGAGGGCGTCGACCTCGCCCGGGGCGATGCCCGCGTCGTCGAGGGCGGCGAGGACGGCGCGACAGGCCAAGGTCCGTTCGTCCTCGGGGAGTTGCCTGGCGAAGAAGGTCTGTCCGATGCCGACGATCGCGGTCGCGTCCTTCAGCCCGGCCATGCGCTGTCCGGCCATTCTCCGTGCACCTCCGAGTGACACCGGGAAAGCTGACAGGGCGTCAGGCTACAGCTAATCTGACGGACAGTCAGCTACTGGGTCCAGGGAGGCCGTTCATGCGCGGAGACACGGAATGGGGCAGCATCCCGGGCCTGGTCCGGTCGGCCGCGGAACGGTACGCGGACGCCGAGGCGGTCGTGGACGGCCGGACGAGGATCTCGTACGCCGAACTCGGCGACCGGGTGGAACGCGCGGCGGCGGCCTGCCTCGCCGCCGGTGTCGAGGTCGGCGACCGGGTCGGCATCTGGGCGCCGAACTCGCTGGACTGGATCGTCTCGGCGCTGGGCGCGGTGTCGGCGGGCGCGGTCCTGGTGCCGCTGAACACGCGCTTCAAGGGGACCGAGGCGGCGTATGTGCTGCGCGGCAGCGGGGCGCGGCTGCTGTTCGTGACCGGGACGTTCCTGGGCACGTCGTACGTGGCGTCGCTGCGCCGGGCGGCGGGGGAGGGGACGGGCGGTACGGGCGAGGGCCCGTTGCCCGGGCTCCCGGCGCTGGAGCAGGTCGTCGTCCTCTCCGATGACGCGCCGGCCGACTTCCGCACCTGGAAGGACTTCCTGGCGGGCGGCGAGGGCGTGGGCGAGGCGGAAGTGCGGGCGCGGGCAGGGGAGTTGGACGGCTCGACGGTCTCGGACATCATCTTCACCTCGGGCACGACGGGCCGCCCGAAGGGCGCGGTGATCACCCACGCGCAGACGTTGCGGGGATACGAGATCTGGAGCGACCTCGCGGGACTCAGGCAGGGCGACCGCTATCTGATCGTGAACCCGCTCTTCCACACCTTCGGCTACAAGGCGGGCGTGATCGCCTGTCTGATGCGGGGCGCGACGATGATCCCGCAACCGGTGTTCGACGTGGACACGGTGCTGGCGAACATCGCGGCGGAGCGGGTGTCGGTTCTCCCCGGCCCGCCCACTCTCCACCAGTCCCTCCTCGACCACCCGGCCCGCGACGCGCACGACCTGTCCGCGCTGCGGCTGGTGGTGACCGGGGCGGCGGTGGTGCCGCTGCGGCTGGTGGAGCGGCTGCGGGGCGAACTGGGCGTCGGGACCGTCCTGACCGCGTACGGCCTCTCGGAGGCCAGCGGCATCGTCACCATGTGCCGGCGCGGGGACGACCCGTCGGTCATCGCGTCGACGTCGGGTCGCGCGATCCCGGGCACGGAAGTCCGGGTGGAGGCGCCCGCCGGCTCCCCGGGCGAGGTGCTGGTCCGTGGCTTCAACGTGATGCGCGGCTACTACGAGGACCCGGTGGCGACGGCGGAGGTCCTGGACGGCGACGGCTGGCTGCGCACCGGTGACGTGGGCGTCCTCGACGACGAGGGCAACCTGCGGATCACCGACCGGATCAAGGACATGTTCATCGTCGGCGGCTTCAACGCGTACCCGGCGGAGATAGAGCAGCTGCTGGGTCTGCATCCCGGTGTGTCCGACGTGGCGGTGATCGGCGTACCGGACGCACGGCTCGGGGAGGTCGGGAAGGCGTACGTCGTCCGGCGGCCGGGGGCCACCCTCACGTCCGACGACCTGATCGCCTGGGCCCGGCGCGAGATGGCGAACTACAAGGTGCCGAGGGCGGTGGAGTTCGTGGGGGAGCTGCCCCGGAACGCCAGTGGGAAGGTGGTCAAAGGGGAATTGCGGGGGCCGTGACGCGCGGCATGGTGACTGGTATGCCAACCCGTAGAACCCCGGTCCCCGGACGCACATCGGCCGCGACGGCTCCCCCTCGGTGCCGCCGCGGCCGATCCCCCGGTGGGAGAAGGTCTAGCTGGGGTCGGACGTGATGTGCGTGTTGTCCGGCGTGGCCGTGCCGTCGTCGTCGGCGGCCACGACGGCCTCGACGTCCGTGATGTGCGTGTTGAGCGGCTTGAGGTCGCCGGTCAGCTTCGCGTCGGTGATGTGGGTGTTGTCCGGCGTGACGACCGTCTCGTCGTTCGTGGTGTCGCTCATCGTGCTGCCTTCCTTGGAGATCGCGTTCAAAATGGGGCGGGCCCATCCGGTCACTCCCCCGAGGATGGCCGGATGGGCCACTGGCGCCGCCACTCTAGATCTCGAAGGTGGCGGCTTCACCGACGGTCCGTCTGCCCCCCGACGCGACGGCCCGATATCCAGAAGAGTGCCGTGCGGCGATAAACGATTGATGAACGCCCCGCCGGCCCCGGTTCAGACCGCCGCGGCCGGCGCCAACAGCGCCTGGACCTCCGCCGCTTCGGGCGACTCCAGCCGCTTGTAGATCTCCAGCGCCTCGGTCCAGCAGACCTGCGCGCGGCCGGACTGCCCGATGCCGTTCAGGGCCTTGCCGAGGAGAGTGAGCACGTTGCCCCGTCGCCACTCGCCGCCGATCTCCCGGAGCGGGGTCAGGGCCATCTCCGCGTTGGCCGCCGCCTGTGCCGGACGCTGGGCCAGCAGGTCGACCTCGGCCAGGCGGAACAGGGTCATACCCTCCCACAGGCGCTGCCGGCTCGCGCGGAACACGTTCAGTGCCTGGTTGAGATGTGCGACCGCGTCGGCAGGTTGGCTGTTCTTGCCGAGGGCCAGGCCCAGGGCGTAGTGGCCGTTGGCCGCCTTGAGCGTGTGCCCGAGTTCCTCGTACATCTCCGTGCCCTGACGGGCGAGATCGACCGCGCTGTCGGCGCGCTCCGTCTCCAGGTGCAGGCGGGAGAGATTGCACAGCGCCGACGCGGCGCCGGAGAGGTCGCCGCAGGCGCGGAAGCTCGCGATGGCCCGCTCCAGGAACTCCTCGGCCTCGCCGTAGCGGCCCTGGTAGAAGGAGTAGATGCCGAGCAGGTTCGCCGCCCAGCAGCACGGCAACGCGTCGTCGGCGGCCTCGGACAGGGCGAGCGCCTGCCGTGCCTCCTGGTAGGCCTGCTCGAACTGCCCCGAGAAATGGCGGGCGTTGGCCTGTACCAGAATGGCCCGCCCTTCCGCCCGGCTGTCGGAGGCCGCACGTGCGGCATCGCGCAGGGCCGCGCCGGCGGCCTCGTACTCCTTGAAGTTCGCCCCGGACTCCGCGAGGTCGACCGTGGCCCACAGCAGATCGACGGCCCGCCGCAGCGGCGCACCGTTCGACGACTGCCGTACGCAGGCCAGCAGCGGGATCGCCTCGGAGTAGAGCCAGTCCTGGGCGGCGCGCCGGTCGGGGAAGACCAGCCCGGGGACGCCGGTCTCCTCCAGGTGGTCGACCAGGCGGTCGCCGGGGCGCTCGATGCCGTACACACCGGCGGCCGTCGCCAGGTAGAAGTCCAGCAATCGCGAGAGCGCCGCCCCCGTCTCGCTCGGCGGCCACTCGTCCCGCTCCGCACACGCACGCGCGTAGAGCCGCACCAGATCGTGGTAGCGGTACCGGCCGGGCGCCGCCGATTCGACGAGTGACGTGTCCACGAGGGATTCCAGCACGTCTTCCGTGTCCTCAACCGGAAGATCCAGAACCGCCGCTGCCGCCGCGAGCGAGATGTCCGGGCCGTCCGCGAGGCCCAGCAGGCGGAACGCCCGTGCCTGCGCCGGCTCCAACTGGCCGTAACCCAGCTCGAATGTGGCCTTCACGGCGAGGTCGCCGGCCTGGAGTTCGTCCAACCGGCGTCGTTCGTCGGCGAGTTTCGCGGCGAGGACGGAGACCGTCCAGGTACGGCGGGCCGCCAGACGGGATGCCGCGATTCTGATCGCCAGCGGGAGGAAGCCGCACGCGGCGACCACGTCGAGGGCGGATTCCCGTTCGGCGGCGACCCGTTCGGCGCCGACGATCTTCGTGAAGAGCTGCAGCGCCTCCTCGGGGGACATCACGTCGAGGTCGACGAGATGCGCCCCCGCCAGGTCCACCATCCGGACCCGGGAGGTGACCAGCGCGGCACAGCCCTCGGTACCGGGGAGGAGGGGGCGCACCTGGGCCGCGTCCCTGGCGTTGTCCAGCAGGACCAGCACCCGGCGGCCGTCCAGCACCGACCGGTACAGCGCAGACCGCTCCTCCAGGGAGTCGGGTATCGCGGAATCCGCGGTGCCCAACGCCCGCAGGAACGCGCGCAGTACGGTCTCCGGTTCCGCCGCCCGCGAGCCCGCGCCCTGGAGATCGACGTACAACTGGCCGTCGGGGAAGGTGGATCGGGCCTGGTGGGCCACGTGCACCGCCAGGGTCGTCTTGCCGACGCCCCCGATGCCGGCCAGCGCCGACACCGCCATCACACGGCCCTCGGCCGAGGCCAGGACTTCACTCAGCTCGGACACGAAGGACCCCCGGCCGGTGAAGTCGGGGACCGTGGCGGGGAGTTGGTGGGGGCGGACCGGAGCCGGCGCGGTCTCCGCCGCCGGTGCGGACGGCTCCGCGAGGCCGGGGTCCGCCTGGAGAATGCGCTGCTGGAGTTCACGCAGGCCGGGGCGCGGGTCCACGCCGAGTTCGTCGGCGAGCAGGCGCCGGGTGTCCGCGTACACCGCGAGGGCCTCCGCCTGGCGGCCCGAGCGGTACAGGGCGAGCATCAGCAGCTCGCGCAGCCGCTCCCGGAGCGGGTGCGCGGCCGTGAGCGCCGTCAGTTCGCTGACCGCCTCCGCGTGGCAGCCCTGCTCCAGGTCCATGTCCAGCCGCGACTCCAGGAGTTGGAGCCGCCACTCCTCCAGCCGGACCCGCTGCGCCTCCGCGTACGGGCCCGGCAGCCCGGCCAGCGGCTCCCCGTCCCACAGCGCCAGCGCCCGGCCGAGCAGATCCCGCGCCTGGCACAGGTCACCCGCCGACTTCGCCTTCTCCGCCTCGTTCGCCAGGTCGTGGACCTCGGCCACGTCCAACGCGCCGTCGGGCAGGCCCCGTACGGCGTACCCGCCCGACTCGCTGACGAGGACCCCGGCGTCCAGCGCCTTGCGCAGCCGGGACGCGTATGTCCGCACCGCGGCCAGCGCCTGCGACGGAGGGTCGTCACCCCACAACGCGTCGATCAGCTCGCCGGCGGTCGCCGTCCGCCCCTCGCGCAGCAACAGCGCGGCCAGCAGGGCGCGTTGCTGGGGAGAGCCGGTGGGCAGCGAAACAGGGCCCCGCCAGGCACGTACCGGACCGAGCACGCTGAAGCGCAGGCCCGTCGACTCCTCAGAGTCGGAGTCGGGGCGCCGCTGCTCCGGTACTCGCGGTCCACCGTCCATCGCCGTTCCCCCTAGGCACGCCTGATAACTACGACAGTTTGCCTTGTCGGCGGCGGTCGCGTCAGCACTCGGAGACACCGCTCACAGGTCGCCGCGCGGGATATCACAAGGCCCTCACACGGCCTACGCACAGT
Organism: Streptomyces sp. STR69; assembly: GCF_024519455.1. Lineage (GTDB taxonomy): Bacteria > Actinomycetota > Actinomycetes > Streptomycetales > Streptomycetaceae > Streptomyces. The sequence goes on along the minus strand of NZ_JALJRY010000036.1, from coordinate 18,130 downwards.
TCCGCACAGAACCGAGCACCCCGAACCCGGATCCAGCTAGCTGACGGGTCGTCAGATCGGCGCTACCGTGAGCGCCATGGACACCCAGACCACCACTCATGCCGCACCCGGGACACCCCTTCCGCCGATCATCTCCGTCGACGACCACACCGTGGAGCCCGCCGACGTCTGGCAGCAGAGGCTGCCCAAGAAGTACCTGGACACCGGCCCGCGGGTAGTCCGCGCGCCGCTGAAGGAAATGACGTTCCTCGGCGGCCGGTTCAAGCCCGTCATGGGCGAGCCCGGCGACGACGGACCCATCGGCGACTGGTGGGTGTACGAGGATCTGCACCGCCCGCTCACCCGCCTCGACACCGCCGTCGGCTACAGCAGGGACGAGATCAAGCTCGAAGTCATCACTTACGAGCAGATGCGGCCGGGCTCCTACGACGTCCCGTCCCGGCTCGCCGACATGGACGTCAACCACGTCCAGTCCGCGCTGTGTTTCCCCACCTTCCCGCGCTTCTGCGGCCAGACGTTCACCGAGGCCGCCGACCGCGAACTCGGGCTGCTCTGCGTCCGCGCCTACAACGACTGGATGGTGGAGGAGTGGTGCGGCCCGCAGGCGCGGGGCCGCCTCATCCCCCTCCCCCTGATCCCACTCTGGGACCCGGAGTTGGCCGCCGCCGAGGTCCGCCGCAACGCGGCCCGCGGCGTCCGCGCCGTCGCCTTCTCCGAGATACCCCCGCACCTCGGCCTCCCCTCCATCCACACCGACGACTGGGACCCCTTCCTGGCGGCCTGCGCGGACACGCAGACGGTCATCGCCATGCACATCGGCTCCAGCAGCCGTATGCCCTCCACCTCCGCCGACGCCCCGCCCGCCGTCGGCTCCACCATCACCTTCGCCAACTGCTGCTATTCCATGGTGGACTGGCTGATGAGCGGCAAGTTCGAACGCTTCCCCGACCTCAAGGTCATGTACGCCGAGGGCCAGATCGGCTGGATCCCCTACATCCTGGAACGCGCCGACGTGGTCTGGGAGGAGAACCGCGCCTGGGGCGGCGTCGCCGACAAGGTCCACCGCCCGCCGTCCGAACTCTTCACCGAGCACGTCTACGGCTGCTTCTTCGACGACGCCTTCGGCCTGAAGAACCTCGACTCCATCGGCGTCGGGAACGTGTTGTACGAGACCGACTACCCCCACTCCGACTCCACTTGGCCCAAGTCCCGCGAGGTCGGGGAGGCACAGATGGGGCACCTGGCACCGGACGTGGTCGAGCGGATCGTCCGGGGCAACGCGATCGACCTGCTGGGCCTGACGCCGGACGGTCTGTGGGGCGGGCCCGAATGAGCGGCCTCGCCTACGGCATCCAACTGCCCGTCCAGTCCCAGAGCACCATCTACGCCGAACCCTGGGAGGCCGACGCGGGCCCCGCCGACCTCGTCGAGATCGCCCGCGCCGCCGACCGGTCCGGCTTCGACTACATCGCGGGCTGCGACCACGTCGGCGTCCCGCGCCGCCTCGCCGCCGCGATGAGCACCATCTGGTACGACCCCGTCGCCACCCTCGCCTTCCTGGCGGGCGTGACCGAGCGGGTCCGGCTGCTGAGCCATGTGGCGGTCGTGGGGCTGCGGCACCCGCTGATCACCGCCAAGCAGTACGCCACCCTCGACCACCTCAGCGGCGGCCGACTGCTCCTCGGGGTCGGCGCCGGGCACGTACGGGAGGAGTTCGAGGCGCTGGGTGTCGACTTCGACCGCCGCGGGCCCGTCCTCGACGAGTCGATCGACGCCCTGCGCGCCGCCCTCGGCCCGGACGAATTCCCGGAGCACCACGGCAAGTTGTACGACTTCGAGGGGCTGGGGCAGCGACCCAGGCCCGCGCAGGAACACGTGCCCGTCTGGGTCGGCGGCTCCTCACCCGCCGCCGTACGCCGGGCCGCCCTCAAGGCGGACGGCTGGCTGCCGCAGGGCGACCCGCGCGACCGGCTGTCCGAGCAGATCGAACGGATCCGGCGACTGCGCGAAGAGGCCTCCCTCCAGGGGCCGTTCATGTTCGGGGCCATCACCGAGCCGCTGTACGTCGGCAACCCGGGGTGGGAGGTCGGGCGGCGCACCCTCACCGGAGCCCCCGAAGCGCTCGCGGAATCGCTGCGCGCCTACCGGGCGATGGGCGTGGACCGGATCCAGGTCCGGTTCCGCTGCCGCGACCGCGCCGAACTCACCGACCAGATAAGCGAGTTCGGGGCCGAGGTGGGGCCCCTGCTCTGATCACGCCCGCTGCTGACGCCCACCCTTTGATCACAACCTGTTTGAACACGGTCACGCCGAGCCGCGTATGTATGGACGTACGGACGTCATGGCTCCGGCGGAAGGACCCCCGAAGTGCGATCCTCCGAGCGACTCGTAGTTGTCCTGGCCTCCGTCGGGGACACCTGGCCGCACGAGGACTGGCCGGCCCCGGACGATCCGCACGTGGACCGAGTGGTGCGTGTCTCCCCGCCCTACGACGGGCTGGGAGAGACCACGGCGGACGTCGTCGTGCTGCACTGCGAGGACCCGGCGGCATCCTTTCCGGGGCTGCTGGACGTGCTCCGCACCCGGGGTGTCCCGGCGATCGTGGTCAGTCCGCGCCAGGACACCCAAGCGGTGGTCGAGGTGTTCCGGGCCGGGGCGGGCTATCTGGTCGAGGGGGACCACTGCCCCCAGATGATGTCCTCGGCGGTCCTGGCGGCCACCGTCGGGCACACCTACCTCTCTCCGACCGCCTGCGACGCCCTGCGTGAGGGGGCCCGGCGGATGGCCGCGACCGACGACGCGATGGAGCGGCTGCGCGCGCTGCTCTCGCCGCGCGAACAGCAGATCATGGAGCTCCTTTCGACCGGCCTGGGCGCGCAGCAGATCGGGCAGCGGTTACGGCTGAGCGAGAAGACCGTCCGCAACAACCTCAGCAACATCTACGCCAAGCTGGACGCCAGGAGCGGCACGGACGCGGTCCTGCGCTGGCTGGGAGCCACGCCCGTGCTTCGCACCTGAGAACCGTCCGGGAGCGCCGGATCAGGGTGCCGGGACCTCCGTCAGCGGTATTTCCACGTCGGTGGCGTCGGCGCCGCCCTGACCGAATCCGGCCTCTTCGGTCTGGAGGGCCTTCGTGGAGTTCGGAACCGCGTCCGCCGCTGTGGTTTCGCATTTCACGTTCCGCAGCCAAAGGCGCCCGTCGGGCGTTCCGTTGTTCAGGATCTGCGGATAGAAGACGTGCACGGTCGCGGCGCCCTCGCTCGGCGCGAAGAACACCGTCTGGCCGTCCTGCGCCTCCTTGTACGTGGCCTTCAGGAATCCGCTGACATCGGTGCGCTTGGCCGACCACATGAAGAAGGCGGTGCTGTCCGGCTGCACGGTGTCCGTGCGGCTGAACGCCAGGGTGGTCGTCTTGTCGTCACGCGTGATGTTGATGGTCGACGTGCTGAATTCCAGGCCGACTTCGAAGAGCGAGCTCCCGAGTTTCGTGCCGGCCTCGGTGACGGTTCCCTCCTCCACCTGGAGGGTGCGTGTCACCGACGTACTGACGTTGAAGGTCTTCGTCGCGGTGCTCGTGGAACCGCAGTTGTCGCTCACCGGGGAGACGCGTTCGTTGGGTCCGAGGCTGTTCGCCTTGAACTGGACGTCCACGAACTCGCAGTTGGCCAGCTTGTCGGAGTCCGCGGAGCAGTCGGCGGTCACTTCGGACGGGGTGGCGGCGTTCGCCTGGTTCATCAGCGGGACGATCACCGCGAGCGCCGCCACAGGGGCCAGCATCAGGGTGACGCGCTTCTTCTTGCTCCGGTGGCTTCTGCCGCGGCCGGTCCGGGACATGGGTATCTCCTGGGGGGTGTAAGGGAGTTGAGCTGCGGGTTCGTGGGGGTCGGCCGGTGGGTCAGCAGTCCTCCAGAACCGCCTTGGAGGTGCCGTCCACGACACCGGGGGCGCCCGCGGCGCCCGGCAGGATGACCGGTCCCTCGACGACGTCCGGTGCCACGAAGTTCTGTTCGGGAGAGGGGTTCACGGCGAAACTGCCGGGATCGGCGTCGATGCGCACCCGCCATTCGCCGGTCATGCGCTGCAGCTTCGGCGTGAACTCCATGTGGAGCACCTTGCCGACCGGCACGTCCCGCGCCTCCGTGTCACCGGCCGTCGCCGACTTCACGGTCATGTCCAGGGTGCCCTTGTGCTTGGCCCAGGACCCGCTGAGGAATCCGAACAGGCCGCCTCCGCCGCCCTGTTGGGTGGAGACGTACTTGCCCTGGCCCTGGGCCGCGGTCGACGACCAGGTGATGGAGACCTTGGCGGGATCGGTGGCGTTCGGCTCGCAGTTCGGGAAATCGATGGACGACTTTTCGGTGGGGCCGTCGAAGGTCTCGAAATTCGTCTCGACGTAATCGCAGTTGTCGGCCTGGAAACCGTCCGCGAAGGCGCCGCCGAAATCCTCCACCGTCCGTTGCTCGCCATTGACCACCGCGGACCTCTCGCACATGGTCATGATCTGGTCCGGTGTCTTCGCCTCGGCCGCGTTCGCCGACGGCAGCAGGGCGACGACCACCCCGCCGGTGGCCAGTGCCGCGCCGATCGCCACGTACCTGACTTTCCTGTTGCGCAATCTCCGCTTTGCCATACCCGGCATTCTTGGAGTCAAGCCGAGGTATGGCCAGGGTCAAATGTCCCTACTCTACGGTCACTTCAAGTGTGCTTGTGCAATCCATTGACCTTCATCTGACGCTTCGTCAGATGCGGCGCTACGATGACCTGCATCCACCGATTCCGAGGAGGCCCGCATGGGCAAGCTGGACGGGCGTGTCGTTCTGGTCACCGGGGCGGCACGCGGGCAGGGGGAGCAGGAGGCGCGGCTGTTCGCGGCCGAGGGTGCGAAGGTCGTCGTAGCGGATGTGCTGGATGAGCAAGGGGAGGCGCTGGCCAAGGAGTTGGGCGCGTCCTATGTCCATCTCGACGTCGGCGAGGAGGCGGACTGGAGGGCCGCCGTGGAGGCCGCGAAGGTGACGTACGGGCGGATCGACGGGCTCGTCAACAACGCGGGGATCCTGCGGTTCAACTCCCTCGTGGACACGCCTCTCGACGAGTTCATGCAGGTCGTGCGGGTCAACCAGGTGGGCTGCTTCCTCGGGATCAGGACCGTGGCGGCGGCGATGGAGGACGGCGGCACGATCGTCAACACGGCCTCGTACACGGCGCTGACCGGGATGGCGGCCGTCGGGACGTACGCGGCGACCAAGCACGCGATCCTCGGACTCACCCGGGTCGCCGCGCTGGAGTTGGCGAGCCGGCGGATACGGGTCAACGCGATGTGTCCCGGTGCCATCGACACCGCGATGTCCAACCCGGCCCAACTCGACCCGGACGCCGACACGGAGGAGATGTCCCGGGCCCTCGACGAGCTGTACCGCAAGCTCGTGCCGCTCGGGCGGATCGGGAAGCCGGCGGAGGTCGCCCGCCTCGCGCTGTTCCTGACGTCGGACGACTCGTCGTACATCACCGGGCAGCCGTTCGTGATCGACGGGGGCTGGCTGGCGGGGGTCAGTGTCATCTGACGGCATCCGAAGTATCTGACGGGGCGTCATCTATTGACGAATCTGACGCTACGTCAGAAAGTCGTAGCACTCATAGGGACCACCTGGACTTGGGACGGTGAACCTCCTTGGAATTCGGGCTCTTTGTACAGGGATACGTGGGCAAGCGTGCCGAAACGGACCCGCTGGCCGAGCACAAGGCGCTGATGGAGGAGACCGAGTACGTCATCCAGGCGGACAAGTCCGGTTTCAAGTACGCCTGGGCGTCCGAGCACCACTTCCTGGAGGAGTACTCGCACCTCTCGGCCAACGACGTCTTCCTCGGCTACCTCGCACACGCGACGGAACGCATCCACCTGGGGTCGGGGATCTTCAACCCCCTCGCGCAGGTCAACCACCCGGTGAAGGTCGCCGAGAAGGTCGCCATGCTCGACCATCTCTCCAACAACCGCTTCGAGTTCGGGAGCGGGCGGGGTGCGGGCAGCCATGAGATTCTCGGGTTCATACCGGGCGTCACCGACATGAACTACACCAAGGAGATCTGGGAAGAGACCATCGCCGAGTTCCCCAAGATGTGGCTCCAGGACGAGTACGTCGGCTTCCAGGGCAAGCACTGGCAGCTGCCGCCGCGCAAGATCCTGCCCAAGCCGTACGGCAAGGCCCACCCCGCGATGTGGTACGCCGCCGGGTCGCCCCCCTCGTACGCCATGGCCGCGCGGAAGGGGCTCGGTGTCCTCGGGTTCAGCATCCAGAAGGTCTCCGACATGGAGTGGGTGCTTGAGCAGTACAAGACGGCGATCGTGAACGCCGAGCCGGTCGGGGCGTTCGTCAACGACAACGTGATGGTGACGACCACGGCGATCTGTGCGCCCACGCACGACGAGGCGATCCGGATCGCCACCAGTGGGGGGCTGCACTATCTGCCCTCGCTGGTGTTCCGGTACCACGACACGTTCCCTCGGCCCGAGGGGTTCCCTGTGTGGCCGGAGACCCTGCCCGAGTACACGCCGGAGTTCGTCGAACTCCTCGTGGAGGAGGAGCTGTTGATCTGCGGGGACCCGGACGAGGTGCTCACGCAGTGCAAGCGGTGGGAGCAGGCCGGGGCGGATCAGCTGAGCTTCGGGTTGCCGGTGGGGGTGCCGAAGGAGGAGACGTTGCAGACGATTCGGTTGATCGGGGAGCACGTGATTCCGAAGATCGACACGGATCCTGTTCACCGGACTACCCGGTTCCGTCAAGCCGCCTGATCTTTCGTTGCGGGGTGCGGGTGCGTTGTGGCTGGTCGCGCAGTTCCCCGCGCCCCTAGGTAGGTATGCGTCACGTATCTCAAGGAGTCACCCCGTGTTCGATCACGTCATCAAGGGTGCGGCCGTCGTGGACGGGACGGGCGCACCCGCGTACATCGCCGACGTCGGCATACGGGACGGTCGTATCGCCGCGATCGGGACGGTCACCGAGGAAGCCCGCACCAGCGAGGACGCGCACGGTCTCGTCCTCGCCCCCGGGTTCGTCGATCCCCACACCCACTACGACGCCCAGCTCTTCTGGGACCCGTACGCGACGCCCTCCCTCAATCACGGGGTGACGACCGTGGCCGCCGGGAACTGCGGGTTCACGCTCGCGCCCCTGAAGCCGGAGGACGCCGACTACACGCGGCGGATGATGTCCAAGGTCGAGGGGATGTCGCTGGTCGCGCTGGAGGAGGGGACGCCCTGGAGCTGGCGGGGCTTCGGGGAGTATCTGGACGCGCTCGAAGGGCGGATCGCCGTCAACGCCGGGTTCATGGTCGGGCACTGTGCCCTGCGCCGGTACGTGATGGGGCCGGATGCCGTGGGCGGGCAGCCCAGCGCGGAGCAACTCGCCGAGATCGTACGGCTGTTGCACGAGGCCATGGACGCGGGCGCCTGGGGCTTCTCCACCACCCAGTCCTCCACCCACTCGGACGGCGACGGACAGCCGGTCGCCTCCCGGCACGCCCGCCCGGAGGAACTGCTGGCCCTCTCACGGGCCGTCGGTGAGCACGAGGGGACACAGATCGAGGCGATCGTCGCCGGGTGTCTGGATCAGTTCAGTGACGCGGAGATCGATCTGTTCGTCGAGATGAGCGCGGTGGCGGGGCGGCCGTTGAACTGGAACGTACTGACCGTGGACGCCGCCGTGCCCGAGCGCGTGCCCCGGCAGCTGTTCGCGAGTGAGCGGGCGCGGAAGGCCGGCGGGCGGGTCGTCGCGCTGACCATGCCGATCCTCACGCCGATGAACATGTCGCTCGGCACGTTCTGCGCGCTGAACCTGATACCCGGGTGGGGGCCGATCCTGAGCCTCCCCGTGCCCGAGCGGATCGCCAGGCTGCGCGAGCCCGACATTCGGGCCGAGATGCTGGTGCGGGCCAACAGCAAGGAGGCCGGGGTCTTCCGGCGGCTCGCGAACTTCGGGCGGTACGTCATCGGCGACACGTACAGCGTCGCCAATGAGGGGCTGACCGGGCGGGTGGTCAAGGACATCGCCGCCGAGCGGGGGCAGGAGCCCTTCGAGTGTCTGGTCGAGATCTGCGCGGCCGACGAGTTGCGGACTGTCCTGTGGCCGATGCCCTCCGACAACGACCCGGCCTCCTGGGCCCTGCGCGCCGAGACCTGGCAGCACGAGGACGTGCTGCTCGGCGGGTCCGACGCGGGGGCGCATCTGGACCGGATGTGCGGGGCGCCGTACACCACCCGGTTCATCGGGGACTGTCTGCGCGGGCGGAAGCTGGTCGGGCTCGAGCAGGCCGTGAAGATGCTGACCGACGATCCCGCGCGGCTGTTCGGGCTGCGGGAGCGTGGGCAGGTGCGGGAGGGCTGGCATGCGGATCTCGTGCTCTTCGACCCGGAACGGATCGACGCCGGCAAGGCCACCCTGGTGCACGACCTGCCGGGTGACAGTCCGCGCCTGGACTCCAAGGCGATCGGGATAACGGCCGTGTGGGTCAACGGAGTTGAGGCGATACGCGGCGACGCGGTGAGCGGGAACGTGCCGGGGCGGGTGCTGCGGTCGGGGCGGGACACCAGGACGGTGAGCACCAGGTGAGTTCCCGGGTCGGTTCCCCTGATGGTTACCGTGATGGCTCTCAAGTGGCCCATGGGCAGCGGTTGTTCGTCGGCGGGGAGTGGGTCGAGCCGGACGGCGGGCACTACGCCGTGGTCGATCCGGCGACCGAGGAGACCGTGGGGTGGGCGCCCGAGGCCTCGCGGGAGCAGGTGTTCGCCGCCGCCGCCGCGGCCCGGGAGGCGTTCGGGCCGTGGTCGCGTACCCCGCCCGAGGAACGCGCGGCGATCCTCGGGCGGGCGGCCGACCTCGTCCGGGGCGCGCTGGTGCCGTACGCCGAACTCGCCCAGGCGGAGACCGGCGCCACGACCGGGACCGCGCGGGGCATGCAGGTGGGTGTGGCCGCCGCCCGGTTCCGGCGGTACGCGACCGTGGAACCGGCCGAGTGGGCAATCGCGCCGCAGGTCAACGAGGCCGGGCCGTTCGGGCGGGCGGCCGTCATGGGGGCGCTTGCCGTACGGCAGCCGGTGGGTGTCGTCACCTGCATCACGTCGTACAACAACCCGTGGGCCAACCCCGCAGGGAAGATCGCCCCCGCTCTCGCCATGGGCAACACGGTCGTCGTGAAGCCCGCCCCGCAGGACCCGTTGTCCGTCTACCGGATGGCGGAGGCGCTGGAGGCGGCCGGGGTGCCGCGCGGGGTCGTGAACGTGGTCAACGGGCGTGCGGTGGAGGTCGGGGAGGCGGCCGTGGAGTCGCCGGACGTCGACATGGTCAGCTTCACCGGCTCGACTGCGGTCGGGCAGCGCATCGCCGAGGTGTGCGGGCGGGGCATGAAGCGCCAGTTGATGGAGCTGGGCGGCAAGGGCGCGGCCGTCGTCTTCGACGACGCCGACCTCGCCTCCGCCGTCTCCGGGATCGGTACGACCTTCTCCTTCTACAGCGGGCAGATCTGCACGGCGCCGACGAGGGTCCTGGCCCAACGCGGCGTGTACGACCGTCTGGTCGAGCAACTGGCCGCCTACGCCGGTCGGTTGAAGGTGGGGGACCCGCGCTCGCCGGACACGGTGGTCGGGCCGGTGATCTCGGCGGCGCACCGGGAGCGCGTCGAGTCGTACGTCGAACTGGGCCGCAAGGAAGGCGCGGTGGTCGTTGCGGGCGGCGAACGGCCGTCCGGCGGCCCGGGGTTCCTGGTCGCCCCCACCGTCCTGGCCGACTGCACCGCCGAGATGCGGGTCGTCCGCGAGGAGATCTTCGGCCCGGTCGTCGTGGTCGTCCCCTTCGACGACGAGGAGGAAGGGATCGCCCTCGCCAACGACAGCGACTACGGCCTCATCGACTACGTCTGGTCCGGCGATGTGGCCCGCGCGTTCCGCGTGGCACGGCTGCTGCGGGCCGGCGGGGTGGGCGTCAACACGGTGGGGCGCAACATGGAGGCGCCGTTCGGAGGCTTCAAGAAGAGCGGCGTCGGCCGGGACGTCGGCTCGTACGCACTGCACGCGTACAGCGAGGTACAGGCGATCGTGTGGCAGGGCTGAGACCGGCCCCTCCCCCTTCGGCTCAGTCGCGCAGATCCACCCGCACCGTCAGCAGGTTCGACCCCATCGTCTTCACCGCCGCGCTGTTGAAACGGGGCAGGGTGCGCAGCCGTGCGCGGGGGTCGTCGTCGGGGAGGAGGTGGGCTGTTCCGGTGTGCCAGCGGCCCATGATCCGGACCCGGACCTCCGGGTTCGCCTTGATGTTGCGGACGTAGTGGGAGAGTTCGCCGAACTCCGAGACCAGCCAGAAGGTGTCGCCGATGCGACGGCCGCCGAGCGGGGTGCGGCGCGGCACGCCGGAGACGCGGCCGGTGGTCTCCAGGACGGTCTGGGTGGGGAGGCGGCGGGTGACCGAGTTCAGCACGCGCTGGATTCGGCTGATGCTGCGGTACTTGGACTCGGGGGTCGATGGGGGCATCGGTTCTCGGATCTCCTGCTGATCGGCCGGGACGGGTGCGCGCCGGGGGAGGCCCGCCAGAAGGTGATTCTCGTGCACGAACGGCCGGGCTTCGAGCCGTCCCGGCAGAGCCGCTGCCGCCGAGTCACTGCTCGGCGTCGCCCAGGAAGATCGGATTGGTGAACGCGGCCAGCGCCCCGGGCAGTGGCCCCGCCGCCGTCTCATGCCTCAACTCGGCCCGTACGTAAGCCGCGTAGGCCGGAGTCGTCCGCCACTCCACGGTGCCCGCGCCCCCCACCGGCAGCGGATCGCCGGTGAACAGCGTGCCTTGGTCGGTCACGAAGCGGACGGTGCAGCGCGGGGCGCCCGTGACCTCCAGCCGTACCGTGACCGGGGTGTCGGCGTCGACCCTCAACCGCTCGCCGATTCCCGCGTGTTCGGCCCGCCCGCCGGACGCGGTGAAGGTCAACGAGACACTCTTCGACTCGGCGACATAGGAACGCCCCGCCCGAATACCGTCCTGGATCGCCTCCCTCGTCAAGTCGTCGGCCAGGACGACGGTTTGGGGCAGGCCGACCGCGTCCGGGTCGCGGTGGGCGTCGCTGTTGCCCATCGCCGGGAGCCACGCCCGGTTCGCCCGCACGGACGCCACCAGCGTCGCGTCCCAGGAGGCCAGGGCCACCTCGTCGTCGGGCGTATAGGGGCCGTTCCACACCTCGACCGCGTCCGCCTCGCCGAAGCCGAACTTCCAGGCACAGCCGATGCAGGTGGCGTGCGGATGCGCGGGTACGACCAGGCCGCCCGCCCGGCGGATCTCACGGGCGAACCGGCCGAAACGGTTGTCGCGGGCGCGGTAGCGCCAGTCGACGAAGGTGCCGGGTTCGGTGCCGAGGGCGACCACGTGACCGTTGCGCGTCGTGACCTCCTCGCCGAGCAGGATGAGCAGGTCGTCGCCCGCCTCCGAGGCCCAATGGGGGTGCGAGGAGTGCGTGTTGTGCTCGGACGTGTTGATGAAGTCCAGGCCCGCCGCCCGCGCCAGCGCCGCGATCTCGGCGGGGGTGCGGCGCCCGTCCGAGTACCAGGAGTGCAGATGGCAGTCGCCCCGGTACCAGTCCCGGCCCCGCCCCTTCGCCCGCTCCGGCGGATACACCGGTCGCGGGGCGGCGCCCGGTTCGCCGTAGGTGAGCGTGACCGTGAGCTCGTACGACAGTCCCTGCGGGGACACCGTGTAGGGGCCCAGCGCGATGTGCCAGGTGCCGGCGTGCACCGGGCCGGGGAGGTAGCCGGGCGTCGCGTCGTCGGCGCGGACGAAGAACTCCGTGCGCGCCCCGCCCGACCAGCCCCGGAAACCCCGGCCGCCGAGGCCGGTGCCGTACTGGTCGAAGAGACCGATGTCGAGGGCGTTGCCCTGGGTGCCGGCCGGGACGGACGGTCTGTCGTAGGTGTACGCCACCTTGAGCTCGCGGACCCCCGCCGGGACCTCGACGGGGACGTACACGTAGTCGGGCGAGCCGGTGGGGAGGGTGCCCCGAACGGTCCGCGTCTCCTGGGCACCGCTTGCGGGGATTGCCGCACCGCTTGCGAAGGTCACACTGCCCAACGTAAGCGCGGCGGTGGCGCCCGTCACGATCAGCGCACGTCGGTTGAGGCCGTTTCCGTGATCGTCGTCGCACATGCTGCTGCTCCCAGGATGTCGTCAGTGACAGGGATGGCGCGGAGGTGACCCGTACGACTCTGATAGTCGGCTGTGAACTCCCGTGCAAGGAAAGGGAATCGGCGGGTGTCGGGAAACCGGAGCCGACGCGGGGGAGGGCGGAGCGCTCCCGAGGCCAGTGACACCGTGTAACGACCTGCCCGGCCGGAACGAATCGGGCGCCCCTCTTTGGCCTGATCACACCGATCGTATGCTCGAAGGATGACGACACCCGCGAGCTCCGGAACCGGCCCGACCGAGAACTCCATGCGTCGCGCCCTCAAACGCGCCCGTGACGGCGTCGCACTGGACGTGACGGAAGCGGCGGTGCTGCTCCAGGCCCGCGGCGAGGCCCTCGACGACCTCACCGCGTCCGCCGCCCGGGTGCGCGACGCGGGCCTGACGGCGGCCGGCCGCCCCGGCGTGATCACGTACTCGAAGAGCGTCTTCATCCCCCTCACCCGCCTGTGCCGCGACAAGTGCCACTACTGCACCTTCGTCACCGTCCCCGGCAAACTCCGCCGGGCCGGCCACGGCATGTTCATGTCCCCGGACGAGGTCCTCGACATCGCCCGCAAGGGCGCGGCCCTCGGCTGCAAGGAAGCCCTGATCACCCTCGGCGACAAGCCCGAGGACCGCTGGCCGGAGGCGCGCGAGTGGCTCGACGCGCACGGCTACGACGACACGATCGCCTACGTCCGCGCCATCTCCATCCGCATCCTGGAGGAGACGGGCCTGCTGCCCCACCTCAACCCCGGGGTGATGACCTGGACGGACTTCCAGCGCCTGAAGCCGGTGGCGCCGAGCATGGGCATGATGCTCGAAACCACCGCGACCCGGCTCTGGTCCGAGCCCGGCGCCCCGCACTACGGCTCCCCGGACAAGGAACCCGCCGTACGCCTACGGGTGTTGGAGGACGCGGGCCGCTCGTCCGTCCCCTTCACCTCCGGCATCCTGATCGGCATCGGCGAGACGTACGAGGAGCGCGCGGACTCCCTCTTCGCGCTACGGAAGGTGTCGAGGGCCTACCACGGCATCCAGGAACTCATCATCCAGAACTTCCGCGCCAAGCCGGACACGGCGATGCGCGGCATGCCGGACGCGGAACTGGACGAACTGGTGGCGACGGTCGCCGTCGCGCGCCACATCATGGGCCCCTCCGCCTGCCTCCAGGCACCGCCCAACCTCGTCGACTCCGAGTACAAGCGCCTGATCGGCGCGGGCATCGACGACTGGGGCGGGGTCTCACCCCTGACGATCGACCACGTGAACCCCGAACGCCCCTGGCCCCAGATCGAGTTGCTGCGCGAACAGTCGGCCGAGGCGGGCTTCGAACTCCGCGAACGGCTCTGCGTCTACCCGGAGTTCGTGGGCCGCGGCGAACCCTGGCTGGACCCACGCCTGCTGCCCCACGTACGGGCACTGGCCGACCCGGAGACGGGCCTGGCGCGCGAGGACGCGGTGGTGGAGGGCCACGCCTGGCAGGAGCCCGAGGAGGCGTTCGTGTCCTCCGGCCGTACGGATCTGCACGTGTCCATCGACACGGAGGGCCGTACGTCCGACCGCCGTGACGACTTCGACGAGGTCTACGGCGACTGGGCCGCCCTGCGCGAGGCGGCGGCGCCCGGCATGGTGCCCGAGCGCATCGACACGGACGTACGGCAGGCACTGGCGACGGCGGCCGACGACCCCACGAAGCTGACCGACGCGGAGGCCCTCGCCCTGCTGCACGCGGACGGCCCGGCGCTGGACGCCCTGACCCGGATCGCGGACGACGTCAGGAAGTCGGTGGTCGGTGACGAGGTGACGTACATCGTCACGCGGAACATCAACTTCACGAACGTCTGCTACACGGGCTGCCGCTTCTGCGCCTTCGCACAGCGCCGCACGGACGCGGACGCGTACACGCTGTCGCTGGACCAGGTGGCGGACCGCGCCCAACAGGCCTGGGAAGTAGGGGCGGTTGAGGTCTGCATGCAGGGCGGTATCCACCCCGACCTGCCCGGCACGGCGTACTTCGACATCGCGAAGGCGGTCAAGGAACGCGTCCCCGGTATGCACGTCCACGCGTTCTCGCCCATGGAGGTCGTCAACGGCGCGACGCGCACCGGCCTTTCGATCCGCGAGTGGCTGACGGCGGCGAAGGAAGCGGGACTGGACTCCATCCCCGGTACGGCGGCGGAGATCCTCGACGACGAGGTCCGCTGGGTCCTGACGAAGGGCAAGCTGCCGACGGCGACCTGGATCGAAGTCATCACGACGGCACACGAGTTGGGCATCCGGTCGAGCTCGACGATGATGTACGGCCACGTGGACCAGCCCAGACACTGGCTGGGACATCTGCGGACCCTGGCCGGTATCCAGCAACGCACGGGCGGCTTCACGGAGTTCGTGACGCTGCCGTTCATCCACACCAACGCACCCGTGTACTTGGCGGGGATCGCGCGCCCGGGCCCGACGATGCGGGACAACAGGGCGGTGGTGGCGATGGCGAGACTGCTGCTCCACCCTTGGATCCCCAACATCCAGACGAGCTGGGTGAAGCTGGGCTCGGAGGGCGCGGCGGAGATGCTGCGCTCCGGGGCGAACGACCTCGGCGGCACGCTGATGGAGGAGACGATCTCGCGGATGGCGGGTTCGTCGTACGGCTCGTACAAGTCGGTGCGTGACCTGGTCGCCGTAGCGGAACTGGCGGGTCGGCCGGCGCGTCCGCGCACCACGCTGTACGGGGAGGTGCCGGAGGAGCGGCAGCGGGTCGCTTCCGCCTCGGACGGGCACCTGCCGGAACTGCTGCCGGTGCTGGACTGAGGGTCCGGGTGGTCGGATGGGGGCCGGTACGATGATCCGACCCCTGTTCGATCGGGATGTGGGGGCTGTGAGTAGCTGAGGAGATGCGTGCCCGTGCCTGCCTCGAAGGTCTGGGTGACCGGTCTGACGGTGGGAGCGATCGCCGCGGTCACGGTCCTGGCCGTGCAGGCCAACAAGGGGCCCCACCCGAAGGCGTCCGCCGCCCGCCCCACCGCCTCGGCGTCCGCGCACGCGTCCAAGTCCCCCAAGCCGCACGTCACGGCCGCCGCGGTACCCGCCTCCTCCGGCACCGGTCGGCGCATCGTCTACTCCGTCGGCCAGAAGCGCGTCTGGCTGGTCGACGCGAGCGACAAGGCCGGCCGTACGTTCGCGGTGTGGCCCGGCACGGTGAGCCCCGACCCCGGCACCTACACGGTGTCGGTCCGCAACGACGCCACGACCGGCTCCGACGGCGTCCAGATCGAGAACATCGTCTACTTCGCCGCCAAGTCCGGCGTCAACATCGCCTTCTCCAACGCCGTCGACGGCTCGTCCCCGCCACCGGCCGCGGGCAAGGAAACGGGCGGCGTACGCATGGGCAAGGCGGACGGCGCGGCACTGTGGACGTTCGGGACGACGGCCACCAAGGTGATCGTGGTCCGGTAGGACGGAAGTCGAGCCCAGCGGTCGGATCAGCGCCCAAAGGGTGCTGTGCATCGGGGAGTTGCCAGTCGCGGGAACATGCGCTGTCGCACGGGCCGGCACATGATCTTCACGCCATATCTATGGGTGTGTATGCCGAAATGCTGCAAACTTCTCCGACGATCACCGATCTGCCGGAGGAACACGCAAGTATGAACAACGTAACGGGGAAGGCGCTGCTCGTCGGCGCAACGGTGGCCTTGGCCTCATCGCTCGTCGCATCGCCCGCTTCGGCGGCGACGACGACGGTCAACTTCGTAGCGTGCCGTCACAATCCGATCTACTGCATCAATGGCGACAAAACGTACACCAAGGGCACCTCGACGCGGATCGTGGACGCCATCGGCGGAGACAGGGAGACCGGTGTCAAGCGCACCGGGACCTACTACGCGCGCTGGACCTACAAGAAGCCGGGCGGCAGCACCAAGGTCGGCGCCGGCTGGGAGAAGGCCACGGTCAGAAAGATCGACGGCATCTACTCCGCCTACGCGGGCTGGGGCCACGCCGACGGCAAGGGGCTGAAGGTCCCCAAGAACACCGTCGTCTGCGTGCAGTACAAGGGCAACAGCTTCAAGGTGTGCGAGAAGTTCACGTAGTCCCGCGCCGGAGGCAGCCCGTGCTGGGCGATTTCCTCGGAGTCGCCCGGCACGTCGCGCCCGCCGCGCACGATGACTTGCGCGGTCCTTTTGCCCCGGGCTCAGTGGCCGGCGAACGCCACGAACTCGGCCCACGAGGCGTCTGTGAAGGCGAGTTGGGCGCGCTGGGTGTTCTTGGAGTCGCGTACGTGGACGGTGGCATCGGCGGGGGCGATGGCGACCTCGACGCAGTCAGGCTCGTCGTTGCCGCTGTAACTGCTCTTGAACCACGCCAAGGTTGAGGAGGTCATGTCTCTTCTCCCAGCACTTTCTTGATGAACGCCAGCGACTCCCGGGGCGAGAGAGCCTGCGCTCGGATCATCCCATAGCGCATTTCCAGGATCTGGACCTCCCGAGGAGTGCTGATCACCCGGCTGTGCAGTTCGGCCGCCGAGTACCCCAGTGTCTTTCCGCCCCGGAGCTTCAGCACACGGAACGAGCCGCTCACACTCGCGTGGTCCTCCCGGTCCGTGGGCATCACCTGGATCTCCACGTGCCGCAACTTGCCTACCTCCAGCAGGTGTTCAAGCTGTTGCCGCTGCACCATTCTGCCTCCGACCGGCCGTCGCAGCGTCGACTCCTCCTGGACGAAGGTGATCAATGTCCGAGGCGTGCGCTCGAAGACCTCCTTGCGCGCCATACGAGCGGCCACGAGACGTTCGATCTCCTCTTCCGTATACGCGGGGCGCCGCATCTCGTACAACGCCTGTGCGTATTCCGGTGTTTGGAGCAGACCGTGGATGTGCAGGGCGGTGTATGCCCCCATCTCCACGGCTTCGTCCTCCAGGTTCTTCAGGTCGCGAACCTTCTTCGGGTAGCGCGCTTGCTCCACGTCCTCCTTCATCGCGGAGATCTTCCCGCCGGCCCCCGTCGCCTCGTCCGCCTTGTCGAGGAACTCCGGTTTCGCGGCCCGTCGTCCCCGCTCCACCGAGGACACCATCTCCTCGCTGTACCCGACCCTCACCCCGAACTCTGCCTGCGACAGCCCAGCGGCCTCGCGCCACATCTTGATCTGACGGCCGACCGCCTTCAGTACGGCCATGGCCTCTTCGTCGTCCACACCGCCACCTTCCGCACATGAGCCGGACGACCCCGGACCGCACCCGGACAGTCGCGCTCCGTACCGACATGAATGCTGTTCAGGGTAGACAGGAGTGGCCACGCTGAGTGATGTGAACGAAGAAATCACCCAAGCCGCGCCCCTGGTAGGGCACTTCACCGTGCTGTTGTCCGCGACCCGGCGGGGAGCCCGCCTGGCCCGTCTCCTCACGGAACGTCAACTCGCCGACTGGGGGCTGCCGTCCGAGGCGGCGGAACACGTCGTCGCCGAACTCGCGGCGAACGCCGTCGTGCACGGGCGGGTACCCGGACGTGACTTCAGACTGGCCCTACGACTCGACGCGTACGGCACGCTCCGTATCGAGGTGACGGATGCTCGGGGCGACCGGGTCCCCCATGTCCCGAACTCGGCCTCGGCGTACGCGGAATCGGGGCGCGGGCTGCTGCTCGTGGCCGCGTATGCCGACCATTGGGGTGTTGATGAGGCACCCGCCCCCTGCAAGACCGTGTGGGCCGAACTCGTGCTGGGTCAGGTGGATCGGTGACCCGGACGAGCATGTTGATGACGAGGTCTGTCACCGGTTGCCGTTGGGCCACTCGCTTCTTTGTCAGTGTCGGGCTTCCGCGGCCCGAGTAAAGGGCGCTCCGCTGCGCTGCGCGTCGCCTGCGGCGATGACCCTCCGGGTCACCCTTGACTCGGTCCGCTCCAGCCCGTTTGAGAAGCGAGCGAGCGGCCGGGGAGGAATGGGGGTCCCAGG
>NZ_JALJRY010000035.1:4919-111045 GCF_024519455.1 Streptomyces sp. STR69 | reverse complement strand
GGGCTCTCGACACCGGCGCGCCCCTACGGCGCCCTCTCGGCCGGCGCGTGGGGACAGTGGGAGTTGGTGGGCCCTCGCCCCGGGTTGTGGTGGGCGCGGAAAGCAGCAGGACCCCGGCGCTGGATTCGCCGGGGTCCTGCTTTTCTGCTGTTTGCGCTGATCAGACGCTTGTCGCGCTGACCTCCACACCGTGGTCGGCGGCCAGGCGGCGCAGGTCGTCCAACTCGGCCTGTTCCACCTCGACGAGGAAGTCGTCGCCTTCGTCGCGAGCCCGCGTCAGGTCGGTCTCGGTCGCCCTTATGCGCTGCAGAAGTCCTGCGGTGAATGCGTCCATGCTGCGCCCCCTCGTCCTGGGTCGTGGGTCGGGTGGCACGGGGGTGTGCCGTTCGGAAGGGGCGATCACGTCTGCGGATGCGAGTGCCCAGCGCTGCCCTGGCTGGGCGGCGACGGTGCCGGACACCCACGCCCGCTCTGCGGAAGCGTTGGACGTACCACAAGGTGGCTTGCCACATGCAGAGCGTGATCGCGGGGTGTAAAGCCGTCCTCCCCGCGCTCCCTTCGGTGGAAACCTCAACCCATCGAGAAAATCCCGCATTCCCGAGCCTCATACCCGACCTTCATCTTGCGCCCCGCCGCCTTACAGCCGACTTATGGCCGAAAAGGGCAGGATGGAGGTCACACAGCCACGAAGACCCTGCCCGCGTGCGCCGAGACGCGCTACGCGGGTGGACAGAGGAAGGACAAGCGACGTGCGCGTACTCGTCGTCGAGGACGAGCAACTGCTCGCCGATGCGGTGGCCACCGGACTGCGCCGGGAGGCCATGGCCGTCGACGTCGTGTACGACGGTGCGGCCGCCCTGGAGCGCATCGGCGTCAACGACTACGACGTGGTCGTCCTCGACCGCGACCTCCCGCTCGTGCACGGCGACGACGTCTGCCGCAAGATCGTCGAGCTCGGCATGCCCACCCGCGTGCTGATGCTCACGGCGTCCGGCGACGTCAGCGACCGTGTCGAGGGCCTGGAGATCGGCGCGGACGACTATCTGCCCAAGCCGTTCGCGTTCAGCGAGCTGACGGCACGCGTGCGTGCCCTCGGCCGGCGTACGAGTGTGCCGTTGCCGCCCGTCCTGGAGCGGGCCGGCATCAAGCTGGACCCGAACCGCCGCGAGGTGTTCCGCGACGGCAAGGAAGTCCAGCTCGCCCCCAAGGAGTTCGCCGTCCTGGAGGTGCTGCTGCGCAGCGAGGGCGCGGTCGTCTCCGCGGAGCAGCTCCTGGAGAAGGCCTGGGACGAGAACACGGACCCGTTCACCAACGTCGTGCGGGTGACTGTCATGACGCTGCGCCGCAAGCTCGGTGAACCGCCGGTCATCGTCACCGTGCCCGGCTCCGGCTACCGGATCTGATCCACTGTGGCGACGACCCCCGCGCCTCCCCAGGCGCCCCCGAAGCCCACGTGGGACCCGAGAAGGCCCGAACCACCGTTCCCCTGGCTGCGCCCCACCATCCGTATACGGCTCACGCTGCTGTACGGCGGGATGTTCCTGATCGCCGGCATCCTGCTGCTGTCGATCATCTATCTGCTCGCCGCGCACGCGTTGAACGTGGGCAGTGATCTGCCGTTCAAGATCCTCGAAGGCTCGGTGAGCAGCAAGACCTGCAACTTCCCGTCGCAGCCGTCGGCGACCGAGATGAACAACGCGATGAACGAGTGCGTCAACGAGCAGCGCCAGCACGCGCTCGACGACCTGCTCAGCCGCTCGCTGCTGGCGCTGCTCGGTCTCGCGATCATCGCCTTCGCCTTCGGGTACGCGATGGCGGGCCGGGTGCTGTCCCCGCTGGGCCGGATCACCCGGACCGCCCGCGCGGTGGCCGGCTCGGACCTGTCCCGCCGGATCGAGCTGGACGGCCCGGACGACGAGCTGAAGGAACTTGCGGACACCTTCGACGAGATGCTGGACCGGCTGCAGCGGGCCTTCACCGCCCAGCAGCGCTTCGTGGGGAACGCCTCGCACGAGCTGCGTACCCCGCTGGCGATCAACCGCACGCTCCTGGAAGTGCATCTGTCCGATCCCGGTGCCCCCGTCGAGCTCCAGCAGCTCGGCAAGACGCTGCTGGCCACCAACGAGCGCAGCGAGCAGCTCGTGGAGGGTCTGCTGCTGCTGGCCCGCAGCGACAACCAGATCGTCGAGCGCAAGCCCGTGGACCTCGCCGAGGTCGCCGAGCAGGCCGTCGACCAGGTGCACGCGGAGGCGAGCGCGAAGAACGTGGTCATCCGCGGCGAGCGCAAGCCCGTCGTCGTCCAGGGCAACGGCGTCCTCCTGGAGCGGATCGCCCTGAACCTCGTGCAGAACGCGGTGCGGTACAACGTGCCCGAGGACGGCTGGGTCGAGGTCACCACCGAGGTCCAGCACGGTCATGCGGTGCTGATCGTCTCGAACACGGGGCCGGTGGTCCCGGCGTACGAGGTCGACAACCTCTTCGAGCCCTTCAGACGGCTGCGTACGGAGCGAACGGGCAGCGACAAGGGTGTGGGCCTCGGTCTGTCGATCGCGCGGTCCGTGGCGCGCGCACACGGCGGCCATATCTCGGCCCAGCCACGTGAGGGGGGTGGGCTCGTGATGCGAGTCACCCTGCCCATCTGAGATCATGTCGCCGACACACGAGGATGTTCGCTTTGCGCGGAATTTTCTGGCCGCATCTTCGGCACCCTTGTGTGTGATCGATCACAAGCGCAATTTTCGGGGCATCTACTCTCCGTGATCATGCACCCTGTCGGAAAGCCGGGAAAATCCGGGTTTTCAGGGGTCTTGATCACGGGAAGTACACGGTGAGGTGCCTTTGAAGAGCGGCATGAGGACCGTGTACGGTCCCCTTCGCCATCCAAGCCGATCACTCTTGAGGGGTCCGGTTGGGTGTCGATTGAGTAACAGACCTTGATGTGAGGCAAAATCTCCGCCTCAGGTCGGGCACAAGTCCGGCCTCTCACGCGTTACGTGCGCTGGAGACACCGCAGACACCCAGAGGGGGAGAGCGCGACATGGCAACGGATTACGACACCCCACGCAAGACCGACGACGACGTCGACTCGGACAGCCTTGAAGAGCTCAAGGCGCGTAGGAACGACAAGTCGACTTCCGCAGTGGACGTCGACGAATTCGAGGCGGCCGAGGGCCTCGAACTGCCCGGAGCGGACCTCTCGAACGAAGAGCTGGCCGTCCGGGTGCTGCCCAAGCAGCAGGACGAGTTCACTTGCATGAGCTGCTTCCTGGTGCACCACCGCAGCCAGCTGGCCCGCGAGAAGAACGGCCAGCCGATCTGCCGCGACTGCGACTGAGGAGGGGTCGGCCGTGACTGGCTCGACCCCACCCTGGAAGCGCCGCTCCCGCCGACCGGGAGCGGACGAAGGGCCGACAGACGGTCCTCATGGCGCGCGTGACGACGAGCGGGGCTCATCCGAACAGGGATCAGCCTCGCTCGAACCGGCGGCCGACCGGGCTGACCTCCCGGTGCCCGCCGACGTTCCCGCAGCCGCCCCCGTCGCCAGGCGACGGGCGGCGGTCATCCGGGACAAGGCCAAGGAAGGCGTCCGTAAGGGCGGCAGCCGGGCCAGGGCGGGCCTGGCGTACCTCGCCGACCGAATCATCGACATCGCCCCGAGGATCCCCGTACGGGACCTTGAGGCGCTTCGGCGGCAGTTCCCGGGCCTCGGCCCCGAACAGCTCGCCGACAAGCTGGTGGCGGGCGCGGCGAACGCGACGTCGACCGTCGGCGCCGGAATCGGTGCCGCGGCGATGCTGCCGGTGCCACCCGCCATGCCCACCGAACTGGCCGCCGAGATCACCGGCGTCGCCGCGATCGAGCTGAAGCTGATCGCCGAGCTGTACGAGATCTACGGCGTCCGTCCGCCCGGCGACCTCCGGCAGCGCACCACCACGTATCTGAACTCCTGGTCCGGGGAGCGCGGTATCGACGTGACCAAGCCGTCGACCATGAGCGCCGCGCTGAACGGCCACATGAAGCGCGAGCTGCGCCAGCAGATCATGAAACGCATGGTCCGCGACCTGCCGAACCTGATGCCCTTCATGGTCGGCGCCGCCGTCGGAGCGGTCATGAACCGCCGGGACACCAAGAAGCTCGCCGAACGCATCCGCAAGGACCTGCGCAAGGCCCAGGTGCCCTGGGACGCGCTGCCCGAACTGCCGCCCCTGGAGGCCCCGCCCGACCCGCTCAGGATGGGCGAGATCCCCAAGGAACTCGGGCGCTAGGGGATCGGATCGGAGGGGACCGGTTCTCTTAGACGGCTGCCGCCCGTGCCGCCTTCAGGGCCTCCGCCAGCCGCTCCGGCTCACGCGTCGACAGGTACAGGTACGGCGTCGGGTCGGCCGGGTCGGTGACCTCCACGCGCAGTGCCGTGGGGATGTAGGAGCGCAGCAGCAGGAAGGCCCGGGTGTCGGCCTTGTAGGTGCGCCAGGCGCGCGCCTCCTCCGGGTCCAGGATCTCCGCCTCGCCCAGGGCCGTCACCGGGATCTTCGCCTCGCCGGCGATCAGCGAGTCGCCCACGATCCGGATGCGGAGCGAGCCGTAGGAGCTGGCCGTGACCGCGGCGAACGCGGTGCCGCCGACCAGGCCGCCGAGCAGTGGCAGGGTGCCGAAGGGCAGCAGGATCAGGGCGAAGGAGACGCCGACCAGGAACGAGATGAACCACCACGAACGGGGGGCGGTGAGGCGCTCGTCGTAGGGGGAGGCGGAGAGCTGCATGGAGCCAAGCTTGGCACGGTGTCGGGAACGTACCGACGCGCGGGTAAGGTCTGCGGCTGTGAGTGGTACTTCTCCAGCTCTTAAGCCTCCGTCCGACGCCGTGAAACCGGTGCGGCACCCTGACGCGCCCGCGCCCGGTGAGTTGCTGGGTGCCCACTACGAACAGTGTTTCGGGTGTGGCGGCGACCAGCCGCACGGGCTGCATCTGGCGGCGCGGGCCGGCGAGGGCGTGACCATCACCGCGGAGTTCACCGTGCGGGCCGCCCACCAGGGCGCCCCGGGCCTCGCACACGGCGGAGTGCTCGCCAGCGCGCTGGACGAGACCCTCGGCTCGCTGAACTGGCTGCTGCGGACGATCGCGGTGACCGGCCGCCTGGAGACGGACTTCGTGCGGCCGGTGCCCGTGGACACCGTGCTGTATCTGGAGGCCGAGGTGACGGCGGTGGCCGGGCGGAAGATCTACTCGACCGCCACCGGACGCATCGGCGCTCCCGACGGGCCGGTCGCCGTGCGCGCCGACGCCCTCTTCGTCGAGGTGAAGGTCGACCACTTCATCGACAACGGCCGCCCGCAGGAGATCCGGGCCGCCATGGACGACCCGGACCAGGTCCGGCGTACCCGTGCCTTCGAGGTGAACCCGTGAGCAGTGGCCGTAGTCCCCTGGACGTACTGATCCGGCGCGTCGACCCCGACGTACCGCTTCCGTCGTACGAGCACCCCGGTGACGCAGGCGCCGATCTGCGGACCACCGAGGGCCGGGAACTGAAGCCGGGTGAACGGGCCGTACTGCCCACGGGGGTGTCTGTCGCGCTCCCGGAGGGGTACGCGGCCTTCGTGCACCCTCGTTCGGGGCTTGCCGCCCGCTGCGGTGTCGCCCTAGTGAATGCCCCGGGGACGGTTGATGCCGGGTACCGTGGGGAGATCAAGGTGATCGTGGTGAATCTCGACCCGTACGAGTCGGTACGGTTCGAGCGCTTCGACCGGATCGCCCAGCTGGTCGTCCAGCAGGTCGAGAGGGTCCGCTTCCAGGAGGTCGCGGAACTTCCCGATTCGGCGCGGGCCGAGGGGGGCTTCGGGTCCACCGGCGGTCACGCCGCTGTGGGCGGCACCACGGGTGGGAATCGATACGCTTCGGTCGTATCCGACCGGGAAGGACAGTGACGTGTTCGGACGTCGCAAGAAGGGCACTGCCGCCGAGGACGCGGCGAGCGAGGCCGAGCAGGTCGTCGACGACGTCGACACTGAGGCGGACGCGGTGGAGCGCGTGAGGCTCGAACCGGAGCCCCGCCCCGACGGACCCTGGGACGACTCGGAGGTCGGCGACCCCGCCGAGGGCCGGGTGGACCTGGGCGGTCTGTTCGTGCCGGGAGTCGACGGCATGGAGTTGCGGGTCGAGGTCGCGGGTGACGCGATCGTCGCCGCCACGGTGGTCCTCAAGGACAGTGCCATCCAGTTGCAGGCCTTCGCCGCCCCCAAGCGCGAGGGCATCTGGGGTGAGGTCCGCGAGGAGATCGCCAGCGGCATCACCCAGCAGGGCGGCATCGTCGACGAGGTCGAGGGGCCGCTGGGCTGGGAGCTGCGCGCGCAGGTTCCGGTGCAGCTGCCGGACGGCACGGGCGGTTTCCAGGTGGTGCGGTTCGTCGGTGTGGACGGTTCGCGCTGGTTCCTGCGCGGGGTGATCTCCGGGCAGGGCGCGGTGCAGCCGCAGGCGGCCGGTCTGCTGGAGCAGATCTTCCGGGACACGGTCGTGGTGCGCGGCGAGGGCCCGATGGCGCCCCGCGACCCGATCGTCCTGAAGCTGCCGAACGACGCCCAGATGGTTCCCGAGGGTGTCCAGCAGGAGGAGGCGGGTTCCCGCTTCTCCGGCGGCATGGGCCAGTTGCAGCGCGGACCGGAGATCACCGAGGTCCGCTAGCCGGAACAGACAGACACGAAAGGGTCGTACCCCTCCCGGGGTGCGGCCCTTCGTCGTGCGCGCACTCTTGACGGCGTATTGGTCTGTACCTATGGTCTCGGCTCAACGCCCACGTTCATCAGGGTGCTCTTTGTTCACATACGAGAACGGAGTCACCGTGCGCCGCGCTGCCCTGCTCTCCGTCGTCACCGCGCTGGTCCTGGGCTTCTTCGCCCAGCCCGGCGCCCCCGCCCAGGCCGCCCCCGCCACCTTCGTCCATCCCGGAGTCGACGTCTCCAGGAGCCAGTTGGACTTCGCCCGCACCGAAGTCCTCGCCGGCGCCCAGCCCTGGAAGGGCGCCTACGACCAGATGATGGCCAGCTCCTACGCCGGCCTCACCCGCACCCCGAAGCCCAGAGCCGTCGTCGAGTGCGGCTCGTACTCCAACCCCAACTACGGCTGCACCGACGAACGCGAGGACGCGATAGCGGCCTACACCGACGCGCTCGCCTGGTACATCACCAAGGACGCGCGCTACGCCCAGAAGTCCATCGAGATCATGGACGCCTGGTCGGCCACGATCACCAGCCACACCAACAGCAACGCGCCCCTGCAGACCGGCTGGGCCGGCTCCTCCTGGCCCAAGGCCGCCGAGATCATCAAATACACGTACACCGGCACCTGGGCCAACTCGGCCCGCTTCGCGACCATGCTCCGCAACGTCTACCTCCCCGAGATCATCAACGGCTCCAATTCCAACGGGAACTGGGAGCTGACGATGATGGACGCCGCCGTCGGCATCTCCGTCTTCCTGGAGGACAGGACGTCGTACGACAAGGCCATGGCGCTCTTCCGGACGCGGACGGCCGCCTACATCTACCTCGCCTCGGACGGTTCCGTACCGAAAACCGTGCCGAGCCAGAACCTCAACACCACGGCGAAGATCGTCAGTTACTGGCAGGGCCAGTCGACCTTCGTCACCGGGCTCACCCAGGAGACGTGCCGCGACTTCACGCACACCGGGTACGGCCTCTCCTCGATCTCGCACGTCGCCGAGACCAGCCGGATCCAGGGCACCGACCTCTACGGCACCGACGTGGGCGAGCGGCTGCGGCAGGCGCTCGGGTTCCAGGCCAAGTACCAGCTCGGGACGGCCGTGCCGAGCTGGCTGTGCGGCGGGTCGCTGACCCTCGGGCTCGGACCCGTCACAGAGGTCGGCTACAACGCCCTGCACAACCGCCTGGGCATCGCCATGACCAACACCCAGACGCTCACCCTCAACAACCGCCCGGCCGGCAGCAACAACCTCTTCGTGGCCTGGGAGACCCTCACCCACGGCGACAACCCCAACTGAACACCGTCACGCCCTGATGCCCGTGCCATACGGGCATCAGGGATGTGTCAAAGACGTCCCGGACCAGGCCCGCCACCCCTTTTGTCGGACTTATTGGCCGTAAAGTCGACGCTGCGTACACGGGTGTGACGGGAAGACAATGGGGCCATGGGACGCGGCAAGCTTCGGATCTACCTCGGTGCGGCACCGGGCGTCGGCAAGACGTACGCCATGCTGTCCGAGGCCCACCGCAGGGTGGAGCGGGGCACCGACTGCGTGGTCGCCTTCGTGGAGCACCACGGCCGGGCCCGCACCGAGGTGATGCTGCACGGCCTGGAGCAGGTCCCGCGCGCGGAGCTGGCCTACCGGGGCACCGTCTTCACCGAGATGGACGTCGACGCCGTACTGCGCCGGGCCCCCGCCGTCGCCCTGGTGGACGAACTGGCCCACACCAACATCCCGGGCTCCCGCAACACCAAACGCTGGCAGGACATCGAGGAACTGCTCGCGGCCGGCATCGACGTGGTGTCGACCGTCAACATCCAGCACCTGGAGTCCCTCGGCGACGTCGTCGAGTCGATCACCGGGGTGCGCCAGCAGGAGACCGTGCCGGACGAGGTCGTCCGCCGGGCCGACCAGATCGAACTGGTCGACATGTCGCCACAGGCACTGCGCCGGCGGATGGCGCACGGCAACATCTACCAGCCCGACAAGGTCGACGCGGCCCTCTCGAACTACTTCCGCCCCGGCAACCTCACCGCCCTGCGGGAGCTGGCCCTGCTGTGGGTGGCCGACCGGGTCGACGAATACCTCCAGGAGTACCGCAGCGAGCATCAGGTGTCGGCGATCTGGGGTTCGCGCGAGCGGATCGTCGTAGGACTGACCGGCGGCCCGGAGGGACGGACCCTGATACGGCGGGCCGCGCGACTCGCCGAGAAGGGGGCCGGCGGCGAGGTGCTGGCCGTCTACATCTCCCGCAGCGACGGCCTGACCTCCGCCTCCCCGAAGGAACTGGCCCAGCAGCGCACCCTGATCGAGGACCTCGGGGGCACCTTCCACCACGTAGTGGGCGACGACATCCCGGCCGCGCTGCTCGACTTCGCGCGCGGGGTCAACGCCACCCAGATCGTCCTGGGCTCCTCGCGCCGCAAGACCTGGCAGTACGTCTTCGGGCCCGGCGTCGGCACCACGGTGGCCCGCGAGTCCGGTCCCGACCTGGACGTCCACATCGTCACCCACGAAGAGGTCGCCAAGGGCCGCGGACTGCCGGTGGCCCGGGGCGCGCGGCTCGGCCGGGCCCGGATCGTCTCGGGGTGGGTGGTCGGAGTGGTCGGGCCGGTGGGCCTCGCGCTCCTGCTGAACGCGATCCACCTCGGGCTCGCCAACGACATGCTGCTGTTCCTGTCCCTGACCGTCGCGGCGGCGCTGCTCGGCGGGCTGCTGCCGGCACTGGTCTCGGCGGCCCTCGGGTCGTTCCTGCTGAACTACTACTACACGCCTCCGCTGCACCGGCTGACCATCGCCGACCCCAAGAACATCGTCGCCATCGCGATCTTCGTCGGGGTCGCCGTGTCCGTGGCCTCCGTCGTCGACCTGGCCGCGCGGCGCACCCAGCAGGCCGCCAGACTGCGCGCCGAGTCCGAGATCCTGTCCTTCCTCGCGGGCAGCGTGCTGCGCGGCGAGACCAGCCTCGAAGCGCTCCTGGAGCGGGTCCGGGAGACCTTCGGCATGGAGTCCGTGGCGCTGCTGGAGCGCAAGAGCGACGTGGACCCCTGGACCTGCGCGGGCCGGGTCGGCGTCGGGGTGCCGCTGGAGCGGCCCGAGGACGGCGATGTGGACATGCCGGTCGGCGACCACATGGCCCTCGCGCTGACCGGCCGGGTGCTGCCCGCCTCCGACCGCCGGGTCCTGGCCGCCTTCGCCGCGCAGGCCGCCGTCGTACTGGACCGCAGACGCCTGCGCGAGGAGGCCGACCAGGCCCGCGCCCTCGCCGAGGGCAACCGCATCCGTACGGCCCTCCTGGCAGCCGTGAGCCACGATCTGCGGACTCCGCTGGCCGGCATCAAGGCGGCCGTGTCTAGTCTGCGGTCCGACGACGTGGCCTGGTCCGAGGAGGACCAGGCCGAGCTGCTGGAGGGCATCGAGGCGGGCGCCGACCGGCTCGACCACCTCGTGGGCAACCTCCTCGACATGTCCCGCCTGCAGACCGGCACGGTGACCCCGATCGTCCGGGAGATCGACCTCGACGAGGTGGTGCCCATGGCGCTCGTCGGGGTCCCCGAGGGCAGCGCCGAACTCGACATCCCGGAGACACTGCCCATGGTCGCCGTGGACCCGGGGCTGCTGGAGCGGGCGGTGGCCAACCTGGTCGAGAACGCGGTCAAGTACAGCCCGCCGGACAGACCCGTCCTGGTGTCCGCCAGCGCCATCGCCGACCGGGTGGAGGTCCGGGTGGTCGACCGGGGCCCCGGAGTCCCGGACGAGGCCAAGGACCGCATCTTCGAGCCCTTCCAGCGCTACGGCGACGCCCCGCGCGGTGCCGGAGTGGGGCTCGGCCTCGCCGTGGCGCGTGGCTTCACCGAGGCCATGAACGGCACCCTGAACGCCGAGGACACGCCCGGCGGCGGCCTCACCATGGTCCTCACGCTCCGCGCGGCCAAGCCACTGGAGTTCGCGCCGGAGGACAGTGCCGTAGAAGACGGGCATGACGTGAAAGACGTACAACCGGAAAGGCAGGTCTCATGACCAGGGTCCTCGTGGTCGAGGATGAGCCGCAGATCGTGCGGGCCCTCGTGATCAACCTCAAGGCGCGGAAGTACGAGGTCGACGCGGCGGCCGACGGGAAGACCGCGCTCGACCTCGCCGCCTCCCGCCACCCCGACGTGGTCGTCCTCGACCTGGGGCTGCCCGACATGGACGGCGTCGAGGTGATCAAGGGGCTGCGCGGCTGGACCCGGGTGCCGATCCTGGTGCTGTCCGCCCGGCACTCCTCGGACGAGAAGGTGGAGGCGCTGGACGCGGGCGCCGACGACTACGTCACCAAGCCCTTCGGCATGGACGAGCTGCTGGCCCGGCTGCGGGCCGCCGTGCGCCGGGCCGAGCCCACCGGGGGCGGCGAGGACGACGTCCTGGTCGAGACCGAGGAGTTCACCGTCGACCTGGCCGCCAAGAAGGTCCAGCGGGACGGGCGGGACGTACGGCTCACCCCCACGGAGTGGCATCTGCTGGAGGTGCTGGTGCGCAACACCGGGCGACTGGTCAGCCAGAAACAGCTGTTGCAGGAGGTGTGGGGGCCGTCCTACGGGACCGAGACGAACTACCTCCGCGTCTACATGGCACAGCTGCGGCGCAAGCTGGAGACGGACCCCGCGCACCCGAAGCACTTCATCACGGAGCCCGGGATGGGCTACCGGTTCGAGCGCTGAGGACGTGGGTACGTCGCTGTCGGTGGACCCCGGTACGCTTCAGATATGAGCGCTGTCCCTCGTTCCGAAAAGCCGGCCGGACGGTTCCGGCGCATGCTCGACCGGCTCTCCACCTCGCAGGAGGACCTGGAGTCGGAAGAGCTGCGTGAGGACACCGCGACCGAGGGCTGTGTCCGGATCGGCGACTGCCACGACCGACAGATCGTGACGGTTACTGGTACCTTGCGCACGGTCACGCTGCGCCCCCGGGCTGGAGTCCCGGCCCTGGAGGCCGAGCTGTTCGACGGCTCCGCCGCCCTGGACGTGGTGTGGCTCGGCAGGCGTTCCATCGTGGGCATAGAACCGGGGCGCAAGCTGATCGCGTCCGGCCGGATCTCCATGAGCAGAGGCCGCCGGGTGCTCTTCAACCCGAAATACGAACTGAGACCCCTCGGACGGGAGTAGCCGGTGACGTCGCTCGACAAGCCGACCACAGAGACCGTGGACGCCGAAGACACCGAGCAGGATGTCCGGGCGGTGACCGAGGCGGCCCTCTTCGAGGCGTTCGGCGGGCTGCGCGGCATGATCGAAACGGTCCTGCCCGGCCTCCTCTTCGTCACCATCTTCACGATCAACAAGGACCTGCACTGGTCGGCGATCGCCGCCCTGGCCGTGTCCCTGGTCCTGGTCGTGGTCCGGCTGGTGAAGCGCGACACGGTCAAGCACGCCTTCAGCGGTGTCTTCGGCGTCGCCTTCGGTGTCGTCTTCGCGATGATGACCGGCAACGCCAAGAACTTCTACCTCCCCGGCATGCTCTACACGCTGGGCCTGGCGCTGGCGTACATCATCACGACCCTCGCGGGCGTCCCGCTGATCGGCCTGATCCTCGGCCCGGTCTTCAAGGAGAACCTCTCCTGGCGGAAGCGCAACCCCGGCCGCAAGAAGGCCTACGCCAAGGCCAGTTGGGCCTGGGGCCTGATCCTGCTCGCCAAGTGCGCGATCCTCTTCCCGCTCTACTGGTGGGCCAACACCGCCCAACTCGGCTGGGTCCTGGTCGCGTTGAAGATCCCGCCGTTCCTGCTGGCCGTCTGGCTGACGTGGGTCTTCCTCGCGAAGGCGCCCGCCCCCATCGACGTGTTCGCGGAGATGGAGGCGGAGGAACAGGCGGAAAAGGAACGCAAGGCGGCGGCTGCTGCCACGGCGGAGGGTCGTCACCGGCGGGACGCATAGTTTCCGCTACGACTAGTTTCCGCTACGACGAAGAGGGCGCCCCGAGATCCCGGGGCGCCCTCTTCGTCGTAGAACCGGACTAGCTCGCCGCATCCTCCCGGCGCACCGACAACAGGTCCTCCAACTGCTCCTCGCGCGCCTGAGCCGCCACGAACAACAGCTCGTCGCCCGCCTCCAGGGAGTCCTCGCGGGACGGGGTCAGGACGCGGGTGCCGCGGATGATCGTGACCAGGGAGGTGTCCTCGGGCCACTCCACGTCGCCGACCTGGGTGCCGGCCAGGGCCGACTCCTCCGGCAACGTCAGCTCCACCAGGTTCGCGTCGCCGTGGCTGAAGCGGAGCAGACGGACCAGGTCGCCGACCGAGACCGCTTCCTCGACCAGGGCCGACATCAGGCGGGGGGTGGAGACGGCCACGTCGACGCCCCAGGACTCGTTGAAGAGCCATTCGTTCTTCGGGTTGTTGACGCGGGCCACGACGCGCGGGACGCCGTACTCCGTCTTCGCCAGGAGGGAGACGACGAGGTTGACCTTGTCGTCGCCCGTCGCGGCGATCACGACGTTGCAGCGCTGGAGCGCCGCCTCGTCCAGGGACGTGATCTCGCAGGCGTCGGCCAGCAGCCACTCCGCCTGAGGGACCCGCTCGACCGAGATCGCGGTCGGGGCCTTGTCGATGAGAAGGATCTCGTGACCGTTCTCCAACAGCTCACCGGCGATCGAACGTCCGACCGCGCCGGCTCCGGCAATGGCGACCCTCATCAGTGACCGCCCTCCTCTTCGGGACCCTTGGCGAACGCCGCCTCGACCTTGTCGACCTCGTCCGTACGCATCATCACGTGCACGAGGTCGCCCTCCTGCAACACGGTCTGCGAAGAGGGCAGCATCGCCTCGCCGAGACGGGTGAGGAACGCCACGCGGACGCCCGTCTCCTCCTGCAGCTTGCTGATCCGCTGGCCGACCCAGGCCGCCGAGGCGTGCACCTCGGCGAGCTGGACACCGCCGGTGGGGTCCCGCCACAGCGGCTCCGCACCCGAGGGCAGCAGCCGGCGCAGCATCTGGTCGGCGGTCCAGCGGACCGTGGCGACGGTGGGGATGCCCAGGCGCTGGTAGACCTCGGCACGGCGGGGGTCGTAGATACGGGCCGCGACGTTCTCGACGCCGAACATCTCGCGGGCCACCCGCGCGGAGATGATGTTCGAGTTGTCACCGCTGGAGACGGCCGCGAACGCGCCCGCCTCCTCGATGCCCGCTTCGCGCAGCGTGTCCTGGTCGAAGCCGACCCCGGTGACCCGGCGACCGCCGAATCCCGGGCCCAGCCGACGGAAGGCGGTGGGGTCCTGGTCGATCACGGCGACCGTGTGCCCCTGTTGCTCCAGGGTCTGGGCGAGAGCGGAACCCACTCTGCCGCAGCCCATGATGACGATGTGCACGACCGTCCTTCCGGTGTCCTGAAATCAATGCTCAGCCCCATCAGGGTCTCAGACCGAGGCCAAAGTACACACGTCCGGCCCTTCCGGGGCACCCCTGTGCGTCAGCGGCGCCCGATGCTGCGCACACTGGCCAGGGTGAGGATTCCGAGGCCGGCCAGGGCGGCGAGGGCGCCGATCAGCTCTGCGGTCGAGGGCATGGAACCTCCAGGAGGGCGACGGGAGCGGGGTTTTGTCATATAGACACGGAGTCGTCACTCCCGACGGAATCCGCAACTCCACTCGTCATCGATTTCACCCGTGAGGCAGATGACAGGGCTCAGGCAGGTGGCGAGTAGAGGATCGCCTGTTCGAAGGCCTACGATCCTCTGTTGTGTCCAAACTGACCGACGTGCCCAAGCGCATCCTCATCGGGCGCGCGCTGCGCAGCGACCGGTTGGGCGAAACGCTCCTGCCGAAGCGCATCGCACTCCCCGTCTTCGCTTCCGACCCGCTGTCCTCCGTGGCCTACGCGCCCGGCGAGGTGCTGCTGGTCCTCTCCATCGCGGGCGTGTCGGCGTACCACTTCAGCCCCTGGATCGCGCTCGCGGTCGTGGTGCTGATGTTCACCGTGGTCGCCTCCTACCGGCAGAACGTCCACGCCTACCCCAGCGGCGGCGGCGACTACGAGGTGGCCACCACCAACCTCGGCCCCAAGGCCGGCCTCACCGTCGCCAGCGCCCTGCTCGTCGACTACGTCCTCACCGTCGCCGTCTCGATCGCCTCCGGCATCGAGAACCTCGGCTCCGCGATCCCCTTCGTGGTCGAGCACAAGGTGATCTGCGCGGTCGCCGTAGTCGTCCTCCTCACACTGATGAACCTGCGCGGGGTGAAGGAGTCCGGCTCGCTGTTCGCGATCCCGACCTACGTCTTCGTCGCGGGCGTCTTCGTCATGATCGCGTGGGGCGCCTTCCGCGGACTCGTCCTCGGCGACACCATGCGCGCGCCGACCGCCGACTACCACATCAAGGCCGAGCACCAGGGCCTCGCGGGCTTCGCGCTGGTCTTCCTGATGCTGCGCGCCTTCTCCTCCGGCTGTGCCGCCCTCACCGGCGTCGAGGCGATCTCCAACGGCGTCCCGGCCTTCCGCAAGCCCAAGTCGAAGAACGCGGCGACCACCCTCGCGGCGATGGGCCTGCTGGCCGTGACGATGTTCTGCGGAATCATCGCCCTCGCCATGACCACCAAGGTCCGCATGGCCGAGAACCCGGCCACCGACCTCCTCCACAACGGCGTCGCGATCGGCTCCGGCTATGTCCAGAACCCGGTGATCTCCCAGGTCGCCGAGGCGGTGTTCGGCAAGGGCAGCTTCCTGTTCGTGGTCCTCGCCGCGGCCACCGCGCTGGTCCTGTTCCTGGCCGCCAACACGGCCTACAACGGCTTCCCCCTGCTCGGCTCGATCCTCGCCCAGGACCGCTACCTCCCGCGCCAGCTGCACACCCGAGGCGACCGCCTGGCCTTCTCCAACGGCATCGTGCTGCTCGCCGGTACGGCCACCCTGCTGATCGCGATCTACGGCGCCGACTCGACCCGCCTGATCCAGCTGTACATCGTGGGCGTGTTCGTGTCGTTCACCCTCAGCCAGACCGGCATGGTCCGGCACTGGAACCGCCACCTCGCCACCGAGAAGGACCCGGCCAAGCGCCGCCACATGGTCCGCTCGCGCGCGATCAACACCTTCGGCGCGTTCTTCACGGGCCTGGTGCTGGTCGTCGTCCTGGTCACGAAGTTCACGCACGGCGCCTGGGTGGCGCTGCTCGGCATGTGCATCTTCTACGCCACGATGACCGCGATCCGTAAGCACTACGACCGGGTCTCCGAGGAGATCGCGGCCCCCGAGGGCCCGAGCGACGACAGCCTCCGCCCGTCCCGCGTCCACTCCGTGGTCCTCATCTCCAAGATCCACCGCCCGGCTCTACGGGCCCTGGCCTACGCCAAGTTGATGCGCTC
This sequence comes from Streptomyces sp. STR69, assembly GCF_024519455.1. Lineage (GTDB taxonomy): Bacteria > Actinomycetota > Actinomycetes > Streptomycetales > Streptomycetaceae > Streptomyces. The sequence goes on along the minus strand of NZ_JALJRY010000035.1, from coordinate 95,012 downwards.
GGACACCCTGGAGGCGCTCAGCGTCAACGTGGACCCGGCGGAGACCAAGGCACTGCGCGAGGAGTGGGAGCGGCGCGGGATCGACGTACCGCTGAAGGTGCTGGACTCGCCGTACCGGGAGATCACGCGGCCGATCATCGAGTACGTGAAGAGCCTGCGGAAGGAGTCGCCGCGCGACGCGGTGTCCGTGATCATCCCCGAGTACGTCGTGGGCCACTGGTACGAGCACCTGCTGCACAACCAGAGCGCGCTCAGGCTGAAGGGCCGGCTGCTGTTCACGCCGGGCGTGATGGTGACGTCGGTGCCGTACCAGCTGGAGTCCTCCGAGGCGGCGAAGAACCGGGCCCGCAAGCGGCAGGAGTGGAGCGCGCCGGGTGCGGTGCGGCGGGGGCCGGCGGAGGAGCGGCCCAGCGAGGCTCCGAAGTCCAAGCTCTAGCCGGGACCAGCTGGTCCCGGCCGGGACGGCTTTGTGGTGAGCGGTCGGGCAGGGCCCACGTAGACTGGTGGGCTGTTGTCCGGCCGTTCCCCCTTTGACGTTGTGGAGTCACCCCGCCATGCAGGCAGAACCGAAGAAATCGCTGGTGGGGGAGGAGTACGAGGTCGAGGTGGGCCCCGTCGCCCATGGCGGGCACTGCATCGCCCGTACGGCCGAGGGCCAGGTGCTGTTCGTCCGGCACACGCTGCCCGGTGAGCGCGTGATCGCTCGGGTCACCGACGGCGAGGAGGGCGCGCGGTTCCTGCGGGCCGACGCCGTGACGATCCTGGAGGAGTCCAAGGACCGCGTCGAGGCGCCCTGCCCCTACGCCGGCCCCGGCCGCTGCGGCGGCTGCGACTGGCAGCACGCGAAGCCCGGCGCCCAGCGTCGCCTCAAGGGCGAGGTCATCGCCGAGCAGCTGCAGCGGCTCGCGGGTCTCACGCCCGAGGAGGCCGGCTGGGACGGCACGGTGATGCCGGCCGAGGGCGACAAGCTGCCCGCGGGCCAGGTACCGCAGTGGCGCACACGCGTCCAGTACGCGGTGGACGTCGACGGCAACGCCGGTCTGCGCAGGCACCGTTCGCACGAGGTCGAGCCGGTCGAGCACTGCATGATCGCGGCGCCGGGCGTCAGCGAGCTGGGCATCGAGGAGCGCGACTGGTCCGGCATGGCGTCGGTGGACGTGATCGCGGCGACGGGTTCGCAGGACCGCATGGTGATTCTGGAGCCGAGGCCGGGAGCCCGCCTCCCCCTGGTCGAACTCGACCGCCCTGTCTCCGTCATGCGCGTCGAGGAGCACGACGGCGGCATCCACCGCGTCCACGGCCGCGCGTTCGTCCGCGAGCGCGCCGACGGCCGTACGTACCGCGTCGGCAGCGGCGGTTTCTGGCAGGTCCACCCGATGGCCGCGGACACCCTCGTCAAGGCGGTCATGCAGGGCCTGCTGCCGCGCAAGGGCGACATGGCGTTGGATCTGTACTGCGGCGTCGGCCTCTTCGCGGGCGCCCTCGCCGACCGCCTCGGCGACAAGGGCGCGGTCCTCGGCATCGAGTCCGGCAAGCGCGCGGTCGAGGACGCGCGGCACAACCTCGCCGGGTTCGAGCGGGTGAGGATCGAGCAGGGCAAGGTCGAGAGCGTGCTCCCGAAGACGGGGATCAGCGAGGTCGACCTGATCGTCCTCGACCCGCCTCGCTCGGGAGCCGGGAAGAAGACGGTGGAGCACCTGTCGTCACTGGGGGCGCGGAAGATCGCGTACGTGGCGTGCGATCCGGCGGCGTTGGCTCGGGACCTGGGGTATTTCCGGGACGGGGGGTATCGGGTGCGGACTTTGCGGGCGTTCGATCTGTTTCCGATGACTCATCATGTGGAGTGTGTCGCGATCCTTGAGCCGGTGGCCAAGCTGTCCTGACCTGCGGTTTTGTGCGTGCGCATTATGTGCGGTGTGGGCGTTACGGGCGATATCTTGACGCCGAAATGACGCTCGTGACGCTCATTTGACGCTCGTTCTGATGGAATGTCAGGTACGTTGCGTCGCTGGTCAGGCGCTCTGATGGGTAAGGCTGTGAGGCAGGGGTGCCGCCAAGCAGTCATGCTCAGCCGCATGAGCGGAGCGCCCGGCGCAGCCGGGGCGCCGGGGCCTGAGTTCGTCGGTCGGATGTACATCCGTGAGCTCTTCGCGTCCCTGGCCCGCCGGAGCGGGTGGCGCGCTGCCGAGGACGGCTTGGGCTGACGCCGCGTCACTCTCTCGCCGGGCCTTGAGGGAGGTCCGGACGGTCCGTGTTCCGGGAAGGAGCGTCCTGCGGTTCTCCTCCTTCGGCCCTCTTTCCAGCATTTCTGTGGTCTGCTCTCGGCTCAGTCCTCGTCAGTGGTCCGAGCGGTGGTCGCCGTCGTTGCCGTAGTAGGCCGCCTGCATGAGGTGCTGCATGTCGTCGAGCATGGGCATCCTCGGGTTGGCCGGGGGCGCACTGGTCCTCGTAGGCGTTCAGCGCCTGCTGGGGCAGTGGGTGGAGGAAGGTGCGCTCGTCGACGTCGAGGGCTTTGAACGTCGGTTCGATGCCGACCGCTGTGCGGAGGCGTTACACCGCGCCGGCGAGCGATTCGACGCCCTCGGCCGGGGTGGCGGCGGGCAGTGAGAGGGTGCGGGCGATGTCCTGGAAGCGTTCCGGGGCGCGGTAGTTCTCGTACTTGGGCCAGCCGGTCAATTTCGTGGGGACGGTGCCGTTGTAGCGGATGACGTGGGGCAGCAGGACCGCGTTGGTGCGGCCGTGCGCGAGGTGGAAGGTGGCGCCGAGGGGTGTGGGACATGGCGTGGACGATGCCGAGGAAGGGGTTGCCCTGCTCAGCATCGTCCACGCCGATGCCGCCGGCAGCTACACCAAGGGCAGGACCCCCACCCCCGATGCCCTCGCCAATGCCGCGATCCACAGCTACACCACCGCTTTCGCCTGGGCCGGAGCCATCTTCGCCGTCGGCGCCGTTCTCTGTGGCCTGCTCGTCCGCCCGGGAGCACCGGATACCAGCGACTCCACCGACTCCGCCGCGGCAATCTCCACGTGAGCCTTCTCGTGGGGTACGCCGGGCCGGGCCGGTGCACCCCACGGTTCAGGGTTCCGACACCGCCTCCAGGCCGTGAGGCCGGCGCTGCTGGCTCGCAGTCACCGGAGCGCAGGGGCGCGGTATGCGACTGAGCACTGAGTCACGTCCGCAGGCATCCCGAGCAAGGTCCTAACCGAAGGCCACGTCATCGACAAGGAGGACAGCCGCATCGCGCTCTTCTCCGCCGAGACTGGCGCTTGAGAGACAGGGCTGGCGGATCGTCACAACCTGTGGACAGCGGGGGTACGGCACGCCGACAGTTCGACAGCGGCTCGGCGTCGGCGACGCCGGGCAGGGCAGCGTACCCACGAATCGGCTTGCGGGATGGTCCGGCTCCGGGCGGTGCCCGGAAGGCCCGCCGCAGCCGCTCGTTCAGCTCGCGGGCGGGTGGTCTTGCCGGGTGTGCGTGCGCCAGTGGTCAAGGCTTTTGCGGCTGGCTCGGGCTTCGGGGTCGTCGGGGCCGAAGCGTCGTTCGAACTCGGCGAGTAGGCGGGTGAGTTCCTCGATTCCGTGCGGGATGTCGCCGGCTGCTGCGGCCCAGTGGGCGGCGCGGCTGCGGCAGGCGAGGGTGGCGTGGGCGTGTTGTCCCAGGGCTGTTTCGCTCGCCTTGGCCAGGTCGTGGAGCCGGGTGGCGGCGGCGTGCGGGTCGCCCGCCATGCCGGTCCAGGTGTAGAGCCGCTGGCGCAGGAGCACCTGGATGACGCCCGTCTCGTGGCCGGTGGTCTCTTGCAGACGCACGACGTCATCGAGAATGCGGACAGCTTTCGCGGGATCTCCCAGATGGCCGATACAGGACGCGAGGTGGAATCGGGGGGAGAGCGCGGCGCCGTGCGCGGCGCCATGCCGACTTTCTCCTATGTGCTGGAGTTGACGGAACAGTTCCGCAGCCTCTTCGTACCGTTCGGCCTCTTGCAGTGCGTTGGCGAGTTGGGCGAGCGTGCCTTCGCGGTCTTTCGCGCCGACAAAGCGTGGATCGTCCAGTAGCTCGCGCAACAGCGCAATCTGTTCGTCCTGCCGGCCCATACGGCTTAGGCAGTGGGCATGCCTGACGATGCTGTACAGCGTCTCGGCTGCGTCGGTTTCCGTCAGGGTGCCCCACTCCTGGATCTGTTGGGCCAGTTCGGGCTCTACAGCGCACCACTCTCCGAGATTTCCCCGGCTCATTGCGATGAGGCCGCGGCATCGCAACAGCTGCGCCGCGCCGCTCTTCCCCACATTACGCAGAGGCTGCAAGAGGTCCTGCGCCTGCCGTATTCCTTCGCGGACGTCGATTCCCCAACCGGTCCATTCGGCGAGCGTCAGCCGCGCGTCCAGGGTTTCCAGGTGCTCGGCTCCCAGCCGTGCGGTGCGCTCCCGCTCAGTACTGATCAAGAAGTCCCGTGCCTGGTCGTCACCCCGCCACACGGCGATCAGGCTGGCGAGATTGTCCAAGGCATAAGCACGACGCTCGTGATCAGGGTGGCCGAGCGCACGCTGCCAGGCGGCGCGTGCCTGCACGAAGCGGCACCAGCCCCCGGCGAGTTCGGCCAGGTCGATGGCCTCGTCCTCGGTGGCGAACGAGAGGAGTGCGTCCAGCGCCGCAGCCGGCGGCGGGTCTTTGGGGAGGGCGTCGATGAGGTAGTCGAACGCGATGTATCCGTCGTTGTCCTCCGGGAGGAGGGGGCTGCTGGTCGCATGCACCGGGGTGGTGGCCCAGCCAAGGGCCGACGTCAGGGATTCGGGACGCAGCCTGGTGCCGCCGTGCTGTTCCAGGATGGGCTGGGCGATGCGGGCGAGGAGCGTCTCGGGCAAGGAGCGGTGGATGGCGCACCGGCGTGCGAGGACGGCGGCGGCGACAAGGGCAGCTCCGCGCGGACGGTTGCCCACGGCCCAGGCATTGCACCATTCCTGGAGCATCTGGGGTCCGGCCGCCAGGTATTCGGCGAGACCGAACCGGTCGATGTGCTTCAGGGCCTCGCGGATGCGCGGATCGGCCGTGTAGATGTCCTGCTGGGCGTCTGCTTTCTCACGAGGAGACCAGGCGCGCGCCAGCTGAATCTGCTCGGCCAGCCGCAGGACCTCCTCGCCGCCGCGTCGACGGTCCACAGTCGGAGGGCTGCCGGGAGGGCCCTGGCCAATGCCCGTCAGCCGGGTGTACTCCTCGGCTCGTAGCGTGGCCAGGACGAGGTGCGGTCGGCGCCCACCGTGGAGCAGATTCTGGATGTGTGTGGGTGACAGCCCGTCACTGCCGAGGAACTTCTCCAGGTCGTCCAGCCAGACCACCGCCGGGCGACGGACGGTCCGGGTCGCGTCGAGTGCGGCGGGCACTCCTGCGATCCCGTTGGGGACGATCAATGGCCAGTTCCCCGCCCGCGCGAGCATCGCTTCGTAGGCGATGCGGGTCTTGCCCGCCGTCGATTCCCCCACCAGCAGAACGAATCGCCCCGGAGCCAGGCACTCCTCCAGTTGGTCGCTGATGTCCCGGCGGACGAACGGGGGCAGATCTGCGGGTATACCAGGACCGCTGGCCGCGCGGTGCACACCGAGCGTTATCGGATCCGTTGTTCTCACCACGGGGAGTCGTCGTCCGCTGTCCAGGTACAGCAGATTCGGCCACTGGTCCGAGTCGGCGACAGCTGAGGCATGGCGCGTGACACCCAGTTCCGCGAACACGCCGGCCACCACAGCGGCACTCGCTGTCACAAGGGCCGCCCACACTCCGGGCAACCACACTCCGGACAGACCGGCCGCTCCGCCGGCGAGGAGAGCCGCCGCCACGACCAGGCCGTAGCCCTCCCGCCCCCGCGCGCTGACGCGCCTGCGTTGCATGACTGTGAGTATGAAGTTGTCCGCAACATCTGAGTCCTCCATGTATCGGCCAATTTTCGGAGGTTTGTCGAGCTGTGCCATCCAGAGCCGGAACCGCACCCTGGCGCGAGCTGGCCGGGCAGGGCCGGAGAATGGCAGGTGGGCTGCCGAAAATGCCTGCTTGCGGTTGGCCGTTGTGTTCACTGATGGACGGCGAGAGGGTGGTGTAAGGGGCGATGGCCTCTCGAGGCCGACCGTCCCGCTCTACTGCCTACGCTTCGTCAGCTGGGTGACTGTCGAGGAAGCTCCGTGCTTTGCGCTCGACCAGCACGGGGACGAACTCGCGTACGGGCCGGTCATCGAACGACGCGTGGGCTTTGGCTACGGCTGCTTCGACCTCGGCCGGGTCGTGTGACGCGCTGAAGGCGTTTGTAAGGCGCTCCACGACTCGGCGGATGGCGTCTTCTTCGTGTGCCCTGTCCACCACGACGCCACCTGCCTGGGAGGGTGCGACTCAGCTTCCGCTGAGGTTCTCACGCGGAAGTGTCGCACTGTGTTGATCGTTGCACCGTGCTCGTGGGCCGTCGCCGGGAACCGGCCGTGCCTGGTGCGCGTGCAGGGCAAGGCTCACCAGGGTCATGAGCAGATCGACGTCCGCGGCGACGTCCAGGTGCAGCGTCACCCATGGCGAGCCGGGTACGAGAACGACGGCGGGGGCGCTCGTGAGGTGCTCTTCGAACTGTCGGACGGCCCTCGCTGTGAGGTGCAGGTCAATGTCCCGGTCGGAATGGAAGTGGGCGATCTCGCCGTGGGCGGAGGTGAGCGCGCGGCCGGTGACGCAACTCGGCTCCGCCTCGGTGAGGCCGGGCCAGGTTGCCAGTTGCGTGAGTGCACGCGCGGCCAACGTCATGCGCCCATCATGACCAGCTCACTCCACGGCCACCAGAAGGTGAGATATCCGTAACCGGGCAGCAATGTCCGATTGGCTGAATCGCGCGGATGGGCAACCGGCTTGGGGCGTCACACTGAGCGCAGGCTTTTCGGCGTCGTGCGAACCAGAGTTCAGTGGCGGCCGACACCGGCTGTCAGGGCCGTCCGCCACGTTCTGGGACTTCGAGCGTATGGCCCTGTCCTGCTTGCCGAGTATCAGTAAGCCTGCTGACGAGTGTCAGCTGTCCGGCCCCCTGTCCCTGGGCCTGGAAGACAACCGAACCACCAGGGGAAACCGGAACCCGCCTCTCGCGAACGATTGCGCGGACCATGATCCCTCGTCCTCCGGCCCGTTCGAGTGGGGCGCACTCCCGCACGCCCTGCGGGCCATGAGGACGATCCCGCGCGAGACCTTGCGGCCTTGGGGGGACGCGAGTCCTCGCGCAGGCGGCCGTCGCCATCGCCGACGAAAGGGCGACGGCCGCCACACCCGGTATTCCCGGGCCCCTGCCTCGGCTGGTCGGCCCTGCAACGGATGCACGGCACTGCCGGACCGGGCCGTCCCCGCCCTATGCTCGCCAAGTAGGGGAGCGCAACGCCTCCCATCGCAAGGTCCATGCTCGCGCCGAGCACGCCTTCGCCCACCTGCACCACCTCACCCTCGCGGGGCGACATCGAGGTTTCGAAGCTCACCAGGTGGACAAGCGGCTGTTCCACGTGACCGACAGCTGCCGTTTGGTTCGGTATGGGGCCGGTCGGCCTCTGTTGCCGCGTCCGCTGGGCGCGCAGGATGACCGCACGCCCCGGTCGTGCGGGAGCAGGGCTGCCGCGCGGGCCGTGAGGAGGACCCCCGGAGGTGGTTGCCGTGAGCACGGTTCCCTGGCGTCGGTCGCGTCGGCGTCCCACGACCGTTGTCAGCCTGCCGTGCGCGCGACGCACCGTTGGTGTGGAGGCCGCGCTCCGGTTGCCGAACGTGATGATGCTGGTGGTCGAGGATGTGTGTACCGCGTTCTCCCGTGAGGACTGGCGGCGGCGTGAGCCGGCCCGCTGGCGATCTCAGGCCCGGCACCGCTGGCACACCGAGGGCAGGCAGTTGGACGCCAAGGAGACCCGGCTCAGGGACTTGGCCGTACAGTGCCTGGACGCATCGGACTGACCGAGTCCCGCCTCTTCCGTCCGGTCCGACCCTGTTCAGACTGTCCCGTCCGGTCCGCGCGTCAGCCTGTGGCCTCCGAGTCGGCGAGTGCCAGGGCGTCTTCGAGTGCGGCGAGCGGGGTGAACCGGCCGATGAGGTTTCCCGCGCGCAGGATCTTCAGGATCATCGGATGCGGGCAGACGAGTAGCAGCCATCCGTGCCGCTCCGTGACCCGTCGTTCGGCGTGGCACAGGAGTCGTAGGCCGTAGGCGTCGAAGAATTCGACCGGGGTCAGGTCGATGACCACGGTGCGCCCCGGCGCGGCTGTCGCGGCGTCCAGGTCCGGCAGGATCTGTTGGGCGGCGGCGATGTCGATCTCGCCGTGGAACTCGATGACGGTGATTCCACTGACCTGTTGGCTGTGGATGTGCCCAATGGGCCATGCACTGCTGCTCTGTTGCACGGCGTTTCCCCCGGTGAGTCCGGCTGCCCGATGCTTCGGGAGCGGGGACGCTTTCGCCACCAGGGGCCGGGGCGGCAACAGGCCGCCAGCGTATGGCCCATTGGTGCCTCTTGCATGACAAAACGGTTCTCTGTGCGGGCGGTTCACTCGGTGAGGCGATTTTCGGTGCGCATGCTTGACATGTGGGTCTCGATCGTGCGAGGCATTCGTACAGCAAGGGGCTGTTGCCCGTAGGGGCGTTGCCCGGCCACGCGCGTGGCCGGGCAACGCCCCTACGGGTACGGCGGTCACACGGTCTCGGGAATTCCGTTCGACGTGGGGCCGGGGATCGTCTTGGCGAGGAGCTCGGCAGGGGGCGCCGGGGAGGAGGCCGCCGCCGTCTCGCGGGCGAGGAAGGAGCCGAGTTCGCCGATGGTGCTCATGAGGGGGGCGGGGAAGACGACGGTGGTGTTCTTGTCGACGCCGATCTCCACCAGGCTCTGCAGGTTGCGGAGTTGGAGGGCCAGGGGGTGGGCCATCATCGTGTCGGAGGCGTCGCCGAGTGCGGCGGCGGCCAGGGACTCGCCCTCCGCGTTGATGATCTTCGCTCGCTTCTCCCGCTCGGCCTCGGCCTGGCGGGCCATGGCGCGCTTCATACTGTCGGGCAGCTGGATGTCCTTCAGCTCGACCAGGGTGACCTCCACGCCCCATTCGACGGTGGCGACGTCGAGGATCTCGCGGATGTCGAGGTTGATGCGGTCGGTCTCGGAGAGGGTCTCGTCCAGCGTGTGCTGTCCGACGACCTTCCGCAGGGTGGTCTGGGCGATCTGGTTGATCGCCGCGTGGACGTTCTCGACGGCGATGACCGACTTCACCGCGTCGACCACCCGGAAGTAGGCGACCGCGGACACGTCCACACTCACGTTGTCCCGGGTGATGATCCCCTGGGACTGGATCGGCATGGTGACGATCCGCAGGGACACCCGGTGCAGGACGTCCACGAACGGGATGATGATCCGCAGCCCCGGAGACCGGGTTCCGACCAGGCGGCCGAAGCGGAACAGCACGCCGTTCTCGTACTGCTTGACGATCTTCACGGCCATCGCGAGTGCCAGGACGGCAAGAATCGCGACGACGACCAGAAGGAAGACCAGAACTCCCATGAGCTGCTCCTCGGAATGAGGACCACGTCGTTGTCGCGCGAGGTCCCGGGACGGGGTTGGGGCGGCGGCGCGTGAGCCACGGGGCACCGGCACGTTGTCGGGGTGCGGGCTTCCTCGTGGAGAGCCGTGCTGTCACCTGGCCGGAGCGCGGTGCGGACCGCGGGCCCGCCATGTACTCAGCTTCCCTTGCCGCGAGCGTCTGCCGCTTGGGCCGAACGGTCCTCTGAGCGCCGGGGTCCGGCCGGGGAGGTTCAGCCGTTGCCGGCGAAGAGGGGGACGGCCCACTCCAGGGTGGTGCCGGTGGGACGGCGGGGTGTGAGGGTGAGGGTGCCGCCGAGTTCCGTGGCACGGGTGCGGGCGGGGTCGATGCCGCGGCCGTCGTCGGTGACCCGCAGTGTCAGGCGGGTGTTGGTGGCCTCGGCGGCGACGTCGACAGTGTCGGCGTGGGGATGCCGGGCGGTGCGGGTGAGGGCTTCGCGTAGTACGGCGAGCAGTTGGTCGGCGATGTCGTCGGTGACCAGGGTGTCCAGCGGGCCGGTCATCCGCAGTGAGGGGCTGAAGCCCAGGTCTGCGGAGACCCGGCTTGTCTCGGCGACCAGCCGGGTCCGCAGGTTGGTGTTGCTGGCGGCACGGGTGGTGGTGTCGTGCGGCTTGAGGGCGTGGACCGTGGATCGGATGATTTTGATGGCTTCGTCGAGGTCGTCCACGACCCCTTCGATGCGCACGGTGGCCCGAGGGCGGTCGGCGCACTGTGCGCGGAGCGACTGCAGGGACAGTCCTGCGGAGAACAGCCGCTGGACGGCCAGGTCGTGCAGGTCACCGGCGATGCGGTCGCGGTCGCTCACGATCAGGAGCTGTTCGGCCGCGCGACGGTGTTCGGCGATCTCCAGAGCGAGCGCGGCGTGGTTGGCGAATCCGGCGATCATGGCGACGACCGCGTCGGCGAAGGCGGGGCGGCCGGGAAGACCGGAGACCTGGAGCACGCCGCGTACGTGCTCGGGGGTGCCGAGCGGGACGAGGAAGGCCGGCCCCGGGGGGAGCGGGGTGGTGTCGTGTTCCGTTCGGGGGTCGGTGCTCCAGTCGTCGGTGGTGACGGTCTCCCCGGAGCTGTAGACCTTCGCGGCCAGGTTGGTGTCCGGCAGGACCAGGCCGCGTACGCGGTCGGTGCCCTTGCCGGCGGCGGCCTCGACGACCAGGGCCGAGGTGTGGGGAACGGGCACGGCGAGGGTCACCAGAGCGGCGTCGGCCATCTCGCGGACCGTGGCGGTGAAGGCGTCGAGGACCTCCGCGGGGTCCGTTCCGCGCAGCAGGCTGCGGGTCAGTTCGCCGCTGGCCGTCAGCCAGCGTTCGCGGCGCTGGACGGCGTCGTACAGGCGGGCGTTGTCGATCGCCACTCCGGCCGCGGCGGCCAGGGTCGCCAGCACCACCTCGTCGTCGGTGTCGAACTGCGCGCCGCCGCGCTTGCCGGTCAGGTACAGGTTGCCGAACACCGCCTCACGAACCCGTACGGGGGCACCCAGGAAGCTGTGCATCGCCGGATGTCCCGTCGGGAAACCGGTGGCGTCCGGGTGCGTGGTGAGGTCGGCCAGCCGCAGTGAGCGGGGCTCGCGGATCAGCAGTCCCAGGATGCCCCGGCCCTGTGGGTGGTGCCCGATGGCGGCGATGGTCTCCTCGTCCATGCCTACCGTGACGAACTGCTTCAGGCCGCCTTCCTCGCCCAGGACCCCCAACGCCCCGTACTCGGCATCCACCAGGGTGACCGCCGACTGCACGACCCGTCGCAGCACCACGGCCAGGTCCAGATCGGTGCCGACGGCCAGGACCGCCTCCAGCAGCGCGTGCACACGCTGTTGGGTGGCACGTACCCGCGCGATCTGCGCCTGCAGATCGTCCAGCAGGTCATCCAGCCGCAGTTGCGGCGCCGCAGCTCCCTCCCGCGGTGCAGCGCCCGTGTGCCCGTCCACGTGTGCTCCCCTCGGGAAGGCAAGTGCCCCCGCGCTCTCCAGCATGCACCGGGCGGGCCACCCGTGACCCTCATGGGTGCGAACCGTGGGCAAACGTTCACGTCAAGTCAGTACTGTCGGCATCCATGACGGGACCGGACGGGTCTCCCTGGGCCCGAGTGACTCCTCGCCGGTGCGGCGCCTCCCGCGTGTCAATGAGTCGGAGTGCGCGGCCCTAGGGCAGATGCCACGAGAGGCGGTGGCGGCGGTCGCTCCACAGCATGGTGCCCGTGGCGGGCGTGCGGGGCACGTGGCGAACGAGGTCTGCGGACTTGCACAGGATCGGCCGACACCCAGGTCATGGCCCCACGGCGGTTCGCGGGGCTGGCGATCCAGGCGTTCGAAGCCTGCCCTCAGCACGCACCGCTACCGCCGGCGGCACGACTGGTATGCGCGGCACCGGACAGCGCCTGACCGTGGGCGAGCGCTGTCCACGCTCGACGCACGAACCACAGCACTCCTTGGGATAGATCATCCAGGCATGCTTGCGATGCGGTTGCCCTGATGGCAGTGGTGGCGCGGGTTCTCGTGGGCTCGGGCCACCGAGCATTGTGGGTCGGGTTCGGCGGCGCGGCCCTCATGGCTCCCGCCGCCCACGGGGACGTCTCGGCCTGCATGGTCGGCCTTCTCCGTCGGCATGCAGCTCCTCCGCACGCCGGATGGCCCCGTACGGCTCATGGCCGAAAGCCGCTGGAGGAAACCGCCCCGTCGGCGTACCCCGCGGAAGTAGCGGAACGTGTTGGTTGTGGAACCGGCGTGAGACGGTCGTTGGAACCCGCTGCGCCCCTGCCCGGTTCACTGCTCTCATCCTGCCGTCCGCTCCCCTCGACTGGCAGGGCCGCAGTGCTGTGCGACGTCTGCCGGCGGGCCGTTCGGCTCTACCGGCCGTCCACGCCTGCGGCTAGCGTGCTGCTCGTGACCGCAGCCGACCACGCGTAGGGGAGGTCGCCATGGCGGACGAACGCAGGGCGAAGTCGCAGAAGACACCGTGGCTTCCGCCGCGCTGGTTCATCCGACTGGCCTGGTCGGTGCACCGGGGCGTGTACCGGGTCTTCGGTGGCAGGGTCGGGCTGTGGCGACCGCGCGCCACCAAGTGGGGCACGCTGCGGCTGACCACCACCGGGCGCCGTACCGAGCGGCAACGCAGCGTCATCATCGCGTATGTCGAGGACGGCCCGAATCTGGTCTCCCTGGCGATGAACGGGTGGGGCGAGGGTGAGCCCGCCTGGTGGCTCAACCTGCAGGCGCACCCGGACGCGACCGTCGATCTCGTCGACGGGCGGCGGCCGGTACGAGGCCACGCCGCAACCGGCGACGAGCGGTCGCGGCTGTGGGCCCGCTGGCGCGAGATCGACACGAACCTGGACGCCTACGCGACGCTACGACCGTCCGAGACCGCAGTGGTGGTCCTCGCGCCCAGAGCCGGTGCGCCGGACGCATGACGGCGCAACTGATCCGCGATGCGTGAGCGGATGGGCGTAGCAGCAGCCAACACGGGGTCCCACGTTGGTGAGTTCGCGTATTCAACTGTCGCAAGTTCCCCGGGTCGCCGCGTCCATCGGCTGCGGAGAGGGACGTTGGTTCTCGACCGCGGGTACATCGGCGACGGTTGAACATGCGAGCTCACCACTGTCGGCCCCGGGACTGTAGAGGGTCGATGTTCTGGTAGCCGGGCCTTCGTGCGCCGGGATCAGGGCCTCGTGGCCGGTCCGCCCCTGGGCTCTCCCTCTGGCCGGTCCCGTCGTGCACCCAGTCCTCAACGCGCTGGCCGCCGCCAGGGTGCGCGGCCTGTACGGCGGCCCGGCCGGGGCGGATCCTGCACCTTCTTCTGGCACGCCACCATCACTCGTGCCCGCGCTTCCCGCGCCGTGTTACGGGCGTCTTCCCAGCGCGTCCATCCACGGTCCTGGGCGGGTTCGTCGAGCTGCCCCTCCAGGTACCGGAGCATTGCCTCGTACGCCGTGCTCGCCACCTGAAGAGCCTCGTCAACGTCGGTCGCGCTGAGGAGGCGGGCGCGTTCCAGCGGCTTGTCCACTGCCCGCGAAATGCCGTCCAACTCCTCGGCGATGTGCTCCTGGAAGCCTTCCTCGCCTCCTCCGCCCGTCATGGCGTTCTCGTACCGGCGGTTCCAGTCCTCTCTCAGGGCAGCGAAGTCACGCAGGGCCGCGTCCATGGCGTCGAGGGCGTCCAGGTAGGCGGTCTGACGCTGTCCACGTAGCCACTGGTCGTGTTCGACGGCTGCCTCGTCGGTGGTTTGGCGGCGGCCGGCGATGGTTCCGGCGATACCGAAGACGCCTGCAGCGACGGTGGGCAGGACAGCGACCCACAGCTGGTTCATGGCTGTCATCCTGCCGCGGGTAGCGGGAAGACGGGCGTGTCGGGGCAGATGCGGTTCTCGCCGAAAAAACAACGCCGAGCCGTGCGGCAGCACCTGATCTGGATCCCTGGGCGGTCGGGTCTGGTGGCGTGCCCGGAATCGCCCACTGTCGCCGTCACCAGGCCGGGTATAGGCTCCGTTACGAGGCTCGCGCGCATCACCATGTAGTTGTAGTTGGTGAACAGCTGCCGACCCGCATCTTTCGGCTTTCGGCCCCCTGCCCCCGGGCCACAGTGACCATCCGACCACTGTGAGCGGGCTGGAGCCGCGTCACCGACAATGCAGCTCCAGTCCTTCGTCCTCCCCGGCCCTTTTTCGAGCCCGGGGTGTACCCCGGTACACCCCGGGTGGGTGGTGAGGACGGGTCAGTGCGAGACGGCGAGGGAGGGGACCTCGGTGTCGTCTTCGCACGTACGGCCGCCGCCCGTGTTCGGCTGCATGCGGCGGCGGCCGTGGGCCATTCCATCACCGATGTTCCGGGCCGGAGCATGCCTTGACGGGCTGTTGGCGGCGAACAACGATACAGGGGCGGCGCGGCTACCGCCCGGAGGCAGGTTCACGTCATGGAAACGACTGCCGGTCATCCCTCGGCCAACGCGCAGCGCTCCTCACCGCTGCCGGTCCGGCTTTCGCTGGCACCCTACGAAGCCGTCTCCGGCGGATTCGACGGCGCATGGTGGCCCTACTCCCGCAATCTCATCATCGAACTCCCCTGCCTGGTCGAGGCGATGGACGAGGCGGGCAGCATCACCAGGGTCATTGTGGGGATCGAGTCGTGGCCCGACATCCCGCACCAGGTCACCTTCGGCGAGCACACGGTGACCGCAGGGTGGTTCGTGTCCGGTCACGAGCAGAACGAGATCGTGCTCTGCTCCTACCTCAAGGGCTTTCGCACCATCCTCGTCGTTCCTCCCACGACGGCGCCCGGCGCTGCCGACTGGCTGATGAGTACGCCGGTCCCGGTCGATGGCAGCCGCACCGCCACCGAGCTCCTGGCCATCGCAACGGCTCGCGCCGACAAGGCATCCCACAAGGCGGCTCGCAAGATACTGGCCGGGGATGTCGACCAAAGGGGCTGACTGCGCGTCAAGGGGGTGCGGCCGGGGCTCCGGCTACTTCTTGTGCGTCCCTCCTCCGACGTCGCAGGACTGCCCGGGCCGAGAATCCACCGGCCCTTGCGACCGGCAGCAGCAGGTCGCCGACGGTCTGCTGATGTCCGTGATCACCGCTGGAGGGCAGATGACGGGCGAGCTGAGGGAGCGGCCGGATGAGCTGCCGGCTGCGGGGCTCTGCGGGGGGATCGTGAAGCCGCTGTTCAGGGAGAGTGAAGACAGGTCCGCCGCCGAGAGTGTCGCAAATGACTGAGGCATTGCCCGGGAGACACTGATCAGTTGCGACCAGGCCGGGTAGCATCGGCCGCGCCGGGACCAGGGACGCGTGAGGTGGGACGCCCGGCTCGGGGTACGGCGATGCGAGGGGCAGGCTCGGACATGACGACGTCGGCAGAGGACGGCCAGGATCCGGGGGCTGACCTCGGTGATCTTGAGGCGATGCTGGACGCGGTCACCGACCATGCCGTCGTCAAGCTCGGGCCGGGCGGTGAGATCGTCCGCTGGAGCGGCGGCGCGCAGGCGTTGACGGGCTATGCGGCGGACGAGGTGGTGGGGCGGCCGGTGTCGCTGCTGCACCTGGAAGAGGATCGCGAAGCCGGCCTGATGGAGCGGGAGTTGGACTCCGCCCGGGACGGGCGTCGGGAGTTCCAGGGCTGGCGGATCCGCAAGGACGGCGGGCGGTTCCTGGCCCGGGTCGCGCTGACTCCGGTGCGTGGCGAGGACGGGGCGGTGAGCGGCTTCGTCAAGGTCTTCCAGGACGCCACGGAGAGCGCGCGGACCGAGTCGTTGTTCCACGGCCTGCTGGATTCGGCTCCGGACGCCATGGTGATCGTGGATCCGGACGCGCGGATCGTCCTGGTCAACCGGCAGACCGAGGCGCTGTTCGGTTTCGGGCGCGACGAACTGGTCGGGCGGGAGATCGAGGTCCTGGTGCCGCCGAGGTTCCGGGACCGGCACGTCGGCCATCGCTCCGGCTTCCTCGCCGCTCCCCAACTGCGGCCGATGGGTGCGGGGTTGGAGCTGTCCGGGATGCGCCGGGACGGCACCGAGTTCCCGGTCGAGATCAGTCTGAGCCCGCTGGAGACGGCCGAGGGGCGGCTGGTGGCGGCGGCGATCCGGGATGTCACCGAGCGCCGGGAGACCGAACAGCGCCTGCAGCGGCAGCGCGACGAGATCCTGGAGCTGTCCACGCCGGTGATCCAGGTGTGGGACAAGGTGCTCGCGCTGCCGATCATCGGCACGCTGGACACGCTGCGGGCCACCCGGCTGACCGAGGGCCTGCTGGAGAAGATCGCCCGGACGCAGGCCGAGGTCGCCATCCTGGACATCAGCGGGGTGCCCACCATCGACACCCAGGTCGCCCAGCACCTGCTGAAGACCGTGCAGGCGGCGGCCCTGATGGGGACGGTGAGCATCATGAGCGGGGTACGGCCCGAGACCGCCCAGTCGATGGTGCATCTGGGCATCGACATGGGGCGTCTGCGCTCCCGCAACACCCTGCAGGACGCACTGCAGTTGGCTCTTGCGGTACTCGCCGAGCGGGCCGGGACCGCGGCGACGGCCGCGCAGGCACTGAGGTCCGGGGGATCGCGATGACCGAGGACGTCGTACCGGTCATGCGGATCGGTGACACGCTGCTGGTGGCGTTGCAGGGCGATCTGGACGACACCACGGTGATGGCGATCGAGGAGCAGCTCACCCGGGAGATCGCGGACACCTCCGCGTCGGGCATGCTCATCGACGTCAGCCGGCTGGGCGTCGTCGACACGTTCATCGCCCGTGTGCTGGCGAGGATCGTGGCGATGGTACGGCTGCTGGGAGCACAGGCGGCCGTCGTGGGCATCCAGCCGGCCGTGGCCATCACCCTGGTCGAACTGGGCGTACCGATGGGGCATTTGGACACCGCGCTCAACGCCGAACAGGGGCTGGCGCTGCTGGAGCGGCTGCGTCGCAACGACACCGGTGCGGGCTGGCTGTGACGACACAAGCCGCCACGCACCGGGAGCCGGACGTCTTCGCCATCGCCCACGAGGCCGACCTGATCCGGGTGCGCAAGGTGCTGCGTGCAGAGGCCGAGGCGGTGGGGCTGAACCTGGTGGACGCCACGAAGTTGATCACGGCGGGCAGCGAGCTGGCCCGCAACATCCTCAACTACGCCACCGGCCGTCGCGGCCGGATCAGCGTGGAACAGGTGTACCGCTCCGGCCGTCGGGGGGTGCGGGCCACCTTCAGCGACGACGGGCCGGGCATCGAGGACATCGACGCGGCACTGACCGACGGCTTCAGCACACGCGGCAGCCTGGGGCTGGGCCTGCCGGGCGCACGGCGGCTGGTGGACGACATGACGCTCACCTCCGACGCCGGGTCGGGCACGACCGTGGTGATCGTGAAGTGGCAGCGGTGACCGGCGAGTTGCGGGCGGCAAGGATGTGGCGGCGCTGAGCGGGAGCGAGCACCGTCGCTTTGTCGTCGAGGCCGAGGAGGACGTCGGCGCGCTGCGCAGGGCGGTGGCGAGGATGGCCGCCGACCGTCGCGCGCTGCGTCCGGGCGTGGCCGAACTGGTCGCGACCGAACTCGGCACCAATCTGCTGCGGCACGCGCTGCCGGGCGGGTACGTGCTGGCGCGGCAGGCGGGCGACGGGATGGAGCTGTTGTCCGTCGACCGTGGCCCGGGCACGACCGCGGCAGCGCTCACCGTGCCGGCCGGGACGGCCCCGTCAGCCGGTCCGTCCCGGCCGGGTGGACGCGGCCTGAATGCGGGGCTGTCCGTGATCCGGCGCAGCGCCGCCGAGTTCGAGTGGTACTCCACCCTGAACGGCACGGTCGTCTACGCCCGCCTCGGCGCCCCCGAACCGGACGTCCACCCGGGGTGGCGTTTCGGGGGCGTCAACGTCCCGCTGGGCGGCGACGGCGAGTCCGGGGACGCCTGGGCCGTGACGCCTGGCGAATGCCGGAGTCCCGCCCCCACCCCCGCGCCCGCCTCGACCGTCCGGTCCGGCGAACGCCTTCACCCTCTTCGCTCCCGTCCGTTGGCCGCTCTGCTCGTGGACGGGCTCGGGCACGGGCCGCATGCCGCTGCGGCGGCGCAGGCAGCGGTCGGTGCCTTCGAGCGGGTACCTGTCACCGATCTCGACGCCCTGGTCCGGCGGGCCCACGAGGCGATGCGGTCCACCCGCGGCGGAGTCCTGGGCACGTGCCTGATCGATCCCGGGCGGGGGGAGCTGACCTATGCGGCCGTCGGCAACATCACCGGGCGGGTGGTGACCGGTGGCCGGTCGGTGCATCTGCTGGACCGGCCCGGCACGCTCGGCACCCAGCTGCCCGTGCCCTCCGTCCGCCTTCAGCACTGCCCCTGGGAGCCCGGGTCGACGCTCCTCCTGGTGTCCGACGGGATCCGTTCCGGCTGGAACCTGGACGGCCATCCGCGCCTGCTGGAACAGCACCCGGCGATCGTCGCAGCCGTGGTGCACCGCGACTACGGGCGGCCCACCGACGACGCCACCGTGCTCGTGGTCCGCCGTGCCGGTGGCATGCCATGATGCCTCGGGAGTCGGTCCCGCCACTGACGCGAAGGGCAGCCAGCCATGGGTGACGTGCACGGCCCCACGGCCGCTGACGGCGTGGACGACGCAGTCGCGCTGAGGGCCGAACTGGAGCGTCGCGCGCAGCTGGTGGACGAGCTGCGCCAGGAACTGGACGACACCAACCGCGGGTTGATAGCCCTGCACACCGAGCTGGAGGCAGCCCGGCTGTCCGAGGCACGGCTCGCGGCCATCGTGGCCGCCTCCGACGACGCCATGATCTCGCTCGGCCCCAGCTGCCTCGTCCAGACCTGGAACCCGGGCGCCGAGCGGCTGTTCGGCCAGGCCGAGCAGCACATCATCGGCCAGACGATCGAGACCCTCATGTCCGACGCGGCCCGCGCCGCCTTCCTGGCTGCGGTGGAACAGATCCGTTCGTGGGGGCACGCCGACTCCTACCAGAGCCGGTGGCGCCGTACCGACGGCACCGAGGTCGAGGTGGCCGTAACCGTGTCGCCGATGCGCGATGCCAACGGCGGCCTGATCGGCTTCGCCACGGCGGCGCGGGACGTCACCCACCAGCTCGCCGCCCAGGCCGAGTTGGCCGCCGCACGGGCGGACCGCGAGGTGATGGCCGAACGCGACCGCATCGCGCGCGACCTGCACGACATGGTCATCCAGCGGGTCTTCGGTGCCGGCCTCGCGCTGCAGGGCGTCACCGCCCGCATCACCCATCCCGACTCCGCCACCCGCATCCATACGGTGATCGACGAACTCGACGCCACCATCCGGGAGTTGCGCGGCACCATCTTCGAGCTGGGCCAGCCCGCCCAGAAGGCCGCCAGCCTCCGCGCCCAGGTCCTCGACGAGACCGCCACCGCACAGGACCGGCTCGGGTTCGCCCCCGCGGTCGAGTTCGACGGCCCCGTCGACGCCGCCCTGCCCGACGCGACCGCCGCCCACCTGCTGGCGGCGCTGCGTGAGGCGCTGTCCAACGTGGCCCGCCACGCCCACGCCTCCGCGGTCCGGGTCGCCGTCCACGCCGGGGACGAACTGCTCCTGGAAGTCACCGACAACGGCTGCGGCATCGATCCGGCGGTGACCCGGAGCAGCGGTCTGACCAATCTGCGCCGCCGGGCGGAGAAGCTCGGCGGCACGTTCGAGGCGGCCGGCCGCCCGGAAGGCGGCACCCGCCTGCGCTGGCGCATCCCCCTCACCACCGAAAGTCCGGCCCGCACCCCCTGACCCCGCCCTGCCCTTCACGGACGGCCCAGCGCATGCTGCCGGCGAGTGGGGGAGGGCGTAGTGCCGGAACCCGGCCGGTGGCAACGGGAGGCGCCCGTTCCCGCGGTGGCGCGTCCCAACACCTGCCGGAGCCCTCGCTGCGGCACTTCCCGTCAAGGCGGCGCAACTTCCATGAAGGATCCGGCCCGCTGGCCCCCAGCCCTCCGCAGCCCGCGCGAACCGGCGCACCAGGGCCGACCGGCCCACCGCAAGAAAAAGCAGACCCCGAACGACCCTGCGGAGCCGTCCCCTTGGCCCCTGCCGTGGCTCCATGCCGGGCGGTCACTCTTCTGTCTGTGACGAATACGTCCGCGACGAAGAGGAGGGGCGGTCTCATGTCCAAGGTGAGGCGTACCACGCTGTGGCGGTGGCGGAGCAACCCGCTTCGACGGCACGCCGACGTTGTCGAGGCATGGATTGTGCTGGCCTCATGGACGGGCTTCGCCCTGGGCGGCGCCGTCGTCGGCACGGTGACGGCCCGAACTGCCGACGAGTCCCTCTCGCAGGCGCGCGCCGAACGACATTCCGTCGAGGCCGTCCTCGTCGAGAGCACTGCGTCGTCGGTGACTGACACAGAGGGTGCGAGCGACAACGCCGTCTGGGCGAAGGTCCGTTGGACGGGCTCGGACCGCTCCGTACACACAGGCCGGACCATGGTGGACGCCGGGCACAAGGCAGGGGCTACCGTGCTGGTCTGGACGGATCGCCAGGGAGATCTCACAAAGGAGCCGGCCACCGCCACGGAGGCAGCCGCCGAGGCCGGCCTCATGGGCACCGTGGCCGCGCTCGCCGTCGGCGGCCTGACACTCGGCGCCGGGCGCATCGCACGATGGCGGCTCGACCGGAAGCGTATCGACCAGTGGGGCCGGGAATGGAAGCAGGTCGGGCCGCAGTGGCAGCGCAACACCACGTGATCCAGGGGCGGGCAGCCATCTGTCACGCGTGAGCAAGTGTCAGGAGTCGCGGATCGCGTGGAGAGCCGCCTTGGTCTCAGATGCGAAATCACAGCGAAGCGCATATCGCGTGGGCGACGATCACATTGAGCTGCCCCGAGTTTCGTAGAGTCCGCGGACGGGCCGAGCATGGATCCGGCGGGAGCCGTAGGTGCCGCGGGAGGCGGTGTGGATGCCCACGATGGCCTCGGTCAGCCAGGCGTGCCTGACCAGGCGGTTCGACGGCGGCCGGTCCCGCCAGGCGTAGTACCCGGACTCGGCGACGTGCAGCACCCGGCAGGCCGGCAGTACAACTGCCCCGTATCGATGAGGTGTTGGCGACGTCAGACAGAGATCGTCTGGTCGCTGTCGCGGTGAACCGCGTACCTGGTTATGACGTCGGCCTCGCCCTCGCCCTCGCCTGCCGCACCGACTCCCACGACCCGCGGGTCGTGGGCAGTTACGTGTCGCCGAGTCCTCTGATGCACGAGTGGCCAGTCGTGGCGCCCACTTTCTCCGCCTTCGCCGCTGCCCTGGATCTTTCGAGCGGCCCAAGAGGCACAGGTCGGACGGTTCGGTCGGAGGCGTCCCGGGGTGGGGCCGTCAGTCGTCCTTGGTGAGGGAGGCGAGGGCGGCGTCGAGGCGGTGGGTGGCCTCCTCGGCGACGGGGCGGAGGGCGTCGAGTCCGGTGAGGGCGACCATCGTGCCGGGGTCGAGGGCTTGTACGGCGGTGCGGTTGCCGTCGCGGCGGACGACGACGTTGCAGGGCAGCAGCAGGCCGATGGTGCGGTCGGTCTCCAGGGCGCGGTGGGCGAGGGGCGGGTTGCAGGCGCCGAGGATGACGTAGTCCTCCATGTCGTGGTCGAGCTTCGCCTTGAGTGTGGCGGTGACGTCGATCTCGGTGAGGATGCCGAAGCCCTGTGCGGCGAGGGCCTCGCGGACGCGGCCGACGGTGGTGGCGAAGTCCGTGTCGAGGTGCACGGTGCGGTCGTAACGCATGGCGGTGGCCCTTCTGGTCAGGTCGGCTCGCGTGGCGCGGGACGGGCGTCCGGCCGTGTGCGAGGCACTCGTGAAGCGTTTCCCGGACTTTCCCTGCCCTTGGAAATACCCCCCGGGGTACTAGTGTTACGGTCGTAAGCATACCCCCTGGGGTAATTCTTCGTTGGAAGGGAGTACCGCGTGTTCTTCGTCGACACGATCGAGGTGTCAGGGCTCGGCAACCGCAGCTATCTCGCGGGCGGTGAGCGGACGGCGGTGGCGGTCGACCCGCCCCGCGACGTCGACCAGGTGATCGCGGCGGCGGCGCGGCGGGGCGTGCGGATCTCGCACGTCGTCGAGACCCACGTCCACAACGACTACGTCACCGGCGGCCTGGCACTGGCCCGGATTACGGGCGCCGCCTACCTCGTCCCCGCCGGGGCCAGGGTCTCCTTCGCGCGGATACCGGTGCACGACGGCGACCGTACGGAGATCGACACCGCCGCCGGACTGGCCCTGCGTGCCGTGGCGACGCCCGGTCACACCCCGCACCACACCTCCTATGCGCTGGAGGAGAACGGCACGGCGGTCGCGGTGTTCACTGGCGGCTCGCTGCTGATCGGCACGGTGGGCCGCCCGGACCTCGTGGAGCCTCGGCTGACCGAGCAGCTCGCCCGCGCCCAGCACGCCTCCGCACACCGTCTCGCCGCCGAACTGCCGGACGAGACCGAGGTGTTGCCCACGCACGGCTTCGGCAGCTTCTGCTCGTCCTCGCAGGCGGAGGGCAGTGCCACGACGATCGGCAAGGAGAAGGCGTCCAACGAGGCCCTCACCCGGGACGTGGACGACTTTGTCGCCGGTCTGCTGGCCGGGCTGGACGACATCCCCGCCTACTACACGCACATGGGCCCGGCCAACGCCGCCGGACCCGCGCCGGTCGACCTGACCCCGCCCGCCGTCGCGAACGCCGAGGAGATAGCCGCCCGGCTGGCGGTAGGGGAGTGGGTGGTGGACCTGCGCAACCGCGTCGCCTTCGCCGAAGGGCACGTGTCCGGCTCGTTCAACTTCGAGGCCGAGGGGCAACTCGCCACGTATCTGGCCTGGCTGATTCCGTGGGGCAAGCCCGTGACGCTACTGGCCGAGTCGCGCGAGCAGCTCGCCGCCGCCCAGCGCGAGCTGGTCCGGGTCGGTATCGACCGCCCCGCTGCCGCGGCCACCGGGGCACCGGCCGAGTGGGTGCCCGAGGGCGCGGCACCGGCCTCCTTCCGGCGGGCGACGTTCGCCGACCTCGCGGGTCGGCGTCCCGTGGAGGGTGTCGTCGTCCTTGATGTGCGACGCGGCTCGGAGCGGGCGGCCGGGTACATCGAGGGCTCGGTCCACATCCCGGTCCACGCCCTGCACGGCCGCCTCGGCGAGGTTCCCGCCGGTGAGGTGTGGGTGCACTGCGCGGGTGGGATGCGTGCCGCGATCGCCGCCTCGCTGCTGGACGCGGCCGGTCGCGAGGTCGTCGCCGTGGACGACTCCTTCGACGCGGCCGAGAAGGCCGGGCTCGCCGTACGGACGCCCTGACGGCATCGGGTGCCGTCAGCGTCCCACCGATCTTCACTGCCGACATGGGAAACAGGAGCGAGAAACCGACATGAGCATCTTCCGGCGAGAACGGGGCGGCCCCGGCCGCGTGACCGTCCAGGAGGCGGCCATCCGGACCGGGCACGGCAACGCCGCCGGCAGCGGCGGTGACGCCGTGCTGCTGGATGTGCGCGAGCCGCACGAGTGGCAGGCGGGCCACGCACCCCGAGCCGTGCATCTGCCACTGTCGGCGCTGGCCGCAGGGGCGGGGCTGCCGGCTCACGCGCAGGCGCGGCCCCTGGTCGTGATCTGCCGCTCGGGCAACCGCTCCCGGCAGGCCGCCGAACTGCTGGCCGCCCGGGGCGCGGAGGCCGTGGACGTGATCGGCGGCATGCGGGACTGGGCCGAGGCGGGACTGCCGGTGGTGGACCCGCGGGGCGGAAACGGCACCGTCGCGTGAGCACTCTCATACTCGCCCTGGCCGCGGGTGCGGTCATCGGTCTGGCGCTCGGCGCGCTGGGGGGCGGCGGCAGTGTGCTCGCCGTCCCCGCCCTGATCTATCTGCTCGGCTTCAGTCCGGTCGCTGCGACGACCGCGAGTCTCGTCATCGTCACGCTCACCTCGGTCACCGCGATGGTCGCGCACGCCCGTGACGGGAACGTCCGCTGGCGGACGGGGCTGCTGTTCGCGGCGGCCGGGATCGGTCCGGCGATGCTGGGCGGCGCGCTCGCCGGACGTATCCCGGGGGCCGTGCTGACGGCGGCCTTCGCCGTGGTCGCGGGAGTGGCCGCCCTGCGCATGCTGCGGTTCCGGCCGGCCGTGGAGGGCGCCGTGACGGTGCGGCCGGTGCGGGTGGCGGCAGCCGGTGGCGGGCTCGGCGCGGTCACCGGTGTCCTCGGTGTCGGTGGCGGCTTCCTTGCCGTACCGGCGCTGGTGAGTGTGCTGGGCCTGCGGATGCGGAACGCGGTGGGCACCAGCCTGCTGGTCATCACCGTCAACTCGCTGGCCGCGCTGGCGATGCGCGCCGGTACGGTCGAGGGGCTGGACTGGGCGGTCGTCGGACCGTTCGTCGCGGCTGCGATCCTCGGTGCCTGGGACGGCAAGCGGCTGTCCGTGAAGGTCTCGGGACACACGCTTCAGCGGATCTTCGCGCTGGTGCTGCTGGCGGTGGCGGCCTTCATGCTGATCGACGCGGTGCTGTGAGGGCCGCCGCGTCGGGAGCCCTCACGCCAGGGACAGGAACAGCTTCTCCAGGCGGGCCCGCATCTGCTGGGCGTCCTCGCCGTTCTTGCGGCCGGATTCGATGTCGGTCATGCACTGCTGCATGCCGGTCGCGATGATCGCGAAACCGGCGCGGTCGAGAGCGCGGGAGGCGGCGGCGAGCTGCGTGACGACGTCCTCGCAGTCACGCCCCTCCTCGATCATCCGGATCACGCCGGAGATCTGACCCTGCGCACGGCGCAGCCGGTTCAGCACGGACTTCAGGTCCGCACCCTCAAGCTCCAGTTCCACGATCACTCCTCAGAAATACCCCTAGGGGTACTGTACGTCCCGGTTCGGGGCGGCGTCGACCATTAAGGATCACACCTGCCATGACCAGCTCTCCCACCCCCGTCACCATCGCCACCGAGCAGGCCCGCACCCGGCTGCACGAACTCACCGTCATCGACGTGCGCACGCCCGCCGAGTACGCCTCCGGCCATCTCCCGGGCGCCCTGAACATTCCGCTGGACCACGTCCGCCGCGCCCTGCCGGAGATACGCCACGCTTCCGAGCAGGGTGACGTCCTCGTCGTCTGCGCCTCCGGCGCCCGCTCCGAGAACGCCTGCAAGCTCCTGGCCGAGCAGGGCATACCGACCGCCACCCTCTCCGGTGGCACAGGCGCCTGGGCCGCCGAGGGGCACGACCTGCACACCCCGGCCGCCTGTGACACGCGGGCCGGCTGGAGCATGGAGCGGCAAGTGCGCTTCACCGCCGGCACGGTGGTGCTCCTGGGTCTCCTCCTCGGCCTGCTCGTGCACCCGGCCCTCCTGCTGATCTCGGCCGGTATCGCGGGCGGTCTGGTCTTCTCCGCCCTCACGAACACCTGTGGCATGGCGGCCGTGCTCGGCAAGCTGCCGCACAACCGCCCGCGCGCGGCTGATCTCGACGCCGCGTTGGCCGCTCTGCGCAGCCGCTGAACCCGCGTTCCGGGGCGCCCGTGGAGACACCACGGGCGCCCGGGGCGTCAGTTTGCTCCCGTCGAGCCCGCGGTGGCCTTCCGGCGTACGTCGTCCATGTCGACGGCCCTGATCTTTCCGATGAGTTCCTCCAGGGCCTGTGGCGGCAGGGCGCCCGGCTCGGCGTACAGCACGGTCCGGTCGCGGACGGCCATCAGGGTGGGGATGGAGGAGATGCGGAAGCCTGCGGCGAGTTCGGGCTGTGCTTCGGTGTCGACCTTGCCGAAGACGATGTCCGGATGCCGCTCGGCCGCCTTGTCGTAGACGGGGGCGAAGCTGCGGCACGGTCCGCACCAGGCGGCCCAGAAGTCGATCAGTACGATCTCCGAACCGGTGACGGTCTCCTCGAAGTTGTCCTTGGTCAGTTCCACGGTGGGCATGGTTTCCGGTCTCCTCTCATATACCCGGCGGGGTATCTGGATCCCTTCGGTTCAACCGGTGCCGGTCCGGGTTTGTTCCAGGCAGACGGGCGGCAGCGGGAACCAGCGCATCCGCTCGAAGTCGGCCGGCAGCCCGGTGGGGCCGTCGTCGAGGGAATCCGCACGGCAGGTCAGCACCTCGCGTGCACGGTCGAGCTGGCCCGACAGCGCTTCCTCGCCCAGCCGGTGGTGGCGGACGGTCGGCGCGGTGATCCGTCTGTCGGCTGCGAAGCGCACGTCGGTCAGCCGCAGCGGGGGAGAGGACGGGCCGGTGCGGTGGCGCCACTGCCCGGTGTGCGGGTCGAAGCGGTAGTCGGGAAGGAGCCGGTGGCCGTACGCGGCGATCAGCTCGACCGCGTCGATGAGGTAGTCGCGCACGGTGTCGCTGATGAAGTAGTTGAAGTTGATGCGGATCCAGCCGGGTTTGATGCCGTCGCAGCCGTGGACGACCTCGTCGAGCAGGGCGTGGGAGGTGGCGGCGTCGATGGCGAGGAGGCGGTGGCCGTAGGGACCGGCGCAGGAGCAGCCGCCGCGGGCCTGGATGCCGAAGACGTCGTTGAGGAGGGCGACGACGTAGTTGTGGTGCAGGTAGGCGTGGCTGCCGTGCCGGATGCGGAACGAGATGATGGACAGGCGGCGGGCGTGGTGGCTGCCGAGGATTTCGATGCCGGGGTCGCGGTCCCACCGGGCGAGCGCACATTTCCAGTGCCGCTCCTCTGCGGCCTGGATGGTGTCGGTGCCGACGGCCTGCTTGAGGGCGAAGACCAGCCCGGCGCGGATCGACTCCACGATCGCCGGAGTGCCTCCCTCCTCCCGGGCGACCGGGTCGTCCAGATAGCGATGGCCGAGCGGACCGACGAAGGAGACTGTGCCGCCGCCCGGTGCGGTGGGCACCGGGTTGCGGACCAGCTCGCGGCGGACGACGAGGACGCCGGGGGTCTGCGGGCCGCCGACGAACTTGTGCGGGGACAGGAAGACCGCGTCCTTGTGGTCGCCCGCGCCGGGGGCGCTCTCGGCGACCCGGATGGAGACGTAGGGGGCGGCAGCCGCGTAGTCCCAGAAGGACAGGGCGCCGTGCGCGTGCAGCAGGCGGGCGATGCGGTCGGTGTCGGTGAGGATGCCGGTGACGTTGGAGGCGGCGGAGAAGCTGCCGATGCGCAGCGGCCGGTCGGCGTACCGGGCCAACTGCGCCTCCAGATCGCCGAGATCGATGTGACCGTCCGCGTCCTCGCCGATGACCACGACGTCGGCGACCGACTCCCGCCAGGGCAGTTCGTTCGAGTGGTGCTCGTACGGGCCGACGAACACGACCGGGCGCATGGCCTGCGGCAGCGGGTCGGTCCGGCGCAGTTCCAGGATGCCCACCAGCTTGTTGACCGCCGCGGTCGCTCCCGAGCCGCAGAAGATCACGAGGTCGTCCTCGCTGCCGCCGACCGCGTCGCGGATGATCCGCCGGGCGTCCTCCCGCAGCCGGGTCGTCTGCAGTCCGGTGCTGGAACTCTCCGTGTGGGTGTTGCCGTACAGGGGCAGCACCTGCTCGCGCACGAAGTCCTCGACGAAGTCCAGGGAACGGCCGGAGGCGGTGTAGTCGGCGTAGACGAGGCGTCGGGGGCCGTAAGGGCCCTCCAGCACCTCGCCGTCGCCGATGAGGCCGCGGCGGATGCGGTCCAGAAGGGGGGAGGTGGGCGGTGCCAGATGCGTGCTCATAGTGCCAGCCCGATGCCGATCTCGGGCGGCTGCTGCAGTGTGTTGTGGACCGTGCAGCGCGAGGCGACGGCGAGCAGGGCCGCGCGGCGCTGCTCGGACAGTCCGGCCGGCGGGACGATCGTGACGTGCAGGGAGGCCACGCGGGCGGGCCGGTCGGTGGCCATGGTGAATTCCGTATGGACGCGCAGTCCGGCCTGGTCCAGGCCGTGGCGGTGCAGGAAACGGCCCGCGTAGAAGGCGACGCAGGTGGCCAGGGAGGCGGCGAACAATTCGGTGGGGGTGGGTGCGATGTCGGTGCCGCCCGCCTCGACGGGCTGGTCGACATGCAAGCGGTGGCCGCGGATGTCCACGGTGTAGATGTCGCCTTCGGCGTGGGTCACCTCGAAGTGGTGTACGTCCGCGTCCTGCGGCTGGTTCGTGGGGAGGGTCTGCGGTGCGGTGCCGGTCATGGCCGGGCCTCTCTCGTGGGGGTCGACTGCTGCCAGTTCCAGTCGACCGCGAACCGTGCTGCTGATCGAGAGGCCGACGGGGTGTGCCAGGGGCCGTTCGGCCCTCGCGTCGACAACCGTGGTGGCATACCCTGGTAGGTATTTTTTCAGGGAGTTCATGGAGGGCGGGCGGCGTGCCGGGCCCGCGGGGGCGGAGCGAAGGTATACCCGGGTGGGTACCGGATGGGGACCTGTGGCCCATGCCCGGGTCCCTTCTCCCGCACGACAGTGGGGGCATGGGCACACACATCGTGATACTCGGAGGCGGCACCGGAGGCACGCTGACGGCCAACCGGCTGCGCCGCATGTACGACGAGAACGAATGCCGGATCACCGTGGTCGACCAGGACGACGACCACGTCTACCAGCCCGGCCTGCTGTTCGTCCCCTTCGGGGCGGCCCAGCCGCACCACCTCGTCCGCTCCCGCCCGCAGCAGCTGCACGCAGACGTCGACTACAAACAGGCACGCATCGAGCGGGTCGACCTGGACGCGCGGACGGTGCACCTCAGCGGCGGCATACGGATGACCTACGACGTCCTCGTCGTCGCCACCGGCGCCACCCTCCTCCCGGAGGAGACCGAGGGGCTGACCGGTCCCGGCTGGGGCGAGAAGGTCTTCACCTTCTACGACCTGCCCGGCGCCGTCGGCCTGCACCACGCCCTGGAGCACTTCGAGGGCGGGCGCGTCGTGGTGAACGTGGCCGACCTGCCCATCAAGTGCCCGGTCGCACCACTGGAGTTCGCCTTTCTCGCCGACTGGTACTTCCAGCGGCGCGGCATCCGCGACAAGGTCCAGCTGACGTACGCCACCCCGCTGGACGGCGCCTTCACCAAGCCTGTCGCCGCCGAGGCGCTGGGCGGGCTGCTGGCTGCCAAGGGCATCGAGCTGGTCACCGAGTTCACGCTTGGCGAGGTCGACGGCACCGGTGGCAGGCTGGTGTCGTACGACGAACGCGAGGTGCCCTTCGACCTGGCGGTGGTCGTGCCACTGCACGGCGGCGCCGAATACGTCGAACGCTCCCCGGGCCTCGGCGACGAACTGGGCTTCATCCCTGTCGACCAGCGCACCCTCCAACACCCCCAGCATCCTGAGGTGTTCGCGATCGGCGACGCGGCCGGGCTGCCGGCGTCCAAGGCCGGTTCGGTGGCGCACTTCGCGGGGGAGACGCTGACGCACAACATCGGCCGCTTCCTGGCCGGACAGCCGCTGGACGCGACCTTCGACGGGCACACCAACTGCTTCGTCGAGACCGGCTTCCACAAGGCCCTGCTGATCGACTTCAACTACGACACCGAGCCGCTGCCCGGCCACTTCCCGGCCGCTCTCGGCCTGCCATTGCTGAAGGAGTCGCACGCCAACCACCTCGGCAAGCTCGCCTTCGAGTGGCTGTACTGGCACAGCCTCCTGCCCGGCCGGGAACTGCCCGGCATCGACTCGGCGATGCCCGAGCACGGCAAGCACCACGTCCACGCCTGAACGCCTGAACGCCTGAACCGTCTGAGTGAAGGAGAACGCCGCCATGCCCACCGCCACCTACGGCTCCACAGCCGTCCCCGTCGACGACGAGGGATTCTTCACCGATCCCGACCGCTGGACCGAGCCCATGGCCGAGCAGATCGCCCACGAGGCGGGCATCGAGGCGCTGACCGACCGGCACTGGACGGTCATCCACTTCATGCGCGCCGAATACGCAGCCAAGGGCACCGGCCCCACGGTCCGCGTCCTCGGCAAGACATCCGGCGTGAGCGTCAAGGAGCTGTACCAGCTCTTCCCCAAGGGGCCCGCCAAGACCGCAGCGAAGATCGCCGGAATCCCCAAGCCGCGCGGCTGCATCTGACCTCCCGGTCACCGCCTCCGCCATCACCTCCGCCACCGTCTCTGTCATCGAGGAGCATGCCGTCATGGCCGACACCGCAACGATCGAGAAGGTCTCGATCATTATCTCCAAGGGGTCCCTGGAAGGGATCTACCCGGCCCTGATCATGGCCAACGGCGCCCGCGCCGAAGGCATCGAGGCCGACCTGTTCTTCACCTTCTTCGGCCTCGACGCCATCACGAAGAAGCGCTGGGAGCACATCAAGCTGGCCACCGTCGGCAACCCCGGTCTGCACCTGCCCACCCTGCTGGGCGGCATGCCGGGCGTCCCCGACCTCGTGACCCGCTACATGGAACGCAAGATGGACAAGCTCGACATCCCGCCGATCCCCGAGTTCATCGAGATGATCGCCGACACCGGAGCCGGCATCTACGCCTGCAAGGCGTCGGTCGACCTCTTCGAACTCGACAAGGACGACCTCGTCGAGCAGGTCCAGGACATCATCACGGTCGGCGAGTTCTACGAGCACGCGGCCGGCGGCCAGATCATCTACACCTGAGATGACCGGTACTGGCTCGGGGCGCGGTCTGCCGGACGGAGTGCGGCGTGTGCTGGCGGTGGTCGCCCATCCCGACGACGAGTCGTTCGGGCTGGGCGCACTGCTGGCCCTGCTGTCCGAGGGCGGCGTGCCCACGACGGTCCTCTGCTTCACCCACGGTGAGGCGTCCACCCTGCACGGCAGGCCCGGCGACCTGCACACCGTCCGCGCGGGCGAGTTCGCCTGCGCCGCACGGGAACTGGGCGTCCAGCGCGTGGAACTGGCCGGACATCCGGATGGCGGTCTGAGCGACATCCCGTTGGACCGGCTCACCGCCCACGTCACCGGCCTCATCGGCGAGGAGCGCCCCAGCCACCTGCTCGTGTTCGACACGGAAGGTGTCACAGGACACCGGGACCACCGACGAGCCACCGAGGCCGCGCTGTCGGCCGCCCGCCGGGCCGGTGTTGCGATGCTGGGCTGGACGCTGCCCCAGGAGGTGGCGGACCGGTTGAACGCCGAGTTCGGCACGTCCTTCACGGGCCGCGGCCCGGCCGAGTGCCGAGTCGTCGAACCGGTGTCACGGCAGCGGCAGCGCCGCGCCATCGCCTGTCATGCAAGCCAGTCGTCGGACAACCCGGTGCTCTGGCGCCGTCTGGAACTCCTCGGCGACCGCGAATACCTGCGCATCCTGGAGTGACGTGCCCGTCGCCGAAGTCAGAAGGAAGGGCCGCTCTTCGGTGGCGACCCGAGGGTGTCGGTGCCGCGCTCGGCCAGGCCGGCGTGCAGGAGGAGCAGGCGAGCCAGGTCACGGGCCTCGTCGGCGGTCAGCGCCGCCCACACTCCCGGCTCGCCGCCCTGGTCCTGGCCCACGTCCAGGGCGACCCGGGTGATGGGTCGGTGCGCGGGAGCAAGCCGCAGACACCGCACGGCGATCCTGCGCCCACAGGTCGTCACAAGACAGGTGTCCTCGGTTGTCCTGGCAGGTCCGTCATGTCCTGCTGTCTCCATCGGGCTCACGCTCCTTCGCCGGGTCCGGTCGCGGTCCCCGGGCACCGACTACGACTTGCATACCCGGAGGGGTATAAGGAACAGCGCGGTGCGAGGCCGAATTGTTCCGCCCCCGCCCCCGCCCCCGCCCGGGTGTTCCCGTGCGATGCGGGGAGGGTCTCGTCGGACAGCAGACGCAAGGGCCGACGGGGGCGAATGTCAGGCCGTGTGGTCCTCCGCCGACCGGGGTCGTGAAAATACCCTGGGGGGTATCCGAATCCGTGATCGTCCGGGAGGGATCCTCCGATGACCGTCTCCGACCAACTGGCCGAGCCCGCCGAGTACACCCGTCTGCCTCTCATCGGCGACAGGGCGCCGGACTTCGAAGCCGAGTCCACCCACGGTCCCGTCCGACTGACCGACTACTACGGCCAGTGGCTGGTGCTCTTCAGCCACCCGGCCGACTTCACCCCGGTGTGCACCACCGAGTTCGTCGCCTTCACCGAACTCGCCGACGAGTTCGCCGCCCGCAACACCGCCCTGCTCGGCAACTCCGTGGACTCCGTCCACAGCCACCTCGCCTGGACCCGCGCGATCGAGGAGAAGCTGGGCGTGCGCGTCTCGTTCCCGATCATCGCCGACCTGGACATGCGCGTCTCGCACGCCTACGGCATGCTCCACCCGAACACCTCCGGCACCGCCGCCGTACGCGCCGTCTTCGTCATCGACCCCGAGCAGACCATACGGGCGGTGCTGTACTACCCGATGAACGCCGGACGCATGATCCCCGAGATCCTGCGGCTCGTCGACGCCCTGCAGACCTCCGACCGCGACGGCGTCTCCTGCCCCGCCAACTGGCACCCCGGCGAGGACGTCGTCCTGGGCGCCCCGCGCACCCAGGCGGAACTGGAGGCCCGGCTGGCCGACGACAGCGTCAAGCTCACCGACTGGTACCTGGCGACGAAGCCCGGCACACCGTCCTGACCCGGCATGGCCACGCCGGACGGCCTCATCGCCGCACGGCGCGGACGAGCGCGTCGAGGGCCGTACGGCTTCCGCCCTCGGCGTCGGTCACCGGCCGGGTGACCGTCTCGGCCCGCAGGATGTCGGCGTACGGCCGCCACAGATCGGCGACCTGCCCGGCGCCGTAGAGCACGCGCGGATCCTGCGGGCCGCCGTGACCGTGCTCGGGATTGGCCGCGTCGTGGCCGACGAGCAGCAGGGTTCCGCCTCGGCGCACGACAGTGGCGGCCCGGGGCAGTACCTGGGCCATCTCCGGCCACGGCAGGTGCAGATAGGCGATCAGCGCCAGGTCGTACGTCGCTTCCGGAGGCGCCCAGGCTGTGAGATCGGTGCGGACGGTGTGCAGCCGTACGCCGCGGCCGGCGGCCATCTGCTCGGCCTTCTCCAGCGCGACGGCGGAGAAGTCGACGGCGTCCACTTCCCAGCCCTGTTCCGCGAGCCAGACCGCGTTGCGTCCCTCTCCGGCAGCGAGGTCCACCGCCCGCCCGGGCGGCTTCAGACCGGCCAGCTCCTCCTCGACGAACCGGTTGGGCTCCGCCTTCCACACCAGCTCGCTGCCGCGATACCGCTCGTCCCAGCCTGCTGCGTCCATCGTGCGTACCTCATTCCTCCGGTCGTTCATCCGGGTCAGTGGAATCCTCGTCTGCACTGTTGCCGTCGTCCGGGTCCTCCGCGTCGTCCCCGGCGAGCAGATACGGATAGGGGCAGCTGCTGGGATCCGGGGCGATGCAGGCGTTGCAGGGGCGGGACCGGTCGATGACGCACTTCGGTGCCGGTCTCATGCCGCACTGCCCGCATCGTCCCGGGTGTCGAAGCGGCCGGACAGTTGCCGCGAGGCGCGTTTGAAGGCCAGAACGGGAACGTAGTGCCGGACACGCGCGTCCGCGAAGTACGTGAACGCCTCTGCCGCTGCCGTCGCCAGGGTCTCGGCCGGGACATCCGGGAACCGGCTCATGAGCCGCGCCCGGACGTCCTGGCGGGCACGCTGGTCCGCCGCGGGTGTCGCTGGGCCGGCCAGGCGGGTGTCGGGGCAGCGGCGCCCCGGCTCGATGGCCGACCCGGTGATGACGGGGAAGGAAAACACCTGTACACCCCCTGGGACAGGGCGCCCGGGATCATGCGAGCGCCAGGAACAATTTCTCCAGTTCGGCCTCGGTCAGCGGAGGGATGTGTCCCTGCTGCCGTTCAAACAGGCACTGGAGCATGCCGCCGACCACGATCTTGAAGCCGGCCCGGTCCAAGGCGTGGGAGACCGCGGCCAGTTGGGTGACGACGTCCTTGCGGTCGCGTCCCGCCTGGATCATGGAGATGACCGCGGCCAGCTGTCCCTGCGCCCGACGCAGCCGGTTGAGCACCTCGGCCTGCGAGTCGTCTACCTCGTTCACGAGTGCCGTGTCCTTCACGGGACAGCTCCTTGGGGCGTGTTCGTCGGAGGCGGGGTTACACCGCTACGTGTCGAGCGGTGACCGGGTGGCGTGGCTGGACGTCGTGTCCTGGTGTGAGGGATGTGGGTGCGGCTGACCATCGTCCCCGCCTGCAGGCTCTGGCGCGTCGTCGTCCCGGTCCCGGGCCCGTCCGGAGCGGCGTAGCACGTACCAGCTGAACAGGGCCCCGGCGGTCGCGGCTGTCGTGGACCAGATCCATGGATTCGTCACGAGGGTGTGGCGCACGCCTGAGGGGATCTGCTGGGTCAGCACGAAGGCGCCCATGAGGGCGACGAACCAGCCAAAGGCCCTGCGCAGCGCGTCCTGCGGGATGCGCCCGGCGAGACGGCCGCCGACCAGGCTGCCGACGACGGCGGTCGACGTGACGACGGCGGCGAGCGCCCAGTCGATGTGCACACCGGAGAGATGACCGGCGAACCCCGCGAACGACTGGAGGGCGATCACCTGCAGGGACGTGGCGGCGGCGACGGACATGGGCAACCCGCCGAACAGGGCCAGCGCGGGGACGATGAGGAAACCGCCGCCGGCACCGACGAGCCCGGTGACGAGGCCGACGGCGACGCCGTTCAACAGGACGGGTCCCATGGGAAGTTCGTGGCGGATCTGCTGCGGCTTCCGACGGCCGCGGATCATGACGACGGCGGTGGCGATCATCATGAGGGCGAACAGGAGGAGCAGCACGGTGCCGGGGACGAACGCCGCCAGTCGGCCGCCCGCGTACGCGCCGCTCATGCCGGCCACGCCGAACAGCAGCCCGGTGCGCCACCGCACCCGCCCGGCACGGGCATGCGGGACGACTCCGGCGGCGCTGGTCACGCCGACGACGAACAGGGAGGTGGCGATGGCCTCCTTGGTCTCCATCCCGGCCAGGTAGACGAGGACCGGCACGGTCAGGATGGACCCGCCCCCGCCCAGGACGCCCAGGCCGGCCCCGATCAGCAGGGACGCGGCGACGACCAATGCGATCACGACGGGCCCCGCAGGGCGGCGACGACCGTGTCGAGGTCGGTGCGCGGGCCGCGGTTGTAGGGCAGCTTCGCCAGCAGCATGCCAAGGGCGCAGGTGTTGGTGAGTGCGGCGACGGTCAGTCCGGCGCCGACGGCCGTGCCGATCAGATGCAGTCCGGGCAGGAACACGCCCGCGATGCCGGTGACCACCACGATGGATCCGGCGACCAGGCGCACCTGGCGTTCCAGGTCCCAGCGTTCGGGGCCGCGGGTGAGCGGGCCTCCGGCGGTTTCCCACGCCATGACGCCGCCGTCGAGGACGCGCAGGTTGGGCAGCCCGGCTTCGGCCAGGGCCTGTTCGGCCTGGGTGGCGCGGGCGCCGGAGCGGCAGATGAGTATGACGTCCTCGTCGAGGTGGTGCAGCAGTTCGCCGCGGTGCTCGCGCAGGGTGTCGAGGGGCACGTTGTAGGAGCCGGGGATGTGGGCGGTGCGGAACTCGCCGGGCGTACGCACGTCCAGCAGGCGCGGGCCTTCGCCCTCCTGGGTCAGGTCGCGCAGGGTCGCGGGAACGAGTCGGGGTTTGTCGGCACTGGTGGTCATCGGGGTTCCTTGCTGTCGCTGGGGCGGCCGGCGGGAGTGGGCGGCGGCCGATGATTTCGGCCGCCGCCCGGGAGCGGTGTGGTTCAGACGTCGGCCGATGCGGGCAGGGCGAGCCAGGCGCCGTAGCCGCCGAGCAGGTCGGAGACGTCGGTGCGGTCCTCATGGCGCAGCAGGCTGGCGGCGATGGAGGACCGGTGGCCGCCCGCGCAGTGGACGACCAGGGGCCGGTCGGCCGGGATCTCGTCGATACGGCGGGCGAGTTCGGCCAGCGGGATGTGCAGGGAGCCTTCGATGAAGCCCTCTTCGCGCTCGGCGGTGTTGCGCACGTCCAGCACCAGCGGCGGTTCCTCGCCGTCCAGCAGCCGACGCAACTCGTCGGCGGTCAGGCGGCTGGCCTGTTCCATCTCGTCGGCCAGGGCGGGGAAGGCGCCCTCGGGTTCGCGCAGGTAGCCGCCGACCTTGTCGAAGCCGATCCGGGCGAGCCGGGTGACGACCTCCTCCTCGCGGTCCTGGGGCGCGATGACGACGACGTCCTGCTCGGGGGCGACGACCATGCCGGCCTGCTCGGCGAAGCGGCCGTCCGCGGGCACGTTGACCGAGCCGCGCAGATACCCGGGCGCGAAGTCCTGCGGCGAGCGGGCGTCGAGGACGACCGCCCCCGCCGCGCGCCGCTGCATGAACTCCTCGACGGACAGCGGCCGGGGCGCCGTGGCCGCGTCGAACAGGCCGTGCTCCTTGCGGTTGAGGATGGCGTCGTAGACGAAGTACGCGGGCGCGGACGGCTGGCCCTCGGTCACCAGCGAGACGAACTTCCCCTCGCTCATGGGCCGGCAGGCGTAGTTGGTGGCGCGCTGTTCGCCGATGGTGGACTGGCGCTGGGTGGAGAGGTTCTTGCCGCAGGCGGATCCGGCGCCGTGCGCGGGGAAGACGCGCACCGCGTCCGGGAGGGCCATCAGTTTGTGCTGGATGGTGTCGTAGAGCATCTTGCCGAGTTCGTCGGCGGTCACGCCGATCGAGGCGAGCAGGTCGGGGCGGCCCACGTCGCCGATGAACAGCGCGTCGCCGGTGAGGACGCCGTAGGGGACGGTGTCGCCGGCGTGCTCGTAGACCAGGACGCTGATCGACTCCGGGGTGTGGCCGGGGGTTTCGAGGATCTGCAGGTGGACGTCGCCGAGGCTGATGCGGTCGCCGTCGGTCAGTTTGCGGATGGGGTACTCGGCCTCGGCGCGCTGCCCGTAGCCGATCCAGGCGCCGGTACGGTCGGCGAGTTCGAGGTGGCCGGCGAGGAAGTCGGCGTGGAAGTGGGTGTTGATGACGGCTTCGATGGTGAAGCCGTGCTCGGCGGCGTCCGTGAGGTATTCGGAGACGTCGCGGCGCGGGTCGACGACGACGGCCTTGCCGGTGGACTCGTCGGCGATCAGGTAGGACGCCTGGGAGAGGCAGTCGAGGTAGTACTGGGCGAAGAACATGAGCGGGTTACCTCCGTGTCAGAAGGGCATGATTACCCCGGGGGGTATATCTAAGGGTCTGGTCCGCCCTTGTCGGAGAGCGGGGATGGTGGTCGGCCCGGGTCGGGGGATGCCCGGGCCGACCGGTCAGAGGCGGCCGGTGAGCATGCCGTGCCAGTACACCGGCGGCAGGCCGTACCGCTTGAACACCCACATCGTGCGCCGCTCCTTGAACGGGTCGAGCAGCGGGAACGAGGGCGTGGGGTTGAGGTCGTAGTCGAACTCGGCGAGCAGCATCCGGTCCCGGGCGGTCACCAGCGGGCAGGACGTGTAGCCGTCGTACCGGTGCGACGGAGCCCGGCCGTTCATGACGTCGAGCAGATTGCCGGCCACGACCGGGGCCTGCTTGCGCACCGCGGCACCGGTCTTCGAGGTGGGCAGGTTCGCCACGTCACCGAGCGCGAAGACATTGTCGTAGGAGGGGTGTTGGAGCGTGTGCTTGTCCGCGGTGACGAACCCCTGGGGGCTTGCCGGGTCGGCGAGCGGGCCCGTCTTGATCCAGTCGGGGGCGCTCTGCGGCGGCACGGCGTGCAGGAGGTCGTAGCCGATGGTCTCCTTCGTGCCGTTCGCGTGGTCGGTGACGGTGACCTCGCGGGCGTCGCCGTCGACTGCGGTCATCTCGGAGCGCAGCCGCACCTCGATCCCGTACCGGGCGGCCACCTTCTCCAGGACCTGTGACCAGGCGGGCACCTTGAACATCGCCGGGTCCGGGATGACGAGGATGATGCGGATGTCGCCGAGAACCTTCTGCCTGCGCCAGTAGTCCGCGGCCAGGTAGGCAATCTTCTGGGGGGCGCCGCCGCACTTCAGGGGCGTGGCAGGGTGAGTGAAGACCGCGGTGCCCGAGCGCATGTTCTTGATCAGCTCCCAGGTGCGCGGGGCGTACTCGGGTGCGTAGTTGCTGCTCACCCGGTCGTGGCCGATCGCCTCGGCCAGGCCCGGCACGCCGCCCCAGTCGAGCTGGAGACCGGGCGCCAACACCAGGTGCTCGTAGGTGAGTTCGTCGCCGCCGGAGAGGGTCACCGTGCGGGCGTCGGGGTCGACGGCCTGGGCGCGCCGGCGGATCCAGCGCACGCCGTCGGGTATCACGGACGCTTCGGGGCGGCGGGTGGCCCGCAGCGGTGCCTGGCCGCCGCCGACCAGGGTCCACAGGGGCTGGTACCAGTGCGTGTCTGACGGTTCGATCAGAGTGATGTCGCTGATGCCGGCGCGGCGCAGGCGGGCGGCGGCGCTGATACCGGCGCTGCCGCCGCCGATGACGGCGACGCGGTGGCGGCCGGAGATCGGGGCGTCGGTGGGGGAGGGTGTGGCGGCCAAGGCGGAGCTCCTTCTCTTCTGGCCCGAATGTCAGGTGTCAGGTGTCAGGTGTCGGTGTGGGGTCAGGCCGCGTGCTCGGCGGGTCCTGCCGCGACCGGACGTCCGGCGCGGGCCCAGGCGGAGGTGCCGCCGGCCACGGAGTAGGCGTCGATGCCGCGGGAGTTCATCCCGTCGGCGGCGGTGCGGCTGCGGTTGCCGCTGGCGCAGATCACGAATACCGGCCGGTCGGAGGGGAGTTCACCGCACCGAGCGGGCACGGTGCGCAGCGGCATCAGCCGCGCGCCCGGTACGTGCCCGGCTGCGTACTCGCCGGCCTCTCGCACATCGACCACGAGCCCACCGTCGCCCCAGGCCGCCGCGAACGTCTCCTGTGTCACTTCACGAGCCACTTCGTTGCCTCCTCAATTACCCCTGGGGGTATCTCTCCAGCGAGAGTAAGGCGGCTGCGAGCAGCCCGTCAAATACCCCCAGGGGTATTTGCCTGTCAGGCAACCCGAGGCTCGGAGGCAGGGTCGGGAGTGCGCCGTGATCCCCGCGATTCGGTCCTGGGCAGCCGGAGGGTCATCCGCGTTCCGCCGCCCGGTCCGGAGTCCGCCGTGACCGTGCCGCCGTGGGCGGTGACCAGCTCCTTGACCACGGCGAGGCCGATGCCGCTGCCGCCGCCCGCGCGGGCGCGGGTGCCGCGCCAGAGGCGGTCGAAGACATGAGGCAGTTCCGCGGTGGGGATGCCCGGCCCGGTGTCGGCCACCTCGACAAGTGCCTCGAAGGGCGTGGCGGAGGTGGTGACCGTGACGGTGTCGCCGGGACGGCAGTGACGGGCGGTGTTGCTCAGCAGATTGCCGAGAGCCTGGTGCAGCCGGTCCGCGTCCGCGCGGACCAGCAGGGGAGTGGGGCCCGGGACGGTGCACACGGTCAGTCCTGCGGTGCGCAGCTCGGCCTCCCGCTCGGCCACGGCGGCGACGGCAAGGGCGGTCAGATCCACCTGGGTCAGGTGCAGGGACAGCCGGGCCGATTCGGCGTCCGCGAGTTCCCCCAGATCGCCGATGATGCGGCCCAGCCGCAGTGTCTGGTCGTGCAGGGAGGCCAGACGCTCGGTCGACGGGTCGGCGTAGCCGTCCCGCAGCTCCTCAAGCCCCGCCTGCAACGAGGCAAGGGGCGTGCGCAGTTCGTGGGCGACATCCGCTGCGAGCCGATGGCGGGCCTGCTCGGCGTGGCTGACGTTGTCGGCCATGGCGTCGAAGGCATGGGCGAGGTCGCCGAGTTCGCCGGGCGCGTCGATGTGGGTCCGTGCGCTGCGGTCCCCGGCGGCCAGCGCACGGGCGGTGGCCGCGACCCGGACCACGGGAGCGGTCAAGCGCCGGGTGACGAACCAGCTCACGGCCAGTGCCAGGGCGACCGCGCCGACGGCGGCCCCGGCCACCCAGCCCCAGGCGACGGACAGGCCCGCCGACCCGGAGCCGGCCGAGAAGACCAGGTGCACGGAACCGACGGTGCGGCCGTCGACCACCACGGGCGCGCTCGCCCCGGGTCCCGATCCGGAGCCCTGCCCGTGATGCCCGCCACCCGAGCCGGACATGCCGTGGTCGTCCTCGGTCCCGGAGCCACCGGACATCATCTCGTCGTCCGCGTTGCGCACCGTGAGCACCGCCCCGACACCAGCGGCGAGGGAGCGCGCGGCCGACAGGTCGGCCGCCGGCCAGCCTCCCGCGGCCCGGTAGGCGTCGGCGGCGGCCATGGCCACCCGGGAGGCGGTGTGCTGACGGTCCGCCTGGTGGGCACTGCTGATCCCGCGGTCGGCACCGACGAGCGCCGCGGCCGTCAGCAGGGCCACGGACGCCAGCGCGACCACGGAGAACGCGGCGAACAAGCGCCTCCCGAGCGGGCCGAGACCGCCGGACGGCCCCCTGCCGACGCCTTCGGGACGGGGCTCACGGGTCACGGGTCCACCCCAGCCGGTAGCCCACGCCCAGCACGGTCACCACGATGCCGGGTCCGGCGTCCCCCAGCTTGTGGCGCAGGTTCTTCACGTGCGAGTCGATCGTCCGCTCGTATCCGGCGAACTCGTAGCCGCGCACCCTGTTGACCAGTTCGTAGCGCGAGTACACCCGCCCCGGCACCGACGCCAGCGTGGTCAGCAGCCCCCATTCGGTGGGCGTCAACTCCATCGCGGAGCCGTCCAGGACCACCTCGTGCCGGGCCTCGTTGATCCGCAGCCGTCCTTCGCCGTACGACACGACGGGTGCCGCCCCCGCCGCCGTACCCCGGGCGCGCTGCAGCACCGCACCCACCCGCAGCACCACCTCAGTGGGACTGAACGGCTTGGTCACGTAGTCATCGGCGCCCAGCCGCAGCCCGTGGATGCGGTCCTCGACGGTTGTACGTGCGGTCAGCACCACCACCGGCACCTGCCCGCGCTCGCGGGCCTCGCGCAGCACCTCGTCACCGTCCACGTCCGGCAGTCCGAGATCAAGCAGCGTCAGATCGATCCCACGCTCCCCCAGCAGCCGCACCGCCTCGGCGCCCGATCCGGTCGTCAATACCCCGTATCCGGCGCGCTCCAGGTAGCGGCGCAGCAGCTCGCGGATCTCCCTCTCGTCCTCGACGACGAGCACTGTGGCTGCCATGTCCCACACTTACGCGCCTCGCGCACGCCCCCGGGAGGGGCCGAACAGCCCAACCCGCCCGCCGGTCGTCTCCATCCCGTCTCCACACGCACCGCACGGCGACTGCATGGCCCGGGGCGACGGTGACGGTGTGGGAACGGGAGACGCTCCCACGGAACCGAGGAGGTTCGCCATGAGGCGCAACATCAAGATCGCGACAGCGGTCACCGCGGGCGCTCTCGTCATCGGCGGCGTGCTGGCGGTGGGCCCGGTGATCGCGGACCCCGGTAGCGGCGGGCCGGTGGCCGGGCAGACCATGTCCCAGAGCATGATGACGGACGCCCAGCACCAGGCGCGTCACCATGGCGGCACCACGAACGGCATTCGGCAGCACGACGGAACCTGCAACGGAGCGGCCCTGGCCGAGCAGGGCACCCTGACGGCCGCTCAGAAGGCCACGCTGGCGAGCATGGCCGATGAGGAGAAGCTCGCGCACGACCTCTACACGGCGTTCGCCGAACGCTACGACGTGCGGGTCTTCGAGCGGATCGCGTCGGCCGAGACCCAGCACCTGACCGCCGTGCGCACCCTGTTGGACCGCTACGACGTGACCGACCCGACCGCCGGAAAGTCGGCCGGTGAGTTCACCGACCCGGGCGTGCAGGCCACCTACGACCGGCTCCTGAAGCAGGGCGAAGACAGCCTGTCCGGAGCCCTGAAGGCGGGCCGCACGGTTGAGACCGACGACATCGCCGCACTGAACAAGGCGCTGTCAGGACTCACCGCCCCGGACACGCGCCAGGTGTACACCAACCTGCTCGCCGCCTCCGAGAGGCACTTGACGGCATTCGAGCACTGGATCGCCGACGAGTAGGACGAGCAACACGAGTAGGACGAGCAAAGGGAGACGGTCCCGGCCTGTACCTGGCCGGGACCGTCGGGTTCGTCGGAGAGTGGAGTGACCCCGAGATTCCGACACCTGGACGCTGGATGTTTCGTCATCCAGGGGAAGTGATCCATGGTGGCAAAGCGAAGGAATTTCCCGGACGAGTTCAAACGGGACGCGGTCGACCTCGTGCGTTCCTCGAAGGACCGCATTCTCACCGACATCGCCCGGGGCCTGGGCATCCATCTGGAAACCCTGCGGAAGTGGGTCCGCGAGGACGCCACCCGGCGTTCCCGGACGCTGGACGGCGGGGGTGATTCCCATATGAGCGCCGGCGAACAAGAGGAACTCAGGCGCCTGCGGCGGGAAAACGCCCGGCTGAAGGAGGACAACGAGATCCTCCGGAAAGCTGCTGCCTATTTCGCACGGGAGACGACACGGTGATCCGCTTCCGTTTCGTCGACGAACACCGGAACGCCCACGGCGTGAAGCGGATGTGCGACGTCCTGGTCTGGGACCGCTCCGGCTACTACACCTGGCACAAGAACAAGGAGACACGACAGCAGCGGGTGGATGAGGAAGAAGAACTGGCGCGACAGATCCGGGAGATCCACACTCCTGCTTGGCGACACGTGGTCCAGCACAATGACTCACCCTGGATATCCCTGTCCCGTGACCCGAATGTCGCTTGGAAATTCAGCGGCAACGGCGAGAAGGGGATTGTCGCTGTGGACCTGTCGCGAGTCAGTTCCGAGAAGCTTGATGCTGCCGCACATCTTCCCACCCCTGACACGTTCTGGGACTTCTCTGTGTCCGGTGCCGAACCTGTCACCAGGTGGAAGGTGTCAAGTGCCCTCACGATCATGGGAGCTGCGAAATGAGAACGCTCGACTGGGGACTCTCGTTCTTCTTGAAATGAATCAACCATGGTTTCGTTGTGCATTCACACCCGGGAATGACCGGGCGGAGAAGGAGGCCCTTTTCGAAGCTCAGGCAGAGGCTTTCGAATCCGGTGCGGAACCGGCCATGCGGGAAGCTGTGAGAGCGGTGAGGGAACTTCATCTGCAACTCTGTTCGCAGGACGACGGCGAGGTGATTGACCCGGTAATGATCCATATCCGTGACGGGGAGGCCAACTTCCGGTACTAGCCCGTCAGGACGCTCTTCGCCCTCCGGGGGTTCGACGGCCCGCTCCCTGATCCCGAAGGATGCCCGCCCGGGCGGAGACCCGGCGGGCACCCTTCCCTGATCACGAGGTGTCTACCGCCTCATCGTGACGTCAGCCCGTTGATGCGCCACAGGCCGTCGTTGGCGGTGTACGCGTCGCCGGATGCCGCCAGGGAGAAGCTGAAGGCGTTGATCCCGAGGAGGTCGGTGACGTGGGACTGCACCCCGGTGACGGGGTTCACCCGCTTCACCTCGTCGCCGACCTGGAAGTAGACCAGGCCGTCGCCGCCGACCGAGATCGACGTGGGTTCGTAGCTCTCGCCGGCCAGTACCCGTGTCGTGCCGGTGGTCACGTTCGTCTGGAGGATGCGGCCCTGGCCCATGTCCGCGGTGTAGGCGAGGCCCGCCCTGTCGAAGGCGAGGCCGTAGGAGAAGCCGAGTCCGGTGGCCACCACGCGGGCCGTCCCGCCGTCCGGGACGGCGACGATCTCCCCGTTGCCGTCCGTGACATAGGTGGTGGTGCCGAAGCGTGCCACACCGAAGAGCGAGGGCAGGCCGGAGGCCAGGGTGCGGCGGCTGCCGGTGGCGAGCGAGACCTGCTGGAGCGTGCCGTCGAAGTTGGTGATGTACGCGTTGCCGCCGGCGACGGCCACTCCGCGGAGGTTGCCCAGACCGGTCGTGACCGTACTGAGCGCCCCGGTGGCCAGGTCGAGCTCGAGCAGGTCGCCGCCCGAGTACGCGAGGTACACAGCGCCGGCGTTGTCGGGGGCGATGGCGACCGGGGAGCCGGCCGCCGGTGCGATCCGCACGCAGTCCGCGGACGGGCACTTGACGTCACCCGTCGCGGCAACTGCCGGAGCGGCGAGGGTCATTGTCGCTCCCGACGCCAGCAACGCGCCGAGGGTCAGTGCCACGCCCAGCGCGCGGCCACGGCTGGTGAGCGAGCGGGTGGGACGGTCGAGCGGGAGTCGGGTCGCGGTCGTAGATCTCGTCATTGAGTCATCCGTTCCTGTCCGTCGACGATCGGTGGGCCCGCGGGATCGCCACGGGCACTGCACCGGACACGTAGCCGGGGTACGGAGAGGTTCACCTCAGGAGCCGCCGGACAGGCCCTGGTCCTGTCCGCCCGAAGGCTTCGGCCAGCTGTCGAGGAGCTGGTCGTCGGTCATGGCGGTCGGGTGCGGTGCCGGTGCAGGATCGAGGCCGAAGCCCACCATCAGCGCCTCCGCGTAGCGGCGCCAGGCGTCCGGAGCCACGTCGTTCGTGCGGTCGGCGACGGCGCCGATCATGTACAGGAACGCGTACACGTCGGCGCTGGCGAAGTCCTCGCGGACCGCGCCCGCCGCCACCGCCCGTGCCACCAGCCCGTCCACGAGCCGGCCGAGCCGGTCACGCGTCCGGGCGGTCGTCCCCTTGGTGAAGTCGGCGTTGGCCAGGACGACTTCGAGAGCGCGGTCCTCGGCCCGCATCCGCGCAGCCTCCAGCAGATAGTGCCGTAGCGCCCCGGCCGGGTCCGGCTGCTCCGCGGCCGTGGCCGCGAGGTGCAGGAACACCGCGAACCGTTCGGTGAACAGGGCGTCGACCAGTGCCTGGAGGTCCGGGAAGCGCCGGTACACCGTGCCGACGCCGAGCCCCGCCTCGCGGGCGATCTCGTTGAGGGGGACGGTGGCCCCGCGTCGGGCGAACAGGCGGTCGGCCGTCGTCATGATCAGGCGGCGGTTTCGTTCCGCGTCCGCGCGCAGCGGGCGTTGTGTCTCGGGGCTCACGCCGGGACATTCTCCGGCATCCTCGCCCCGACCGGCCGGCGCAGGTACCCGACCAGGACGGAGACGCCGGTGACGACGCTCCACAGCAGCCACGAGTAGACACCACCCCGCTCGAAGATCCCGGCCGTGCTCGTGGAGGCGCCCACGAACGCCTCGCTGAGCAGCCCCAGGGTGCCGACCGTGATGCTGAACACGCGGTAGGCGCGCGGCAGTTGGAGGTTCCGCAGCGAGCCCGCGAGGATCGCGATCGTGT
Organism: Streptomyces sp. STR69; assembly: GCF_024519455.1. Lineage (GTDB taxonomy): Bacteria > Actinomycetota > Actinomycetes > Streptomycetales > Streptomycetaceae > Streptomyces. The sequence continues at coordinate 50,015 of NZ_JALJRY010000035.1, read as the reverse complement.
TCGCGCAGAGGATGGCGACCGACGCGCCCCCGACGTGCAGCGCCAGGCTGTGGCCCGGGCCGTCCGGGGAGCCGTGGAACAGGCCGACGAGGACGAAGCCCACCGCGTGCGCGGTGGCGAGGGCGATGACGATCAGGCGCGCGCGGCCGGTGAGCAGGGTGGCCGCCAGCAGGACGACACCGGTCGCGAACAGGATTCCCTGGACGACGAACGACGTGTTCATCAGCGTGTGGTCCGGCGAGCAGATGGTGCGGCCCTGGTAGTGCGTGCCGCAGTCGGGGACGCCCAGGTCGCTGATGTAGTTCGTGGCGTAGCTGTACGGCGGTGACGTCCAGGCGATCGCGGAGACCGCCTCGGACAGCACCCATTGCACCGCGTTCAGCAGCAGGACGACTGCCCCTGCCAGGGGAAGCCGGTTCGTGCGTGGCATGGGAACTCCTCTCGACAGGTCTCGTTCGCCACCCTACATTAAGTGGATAGATTCATCCGGTTAGCGGTCGACGGTCATATGGCGAGCGTCACAAAGCGGGGTTCGAACTTCGAGGGCCGCCGTGCATCTAGTCGGCGTCCACTCCATTCCACCGAGGAACAATCAATGTTGGCTTATCTGCCCGGATTCGCCCCCTGGATCGTCGCCGGCGTCCTGACGTCCTTCGACTGGCGCTGGGGCGCGCTCGGCGGTCTCGTCACGGGGCTGCTGATGATGCTGAACGACCGTCGCCGCGGGGTCGGCTTCGACGCCCTGGTCCTGGAGATCAGCACCCTCGCCTATTTCGTGGTGATCGGCGCCGTCGCCCTCGCCAGGCCGGAATCGTCGCTGGCCGACCACACCGACGTCATCTCCTTCGTCTGGCTGGGCGGCACCGCCTGGGGAAGCCTGGTGGTCTGGAGCCCCTTCACGCTGGGGATCGCCAAGCGGCAGACCCCCCGCGAGTACTGGGACACGCCGGGGTTCCTCCAGTTCAACAACTACGTCACCAGCGCCTGGGGAGCCGGCTTCACCTTCATCGCCGTCAGCCTGGCCGTCGCCGGCGCGGTGGACGCCCCGGCGTGGGTCGGCATCACCGCCCATGTCGTCGGGCTCGTCGGTCCCGCGGTCTTCACGAAGGTCTATCCCGCCCGCGTCCAGGCACGGCTCATGGCCCTGGCCCAACAACCGCCGGTGCGGGCCGTCCCGTAGCCCGGCCGGACGGCCGACGACCGTCCCCGTACCGCGACTTCACGACCTCTCGACACCAAGTACTCACCCCCACGAAGGAGTTGGCGCATCGTGAGCACCACACAGGAAGCCGCCACAGCGCGGAACATCGTCCTCGTGCACGGCGGATTCGTCGACGGATCCGGCTGGCGGGGCGTCTACGACGCACTCCGCGCCGACGGCCACCACGTCAGCGTCGTCCAGAACCCCACCCTGTCCCTCGAAGGCGACGTCGCCATGACCAAACGGGTCCTCGACGCCCAGGACGGCCCGACGGTACTCGTCGGACACTCCTACGGCGGCGCCGTGATCTCCGAGGCCGGGAACCACGAGAACGTGTCGGCGCTCGTCTACATCGCGGCCTTCGCGCCCGACAAGGGCGAGTCGGTGAACACCCTCATCGCCGACCCGCCGCCCGGGGCCCCCGTGCCGCCCATCCTGCCGCCCGTCGACGGCTTCCTCTTCCTCGACCGGGAGAAGTTCGCCGCGTCCTTCGCCGGGGACCTGCCCGCCGCCGACGCCCGGTTCCTCGCCGACTCCCAAGTGCCGTGGGGACTGGACGCGTTGGGCGGTGCGGTCACCCGGCCCGCGTGGCGCAGCAAGCCGGCCTTCTACCTGGTCGCCACCGACGACCGCATGATCCCGCCGCCCGCCCAGCGCGCCATGGCCGAGCGCGCCGGTGCCACGGTCGCCGAGACCGGCGGCAGCCACGCCGTGTACGTGTCCAAGCCCGCCGAGGTCGCCGCGTTCATCGGGAAGGCGGCGTCCGGCACCACCGCGTGAGGCCACTCCGCAGGCAGTCGTGGCGGCCGCGGTGCTCAGCGCGGCCGTCGCAACCGCGGCGGCGGACGCCCGGCGGGTGTCCGCCGCCACGGCCAACTCCCGCCCGGACCAACGCGGTTCGGGTGCACGGCTCGACAAGGAAAGCACCGATGACCGACGAGACAACCGTTCCGCTGTATCTCCGGGGCCGCTTCGCCCCGGTCCCCGAGGAGCACACCGCCGCCCAGCTCACCGTGCGCGGCACCCTGCCGCCGGAGCTGGACGGCCGCTATCTGCGCAACGGCCCCAACCCGCTGCCCGGCGAGGACAAGGGTCACTGGTTCACCGGCCCCGGCATGCTGCACGGCATCCGGCTGCGCGACGGCCGCGCCGAGTGGTACCGCAACAGGTGGGTCCGCACCAGGGAGTTGGAGGGCCACCCCTTCGTCCGCGAGGACTTCAGCATCGACCTCGCCGCGACACCCGCCAACACCCATGTGATCCGGCACGCCGACACCGTGCTCGCGCTGTGCGAGGTCGGCCTGCCCTACTGGGTCACTCCGGAGCTGGACACCGTCGGGCCGTACGACTTCGGCGGGAAGCTCACCACCGCGATGACCGCGCACCCCAAGGAGGACCCGGTCACCGGTGAACTCCACCTGTTCGGGACCGGGTTCGCGCCGCCCTACCTCACCTACCACCGGGTCACCCCGGAGGGCGAGCTGCTCGACAGCCGGCCGATCGACGTGCCGGGCCCGACGATGATGCACGACTTCGCCATCACCGAGCACCACATCGTGTGGATGGACCTGCCCGTGGTCTTCGACGCCGGACTCGCCGGGCGCGGCGGCATGCCGTACCAGTGGGCCGAGGCGTACGGCGCCCGGATCGGGATCATGTCGCGCGAGCCCGGCAGCACCGAGGTGCGCTGGTTCGACGTCGACCCCTGCTACGTCTTCCATGTGGGCAACGCCTATGAGGACCCGCAGGGCCGGGTGGTGCTGGACGCGGTGCGCTACGACGACGCCGGGTTCCGGAAGGTCTGGGGCGACATCGGCGGGCCCACCGGTTCGGGCGCCCCCGGCGTGCCGAGCGGGCGGGTCGGGGTGCGGGAACCGGGCCACACCCAGGCGCCGTCCGTGCTGTACCGGTGGATCCTGGACCCGGTGGCCGGCCGGGTCTTCGAGTCCCAACTCGACGACCGCGAAGCCGAGTTCCCCACCCACAACGAGACCCTCACCGGGCGCCCGAACCGCTACCTCTACACGGTCAACGGCGACGGCATCGCCAAGCACGACCTCGCGCGCCAGACCGATGACGTCCATAAGACGCCCGGCAGCCGCTACTCCGGCGAAGCCGTCTTCGTCCCCGCGGCCGACGGCACCGCCGAGGACGAGGGCTGGCTCCTGTCGCTCCTCTCGGACGACGACGGAGCGGCGGGCGAACTCCTCGTCCTCGACGCCGCGGACCTCTCGGTGCAGGCGGTCGTGGAACTGCCGTACCCGGTTCCGTCCGGCTTCCACGGCAGCTGGCTGCCCGAGCCCGGCACCCGGTCCGAGGACTGAGAACGCCCTTGCCGGGGAGCCGCTCCGGCGTATCTTCCTCGGCAGGGGCCCCTCGACCCGATGCACGAGGTCCCTGGCAGCACTCCGTTCGCGATGCGTCGTCATGGAGGCTTCGGATTCATGGTGCCCCTCAACCACCCCACGGACGAGGAACTCACCCGCAGGGCCCAGGCGGGCGACTCCGGCGCCCTGGGACTCTTGCTGACACGCCATCAGGCGCCCATGCGCGCGGTCGCGTTGAGCCTGCTCGGCTACGGCCCCGACGCCGAGGACGCCGTACAGGATGCCGCCCTGACCGCGCTCCGGCGCATCGGTGACGTACGGGAGCCCGCGGCCGTGGGGGCGTGGCTGCGGGCGATCGTGCGGAACTCCGCGCGGATGCGGCTCAGGGCCAACCGGGAGTTGCCCGGCCTCGACGGGCTGGAGCAGCTGCGGTCGCGTGACGACGGGCCGTCGCATCCCGAGCGGCTGATCGAGCAGCACGCGATGCGGGACTGGATCTGGGACGCGGTGGAGGAACTGCCGCAGCAGCAGCGGCTGGTGCTGATGCTGCGGCACTTCAGCGGGATCACCTCGTACCAGGAGATCGCCGAGGCCTGCGAGGTGCCGGTCGGCACCGTGCGCAGCCGGCTCAACCAGGCCAGGGCGAAGATGGCCAAGGTGCTGCTGTCCACCCGGACGCAGGGCCACGAGGACGCCGCCGCGATCACCGAGGACAGCCGGCAGGAGGCCGAGGTCACGCTGGACGGTGCCATGCGCGGTCAACTGCCCGGTGAGATCCTGGAGTTGTGGCCGGCGGAGACCGAACTGGTCGGCGTCCTCAACAAGGAGGGCGGACGCGTCCATCCCTTCCCGGCCATGCGGGAGACCCGGACCAAGGGCGTGACCCAGCATCTGCGCCATGTCGTGGCCAGCCGCGACATCGCCATCTGGGAGATGGAGGCCGTCAACCCCGCCGGCATCTCCAACCCCTGCCCGCCCAGCCTCGCCTGGCTGATGTTCCGGCAGGACGGGCGGGTGCGGAAGCTCCGGGTGGTCTTCCCGGGGACCCCGTCAGGCGGAGCGCAGCAGCTCTCGTAGCGCCGCCGTGTCGATGACCCGGGCGCGGGACGGGAACACCTTCTCGACCAGCACCCGGTGGGTCTCGGCGTCCGGGTCGGCGACGCCGTCGGACAGGACGAGGACGCGGTAGTCGCGGTCGGCGGCGTCCATGACGGTGGACAGGACGACACCGCTGGTGCTGATCCCGGCGAGCACCAGGGTGTCGATGCCCCGCTCGCCCAGCTGCTGGTGGAGATCGGTCGTGGAGCCGGAGCCGTAGCGGATCTTGCGGACGACGACGTCGCCGTCCTCGGGGGCGAGCCGCTCGTCGATCTGGGTCGAAACGTCCTCGTGGTGCAGCATCTTCGCCCCGGCGACCGCGCTGAAGGACGCGCTGTGCTCGGGGACCGCCGCCCAGTCGTCCTCGGTGAAGGCGACGCGGACGTAGCCGATGGTGCCGCCGGCCGCGCGGACGTCGGCGATGGAGCCCTTGACCCGCTGGACGAGCGCGTCGGAGTCGGGGGCGATCGGGACGATCCCGTTCTGGAAGTCCATGACCAGCAGGGCGGTGCGCTCGGGGTCGATTGTGGGGAGGGGGGTGGTGCTCACGCGAGGTTCTCCTTGGTGGGGTTTTCCGTATGTGCGGGGGAGTCGGTCGTGTCGCGGCCCATCAGCCGGCGGTCCAGTACGGTCAGCAGGAGGACCACGACGCCCGCCCCGACCAGCACGAGGCCGAGGATGTGCAGACCGTGGTCGCTCGCGCCGTCGCGGAAGACGATCCCGCCGATCACGGCGGACGTGATCGTCCCGAGGTAGCCGAAGGTCCGGAACAGCCCGGAGGCGGTGCCGATCTGGTCCGGCGGCGCGGCGAGGTACAGGGCGGTCTGGTTGCCCACGGTGGTGGTGGCCGAGGTGACGCCGAAGATCAGCGAGACCAGCACGAGCGCGATCGCCGGGCTGTCCGAGGTGAGCAGCATGATCCCGGCCGAGCCGATCAGCATGGTCACCGCCGAGACGATCAGCGGGCCGCGCACCAGATTGCGGCTGGCCAGCGGGCGCGAGAGCAGCGCGGAGACGGCGCCCATCGGCAGCAGCAGGAGTCCCGCCGTGACGGTGGAGTATCCGTGCGCGGCCTCCATCCACTGCGTCATGCCGTACATCACGGAGTAGGTGCCGAGCAGGGTGAGCCCCTGGCGCAGATAGGTGCGGGTGAGGGCGCCGTTGGCGGCGAGGCCGCGGAAGTCGAAGAACGGCGTGGTCCTGCGCAGTTCCCAGCGGACGGTGGGTACGGCGGCCAGGACGAAGACGGCGAGGGCGGGCCGGTCGAGCCGGGGGAGGTTCATCAGGAAGACGACCAGCGCGCTCATCGTCACGGCGAAACCGAGGATGCCGGGCAGGTCGATCCGGTCGGCGACCGTGCGGAAACGCCGGTCCGCGCGGTCGAGCACGGGGTCCTTGGGCAGCCAGCGCACCGCCATCACCATCGCCATCGCGGTGACCGGGATGTTGATCAGGAACGCCCAGCGCCAGCCGGCCGCGCCGACCAGCAGTCCGCCGATCGGCGGGCCGACGGCGGCCGTGGCCATGCCCGCGATCGCGATCCCGCCGAGCACTCCGCCCGGCGGGGCGTCGAGACCGGCGTCCTGGGCTCGGCGCCGGATCAGCACCATCGCGCAGGGGAACGCGGCCGAGGTGCCGATGCCCACCAGGACCCGGGCGACGGTCAGCATCGCCAGGTTCTGGCCGAGGCCCCCGACGACACCGCCGAGCAGCACCAGCACGATCCCGGCCAGGAAGATCCGGCGCGCTCCGAGCACCTCCGCCAGCTTGCCGGCGGTGGGCTGCGCGATGGCGCTGGCCAGATAGAGCGAGGAGACCAGTACGGCGGTGCTGCCGACCGGGACATGCAGCTCGGTGGCGATCGGCACCAGGGCCGTCGCGATGATGGAGCTGTTGACCGGGTTGAGGCTCGCGCCCACATAGAGCGGGGTCGTGAAGGTCCAGGTGAAGGGCTTGCGCGCGAGGTCGCGGGCCGCGGCGACGGCTTTGGCGGCGTCGGTCCTCATATGCGGCCGTCGTCCAGCTCGGCCCCGGCGAGGCGCTCCAGCAGCTCGATGGCCTTGTCGACGTCCTTCCGCTCCTTTGGGGCGACGAGCTGATCGATGGCCCTGGCCAGGAAGGTGGCGCGGCCCCTGAGCAGCTTGTCGATCAGCTCGGCGGCGGACGGGTCGGCGCTCATCAGCTTCTTGCGGCCGTCCCGCGCGTCGGGCTCGCTGTGCACCAGCCCGGCGGCCTTCAGTACGGCGAGACTCTGCGCGATGGACTGCGCGCTGACCCGCTCCAGCGCGGCCAGCCGCGCCGCCGTGACGGGTCCTTCCCGTACGACGCTCCCCAGCACGGCGAGCTGGGTGGGCGTGAGACCGGTCGCGTGCTGCCCCGACTCGGTGCGCAGCCGTGCCCGCAGCCGGATGATCGCGTCGCTGAGCCGTTGCGCGGTGGCGACCGTCGGCGGCGGCCCGGGGTTCGTGTTCATGACCCCACCGTAAAACTACACAAGTAACTTTGCCAAGTTGCTTGTGTAGTTTTCGCCGTCTCCTGACTCACACCCCCGCACTGCCCGGAAGAGGCGTACGGGCGGGCCGTTCGGCCAGCACGTCGAGGATGTTGTCGACGGCCAGGTCGACCATCGCGGCCCGGGTCGCCTCGGTGGCCGATCCGATGTGGGGGAGCGCGATCACGTTCGGCTCGGCGACCAGCGGGGACAACTCCCGTCCCATCGGCTCGCGTTCGAAGACATCGAGCCCGGCGGAGTGCAGGCGTCCCGCACGGACCGCGTCGAGCAGCGCCTCCTCGTCCACGACCCCGCCGCGCGAGGTGCTGACCAGCGTGGCCGTGGGCTTCATCGCGGCCAGCTCACGGGCCGAGATCAGATGGCGGGTCTCCTCGGTGAGCGGTACGTGCAACGACACGACGTCGGCCTCGGCCAGCAGCGCGGCCAGGCCGACCGAGGTCGACAGGTCGTCGTCCGGGGCGTACGGGTCGTGGTGGATCACCCGCATCCCGAAACCGTGCGCCCGGCGGGCCACCGCGCGGCCGATCTGGCCGTAGCCGATCAGGCCGAGGGTGGCGCCGTGGACGTCCAGGCCGAGGTAGTCGTGCATGCGGAACAGTCCCCAGGAACCGTCCGCGAGGCTCGCCCCGGCCGCGCCGAGCCTGCGGCGGGCGGCGAGGATCAGCGCGAAGGTGAGGTCGGCGGTGGTCTCCGCGAGCACGCGGGGCGTGTGTGTGACGACGATGCCGCGCTCGGCGGCGGCGGCCCGGTCCACGTTGTCGAAGCCCATGCTGGCCAGCGCGATCACGCGCAGCGAGGGGCCGGCCGCGTCCATCAGGGCGCCGTCGACCGGGTCGTTGCCGAGGGCCAGTACACCGCTCACCCCGGGGGCGAGTTCGGCGAGTTCGGCGGGTCCGGGCTTGCCTGCACCGGGCCAGGTCACCAGTTCCGCGCTCCCGGAGAGGCGGTCCAGACCTCGGCCGGGCAGGTTTTCACGGGTGGCGAGGACACGCTTCTTCATGTGCTTCTCCAGTGACGAGCCGTGTATTACCGACCGGGCGAACGATTTCGAAGTGGTTGCCAAGAGGTTTCGAAGAAAGCTAGCCCCGGCGGTCACCGGAAACAAATAACGGATTCGTGTGACGCTATTGGTCGTCCTTATTCCTGTCGCTGTCGATCAGCTCCAGGAACAGATCGTGCACGGCCAGCGCGGGTTCCGAGAGCGGCTGATTGTCCGAGGTCACCACGGACAGTTTGACCGTGGTGACGGGTTCCACGATCCGCCGTACGGACAGGGCCCGGACATCGAGAATGGCGCGCGCGGCCGACCATGGCAGGACCGTCGCGCCGAGGCCCGCGTCCACCGCGTTGACGAGGGTCAGCGCCGACTCCACCTCGCCCACCACGTTCAGCCGGAGCGACGCCTGCTGGAAGGCCGCGTCCACCACCTGCCGGATCGTGTGGATCCGGCTGGGCAACAGCAGCGGCAGGCTCGCCAGTTCCGCGAGCCGCACCTCGCCCTGCCCCGGGGGCGCCGTGTCACCGGGGCACTCGATCAGGAAGAGGTCCTCGGTGCGGACGGGCTCGAACTGCACACCCCGCAGCGGCCCGGCGCCGTAGATGAACGCCATGTCCATCCGGCCGGTCATGATCGCCTCGCTGATCACCCCGCCGAAGTTCTCGTTGATGTGCAGCAGGATGTCCGGGTAGCGCTCGCGCACGCTCTTGAGCAGCGGCAGCGCGAGGGCCGCGCCCAGGCTGTACGGCGCGAGGCCCACCGACACGCTGCCCGCGGGGGCCCGGCCCGAGACGTCCACGGCGGCCTGCGCGAGGTCCACCTGCCGCAGGATGAGCTGGGCGTGCCGGTACAGCGCCCGGCCCGCCTCGGTCGGGGCGACCCCGCGTTTGCTGCGGATCAGTAGCTGCTGCCCGAACTGCGCCTCAAGGGCGGACAGTTGCTGGCTCAGCGCCGGCTGGGCGATGTGCAGGATGTCGGCCGCGCGCGTGATGCTCCCCGCGTCGATGATCTTGATGAACGAGTAGAGACGTCTGGTGTCCATGCGCGGGCCTTCCGGGTGGAGCGAAGCCTCATCGTAGGGAGGGATCACCCCGAAGCACAGCCCCGGCGAGTGGCGGGTGTGAGGGGAGTCATAGCGGTTCGCGATAACGCCAGACCGAACGGATATTGGCGATCACGCGACCGGCGGAATAAGTTGAGCCGAACATCCAGGGCATCCCCATACCGGAATTACCCTCCCCGCAGAATTCCCTTCCCCGGAGTTCCGCATTCCCGAATTCCCGCATTCTCTCCCGGAGGACGTCATGACCCCCATGGTTGATCTCGTCGCCGATCTCGGCGAGGGGTTCGGCGCCTACACAATGGGCGACGACGCGGCCCTTCTGGAGATGCTGACCTCCGCCAATGTTGCCTGCGGATTCCACGCCGGCGATCCCCGCATCATGGACGCGACCGTGCGGACCTGTGTGGAGAAGCAGGTCGCCGTGGGCGCCCACCCCAGCTTCCCCGACCTGGTCGGCTTCGGCCGCCGCGCGATGGACCTCACCCCGGACGAGGTCCGCACCGACGTGCTCTACCAGATCGGCGCCCTCCAGGCCTTCGCCGTCGCCCACGGCACCCGGGTGCACCACATCGCCCCGCACGGCCGCCTCGGCAACCTGGTCGCCGTACGCGCCGACTACGCCCGCGCCGTCGTGGACGCCGTGGCCGCCCTGGACGAGTCCCTGATCGTCCTCGCGCAGGACGGCGAACTCGCCGACGCGGCCCGCGCCCGCGGCCTGCGGGTCGGCATCGTGGGCATCGCCGACCGCGCCTACCGCGCCGACGGAACGCTCGTCCCGCGCTCCGAGCCCGGCTCGGTGATCCACGACCCGGACGAGGTCGCCCGCCGCACCCTGCGCATGGTCACCGAGGGCGCCATCCGCAGCGTCGACGGCACGGACGTCCAAGTCGCCTGCGACACCGTCCTGTTGCACGGCGACAGCCCCGGCGCGATCGCCCTGGCCGGCCGCATCCGCGAGCAACTCCTCACCGCCGGCGTCGAGATCACCTCGCTCGACAAGGTCCTCAGCGGCAAGGACGCCTGATGAGTGCCAACGTCACCATCACCGACTGCGGCGACTCCGCCCTCGTCGCCAAGGCCGTCGGCCTGGACGCCGAACCCGCCTGGCGGCTGGTCCACGCCCTCGCCGACGCCCTGAACGCCGTCCAACTCACCGGTGTCCACGACGTGGTGCCCACCTACGACGCCCTGCTCGTCGAATTCGACTGCGCCACCACCGACCACGCCACCGTCCGCCGCGTCCTGGCCCACGAGGCGACCCGCCTCGGCCCGCACCCCGAGCCGACGACACCCCGGCGCCGCTTCGTCGTCCCCGTCGTCTACGGCGGCGAGTACGGACCGGACCTGCCGGAGGTCGCCGCCCAACTCGGCCTGTCCGAGGGCGAGATCATCGCCCTGCACTCCGGAACCGACCTCACCGTGCGCTGCCTCGGCGCACCCGCCGGAGCCCCGATGACGGACGGCCCGCCCTTCCCGAAACCGGTACCGCGCCTCGCGTCGCCCCGCACCCGCGTCGACGCCGGCTCGGTCGCGGTCGCCGGTCGGCAGGCGGTCATCTGCCCGATGCCGTCGCCCGGCGGCTGGCCGCTCCTGGGCCGCACCCCCGTGCGTGTCCTCGACCTGCACAGCGACCCGATCACCGCGTACCGCCCCGGCGACACCTTCCGCTTCCGGCCCATCGAACCCCAACAGTGGGACGAATACACGGACTTGACCCTGGCGGACTTGGCGGACTCGGCGGTCGGCCATGGCTGACACCCTCACCGTCCGCACCGCCGGCCTCGTCACCGTGCAGGACCTCGGCCGCGTCGGCCGCTCCCGCTACGGCCTGCCCTCCAACGGTGCCGCCGACCAGCACTCGGCGCGCGTCGCCAACGTCCTGTGCGGCAACGACGACCGCGCCCCGCTGCTGGAGATCACCGCCCTCGACTTCGCGTGCGTCCCCTCCGGCGACATCCTGATCGCCGTGACGGGCGCCCCTGCCCACGTCACCGTCGAGGGTGTCGTACGGCCGCAGTGGGAACCGGTCCCGGTCCGGGCCGGCGAAACGGTCAGGGTCACCGGCATCCACCGCGGCCTCCGCGTCTACCTGGCCGTACTCGGCTCGTTCGAGGCGGAGCGCCTCCAGGGCAGCTGCGCCCCCGACACGATCCTGGGCTTCGGCCCGCCTCTCCGCGCGGGCGACGAACTCGCCCTGCGCACGGCCTGCCCGCCCATGGACCACCCCTTCTCGCGGATCCCGCTCTTCCGCCTGAACGCACCCGTCCCCCCGTTCCCCACCAGCTGGACCATCGACGTCACCGACGGCCCCGACCGGGCCGAGTTCGGCGACACGGGCCGACGCCTGTTCGACGCCCCCTTCACGGTCACCCCGCGAAGCAACCACATCGGTCTGCGTCTGCAAGGCGTGGTGCCCCGCCGCGTCACCAAGGGCGAGGTGCTCTCCCGAGGCGTCCCCATCGGGGCCGTGGAGGTACCCGCCGGCGACGAACTCCTCGTACTCCACCGCGGTCGCGGTGTCACGGCCGGCTACCCCGTCCTCGCCGTCGTCACCGCCACCGGCCTGTCCGCCCTCGGCCAGGTCCGCCCCGGCCAGACCATCCGCTTCCGCCACCGCACCCTCGACCAGGCGATCACCGCCCACCGCGCCCAACGCCACGCGATAGACGCCCTGAGAACGAGGGTCCACACAGCTTTCGAGGCCCTACGCATCCAACACGGGCCAGCCCTGAAGGGGCGCGGGGAACTGCGCACCCAGCCCCCACCGACCCGCATATCGCACTGAACCGCAACTGACGCCCACAAACTCCACCCGCACCAGGCCCCACCGCTCAACAACTCCCGCTCACCCGCTGGAAGCATCCGGCTGCCCAGACAGGAGACGCCATGAGTACCGTGGCCGCTCAACCCGTCCCCAACACGGTCGATCCCAGAACCGCCCGCAAGGTCACCCTCGCGGGCTGCGTCGGAATCTTCGCCGAGCTCTACGACAACGGCATCTTCGGCTTCATGGCCGGATCGCTCGCCGCCGTCTTCTTCCCCAACACGGACAACGCGACCGCCGTCCAGTTCGTCTTCCTCGGCTACGCAGTCTCCTTCTTCTTCCGCCCCCTCGGCGCCGTCATCTGCGGCCACCTCGGCGACCGCATCGGACGCCAGCGGATGCTGGTCTTCGTCATCCTCCTCATCAGCGCCGCCACCGCGGCCATCGGCGTACTGCCGACCTACGCCAGCATCGGCGTCGCCGCCCCCGCCCTGCTGATCCTGCTCCGCGTCGCGCAGGGCTTCTCCGTCGGCGGTGAGGCCTCCGGCGCGATGAGCTTCCTCGCCGAGCACGCCCCCGAGGGCAAGCGCGGGCTCTACACCAGCTACGCGCAGATCGCCTCGTTCCTCGCCCTGCTCACCGGCACCCTGGTCGCCGCCGCGATGACCAGCGGACTCGGCTCCGCGCGCATGGAGTCCTGGGGCTGGCGCATCCCGTTCCTGCTCGCCGTGCCGCTCGGCATCGCCGGCATCTACATCCGCAAGCGCATCAGCGACACCCCCAACTTCACGCGCCTCAAAGAAGAGGACGGCCTCTCCAAGAACCCGCTCAAGGAGGCCTTCGCCTCCGCCGAGCACCGCCGCGCCATGCTGCTGGCCCTGTTCATCCCCCTGATGAACGGCTCCGGCTACTACGTCCTGTTCAGCTACATGCCCACCTTCATGAGCACCGAGCTGAACTTCAGCAAGGTGCAGGGCCTCCTCGTCACCGCCTCCAGCCTGGTCGCGATCTGTTTCGCCATCCCCTACATGGGCCGCCTCTCCGACCGCGTCGGCCGCAAGAAGGTCCTCGCCGGAGCCGCCGTCGCGATGGCGATCGTCGGCATCCCCTGCTACCTGCTGATCGGCACCGGCAACGTCGGCCTCGCCGTGATCGGCGCCTGCGTCATGGCAGTTGTGTTTGCCGGCCACACAGGCGTCATCCACATACTCCTCGTCGAGCTCTTCCCGACCCGTGTGCGCTACTCCGCCTACGGTCTCGGCTACAACGTCTCCTCGGCCCTCTTCGGCGGCACGGCCCCGCTCCTGATGACCTACCTCATCGACCGCACGGGCAACGTCAACATGCCGGCCTTCTACGCCGTCATCACGGCCCTGGGCACGCTCCTCGCCGTGTCCAAGGTGAAGGACCGCGCCCACCTGCCCCTGCGCGACGCCTGACAACTCCCCGCACCCGCACGTCCGTTGCACCCCCCCCGCACAACAAGGAGCACCTCAGCATGCCCATCTCCGACTACAGGACGGCCCTCGTCACCGGAGCGTCGACCGGCATCGGAGCCGTGGTCGTCGAACGGCTCGCCAAGCGCGGCCTCGAAGTACACGCCGTGGCCCGCAACGCCGACCGGCTCAACACCCTTGCCGACGAGACCGGTTGCATCCCCCACGCCGTCGACATCACCGACACCGAGGCGCTCACCGCCGTACTGGCCGGCCTGGAGATCGACGTCCTCGTCAACAACGCGGGCGTCTCCCGCACCGGCAACATCCTCACCGCCGACGAGTTCGCCGTGGACGAGCAGATCGCCGTCAACATCCAGGCCGTCCTGCACCTGGTCCGCCTGCTCATGCCCGGCATGGTCGAGCGCGACCTCGGCCACATCGTCAACATCAGCTCCATCGCCGGTGTCTACAACTTCGGCGGCAACACGATCTACCACGCCACCAAGGCCGCCGTGCACACCCTCTCCCGCCAGCTCCGCGTCGACGGCTACGGCCGCCGGGTCCGCGTCAGCGAGATCTGCCCCGGCCGCGTGGAGACGGAGATCTTCGGCCGTCTCCTCGGCGACATGGAGGCCGCCCAGCGCGAGTACTACGACGGCTACGAGTCCCTCAAGCCCGAGGACATCGCCGACGCCATCGAGTTCGCCGTCGACGCGCCCCGGCACGTCAACATCGGCCACATCGAGATCCTGCCCACCTTCCAGGTGCCCGGCGGCCTCAACTTCGAGCGCAGGGAGGGCTGATCGCATGAAGACGGCAGAGCGGCTACGGCGCATCAAGCCCTCGCCCAGCACCGCGGCGGCCCAGCGCGTACGCGAGTTGAAGAGCCAGGGGCTCACCATCCTCGACCTCACCGTGGGCGAGCCCGACTTCGACACCCCCGACCATGTCAAGGCCGCCGCGATCAAGGCCATCGAGGCGGGCGAGACCAAGTACACGCCGGTGAACGGCACTTCGGCCCTGCGTGCGGCCGTCTCCGGCAAACTCCGCGAGCGCCACGGACTCGACGTCACCGACTCCCGCATCACCGTCGGCGGGGGCGCGAAGCAGGTCATCTTCCTTGCGCTGATGGCCACTTTGGACGAGGGGGACGAGGTCGTCGTCCCCGCCCCGTACTGGGTGTCGTACCCGGACATGGTCCGCGCCAACGACGGCACCCCGGTCATCGTCGACTGCCCCGAGGCGGACGGCTTCAAGCTGACCCCGGAGCGCCTCGCAGCGACCCTCACCGAACGCACCCGCTGGGTCGTCCTCAACACCCCGGGAAACCCCACCGGATCCGCCTACACCACCGCCGAACTCCGCGCCCTCGCCCAGGTGTTGCTGGCCCACCCGCACGTCGGCGTCCTCACCGACGAGATCTACGACGAGATCTGGTACGGCGACGAGGCGGCCCCGTCCCTCGCAGCCGTCGAACCCCGCCTGGCCGACCGGGTGTTCCTCACCAACGGTGTCTCCAAGACCTACGCGATGACGGGCTGGCGCATCGGGTACGGGGTCGGCCCCGCGGATCTGGTCACCGCGATCAACACCCTCCAGTCGCAGACCTCTTCGTGCCCCTCCTCGGTGAGCCAGGCCGCCGCTGCCGCCGCGCTCACCGGACCGCAGGACTTCGTCCAGGACACCGTGCGCGTCTACCGCGCCCGCCGCGACGAGACCGTGAAGCTCGTCAACGACGTGCCTCAACTCAGCTGCACGATCCCGGACGGCGGTTTCTACCTCCTGGTCAACTGCCGTGCGGCCATAGGGCAGTTCACGCCCGCCGGCACCCGGATCGAGAACGACGAGGACTTCGCCCGGCACCTCCTCGACAGCCGGCAGGTGGCGGTGATCCACGGAGCCGCGTACGGCGCCCCCGGCTACTTCCGTATCTCCTTCGCCACGTCGACGGACGTCCTCACCGAGGCCTGCGAGCGCATCGCGGCGGCGTGCGCCGAACTGACGTCCGCCGCCCCCTCCGTCTGAAAGGTCGTCATGATCCGCGTCAGCACCAAGTTCGACCGGCCGGAGCCTTCCGTCGTCAAGCAGTTGAGTGAGTTCTCCTCGGCGACGATCCACGAGGCGCAGGGCCGTCTCGGGGCGCTGGACTCGGCCATCAAGCCGGTCGACCACACCATGTCCCTGTGCGGCCCGGCCTTCACCGTCCAGTGCGCCCCGCGCGACAACCTCATGCTCCAGACCGCCATCGCCTACGCCCAGCCCGGCGACGTCGTCGTCGTGTCCGCCGGTAACTACGAGGAGGCGGGCTCCTTCGGCGACGTCCTCGCCAACGCCTGCCAGTCCAAGGGCCTCGCCGGTCTGATCACCGACACGGGTGTCCGTGACACCGAGGACCTGCGGGCCCTCGGCTTCCCGGTCTTCTCCCGCAGCGTCTCCATCAAGGGCACGGTCAAGGAGACCGTCGGCCCCATGTGCGAGCCGGTCACCATCGGCGGCGTCCTCGTCCGCCCCGGCGACATCATGCGCGCCGACGCCGACGGCGTGGTCGTCGTCCGCCGCGAGGACGCGGCCGAGGCGGTCGGCGCCTCACAGGAACGGGTCGACGCCGAGGCGGGATACATCGCCGCGTACCGGGCGGGCAGGACGGTGATCGAGATGTGCGGCCTCGCCCCGGTGCTGGCGGCGAAGGGCCTGGTGATCGAGGAGTAGGGCCGTTCCGCGGCGCCCGCCACCACCGCGTCCCGCTGAGTTCAGGGCCGGTAAATTCCGTACCCACGGCTGAGGCCCAGGTTCGGATGCCAGGATGAGGCGCCATGACGGCAGGGTGGGGTGCGCGCACGGTACGGTCCGCGGTGTTCGCGGCCGTCTGTGTGGTGCTCGCCGCCCTGGGGCACGTTCTGATGTCCGGCCGCCATGTCCCCGCGTGGGCACTGGCCGCCGGACTGGCCGTGACCGCGGGCGCCGCCTGGTCCCTGGCGGGCCGTGAACGCGGGCTCCCGCTGATCGTGACCCTCGTGGTCGCCACCCAGGCCGCCCTCCACTCGGCGTTCTCACTGGCGCAGCCCGTGACGGGACGGTCGACGGCCATGGACATGTCGGCGTCCATGAATATGGGGTCGGCCGACATGGGCTCCATGCATATGAGTGCCACGGACTCCATGGATATGGGCCATATGTCGGTGGCCCCCACCGTCGGGGGCACGTCCTCGCCCGGCATGCTGACCGCCCACCTCCTCGCCGCCCTGCTCTGCGGCCTGTGGCTGGCGTACGGCGAACGCGCCGCGTTCCGTCTGCTGCGGGCCGTCGCCGGACGCCTGGCGGCTCCGCTACGACTGCTGCTGGCGCTGCCCGCCCCACCGCACCGCCCGCGGCTCCGTCCGCGCCGCCCCCGTTCCGACCGGGCGCCGCGGCTTCTCCTTCTCGTCCACGCGATCACCTCTCGGGGCCCACCCCTGGGGACGGCTGTCGTCTGACGACAGCTGGCACCCCGAGGCCGCTCCCGCGCGCCTCGGGCCCCGGTCGTACCCTCCGCGCCGCTCCCGGCGCCGCAGGGCGGCCGGCTCTCCTTTCGCGGATGACCGAGAAGGACTCCAGGTGATCACTCCTGCCCTGCCCGCCGCGCCCGATTCGATGGAGTCGAGCGACGAGTCGGTGACCAACTGGGCGCTCGCCGCCCGCCACGGCGACCCCGTCGCCGTCGACCGCCTCGTGCGCGCCCTGCACCGCGACGTCCTGCGTTATGTCGCCCATCTGTGTGCCGACCCGCAGGCGGTGGACGACCTCGCGCAGGACACGTTCCTGCGGGCGCTCGGCAGCCTGCACCGCTTCGAGGGCCGGTCCTCGGCCCGTACCTGGCTGCTGGCCATAGCCCGCCGCGCGGTGATCGACAGCTACCGCCGCGCCGCCACCCGTCCACGCCTGTCCGACGTACAGGACTGGCAACTGGCCGTCGAACTCGCCCAGCCCCAGGGCCTGCCCGGCTTCGACGACGGGGTGGCGCTGCTCGATCTGCTGGCCCTGCTGCCGGACGACCGCCGTGAGGCGTTCCTCCTCACCCAACTGCTCGGTCTGCCCTATGCGGAGGCGGCGGAAATCAGCAACTGCCCTGTGGGCACGGTCCGTTCACGGGTGGCCCGGGCGCGGGCCACCCTCGTGGATCTGCTGACCGACGAGGGCGCCCTGCCCACTCATTGACCGGGATTCCCTACCGGGCGGTCAGGCTCCACAGGTGGTCGGCCGTCCCGTTGTCGTCCCACTGCAGGACCTGCGCACCGGAGGTGGTGCTCATGTTGGTCACGCCGAGCAGCAGACCGCTGTTGTAGTTGGCGATCTTGTACGTGCCGTCCCCGGCCGGGATCAGCTGCCAGAGGTGGTCGGCGGTGCCGTTGTCGCCCCAGATGAGGGCGGTGCCGCCGTCCGCGGTGCTCGCGTTGGTGATGCCGAGCAGCAGTCCGCTCGCCTTGTTGGTGATCTTGTAGAGGCCGGAGCCGGCGGCCGTCAGCGTCCAGGACTGGCTGGTACCGGTGCTCGACGTCGCCTGAACGACCGCCGTGCCCTGGGCCGTTGCGGCCCCCAGTGTGTCCAGGGCCAGCCCGCTGTTCTTGTTCTTGATCTGGTACGTCCCCGCCAGCGAGGTCGAGGTCCCGCTGGGCGTGACGACCAGGTGGTAGCCGTCGGACGCGTTCATCGCGACCGGCACGGTGATCGAGCCGTTCGACACGGTGTAGTCGGCGTTCGAGACGGTGATCGGCCCCGACACGGCCGTGGTCCGCCCCTTCGACGGCGTGTACTCCAGCTTGACGTGCACGGTGCTGCCGAAGGCGGACAACGACCCGAGCCCGTTCACCTGTACGGCCGTTGACCCCACTCCACCCCCGAAGATGACGCTGATCTGCTTCCCGTCGCCGGTCAGCGCGGCGGCGCCGTCGATGCCCGTCTGGGCCGGGGGAGTGGTGGTGAGCATGTTGCCCGACATGTCGCCGTACCACTTGTAGAGCCAGTACGACCCGTTGGGCGAGCCGCCCGTGTCGGTCAGGGTGTCGCCGAGGGTGCCGTAGTGGTTCCAGAAGGCGAGTTCGGCGTCGTGGACGCCGGTCCGCTCGAACTTGGCGACATAGCCGACCAGTTGGCCGGGGACACCGACCTCGCTCGTCGTGCCGTACTCCTCGATCGAGATCGGGCGCGGGCTGATGCCCAGGCTCGTTTCGAGCGCGCGGTACGCGGCCACGTGCGCGGCGATGTTCTGCGAGCCCTGCAACTCGTGCCAGCTGACGATGTCGGGGACGGTGCCGCTCGCCTTGGCGTCGGTGAGGAAGGTGCTCATCCAGCTCTGGTTCCACGCCGAGTAACTCGGGCCCTGGATCGGCGTGCTGGTGTCCTTGGCGCGGACCTCCTTGTATGTCGTCGCCCACCCCGCGTCGAAAGCGCCGGCCGCCGAGGTGTCCCAGGTCCAGTCGGGCTCGTTCCACAGCTCGTACGCGCTGACGTTGGTGGCGCCGGAGGACTTCACGGACGCGACCTGCTGGTCCACGGCGGACAGCCAGTTGCTCCAACTCACCCATTGATACGGGAAGTTCGGATACCAGTCGGGCATCCGGACCACCACCTTGGCGCCCGCCCGCGCCGCCTTGGACGCCACGACGAGCGCGTCACCGGCGGGCTTCGGCTCACCGTTGGGCAGTTGGGAGCCGCCCGGCGCCATCTGCACGAAGGTGTTGGGCTTGAGCGGGGTGACCAGGCTGTCGGCGGGGGTGCTCGCGTCGGCCAGGCCGTAGAGGCTGCCGGTCGCCACATGGGTGACCGAGCGCAGGGTCGAGGCCGCGTTGACGACCAGGGTGGTCGCGGAGGTGGGGGCGGCCTGGGCTGGGGCGGCGGTACTGAGCGCGGCGACGGCCGTGAGGGTCGCGGCTCCTAGGGTGGCTCTGAGGGATGTGCGGCTCATGGCTGGGGTCTCCTCAAGGAGTTAACGGGTTGTCAGTCCTTCACCGCGCCCGCGGTCACGCCCGCGGCCACGTAGCGCTGGGCGAGGACCAGGAGGACGGCCGCCGGGATCGACGCGACGACGGCGGTGGCCATGATCGAGTTCCACTCCTGGTTGTTGTTACCGATGTACTTGTAGATGCCGAGCGTGATCGGCCGCCAACTTCCGCCGCCGTCGAGGGTGTTGGCGAAGACGAAGTCGGACCAGGCCCACAGGAAGCCGAACAGCGAGACCGTGACGATCGCGTTGCGGCTCAGGGGCAGGACGACCGACCGGAACGTGCGCCAGGTCCCGGCGCCGTCGATCAGGGCGGCCGAGATCAGCTCGCCGGGGATGCCCGACATGAACGCGGTGAAGATCATGACGCCGAAGGGCACGGCGATGGTGGAGTCCGCGATGATCAGTCCCCACCAGGAGTTGAGCAGGCCGAGGTCCAGGAAGATGCCGTAGAAGCCCATCGCCATGACGATGCCCGGGATCATCTGGGCGATCAGCAGGGCCAGGCTCAGGGCGCCGCCGGTGCGTGGCCGCAGTTTCGCCAGCGAGTAGCCGGCCGGGGCGGCGATCAGGAGAGTCAGGGCGACCGTGCCGATCCCGATCAGCAGACTGGTGCCCAGGTAGGGGAGTTGGTCGTCGAGCACCGCCCGGTAGCCCTCGAACGTGGGGTGCAGTGGGAACAGGTCGGGCGGGGACCTGCGCATGTCCTGCTGCGGGGTGAGGGACACGTTCAGCATCCAGTACACCGGGAACAGCATCAGCGCGGTGAGGACGAGGCCGATCACGGTGTAGCCGCGCGATTTCACGACTCCTGCCTCCTCTGGACGCGGATGTACAGCAGCCCGAAGACGAGCGCGATCAGGATGAGGATGTTGCCGACGGCGGCGCCGGGCCCGAACTTGGGCAGCAGCGTGCCGAATCCGAGCTGGTACGACCACGTCGCCAGCGTCGACGAGGAGTCGCCGGGACCGCCCTTCGTCATGATCCAGATCAGGTCGAACACCTTGAGGGTGTAGACCAGTCCGAGGAGCAGGGTGATCGCGGACACCGGGCGGAGCAGCGGGAAGGTGATCCGCCGGAACTGCTGCCAGGCACCCGCCCCGTCCAGGGAGGCCGCCTCGTACAACTCCGCCGGAATGTTCTGGAGCCCGCTGTAGAGGATCACCAGGTTGAACGGGATGCCGATCCAGATGTTCGCGACGATCACCGACGTCAACGCCCAGTCCGGCGAGGTGAGCCAGCCGACCGGGTCCACGCCGACCAGGTGCAGGCCGTAATTCACCACCCCCGACTCGCTGTTGAACATCCATGACCAGGTCGACGCCGACACGATCAACGGCAACAGCCACGGGATCAGGAACAACGCCCTGAGCGTGGAGGCCAGTCGGAAGTGCCGGTTGAAGAACACGGCGAGCGCCAGCCCGGCCGCGTACTGGAAGACGATCGACACGAACGTGAACACCATCGTGTTCCGCATCGCCGGCCCGAACGTCGGATCATGCAGGACGGTGGAGAAGTTGTCCCACCCGGAGTACGGCGCATCCCCCTGCACGAACGACCGAACAGTGTAGTCACGCAGGCTCAGATCGAGATTGCGATAGAGGGGGTAGGCGTAGAAGGCGGCGAGGTAGGCGAGGAGGGGCGCGACGAAGGCGAGCGAGGTCAGCCGCCTATGAAGAGTGGGGGACATGCGAACTCCCAGGTGTGGGGCGCCCCGACAGGGGCGCGGGGAACTGCGTGACCAGCCCCCACCGGCCCGCAGGTTCAGAACCACCCGTCACCCCTTGCCCGCAGCGGACTGAGCCACATCCAAGGCCCCCTGCGGACTCTTCCCTCCGGACAGCGCCGACTGCACAGCCGTCCACAAGGGCTGCGAGATGGTCGGGTACTTGGTGCCGAGCCCGCCGCTGGTCCGCCCCCGAGCTGCCGCCACCGCAGTGACCCAAGGCTTCAACTCCGGGTTCTTAGCCACCTGTTCGGCCTGCACCGCAGCAGTCGGCGCCACATACGTCAACGTCGTGTCGGTCGCCAGCAGACTGTCCGCGCTGGTCAGACACGTCACGATCTTCTTGCTGACGTCGTACCGCCCGGTGTCCTTCTGCACCGGCACGGTGACGAACTCGCCGCCGGTCGGCACGGGGGCCGAACCCCCGTTCTGCGCGGGGATGTTGATGATCCCGTACCCGAACCCGGCCTTGTCCGCGTTGCCGAGCTGCCACGTGCCGTTCTCGCTGAACGCGTAGTCCCCGGTGGCGAACTCCTGCCAGCTGGTGGTCTGGGTGTTGTTGAGAACGTCCTTTGGTGCGTACCCCGCGTCGACCCAGTCCTTCCACAGCGTCAACGCGGCAGCACCCTCTGGCGAGTTGAGCTTGGTCAGGTCGCCACCCGCACCCCAGAACCAGGGCAGGAACTGGAAGCTGCCCTCCTCCGTGTTGATCGCGGAGAACGTGATTCCCTTCTTGCCCGCGGCCTTGACCTTCTTCAGCGCCGCCGTCAGCGAGGCCCAGTCCTTCACGGAGGCCGGGTCGACGTGCGCGGCGGTCAGGACCTTCTTGTTGTAGTAGAGGGCAAGGGTGTTGGCACCCACGGGTATCCCGTACGCCGAGCCGTCCAGCGTGCCCGCGCCGATGATGTTCTTCTGGATCGCCGACGTGTCGAGCCCGAGGTCGCTCGTCTTGTTGAGGATGCCCGCCTCCACCAGCGTGGACACGACGGGGTTGTCCACCAGCATCACGTCCGGCGCGTTGCCCTGCTGGGCGGCCAGCAGCGCCTTGTTGCCCAGGTCGGACGTGTCGTACGCGGTCCGTTTGATCTTCACCCCGGCCTGCGTGCCGCACTGCGCGACCCGCTTGCCCCAGTCGGAGGATGCGTCGAACTGCGGGTAGGGGTCCCAGAAGGTGTAGGTCTTGGAGTTGCCGGAGGACGAGGAGGAGCCGGAGCCGGAGCCGCACGCGGCGACGGAGACGAGCGCACCGGTCGTGGCGAGCGCGATGAGGAGGGTCCTGCGGGTGTCGCGGATTCGGCGGGTGTTTCGCACGGGAGTGACCTCGTTGTCAGGGTGAACCGGGCTGAAGGACAGGGGAGTTCAGGAGGTCGGCAGCCAGACGCGCATGCTGCCGTCCTGCCGATTGGCCCACGCGTAGTAGGGGATCGCGGTGAGCTCGACCAAGTCGCCGGCCGGTGCGGCGTCGGGTCCGGCGGCCCGGTAGGGCCACCAACTCCCGTCGTCCGCAAGGCGCCTGCGGTACCCGGCTGCGACGACGGTGGTGACACCGTCGAGCAGGTCGGGGCGGTGCTTCACGGCGAGCGGGCGTGTGGGGTCCAGGACGATGTCGTCCAGTCCGCCGCCGGGGTGGTCCACCTGTTCCAGGCAGTACACGAGGGGTCCGCGCTCGATCGCGGCGCAGCCGCGCACGGCATCCACCCGCGGGTCGGCGCCGGTCAGGCGGGGTTCGAGCCCCAGTTCCAGGACGACCAGGTCGCCTGGTGCCCAGGCCCGTTCGAGCCGCAGCCAGCCGCCGGAGACGGGCGCGTCCGTCTGGTCGTAGGACAACTCCCCGACGCGCACCCGGAATTCGCGGCACCACTGCGGGATGCGCAGGGACAGGGCCCACGGCCGATCGGGGGTGTCCTCGACAGTGAGGGCGATCGTGCCGTGCCAGGGGTAGTCGGTCTCGGCGCGCACGGACATCGCGCCGTAGGAGTAGCGGCCGGTGACGAACTGGTGGATCTGCAGGCCCTGTTCGTCGCCGGACGACAGGTAGTGCTCCAGGGAGGCCAGCAGCCGCATCACGTTCGGCGGGCAGCAGGCGCAGCGGAACCAGCGGGTGCGGCGCGCAGACTGGTCGCCGCCGGGGTCGGTGTGGCCGTCGCGGACCTGGAGCGGGTTGACGTACAGCCAGCTCTCGCCGTCGAGCGAGACTCCGGCCAGGAAGCCGTTGTACAGGGTGCGTTCGATCAGGTCGGAGTAGCGGGCCTCGCCGGTGAGCAGGGCCATCCGCCAACTCCACTGGACCGACGCGATGGCCGCGCAGGTCTCGCAGTACGCGCGCTCGTTGGGCAGTTCGTACGGGTCGCCGAAGTCCTCCTGGTCGTGGTGCGCGCCGAGGCCGCCGGTGAGGTGGGTCTTCGTCGTGGTCATCGCGTGCCACAACCGCTCGGCGGCGGAGCGCAGTTCGGGATCGTCCGTCTCGGTGGCGAGGTCGGCGACCGCGGCCAGCAGGTACAACTGCCGTACGGCGTGGCCCTCCACGTTCGTCGCCTCGCGCACCGGGACCCGGTCCTGGCAGTAGGCCTCGCCGCCGAGGAGGCCGTGGCCGTGCCGGTCGACGAAGTAGCCCGCCAGGTCGAGGTGTTGGCGTTCACCGGTCTCCCGGTACAGCTCGACCAGGGCGGTCTCCACCTCGGGGTGCCCGTCGATGCCGTCGATCGGCCTGCCGCTGCCGGGCGGGCCGAAGACCTGGCCGAGGTGATTGGCGAACCCGCGGGCCACATCGAGGAGTTCGGGTCGGCCGGAGGCCCGGTGATGGGCCACAGCCGCCTGGATCAGATGACCCGCGCAGTACAACTCGTGTCCCCAGCGCAGGTCTTGGTAGCGCGCGCCGCCCTCCCGCGTCTGGAACCAGGTGTTGAGGTAGCCGTCGGGCCGCTGCGCGTCGGCGACCAGGGCGATGATCCGGTCGACCTCCGACTCCAGTTCGCCGTCGGGCTGTTGGGCGAGTTGCCAGGAGGCCGCCTCCAGCCACTTGTAGACGTCGGTGTCGACGAACGGGTACGCGCCCCGGTACTCGCCCTCGGCGGTGCCGGCCGCCAGGCGCAGGTTGTGCAGATTGCCCGCGGATTCCAGCAGGCCGGGACCCTGGGGGAGGGACACCCGGGCGTTGATCTCGCGGCGGGTGTGCCAGAAGCCCGCGTCGACCTCGGCGGTGGCGGGCCGAAGTGCCGCGCGGGCGGCCGGGCCGAGCCGGACCGGGCCGCTGGGGGAGGGGGCGGTAGCGATGCGGGGCATGGCTCTCCGGATTCTTCTCAGGAACTCGTTTGAGCAATCGTTTTCCTGGAGGAGAGTAGAGGGGAGGGGGCAGAGCGGGGTCAAGTAGCCAGACAAAGGTTTTTTCAGCGCACCCAGGGGCTGCTACTGTCGCCGATGAGGCCGTCAGCGCCGACGTATCGCCGACGTGAAGGAAAAGGATTGCCCGTGACCTCTGCTTCTCGTTCGTCCTCCGCGGGCCGGGCCAGACTCGCCGATGTCGCCGCGCTCGCGGGCGTCAGCGTGGGCACCGCGTCGAAGGCGCTGAACGGCGGCGGGCGGATGCGGCCCGAGACTCGGCAGCGGGTGCTGGACGCGGTCGAGGCCCTCGGGTTCCGGCCGAACCAGAACGCGCAGAGTCTGCACACCGGCCGGAGCTGGACGGTCGGCCTGATGACCACGGACGGCATCGGCCGGTTCAGTACGCCGGTGCTGCTGGGCGCCGAGGACGCGCTCGGAGCCGGGAAGATCTCCGTGCTGCTGTGCGACACCCGGGGCGACGCCATCCGCGAACAGCACCATCTGCGCAACCTCATGGACCGCCGGGTCGACGGCATCATCGTCACCGGCCGCCGCACGGATCCGCGCCCCCCGCTCACCGGCGTCGACGAGGTCCCGGTGGTCTACGCGCTGTCCCCGTCCACCGACCCGGACGACACCTCCGTGGTCTCCGACGACGAGGGTGGCGCGCGCCTCGCCGTAGAACATCTGCTGGCCACCGGCCGCACCCGGATCGCGCACATCACGGGCCCGGCCCACCACGCCGCCGCCCGGGACCGGGCCCGGTTCGCGAGCGACCACCTGCGGGGCGCCGGGCTCGAACTCGCCGGCGGGCGAGTCCACTTCGGCGAGTGGAGCGAGGCCTGGGGCCGCCGTGCCGCCGACGCGGTGCTGCGCACGGCACCCGACACGGACGCCTTCTTCTGCGGCAACGACCAGATCGCCCGCGGCGCCACGGACGCGCTGCGCGAACGCGGGGTGGGCGTCCCCGCCGACATCGCCGTGGTCGGCTACGACAACTGGGACACGATGTCCCTGGCCAGCCGTCCGCCCCTCACCACGATCGACATGAGCCTCGACGAGATCGGCCGGATCGCGGCCCTACGGCTCCTGGAGGCGATCGACGCGGAGCAGGCGCCCGGGCTGCACACGGTGCCGTGCCGGCTGGTGGTGCGGGAGTCCAGCTGAACCCTGTCAGTCGGCGGCCAGATCCGGCAACAGGGCGCACATCGCCTCGCGTTGGGCCGGGCCGACGAACTGGGTGAGGGCCTGCTTGACCGTCTCGGAGAGGGTCTCCGACGCCTCCGTCAGCAGGCGTCGGGCCTTCTCCGTGAGCGCGACCTCGACCCCGCGCTTGTCCCCGCAGACCGACTTGCGGGTGACCAGGCCCGCGTGCTGGAGACAGGCGATCTGATACGTCAGCCGGGTCTTCGGGCGGCCGAGCAGCTCGGCGATCCGGGTCATGCGCAGCCCCTCGGGCTGCTCGGCCAGCAGGCACAGCACCAGGAACTCGTCGTGCGAGACGTCGAGGTTGCCCTTCACGACCGAGCGCAGCTCCTGCTCCACAGCGCCGGTCGCCGCCAGCAGCAGCATCCAGGCACGCAGCTCGGGCGGGAGCAGCCCGCCGCCCTGCATGGAGGGACATTCGGGCTGGTCGGCAGGGTGCTCAACAGGGTCGGCCATGACTCCGAGTCTACCTGTTGTCCAATTTTGGAGGAGGTGGTTGTCCAGTTTTGGATAATGGGCTAGCGTGTGGCTCATTCAAATTTGGACTACTGGAACCAGGTGGAGAGATCATGACCGTCGCCGTCGAAACCGGGGTGTGGCAGCTCGACCAGGCCGCCTCCACCGTGGGCATCAGCCACAGGACGATGTGGGGCCTGGTCAATGTGAAGGGCACCTTCGGCACCGTCACCGGTCAGGGCGAGGTCCGGCCCGACGGGTCCGCGATCGGCACGCTGACCCTGGCCGCCGCCTCCCTGGACACCAAGAACGCCAAGCGCGACAAGCATCTGCGCTCCGCCGACCTGTTCGACGTCGAGAAGTTCCCGGAGATCACCTTCGCGGTGCGCAGCGCGGAGCTGACCGGCGACACCGTGCACGTCGTCGGCCAGCTGACCGTCCACGGCATCAGCCGCCCGCAGACCTTCACGGCCCGCCTCAAGGACGCCACCGGCGAAGCACTCACCCTGGACGCCGAATTCACCGTGGACCGCGACCAGTTCGGCCTGGGCTGGAACCAGATGGGCATGCTGCGCGGCCTGACCACCGTGACCACCACGCTGCGTTTCCTGCGTACCGCCGCCTGACGGACCGTCAACCCGCGGGTTGCAGCCGGACGTCCGAGCTGGACAGCGTCTGCGGAGTCGCGGTGAACGCGCGCACCCGGATCCGGACCTTCTTGTGGGGGAGGGTGAACTTCCCCCCGGGTGCCTGGAGTTCGATGCGCCGCGTGCTGTGCGCGGGCAGTGTCGTCGGGCCGCCCACCTGGGACCAGAACCTGCTCATGCCCTGACCCGTGGTGAGCATGTAGTGCGGCGAGAGGGCGCTGCCGGACGAGTTGGTGACCTGGACGGTCAGCCGGGTCACGACGGTGGGCGCCGCGCGCCGCACCCCGGCGAGCTTCATGCTCATCGGCGGTGCCCCCGTCGCCGCGACGGCGGCGCTCGCCAGCGCGGGCGTGAGCAGCAGCACGGCCGCCGCGACCCTGACCCGGCGGCCGCGCGGGCCGGACAGCGCCCGGGGGCGCGGCTGCCACGCGTCGCGGAACTCGGAGAGCGGTGTGGTGACCGCCGCCGCCAGCCACAGCGGGGTCATCATCAGGTAGTAGCCGTCCTGCGAACGGGTCGCCAAATAGAAGGCGCACCAGGGCAGGACGGTCGCGGCCGGGCCGAGCCGCCGTACGAACAGCATGAACACGGCGAGCAGTCCCGCCGCCAGCAGCATGCTCGCGTGGGAGTACCAGTCGAGCCGGTCGCTGCCGTTCGTGAAGTACAGCGAGATGTCCACCAGGCCCTGGCCGTGCACCACCGCGCCCTGGGTCAGCGGCAGCGCGATGCCCGCGATCCAGGTGCCCGGCTCGTGCACGATGAAGTACGTGTTGATCAGCAGCCACACGGTGAGCGCGACCCCGATGATCCGCAGCAGCACCAACGCCGCCTGCCTGGCGCCGAGTTCGCCGCGCCGTACGGCGTAGATCCCGGCGAGCAGGAACGGCGTGAGGAACCAGGGGAGTTGCTGCGCCGCGCAGGCCGCCCCCAGACACGCGGCCTGGGCGATCCCGGCAGGGCCGAGCCGGCCGCCCCTGCCGATCCGGGGCCAGCGGACCACCACCGGGATCAGCAGCGCCATGGCCAGGACGGCGGGATAGCCCTGCCGGCCGTAGGTCGGCAGCAGGCCGAGGCCCAGGCATGCGATGGTGGCCGCTGAGCGCCACTGGGTGGGCAGCAGCCGCCACATGAGGACCGCGCCCGCGATGAGCGCGGCGGTGGCGACGGCCGTCGCGGGGGCGCCGCCGTGCCCGATCCACAGCAGGGGCGCCGTCAACAGCGTTTCCAGCGGCGGATATCCGTAGGTGTAGTCGTAGCCGCCGGTCACGGTCGGGGTCAGCGCGACCCCCTGGCCGGAGTGGAAGAGCCACGGCCAGGGCTGTCCGTAGACCGGGTGCCCGGCGACCAGTTCCTTGGCGGCCTGGGTGGTGAGGACCGCCTCGTCGCCGCCGTTGTGGAACACGGACCACGCGGACAGCGTCAGCAGCACCGCCGTCACCAGGACGACGAGATCCACCCGGGCCAGCGACCGCGACCGGCGCACCACCAGGGCCAGCACCCCGCACACCAGGATCGAGACGTAGCACAGGGAGACGACCGCCGCCACGACGAGCCGGTGGCTGGCGGCCTGCGTCCACACCGGGCGGACACCGATGAACAGACTGATGTCCGCGAGGAGGGTGAGGATGCGGTGCCACTGCGCGGGGGGCTCCGGGGCGGACACCGCCGACTGTGTCCGCCGACCGGGTGTCACCTGAGGTGTTTCTGCCAAGTGCACGACATAGGAGGCTATTCGGCCCTGGTGAGCGGGGTGCCGCGCATCGTGAAGAGTCGGGTGTGAGGGCGGTAAGAAGTCCGCTTTTGTGGCGGGAAAGACGCAAAAGCGAACGTCATTGTTCAACTGACCGAAGCCATCAGTTCATTCAGTAAACATCGCGCACATACCGTTTCGCCGCCGCCAGTTGCTTCACGTACGAGGCCGCCTCGACCTCGTCGAGACCGCCGTGCGCGACCGCGATGTCACGCAGCGCACGGTCCACGTCCTTCGCCATCCGCGAGGCGTCACCGCACACGTAGAAGTGGGCGCCCTGCTGCAGCCAGTGCCACAACTCCGGCCCGTGCTCACGCATCCGGTCCTGCACGTACACCTTGGCCCGCTGGTCGCGGGAGAAGGCGGTGTCGAGCCGGGCGAGCGTGCCCTCGTCGAGCAACTCCGTGAGTTCCTCCTCGTAGTAGAAGTCCGTCCCGCGGTGCTGTTCACCGAAGAACAGCCAGTTCGGCGCCGCGTGCCCGAGCGCGCGCCGCTCCTGGAGGAACCCGACGAACGGCGCGACACCGGTGCCGGGTCCGACCATCACCATCGGTGTCGCGGGATCGGCGGGCGGCCGGAAGTGCGGTGCGCGTTGCACGAACACCGGCACCTCGGTCCCCGCCTCGGCATCGGCATCGGCCAGGAACGGTGAGCAAACGCCGCCGCGCGGACGGCCGTTGAGATTCTCGTAACGCACCACCGACACCGTCAGCGAGACGCTGTGCGGGTCGACGAGTGGGCTGGACGAGATCGAATACAGGCGCGGCTGAAGCTTCTTGAGGACTCCGGCCCAGTCCTCCGCAGCCGCCTTCACCGGGTACTCGGCGAGCACGTCCACCGCCTGCCGCCCCCAACTCCACTGCGCCAGCCGGTCCTTGTTGTCCGGCCGCAGCAGCTTGCGCAACTCCCGGTCGTCCCGGGCCCGTTCGGCCACGAAGCGCAGCAGGTCGGGGGTGATGCGGGTGATGTCCAGCTGACGGTGAAGTGCTTCGGCGAAAGGGAACTCGCCAACACCCGCCACGTCTACGACCGCCCCCGCATCGGTGCCGGTGACGGCGAGCCATTCGTCCACCAGGGAGGGGGAGTTGACCGGCCGCACGCCGAGTGCGTCACCGGTCTCGTACGTCAGGTCGGTGCCGCTGGTGTCGAAGGTGAACCGGCGGACCTCCTTGCCCGCGCCGGGCCGGCTGAGCAGCCGGTTGCCCACGAGACGGGCGGTGGTGAGGGTGTGTTTCGGGGTACGGGGCTGTGCTTTCGGGGCCTCGGCATCGGTGCCCAGCGCGGTGATCACCTGGCCCAGCCACGCGTCCGCCGACGGCTCGAAGTCCGGCTCGCAGTCCGTGCGCGGGGTCAGCCGCACCCCGCCCAACTCGTCGAGCCGCGCGTCCAGTCGGCGCCCGTGCCCGCAGAAGTCGTCGTACGACGAGTCGCCCAGGGCCAGCACCGCGAACCGCACTCCGTCCAGCCGGGGCGCCTGCTCGCCGGAGAGCGTGTCCCAGAAGCCGGAGCCGTTGTCGGGCGCGTCACCGTCACCGAACGTGCTGGTGATGAAGAGCAGATCGGCGTCGGCCGGAAGCGTGCCGGCGTCCGCCTGGTCCATGCCCAGCAGACTCGCCCGGTGTCCGGCCGAGCCAAGACGCTCCGCGGTGGCCGCCGCCAACTCCTCGGCGTTGCCGGTCTGCGAGGCCCACAGGACGACGATCTGCCGCCCGGCCCGCGGCTGTTGCTGCCGTTCCTGTGGGGGAGCGGCCGTCGACCGCGAGTACATCCCGGCGAGAACACCGTTGACCCACAAGGCGTGCTCGGCGCTGAAGGGCGCGTCGGGCGGAAGCGTCGGCACACCCGGAGCGCCGGACTCGATGCCCGCGAGGAAGCCGGTCAGATAGACGCGTTCCTGCGCGGTGAGCACGGGCGGCGGGGCGGGGTCGAGACCGAAGGGATTCCCGCCCGTCGTGACGGCGGAAGGGGTCACGGAGGTCGGCAGGACAACCTCGGGCTGTGCCGGTGGTGCGCTCGCCACCTTCGCCAGCGACACCGCGCACACCTTGAACTCCGGCTGGAACGACACCGGATCGACCGCGTCGCTCGTCACCGCGTTGACACTCAGATACTCGCCGAAGAGGTCGTTCCAGTGGAACGGCGCGAAGCAACCCCCCGGCCGCACCCGGTCGGTCACCACGGCTGGCAGCACCGCCCGCCCCCGTCGCGACGCGACCTCCACCGAATCGCCCTCCGCGATGCCCAACTCCCTTGCGTCCTGCGGATGCAGTTCGACGAAGGGCCCGGGGTTCAGCTTGTTGAGCTTGGCGACCTTCCCCGTCTTCGTCAGCGTGTGCCACTGGTGCTGAAGGCGCCCCGTGTTCAGCACGAACGGGTAGTCGTCGTCGGGCAGTTCGGCGGCCGGCAGGTGAGGGCGAGCGTGAAACACCGCTCGCCCACTGGCGGTCGGGAACCGCAGCTCGCCGCCACTCACGTACCGGATGGGATTGCGGTCCGGCCCGTCCTCCTCAGCCGCCGGCCACTGCACCGGCGTGGACCGCAGCCGCTCGTAGGTCACCCCGCGCAGATCCCACCCGGTCACCGGGTTCCAGAACTGCCGTATCTCCTCGAAGACTTCCTCTGCACTGTCGTAGGAGAAGCCCTTCTCGTACCCCATCGCGCGGGCGACGGCCGCGATGAGCCGCCAGTCGGCCGTGGCCTCGCCGGGCGGGTCGACGACGGGGCGGGCGAGGGTGAGGGTGCGCTCGCTGTTGACGAGGACACCCTCGGACTCGGTCCACAGCGCGCCGGGGAGGACGACGTCGGCGTAGGCGTTGGTCTCGGTGTCGGTGAAGACGTCCTGGGTGACGACGAACTCGGCTGCTTCCAGGCCCTCGATGACGGTGCGTCGGTTGGCGACGGAGGCGACCGGGTTGGTGCAGATGATCCAGCAGGCCTTGATGTCGCCGTCGGCCATCTTCTGGAACATCTCGACGGTGCCCCGGCCGACGCCGTCCGCGCGGATGGTGTCGGGCGGCAGCCCCCACACCTCCTCGGTGAACTCCCGTTCCGCGTCGACCAGTACGGACCGCTGGCCGGGCAACCCCGGTCCCATGTAGCCCATTTCACGGCCGCCCATCGCGTTCGGCTGGCCGGTGAGGGAGAACGGCCCGCTGCCGGGGCGGCAGATGGCGCCCGTCGCGAGATGCAGGTTGACGAGGGCGTTGGTGTTCCAGGTGCCGTGCGTGGACTGGTTGAGCCCCATCGTCCAGCAGCTCATCCACTCGCCCGCCTCGCCGATCAGCCGGGCCGCCGTACGGATGTCGTCCTCGGCGAGTCCGGTGAGGGCGGCGACGGCGTCCGGCGCGTAGTCGGCGAGGAACCCGGGCAGCGCCTCCCAGCCCTCGGTGTGCGCGGCGATGAACTCCGGGTCGGTGTGCCCGTTCTCGTGCAGCAGCCGCAACAGGCCGTTGAGCAGGGCGAGATCGGTGCCCGGCGCGATCTGCAGGAACAGGTCCGCCTTCGCCGCCGTCGCGGTCCTGCGCGGGTCGACGACGATCAACTTGGCGCCCGCCTTGACCCGTTCCATCATCCGCAGGAAGAGAATCGGATGGCAGTCGGCCATGTTCGAGCCGATGACCAGGAACACGTCCGCCCGCTCGAAGTCCTCGTACGAACCCGGCGGCCCGTCCGCGCCCAGCGACGACTTGTAGCCGGCACCCGCACTCGCCATGCACAGCCGGGAGTTGGACTCGATCTGGTTGGTCCGCACGAACCCCTTGGCCAGCTTGTTCGCCAAGTACTGCGCCTCCAGGCTCATTTGCCCGGAGACATAGAAGGCGACCGCGTCCGGCCCGTGCTCGTCGACGATCTTCCGCAGCCGGCGCGCGGTCTCGGCGACGGCGTCCGCGACGGGCGCCGGCAGTGGCTCCGCGCCCCGGTCGTCCCGGACCAGCGCGGTGGTCAGCCGGCCCGGCGCGGCGAGCATCTCGGCCGTGGTCGCGCCCTTCGTGCAGAGCCGCCCCGCGTTCGCCGGGTGCGCCTTGTCGCCGGACGCCTTGAGGACCGTACGCCTGCCGTCGGGACCCGCCCCGACGTCGAGCAGCATGCCGCAGCCCACACCGCAGTACGAGCAGACCGTTCGTACCTGCTGCGTCCGGAGGCTTGTCGTCATGCCGTAGACCGTACGAATTGCCCGTTACGCCGATGTCACGCGGCTCGATCATGAGGGGTTACGCGCGCTGCACAACCGGCCGGGGGCCGGTGTGAGATGCGGCCGATCTTGTCGCGGAGTGTGTCGCTGGTGGGCCGAACGGGTGACAGTGCGCAACAATTGCCGGATGCAGACTGCCAGCGCGACCCAGGACGGAGCATGCCGGTGAACAGCCACGATGTCACCGACGAACAGTGGGAGGGGCTCGCGCAGGTAGTGCCGCTGCGAGGCCGGGACGCCTGGCCGTCCGCCGTGAGCCACCGGGCCGTGCCCGAGGCCGAGACCGAGCCGCGCCGCCGCTTCGTCGTCCTCCGGGTGAACGTGTTCGGGGACGCCCGCGAGGTCGCGGAGACCCTGATGGCGGGCATACCGGTGCTCCTCGACCTGACCGGCGCGGAGACGGACGTCGCCAAGCGGGTGCTCGACTTCAGCACGGGCGTCGTCTTCGGCCTGGCCAGCGGGATGACCCGCGTCGACCGGAATGTGTTCCTGCTCACACCTCCGGGGACGGAAGTGCGAGGGCTGATGCAGGGGGCGGGGGTTCCGGGAGCGTGAGGCGACTCCTGAGGCCCGTCGCTCGATCGTAGGAAGGTCCCCCGGGCGGAACGGTTCGCCTGACGGCGGAGGCCTACGGTCCGGATATGGCCGTGTCCCCGCAGTCCCCGCAGTCCGCTCCGCCGTGTGAGCCCCGCGTGTCGCCGCAGGCCGCCTCAACTCGGCCGTCATCGGCGAGCCCCGGGAGCCCCGAGTCCTGCCCCGACCGGCCGCACCTCACCGAGCTGCGGCTGTCCGCGTTCGCCACGCATCGAGGCGCCGGGTTCCCGCTCGGGCCGCTCACCCTCTTCGCCGGGCCCAGCGGCTGCGGCAAGACGAGCGCGCTGCGGGCGTACGAGGCACTCGCGCGGCTCGGCGGCGGAGGCGAGGTGGGGGAGGTGTTCCCGGACCCGGTCGCCTGCGTCCCGGACCGGGCCCGGCCCGACGCCCAGCGCCGGCGCGGCTTCCGCATCGGCTGTACGGCGGACGGACCCGAGGGCCCGGTACGGCTCGACGTCGCCGTCCAGGCCGATCCCGAACTGCGCATTGTGGGCGAGCGGTTGACGTCCGGCGGCCTGGTCCTCCTGGAGACCGCCCTGCGCGACCCCGCCCGCCGCTCGGTACAGGCCGCCTGGCACACGGCGGGTTCGTCACCGGTCACCCGCGCCCCGCTGCCCGACGACCGGCTCGGCACCGCGCTGCTGCCGTTGCGGGTCGCGGGCAAGACGGACGGACAGCGCCAAGTCCTCGCCGCCGCCGAGCAGATGGTGGTTGCCCTGCGTTCCGTCTTCGCCTGCGATCCGGCGCCCGAGCGGATGCGCGCACCCGTGCCGATCGGCGACGGACGGCTGCTGCGCGACTGCGGCAACCTCGCCGACGTGCTGTGGCGCACCCGGAGCGAGTGCGGGCGACGGCACGGGCAACTCGTCGCGGCCCTGCGCACCGGCTGCGCCGGAACCGTCGCGGACGTGCTCGCGGAACCCCTGGGCGACGGCACGGCCAGGGCCGTGCTCGACCGGGGCGACCGCGGGCGCACCGGCTTCGAACGGCTCGGTGACGGTGAACTCCGTTACGCGGCCCTCGCGTTGGTGCTCCTCACCGGCCCCGGGGTCCTGGAGGTCGACCCGCCGGGCGAGGTCCCGGCCGCGATGCAGACCCTCACCGTCCTCGCCGACGGCCTCGACCGCGGACTGGACGTACGGCAACGGGCCGAACTGCTGCGGCTCGCCGCCCGGATGTGCGAGCGCGGGCACATCCGGCTGGTCGGTGCGGTGAGCGACGCGTCCTGGGCCGACCGGATCGAGGGGGTCACGGTGGTACACCTGGAGCCGTGACAGAACATCTCGACGTGGCGAAACTGCAGCGCAGACTGGCCGAGTTCGCCGCCGCCAGGAACTGGCAGCCGTACCACACCCCCAAGAACCTCGTCGCCGCGCTCAGCGTGGAGGCCTCCGAACTGGTCGAGATCTTCCAGTGGTTGACCCCCGAGGAGTCCGCGCGGGTCATGGACGACCCGGACAGCGCGCACCGGGTGCGGGACGAAGTCGCCGATGTGCTCGCCTACCTGCTGCAGCTGTGCGAGGTGCTCGGCATCGACCCGCTCGCCGCGCTGGAGGCGAAGATCGACCGGAACGAGGACAGGTTTCCCCGGCCGTAATGGACAAGTTGGGGGAGCGGGCGCGTCCATTTTCACTCTCCGGAGTCATTCATCTGTCCGCAACCGATTTGTTGTCCACAGATTTCCGCCTTCCTCTGGCTTTTCGTCTCAGGGACTCTCACTCTGGGTAGTGGACAAGGGAGTTCGGGCGGACGTGCGACCGGCACGTCGGGATATGACGGGGGCAGCACATGGACGCGATGCGGCTCATCGTGACGAGCAGGCGCGCCCTGGCCGGAAGCGGCGACGTGCCGCAGACCATGACGGAGGTGTGGCAGGCGCAGGCCCTCGCCCAGGCGATCGGCAGCCGCCTCGCGGTCTTCGGCCCGCCCGAACTGCGCGGTGAGGCGCTGGGGTTGACGGAGCTGGCGGGCCGGGGCTGCGGAGTCCTGGACACCCCGGTGCTCGCCGTCGAGGACCTACGGGCGGCGCAGCTCACGGAGTTGGGCGACGCGCGCCTCGCGCTCCTCTGCCTCGGCGGCCTGCTCGGCGAGGTCGGTATCGCCCTGGTCGGCATCGCCTGCGCGGCGGACGACGAGGGCACGTACTGGCAGTGCATGGAGGCGATCGACGCGGCGGACGAGTCGCGGGACCGGGTCCTGGAGATGCTGCGAAGACTGGCGGACCGGGAGCGGGCGGAGGTACCGGAGCGGGAGGCGGGGTGACCGAGACGTCCGCCTCCGGCGCCGCAGAAGCGTCAGGCGGTCGCGCCGCCCTCCTCGGCGGACACCGACCCCGTGCTTCCGGCCGACTGCAGATCCGCGTCGAGGGCGGACAGGTCCGCGTTCAGTGACGCCATCAGCTCTTCCATCTGCTGCAACAACCCCTTCGGTTGTGCAGGCCCGCCCTGCTGCGGCACGGCTTCTTCGGACATGACGGCCTCCTCGGCCCGTGGCCTCCGAGAGCGGAGGCCGATGCGGGTGACGCCCCGACGTCGCCTTGCCGGTGCGGGAATCCGGGCGGTCCGGCTCCGCCCGAGCCAACGATCATCACCGGGGCGGGTCACTGGCACGGGCAGTCCCCGTGCGCACGGTTGACGCAATTTCACCCGACCGGGCAAGAGTGGGGCCGGAGGGACCGGTGGGGTTGACCGGTGGGCCGACGTGCAGGATGGAGGCATGGATCTTCGCATCTTCACCGAGCCCCAGCAGGGGGCCACCTACGACACCTTGCTCGCCGTGGCCAAGGCCACCGAGGACCTCGGCTTCGACGCCTTTTTCCGCTCTGATCATTTTCTGAGCATGGGTTCCGGCGACGGTCTCCCCGGTCCCACCGACGCCTGGCTCACCCTCGCCGCCCTCGCCCGCGAGACCAGGCGCATACGCCTCGGCACCCTGATGACGGCCGGCACCTTCCGCCTCCCCGGCGTCCTCGCCATCCAGGTCGCGCAGGTCGACCAGATGTCTGGCGGCCGGGTCGAACTCGGCCTGGGCGCGGGCTGGTTCGAGCAGGAGCACAAGGCGTACGGCATCCCCTTCCCGAAGGAGAAGTTCGCCCGCCTGGAGGAGCAGCTGGCCATCGTCACCGGGCTGTGGGAGACCAAGCCCGGAGACACCTTCGACTTCCACGGCACGTACTACGACCTGACCGACTCGCCCGCGCTGCCCAAGCCCGCGCAGACCAGGATCCCCGTGCTGATCGGCGGCCACGGCGCGAGCCGTACCCCGAAGCTGGCCGCTCAGTACGCCGACGAGTTCAACATGCCGTTCGCCTCGATCGAGGACAGTGAGCTGCAGTTCGGCCGGGTCCGCGCCGCCGCCGAGGCGGCCGGCCGCAAGGCCGACGACCTCGTCTACTCCAACGCCCTCGTCGTCTGCGTCGGCAAGGACGACCAGGAGGTCGCCCGCCGCGCCGCAGTGATCGGCCGCGAGGTCGACGAACTCAAGGCCAACGGCCTGGCGGGTTCCCCGTCCGAGGTCGTCGACAGGATCGGCCGCTACGCCGAGACCGGCTCCCGGCGCATCTACCTCCAGATCCTCGACCTCGACGACCTGGACCACCTGGAGCTGATCTCGTCCCAGGTGCAGTCGCAGCTGTCGTAGCACCGCGAGGGCGCCGGGCCCCGGGACCCTCTCCGAAAAAGTGTGTCACTTTCAGGGGAAAGTGACACACTTTTTCGGAACCCCTACCCCACCCCCGCCCCGGCGGAGGCCGCCGCCGGCACCCCCGCGTCGACGGCCGGTCGTCGGCCCGGGAGGAACGCGGCCAGTGCCAGGGCCGCCAGGGCCGCCGCCGAACCGATGCCCATGATCACGCGGAAAGCGTTGTGGGAGGGGACCGTCAGCGAGCCGAACGTCGTCGTCATGTGCGCCAGTACGACTCCGGCGACGGCGCTGGAGGCGGACGTACCGATGGACCGCATCAGGCTGTTGAGGCTGTTCGCGGCGGCCGTCTCGGACAGCGGCACCGCCCCCATGATCAGCGCGGGCATCGCGCCGTACGCGAAACCGACCCCGGCGGAGATCACACAGCACACCACGACGACCTGCCAGACCGTGGCCAGCATGACGACGCCGAGGCCGTAACCGGCGGCCACGACGAACGCGCCCAGCATGAGGGTGACCTTGGGCCCGGCCGCCGCCGAGATCCGGGCGGACAGCGGCGCCGTGGCCATCATCACCAGACCGGAGGGGCCGAGCGTGAGACCCGCCGCCAGCACGGTCTGGCCGAGGCCGTAGCCGGTGAGCGTGGGCAGCTGGAGCAGTTGCGGCACGGCCAGCGACATCGCGAACATGGCGAAGCCGAACACCACGGACGCGAGGTTGGTCAGCAGCACCTGACGTCGCGCGCTGGTCCGCAGATCGACCAGCGGCCGGTCGGTGCGCAACTCCCACCAGCCCCACACCAGGAGCACGGCGACGGCCACGACGAACAGACCCGTCGTCGTCCCGCTGCCCCAACCCCAGTCCGCCCCCTTGGAGACGGCGAGCAGCAGACACACCAGACCGATCGACATCCCGACGCCGCCCACGACGTCGAACCGGCCTCCGCTGCGCACCGCCGACTCCGGTACGAGCGCCACGACGAGCGCGGTCACG
Source organism: Streptomyces sp. STR69 (assembly GCF_024519455.1). GTDB lineage: Bacteria > Actinomycetota > Actinomycetes > Streptomycetales > Streptomycetaceae > Streptomyces. The sequence goes on along the minus strand of NZ_JALJRY010000035.1, from coordinate 12,110 downwards.
ACGGCACCGAGCACCGCCGCCGTCCAGAACAGCACGTGCCAGTCCGCCTTTTCGGCGATGAACGCGGCCGTCGGCAGCCCCAGCGCACCGCCCACCCCCAGCGACGCACTCATCAGCGCGGTCGCCGATCCCAGCCGCTCCGGCGGGAGTTCGTCGCGCATGATGCTGATGCCGAGCGGGATGACCGCCATCGAGAAGCCCTGGAGCGCTCGCCCGACGATCATCGGGGCGAGCGAGTCGCTGAGCGCGCCGACCACCGAACCCACTATCAGCAGAACGAGGTTGAGGAGCAGCATCCGCCGCTTGCCGTACATGTCCCCGAGCCGCCCCACCACCGGGTTGGCGACGGCACCGGCGAGCAGGGTCGCGGTGATCGCCCAAGTGGCGTCGGACGGCGAGGAGTTCAGCAGCTTCGGGAGTTCGGGCACGATCGGGATGATCAGCGTCTGCATCAGCGAGACGGTGATCCCGCCGAGGGCCAGGACCCAGACCACGGCGCCGGAGCGCGAGGGCCCGGATCCCTCGACGGGTGGGGACGGTGGACGCGGACATGGCGAAGCCTCCGGCTGATGCGCGCGACAGGGGGCCGAACGAAACGAGTCTGGCATGTTTTTCGTATGGCATACGCAAAATAGCCGGAGGCGGGATCGGGAAGGGCCGGAGCGGTAGCCTTCCCCTGTCCGGGCACGGTTGTCGCGGACGGAGAGGTGCGGCGGATGACGCAGGTGGCGACGGGTTCCGGCCGCCGGGGCAGGGGGCGCCCGCCCCGGCTGTCACGGGAGCGGATCGTCGACGGCGCGGTCGAGGTACTGCTCGCCGAACCGGCCGTGTCCCTCACCATCAAACGGGTCGCCGACGTCGTCGGCGCCGCCCCCATGGCCCTCTACCGCTACTTCCCGGACCGCGACGCCCTCCTCCAGGCCGCCGCCGACCACGTCCTGGAGGCCATGCGGCGCGACCCCATCCCCGAGGGCCCCTGGCCCGACCGGCTCCGTGCCTGGATGCGCGCCGGGCAGGCCAACCTCCGCCCCTACCCGCAGCTCATGCCGTACATGACGACGACCCGGCACCCCGCCTGGACCCCCGGCCTGACCCGCCTGCGCGAGATCCTCCTCCCGGCCGGCCTCTCCGCCGAGGACCTGGCCCTCGCCGTCACCCTCATCTCCTCGACGCTGCTCGGCAACGCCGTCTACGAGGGCTACCGCAGACCCGACGAGGAGATGACGGCCCTCCTCGACGACGCCCCCGACCCCACGGCGGACGCCCTCCGCCGCCTCCTCGCCGACCTCCCCGCCGCACACGCCCGCCTCTTCGACACGATCCTCGACCAGACGGTCACGACGGTGGAACGCCTGGCCGGGAACCCCGCGCGATAACCGAAGGCGCAGCTCGCCCGCCCTGTGCGAAGGTGGGACGGTCGTCCTGCCGAGCCCCCGGGATCACCGACCCCCGGGGGCTTCCGCACGTACGGCACCGCACTCATCCACCCGTCGGAGAGGTCCTCCGCATGTTCCTGACCATCAGTACCACCGGCACCCCCGAACTCCCCGCCACCGACCTCGGGTTCCTGCTGCACAAGCATCCCGAGAAGGCGCAGGCGTTCTCCACGTCCTACGGCAAGGCGTACGTCCTCTACCCCGAGGCGGATGCGCAGCGCTGCACGGCGGCGCTGTTGCTGGAGGTCGACGCGGTGGCACTGGTCCGGCGCGGCAAGGGCAAGGGACGCGGCGGCGCGCCCGACGCTGCACTCGCGCAGTACGTCAACGACCGTCCGTACGCGGCCTCTTCACTGCTCGCCGTCGCACTCAGCGCGGTCTTCTCCAGCGCCATGCGCGGCGTGTGCAACGCCCGCCCCGAGCGCGCGGCCCGGCCGCTGCCGCTGCGCATCGAGGTACCCGCACTGCCCGCCAGAGGCGGAACCGACCTCGTACAGAAGCTCTTCGCGCCCCTCGGCTGGACGGTCACCGCCCAACCGGTCGCACTGGACGCCGAGTTCCCCGAGTGGGGCGACTCGCGGTACGTGAGCCTCGTACTGGAATCGGAGACGCTGACCCTCGCCGAGGCGCTGCGCCACCTGTACGTCCTGCTCCCGGTCCTCGATGACGCCAAGCACTACTGGGTGGCCCCCGACGAGGTCGACAAACTGCTGCGGGCCGGCGAGGGCTGGCTGCCCGCGCACCCGGAGCAGAAGCTCATCACCAGCCGCTATCTGTCCCGCCGTTGGTCCCTGACCCGGGAGGCCATGGAGCGACTGGAACTGGTGCGGCTCGCCGAGGCCGACGACAGCGAGGTCGAGGAGATCGACAACGCCGTCGAGCCGGAGACGGAGACGGAGGAGAAGCCGACGCCCCTCGCCGTGCAGCGCCGGGACGCGATCGTCGAGGCGCTCAAGGCGTCCGGCGCCGCCCGCGTGCTCGATCTCGGCTGCGGACAGGGCCAGTTGGTGCAGACGCTGCTCAAGGACACCCGGTTCACGGAGATCGTCGGCGTCGACGTGTCGATGCGCGCGCTCACCATCGCCGCCCGCCGCCTCAAGCTCGACCGCATGGGGGAGCGGCAGTCCTCGCGCGTCCAGCTCTTCCAGAGCTCGCTCGCCTACACCGACAACCGCCTCAAGGGTTACGACGCCGCCGTGCTCAGCGAGGTCGTCGAGCACCTCGACCTGCCCCGGCTGCCGGCGCTGGAGTACGCGGTGTTCGGCGCCGCCCGCCCGAGGACGGTCCTCGTGACGACCCCGAACGTCGAGTACAACGTCCGCTGGGAAACCCTCCCCGCCGGACACGTCCGGCACGGCGACCACCGCTTCGAGTGGACCCGCGCCGAGTTCGCGGAGTGGGCGGCGAAGGTCGCCCAACGGCACGGCTACGACGTCGAGTTCGTACCGGTAGGACCCGACGACCCCGAGGTGGGACCGCCCACCCAGATGGCGGTCTTTTCCATGAGCACGGCCAAGCAGACGACCACGAAGGAGGCGAAGGCGGCATGACCGAGACGCAGAACAAGGGGCGGGTCCTGCCCGTCACCGACCTCTCCCTCGTGGTGCTGATCGGCGCCTCCGGCTCCGGCAAGTCCACCTTCGCGCACCGCCACTTCAAGCCGACCGAGATCATCTCCTCGGACTTCTGCCGGGGCCTGGTCGCCGACGACGAGAACGACCAGAGCGCCAGCCGGGACGCCTTCGACGTCCTGCACTACATCGCCGGCAAGCGCCTCGCCGCCGGCCGCCGCACGGTCGTCGACGCGACCAGCGTGCAGCAGGACAGCCGACGCCAACTGATCGACCTGGCAAAGCAGTACGACGTCCTGCCCATCGCCATCGTGCTCGACGTACCGGAGGAGGTGTGCGTCCAGCGCAACGCCGCCCGCGCCGACCGGGCCGACATGCCGCGCCGCGTGATCACCCGTCACACCCGCGAACTCCGCCGTTCCCTGCGGGGGTTGGAGCGCGAGGGCTTCCGCAAGGTGCACGTCCTGCGGGGCGTCGAGGAGATCGACCACGCCACGGTCGTCACCGAGAAGCGCTTCAACGACCTGACCCACCTCACCGGCCCCTTCGACATCATCGGCGACATCCACGGCTGCGCCGCCGAACTGGAGACCCTGCTCGGCAAGTTGGGCTACGACGACGGCGTCCACCCGGCGGGCCGCACGGCCGTCTTCGTCGGCGACCTCGTCGACCGCGGCCCCGACTCGCCCGGCGTGCTGCGCCGCGTGATGACCATGGTCGGGTCGGGCAACGCGCTGTGCGTACCGGGCAACCACGAGAACAAGTACGGCCGTTATCTCAAGGGCCGCAAGGTCCAGCACACCCACGGCCTGGCGGAGACGATCGAGCAGATGGAGGAGGAGACCGACGAATTCCGTTCCCAGGTGAGGGAGTTCATCGACGGACTCGTCAGCCACTACGTCCTCGACGGCGGCCGGCTCGTGGTCTGCCACGCGGGCCTGCCCGAGAAGTACCACGGCCGCACCTCCGGCCGGGTCCGCTCGCACGCGCTGTACGGCGACACCACCGGCGAGACCGACGAGTTCGGCCTGCCCGTGCGCTATCCGTGGGCCGAGGACTACCGGGGCCGCGCGGCCGTCGTCTACGGCCACACCCCGGTCCCCGAGGCCACCTGGCTCAACAACACCATCTGCCTCGACACGGGCGCGGTCTTCGGCGGCAAGCTGACCGCGCTGCGCTGGCCGGAGCGGGAGCTGGTCGACGTACCGGCCGAGCAGGTCTGGTACGAGCCGACCCGCCCGCTGCTCACCGAGGCACCCGGCGGCCACGACGGACGCCCGCTCGACCTGGCGGACGTGCACGGCCGCCGGGTGGTGGAGACCCGGCATGCCGGCCGGGTGTCGGTCCGTGAGGAGAACGCGGCGGCGGCCCTGGAGGTCATGAGCCGCTTCGCGGTCGACCCGCGCCTGCTGCCGTACCTGCCGCCGACGATGGCTCCCACGGCGACCTCGCATGTGGACGGCTACCTGGAGCACCCGGCCGAGGCGTTCGCGCAGTATGCGCAGGACGGGGTCGCGCGGGTCGTGTGCGAGGAGAAGCACATGGGTTCGCGGGCGGTGGCGCTGGTGTGCCGGGACGCGGAGACGGCGGCGAAGCGCTTCGGCGTGGAGGGCGGTTCGACGGGGTCGTTGTACACGCGCACCGGCCGCCCGTTCTTCGACGACGCGGCGGTGACCGAGGAGATCCTCGGCCGACTGCGCACGGCGCTGGACGAGTCGGGCCTCTGGTCGGATCTGGAGACGGACTGGCTGCTGCTGGACGCGGAGTTGATGCCGTGGTCGCTGAAGGCGTCCGGGCTGCTGCGCGGTCAGTACGCGGCGGTCGGCGCGGCGGCGGGAGCGGTGTTCCCGGGTGCACTGGCCGCGCTGGAGGGGGCGGCGGGCCGTGGAGTCGACGTGGCCGACCTGTTGTCCCGGCAGCGCGAACGGGCCATCGACGCCTCGGCGTTCACCGACGCGTACCGGCGCTACTGCTGGACCACGGACGGCCTCGACGGTGTCCGCCTGGCCCCGTTCCAGCTCCTCGCGGTCCAGGGCCGCAGCCTCGCCGCACTCCCGCACGACGAACAACTCGCCCTGCTGGACCGGCTGGTGGAGCACGACAGCACCGGCCTGCTGCAGACCACCCGCCGCCTGTACGTCGACACCGGCGACCCGGAGTCGATCCGGGCGGGCGTCGACTGGTGGCTGGAGATGACGGGCCGGGGCGGCGAGGGCATGGTCGTCAAGCCGGTGGGCGCGGTGGTGCGCGGCGAGACGGGCCGACTGGTCCAGCCGGGCATCAAGTGCCGTGGCCGCGAATACCTGCGGATCATCTACGGCCCGGAGTACACGCGCCCCGACAACCTCGCCCGCCTGCGCGGCCGTTTCCTGAACCACAAGCGCTCACTCGCGATCAGGGAGTACGCGCTCGGTCTGGAGGCCCTCGACAGGCTGGCGGAGGGGGAGCCGCTGTGGCGTGTCCACGAGGCGGTGTTCGCGGTGCTGGCGCTGGAGTCGGAGCCGGTGGACCCACGTCTGTGACGGTACGGGCAGGCGGGGGCAGGCGTCCCTGGGGGCTCCGCCCCCAGACCCCCGCTTCCCACCCACCCACCTGTTTACGGTCGGCCAACAAGTCAACCTTCAAAGCGTCCGAGTCGGGTGGGTGGGCGGGAAATTGTTTTTCAGCCCACCAACCGCAACCGTTCCCCACAAACCCCCACCCGCACCCCCTGCCCCCAGGTCAACCCCACCGCATCCCCCTCCATCCCATCCCCGAACACAACCAACTCCTCGGACTCAACGGTGAGTTGCAACCCCGCCGAACCACTCAGCTCACCGGCGACGAGGGACGTCCCCGTCACCGGCGAAGGCCACGCCTCCCGTACGAACCACACCAGCCGGTCCTCCGAGGGGTGTGGCAGGGACAGCGCACTGCCCCGCTCCTGCCACACCGACCGGAGCCACCCCGTGGCCCCGGTGCCCGTTCCCACGAGCACCCCGGAGGACGCCTGGGCCTCGACGACACCCCCGTCGCCCTCCAGACCCAGGCGGTATCTGGCCGTCTGATGACCGACGGCTCCCAGATAGATCTCGTTGAGCGCGACCAGCCGCTGCGTGTCGTCGGCGACGGCCTCGACCATGGTGAGTTCGTCCACCCCCGTGCCGGCCGCGAGGGCGGAGGCCAGCAGGACGCCGGCGTCCGACGGCCGGTGCCGTACCAGGACACCCGGGTTGCGCCCGGGATCCGTGTCGAAGCCCAACACCGGTTGCCCGGTGAGGTACTTGGCGACGTTCGCGACCAGCCCGTCCTGCCCGACCACGACCACCACGTCCTCCGGCGCGAACAGGAATCGGTCCAAGTCGGCCCGTTCGACCTGCGTCTGACGCCATGTCAGCGGTACCGCCGAGGAGACCTCGGCCAGTGCCCGCCTGGTCCGGCGGTGCCGTTCGGCGACCTCCTCGATGTCCCGGCCGCGCGACCGCAGGAAGTACGCGGCCTGGCCGTGCGTCCCGTGCCGGGCCACCAACTCCTCGTACTCCGTGGTCCGGTGGACGAGGACGACCCGCGGTGCGAGACTCACGCGCCGGCCCCGCCACCACCGGCACCGAGCCGGGCGAGCAGCCCCGTCAGCACGTCCGGCGAGATCGTGACGCTGTCGATGTTCGGCAGGTTCTCCGCGAGCCGCGTCCCGGTGAGCGCGTTCAGCGTGGCGACGTCGACATCGGCGTGCACCCGCAGCCAGGCGGCCTGGGCATACGCCCGCGCGTCGCCCACCTCGCGCGAGCCCTCGGCCTCGGCACGGGCGAGCCGTACGGAACGCGCCGCCTCGGCGTCGGCGAGCCGTACCGTCCGGGTGGCCTCGGCCTCCGAGAGCCGTACCGTACGGGTCGCCTCCGCCTCCGCGCGGACCCCGTCGGCCGCCGCGTGCTCCTCGGCCTCGCGGCGGGCGTTCGTGCCGCGCTGGTCGACCAACTGCTCCTCGCGGCGGGCGAGTTCGATCTGGCTGTCGAGTTCGTTCTCGGCGATCGCCCGTTCGCGCTCGACGGCCACCGCCCGCCGCTCGTAGGTGGCCCGGTCCGCCTCCTGCTGGATCTGCTCGCGGGCCGGGGTGCGCAGCGCCCGCTCCACCTCGGGCTCGGGCCGCAGCGCCATCACGCGGACGGCGACCACCTCGATACCGGTGGCGGGGAGGCGGGCCTTTC
>NZ_JALJRY010000035.1:0-4912 GCF_024519455.1 Streptomyces sp. STR69 | reverse complement strand
GCCGAGCCCCGCCGCGATCCGCTCCCGTACCGCCGTCACCCCGTCGACCAGCGCGGACGAGAGAGTTGTCCGGGCGAGCACGGCCAGCGCGTGCTGCTGGGCCGTCTCGGTGAGGAGGGTGCCCAACTGCTCAAGGGGCGCGCCTCGCCACACGCCGGTGTCCGGGTCGACCGAGAAGTCGAGCCGTGCGGAGGCGAGGGCCGGGTCGCTGATGCGGTAGGTGACGGTCGCCTGGACCGCCACGTCCTGGAAGTCGGACGTACGGGCATGGAAGGTCATGGCCAACTCCCGGTCGTCGACCGGCACTTCGGAGAGTGCGGCGGTCAACGCGCGGAACCAGAAGCTGAGTCCGGGCCCGTCGTGCAGCAACTTGCCCGAGCGGTGGTGGCGGATGTGCGCCGTCGGAGCCCCGCGCAGGTGGCGCCAGCCCAGGCGCCGGGTGATGTCGGCCATCAGAGTCCCTCAGATCCGGTCAGAAGATCCCGTGAGATCCCGCATCGATCTCGTCAGTAAGACGATAATCGCCCGGCGTACTTGTCGTCAAGAGGACGAGAACAAGTGGCGGTATGACAAGTAGGGGGTGAACTCGGTCGGAGATGGTCAGGATGGAGACATGGCACTCCATGTCGACTCCGAGACCGGGCGGCTGCGCCGCGTCATCCTGCACCGGCCGGATCTTGAGCTCAAAAGGCTCACCCCCAGCAACAAGGACGCCCTCCTCTTCGACGACGTGCTCTGGGTGCGCCGGGCGCGCGCCGAACACGACGGCTTCGCGGACGTGCTGCGCGACCGCGGCGTCGCGGTCCACCTGTTCGGCGACCTGCTCGCCGAGGCCCTGGCGATCCCGGCGGCCCGGTCGCTGGTCCTGGACCGGGTCTTCGACGAGAAGGAGTACGGCCCCCTCGCCACCGACCACCTCCGTGCCGCCTTCGAGGCGCTGCCCGCCCCCGAACTGGCCGAGGCGCTGGTCGGCGGCATGACCAAGCGCGAGTTCCTGGAGGCCCACGCGGAGCCGACCTCCGTCCGCTTCCACGTCATGGACCTCGACGACTTCCTCCTCGCCCCCCTCCCCAACCACCTCTTCACCCGCGACACGTCCGCCTGGATCTACGACGGCGTCTCCGTCAACGCCATGCGCTGGCCGGCCCGGCAGCGCGAGACCGTCCACTTCGAGGCGATCTACCGGCACCACCCGCTCTTCCGCACCGAGAAGTTCCACGTCTGGTCCGAGGGGCAGGCCGACTACCCGTCCACCATCGAGGGCGGGGACGTACTCGTCATCGGCAACGGCGCGGTGCTCATCGGCATGAGCGAGCGCACCACCCCGCAGGCCGTCGAGATGCTCGCGCACAAGCTGTTCGCCGAGGGCTCGGCACGGACGATCGTGGCGCTCGACATCCCCAAGCAGCGCGCCTTCATGCACCTCGACACGGTGATGACGATGGTCGACGGCGACACCTTCACCCAGTACGCCGGACTCGGCATGCTGCGGTCGTACACCATCGAACCGGGCGTCGGCGACAAGGAGTTGAAGGTCACCGACCATCCGCCGGAGCACATGCACCGTGCGATCGCCGCCGCCCTCGGGCTGGACGGGATCCGTGTCCTGACCGCCACCCAGGACGTGCACGCTGCCGCACGCGAGCAGTGGGACGACGGCTGCAACGTCCTCGCCGTCGAGCCGGGCGTCGTCGTCGCCTATGAGAGAAACGCCACCACCAACACGTTTCTGCGCAAGCAGGGCATCGAGGTGATCGAGATCCCGGGCAGCGAACTGGGCCGGGGCCGGGGCGGACCGCGCTGCATGAGCTGCCCGGTCGAGCGGGACGCCGTGTAGCCGGACCGGGGACGGGTCGCCGTATAGAAATGCTAGGAGTCGTATAGAATTCCAAAAGTCCTTGTACCTGCACCGTTGGAGCGCCCCCATGGCGACAGTCCCGACCGCCCTCGCCGGCCGCCACTTCCTCAAGGAGCTGGACTTCTCCGAGGAAGAATTCCGCGGCCTGATCGAGCTGGCCGCCGAGCTGAAGGCCGCCAAGAAGGCCGGGGGCGAGACGCGGTACCTGTCGGGGAAGAACATCGCGCTGATCTTCGAGAAGACCTCGACGCGCACCCGCTGCGCGTTCGAGGTCGCCGCGGCCGACCAGGGCGCCTCGACGACCTACCTCGACCCGTCGGGCTCGCAGATCGGGCACAAGGAGTCCGTGAAGGACACCGCGCGGGTGCTCGGCCGGATGTTCGACGCCATCGAGTATCGCGGGGACAGCCAGGATGCCGTGGAAGAACTGGGCGCGTACGCGGGCGTGCCGGTCTACAACGGGCTCACCGACGACTGGCACCCCACCCAGATGCTCGCCGACGTGCTCACCATGACCGAGCACAGCGACAGGCCGGTGAAGGAGATCGCCTTCGCCTACCTCGGCGACGCCCGCTTCAACATGGGCAACTCCTACCTGGTCACCGGCGCGCTGCTCGGCATGGACGTACGGATCGTCGCCCCGAAGTCGTACTGGCCCGCGGAGGAGATCGTCACGGCCGCCCGCGCGCTCGCCGAGCGGAGCGGTGCGCGCATCACGCTCACCGAGGGGGTCGAGGACGGTGTCGCGGGCGCCGATTTCGTCGTCACCGACGTGTGGGTCTCCATGGGCGAGCCCAAGCAGGTCTGGGACGAGCGGATCGCGGCCCTCGCGCCGTACGCCGTGACCATGGACGTCCTGCGGGCCACCGGCAATCCGGACGTCAAGTTCCTGCACTGTCTGCCGGCCTTCCACGACCTCGGCACCAAGGTCGGCCGCGAGATATACGAGACCCACGGCCTGGACTCGCTGGAGGTCACGGACGAGGTCTTCGAGTCGGCCTACTCGGTCGTCTTCGACCAGGCGGAGAACCGGCTGCACACGATCAAGGCGATCCTGGTGGCGACCCTGGCCTGATCAGTCCTTGAAACGCCCGCCGGCTATCCCGCCGGACGCCACTGGGCCGGTACGACGGGCAGCCGGAACCACACCGCCTTGCCCGACTCGGTGGGGCGGTGGCCGCACGACGAGCTGAGCGCGCGGATCAGCAGCAGGCCGCGCCCGTGCTCCTGCCAGGGGTCGGGCTCCTCCTCGGCGGGCTTGGTCAGGGTCGCGGGCGGTTCCGGGTCGGGGTCGTGCACCTCGACCCGGCAGCCGGAGGGCAGCAGCTCGACCACGAGCTCTATGGGGGCGTCACCGGCGGTGTGCTCCACCGCGTTCGCGACCAGCTCCGCCGTCAGCAGCTCCGCGGTGTCGCTGTCGGCCGTGTGCTGGACCTCGGACAGAGCCGTACGGACCAGTGCGCGGGCCACCGGCACGGCCGCGGCGGTGTGCGGCAGTGCGATGCGCCAGGAGGCGGAGGCGGAGGGGCGTTCTTGCAAGGCGGGTCCGTTCATGGAGCAGGCTGTCCTGCTTTCAACTATATGAATGGTACGGCGCCCTTTGTCAGGGTCTCTCGGCGGGCGCCGTACGGGACCTTCGTCCCGGTACCGAGCGGCATACCCGGTTCAACGCCCTCTCTCGCACGACAGCTCCCCTTGTTACCGCGCTATTGACATCTCGTGACAAGAACGCCCTCGGGCCCCGTTCGAAACGGGGCCCGAGGGCGTTGTCGGCGAGAGGGGATCAGCCCAGGTCGGCCATGCCCGCCGTGAGCGTGGCGCCGTCCGCCGGGTCGATCACCAGGAACGCGCCCGTGCGGCGGGAGACCGCGTAGTCGTCGAGCGCGAGCGGCTCGGCGGTGCGCAGGGTGATCCGGCCCAGGTCGTTCGCGAGCAGCGCGGTGGCGCCGCCGAGGTCCTTGACGAGTGCCTTCACCGTCCGCGTCGTGTGCCGCAGCAGCACCCGGTCGCCGACCCGCAGCGGCCGGTCGGCCAGATGACAGACGGCGGCCCGGACGTCCTGGGTGAGCACGGGCGCGTCGACCCCGGCCGTGATCATGTCGCCGCGCGACACGTCCCGCTGGTCGGCGAGACGCAGACTCACCGACTGGGGCGCGTACGCCGCCCCGGCCTCGGTGCCGAGCACGGAGATCCCGGCGATCTCGGAGGCCTCACCGGACGGATGAACCGTCACGCGGTCGCCGACCCGCAGCGAACCGGACACCAACTGCCCCGCGTACCAGCGGACTTCACCGTCCCGGATCACATACTGCACGGGGAAGCGGGCCGGCGCGTCCGACGGGTCGGCGCCCACCGGGACGTTCTCCAGGAACTCCAGCAGCGCCGGGCCCTCGTACCAGTCCATGTGCGCCGAACGGTCCACCACGTTGTCGCCGACGAGCGCCGAGACCGGGATCGGCGCGAAGGACGGCAGCCCCAACTCGGCCGCGTGGCACGCGAATTCCTCGACGATCCGCTCGAACACCGCCTGCTCGTACCCGACGAGATCCATCTTGTTGACGGCCAGCACCACATGCGGCACCCGCAACAGCGCGGCCACGGCGGCATGCCGCACGGTCTGTTCCACGACACCGTTGCGCGCGTCGACCAGGACGATCGCCAGCTCGGCGGTGGAGGCACCCGTCACCATGTTGCGGGTGTACTGCACATGTCCCGGGGTGTCGGCGAGGATGAACCGCCTTCGGGGCGTGGCGAAGTAGCGGTACGCCACGTCGATGGTGATGCCCTGCTCGCGCTCGGCGCGCAGGCCGTCGGTGAGCAGTGCGAGGTCGGGCGCGTCCTGGCCGCGGTCGGCCGACACCCTTTGTACGGCTTCGAGTTGGTCGGTGAGGACCGACTTGGAGTCGTGCAACAGCCGTCCTACGAGCGTGGACTTGCCGTCGTCGACCGAACCGGCCGTCGCGAACCGCAGCGTGTCGATGGTGGTCGTGCTCATGGTCAGAAGTACCCCTCGCGCTTGCGGTCTTCCATCGCGGCCTCGGACAGCTTGTCGTC
>NZ_JALJRY010000034.1 GCF_024519455.1 Streptomyces sp. STR69 | reverse complement strand
GGAGGCCACATGAACACACCTGACCTGCACAGACAGGGGATTTTCGTATTAGCAGCCAGGGCGCCCCGGAGAACCGGGCGGCCACTCCTTCGAAGCCACGACTGGCAAGACCACATCAGCCACACCCGGCCCTCCCGGGCCGACTAACAACTTACGGAGACCTCATGCAGCAACACCCGTATGACTACGCCGACTACACGTACGGGGCGTACGAGCCCGACGACACGCGCCCGCCGCGCAGGAACCGGCGCCCGGTAGTCATCGCGGTCGGCGCGCTGGTCGCGCTGCTCGTCGTTCCCGTCGCCGTCGACCGCTTCGCCACTGCGCGGGTCGAGTCCCGTACGGCCAGGGCGTTCCAGGAGGGCATGCACACACCCTCGGTGCCGGAGGTCCATGTCCGGGGCTTCCCCGTCCTGACCCAACTGGCCGCCGGCACTTTGCGGCAGGTGGACATCACCGCGCACGACATACCGGCGAGCGACACCACCGGGCCGCTCCCGGTGAGTCAACTCTCGCTCCGCCTCGCCGGGTTGAGGAAGTCCGACGACGACAAGGAGGCGCTGGCCCGCTCGGCGGAGGCGACCGCCCTGCTGTCCTACCCGGACGTGTCCGACGCCCTCGGACCGGAGATCTCCCGGGGCACCCGCCCCGACCAGGTCCGTGCGACGGTGCGGCTCGCCCCCGGCGCCGACGTCACCGTGGCGGCGACCGTCTCGGTACTGTCCGGCAACCGCATCGCCTTCAAGAACTTCCAGGTCACCGGCGGTCTGCTGCCCGAGGTGGGGCGAGTGGCCCTCCGCACGGTCTTCGAACGGCCGATACGGCTGCGGAACATCCCCGACGGACTGCGGCTGCGGTCCGTCACCACGACGGAGAGCGGGCTCAGCGCCCGACTGTCGGGCGAGTCGGTCACCTTCCGGTCCGACGACAGCGCGCGGACCGGTTCGGCGTGAGTCAACTCGCCCTACGGGGGCGGTGTTTGAGAGCTCACGCGTCCGTGACGGTCCGCGCCGCCCCCGCGATCCCGTCCACCACGTCACGCGCCTGCTTCTCCGGCACACCGGTCGCGATCAGCGCGGCGACGGCAGCGTACGTGCCGTCGTCCTCCAACTCGCCGGTGTTGAGCTCTTCGAGCAGTGCGATCGTCAGGGCCTCAAGTCCTGCGCTCAGCACGGCGGGTGGCAGCTGTGTGTGGAAGACGCCGTCGCGCTGTCCGCGGTCCAGGATGGTGGTGGCGGCGCGGCGAGCGGGTGCCAGGATCTCGGTGACCCGCTCGACACCGAGGTCACGGCGGGCCAGGGCCAGCAGCAGCCGGTAGCGGTCGCCCACGGTCCACATCGACAGGACGAAGCGTGCGAACGCCCGGTCGGCCGACTCCGGCTCCGCCGCTTCCGGGCCGGCGGGCAGCGCGGCCTTCAGCGCCTTCGCGGCCTCCTCGGCCAGCGCCTCCAGCAGCGCCTCCCGACCGGGGAAGTGCCCGAACAGGGTGCGCCGCACCACACCAGAGGCGCGGGCGAGTTCTTCGAGGGTGATGTCAGGGTTCCGGCCGAGTTCCCGGCGGGCCGTGGCCAGGATCCGTTCCCGGTTGGAGCGCGCGTTGCTTCGCTGGGGGACTCGGGCCGGGGGCTTGGTCACGGACAACCTCGGTGAAGTGCGGGAACGGCGGAGCGGGAACTAGCGGTACGGCCAGTCTGGCACGGCACGGCGACCGTACGGCATCACAGCAGCACGGCGTCCCGCCCGCCGTCCGCTCAGTAGGAGCGAAGGTAGCGGTCGAGCCGGGAGCGGGCCCGGTTCACGCTGAGTCCCAGTGCCTTGCCGAGCGCCTCGCCCGACACGTCGTCGGCCCGCACCCCGTACGCGGCCTCCCTGCCGACCCGGCCCGCCATGCGTTCCAGCATGGCCACCGCCTTCAGCGCGGCCACCGGTGCCGTCTCGGCAAGCGCGTCGAGCCGTTCCTCCAACTGCCCGATCAGATCGGAGAGTTCCTCCGGCAGCGGGACCGTACGGCGTTCGACCGCGCTGATGTGCTCCCACCAGTCCTCGTACGCGTCGGACGTGTCCAGGTCGTCCAGGTCGCGGTCCTCCACCTGGTCCCAGTCGATGGGATGGCTCTCGCCACGCCAGCCGCACACACAGGAGGCCCGCCAGGCCGCCGCCTTGGGGCGGCCCAGCCAGCCGTTGTACGCCCACCACTCGCGCGTCTGGAATCCGTTGGTGCCACTGCCCACGTCCAGATACACGGGTTTCGGCTCACTGCCGTCGGCGAGGGTCGCCCCCACGATGCCCTCGTGGGACTCCCCGAACTCCTCACTCCGCCACGCCACAACTCCCCCTTCCGGCAACCCTACAACGGCCGGACCGGCACCCTGGGTGCCGGTCCGGTCACAGTACGAGAGTCCCGCGGAACGGGCGTCCGGGGAGGGTGATTTCACCCAACAGACCGGATTGTTGGGCAGGACGGCCAGTCAGGCCACCGCGGGATCGAGCAGCCCCGCGCGCAGTCGCCGGAGCATACGGCTGATGAGACGGGACACGTGCATCTGGGAGATGCCGAGTTCCTCGCCGATCTCGGCCTGGGTGCGCTCCTCGACGTAGCGCATGTGGATGATCTTCCGCTCCCGCCCGTCGAGTTGGGCGATCAGGGGTGCCAAGGAGCTGAGGTCGTCGACCAGTTCGAGACCCGGGTCGTCCTCGCCGATGACGTCGGCGAGCACCGTCTCGCCCTCGGCGCCGGCGTCGGAGCTGAGCGCGGCGTCGAGCGAGGAGGAGGTGTAGCCGTTGGACGCCTTGCGGGCCTCGATGACCTCTTCCTCGGTCAGGCACATCAGCTCGGACAGTTCACGGGTGGTGGGGGTACGGCCGAGGCGGGAGCGGAGTTCCTCGGTCGCCTTGGCGAGCTCGACGCGGGCCTCCTGCAGTCGGCGCGGCACATGGACGGCCCAACTGGTGTCGCGGAAGAAGCGCTTGATCTCGCCGACGATGTAGGGGACGGCGAACGAGGTGAACTCGACCTGCCGGGTGAGTTCGAAGCGGTCGATCGCCTTGATGAGTCCGATCGTGCCGACCTGGACGATGTCCTCCATCTCGTTGTTGCTGCGGCTGCGGAAGCGGGCCGCCGCGTAGCGCACGAGGGAGAGGTTCATCTCGATCAGGGTGTTGCGCACGTACTGGAACTCGGGGGTGCCCTCCTCCAGCGAGGTCAGCCGGTCGAAGAACTGGCGCGACAGCTCGCGCGCGTCCCTCGGGCTCACCTTCGACGGCTCCGCGATCAACGGGAGCGACTCCTCGGCCGCCACCCGCCGCCCTGCCGTGGCCGCTGCCTTCGCTGCCGTCACGGCTCCCATAACGCCCACCCCATTCGCTCGAACGAACTACCGACAAGACCCCCCTGCCCCGGTTCACACGTCTCATTCCCCCTCGTTCGGTCAAATCCGGGGCGGGCACCTGCCTTTCGGTGCGCGGCCCGACTCGACGGCTCACGCGCCCTTGCGGCCGACGCCCGCGTAGACCCAGTACTCCGACGGGTTCTCCGGGATCTCGTCCTCGGGGTCCGGGCGCCACAGGGGGACGTAGGTGAGACCGGGTTCGGCCAGGTCGAAGCCGTCGAACAGGCCGAGGATCTCGTCGTGGGAACGGGCGGTGACGGGTGAGGTCGCCTTGGAGCGGTACAACTGACCCACGGCCGCGGCGGTGTCCGGGCGGTCCTGGTTGGTGGCGTGGCTCAGCGCCAGCCAACTCCCGTCGGGCAACGCGTCACGGAACGCGGCGACGATGCCGGCCGGGTCCTCCGCGGGCGTGATGAAGTGCAGGATCGTGATCATCAGGACGGCGACCGGCTGCTCGAAGTCGATCAACTTCCTTACCTGCGGGGCGGACAGGACCTCGCCCGGCCGCCGGATGTCGCCGTCGACGATGTCCGCGTCCGGGTTGTCGGCGAGGAGGGAGGTGCTGTGCGCGACGGCCACCGGGTCGTTGTCGACGTAGACCACGCGGGCGCCGGGGCTCGCCGCCTGTGCGACCTCGTGGACGTTGCCCTGGGTGGGGATGCCCGAGCCGAGGTCGATGAACTGCCGTACTCCGGAGGCGACCAGGAAGCGCACGGCCCGGCCGAGGAAGTCGCGGTTGGCCCGGGCCAGGGTGCGGACCTGGGGGTCGATGGCCGTGAACGCCGCCACCGCCTCGCGGTCTATGGCGAAATTGTGTTCACCGCCCAGCATCGCGTCGTACATTCGGGCGACGCTCGCCTTGTCGGGATCGATCCCCTGCGGCAGACCTCCACTACCCGGCACTGCAACTCCTCTTCACCCGAAGATCCTTGACGAGTCATCATATGATTGCCGTCGAACGCACGGCAGACCGCATGCCCCACGCCACGCGGCCGGTCCCCACCCGGAAAGGCACGACCCTGCGGAACGAACCGCGCAGTCACTACGGTGACGCACTCCCTGCCGGGCCCCCACGCCGCAGGCAGGCCTTCGCCCCGGCCGCGGACGTGATCGGCTCGGAGCTCGACCTGCGGCTGACCGGCACACATGTCGTGCACGCGCTGACACCCGGTTTCTGCGACGCGGCGTCGGTGTATCTGCTGGAGCGGTGGGTGCTCGAGGAGAACGCCACTCCTTCCGTGGATCCGGCCCAGATCGAGGCGCGCCGGCTGGCGGTGCGGGTGGGCACGGAGGCGCAGGAGTCCTGGGACGGTGTGCTGCCGGTCGGTGAGGTGATCGTCTTCCCGCGCGAGACGCCGTACGCGCGTGCGCTCGCCACCGGGCACACCCAGGTGCTCGACGGGGTGGACGCGCACACCTCGCAGCGGCTGCTGGCGTCCGCGGGCGGGGACGCGGAGCGCATAGACGATCTGCTGCGGACGGCGTCCTTCCTCGTGGTTCCGCTCCAACTGCGCGGCGCCGTCATCGGGTTCATCGCCTGCACCCGCGGCCCTGAGCGGGAACCGTTCCTGCCCGGTGAGGCCGTGGCCGTGGAGTCGCTGGCGGCCCGGACCGGGGTGGCGCTGGACAACGCGCGCCGCTACGAACGCGAGCGCCGCACCGCGCTGGCCATCCGCAACAGCCTGCTCCCGGACCCTGCCCGACAGTTCCCCGGCTGCCGTATCGCGCACGGCTATCTCCCCGCCGGCCAGGGCAACATCATCGGCGGCGACTGGTTCGACGTACTGCCCCGCCCCGGCGGCCGGGTCGGCCTGGTCGTCGGCGACGCGATGGGCCACGGCCCCGACTCAGCCGTCGCCATGATCCAACTGCGCACCGCCGTACGCACGTTGGCCCGACTCGACATGGAGCCGGCCGAACTGATGCGCCGCCTCGACGAGTTGGCCTATGACACCCCGGGCGCGTCCTTCGCCACCTGCATCTACGCCGAGTGGGACGCGGGGGCGCACACCTGCACCCTGGTCGGCGCCGGGCACCCTCCCCCACTGCTGCGCGGCCCCGGGGGACCGGCCGCACCCGTCGTCCTCGCCAGCGCGGGACTGCCACTGGGACTCGGCACCGGCAACTACGAGCCCACGGTGCTGACCGTCTCCGAACCGTCCCTGCTCCTGCTCTACAGTGACGGACTGGTGGAGTCCCGGCACACCGACATCGACCAGGAGATCGCCCGGCTCGCCGCGGCCCTCGACTCGGCCGCCGCCGAACCCGCCCCGTCCGGCGGCCCGGACGCGTTCCCCGCGCTGTGCGAGCGACTGCTCCACTCCCCCGGCGCGGCGCCCGGAGCCGACGACCGCACACTGCTGCTGGCCGAGTTGACGCCCGCGACCACCTGAACAGGCCGCGGACGTCCTCGCCCCCCATCGCCCGGTTTCAGCACCCGGTCGACAGCATGGCCCACACGGCCTTGCCGCCGGTGAGCGCCGACCGGTCGACCCCCCAGGTGTCCGCGAGCGCCTGCACGATGAACAGCCCGCGCCCGCTCTCGTCGTCGACACACGGCTCGCAGCGGGAGAGCCCGCGGCCGGTGTAGTCGTGATCGTGCACCTCGATGCGCAGACAGCGGTCGTCGACGATCCCGACCCCGCACAGCAGTCGCGCGCTGGGGGTGTGACACACACCATTGGTGGCCAACTCCGAGACAAGGAGCACCGCGTCGTCACGCACGCTCTCGGGCAGGCCCCACTTGGTCAGTTGCGCGCCCATGACGTGGCGGGCGACCCGGACACCGGAGCGGTGCGCGGGAAGTTCCAGCCAGTGCGCCAAGTCCGGGCTGGCGACATCTAAGAGCTGCGGGGAGGGAGTCGTGTGGGGGGACACGGTGGTTCGCCTTCCATCGGGGGCGTGCGCAGGCGGGAGACGCGAATCGTCGGCAACAGGCGTGCCGGAATTGGGGTGTTCCGGCGGGGGGCCTAGATCACTGACACAAGTAACTATGCCCATAGGTCAGTTCAAGCTGCAACCGGCTCCCTGATAATTACAGAACGGCGATTTCTGTCTGGCGGCATCAGCAAGTCGCTGTCAGACTGACGCCGGTGACAGTCCCTCAGGAGGTTGGGCGTGAGCGAAGCTCGTTCGGGCGCCGGTGCACCCACGGTCCTGCGCATGATCCTCGGCCGCCGGCTGCAGGACCGGCGGCAGGACGCGGGCGTGTCCCTGGACGACGCCGCCAGGGCCCTGCGGGTGACGTCCCTGACCATCCGCCGCCTGGAGAAGGCCGAGGTCGGCCTCAAACCGCTCTACGTCGAGAAGCTGCTGGAGACCTACGGCGCCGACCGGCAGGAGATCGAGGAGTTCGTCACCCTCGCCGAGCGCGCCAACCGGCCCGGCTGGTGGCACGACTTCCGTGATGTGCTGCCCGGCTGGTTCACCGCCTATGTGAGCCTGGAGACCGGCGCCAAGACGCTGCGCACCTATGAACCCCACTACGTCACGGGGCTCCTCCAGACGTACGACTACGCGCGTGCCGTACTGAGCGGCGGCTTCCCGAACGACAACGACGAAGACCTCGAACGGCGGGTGCAGTTACGTCTGCGCCGCCAGAGTCTGCTGGAGAGGCCGGACTCGCCCACACTGTGGGCGGTGCTGGAAGAAGCCGTGCTCCACCGGGTGGTGGGCGGTCCCGCGGTCATGCGGGACCAGATAGACCGGCTCCTGGAGGTCTCGGAACTGGACCACGTCAGTGTCGACATCGTCCCGTTCTCGGCGGGTGCCCACGTGGGGGCGTGCGCACCCTTCACCTATTTCCGGTTCGAGGAACCGGAGCTGCCCGACATCGTCTACAGCGAGATCCTCTCCGCCTCGATGTATCTGGACCAGCGATCCGACGTCGCGGCCCATCTGGAGGCGCACAACAGGATGTCGCTGCTGACCTCCTCCGCGGACAGCAAGGCGCTCTTGAACCGCATGCGCAAGGAGTACTCATGACCACCACCGACAACACGGTCTACAACGGGATGCCCGCGTCGAACCTCGGCGAGCAGGGCTGGGAATGCCCCTGGAGCGGTCCCAACGGCGGTCAGTGCGTGGAGACCAAGCAACTGGCCGACGGTCGTGTCGCGCTGCGCCAGTCGACCGACCCCGCCGGACCCGCGCTGATCTACACGCCGCAGGAGATGGCCGCGTTCGTCGCCGGGGTCAAGCGCGGCCTGGCCGACCATCTGATGGCCGGCTGAACCAGAACCACGGGCGTGAGGAACTGGAGCCGTCCCGGCTGCGACCTGCCCGAGACGCCGATGATGCACACCACTTGAGAGGGACAGCATGACCAACCCCCACGCCGCGCGGGACATCGACACCAGCAGGCCGCACTCCGCCCGCATGTACGACTACTACCTGGGCGGCAAGGACCACTTCGAGGTCGACAAGCAGGCGGCCGAGACGGTCGCGGCGGCCTACCCCGCCATCTTCGTCTGCGCCCGCGAGAACCGTGCGTTCATGCACCGGGCCACCCGTGTCCTGGCCCGGGAGCACGGCATCCGGCAGTGGCTCGACATCGGCACCGGCATCCCCACCGAACCGAACCTGCACCAGGTCGCCCAGTCCGTGGTCCCCGAGGCCCGGGTGGTCTACGCCGACAACGATCCGCTGGTCCTCAAGTACGCCGAGCGGCTGATGCGCAGCACCCGGCAGGGCCGCACCACCTATGTGCAGGCGGACGTCAACGACCCCGAGACGCTCCTCAACGCCCCGGAGTTGGCCGAGGTACTGGACCTCGACCAGCCGGTCGCGCTCTCCCTCAACGCGCTGCTGCACTTCGTCACCGACGCCCAGGACCCGTACGGGCTCGTGGCCCGCCTGCTGTCGGTGCTCCCCTCGGGCAGCGCCCTGGCCATAAGCCACTGCACGCCCGACTTCGACCCGGCCACCTGGGAGAAGGTGACGGCGATCTACACCAACGCCGGGACACCGGTGCAGTTCCGCTCCCAGAAGGACGTCTCCCGCTTCTTCAGCGGGCTCGACCTGCTCGAACCCGGCGTCGCGGTCGGTCACCGCTGGCGCCCCGACGCCGCCGACGAGGACGCCGTCTCGGCAGAGCCGCCCACGGACGCCGAGGTCAGCCTGTGGACCGGGGTGGGCATCAAACCGTAGCGCCGTCGTAGGACGCCAACGACGTTACGTGCGGGAAACCTTGACGATGGCGGTGCCGGATGCCACGATTCCGGCGCCGCCATGTTTACGTAAACATCCTCCTCCACTCCCCCACACCGAGCCCACCGGGTCCGCGGTCGGCGAGCCGACACAAGCCGACCGCCCGGTATCTGTTCCGACGGCCGCTCAGCCGCGCGCAGGCCTCGCCATGCGCCGAGCCGCCAATCCTGAAAGGGCAAGTCGATGCGCACCATCCCCGCCAGAACCCGCGTCACCCCTCGGCTGCGGGCCACCTTCGTGGCCGTCGCCATCGCCGCGGTCACCGGCACCACGCTGGCCGGCAGCCCCGCCTCCGCGGCGCCGAGCACGAACACGTCCCAGTTCAAGGGCGTCAACTGGGCCGACCCGCGCGACAATTACGCCGACGACCCGGTCGTCCTGTCCGGTCTGTCGCTCACCGACACCTACGCCCAGACGTACACCAAGGCGACCCGTGTCATCGCGGCGTTCCGCGCCAACCTCGGCGCCAACACCGTGCGGCTGCCCATCAACCCGTACACGGTGAACGGCAGTTACTGGAAGTCGTACCGCGGTGTCATCGACGCGGCGACGGCGCAGGGCTTCAAGGTCATCGTGTCGTACTGGGAGGGCACGGGCGCCAACAAGGACGGCTTCATCGACGACCCCGCCACGTACTGGCCCATGTGGAACACCGTGGTGAAGGCCTACCAGCACAACCAGCGCGTCTACTTCGAGCCGATGAACGAGCCCCACGGCTACACCGACGCCGAGTGGGCCGACCTCGCCGCCAAGTGGCTGGACACGTACTCCCATGTGCCGCGCAACCGGGTGTTCGTGAGCGGCGCCGGCTACAACGACCACGTCACCACGGTCTGCGCCGACCCGCGACTGAAGGGTACTTACCTCTCCCTGCACCACTACGGCTTCTGGAAGGACTACGCCACCTACGACCAGTGGGTGAGCGACCTCAAGGTACGCCTCGGCGACTGCGCGAACCGCACTGTGGCCGACGAGTTCGGCGCCCCGATGACCACGGGCCTGAACTACAACGTGCCTACTCCCGACGACAATTCGGTCAACTTCATCCAGGCCGACACCGACACCTTCCGCAAGCTCGGCATGGGTTCCGTCTACTGGCCCGGTCTGCGCACCGACGACACGTACTCGATCCAGAAGCTCATCGGCGACGCGGCCCGCCCCTGGCTGGAGACGACCAACCAGTCCGGCGCGGACCGGCTCGCCTGGGCGTGGGGGCGGGGACGGCCGGTCAAGTCCTGACCCTGCGGCTCGGCAGGTGGCCCGATCCGTGTCCGCGAGGTGGCGGGGCGGGGACGGATCGTGGCACCCGCTCATGGTGAACGGCCCGGCAGCGTACGGAAGTTCACGGTCGGCGCGCTGGTGACAGCACCACCCTGCGCCGCCCTCGGTCGACTTCGGTGACGACGACCGCGAGCTCGTCGCCCACGTGGAGGATGCCCTCCGCCGTGTCCACGGGCATCTCGGTGAGCTCTCGTAGATGGACCAGTCCCTCGATGCCGTCGGCGATCCGGACGAAGACGCCGAACGGGATCACCCTGGTGACCTGTCCGCGCAGTGTCCGGCCCACCGCGACCCCTTCGGCGAACACCGCGAAGGGGTCCGGCTGCATCGCCCTCAAGGACAGCCGCGCCTCTCCGTTCCAGTCGTCGAACTGGAGGAACTCGCACGAGACATGCTGACCGACCCGGACGACGTCCGAAACGGCGTCGATGCGCCGCCATGACAGTTCGGGGATCGTGATGAACCCGACGCCGGGGAAGACCGGATGGTCGGGGCCGTCGTCCAGTGACACGAACACGCCGAACCGCTCGATCGCGGCGACTGTCCCGGAGAGAACCTCACCGGGTCGACGTGAGGTCAGGAACGCCCAGAGTTCCGGGTTCTCGGTAGCGGTCATCGCCAGCCGCACCCGGCCCCCGTCCGGATCGACGGCCACGACCTCAGCGGTGATCCGCCGGCCGACCTCTACGGCCTCAGTCGTCTTCCAGCGCCAGGAGACGTCCGCCGGCCAGACGGTCCCCAGCGGGCGCGCGGAGAACCCGTCCAGCATGACCATCACCCCCCGAGACCGCGTGATCTCCACGACGGTCCCGCCGCAGATGTCTCCCACGTGGATCCCTGCCAGGAATTCCCTGACCGCCCGATCGTCCGCCGCCGCCCCCATGCCGTTCAGCCTCTCACGGGGAGCCCCCTCCGTCGACACTAAGTGGTGGCAGGTTCTCCGCTTGCTGGGCGGCAGTCGGACCATATTCCTGCGCGCCCGTCTCGCGGAACCACAGACAGGAAAAGGCAATGACGGACCAGGAGTCAGCCGTACTTCCACCCCACGTCGAGGACCCCGAACTGCTTCCACCGGGAGTGGCGGCCCCTGCCGAGGGGAGCCTGCTGACCTACTGGCAGGATCGCGTGGGCCAGCACGTGCACGATTCGTACGCCGGCGTTCGCCTCATGAAATTCCCCGGGGACCTGCGGATGTTCGAACATCTGCTGCGGCTTTCCCGAGCTCAGGTCGTCGTGGAACTCGGCACCCATTCAGGCGGCTCGGCGCTGTGGTTCCGGGATCGACTGCGGACAACGGCCGCCTACGACCTGATCCCCCAGGACATCCGCGTGATCTCCGTAGACCTCTCACAGAAGAACACGCACGACGTCCTGGCCGCGGCCGACAGCCGTTACGCCGAGCACATCACCCTGCCGGAAGGGGACATCCTCGACCAGGACACCAGCTTCAGAGTCACCGAGCACATTCAGCAGGGCGCGCACTGTCTCGTGGTGGAGGACACCCGGCACGCCTACGAGACCACCCACGCGGCACTGCGCCACTACTCCCGGTTCGTTCCCGACGACGGCTTCTTCGTGGTCGAGGACGGTCTCATGGATTCCCCGGAACTGTGCGTGCACATAAAGCCCCCGGGCGAGACCGGTGGGGTCGTGTCGGCGGTGCGCGACCGGCTGACCGACGATCAGGGGCAGTCCTTCCAGGACAGGCCGGACCTGAACAGATACGGCGTCTCCTGCCGCAACATGTGGTTGCGCCGCAAAGCGGTGTCGCCCTCCTATTGACGGTCAGTCATCTCCAGCCTTGACGGCGGCGACCTCGCGCATTTCCGTGATCCTGCCGTCGAGGACGGTGAAGATCGACGTCACCCGGAACTCCTCCCGGCCGATTTCCCCGTACGGCTCACGGAACTCCACCTTCTCGTACAGCCCGGGAAAGACCTCGAAGTGCTTCCGCAGCGCCTCGATACCGGCCGCCTTGACTCTGCCGAAGGTGACGATCCGCGCATCGTCCGCCCAATAGCGGTGAATCTCGTCGATGGCATCGCCCTTCTCGACGTCACACAGGTCTCAGACCCACGTGTACATACCGTGGAAGAGATCCCCATAGCGCTCAGTCGCATTCATGGCCGTAGAGTGATCCTTTCGTGCCCGAAAACAATTCAGCCTCGAAGGGGTTCGGCCTGGAATGGGCGGAAGCCGCGCTCGAACGTGGCGACCAGGTCGCCGTGACCAGTCGCTCGGAGTCCGCGTTCGACGGCCCGGTCGCGAAGTACGGCGACGCGGTGCTGCCGCTGCGGCTCGACGTCGTCGACCGCGCGGCGGCGTTCAAGGCCGTACAGGAGGCGATCGACGAGTTCGGTGGCCTCGACGTCGTCATCAACAACGCGGGCTACGGCCTGTTCGGCATGACCGAGGAGGTGACCGAGCAGCAGGCCCGCGAACAGATCGACGTCAATGTGTTCGGCGCGCTGTGGGTGACCCAGGCAGTGCTGCCGCACCTGCGCGCCCGCGGATCCGGCCACATCATCCAGGTGTCGTCCATCGGCGGGGTCGTCTCACTGCCCGGACTGGGCCTCTATCACGCGTCCAAGTTCGCCCTGGAGGGCTTCACCGCGAGCCTCGCCGCCGAGGTCAAGGACTTCGGTATCAAGGTCACCCTGGTCGAGCCGGCCGGATACGCCACCGGATGGGCCGGGCCCTCCGCGGTGCAGACGGAGCATCTGCCGGCCTACGACGACTTCCGTGCGGCCATGACACGGATTTCCGCGCGGCGCGGCGATCCGAGTGCGACGCGAGCGGCGATCCTCACCCTTGTCGACGCGGAGCAGCCGCCGCTGCGGATCTTCTTCGGTGAAGGCCCGCTGGAAATAATCACGAGGGAGTACCGGACGCGGCTGGACGAGTGGCGGAAGTGGGACGACGTCTCGAAGATCGCGTTCGGAGCCTAGGACGCCACAGCGCCGGGCCCGCGGCCCCGTTCCGCCCGCAAAACTCACCCGCGGTCGCGACCATGCGTGTGCTATGAATCTTCACGCGTGACCGATATGACAAACAGACAGACAACCGTTCGACCGGCCACCGGGTGAGGGCCGGTCGGGGTCGCCGATGCCGGGGTCCGCTCCCCGGGCTGCGGTGATCTTCCTGTACAGGAGGACCTCCCGCATGTTCCGACGTATTGGCAATACGGTCGTCCGACATCCCGTCTGGACGATCGTCGCGTGGCTGATCGCGGCGGTGGCGATTGTCGCCACCGCTCCGGGCCTGCCCTCCAACAGTGACGAGAGCAGCTTCCTGCCCAAGAGCTACGAATCCATCAAAGCGGCGGATCTGCAGGTGAAGGCGTTCCCCAGCGCCTTCACTCCGTCCGCCATCGCGCTGTACCAGCGCACCGACGGCGGCACACTGACCGCCGCCGACAAGAAGGACGTCGCCCGGATCACCACCGAACTGGGCGAGAAGCACATCGACCAGGTGCAGAAGGTGGTCCCCGGCCAGCCGTCCAAGGACGGCCGCTACACCATGTCCCTGGTCCAGATGGACAGCAAGAACGCCGGCCAGCCCGTCCAGGCGGACGCCGCCAAGGTGCTGCGCGAGGACGTCAAGCAACTGGTCAAGGGCACGGACCTGGAGGTGAGGC
Organism: Streptomyces sp. STR69; assembly: GCF_024519455.1. Classification (GTDB taxonomy): domain Bacteria; phylum Actinomycetota; class Actinomycetes; order Streptomycetales; family Streptomycetaceae; genus Streptomyces. The sequence continues at coordinate 105,368 of NZ_JALJRY010000034.1, read as the reverse complement.
TCGGCGGTTCCGCCGCGCAGGCCCTCGATCAGCAGGACTCCTCCAAGCGCGGCGAGGCGCTGATCGGTATCGGGACCTTCGTCATCATTCTGGTGACGCTCCTGATCATCTTCCGGGCGCCGATCCTCGCTTTCCTGCCCCTGCTGCTGATCGGTGTGGTGGCGGCCATCGCCAACGGGCTGATCGCCTACGCCACCAAGCTGTTCGGCCTGCAGGCCAACAGTTCCGTCTCGTCGATCCTGATCGTCGTGCTGTTCGGTGTGGGCACGGACTACTTCCTGTTCCTGATGTTCCGTTACCGAGAACGCCTGCGGGCAGGTGACGAACCGAAGCAGGCCATGATCAACGCGGTCGCCCGGGTCGGCGAGGCCATCGCGTCGGCGGCCGGTGCGGTCATCATCGCCTTCCTCGCGCTGGTGCTGTCCACGCTGGGCTTCCTCAAGCAGATGGGTCCGGCGCTGGCCATCGCGGTCAGCGTCACCCTGATCGCGGGCCTGACCCTGATCCCGGCCGTGGTCTCGCTGATCGGGCCGAAGGTCTTCTGGCCCTCCAAGTCGTGGCAGCGGGAGCCGGAAAACGCCCGCTTCGCCGCCCTCGGCCGCGGTGTGCGGCGCCGTCCCGCGCTGGCCGCCGCGCTCTCAGGCCTCGTTCTCGTCGCCCTGTCGCTCGGCACCCTCGGCTACAAGGCCACCTTCGATCTGGCCTCGGGCTCCATGCCCAAGACCAAGGAGTCGATGGTCGTCCAGGACGAGATGCAGAAGGCGTACTCGGCGGGTGCCGCCGCCCCCACCGACGTCTACCTCTCCAGCGCCGACGGCCGTCCCCTCGACCGGAGCACCTTCACCGCCTACGCCGAGAAACTCGGGGCCGTGGACGGTGTCGCGAGCGCCCGGATGAGCCAGGTCAACAAGGGCGGGACCACGGCGGACTTTACCGTGACGCTGAAGTACGAGGCTTCGACGGAGAAGGCGATCGACGCCGTGGGCCGGGTCCGCGAGGTCGCGCACTCCGCCGCTCCCGACGGTACCGAGGCCCTGGTCGGCGGCATGTCCTCGATCTACAAGGACATCAACGCGGCGGTAAATCACGACTACCGGACCGTCTTCCCCGTCGCCGCCCTGCTGATCATGCTGATCCTCGGACTGGTGCTGCGCAGCGTGGTCGCGCCCTTGTACCTCATGGCGTCGGTGGGTCTCGGCTTCGGCGCCACACTCGGCGCCACCGTCTGGATCTTCCAGGACGCGCAGGGGCACCCGGGTCTGATGTTCATGCTCCCGGTGATCATGTATCTCTTCGTGGTCGCCATCGGCACGGACTACAACATCCTGATGATCGCCCGGCTCCGCGAGGAGGCCCGCGAGGGTCGCGATCCGCGCGAGGCGGCGGGTATGGCGTTGCGGCACGCGGGGCCGACCGTGGCGGCGGCGGGTTTCATTCTCGCGGCGACCTTCGCCACGATGATGCTGGCCGGCAACGCGCTGCTCACCGAGATGGGTTTCGCCGTCTCCTTCGGCATCGCCGTCGCCGCGTTCGTGATGGCGATGTTCTTCACGCCCAGCCTCACCGCCCTGATCGGCCACGCGGCCTGGTGGCCAGGCCATGCCGACCGCGCCCGGGAGACAACGCCTGCTCCGGGCACCGGCTCCGGCACCCCCGGCGGTGAGGACCAGGACTCGGTCGCCCACGATCCGGCGGGCCGCCGCTGATAGTCACACCCCGAGGGCCTGTCCGCCGGACCGACATCCGGCGAACAGGCCCTCACTCAACTCCCCGAACCGGCCCTGGGTTTGGTCGTCGGGGCCGATTGCAGGATCTGCTCGACACCGAAGGCGAAGCGCTCGCCGTAGTCGATCGAGACGTAGTCCTCCAGTACCGAATGGAGGCCTGGGAAATGCTGCTCGTCAACGGATTCCCGCAGCCGGTCGTGGAACGCGGCCGGTGTCGCCTGCTCCTCCTGGACGAGGCCGAGCGTGAAATAGAAAAGGCTCCAGGACGTCCACGCGGCCGACTTACGGGTGGGGCATCCCTCAAAGAGGACAGTCACCAGCCGTTCGGAAAAGGCCAGCGTGTTCGGCTCGACGGGAAAGGTTCCGGCGACGAGCAGGGCGCCGTCCCGGTGGGCGAGCATGGCCCGCCGCAGACGCCGGAGCAGTTCGGTCACCTGCTCGCGCCAGTCTCCGTGCAGGCTCTCCAGGTCGACCTCGCCCATGATGAACTCCGCCATCCGACCGAGCAGCCGGTCCTTGGTCCGGATGTGCCACATGACCGTGTTCATCCTGACGCCGAGTTCGGCGGCCACCGCCCTCGCGGAGAGCTTGGCGATGCCTTCTCTTTGCAGGACGTCGAACGCGGCCCCGACCACCCGGTCGAGCGTGATACCGACCCTGGTTCGGGCAGCGCCCGGCGTCTTGGTCACTGATCAATACTACCCGGGCGGCCCGCACCGGTCGGTCAGAGGGCCGCGACCACCTCGATCTCGACCAGATAGCCCTCCGCGAACAGCGTCTCCACACCCACGCAGGTGCTCGCGGGCGGCGTCTGCCCCGCCCTTCGGCACCCCGCGATGAGCGCGATCAACTGCTCCGCGTTGTCGGTGTCGTACCCCACGAGGTGAATGGTCTCCTTGATGATTTTGCTACGGCTCGAACCTCCGGCGGCCAGCACCGCGTCGATGTTCTCGTACGCCTTGGTGAACTGCGCGGCCAGGTCGCCCCGGCCGACGAGTTTCCCTTCGGCATCCCACGCGACCTGTCCGGACGTGTAGAGGAGACCCAGTTCGGGGACCGCAAGACCGTGGGAGATCACACCGGTCAGTGGCGGAAGTTCAGCGGGATTCAGCGCGATGATCGAAGACATGGCGAGGCCTTCCCTCTTGCCGCAGAATGGGTGTTTGCGTCATTCCCGCGCAGTACGCAGCGGGTGTTCGGCTAATTGCGACGCGACGCCGGAATGGGGTGTCGCATCGGAACGGTCGCCGCCGTCGACGCGATCAGCACGGTGGCACCGTCATCGCTGTTGAGACGATGCTCCTTCGACGAGTCGAAATGCACCGAATCACCGGCATTCAGTTGCAGCGATACGCCCGAGATATCAAGAGTGATCGCCCCCGACACAACATGCAGCCATTCCTCGCCGACATGCCGTGCGGTCTTGGTGTGCTTACCGGCCGTCAATTCGACCCGGATGACGGACATCGTCTCGCGAGGCCCGCTCAGTACGGTGTAGCGGCCGTCCTGGCCCTCACGCGTCGTCGCCTCGTCGGCGCGCACCAGATGGAAGTCGTCCTGGTCGGGTTCCTGCACCAGTTCGCTGATGGATACACCGTAGACGCGGGCGATCTGCAGCAGGCTGCCGATGGACGGCTTGCGTACGCCCTTCTCCAGGCGCGAGAGATGCGCCGAGGAAATGCCGGTCTGTTCGGCCAGTGTCGTCAGAGTGATACCCCGCTCGCCCCGCATGTCCTTGAGGCGTTGAGCAACCCACAGATCAGTGTCCTCGATCGACATTCCCGCACGATAACATGCCTGCGAGGTAAACAAGCCCGCCTGCCAGGTACATCGGACAGGGGCCCTTAGGCGAGTTTCAGCAGTTCCCGCGCGAAGCCGTCCGGGTGCGTCAGCAGGCCGACATGGGTGACACCGGACAGGGCGACGACCCGGAACCCGCGTTTCTCCGCCGCGACGGCCACCTCCGTGAAGAAGTCCTGATCGGCACAGTGGATATAGGTGACCGGCCTGGCCGCCAGAACCTCTTCGCTGCCGGGCCCGAGCCGTTCCTCGTGGGTGAACCGCGGCATCGGTGTCATCCCGCTCGAAAGCCACGCCGCCCCCTCCTCGTCCGCACCGAGCGCCCCGGTGTCGAGCGGTGCCACCTCCCACTCGGCCGGCCCCCGCGCCTCGGCGAACGCCTGCTCCAGCCAGGGCAGCATCCCGAACGCCGACTCGCCGGTCACCGGGGCGAAGGCGTCCGCGTAGACCACCTGTCCGACCCGGTCGGCCGCGAGCGCGGCGGCTCCCGTGATCACCATTCCCCCGTAACTGTGACCGACCAGGATCGCGTCCTGCACCCCTTCGGATTCCAGGAGTTGGGCGATTTCCCGCGCGTGGACGCCCAGGCCGACGTCCGGCGCGGAGAGCTCGTGACGCTCGGCGAGACCGGCCAGGGTGGGGGTGAGAACCGTATGGCCGGCGCTCTCCAGCAGGGGGCGCAACCGGTCCCACACCCAGCCGCCGCCCCCTGAACCGTGTACGAGTACGAACGTTGCCATGGCCCGCTCCTCCTGAGACTCCAAGACCCCTCGGCCTTTGCCACAGAGTCTCGGCCCAGCCGGACCAAATCCACCTCTTAGGCAAATTAAGTTGCCTTTCAGGCCGGGTCGCCAACCGGAGTGACCGCCGTCACACCAGCGCCAACCCCGGTTCGTGCAGGATCTCCGCGATACCGGCCAGCAATTCGGAGCCTTGCCGACCGTCCATCAGCCAATGGTCGAAGGAGAGCGCGAGCTGGGTCACCCACCGGGGCTCGATCCGCTCGTCCCCGTTGCCGTCCCGGACGACCCAGGGCATACGGCGGACGGCGCCCACGGCAAGAATGGCGGCCTCTCCCGGGTTGAGGATCGGGGTACCGGTGTCCACCCCGAACACCCCCACATTGGTGACCGTGACGGTGCCGCCCGTCATGTCCTGCGGGGAGGTGCGGCCGGCGCGGGCGGTTGCCGTCAAGTCGGCCAGCGCCTGGGCCAGTTCGCGCAACGACATCCGGTCCGCGCCCTTGATGTTCGGCACGACCAGCCCGCGGTCCGTCGCCGCCGCGACCCCCAGGTTGACGTAGCGCTTCAGGACGATCTCCTGCGCCGCCTCGTCCCAACTGGAGTTCGCCTCAGGGGTCTTGGCCAGCGCGATCAGCAGGGCTCGGGCGAAGAACAGCAGAGGAGTGACCCGCAGATCACGGAACTCCCCTCGCCCTGCGACGATTTCACGCAGCCGCATGGTGGCGGTGACGTTGACGGTGATGAATTCGGTGACGTGCGGTGCGGTGAAGGCGGAGGCGACCATGGCGGCGGCCGTGTGTTTGCGTACGCCTCGGATCGGTATGCGGGTCTCGGCCGTTCGCGCCCTGTCGGGGGCTGGGGCGGGAGCGGCCTGCGGGGCCGCGCGTCCGGCAGCCTCGCGCACGTCCTCGCGGGTGACGGTGCCCCCGGGGCCGGTGGGGATGACGGTGGTGAGGTCGACCCCGAGATCCTTGGCGAGTTTACGGACCGGCGGCTTGGCCGCGGGCGGTGCGACCACCTGGTCCGGTCGGCCGGTCCCGGCTCCGGCCTCGACTCGATCCTCGGGCGGCGATGTCCTGTGCGGGGATGCGGCGGAGCGCCTTCTGCGACGGCCGGCGCCCGCGCCCTGCGGGCCGTATCCGACCAGCAGCGCCGCCTGTTCCGGCTCCGGCTGCCGCATCGTACGACCGTCCGACAGCCCGTCCGCAGTCCCTCCCGGTGGGCCGGTGTCGATCGTGATGAGCGGCTTGCCGACCGCCAGGGACTCCCCCACTTCCGCGTGGAGGGCGCTGACGACACCGGCGTAGGGCGAGGGGAGTTCTACGGCGGCCTTGGCCGTCTCCACCTCGACGATGATCTGGTTGACCTCGACGGTGTCGCCGGGCCGGACCGACCAGGCCAGGATCTCCGCCTCCGTCAGGCCCTCGCCGACGTCGGGGAGCAGGAACTGATGCGGGTTCGTCACGGTGCGCCCCTTTCTAGTAACTCAAGCTGCGGTCAATGGCGTTGAGGATCCGGTCGACACCGGGAAGCCAGTCCGACTCAAGGCGGCTGGGCGGGTAGGGGGTGTCGTATCCCGTCACCCGGACGACGGGTGCTTCGAGGAAGTGGAACTCCTCGTCCTGCAGCCGTGCGGCGACCTCGGCGCCGAACCCGTGGGAGAGGGCGGCCTCGTGGACCACGACGGCTCGGCCAGTGCGGTGCACGGACGCGCGGACAGTCGTGATGTCCCAGGGCGAGAGACTGCGCAGGTCCACGACCTCCACGCTGCGCCCCTCCTCCGCTGCGGCCTCGGCCGCCTCCAGGGCGACGGGCACGGTCGGGCCGTAGGCGATGAGTGTCACGTCCGTGCCCTCGCGGCGGATCACGGCCTGCTCCAAGGGCCGGGGCGAGGCGGGGTCGATCTCTCCCTTGGTCCAGTAGTGCCGTTTGGGTTCGAGGAAGACAACGGGGTCGTCGCCAGCCACGGCCTGTTGGATCATGTGGAACGCGTCGTGCGGGGTGGAACAGTTGACGACTTTCAGCCCGGCCGTGTGGGCGAAGTACGTCTCCGGCGACTCCGAGTGGTGCTCGATCGAGCCGATGCCGCCGCCGTAGGGGATGCGGATCACGACGGGCAGGGAGATGCGGCCCGCCGAGCGGTGCCGGAGTTTGGCGAGCTGGGTGATGATCTGGTTCGCGGCCGGGTAGACGAAGCCGTCGAACTGGAGCTCGCAGATGGGTCGGTAGCCGTGCATCGCGAGTCCGATCGCCGCTCCGACGATGCCGGCCTCGCCCAGTGGGGTGTCGACCACGCGCAGGTCGCCGAACTCCTTCCGCAGGCCGTCCGTCACCCGGAACACACCGCGGCTCGGTGTCATCGCGGGCTACACCGTCACCCTCGATCACGGAAAGCTCGGCGTCGGCTTCGAGGCCTTCGTGGAGCTGCGGTTCGCCGGCGACGTCAAGGTCGAGGCGATCACCATGGCCGCGACCAGCGTCCCGGAGGCCCAGGAGGTCTTCACCGTCGCGGGCGACCCCGACGCCCTGGTCCGCGTCCGGGTGACCGACGTGCAGCACCTGCGAGATGTCATCGACCGGCTCCGGCGCACGGGTGCGGTGATCGGCACCAAGACGCTCATGGTGCTGGGAGCCTGGCGGAGGGGCGACTGAAGGGGTCGGAGACCCTGCCAGTGAGGCAACATTAATTGCCTCTCAGGTTGACACCGGGGCGAGGACGGTTGCAGCCTGAAAGAAATTCCTCGCGACCTCGCACCGGAAAGGACGTGCTGATGTCCGTCACCACCGGCAGCAACGACATCGACTTCGACAACACCGAGGAACTCGACATTCCTCGCCTCGCGGAGAGCCGCGACACCATCGAGGCCGAACGTGCGCACCGCAAGCGGCAGTTGGCCGCCGCGTTCCGGATCTTCGCCCGCTACGGCTTCGACGAGGGCATCGCCGGACACATCACCGCACGGGACCCCGAGTTCCCCGACCGGTTCTGGGTGAACCCGTACGCGGTGCACTTCTCCCGGATCCGCGTCAGCGACCTGCTCCTCATCGACGAGGAGGGCCGGGTGATCGAGGGCGAACGCAGGACCAACAAGGCGGCCTTCTGGATCCACTCCTCCATCCACCACGCCCGTCCGGACGTCGTGGCGGTGGCACATGCCCACACCATCCACGGTCGGGCCTTCGCCTCACTGGACAAGCCCCTGGCCCCGATCGTGCAGGAGTCCTGCGCCTTCTACGAGGACCATGTCCTGTTCGACGAGTACAAAGGTCTGGTGCTGGAGAGGTCCGAGGGCGAGCGGATCGCCGTCCGGCTCGGCGACCGGAGGGCGGCCATCCTCCGGCACCACGGCCTGTTGACCGTCGGCCGGTCGGTCGAGGAGGCCGCGTGGTGGTTCATCACCATGGAGCGCGCCTGCCAGATGCAGCTGCTCGCCGACGCAGCCGGCACGCCCCGGATCATGACCGAGGAGGAAGTGACCCTGGCGCACCGGCAGTTCAGCAACGCCAACATGGCACGGCACAACTTCAATCTCCTGGCCGACCTCGTGGTGGAGGAGGCGCCCGACGTACTGGAGTAAGGCCGGGGCGAGTTGCGTCAGAGGGCCCACCAGCAGTACAGCCGCTGGTTCCCCGCCGTGGCCCGCCGGGCCAGCCCGGACAGCAGCCGGAGCAGCTCCAGCGCCTCGGCGGGCGGCAGACCCACCTCCTCCACGGATCCGAACGGCCCTGCCACCAGGCCCAGTTGGTCATCCGTCGCCGAGGCCAACGCGTCCCGGAGTATGTCGGAGACACTGATGACGAAGGCGGTTTCGGCCTCGGGGTCCGAGAGAAGTTGCCCGGAGCGCGGACGGGCGCGTGCCTCGTCGTAGGCGCAGTCCGTGAGGAGGCCTTCGAGCCGCGCCATGACGACCACCGGGTCGATGCCCTTCAGGGACAGCACGTCGAAGACCGACGGGTCCGGTCCGCCCGGTGCGTCGAGGACACCGACGGCGGCCTCGTCACTCGCGGCAAAGTAGTAGTCGCACATCGCCATGCCGTAGATCCTGCCCGATCCCGGCTCCGGAGCGCGCCTGTCGTACGGTTGCCACTCGGGGTTGGTGAACATTGGGGTGCAAATGGCCGTTTCCGACGACGAGTTGACGCGCACGCTGCCCGGCATTCTGCGGGAGCACTCGGATCGGATCGGCGACAAGACCGCCTATCTGGACGACCGACGCGCCGTCACCTACCGGGAGTTGGAGCGGCGCACCGCCCGGCTGGCGGGCCATCTGGTACGGCTCGGGGTACGGCGTGGGGACCGGGTCGCGATCCATCTCGGCAACCGGGTGGAGCTGGTCGAGGCCTGGCTCGGCGTGCTGCGCGCCGGGGCGATCGGTGTGCTGCTCAACTCGGCCGCGTCGGAAGAGGAGTTGGCGTACTTCCTGGACGACAGCGGTGCCGTCGCGATCGTGACGGAGGAGCCGGTCGCCCAACCGGCCGCCGTACGACGGGTGATCGTCGTCGGACGGGACGAACCGGCCGACGGCACCCTCGACTTCGAGGACCTGGCCGGGACGGATTCGGGTACGGCCGCCCGTGACGACCTCGGGCTCGACGAGCCGGCCTGGATCCACTACACGTCGGGCACCACCGGGCAGAGCAAGGGCGTGGTCTCCACGCAGCGTTCCGCGCTGTGGTCGGTGGCGAAGGCCTACGTACCGGCGTACGGGCTGGAGCAACAGGACCGACTGCTGTGGCCGTTGCCGATGTTCCACGCCCTCGGCCACTCCGTGTGTCTGCTGGGTGTCGTCTCGGTCGGTGCGACGGCTCGCGTCCTCGGGCCGGGCGCGAACGTCGCCGGGGCGCTCGCCGCCGAGCCGTTCACCGTGCTGGGCGGGGTGCCCGCCACCTACCGTCTCCTGCTGGAGTCACTGCGCGAGACGGCGCGTCCGGTCCCCGCCGCGCTGCGGGTGTGTGTCAGCGGCGGGGCGCCCTGTTCCCCCGAGTTGCGGGCGGAGGTCGAACAGGCCCTGGACGCTCCTCTGCTCGACGGGTACGGCTCCACGGAGACCTGCGGGAAGATCGCGGTCGAGCGGCTGGACGGCCCCCGTGACGACCCTTCCCGCGGCTTCCCGCTGCTGGTGCTGGACGTCCGGATCACCGACCCGTCCACCGGTGCCGAGGCCGGCGACGGGGACGAGGGCGAGATCTGGGTGAGCGGTCCCGGGCTGATGGCCGGCTATCACAACCGTCCGGACGCGACCGCGGAGGCGTTCACCGACGGCTGGTACCGCACCGGTGACCTCGGCCGACGCGACGCGCACGGCCATCTCCATGTCACCGGCAGGGTCAAGGAACTCATCATCCGGGGCGGTGTGAACATCAACCCGTCCGAGGTGGAACGGGTGTTGCTGGCCCGCCCCGACATCGTCGACGCCGCGGTCGTCGGCCGGCGCCACGACGTGCTGGGCGAGGTGCCGGTGGCCTTCGTCGTCCCCGGCCCGGACGGCGTCGACACCGAGCGGGCGCTCGCCGCCTGCCGGGAGCGGCTGTCCGGGTTCAAGGTGCCCGACGAGGTCTACCCGACCGAGTCCCTTCCCCGTACCGCGTCCGGGAAGATCGCCCGCGCCGTGCTCGCCGGGGAGTTGCCGCAGCGCCTCGCCGCGGAACGGACGGCCGCCTCGGCCGCGCTGCGCGAGCGGCTCGCCGTCACGTCCGACGCCGTACTCGACCTGGTCCTCGAAGTGACGGCACGGACACTCGACCTCCCCGTACCGGAGCTGCACCCCGAAGTACCCTTCAACGCCCAGGGGTTGACCTCGCTCGGCGCTGTCCTGCTGCGCGACCGGCTCGGCACGGCAACCGGCCTCTCGCTGCCCGCGACGCTGGTCTTCGACCACCCCACGCCCACCGCCGTGGCGGACCTGGTGCGCGCCGCGCTGCACGGCGAGAGCCACCCAGGACCCGCGCGCACTTCCGCCGGCGACCCCGGGGAGCCCATCGCCGTCGTCGCCATGGCCTGCCGCTATCCGGGCGGGGTGAAGTCCCCGGAGGACCTGTGGCGGCTGCTCGCCGACGGCACCGACGCGACCTCCGACTTCCCCGCCGACCGCGGCTGGAACGTGGCCGACCTGTACGACCCGGACCCCGACCGCCTCGGCAGGTCGGTCACCCGGCGCGGCGGTTTCCTGCACGACGCGGCCGACTTCGACGCGTCCTTCTTCTCCATGTCACCCCGCGAGGCGCTGGCCACCGACCCCCAGCAACGACTGCTCCTGGAGAGCAGTTGGGAGTTGCTGGAGCGGGCGGGGCTGGATCCGACCGGTCTGCGCGACAGTGACACCGGCGTCTTCGTGGGCGTCATGCACGCCACCTACGCGAGCCGACTGCACCACGGCGGGCACGAGTTGGAGGCGCATCTAGCCCTCGGCTCGGCCGGCAGCGTGGCCTCCGGCCGCATCGCCTACACACTGGGGTTGCGCGGCCCCGCCGTGACCGTGGACACCGCGTGCTCGTCGTCGCTGGTCGCGATGCATTCGGCCGTACGCTCCCTGCGCGACGGGGAGTGCTCTCTCGCGGTGGCCGGCGGGGTCACTGTCATGTCGTCGCCCGGCCCGTTCATCGCGTTCAGCAGACTGCGCGGGCTGGCTCCGGACGGCCGCTGCAAGCCCTTCTCGGCGGCGGCCGACGGTACCGCGTGGGGCGAGGGGGTCGGCCTGGTCCTGCTGGAACGGCTCTCGGACGCGCGCCGCAACGGCCATCCCGTACTGGCCGTGCTGCGCGGCTCGGCCGTCAACTCCGACGGCGCGTCAAACGGTCTCACCGCGCCCAACGGCCCCGCACAGCAACGGGTGATCCACGCGGCACTGGCCGACGCGGGGCTCTCCCCGGCCGACATCGACACCGTGGAGGCACACGGCACGGGCACCGCGCTCGGCGACCCGATCGAGGCACAGGCGCTCCTCGCCACCTACGGCCGGAACCACACCGCCCAACGCCCGCTGTGGCTGGGCTCGTTGAAGTCCAACCTCGGACACACCCAGGCCGCGGCCGGGGTCGGCGGTGTCATCAAGACGGTGCTGGCGATGCACCACGGACGGCTCCCCCGCAGCCTGCACGCCGACCAGCCGTCCCCGCACGTGGACTGGTCGTCGGGCACCGTACGGCTGCTGTCCCAGGACGAGGAGTGGCGGCCCGAGCCCGGACGGCCGAGGCGGGCGGCGGTCTCGGCGTTCGGCATCGGCGGCACCAACGCGCATGTGATCCTGCAAGAGGCGGAGGCGGACGCCGCGCCATCCCGGCGCACCACAGTGACACCCCCATTGCTGCTCTCGGCCGCCACCCCGTCCGCCCTCCGAGCACAGGCCGCATGCACCGCGGCCTTCCTCCGCGAGTACCCCGAACTCCCCTTGCTGGACGTGGCGTTCACCCACGCCACCGCCCGGTCCGGACTCCCCCACCGCGCGTTCGTCACCACCAACGACCGGGCGGCGACCCTGACCGCCCTCGACGCCCTGACGGAGTCCGCACCCCCGCACACCGCCGCCTCCGCCGCGCGCCTGGCCCTGCTGTTCACCGGCCAGGGCGCCCAACGAACCGGCATGGGACGGGAGTTGTACAACACCTTCCCGGTGTTCGCGACCGCCTTCGACGCCCTGTGCGCACGCTTCGACGCCCACTTGGGGCGTCCGTTGCGCTCGGTGCTCTGGGACACGGACCAAAGCGCCCTGCTGCAGCAGACGGACTTCGCCCAGGCCGCCCTGTTCACCTATGAGGTGTCCCTCTTCCGGCTGCTCGCTTCCTGGGGTGTACGGCCGGACTTCCTGGCAGGGCACTCGGTCGGCGAGCTGGCGGCGGCGCACTGCGCGGGCGTGCTGTCCGAGGCGGATGCCGTCGAACTGGTCGCCGCCCGTGGGAGGTTGATGCGGGAACTGCCGGAGGGCGGCGCGATGGTGGCGCTCGACGCCACCGAGGCGGAGGTGACGGCCGAGTTGACCGAGGGGGTCGCGATCGCGGCCGTGAACGGCCTGCGCGCGGTCGTCGTCTCCGGTGCGCAGGAGCCGGTCCTCGCGCTCGCGGAACGCTTCGCCGTACGGGGCCGTCGTACCCTACGGCTCCGGGTCAGCCACGCCTTCCACTCCCCACTGATGGAACCGATGCTCGCCGAATTCGGCCGTATCGCGGGCGAGTTGACCTACGGCACGCCCAGCATCCCGGTGCTGTCGGGCCTGACCGGACTTCCGGCCACCGGGGAGGAGCTGCGGTCGGCCGCGTACTGGGTGCGGCACGCCCGTGAGGCCGTGCGGTTCGGGGATGTTGTCCACTGGCTGGCGCACGACGGCCGGGTGACCGCGTTCGCCGAACTCGGCCCGGACGCCCACCTCACCGCCCAGGCCGCGGCGGCGATCCCGGCCGGAACCGGCAAGGAACTCCTCTTCGCCGCGACGGCCCGGCGGGACAACCACGAGCCACGGACGCTGTTCGACGCGCTCGGCCAACTCCACGTGCATGGCGTGCGGTTGGACTGGAGCCAGGTGTACGCGGGCAGCGGCGCCCGGCGGGTCGACGGCATGCCCACCTATCCCTTCCAGCGGCAGCGCTACTGGCTCCCCGACACCGGGAGCGACGCTTCCGCCGGTTCCGGGCACCCGCTGGTGACGCAGGCGGTCACGGTGCCGGGTACGGAACGGCTGCTGTGCGGCGGGCGGTTGTCCGGAGCGGGCCAGCCGTGGTTGCGGGACCACGTCGTGGGCGGACACACCCTCGTACCGGGCGCGGCCTTCGCCGATCTCGTGCTGCACGCGGGCGACCTGTGCGGGCTCGCCGTACTGGAGGAACTCGCCCTGCTGAACCCGCTGTTCCTGCCCGACGACGAGGAGGGCATCCAGGTGCAGGTGGTCCTGGGTGAGCCGGACGACTCCGGGCGCCGCGCGGCGGATGTGTTCGCGCGGTCCGAGGAGTCCGGCGCGCTCGGCGCCTGGACACAGCACGCGACCGGCCGGCTCGGCCCGGCCGTGCCGGGTGTCCTGGACGACGCGGTTCCGCTCACCGTGTGGCCGCCGCCGGGTGCCACCCGGGTGGACCTCTCCGAGGCCTACGACCGGGTGGCCGCGGCCGGGTTGGCGTACGGTCCGGCGTTCCAGGGGGTCACCGCGCTGTGGCGGCGCGGCGAGGAACTGTTCGCCGAGGTCGGCCCGTTGCCGGTCGCGGACGCCCGGCGCCATGTCCTCCACCCGGCACTGCTGGACGCCGCCCTGCACCCGGGTCTGCTCGCCGAACCGCCCACCGGTCCGGCCCGGCTGCCGTTCGCCTGGCGGGGTCTGACCGTGCACGCCACCGGCGCGACGGCACTGCGCGTCCGTATGACGCGGCCCGGCCCGGACGCGATCACCCTCGATCTCGCGACCCCCACCGGCGCGCCCGTGGCCCGCCTGGAGTCGATGACGACCCGCCCGGCACCGGAGCTCGGTCCCGCCCCGGCCGGAGAGCTGTACCGGCTGCGGTGGACGAGCGTGCCGACCGCCGGCGAAGTGCCCGCCATGGCGGTGTCGGAGACGGACGACCTGGGTCTGGCCACGTTCCTCGCCTCCGCCGACGACGAGGCGTCCTGGTCCGAGGAGACACCGGAGACGGTCGTCGCCTCCTTGGCCGCCCCCGGCGGCGAGGACGCGGACCCGGTCGCCGACGCGCATCAACTCACCGTTCGGGCAATGCAGTTGCTGCAAACACACCTCGCCGGTTCCGGGCACCTGACCGTGGTCACGCGCGGCGCCGCCGAGCCGTCGCCCGACCTGCCCGCCGCCACGGTCTGGGGCCTGCTGCGGACCGCGCAGGCCGAGTACCCCGGACGCCTCACCCTCGTGGACGTGGACGGCCACCCGGAGTCGCTACGACGACTACCCGCCGCGCTCGCCACGGGCGAGCCCCAACTCTCCGTACGCGAAGGCGTCTTGCGCGTGCCCCGACTGGCGACGGCACCCCCTTCCGAGGACGCGGGCTCGCTCGCCGGGGGCACCGTCCTCATCACCGGCGGCACCGGGTCCCTCGGGGCGATGCTGGCCCGGCATCTTGTCGACCGGCACGGGGTACGACGGCTCATCCTCCTCAGTCGGCGCAGTGAACAGGCTCCGGGCGCAGAGGAGTTGCGCGCGGATCTGGAACGGGCGGGCGCACAGGTGGATCTGGTGGCCTGCGACATCGCCGAGCGGGACCAACTCGCCGCCGTACTCAAGGCGTTCGGGCCGGACCTGACCGCCGTAGTGCACGCGGCCGGGGTGCTGGACGACGGCGTGCTGGCGTCGATGACACCTGAGCGGCTGGCGGCGGTGCTGCGGCCGAAGGCCGATGCGGCCTGGCAGTTGCACGAGTCGACGAAGGACCTGCCGCTGGCCCGGTTCGTGCTGTTCTCGTCGGCGGCGGGGCTGCTGGGCAATCCCGGGCAGGCCAACTACGCGGCGGCGAACTCCTTCCTGGACGCGCTCGCGCGCCATCGCTCCGAACTGGGCCTGCCCGCACTGTCGTTGGTCTGGGGCGCGTGGGCGGACGAGGAGGGCATGGCGGCCCGCAGCGGACGGGTGCACGGTGGTCCGGTGCGCGCGGTCTCTCCGGAGCAGGCGTTCGCGCTCTTCGACGCCGCGCTCGGCAGCGCCGAACCCGTCCTCGCGCCACTGCCGTTGGACCGCTCGCCCAACGCGTTCCCGGCCGGGACTGCCGTTCCGCCACCACTGCGCGGGCTGTTGCGTACGGGCCGCCCCTCGGCCGCCGCCGCCAGCACGGGCGGCGGGGTGCCGGACGACGACGCCGGATCATGGCGGAACCGACTCGCCGCCCTGCCGCCGCCCGAGCGGTTGCCCGCCCTGCGGTCGCTCATCCGCACCGAGGTCGCCGCCGTGCTCGGACACACTGAAGTCGACGCCGTGGACCGGGACTTCGCGGAACTGGGCCTCGACTCCCTGATGCGGGTCATGCTCTGCAACCGGCTGAGCCTGCTGACCGGGACACCGCTGGCCGTCACCGTGGCCTACGACTGGCCGGACACCGAGCAGCTCGCCGAGCACCTGTACGGCGAGCTGCGCGGCACGCTGCCCGACGAGCCCGGCGCCACGACCGTCCCGGCACCGGTGCGGTCCGGGGGACGTGGACGCGGAGCCGGGCAGTCGCTGCCTGCCCTGTACCGGCAGGTGTGCGAAACCGGTGACGTCGTATCGGCCATGCATCTGCTGGTGACCGCGTCCATCGGCGCGGCCACCTTCGGCCCGGAGGAGGCCGCCCGGCACGCGCTGCCGCCGCTGCGGCTTGCCTCGGGCACCCGGGGGCCGGCCATGGTCTGTGTTCCCGGCTTCGCCTCCAACCTGGGCCGCCCCTGGTACGCCGGGCTCGCCGCCTGTTTCGAGGGCGAGCGGGACGTGTTCGAGGTGCGGCACTCCGGGATCGATCACGGAGACGCGGTGCCACGGGATCTGGGGACGCTGACCGCGTCGCATGCTGCGACCGTGCGGCACCAGCTCGGCGATCACCCCTATGTAGTGGTCGGCCATTCCATGGGCGGATCGGCCGCCCACGCCCTCACCACGCACCTGGCGGCCCTCGGCGCTCCCCCGGCCGGACTCGTCCTGATCGACTCCTACCACATCACCCCGGACCGGGAGGCCGAGCCGTGGCTGCTGTCCCTGCCCGCGCGGATTCCGCTGGCGGCCGGCGAGAGATTCGACACCCTGGTGGACGATCTGACACTGCTTTCGCTGGGTGCGTACACGCGGATGTTCCGCGGCTGGCAGCCCGAACTCACGCAGGTGCCGAGCCTGTTGGTCCGGGCCTCCGCACCACTGGCGGACATGCCGCCGGAGTGGCGGTCGTCCTGGCCCGGTGTGCTGGACACGATGGACGCCCCCGGCACTCATCTCAGCGTGCTCGAAGAGGACGCGCCGACCACGGCCAAGGCCGTCCGCGACTGGATCGACGGCCTCGCATAGCCCGGCGGGAGATCGAATATCTATGTTCGCGGCATGAGAAACGGAATTCACGGCCGCACACTCACGATCGCGCCGTGCTACTATTGATCTCAGTTGCAGTTGTGGTTGCCAAACCCTTCAGATGCCCACACCGCTCTCCGAGGCGGTGGAGCATTTTTTTGTGTGTCCGGTTTTTCTTCCGGCGGGGTGATCATCACGGCGACACGGAGCCCGCACTGTGCGGACTCCGCTGACCGCCCCGAAGGAGAACAAAATGGCCAGTGGCACCGTGAAGTGGTTCAACGCGGAAAAGGGTTTCGGCTTCATCGAGCAGGACGGTGGCGGCGCTGACGTCTTCGCCCACTACTCGAACATCGCCGCCCAGGGCTTCCGCGAGCTGCAGGAGGGTCAGAAGGTGACCTTCGACATCGCGCAGGGCCAGAAGGGCCCGACGGCCGAGAACATCGTCCCTGCGTAACACCGACGTTAACTTCGCAGCTGGGGCCCGCACCTTGGGGTGCGGGCCCCAGCTCGCTGCATTTTCCATGCTTCGACGCTATTCCGCCGAAGCCACCGGCTCGTTCTTGCGATTCTCTGCGCCGTTCATTCACCGCGGGAATTCCTTGATACGTGCCATATCAAGGAAGGTTCCACATTGAACCGCGCACGTACAAATGATCGCTTCGCGCGAAAGCGCAATGGAAATCCGGAATCCGGAAAGAGCGGCGGCTACCGCTCAGCGGCTCCGTCCGGCAATCGCTCCAACGCTCCGCGCCGCTCCAAGGGCGGCGGCGGCCGACCGGTCGCGCTGCAGGGCGAGTTCGCGCTGCCGAAGACCGTGACGCCGGGGCTGCCCGCCGTGGAGTCGTTCGCCGAACTCGACATGCCCGCCAAGCTGTTGGCCGCGCTCGGCCACGAGGGCGTCACCGTCCCGTTCCCGATCCAGGCCACGACCCTCCCCAACTCCCTTGCCGGGCGCGACGTACTCGGCCGCGGCCGTACCGGCTCCGGCAAGACCCTCGCCTTCGGCCTCGCGATGCTGGCCCGTACGGCGGGCCGCCGTGCCGAGCCGCGTCAGCCGCTCGCGCTCGTCCTCGTCCCGACCCGCGAACTGGCCCAGCAGGTCACCGACGCACTCACCCCGTACGCCCGCGCCGTCAGCGTGCGGATGACGACCGTCGTCGGCGGTATGTCGATCGGCCGCCAGGCCGGGGCGCTGCGCGGCGGCGCGGAGGTCGTGGTCGCGACGCCGGGACGCCTCAAGGACCTGATCGACCGCGGCGACTGCCGCCTGGACAGCGTCACCATCACCGTCCTCGACGAGGCCGACCAGATGGCCGACATGGGCTTCATGCCCCAGGTCACCGGCCTGCTGGACCAGGTGCAGACGGGCGGCCAGCGGATGCTGTTCTCGGCCACCCTGGACCGCAACGTGGACCTCCTGGTCCGCCGCTACCTGACCGACCCCGTCGTCCACTCCGTCGACCCCTCCGCGGGCGCGGTCACGACGATGGAGCACCACGTCCTGCATGTCCACGGCACGGACAAGCAGCGGGCGACCACCGAGATCGCGGCGCGCGACGGCCGGGTCATCATGTTCCTGGACACCAAGCACGCTGTAGACCGGCTGGTGAAGCACCTGCTGAGCAACGGCGTCCGCGCGGCCGGGCTGCACGGCGGCAAGTCCCAGCCGCAGCGCACCCGCACCCTCGCGCAGTTCAAGGACGGGCATGTGACGGCGCTGGTGGCGACCAACGTCGCGGCGCGCGGCATCCACGTCGACAACCTCGACCTGGTCGTCAACGTCGATCCGCCCACCGACCCCAAGGACTATCTGCACCGCGGCGGCCGTACGGCCCGTGCGGGCGAGTCCGGCAGTGTCGTCACGCTGGTCACCCCCGACCAGCGTCGTGACTTCACCCGCCTGATGACCATGGCCGGCGTCACCGCGGAGGTCACCTCGGTGCGGTCGGGCGAGGAGGAACTGACCCGGATCACGGGCGCCCAGGCCCCCTCCGGTGTCCCCGTGGTCATCACCGCCCCGGTCGTGGAGCAGCGCGAGCGCACCCGCCGCAGCCCCTCCTCCTCGTCGTCGCGCGGCCGTCGTGGCCGTCCCGCCACCGAGGGCCGGACCGGCGGCGGCGCCGCCCGGCGCAGTGGCGGCAACGGCGGCTCCGGCGGAAGCGGCAGGGGTCAGCGACGGTCGTCCTTCGGCCCCGCGGCCTGAGGATCAACTCGGCCCCTTCCGGGGCCTGTTCGGACGGTTTCTCCTTCTCTCTGTGAGGCAACATGCGTTGTGTCATCGCCCGGTATCCCTTCGACCTCACCAAGCTGGGAGTGCTGGAGACGATGAAGGGCATCAAGCCCGAGCTGGTCACGGGTGAGTCCGTGACCATCGGGCGGCGCCGCTACCCCGTCAAGCAGGTGGGGCAGGTCATCACCCGGCAGGACCCGCGCGACTTCAACAGCGGCGAGGTCATCCGGGCCATGACCCGGCTCGGCTTCACCTGCCACGGCCTGCCCGAGGCCGTGCCCGTGCACGTCCTCACTCCGATGGAGAACGCGTCGGCGCTGCTGGGCAGCGGCGCGCCGCAGGACGCGTAGGAGCGACACCAGTACAACCGTGAGGGGCCCTGCCGACGCGCGTCGGCAGGGCCCCTCACCGCGTTCGGCGGCCAGGTGGGACCCCTCGGAACGAGCAGATGAACAGCGGGTTAGCATATGAGCGCCGCCTAGCTCGAAAGAGAAACCTGTGCCTGTCAACGAGGACTCGTTCACCAACTGGAAGAACCGTGAGGAGATCGCGGAGTCGATGATCCCGATGATCGGGAAGCTGCACCGCGAGCGGGACGTCACGGTCCTGCTGCACAGCCGCTCCCTGGTCAACAAGTCGGTGGTCAGCATCCTCAAGACCCACCGGTTCGCCCGCCAGATCGACGGCGAGGAACTCTCCGTCACCGAGACCCTGCCGTACCTGCGGGCGCTCACCACGCTCGACCTGGGCCCCTCCCAGATCGACATCGGCATGCTCGCCGCCACCCACCGCACCGACGAACGCGGCCTGACCGCCGAGGAGTTCACCGCCGAGGCCGTCGCCGGAGCCACCGGCGCCAACAAGATCGCCTGCCGCGAGGGCCGCGATGTCGTGCTGTACGGCTTCGGCCGCATCGGCCGCCTGGTCGCCCGCCTGCTCATCGAGAAGGCCGGCTCGGGCAACGGACTGCGGCTGCGCGCCATCGTCGTACGCCAGGGCGGCGACCAGGACATCGTGAAGCGCGCCTCGCTGCTGCGGCGCGACTCGATCCACGGCCAGTTCCAGGGCACGATCACCGTCGACGAGGCGAGCAGCACGATCGTCGCCAACGGCAACGAGATCAAGGTGATCTACGCGAACGACCCGGCCGAGGTCGACTACACGGCGTACGGCATCAAGGACGCCATCCTCATCGACAACACGGGCAAGTGGCGTGACCGGGAAGGCCTTTCGCAGCATCTGCGGCCCGGGATCGACAAGGTCGTACTGACCGCGCCCGGCAAGGGCGACGTCCCCAACATCGTGCACGGCGTCAACCACGACACGATCAAGCCGGACGAGCAGATCCTGTCCTGCGCGTCCTGCACCACCAACGCGATCGTGCCGCCGCTGAAGGCGATGGCCGACGAGTACGGTGTGCTGCGCGGCCATGTGGAGACCGTCCACTCGTTCACCAACGACCAGAACCTGCTGGACAATTACCACAAGGCCGACCGCCGCGGCCGTTCGGCGCCGCTCAACATGGTGATCACCGAGACCGGTGCCGCCTCCGCCGTCGCCAAGGCGCTGCCCGACCTCAAGGCGCCGATCACCGGCAGCTCGATCCGCGTCCCGGTACCGGACGTCTCGATCGCGATCCTCAGCCTGCGGCTCGGCCGCGAGACCACCCGCGCCGAGGTCCTGGACCACCTCCGCGATGTCTCGCTGACGTCCCCGCTGAAACGGCAGATCGACTTCACCACCGCCCCCGACGCCGTGTCGAGCGACTTCATGGGCTCCCGCCACGCCTCGATCATCGACGCGGGCGCCACCAAGGTCGACGGCGACAACGCGATCCTCTACCTCTGGTACGACAACGAGTTCGGCTACTCCTGCCAGGTCGTCCGGGTCGTCCAGCACGTCTCGGGGGTCGAGTACCCGACGTACCCGGCACCGGCCGTCTGACCACCGGAACACGCCGAACGCGCGACGGCCCGGCCGCCCCGGTGAGGGCGGTCGGGCCGTTGTCGGTCACAGCCGAGCGGGGTGTCAGCGAGTACTGCGCTTGCCCCGGTACAGCACCACGAATCCGGCGACGAGCAGCAGCGCTCCGGCCACCGCCGGCCACAGGTTCGCGCCGGTCTCCGCCAGGCCACCCTGTGCCTGCGGCTGGTTCGGGCCTACGGCTGCGTAGCTCTCCCCGCCCGAGGACGAGGCGGGCGGTGTCGCCGCGGCGCTGCCCACCTGACCGCCGGCGTTGTCGTCCGAACTCCCCGCTGCCTCCGTCGACTTGGACCCTTCGGTCTTCGTGTCGGCCTTGGGGACGGACACGGCGGTCGTCAGATCTCCGGGTTCGGTGGTCTGGGTGTCCGGCGCGCTGGTCTCGGGCTCGGCGGTGGGCTGGTCGTCGTTTCCGCCGGTCCCTCCGTTGTCGCCATTCCCCGCGTTGCCGCCGTTGCCGCCGCTCCCGTCGTTCCCACCGTTGCCGGCGGGCTCGTCGGACGCCGTCGCGCTGGCGGTCGCCGTAGCGGATTCAGTGGCCGTAGGAGACGCCTGCGGCTCACCCGAACCGCCGCCCGAACCGGATCCGTCACCCGAACCCGAACCGCCATCCGAACCCGACCCGCCGCCCGATCCCGGGTCGTTGTCCGTGCCGGCGCCGCACTTCTCGCCGCTGTTGATGCAGGTGACCATGTCGTTCATCAGGCCCTCGTCGAAGACGTTGATGAAGTCGCCGTGGTCGGTGACGGGCTTGTGCTGCTGCTCGGGGAAGGAGTCGACCGCGAACAGCGGGCTCGTCTTGCCGCCGTCCTGGAGGCTCGGCGCGTCGACGTCGTAGACGATCCGCTGGACCAGCTGCGGAATGGCCTTGAAGCCGTCCGGGCAGGCGCCGTCGGCGGCCTCGAAGGCCACGTGGGTGCGGTGGTTGGCGCTGTCGATGTTGCGGCCGTCCCAGCAGCTCTGGAACTTGAAGGTGCGCACCACGTCGCTGCCCGAGGGGCACAGCGGGTACTTGTCCTTGAGCTGCCGGTCCTCGAACCCGGTGCAGCTCCAGGAGGCGTTGGCGTTGGCGGGGCCGTTGACGAAGGCCTTGGCGTCGCCGGTGATGATGCGCAGGAGGCGCGGCATCGCGACGACCTTGCTCTGCGGGTTGCCCTCGAAGGTCAGGGTGACCTGCTTGGCCGTGACGATCTCACCGGTGTTGCCCTCGGTGCCGCCGCCGGGCTTGTCCGCGTCCCGCTCCTGCTTGCCGTTCTGCAGGCGCAACACGGGCCAGTAGTAAGTGGACTTGTCGCCCGGGTTCTCGCAGCTCGTGTCGGCGTTCGCGAGATCCTGGTCGCTGGCGAAGGCGTTGTTCGACTGGTTGCCGATGTAGTCGTGGAAGTGGTGGGCGCCGTTGGTGACACCGGGCGCGACGATCACGTTGTCGGAGTTGAACAGGCCGTTCTCGTTCACGCCGCAGGCGGTGACGAACGTACCGCGGGAGGCATTGGCCTGCTCCTGCGGAGCGTTCACGTTGGGCTGCACAGAGGTGATGTCCGCGTAGTCCGAGGCGACCGGCCCATTGGTGGACTGCTGCTGGCCCTGGCCGTCCTGGTCGCCGCTGGCACTGGCACTGGCACTGGCGCTCTGGTCGTCGCCGTTGCCGCCCTGGTCGCCGGTCTCGTTCGTGGGCGCGATCAGGGTGCAGGCGGCGAGCGCGTCGAGTCCCTCCGGACGGTCCCCGACGCGCGCGATAGCGTCGTCGATCCGCCCGATGGTCGCGGCCCGCTTCTCCTTCAACGGATTCATGATCGCGTTGTCGGCGAAGGAGGCGTCCTGGCGGATGGACTCCCTGGAGTCCTGAAGTTTCTGGTAGGCCTCGGTTATCTGCTGGTCCAGAAGCGCGAGTTCCTTGTCGACGTCGGTCTTCGCCTCGTCGGGCACCGTCGTCAACTGGGTACCGATGTCCGGGCAGTCGATCGTCGCGCCTCGCGATGCCGCGTCCGGAGACCCTTGTTGGGCGGAGTCACCGCCCCAACCACCTTCCGACGCCGACGCGTAGACGTTCGCCGCCATCAGTCCTCCGCCGCCCAGCATCAGGGCGACTGCTGCCATCGTCGCGCGTCGTGCGCCTGTGGGGCGTCTGCGCGTGTTGCGTGCCAAGGAAGTTGCTCCTACACGTATCGGTCGGCCCGGCTCGTCCCGGCATGGAAATCCCCCGACCCAATACGGAACCGGATGCCAGTGTGTTCAACCGCCTCAGAAATTCATAGCGACCTCATATGGATCACCGGGTTCGGCAGGCCCCTGATCTCTCGACACACCAGGGCGAGGTAAAGGTCACAAATACGTATCGGACATATCGCGCTTCAACCTTCACACGAGGCACACACGTTGGCTAAGTTGGCATTCAGGCCGTACGACCTACTCCGGCGATCGGCGCCGGGCCGCACGGCTTGCGCCGAGTCCGGCGTGTCGCTCGCGACAGCCGGAGCCGGGGACCCACCGAACTTGGGGTGAATCGGTCCAACTGCCCCTCAGGGCAAGGGCCGTAGGGCAAACCTTCCGTGATCGACGCCCGAACCCGACAGCTAACCCGGTAGGCGCGATACGGAAGGAGCACGTCTGCCATGCCGGCAGAACGACGCACGCGCACCGGAGGCAGTGGCCCCACCGTGGACGACCGACCCAGCCGCGACGAAGTCCAGCGGCGGATCAACTCCCTTTACGACAGGGCCGAGACGGCCACCGGAAACTACAACGCCACACGTGCCATGTCCGGGAAGCCGCGCAAGCGTGTCGAGTCCCGCCCCGGCGCGTCACGCCCTTCCGACCCCGCCGTCGAAGCCGTCACCCGGCAGCTCTTCGACCGCGCCCGCACCCAACTGGGCCCGACCGTACCGGCGATCCTGCCGCCCGGCAGGACCCCGGCCCGCCCGGCCGAATCCCGACCCGAGCGGTCCGAACGACGTGCCGAGCCCCAGAGCACCGACCGCGCGCTCGAGGCGCAGCCCGGCCGCGCCGTGGCCGAACTGACCGCGGGGACCAGCGCCGCAACGGAGCTCACTGCCTCGCAGCCCACGGCTCCCGTGGCGGAGTTGACCGCACTACCCATCGCCGCGCTGCCTCCCGCCGCACAGCAGACACAGCAGTCTCCTGTGATGCCGCAGATGTCTCAGATCGCCCAGATCGCGCAGATGGCTCAGGCCCAGATGTCGCAGCTACCGTCGGCGACCGTCCTCGACCTGCCGCCGGTACCGCCCGCCGCGGAGGTACCGCCCGCGCAGGTCATGGCACCACAGCAGTTCGCAACCGCCCCGGCACCGGCCTTCGACCCGCTCACCGCGAGCCTGGACCTGCTCCCGGCCATCGGCGCACCGCGCACCGAGACCGCGCCGACGGTTGCCACCTGGCCGCTCCCGGAGACGGCCTGGTCCGCCCCCGAGACCACTTGGTCCACCGGACAGATGCCCGTGGTGACCGAGCAACAGACCTGGTCAACAGGGCAGATGCCCGCTGTGACCCAGCAACCGCCGTGGTCCACTGGTCAGTTCCCCGCAGTAACCGAGCAACCGCCGTGGTCCACTGGCCAGTTCCCCGCAGCGACCGAGCAACAGACTTGGTCGACAGGGCAGTTCCCCGCAGTGACCGAGCAACCTGCTTGGTCCACCGAGCAACCTGCTTGGTCCACCGAGCAGGTACCTCTGATCCCCCAGCAGCCTTCGGCCCAGCCGGCCTGGCAGCCCGCACCGGAACCGTCCTGGCGCCCGCCGCAGCAGGAGTGGCAGCCGACCGCCCCCGCCCCCGAGGTCTCCTACGCCGCGGCCCCGTCCGTCGCCCCCGCACTCGCACCCCCCGTCCCTCCGGCCATGGCCCCGGAAGCCACACTCCCTCCGGCCCCGGCCATGAGCCCGACACCCGCCATCGTCACCCCCACCGCACCGGACGCCGGCACCCAGAGCAAGACCGCCACCGCGCTCGCCTTCGCCCGCGCACAGATCGGCAGGCCCTGCCTGTGGGGCGCAGCGGGACCGGACGCGTACGACTGCTCCAGCCTCACCCAGGCCGCCTGGAAGGCAGCGGGGGTCCTGCTCCCGCGCACCGCCCAGGAACAGTCGGGAGCGGGCGCCCTCGTCCCCCTGACGGACATCCACGCCGGCGACCTGATCTTCTTCTACGACAGCATCGACCACGTCGGCCTCTACACCGGCAACGGCCTGATGATCCACGCGCCGAGCCCCGGCACGCCGATACGCGAGGAGTCGATCTTCTACGCCGGTTCCGCCGCCATTCGGGGCGCCGTACGACCGGCCTGACCCACTGGGTCTCATGCGTCCCGCTACTCCCGGCGGGCCGCGTCGTTGCTCTGTACGAGTGGTGGAACCCGGGACACGGTCGTAGCGTCGAACGAGACGACGGACGACGACCGTGTCCAGGCAGGCGGGCCCACCGCC
The DNA here is from genome assembly GCF_024519455.1 of Streptomyces sp. STR69. Classification (GTDB taxonomy): domain Bacteria; phylum Actinomycetota; class Actinomycetes; order Streptomycetales; family Streptomycetaceae; genus Streptomyces. The sequence goes on along the minus strand of NZ_JALJRY010000034.1, from coordinate 80,498 downwards.
GGTGCGGGTGCGGAGCAACGGGTACTAACGGGCGGCCGGGAGCGGACATGTACAAACACACCATGGTCGGAGTCGTCACGGTCTGTGCCGCCGCTCTGCTCGCGCCGGCCGTGGGCACCTCGTCCGCGGCCCCGGTGACAGTGCGCGCGCAACCGGTCGCCCAGCGGCAGCCCACGGTCCCCGTGCTGGTCGACTGCCTCTGGCATCCCGAGGTACGCCCCGCCGACTTCATGCTCGCCTGCGGCGACGGCAACAGCCGCCTGGCGTCGCTGCGTTGGTCGAACTGGGACACCAACTCCGCGACGGCGACGGGCGTCAACTGGGTGAACGACTGCAAACCCTATTGCGCGGTGGGCAAGTTCCACTCGTATCCGGTCGTCGTCCGGCTCGACAACGCGCAGACGTGGAAGCGGCATCCGGGGGTACGGCAGTACGGCCGGATCAGTCTGACGTACACCGCCGGAAGGCCGGACAGGTTCGCGCACGTCGTGACCTATCCCCTGTGGAACTGAACCGGCTCACAACGACAACTCCACCACCAGCGGGCGGTGGTCCGAGATCGCCGTCCGCGGTGTGTGCGCCGTCCCCACGGCGTCCGCGTCGAGCCCCGTCGTCATGATGTGGTCGAGCTGGACGAGCGGCCGGTGCGAGGGGAAGGTCGCCCGCCGGGCCGCACTCCGCCAGCCACGCGGCGCGGTCGCGTTCAGAGTGATCCGGGGAAGAGCGCCGAAGAGGTTGAAGTCGCCCATCAGAACCCGGGGTTGGGGCAGCTCCGCGATCCAGCGGCGCACGGTGCGGAGTTGGCCGATGTTCCAGCCCGGCACGAACGAGAGATGCACGGCCACGGCGGTGAACGGCCCCTGCGGGCCTTCCAGTACGGCGGCCAGCACGGCCCGGGGCTGATCCCGGGCCAGCACCGGAGCGGCCCGTCCGGCGACCCGCAACGGGACGGCCAGCGGGCCCGGGGACAGCCGTAGGGACCGCCATTCGCGGACCGGCAGCCGGGACAGCAACGCGATGCCCTGGGAAGGGAGTTCGGGCTCAAGGGCTTCGGGGCCGTGGACGCGCAGCGCGGGTTGGGACGGGTCGGTGACCCAGCCCCGGTCCGGCACGAAACGGCTGTGCAGGGCCGTCGCGTAGCGCCAGTCGCGGGCGCCCAGCGCCGCGGCGGCGACCGCCGCCTGGTCGAGGCGGCCGGAGCGTTCCTGGAAGCGGTCGACCTCCTGGAGCGCCAGCACGTCGACGTCCAGACACGCGACGGCTTCGGCGAGGGGCGCCGAGGGGTCCTCGGGGCGGGTGGCCGCCGGGCGGCCGTCGGAACGGATCAACTGACCGTGCAGCACGTTGAACGTCGCGCACCGCACCCGTATGTCGCCCATGGCCGCTCCCTCCCAGGGGAGCGATCTTCGCATCCGGCGGAACGCACCGTGCGGCGGTCGACAAGATCGCTCCCAATCACGCGGAATTTCGAGTCAATCCGCAATCACACACGTACCAGCGGTCATGGGCGCCCCGCGCCGACCCGCCACGTCACCGACTCGGAGAACAGGCACCCCATGAACGCATCCGCACCGAACAGCCCAGCCGCCGACGCCACCGCGCAGATCGGCGTCACCGGCCTGGGTGTGATGGGCCGCAATCTGGCCCGCAACTTCGCCCGCAACGGCTACACGGTCGCCGTCCACAACCGGTCGCCGCACCGGACCCACGAGTTGATGAAGGAGTACGGCGACGAGGGTGCCTTCGTCCCCGCCGAGACGGCACATGAGTTCGTCGCCGCCCTCGAACGCCCCCGCCGCTTGATGATCATGGTGCAGGCCGGACCGGCCACCGACGCCGTCATCGACGAGTTCGCCGCGCTCATGGAGCCCGGCGACATGATCATCGACGGCGGCAACGCCCACTTCGCCGACACCCGCCGCCGCGAGGCCGCCCTGCGCGAACAGGGCCTGCACTTCGTCGGCGCCGGGGTCTCCGGCGGCGAGGAGGGCGCGCTCAACGGGCCGTCGATCATGCCCGGCGGCTCGGCGGAGTCGTACGCCGTGCTGGGCCCGATGTTCGAGTCCGTCAGCGCGAAGGTCGACGGGGAGCCCTGCTCCACGCACATCGGCACCGACGGCGCCGGGCACTTCGTGAAGATGGTGCACAACGGCATCGAGTACGCCGACATGCAGCTCATCGCCGAGGCCTACGACCTGCTGCGCCAGGTCGGCGGATACCCCCCCGCCGAGATCGCGGACATCTTCCGCCGCTGGAACGAGGGACGGCTCGGCTCCTATCTGATCGAGATCACCGCCGAGGTCCTCGCGCACACGGACGCGGAGACCGGCGGGGCGTTCGTGGACATCGTCAAGGACGCGGCGGGCCAGAAGGGCACCGGGCGCTGGACCGTGCAGACCGCGCTGGAACTGGGTTCGCCGGTCACCGCGATTGCCCAGGCCACCTTCGCCCGCGCCTCCTCCAGCCAGGCGGACCTGCGCGCGGCCTACCGCGGGCTGCCCGGCGGCACCACTCCCCCGCTCAGCCGTACCGAGGCCGACCGCTTCACCGCCCAGGTGGAACAGGCGCTGTACGCCTCGAAGGTCATCGCCTACGACCAGGGCTGGAAGATGATCCAGGACGCGGCCACCGAGTACGGCTGGTCGATCGACCTCGCCGCGGTCGCCGGGATCTGGCGCGGCGGCTGCATCATCCGCGCCTCCTTCCTCGACCGCATCCGCGCCGCCTACACGGCCGATCCGGGTCTGGTCAGCCTGCTCGGCGAGGAGACCTTCGCGCGGGAGATCGGCGACGCGCAGGTCCCGTGGCGCGAGGTCGTGGCCTCCGCGGCCCGCCGGGGTATCCCCGTCCCGGCGTTCTCCGCCGCGCTGTCGCACTACGACACGCTGCGTGCCGAGCGTCTGCCGGCGGCCCTTCTCCAGGGCCAGCGCGACTTCTTCGGCGCCCACACCTACGGGCGTACCGACCGCTCCGGCACCTTCCACACCCACTGGTCCCGGCCCGGCCGCCCGGAGACGACCGCCTGACCAACTCCCGGACCCGGCCCGCCCGCTGAGGCGGGCCGGAAGTCCTCGCGCCCGCTGCTCGCCCACGGCGAGGGCGGGCGCCGCCGTGTTGCGACGCACCCACGAGCCCGGTCGGCACCAGCGTGGTGTCGTGCTCGTCCCGCCCTGTCGCAGCGACCGCAGGACACCCTCACGCGCCGGCGTCCCACTTCACCGACCCCGAGCCGGCCACCCGGAGTCGACCACCTGACCGACCCCGTCTCCGGACCCCGGCCCGCCTTGCACCAGCAAACGAGCCGGGAATCTCCGCGCCCGCTACTCGCCCACCACGAGGGCGGGCGCCGCCGTACTGTCACGCACCACGAGTTCGGTCGGCACCAGGGTGGTGCCGTGCTCGTCACCCCGGTCCCGCATCCGCCGTAGAACACCCTGCACGCACAGGCGGCCGACCTCGGCGAAGTCCTGGTGGACGGTGGTCAGGGGCGGCAGGAAGGAGCCGGCCTCGGGGATGTCGTCGAAGCCGATCACGCTGACGTCCTCGGGGATCCGCCGACCGCGCTCGTGCAGGGCCCGCAGCAGGCCCAGTGCCATCTGGTCGTTGGCCGCGAACACGGCTGTGCAGTCGGCCTGTTGGGCCAGTTCCAGCCCCACGCGGTAACCGGACTCCGCGGACCAGTCGCCGCGCACCACGGGGGGCACGGGCCGTCCCGCGTCGGTGAGTTCGGCGCGCCAGGCGTCGGCGCGGCGCTGGGCCGCGAAGGACTCCTCGGGTCCGGCGAGGTGCCAGACGGTGCGATGGCCGAGGTCGAGGAGATGGCGTACGGCGGCCCGTGCGCCGCCGTTCTGGTCGGTGTCGACCACGCTGTAGCGGTCGCCCGCGTCGGAGTCGGCGACGACGACCTGGACGTGCGGCGGCAGCGAGATGGTCGCCGCGTCGAGGAGGTGGACCTCCATGATCGCGATGACGGCGTCGACGGCGAGTTCGCCGAGCCGGGAGAAGGCGCCGCGCACCTCGTCCTGGGTGGGGACGGCGACCGGCAGCAGCGTGACGGCGTAGCCCTCGTGCGCGGCGGAGGTGGCGATCGCCTCCAGGGTGCGCATGTTGCCGGTGGTGGAGAGGTTGAAGGTGATCACGCCGATGGTGCGGAACTCACCACGCTTGAGCGCGCGGGCGGCGCTGTTGGGCCGGTAGCCCAGTTCCTTCATGGCGGCGAGGACCTGTTGCCGGGTCTCCTCGTTCACACCCGCGTAACCGTTGGACACCCGGGAGACGGTCTGCGAGGACACGCCGGCCAGGCGTGCCACATCGGCCATGGACGCGCTCGGGGCGCGTCGCATCACCCGTTTCCCGCCGCGTCTACGGGGCTCCTCGGTGCCGGCCGAGGCACTGTGCGCTGTGTCCACCCGTCTCCTTCCCCTATCGATCCGATTGCCTGGGGCACGTTTCTCCAAACGGCCCTTGACCACCGACATTGGGGCAGTGTAGACATGCCGCCATCAGATGTTTACGTAAACATAACAGGCCGGGACCCTCTCGGACCTGGGTGTTTACGCAACCATCGCGACGGCGTGTGACGCCGGTTCCGAGATGGACGAGCGAGGAACTACATGACGACGCTTCAGCCCCCTGCGGCCGCGAATCGGCCCCCGGTCCGGCCATCGGCCAAACGGGACCGCCGTTCCTGGACAGGGTGGGGTTTCATCGGCCCCTTCGCGGTGGTCTTCGCCTTCGTCTTCCTGGCTCCGATCGTGTACTCGGTCTATCTCAGCCTGTACCGCAACCAGCTCATCGGCGGAAACCACTTCGTCGGCCTGGACAACTACACACAGGCCTTCCAGGACGACCAGTTCTGGTCCTCCCTGGAGCGGGTCTCGCTGTTCCTGCTGATCCAGGTGCCGATCATGCTCGGTATCGCCCTGTTCGTGGCCCTCGCCCTGGACAGCGGCCGGCTCTTCGGCCGGGACTTCTTCCGGATCACGATCTTCCTGCCGTACGCGGTACCCGCGGTGGTCGCCACCCTGATGTGGGGCTTCATGTACGGCACCCAGTTCGGTCTGGTGGGTGACATCAACAGCGCGTTCGGTGTCACGCTGCCCGACCCGCTCTCCACGCACCTGGTGCTGGCGTCGATCGGCAACATCGTGACCTGGGAGTTCGTCGGCTACAACATGCTGATCTTCTACTCCGCGCTGCGGGTCATCCCGAACTCGCTGTACGAGGCCGCGGAGATCGACGGTGCCGGGCAGTTCCGCGTCATCACCGCCATCAAGCTCCCCGCGATCCGCGGTGCGCTGGTCATCGCGACGATCTTCTCGATCATCGGCAGCTTCCAGCTCTTCAACGAGCCGAGCATCCTGCGACCGCTGGCACGCAACGCGATCACGACGGACTACACCCCGAACTTCTACACGTACTCGCTGTCCTTCAACGGCCAGCAGCACAACTACTCCGCGGCGGTCGCGATCATCATGGGCCTGATCACCATGGTCATCGCCTATGTCGTGCAGCTTCGCGGCATGCGCAAGGGAGCCTGACCATGAGCACCCCCGTCACCACCGCCTCGGCGTCGGCGCCCGCACCGTCCGGCGGCGGCTCCCGGACCGCGCCCCGGCTGCGCACGCCCCGCAAGAAGCACACGCCCGGGCGCCCCAGGCGCAGCGTGCTGCTGACCGTGCTCACCGGTCTGATCCTGGTCTACACCGTGGTGCCCCTGATCTGGCTGGTCATCAGCGCCACCAAGACCCAGTCGGGGCTGGCCGACTCCAACGGCCTGTGGTTCGCGCACCGTTTCGCCCTCTGGTCGAACATCCACGACACGTTCACCTACCACGACGGCATCTTCGGCCGGTGGCTGCTGAACACCCTGCTCTACGTCGTGCTCGGCGCCGGCGGGGCCACCTTCCTGGCGATCCTCGGCGGCTACGCGCTGGCGAAGTTCAACTTCCCCGGGAAGCGCGCGATCTTCGCCGTGGTCATAGGTGCCGTAGCCGTCCCGGGCACGGCCCTCGCGGTGCCCACCTTCCTGATGTTCAGCAAGATCGGGCTGACGGACACCCCGTGGGCGGTGATCATCCCCTCGCTGATCTCGCCGTTCGGCCTCTATCTGATGTGGGTCTTCGCCACCGAGGCCATCCCCGTCGAACTCCTCGAAGCCGCCCGTATGGACGGAGCGGGCGAGATCCGCACCTTCTTCCAGGTCTCGCTGCCGCTGCTCGCCCCCGGTGTGGTCACGGTGCTGCTGTTCACCACGGTCGCGACCTGGAACAACTACTTCCTGCCGCTGATCATGCTCAGGGATCCCAACTGGTACCCGCTGACCCTGGGTCTGAGCGCCTGGAGTTCCCAGGCCCAGACGATCGGCGGCGACGTCATCTTCAACCTGGTGATCACCGGTTCGCTGCTCACCATCGTGCCGCTGATCGCGGCGTTCCTGCTGCTGCAGAAGTACTGGCAGTCGGGTCTCGCCGCCGGAAGCGTCAAGGAATAACCCACCCTCAAGTAGTCCCACCCACGAAGAAGTGGAAGCACCTCCATGCGCAGAACCACCGGCCGCCTGCTGCGCGGCCTCGCCCTCCTCTCCGTCCTCTCCCTGGGGGCGACGGCGTGCGGCAGTTCGGACGACGACAGCTCCAGCACCAAGGCGGTCTCGGCCTCGGACATCCAGGCGGCCCTGAAGAAGGGCGGCTCCGTCACGGTCTGGGCCTGGGAGCCCACGCTGAAGAAGGTCGCGGCCGACTTCGAGAAGAAGTACCCCAAGGTCAAGATCAACCTGGTCAGCGACAAGTCCGGTGACAAGTACTACACCGCGCTGTCGAACGCGATCGCGGCCGGCAAGGGCGTCCCGGACGTCTCCCAGGTCGAGTACTTCGCGCTGAGCCAGTACTCCCTGACCAAGGGTCTCAGCGACCTGGCCCCCTACGGCGCCGACAAGCTGGCCTCCAAGTACACGGCCGGTCCGTGGAACGCGGTGAGCGACGGCGACAAGGTCTACGGCCTGCCGATGGACTCGGGCCCGATGGCGATGTTCTACAACAAGAAGGTCTTCGACAAGTACAAGATCGCCGTCCCGACCACCTGGGACGAGTACGTCGTCGCGGCCCGCAAGCTGCACAAGGCCGACCCGAAGGCGTACATCGCCAACGACGCCGGTGACGCCGGCTTCACCACCAGCATGCTGTGGCAGGCCGGTTCGCGCCCCTACAAGGTCGACGGCACCAAGGTGACGGTCAACTTCGAGGACGCGGGCGCCAAGAAGTACACGGAGACGTGGCAGAAGCTCATCGACGAGAAGCTCGTCTCGCCCATCAACGGCTGGACCGACGACTGGTACAAGGGCCTCGGTGACGGCACCATCGCCACCCTGACCACCGGTGCCTGGATGCCCGCCAACTTCGTCAGCGGTGTGGCCGGTGCCTCCGGTGACTGGCGCGCGGCCCCGATGCCGCAGTGGACCGCGGGCGCCAAGGCCAGCGCGGAGAACGGCGGTTCGTCCCTCGCCCTGCCGACGCTGGGCAAGAACAAGGAACTCGCCTACGCGTTCGTCGAGTACGCCAACGCGGGCGCCGGCGTCCAGACCCGTGTCGACCAGGGTGCCTTCCCGGCGACCAAGGCGGAACTCCAGTCCTCCGCGTTCCTGAACAAGGAGTTCCCGTACTTCGGCGGCCAGAAGGCCAACGAGATCTTCGCCCAGTCCGCGTCCGAGGTCGCTTCCGACTGGTCGTACCTGCCCTTCCAGCAGTACGCCAACTCGATCTTCAACGACACCGTCGGCAAGGCCTACATCTCGGGCACCACGCTGGCGCAGGGTCTGAAGAGCTGGCAGGACGCCTCCGTCAAGTACGGCAACGAGCAGGGCTTCACGGTCAACAAGTGACCCGCTCGAAGTAACCGGCACGAAGAAGTACCGGCACCTCCCCGGAGCCGCCGCCGAGCAGCGCTCGCTCGGCGGCGGCCGCCCGGAATCCACCCCGCATCTCGCAGCGCCTGTGCAGTCACCGGAAGGACCCCCATGATCTCCACCCTCCTGTCCCAGTTGCGGCACGGGCCGGACGGTGACGCCACCCCCCGTCTCGCCTACGGCGCCGACTACAACCCGGAGCAGTGGCCTCGCGAGGTGTGGGACGAGGACATCCGGCTGATGCGCGAGGCCGGCGTCAACATCGTCTCGGTGGGGATCTTCTCCTGGGCCCGTATCCAACCGGCCCGGGACGCATGGGACTTCGGCTGGCTCGACGAGATCATGGATCTGCTGCACGCGGGCGGCATCGGCGTCGACCTGGCCACCGCGACCGCGTCCCCGCCGCCGTGGCTGAGCACGGAGCACCCGGAGATCCTCCCGGTGACCGCCGCCGGCGAGACCCTGTGGCCGGGCGGCCGTCAGCACTGGCGTCCCACCTCGCCGGTCTTCCGCGAGCACGCGCTGCGCCTGGTACGGAAGTTGGCCGAGCGGTACGCGGACCACCCCGCGCTCGTGGCCTGGCACGTCTCGAACGAGCTGGGCTGCCACAACATCTACGACTACTCCGACGACGCGGCCCGCGCCTTCCGCGACTGGCTGCGCACCCGCTACTCCACCGTCGAGACCCTCAACCAGGCCTGGGGCACGGCCTTCTGGTCGCAGCGGTACAGCGACTGGGAGCAGATACTTCCGCCCCGGCTGGCCGCGTCCTTCCCGAACCCGACCCAGCAGCTCGACTTCAAGCGCTTCTCCTCCGACGCGCTCAAGGACCATCTGCGCGCGGAGCGCGACCTGTTGCGCGAGATCACTCCCGATGTGCCGGTCACCACGAACTTCATGGTGATGGGCAACACCAAGGGCATGAACTACGCCGACTGGGCCGCCGAGATCGACTTCGTCTCCAACGACCACTACGTCACGCCGGGTTCGCAGGACCGCGACGAGCTGTCCTTCTCCGCCAACCTCGTCAGCGGCATCTCCGCCGGCCGCCCCTGGTTCCTGATGGAGCACTCCACCAGCGCGGTCAACTGGCAGCCCGTCAACGTGGCCAAGCGCCCCGGCGACCTGGCCCGCGACTCACTGCTGCACGTCGCGCACGGTGCCGACGCCGTCTGCTACTTCCAGTGGCGGCAGTCGGCGGCCGGCGCCGAGAAGTACCACTCCGCGATGGTCCCGCACGCCGGTGCCGACAGCGAGGTCTTCCGCGCGGTGGCCGAACTCGGCCGCACCCTGCGGACGTTGGCGCCGATCGCGGGCACGGACCGCGAGACGGCCCGGGTCGGCATCGTCTTCGACTGGGAGTCCTGGTGGGCCAGCGAGCAGGACTCGCACCCCACCGACCGGCTCGACTACCGCCAGGAGGCGCTGGACTGGTACTCCGCCCTCCTCGACCTCGGTGTGCGGGCCGACATCGTCACCGCGCAGACCGCCCTGGACCGCTACGACGTGGTGATCACGCCGGTCCTGCACATGATCCCGGCAGCCCTGTCCAAGGAACTCACGCGCTACGTCGAACAGGGCGGCCATCTGGTCTCCACCTACTTCTCCGGTGTCGTCGACGAGAACGACCACATCTGGCTCGGCGGCTACCCGGGCGCCCTGCGCGACCTGTTGGGTATCCGCATCGAGGAGTTCGGCCCGCTGCTCGACGGCGACACGGTCGAGCTGGACCTCGACACCGCCGCCACGGGCTCCCTGTGGACCGACCGGATCACGGTGACCGACCCGGAGGTGGAGGTGCTGGCCCAGTACCGCAGCGGCGCGTACACCGGCCGCCCCGCGGTCACCCGCCGTACGGTGGGCGGGGGTTCGGCCGCGTACGTCTCCACCCGACTGGGCCGCGAGGGCCTCACCGGTCTGCTCCCTCAGTTGCTCGCGCCCGCCGGTGTCGGCAGCGAACTGCCGGACACCGCAAGGGGATTTGTCGAACTGACCGTGCGCCGCAACGCCGACAGCCGCTACCTGTTCCTGGTCAACCGGACCGACGGGACAGTGCCGTTGACCGGGCTGGCCGGTGAACTGCTGGTCGGCAGCGCGGGCGAGGACGGTTTCCCTGTGCTCTCCCCCAGGGACGTCGCTGTCGTACGCCGGCCCGTCAGGTGAGCTCGAGCAGCCCCCGGCGGACGGCCTCCGACACGGCCGCCGCCCGGTTGTCGACCTTGAACTTGCGGTAGATCCGCACCAGATGGGTCTTGATCGTGGCCTCGCTGAGGAACAACGCCTCAGCGATGGCCCGGTTGCTGCGCCCCTCGGCCATCAGCCGGACGACCTCGACCTCGCGCCGGGTCAACTCCTGGGCGGGATCAACCACTTGGCCGACGAGTTCACCGACGATCTCCGCCGCCAGCCCGACCGAGCCGGCGGCGGCCGTACGGACCGCCTGGAACAGTTCCTCCGGCGGCCCCGCCTTGAGCACGTAACCGCGGGCGCCCGCCTCCAACGCCCGTACGACATCGGCTCGTCCGGCGTAGCTGGTCAGCATCACCACCGCCACACCCGGCGCCCGCGCGGCGAGCCGACGGACAGCCTCGACGCCGTCGATCCCACTGCCCGGTCCGGCGAACCGCAGATCCATCAGCGCCACGTCGGGCGTCAACTGGGCCGCCACGCGTACGGCTTCCTCACCACTGCCGGCCTCGGCGACCACGTCGAGGTCCGGTTCGCCGTCGAGCAGTGCGCGCAGCCCGGCCCGTACGACGGCGTGGTCGTCCGCGATCAGGACGCGGAGCGGTCCGGCGGTCATGAGGCGGTGGCCGCGGCGAGTGGCAGCACCTGCCGAATCCGGGACGGGGCGGACACCGTGGCACGGACCCTGGTCCCCCGGCCCGGCACGCTGCTCACGTCGAGGTCTCCCCCGCACTCACGCAGTCGCGCCCTGGCCGCGGGCAGCCCGAACCCGCGGTCCGCGCGGGCACCGGCCGCGAAGGCCGCGGCCGGGTCGAATCCCCGCCCGTCGTCGGCCACTTCGAGTTCCACCCGGTCCCGGTGACGCCGGAAGGTGACCAACACGCTTCCCGCGTGGGCGTGTTCGCGCACGTTCGCCAGTGTGCTCTGGGCGACACGGAAGAGGGCGGTGGCCGTGTGGTCGTCGAGCACCGGCCGATGCGCGCCCACCGTACGGAACTGGACGCCGGCTCCGGCGCCTTCGGTCCCCGATCGGGCGCACAGCAGACGCAGGGCGCCTTCCAGGCCCTCCTCGGCGACGGCGGCTGGCGTGAGATCGCGGATGATCCTCCGGGTCTCCGCGAGGTTGCCGCCCAGGCCGTCGGCCACGGCACGGACCCTGGTGCGTGCCTGGTCCGGCCGCTCGTCCCAGTCACGCTGGGCCGCCTGGAGCAGCATCACGCTGCCGGCGAGTTCCTGGGCCAGCGTGTCGTGCAGGTCGCGGGCGATACGGGTCCGCTCCGCCAGCGCACCCGCCTCACGCTGTTGCTCGGCGAGGGTGTCCCGCGTGTCCCGCAACTCCTCCACGAGCCGCTGGCGGACGGCCGCGTCCCGCTGCTGATTCCGGTAGAGGGCGACGGTCGCCCACACCGCGGCGACGGGAACCAGCGCGACCTCGGGATCGAACCGGCCCGTGGACCGGACGAGCGACCCGACCAGCACGACGGTGATCACGGCCACCGTCACCACGGCGGCCCGTCGGCCGAGCACTCTCAGGGCGGCGCAGGCGAGCGGAACGGCGCACCACACGTAGGCGGTGGTCAGCGGTGCCGGGGTGAGGAAGGTCAGAACGGTCCACAGCAGGAGCAGTACGGGGATCCAGGCGCGCCGGCCGAACAGCCCGAGCCGGTTCCACCAGGTCAGCCCGACCGCGTACACCAGTGCCAGCGCTCCGCTGACGCTCACGATGTACCAGCACAACGGAATGTCGAGCACGGTGAGCCGGACGAAGCCCGCCCCGACGACCAGGAAGAACGCGAGATGGGACACGTGGTCCAGGGTGGGCCGGCTGCCGCGAGCGGTCAGCGGAGCGGGAGCGGACACGGCAGATCCCCTTGGGCCGAAAGATCCGGACAGGGCTCCCGAGTCTATCGACCACCTGTATGACCGGTGTGAACGGTGGGGTCCGTCATGCCCCCGGGTGGAGCCCCAGCCAGCCCGGCGAGGGATCGCCCTTCACCTCGCCGAAGTAGAGGGCGAAGGTCTGCTTCCAGCGCTCGACCGCCGCGCGGTCGGCCATGAACCGGGGGAAGCCGTCGATGTTCGCGTTCGGGTACTCCCAGATCGGCTTCAGGCCCGCCGGGAGCGTGATGTCGGTACGTACCGACCAGCCGTTGAAGGACGCCTGCTGCTGGGCGGCGGACAGCTGCCAGTTGAGGTAGAGCTTGGCGGCCGTCGGGTTCTTGGCCTGCTTCAGGATCGCGGCGCGCTGGCCCCAGGCCATGAAGGGATGGCCGTCGGGGACGACCCACTTCACAGGAGACGTGGAGAGCAGCGTGCCCGACGAGGCGACGCCGATCGCCTTCTGTCCGGCGCGGACCGCGTCTCCCGGGGAGTTGCTGCCCCGGGCGAACCGCACGTCCTGCCCGGCGAGCGCGGTCACCCACTCCCAGCCGTACCGCTGCGCGTACAGCGTGTAGAGGTAGAGGGCCGCGTCGTCGTCGTGCGGGTAGGACGAGGCAATCTTCCCCTTCCACTTCGGGTCGATCAGTTCGAGCGGGGACTTGGGCGCATCCGCGCCGACGGCGGCGACGTCGTACAGGAAGCTGAAGGCGATCGCGGCGATCGCGACCCAGGCGCCCTGCGGGTCCTTGAAGCCGTCGTGGACCTTGGAGAACCCGGCCGGCTTGTAGGGCAGCAGTCGGCCCTGCTCCTTCCAGCGCGTGAAGTCCTGCAGTGTCTGGAGCTGTACGACGTCGGGGACGAGGGTGTTGGTCGCGAACTGGTTGTCCACGCGCACGTCGTGGTACTTGCTGTAGTCGACTATCAGCGTCAGATCGATCTCGGGGAAACGCTTCCGGAAGGCGGCCTTGGTGGCGTCCTGCTGGGTCGGCGTGTCACCACCGGCGTAGATCACGAGCTTGCCGCCGTCCGCGAGAGCGGCCCGGTACAGCTCGTCGAGCGACCTGGTCTCCTCCCGCGAGGAGCGGAGGGACGGGACAGCCGCGGCGGGAGTGCCCGTGGCACCGAGCACGCTCATTCCGAGAGCGGCACCGGCTCCGCCGGCAAGTACACGTCGTCTGCTGAGGAAGCTGGACACGCTGTGGGACCTCTCTGATGGGGGGCTCGAAGCCATGGGCTGCGTGGGCGGGAACCCGGCGCCATGGTCCTTCGTGATTCTTCAGCCGCTCAGGGGTCGTTCGCGTCGTCTGTACGGAGCGAGGGATGCGCGAGAGGTTGAAGTCGCGTTCAACCGATCGGTTGAACACGAAGCCGCCGATCCCCTCCACTCAGTCGTGCAGCGGGGCCCGTGCCATGTCGCCGACCTGTCGTACCTGATCGACCGTCAGGCGCCGACGGGAACACCCAGGACGGTCGAGAAGTCGGTCAGCAGGTCGGCCGTGAGTACCTTACGGCCGCTGCCCACGACTCCGTACGTGGATGCGGCCCAGTACCGGGCCGTCAGGCACAGAAAGGTCCGGGCGATCCCGGTCCAGCTCAGGTTGCGGTTGCCGACCGTGCGGATGAGTACGCCACCGGGACCGCGCTCGAACACGAAGAAGTCGGCGGCGTGCAGCTGCAACACCGGCGCGAGCCTCCGGAGGAACGTAGGGCTCGGCACCGTCCCCTCGAACACGGCGCGGAGTTCGGGTTCCGGGATCGCCGCCGATCTCGACAGGTCGGCGATGTCCAGCTGCCAGTGACTCGTCAACCGTGCCAGCAGTGCGTCGAAGGCCGGAAGCCCGTCACCCCGCGGCCGTCGGGCGCAGCCCCGCGAGGGTGACCGAGACGAGTCGGCGTGCCGCCGCTCTGGACGGCAGGACGCCTGCCGCGGCGAGGGCATGCAGGCAGTAGGTCGCCAGTTCGTCCGGGGAGACATCGTCGCGGATGTCACCGGCCCGCACGCCCTCCGCCAGGAGTTCGCTCAGGAAGCGATGGAGGTGCCGCTCGGCGCCGGCGACATGATCGCCCCGGTGCAGCAGCGCGCCGAGTTCGGGGCCGTGACCGTGACGCCGCTGCTGGATGAGCGCGAACGCCTCCAGTACCGCTCGCAGCCGCTCACCCGCACTGCCGGTGCCGTCCCGGAGTGCGGCGAGTTCGCGGAGATGTCCGGCGACCTGCTCCTCGTGCCACGCCGTCATGATCGACTCGACGTCCGGGAAGTACTTGTACAGCGTGGCCCTGCCGATGCCACTCTCCTCGGCGATCTTCGACATCGTCACCGAACGCAGCCCACGCTCGGTCACCAGCACCGCAGTGGTCTCCAGCACCGCGTCGCGTACAGCGCGGCGGTGCTCCTCGATGGTCTCGTTCCAGAGCTTCGGCACGGTCTCAGCATACGTCGCGCCGCCATCGATACACGATGAATTGACAGCGACACAGTGTATTGATAAAGCTGTCCAGGTCGACTCACCGGAGCCCCCACACCCGACCGAACCGAGGACCCCATGCTCGCCGCCGAAGCACGCATAGCCACCGAACGCCCCACCCGGTACCTCGTACAACTCTGCAAGCACTTCGACAACAAGGGCCGCCATCTGACCCATCGCCCGCGGACACACACGCCCCCGAACGCCCCGGACATCCGCCCCGACCAGATCCTGGTCGAGTGGACGGACAGCGACGGGACGCTCCGCCTGCCATGGGGGCAGTGCACACTCCGGGCCACCCCCGGCATGCTGCGGGTGCGCGTCGAGGCCGAGGACCAGGAGAACCTGGGGCGACTCCAGGATCTCGTCACGACACACATCGGCAGGTTCAGCAGGCGCGATCCGTTGACGGTGGACTGGAACCCGTCCGAGGCGACCGTCGACCGACCCGGCGAGGCAACTCCGACACGCCAACGACACGGCGGCCGGACCAAGTTCGTGGTCATCGGCATGACAACCGTCGCCGTGGCCCTGCACCTCGCGCTCGGCGGAACCGTCCTGGCCCAGATGTCGTGGACGGGCTGGGTCGTGGGATTTCTGGCGACGGTCGTCGTGATGAAGGTGACCCTCCTGGGCCGTCTCGCGCTCCATCATCACGGGCGCCGTACCGAATAGATCCAGCCTCAACCACCATCACCCCTCTCCCCGCTCACTCGGCCGCGATGCGTGCATGCATGCGTGCGCTAAATACCCCCTAGGGGTATAGTCCTGCCGAACGCACACCGGAGAGGGGCGGATCCATGGGAGCGATCGGGCACGCGTTGTCCATTGCCGGTTCGATGACCTGGGAGGTCACCTGGGCGCTGATCCTCGGCTTCACGCTCTCCGCCGTCGTGCAGGCGGTGGTCCGCCGGTCGACGGTCGAACGGCTGCTCGGCGACGACCGGCCGCGCACGCTCATGCTGTCCGCCGGACTCGGCGCGGCCTCGTCCTCGTGCTCGTACGCGGCCGTCGCGCTCGCCCGCTCCCTGTTCCGCAAGGGCGCGAACTTCACCGCGGCCATGGCCTTCGAGATCGCCTCCACCAATCTGGTCGTCGAACTCGGCGTGATCCTGGCCCTGTTGATGGGCTGGCAGTTCACCGCCGCCGAATTCGTCGGCGGACCGATCATGATCGTGGTGCTCGCGGTGCTGTTCCGCCTCTTCCTGCGCGACCAGCTGCTGCACCGGGCGCAGGAGCAGGCCGAGCGCGGGGTGGCCGGTTCCATGGAGGGGCACGCGGCGATGGACATGTCGATCGGAGGTGAGGGGAGTTTCGTCCGCCGGCTCTTCTCGCGGGACGGGTTCACGTCCGTCGCGCACATCTTCGTGATGGAGTGGGCCGCGATCCTGCGCGACCTGGTGGCCGGGCTGTTGATCGCGGGGGCGATCGCCGCCTGGGTGCCGGACAGCTTCTGGCACACGTTCTTCCTCGCCGATCACCCCCTCGCCGCGAAGCTGGTCGGACCGCTCGTCGGCCCGTTGGTGGCCATCGCGACCTTTGTCTGCTCGATCGGCAACGTGCCCCTCGCGGTGGTGCTGTGGAAGGGCGGCATCAGCTTCGGCGGGGTGATCGCCTTCATCTACGCCGACCTGCTGATCCTGCCGATCCTGAACATCTACCGGAAGTACTACGGCGCCCGGATGGCCGGCTTCCTGTTGGTCACGTTCTTCACCGCGATGGCCGTCGCCGGCTATGTCGTGGAGTTCGCCTTCGGCGGTCTTGGCCTGATCCCCGACCAGGCCGACGCGAAGATCCCGGACGACGGCATCACCTGGAACTACACGACCTGGCTCAACATCGCCTTCCTGCTGCTGGCCGCGAGCCTGGTCGTACGGTTCCTGCGCAGCGGCGGCCCGGCGATGCTGCGGATGATGGGCGGTTCACCGGATCACGGCGAGCCGGAGCAGGAGCACGAGCACCACAACCATCACTAGCCGGAGCGCCGCTTGCCGCCGAATTCCCACGCCGTACTGGTCAGTTCACTGTAAAGAACCTTGACAGACGATTGGTCTAGTCCAAATATGGTCGCTGTTCGCCCCAGTTCGGGGCGGCTTCTCTCCTTTCAGCATGGGAGCGTCAATGAGACGACCTGGGCCTCTTCGCGCGTCGCTGTCCTGCGCGGCCGTAACCGCCTTGTCCACGGGGCTTGTCGCACTCAGTGGGGGTGCCGCGAACGCAGATCATCGCGCGCGGCCCATGCCGGACCATGTCTCGGCGCCGTACTTCGAGGCGTGGACCGGCGAGAGCCCGGCCGCGCTCGCTGCGGCGTCCGGCAACAAGTACCTCACGATGGCCTTTCTGCAGACCGAGGCGGCCGGTTCGTGCACGGCGTACTGGAACGGCCTGCCCGCCCAGCCGATCGCCAAGTCCACCTTCGGCAAGGACATCGCCACGATCCAGGCGCACGGCGGCAACGTCATCCCGTCCTTCGGCGGCTACAGCGCGGACACCACCAACACCGAACTGGCCGACAGCTGCACCGATGTCGACGCCATCGCCAAGGTCTACGAGAGCCTGGTCACGACCTACGGCGTGAGCCGCATCGACCTCGACATCGAGGCCGACTCCATCAACAACACCGCGGGTATCGACCGCCGCAACAAGGCGATCGCGAAGGTGCAGCGCTGGGCCCAACGCACGGGCCGCAGCGTGGAGTTCTCCTACACGCTGCCGACGACCACCACCGGTCTCGCGCCCAACGGTGTGGCACTGCTGCAGAACGCGGTCGACAACGGAGCGCGCGTCGACGTCGTCAACATCATGACGTTCGACTACTACGACGGCGCCAGCCACGACATGGCCGAGGACACCAAGACCGCCGCGACCGGCCTGCACTCCCAACTCGCCGCGCTGTACCCGAAAACGAACCCGGCGAGGCTGTGGAAGAGGATCGGCGTCACCGAGATGCCCGGCATCGACGACTTCGGCCCGGCGGAGACCTTCACCACTCAGAACGCCGTCACCGTGAAGAAGTGGGCCGAGGCCCAGGGCATCAACACGCTCTCCTTCTGGGCGCTCCAGCGCGACAACGGCGGCTGCGTGGGCACCGGCGGCGCCAACAACTGCTCCGGGATCGCCCAGGACACCTGGTACTTCAGCCACACCTTCAAGTCGTTCCCCCGCCGGTGACGGGGAGGATCAACTCCCAGGTGTCGACCCCGAAGTCGGGGGTCATGCCGTGCCGTTCGTACAGGGCGAGCGCGTTGCTCGTGTTGTCGGTGTCCACGCCCAGGCCGATGCGGTCGCGGCCCAGCGCCGCGTAGTGGCCGAAGCCGTACCGCAGGAGGTGACTGCCCAGGCCCCGGCCACGGGCCTGGCGCAGGACGGCGAGGTTGCCGATCCAGGCCATGGAGGCGCGGTCGTTGTGGCTGCGCAGCAGCCCGGCGTCCCCGAGGCCGTCGACGTGGGCGAGCCAGATCAGCGACCAGTCGACGCGCTCGCCGTCGATGTCGTCCAACCACTGTGTGTAGGTGCGGTACTGGAAGTCGAAGTGCTCGGTCATGGCTTCCTGGAGCAGCGCGTGGGCGCGTCGACGGTCCGCTTCCTCAAGGCAGGGGCGCAGCGACACGCCGGGCCGGGAAGGGGGCAACGGATCGGACGACGGCGACAGTCGACGGGCCATCACGTTGTAGCGGCGGACCGGTTGCCAGCCTCGGGCACGCAGTGCGGGCAGGTCCATGGTGGGGGCCAGGGTGAGGTGCAGGTGCACCACGGCGCGGGGCGCTCCGTTGGCGGCGGCGCGCTCCGCGGCCCTGGTCTCCATCAGGTCGAGCAGGTGCAGGGCGCCCGGCAGTCGGCCCGGCACGATGTAGTGGTCGATGTCGATCCGCTCGCCGCCCGAGTCGTCCCACAGCAGGCCGTATCCGATCAGGCGGGCGCCGTCGAAGAGCAGCCAGGAGTCGCGCTCCAGGTCCACTTCGGGGTGCTTGAAGTCCGTCTGGATCTCGGCTAGTTCGGTGTCCGGGCGGCCGATCTCCAGGATGTCGATCTCGTTGAGCAGGGCGCAGACCGCCGCCGCGTCGTCGGGTGTCGCCGGGCGGACGCGCAGGCCGCACGGCAGAGCGGTGGGGGCGGTCATGCACCCACTGTCCGGTGACGGCCCCCGGGCTCGCAACGGAGTTTCCGCGCCCCCGTCCGTTCAGTCCACCATCAACTCACGCACCAGGGGCGCCACTTTCGTGCCGTAGAGCTCGATGTTGGTCATGAGGGTGTCGTGGGGCATTCCGGTGATGCCGTACTTCAGGTTGAAGCGGGTGGCGTCGAGGGTCTTCAGGGTGTCGGCGATCTTGCGGGCCACGGTCTCGGGCGATCCGACGTGCAGGGCGCCGCCGGGGCCGACGTCGCGCATGAGGCTTTCGCGGGTCGGGGTGCGGAAGCCGCGTTCGCGCGCCACGCTGCGGATCAGTTCCTGGAAGGCCGGTACGAACTCCTCCACCGCCTGTTCGTCGGTGGCGGCGACATGGCCGGGCGCGTGCACACCGATGGGCCGCGCGGGGTGGCCGAACTCCGCCAGTGCCCGCCGGTACAGCTCGGAGAACGGAGCGAAGCGGGCTATGTCTCCGCCGATGATCGCCAGCATCAGGGAGAACCCGTACTGGGCGGTGCGGATCACCGACTGGGGGCTGCCGCCGACGCCGATCCAGGTGGGGATCGAGCCGGTCTCGCTGTGCGGGTGGACGGAGAGTCCGTCGAGGGCGGCGCGGGTGTTGCCGGACCAGGTGACGGGCTTCTCCTTGAGCAGTTCGGCGAAGAGGGCGACCTTCTCCTCGAACAGCTCCTCGTAGTCGTTCAGGTCGTAGCCGAAGAGTGGGAAGGACTCGGTGCTCGATCCTCTGCCGAGGATGACCTCGGCGCGGCCGGCGGAGACGGCGTCGAGGGTGGCGTAGCGCTGGTAGACGCGGACGGGGTCGTCGGAGCTGATCACGGTGACGGCGGAACTGAGGTGGATGTTCGAGGTGCGCGCGGCGATGGCCGCGAGGACGACGTCCGCCGCCGACAGCGGCATCGCCTCGGTGTGGTGCTCGCCGATGCCGAAGTGGTCGACGCCGACCTGGTCGGCGAGGACGCCCTCCTCGACGAGGCGGCGGATGGCCTGGCCGTGGGTCAGGGGTTTGCCGTCCGTGCCGTTCGTGACGTCGCCGAAGGTGTCGAGACCGAGCGTGACGCCATCGGTACTGGTCGGGTTGGTCATGCCGTACTCCTTGGGTCTGCTCGGTGGGTCAGGTGGCGATACGGCGCATCACGCCGAGGAGCCGGGTGAGGTCGTCGGCGTCGACGTGGTCGAGGACATGGCGCCGGACGCTGGCGAGGTGGGCGGGCCAGGCCTCCTGGAGGCGGGCGAGGCCCTGGTCGGTGAGGACGGCGTTCCAGCCGCGGGCGTCCTCGGCGCAGCGTTCCCGTCCGACCAGGCCCTGCGTTTCCAGACGGCTGACGATGCGGGTCATGCCGCTCAGCGAGAGGTTGCAGACGGACGCCAGCTCGCTCATGCGCATCCGGCGGTCCGTGGCCTCGGAGAGGTGCATGAGGGTCGTGTACTCGGACAGCGGCAGGCGCTGCTCGCGCACCATGTCGGCGTCGACCGCGCGGGGCAGCACCAGCATCACCCGCGCGAGTTCGCGCACCAGGGCCTCTTCGTGCGGGTCCATGGGCTGCAGTGGCTGCTCGGGCGTGGTCATGCCATCAGTTTACTTGATTGACGCAGCAATGACTTTGCGGCAATGGCCAGACCTCGGCGAAGCTCTCTTGCTCACCCGAGAGGCGAGGTCTCTCCCGTCGTCCCCGCGTGCCCGTGATAGCGCAGCAGGAGCATCGCGGCGTCGTCGTGGAGCGGGCCGGCGGTGTGGCGGACCAGGTCCTCGCGCAGGGAGCCGAGCGCGCTCTGCGCGTCGGGTTCCTTCAGCAGGTGCGCCCGCTCGCCGAGCGGATAGAAGGTGCCGTCCTCGTCGCGGGCCTCGGTGACGCCGTCGGTGTAGAGCAGCAGTTGCTCGCCCGGCGCGAAGCGTACGGAGAACGGCTTCGGGGTCTCGCCGCCGTGGGCGCCGCCGAGGCCGAGCGGGGGCGCGTAGGCGGGCGGTGCCGGGAAGTCGGCGGCGCCGTTGCGTCGTACGACCATCGGGGGCGGGTGACCGTAGTTGAGGAAGATCACCTCGTGGTCCGTGCCGATCTCGGCGAGGACGGCGGTCACGAACTTCTCGTCGGACAGGACACGGGAGACGCTGCGCTCCAGGCGTTCGCCGAGTCCCACCAGGTCGGGTTCGTCGTGTGCGGCCTCCCGGAACGCGCCGAGCACCACGGCTGCCGTCTCGACCGCGGCCAGGCCCTTGCCCTGCACGTCGCCGACGATGACGCGCACGCCGTGCGGGGAGGCGACCACCTCGTAGAGGTCACCGCCGATCCGGGCCTCCGCGACGGCCGAGGTGTACGACACCGCGGCCTGGAGCGGGCCCGCGGTCAGCGGCACCGGCCGCAGCAGGACGCGTTGCGCGACCTCCGCGATGGACCGCACGCTGGCCAGTTCGGCCTCGCGGCGTCCGCGCATCACGGCGGCGGCGATGCCCGCGCCGGTCACGCCCACCACCGACACCATCGCCAGGAAGCCTCTGCGTTCCTGGAACAGGCCGTCGTAGAGGCCGAGTCCGACGCAGAGGGCGAGGGCCGCCGCGCCGAACCACGCGGTACGGCGCCAGCCGCCGACCAGTCCGGCGAAGGCCGGTCCGAGGGAGGCGAGCGGCAGGAAGCCGAGTCCGGGGCCGGTGACGAGGTCCCCGACGGCGACCACCGCCATCACCGCGGCGGGCAGCCAGGTCAGCACGGAGAGACTGCGCTGCGGCTTCGTTGCGGCCATGGTCCACTCCAACGGCGTCGCGGCATCCGGAGCCGCTCCCGCCTTCCGCGCAGGGGTCCCTCCCCCACCCTGGACATCGCAAGGCTGCCAGGCAACGCCTTGGGCGTGCCCGGCCCTTTACCCAATTGATTCCGAGAACTGACATTTCCTGATCGGCGACAACCATGTGGCGCGGGCCGGTTGGCGATCACGGACTCCGGGCAAGTGAATTGTGTGGGACCGGCCGCGCAAGAGATGCAGCGGCCCCGGTGCGGTGGCGCCGCGGGGATACCGGGTTGTCCTAGGAGGGGAAGTGATTCGCCATGCGTACGCATCGGCGTACCCATAGGCGTTCCGTACGCGTGGAGTACCTGCTGCCCGACGAAGCGGCGGCGGCGGGTCAGGCGCGAAGGCTGACATCGGAGTTCCTCGCCCGCTCCCGCAGCCGGATGGCGCGGGTGGACGAGGAGCAGATCGACGACGCGACACTCATCGTCTCCGAACTGGTCGCCAACGCGACCGAGCACGGACGCGGCGAGTGCCGGCTGCGCCTGCAGCTGTCCGACGAGCGGGTCACGGTCGAGGTCTACGACGACAACCCGACCCCGCCCCATGTGCGGCCGTTGACGGCCGAGGGCGAGAGCGGACGCGGCCTCGCCATGGTCCGCTGCCTGGCCCACCGCCTCGATGTCACCCCGCTCAGCGGGGGCGGCAAGCGGGTACGGGCGATCCTGGCCATCTGACCCGGCGCACCGTGCCCCGGCGGACTTAACAACAAGGCAACGCGGGCGTACTGCCGAGCGAAACGTGGCCGCGCGAATTTTTGCTCTACGGACGTAGAGAAAAAATCCCCGGAGGCCCGTATGGCTGCCGCTCCACACCCTCTCGACCCGCTCGCCCCGGACGAGATCACCGCCGCCCGCGAACTTCTCGCGACGGCCGGACTCGTCACAGAGGCGACCCGCTTCGCCTACCTCGGACTCCTCGACCCGCCCAAGTCCGCCCCGGAGGAGAAGGATCGACGGCTGCGCGTCCTGCTCCTCGACACCTCCGGCGGCCCCTCGTGCGACGCGACGGTCTCCCTGACCGAGTCACGTATCGTGTCGCACCGGCCGATCGACGCCGCGACAGAGGGACAACTCCCGGTCCTGGACGAAGAGTTCGCGCTCGTCGAGGAGATCCTCACGAAGGACGAGCGCTGGCTGGCCGCCCTCGCCGCCCGCGGCCTGGACCGCGACTCGGTGCGTGTCGCCCCGCTGTCCGCGGGCGTGTACGACGCCGAGTACCCGCAGGAGCGGGGCCGCCGCATCCTGCGCGGGCTGGCCTTCGTGCAGGAGCACCCGAAGGACCATGCGTGGGCGCATCCCGTCGACGGCCTCGTCGCCTACGTGGACGTCCTGAACCGGAGCGTGGACCAGGTCATCGACCTCGGCCCGGTACCGGTGCCCGCGGAGTCGGGCAACTTCGACGACCCGGCCGTCACCGGCCCGCCGCGCACCACCCTGAAGCCCATCGAGATCACCCAGCCGCAGGGTCCCAGCTTCACCCTCGACGGCAATGCGCTGACGTGGGAGAACTGGTCCCTGCGCATCGGCTTCGACGCCCGCGAAGGGCTGATACTCCATCAACTCGCCTTCGCCGGGCGCCCGGTGATCCATCGGGCGTCGATCGCCGAGATGGTCGTACCGTACGCCGACCCCTCCCCCGTGCGATCGTGGCAGAACTACTTCGACACCGGCGAGTACCTCATCGGGCGCTACGCCAACGCGCTCCAGCTCGGCTGCGACTGTCTCGGTGACATCACCTACCTGGACGCGGTGATCGCCGACGAGACCGGCACACCGCAGACCCTCACCAACGCCGTCTGTCTGCACGAGGAGGACTACGGCATCCTCTGGAAGCACACCGACCTCTGGGCGGGCTCCGTCGAGACCCGGCGCCAACGGCGCATGGTGCTCTCCTTCTTCACCACCGTCGGGAACTACGACTACGGCTTCTACTGGTACCTGTATCTCGACGGCACGATCGAGTTCGAGGCCAAGGCCACCGGCGTCGTCTTCACCTCCGCCCACCCCGGCGGCGACTACCCGTACGCCACCGAACTCGCCCCCGGTCTCGGCGCCCCCTACCACCAACACCTCTTCAGCGCACGGCTGGACATGGCGGTGGACGGTCCCGTCAATCGCATCGAGGAGGTCGAGACGGTCCGGGTGCCGATGGGACCGGACAACCTTCGCGGCAACGCCTTCGCCCTCAAGCGCACCCCGCTCGCGCGGGAGAGCGAGGCGCAGCGGATGGCCGACGCGGGCGTGGACCGCGTGTGGCACATCTCCAACCCCGAGTCGCTGAACCGGCTCGGCCGGCCGGTCGCCTACGCGCTGCACCCCGAGGGCAAGCCGGCCCTGCTCGCCGACCCCGGGTCCTCGGTGGCGGCCCGCGCGGCCTTCGCGACGAAACACCTCTGGGTCACCGCCTACGACCCGGCCGAGCGCTACCCGGCGGGCGACTTCGTCAACCAGCATCCCGGCGGGGCGGGGCTGCCCGCGTACGCCGCCGCCGACCGGGACCTGGACGGGCAGGACCTCGTCGTCTGGCACACCTTCGGACTGACCCACGCCCCGCGCCCCGAGGACTGGCCGATCATGCCCGTCGACACCACGGGCTTCACCCTCAAGCCGGTCGGCTTCTTCGACCGCAACCCCACCCTCGACGTGCCGCCGAGCACCTCCGGCCACTGCGGGACAACAGGCACGGGAGGCTGTCATGTCTGAACAGACCATCAGCGGCAGCTCAGTTGACACTCCGTCAAAACTCCGTGGCTCCATCGGAGTCGGCGGGATCGTCTTCATGGTCGTCGCGGCGGCGGCCCCGCTCACCGCCATCGGCGGCGCCCTGCCGGTGATGCTGGCCATCGGCAACGGCCCCGGCGTACCGGCCGCTTACCTCCTGGTGGCCATCGTGCTGCTGCTGTTCAGCGTCGGGTACGCCGCGATGAGCCGCCATGTCGTCGACACCGGCGCCTTCTACTCCTACGTCACCGCCGGCCTCGGCCGGATCACCGGCACCGGGGCGGCAGGGCTGGCGCTGCTCACGTACAGCACGATCCAGGCCGGGATCTACGGCCTGTCCGGCGTCACCCTCCAGGGGCTGGTCGTGAAGTACGGCGGCCCCGACCTGCCGTGGTGGCTGTGGGCCGGTGTGCTGTGGGGACTGGTCGCGGTGCTGGGCTTCCGCAACATCGAGGTCGGCACGAAGGTGCTGTCGGTGCTGCTGGTCCTGGAGGTCGGCATCGTCACGGTGATGACGGTGGCGATCCTCGTCCAAGGAGGGGCCCACGGCATCGACTTCGACTCCTTCACGCCGGGTGCCTTCAGCACGGGGTCTGCGGGCATCGGGGTGATGTTCGCGGTCGCGTCCTTCGTCGGCTTCGAGGCGACCGCCATCTACAGCGAGGAGGCGAGGGACCCCAAACGCAGTGTGCCCAGGGCGACTTACCTCGCGGTCATCGCCATCGGCGGCTTCTACGCGCTGTCCAGCTGGGCGGTCGTCCTGGCGGTCGGCGCGGACGACGTACAGAGCGCGGCGGCCAAGAACACGAGCGGGCTGGTCTTCGCCGTGGCCGGGCAGTACGTCGGTTCGGCCGCTTCCGACACCATGGAAATCCTGCTGCTGACAAGCCTGTTCGCGGCGCTGCTCGCCTTCCACAACGCGATCTCCCGCTACTTGTTCTCCCTCGGCCGCCAGGGCGACGCCCCAGCGATCCTGGGCCGCAGTCACGCCAAGCACGGATCGCCGCACGCCGGTTCGCTGGTGCAGAGCGTGTCGGCCGCAGTGGTCGTGGGGGCGTTCGTGCTCGCGGGGTCCGATCCGGTGCTGGAGCTGTTCACCTGGATGAGCGGGCTGGCCACGCTCGGGGTGCTGGTGCTGATGATCCTGGTCGGGGTCGCGATCATCACCTTCTTCGCCCGCACGGGGGCGGACACCCGGCTGTGGCACACCCGGCTCGCTCCGGCCCTCGGCGCCCTCGGGCTGTGCTGGATCACGTTCATGGTGCTGGCCAACTTCACCACCCTGATCGGTGGTTCGGCCGGGCTGGCCCGGCTCTTCGAGGGCATCGTCGCGCTGTTCTTCGCGGCCGGGGCGGTCTCGGCCGCCGTCCGGCGCCGCCGTGACGCCTGACGTGCTCCCGGCCGCCGCCACGCTGACGGGCTCCGGTCTCTGCCTCGCGGGGCAGGTGCCGGGGCCCGTACGGCGGTGGGGTCCGCACGCCGTCGTACTCGCCGTGACACTCCTGATGCTGGTGGGGAACCCGGGGCCGTACCCACTGCTGGCGGGCGCCGCCGTGACTGCGGGCATGTCTCTGTTCGCCCGCGGGTCGGCCTCCGCCGATCTCGCGGTGATGGCGGTGGTCACGGCGGCCATGGCCCGGCTCCCGCAGGGACAGCACGAACACGCCCACGGCCACGGGTTGTTCGCGCTGGCGGTGGTGCTGTGGGTGCTGGCGCGAGCGGGTGCCGTCATGCACCGGGCACTGAATCCCGGTCCGCCGTGCACCGGTCCGCTCGGCGGGGCGGGCGGCGCGATGATGGCCCTGGGCATGGCCGCCATGCTGGCCTGACCGGGTCGGACCGGTGTCGGAACGGCTGGATTAAGGTCGGGGCATGCCCAAAATCGTCGATCACGACGCGCGGCGCCGCGAGATCATCGAAGCCGTATGGGCCCTGATCGCAAGACGCGGGCTCGATGCCGTCACCATGCGCGACCTCGCCGCCGAGGCCGGCTACGCCAACGGTGCGCTGACCGGCTACTTCCGCAACAAGGACGAGATCCTCCTCGCCGCCTTCCAGCACGCCTTCGAGAGCACCAACGTCCGCGCCCTCGGATCCATCGCCGACGCGACCGGCCTGCCGGCCCTGCGCCTCCTCTGCCTGGAGATCATGCCGCTCGACGACGTCCGCCTCATGGAGGCCCGGGTCGTGATCGCCTTCTGGGACCGGGCGGTCCATGACGAACGCATGACCGAGGTCCACGAGAACGCGATGACGACCTGGCGCGAGCAGATGCGCGCCTATCTGCAACAGGCGCGCCTGCAGGGCGACATCGGCGCGAGTACGCCGGACGACGAGGTCGTCGACACCCTCCTCGCGGCTCTCATGGGGTTCCAGATCAACGCGGTGCTGCTGCCCCACGCGACCACACGGCAGCGCCAAGAGGCGGTACTCGACGGACTGTTTGGCTCGTTGCGGCCGTAGAGGTCAGTGTGCAAGCGCCATGACCGACAGGTTGGGGACGATGACCACGTCGTCCTGGGGGTTGACCTCGGCGGACATCGCCCACATCACCTTGGGCGGCGTCACCGGCGACCATCGGCTGACGCACTGGTACGTCAACTTCCAGCGTCCTGCGGGTGGTGAGCGAGGCCGATCACCGGTCGGTGGGCGCGGCGCGCGAGGAGGAGTTGGCGATGATCCGGACGGCCAGTGGCCCGTTCACCGTCACCAGAGACCTTCTGAACTGGCGCTCCGAGCCCCACTGGCCGGCTCCCGCGCTGCCGGCCGAAGTCCTGACCGTGGGCCGGCCACCCGGTGCCGTGCCGGTCGGTGGCGAGGGTGAGGTCGGGATCAGGGAGGTGGCAGGGATCGCGGGAGGCCGCGGCCAATGAGATCTGCACCGCGTCTCCGGCCGGTCCGGATGACGAAACCGACGGAACGTTCAAGACCTGTCACCGTGCGAGGCCGCGGCACCGGCCGACGGTCGTCACGGCCGGTGCTCCGGTACCGCACCCCACGTCCGACCGGCGCACGGCACGACGGTCCACCCCCCCCATTCGATCACCGAACAGCGCGCTGCCCGGCGCCGAAGACCGGTTCCCCGGTCCTTCGGCGCCGGGCAGCGCAGCTCCCGTGCGTATACCGCGCTCCGGTCAGGATTCGACCCCGGCCTCTGCGCGCGCGACGACCGGCTGCTCGGGCTCCTTCTCGTCCTCCTGCGCGGTCTGCCGTACGGCCGGGATCGCCGCCGCGACCAGGGCCGCGAGGAGGGCGACGCCGCCGCCGATGAGCAGGCCGGTGCGGAAGCCGCTCTCGGAGGTGAAGGTGTAGCCGCCCGCCGTGTTGGTCATCTGGGCGAGGACGACGCCGATGACCGCGGCGCCGATCGAGGTGCCGAGCGAGCGCATGAGGGTGTTGAAGCCGTTGGCGGCGGCGGTCTCGGAGAGCGGGACCGAGCTCATGATGAGCGCGGGCATCGCGCCGTAGGCAAGGCCGACGCCGCTGTTGATGACGATGCAGACGAGCATCAGACCCCAGGCGGAGCCCATCAGGCCCATCGACAGGGCGTAGCCGGCGGTGATGACGAGGACGCCGCTGATGAGGGTGAACTTCGGGCCGCGGGCGTTGGTGAGCTTTCCGCCGAGCGGGGAGACGATCATCATCATGATGCCGCCGGGCGCCATCCAGAGGCCGGACGCGAGCATCGACTGGCCCAGGCCGTAACCGGTGGTCGCGGGGAACTGCAGCAGCTGCGGCACCACCAGCATGCTGGAGTACATGCCGACGCCGACGAAGACCGAGGCGATGTTGGTGATCAGGACCCGGGGGCGGGCTGTGGTGCGCAGGTCGATCAGCGGGTCGCTCGTGCGCAGTTCCCATACACCCCAGGCCAGGAAGGCCACGATCGCGACGGCGAACAGGCCCAGCACGGTGGCCGAACCCCAGCCCCAGTCGGCGCCCTTGGAGATGCCGAGCAGCAGGCAGACGAGGCCGACGGCGAGGCCGAGGGCGCCGGGGGCGTCGAAGCGCTGGCCCTTGGCGGCGGCCGGTACGTCCGGGATCAGGAACCAGATCAGCGCGGCGACGACCGCGGCGAGGGCGGCCGAACCCCAGAACAGGGCACGCCAGTCGGCGTACTGGGCGATGGCCGCGGCGATCGGCAGACCGAGGCCGCCGCCGATGCCCATGGAGGCGCTGACGAGCGCGATGGAGGGGCTGAGCCGCTCCTGCGGTACGACGTCCCGCAGCAGGGCGATGCCCAGCGGGACCATGCCCATTCCCATGCCCTGCAGCCCGCGTCCGACGATCATCGGAACGACGGACGAGGAGAGCGCGCAGACCACCGAGCCCACGATCAGCGGGACGGAGCAGGCGAGCAGCATGCGGCGCTTGCCCAGCAGGTCGCCGAGGCGGCCGACGACCGGCACACAGACCGCGGCCACCAGCAGGGTGGCGGTGATCACCCACGCGGCGTTCGAGGACGAGGTGTGCAGCATCTCCGGGAGGTCGGCGATGAGCGGGGTGACCAGCGTCTGCATGATCGCGGCCGTGGTGCCGGCGAAGGCCAGCGTGGCGATCACGCCGCCTGCGCGGGCTGTGGGCTGGGGGGCGTCCATGACGGGACTCCTCGGCATGTCTGTTCGGTCGGGACGTGAAGGAATGTGCATCGTACACATCATATGTATCAACCATGTGATGGGGATGATGCATACCGTCGTGCGAGGATGGGTCCGGCCGCCCCGAACCGCATCGAACGGCGGCGGGATCGGCAGGAAGCAGGAGGCAGCGGACCGATGGACAGGCGTACGCGCGAGATCGAGTACGAGCAGATGCTCCTCAGCCGGCACGGACTGCTCTCGCACAAGGGCGGGCGTCGCAAGGACGGCGTGCTGGACCGCAGCGCCTACATCCTGTTGAGCCGGATCCGCGTCCAAGGGCCCATGTCCATCGGCGAGTTGAGCGACGCCTTCGGCCTCGACACGTCCACCCTCAACCGGCAGACGGCGGCGGCCATGCGCTCCGGTCTTGTGGAGCGCATCGCCGATCCGCAGGGCGGCATGGCCCGCAAGTTCCGCATCACCGACCTGGGCGCGCGGATGCTCGACGAGGAACGCGAGGGTCTCGTCCAGTCCCTGGACCAGATCATGGACGACTGGTCGGAGGCGGACATCGCCGCCTTCGCGGCCTTCCTACGACGCTTCAACACCGACATCGAGCGGCTCGGCGGACGTCCCTGGCCGCGGCCATGAGTGAGCCCCGCCCCGTGGCAATTCACGGGGCGGGGCCGTCGGTTCACACCGGGCTTACCCGGATCGGTTGTGTCAGGAGGACCGGCGCGAGCGGCTCGCCGCGTAGACCACACCGCCGCCCAGGGCGATCACGAGGGCCGCGCCACCCGCGAGGAGGCCGACCGGTGCGTTGGAACCGGTCTCCGCCAGCGGCTGCTTGCCACCGTTGGGCGTCGCCTTCGGCGTGGGCGACGGCGTCGACTTCAGCGGCGGGACGTGCGCGGAGGTGGGAGGCGTCGTCGACGGCTTGGGGCTCGGCGGGGTCGACTCCTCGGCGGGAGGCGTGCTGCCGGCCGGGGTCGACGGCGTCGCGGGCGGGGCCGAGGCGGGCTGGGTCGGCGTCGGGGTGGGCGAGTCCGGGGTGCTGGGGGTGCACTCCTTGTCGCCGCCGTTCCAGGCCGCGATCAGGTGGTACGGGGTCA
Organism: Streptomyces sp. STR69; assembly: GCF_024519455.1. Classification (GTDB taxonomy): domain Bacteria; phylum Actinomycetota; class Actinomycetes; order Streptomycetales; family Streptomycetaceae; genus Streptomyces. Next base: position 50,716 of record NZ_JALJRY010000034.1, on the reverse strand, counting down.
TGATGTTGTCGGGCTCGTAGGGGAGCGGGCCGTGGCCCTCGCCCGTACCGCCGTCGTAGGTGACGTCGTCGCCGTACAGGTCGATCTGGCCGTAGCAGTCGGGCGACTTGACGTTGAGCTTCTGCCAGGTCTGCCCCGAGTCGTCCGCGCCGGCGACGTCCTTGGCGGTGAGGTAGACCGTGGCCTTGTCGACCATGGTCTGGTGGCCGGAGGTGTACCAGGTGGAACCTTCGGCGGTGTACTCGGCGAGCGAGACGGGGTACTTGCAGCTGTCGCCGACGCTCTGGCCGGGAGCGAGCCGGACCTCGACGGTGCCGGGGACGGCGTCCCACTGGTGGAAGCCGCCCTGCGAGGTCCAGTCGGCGCCGACAACGTTTCCATCGGCGCCGACGATGCGGTACTGCACGGTGGCGGACTGGCACGCGTCGTTCTCGGTGGCACTCGCCGTGCCGGCCGCGAGCACGGGCGCGGCGGCGGCTATGAACGCGGTGACTGCGAGGGCGGACAGGGATGGGAGGTGGTGCGAACGTGACAAGGTGAGCCTCGACGATGATAAAAGGTGTGGGAGGTGGCAGAGCGCGGGCAGCGGGCGCACGAAAGGAAACGATCGAGGACGTGCGCGACCGGATCGCCCGCAGATGCTTCGCTCAGCGAAGCCACAGCGAAGCAAGCTGAATTCTTGTCACCTTTCACAACTCCCGTCAATCCTTCACCAGTTGGCCACAGGTCAAGATCCGGGCATCACCGCGAGCAGATGCCAGCGCAAGCCCTCCAAATCGACGTAAAGGCCGGGGTCCAGAAGTTCGTCGCCGTCCCGGTCGTAGGCCAAATCGGAAAGCAGTTCGGTGAGTTGGCGGGGGCCGCCGCGGAGGTCGCTCCACGGGAGGCGAACCCTGCCCTGGGCGGGCTGCTCGGACAGGTTGACGACGACGAGATGGCGGCTGGAATCGGTCGTCCAGGACCAGGCGATCAGGTTCTCGTGGGACGGGTTGTCGGGCCAGCCGGTGCAGTCGAGCAGCTGCCACTCCCCTCCCTTGCGCATGCCGGAGGCGCCCACCCCAGCGAGCAACTGGTGGTAAAACGCCAGGAGTTCCTTGTCGACGGGCTCTTCCGGCCGACGGGAGAGGAAGACCGGCGGGCGTACCCGGCGGCCCTCGAACTGCCCCTCGTGCCAGAGGGTCGCGCCGGGCAGCGTCGCGATCGTGACCGCCGCGGCCCGTTCCCGCTCCGGGGACAGGGTGGCGGCGGCCCGGGGTTCGTCGTGGTTCTCCAGGAAGCGGACCAGGCCGCGCTGGTAGCCGAGGTCGGCCCGCAGATGGCCGCGCACCGAGGCCGCGCCCTCGTGCAGCAGCCGGTCGTAGAGCCGCTTGTCGTAGCAGTGGTCGAACCCCTGCTGCTGCAGGGCCCATTCGAGGTCCCAGTAGGCCTCGGCCACGAAGAGGAGGTCGGGGTGTCGCTCACGGACCTTCGGGACGACGTACGGCCAGAAGTCCTCGGCCGGTGCCGCGCCCGCGCGCTCGCCCCAGGTCTTCGCGAAGACGTCGGTCATCAGCAGCATGGCCATGTCGCAGCGCACGCCGTCCGCCTGGTCGCCGATCGAGGCCAGGGTGTCGACGGCCGCCGTACGCAACTCCGCGCTGAAGGCGTTGAGTTGGACGACATCGGGCCAGGGCGCGAAGTAGGGGTCGCGGCCCCGGGCGAAGACCTTGCCGCCGGCCTCCAGGAAGGCGGCGGGGTCGCGGGCCAGGTCGTCGGGGGTGCCCTGGACCAGGCAGTCGGGGCGTTCGGTCAGCCAGGGGTGGTCGGGGGCCACGTGGTTGGGCACGTAGTCGAGGATCAACCGGACGCCACGCGCGGCCAGTTGGGCGCGGGCCTCCGCCAGTCCCTCGGGGCCGCCCAGGGACGCGTCGACGACGTAGTTCCGGACGCAGTACGGCGATCCGGCCACGTCCTCCGTGCGGAGGTCGGGCAGTGCCGCCCGGAACGAGTCCTGGAGCGAGGCGTCGCGCAGCGCGATCTCCAGTCCGGCCGGGCTGCGCTCCCACACGCCCATGAGCCAGACGGCGTCGACACCCGGGAGGGCGACCTCGTCCCAGGCGGGCGCGGGCACCCCGCCGAGGGTGACGGGGCGGCCGTAGCGGGTGCTCAACTCCCCCAGCCAGATGAGGGTGTTGATCTCGTAGATCACCGGGTGCTCGGGCCAGGCGGTCATGACAGCGGCTCCTCTCGGTCGCCGGTCGGGCGCAGGCTCTCGCGGCCCCGGGCCGACCACTCGCCGTCGCCCAGGGTGTGGAAGAGGGTGGCTGTGACGGCCGACAGGCCGCTCCAGCCGGTCTGGTGGGAGGCGCCGAGGCCTGCGCCGTTGTCGCCGTGGAAGTACTCGTAGAAGAGGATCAGGTCCTTCCAGTGCGGGTCCTTGGCGAACTTGGCCTGGGCGCCGTGCACCGGGCGGTGTCCGTCCTCGTCGCTGAGGAAGGTGGCGGTGAGCCGGTCGGCGATCTCGCGGGCGACCTCGTAGAGGGTGAGGTGGCGGCCCGAGCCGGTCGGGCATTCCACGGTGAAGTCGCTGCCGTGGAAGGCGTGCAGGTTGAGCAGGGCGCGGATCAGCAGCAGGTTGACCGGGAACCACACGGGGCCGCGCCAGTTGGAGTTGCCGCCGAACATCCCGGAGTCGGACTCGGCCGGCAGATAGCCGACGCCGTAGGTCTCCCCGTGCACGTCGAAGGTGTACGGGTGCTCGGCGTGGTACCGGGAGAGGGAGCGGATGCCGTGCGGGCCGAGGAACTCGTCCTCGTCGAGCATCCGGGACAGGACGCGCCGGAGTCGGTCCTCGCCGAACAGGGCGAAGAGGTAACGGCCGTCGGCGTTCGGGCCCATCGCCTCGTGGGAGGAGATAGTGGCTTCCACGGCTGGGTGGCGCTCGATGAACTCCAGTGCTCCCGCGACCAGTTCGGGGAAGCGCTGGTCCGCCCAGCCGCCGACGAGGCTGGTGGCCGCGAGGGGGATCAGGCCGACGAGCGAGCGGACCTTGAGCCGGGTCGCCGTGCCGTCCGGAAGCCGCAGCACGTCGTAGAAGAAGCCGTCCTCCTCGTCCCAGAGGCTCGCGTTGTCGGCGCCGATGCGGTTCAAGGCGACGGCGATCCACGCGAAGTGCTCGAAGAGGGACTGCGCCTGCTCGACGTAGACGGGGTTGTCGACGGCCAGCTCTATGGCGATCTCAAGGAGGTTCTGGCAGTACAGCGCCATCCACGCGGTGCCGTCCGCCTGGTCGAGATGGCCGCCGGTGGGCAGCGGGGCGCTGCGGTCGAAGACGCCGATGTTGTCGAGGCCGAGAAAGCCGCCCTGGAAGACGTTGTTGCCGTCGGTGTCCTTGCGGTTGAGCCACCAGCTGAAGTTCTTCATCAGCTTCTGGAAGGCGTTCTCCAGGAAGGCACGGTCGCCCTTGCCGGTGCGGTGCTTCTCCAACTCGTAGAGGAACAGGGTGGCCCAGGCGTGCACGGGCGGGTTGACGTCCCCGAAGTTCCATTCGTAGGCCGGGATCTGGCCGTTGGGGTGGAGGTAGAGGCGGCGCAGCAGCAGGTCCAACTGGCCCTTGGCGAAGGTGAGATCGACCATCGACAGGGCGACGGTGTGGAAGGCGAGGTCCCAGGCCGCGAACCACGGATACTCCCAGGTGTCCGGCATCGACATGATCTCGTCGTTGACCATGTGGTACCAGTTGCTGTTCCGTACGCGGGGGTCGGAGGCGAGCGGGTCGACGCCGTGCTCGGTCAGCCAGCGCTCGACGTCGAGGTAGTAGTACTGCTTGCTCCAGAGCATCCCGGCCAACGCCTGCCGGACTAGCCGCCGTTCGTCGGCGCCCGCGTCGGCCGGGGTGCAGGCGTCGTAGAACTCGTCGGCCTCGCCCCGGCGTTGGGTCATGACGGTGTCGAAGTCACCCATCCAGTCGGGAAGTTCGGCGGCGGTGAGGCGCAGGCGGACGGTCGCGCTCTGCCCGGCCGGGATGGTGAGCACATGGTGGACGGCGGCCTTGGTGCCGGTCCGGTCGGGGTTGACGGCTCCGGTCTCGCCCTGGACCACGTAGCGGTCGATGCCGTCCTTGACGTACGGGGAGGCGTTCGAACTGCCGAAGATCTTCTCGTTGTTGGTGTCGTTCTCGGTGAACAGGGTCTGCGCTTCCGCGTCGCAGTACAGCCAGCGCGGGCCCAGGTCCTCGTGGTCGGCGCGGAGTTGGCCGCCGGATTCCTGGTGGATGGACGGGACGGCGGTGCCACCCGCCCAGGACCAGGTGTGCCGGAACCACAGGGTCGGGAGCAGGTGCAACGGGGCTTCGTCGGGGCCGCGGTTGTGGGCGGTGATCTCGATCAGCAGGTCCTCGGGGCCCGCCTTGGCGTACTCGACGAACACGTCGAAGTAGCGGTCCTCGTCGAAGATGCCGGTGTCGAGGAGTTCGTACTCGAAGTCGCCGCGCCCGCGGGCCCGGTTGGTGGCCTTGAGGTCCTCGTAGGGGTACTCGGCCTGCGGGTATTTGTAGAGGTACTTCATGTACGAGTGCGTGGGCGTGCTGTCGAGATAGAAGTAGTACTCCTTGACGTCCTCGCCGTGGTTTCCCTCGGAGTTGGTGAGGCCGAACATCCGCTCCTTGAGGATCGGGTCGCGGCCGTTCCACAGCGCGAGCGCGAAGCACAGCCGCTGCTTGTCGTCGCTGACGCCGGCGATGCCGTCCTCGCCCCAGCGGTAGGCGCGGGAGCGGGCCTGGTCGTGGGTGAAGTAGGACCAGGCGTCGCCGCTGTGGCTGTAGTCCTCCCGTACGGTCCCCCACTGGCGCTCGCTCAGATAGGGGCCCCAACGGCGCCAGGGCACCCCGGAATCGTCGGCCTCGGCCAGCCGTCGCCGTTCTGCGTCCGGTGTGTCAGCGCTCGTCGCCATCGTGTGTCCTCCCCTTGGCCCGACCCATTCCCCCAGACTCGGGTGTCCCGGACCCGACGGCAACACGAACACCCGGGCGGAGCACGTCGGTGTCCGTCAGAAACACCGCAACGGCGAGCAGCAGAGCCGCCGTTGCCGCGACCGGCGCCACCAGAAAGGCTCCGGTGGCGCCGTGACCGTCGGCCAGGTAGCCGGCCAGCGTCTGTCCGGTCGCGGTGCCGAGCGGGCCTCCCGCGCACAGGATCGTCAGGGCTGCGGTCGCGCGGTCGGCGGGCGCGAGGCATTCGGTGAGCGCGTAGAGGCTGATCAGGTAGGGGGCCACGGTCACACCGGCGAGGGCCATCGCGGCGGGAAGGGCGTGCAGTCCGTCCCCGGCGACGAGGGTGAGGGTGCCCAGCAGCAGGGTCGCCGCGAAGGTCACGTACCGGTGGAGCAGCGTGAAGCGGGCGGGGAGCCATGCGCAGGCGGCGCCCGCCAGGGCGCTGCCGATGCCGAAGAGGGCGTAGAGGAGTCCCGCGCTGCCGGGGTGACCGCTGTCGTCCGCGTAAGCGGTGACGCCGGTCTGTGCGGCGCCGAAGACGGTGCCCATCGCGGCCATGGCGAGGAACATGACCGCAAGTGGCAGGCGGGGCAAGGCAGTTCGCGGGTTGCCCGGGGCCTCTTGCGGTGCGACTCCGCCGGGGGCGAGCGACAGGGCGAAGGGCAGGGTGGCCAGGAGGAGAAGCGCGATGGCCGCCACGGTCGGTGCCGTGGGGCCGAGGGAGGTGAGCAGTCCGACGATCGCCGGTCCCGCGACGAAGCTGATCTCGTCGGCGGTCGCCTCGTACGAGAGGGCGGTGGGGACGAGGTCGGGCCGCTCGCGCGCGTGGAGCAGGCGTGACCAGTGGACGCGGACCAGGGAGCCGACCGGTGGCTGGGTGAGTCCGGCCAGGGCAGCCGCGGCGATCATGCCCGGGCGGCCGGTGTGGCTCGCGACGACGAGGCCGGTCAGGGCGCCGGCGTTGGCGAGTGCCGAGACCGCGCCGACGAGACGGTGGCCGTGGCGGTCGGCCAGCGCTCCGGCGACCGGGGCGCCGAGCGCGTTGGCGATGCCCTGGGCAGCCGCGGCGAGACCCGCGAAGGCGTAACTGCCCGAGGCGGCCCGGACGAGGATGAGCGTGGCGAGCGACGAGGTGGCGTAGGGAAGGCGGGCGAGGAGTCCGAGCGGGAAGAATCCCGCGCCGGGAACTCGGAGAAGGGATCGGTACGCCATCGGCGTCTCCCGTGAGCACGTCGGAGGGACGCGCTACCCAGCCACCGACGCGTTGACGATCCCGCTTCTGCCGCGCAGCCTAGCGAGTCGGCACGTGTGCCACCAGAGCGCTCATGCCTGGGCGTTGAACGGTCCGCCGGCGCCGAAGGCCAGCCCGGCGAAGCGTTCGGCGATACGGCGGTGCGTCTCGGCGTCCGGGTGGAGCCGGTCGGGCAGGGGCAGTTCGGCGAAGTCCCGCTCGCCGTAGAGCTCACGGCCGTCGAGGTGGTGCAGATGCGGGTCGTCGGCCGAGCGTCGCGCGACGATGCGGGCGAGTTCGTCACGGATGACGTTGAGGGTCAGCTTCCCGGCAACGCGTTCGGCGGGATCACCCAGCGCGCTGAACTCCAGCCTCCCCTCGCGGAGCCCGTCGAAGTCCAGCAGGCACGGCCCCGGGGTGTCCTCGTGCATCGGGCACAGGAGCGGCGAGACGACCAGCAGCGGAGTGGTCGGATGCCCCTCGCGGACGGTGTCGAGGAATCCGTGCACCGACGGACCGAAGGCACGCAGTCGCATCACGTCGGCGTTGACCAGGTTGATGCCGATCTTGACGCTGAGCAGGTCCGCAGGGGTGTCCCGCAGGGTGCGGGCGGTGAACGGGTCCAGCAGCGCGTTGCCGCCGAGCCCGAGGTTGATCAGCTCCACGCCGCCCAGAGCGGCGGCCAGCGCCGGCCACGTCGTGCTGGGGCTCGCGGCGAACGAGCCGTGGCTGATCGAACTGCCGTGATGCAGCCAGACGTTGCGCCCCCGGTCCGGCACCGGCTCGACGGGGGCGTCGGTGCGCAGAGCGACGAGCCGGGTGATCTCGTTGTACGGCAACCAGATCTCGACGTCCTTCTCCAAGTCGGGCAGGCCGGTGAAGCGGACGGTGCCGACCGGTCCTGGCCGCTCCTCCACCGTTCCCGCGGTCATGTCCACCATCCTGACGTCGCCCCCGCTCACGCTCGCCTGCCGGGCAAGCCGCCCGTCGACGAGCAGGTCGTAGACACCGTCCGGTCCTGGCGGGACGCCCTCGTAGGCCGTCGTGGTGCGCAGGGTGTCCAGCTCGACGGCGGTGGCCCGGGTGCGGAACACCAGCCGTACGCCCGAGGGTTGGGCCTCCACCGTCGCCAACTGCTCGTCGTCGCACTGGGCGCGGGCCCGGGCGGGCAGCCGGTGCGGCAGCAGTCCGCGCGCGGTGCGTTCCAGGTCGAGCGCACCGCGCAGGAGGTCCGGCGTGAAGGGGGTGAGGGTCCATTCCGTTGCCGAGTCCATGGCTCCAGCCTGCCGACGGGACACCCGATCCGCACGTCTCTCGCGCCTTGAGGTACGGATATGGCGTTCTCAAATGACGAGAGGTAGCCTCTCATGCGATCGTCACGTCTCGCCGGGGAGGCCGTCATGGCAGGCACGATGCAGGGCAAGGTCGCGGTGATCAGCGGCGGTTCGACCGGCGTGGGGAGGGCCGTCGGGGCGCTGCTCGCCGAGAACGGAGCGCAGGTGGTGCTGCTCGCCCGGCGTGCCGACCGGCTGGAGACGGCCGCGCGGGAGATGGCGGGATCGGTGCTCACGATCCCGACCGACGTCAGCAGCGGCGACAGTGTCCGCGCGGCCTTCGCTCAGGTCGAGGAGCGGTTCGGGCGGGTGGACATCCTGGTGAACAGTGCCGGGGTCGCCCGCATCCGCGCCATCGAGGAGACCGCCGACGAGGACATCCACGCCTGCGTCGGCACCAACCTGCTGGGCCCGATCCACACGATTCGCTCGGCGGTACCGCTGCTGCGGGCGGCCGGCGGCGGTGACATTCTCAACATCTCCTCCGAGATCACCCTCGACCACATGCCGCTGATGGCGATGTACGCGGCGAGCAAGCACGGGCTGAACGGCTTCACCGCCGCGATGCACAAGGAGTTGCGCGGCGACGGCATCCGGGTCGTCCTGGTGATCCTGGGCTCCATCTCGGACAGCGCCTTCATCGAGAACTTCCCCGGCGAGGACCGGCAGCGCGCCGCGCCGGTGTGGGAGGCGGACGGTTATCTGACCAGGGTGGGCGCCATGAAGCCGCTCCCCTCGGCCACCGTCGCCCGCGTGATGGTCCAGTTGCTCGGCACGCCGCCCGAGGTCGTGCAGGACGTGGTGCACATCCGCCCGGCCGGCTGAGGATCCCGGCCCACGTCGTGCGGCACGCTCGGACACCCCATAAGTCGGCCTTATGGGGTCATAGATCGGACCCGCGTACTGGGTTAGGCATGCCTTAGTTTAGGCTTCCCGTCGAGTCGCTTGTCATCGCTCGAAGGGAACCTGATCATGCCGCGCCCCCTGCGGGTAGCCATCGTCGGAGCCGGCCCCGCCGGGATCTACGCCGCCGACGCCCTGCTCAAGTCCGAGGTGGCCGCCGAACCCGGCGTGTCCATCGACCTCTTCGAGCGGATGCCCGCGCCCTTCGGCCTGATCCGGTACGGCGTCGCCCCCGACCACCCGCGCATCAAGGGCATCATCACCGCCCTGCACCAGGTCCTGGACAAGCCGCAGATCCGTCTCTTCGGCAACGTCGACTACCCGACCGACATCAGCCTCGACGACCTGCGCTCCTTCTACGACGCGGTGGTCTTCTCCACCGGCGCCACGGCGGACCGCGAGATGTCCATACCCGGCATCGAGCTCGACGGCTCCTACGGCGCCGCCGACTTCGTCTCCTGGTACGACGGCCACCCGGACGTCCCGCGCACCTGGCCGCTGGAGGCCGAGAAGGTCGCCGTCCTCGGTGTCGGCAACGTGGCCCTCGACGTGGCCCGCGTTCTCGCCAAGACCGGCGACGAGCTGCTGCCGACCGAGATCCCGGCCAACGTCCACGAGGGCCTCAAGGCCAACAAGGCCCTCGAAGTCCACGTCTTCGGCCGCCGCGGCCCGGCGCAGGCGAAGTTCTCCCCGATGGAGCTGCGCGAGCTGGACCACTCCCCCAACATCGAGGTCATCGTCGACCCCGAGGACATCGACTACGACGAGGGCTCGATCACCACCCGTCGTAGCAACAAGCAGGCCGACATGGTCGCCAAGACGCTGGAGAACTGGGCGATCCGCGATGTCGGCGACCGCCCGCACAAGCTCTTCCTGCACTTCTTCGAGTCCCCCTCCGAGATCCTCGGCGAGGACGGCAAGGTCGTCGGCCTGCGCACCGAGCGCACCGCCCTCGACGGCACCGGCAACGTCAAGGGCACCGGCGAGTTCAAGGACTGGGACGTCACCGCGGTCTACCGCGCGGTCGGCTACCTCTCCGACAAGCTCCCCAAGCTCCCCTGGGACATCGACTCGGGCACCGTCCCGGACGAGGGCGGCCGGGTCGTCCAGGAGACCGGCGAGCACCTCCGGTCGACGTATGTGACGGGCTGGATCCGGCGCGGCCCGGTCGGTCTGATCGGCCACACCAAGGGCGATGCCAACGAGACGGTCGCGAACCTGCTCGACGACCACGCCAACGGCCGTCTGCACACACCTGTTTCACCCGACCCGGAGGCCGTGGAGTCCTTCCTCGCCGAGCGGAACGTCCGCTTCACCACCTGGGACGGCTGGTACAAGCTGGACGCCGCCGAGAAGGCGCTGGGCGAGCCGCAGGGCCGTGAGCGCGTGAAGATCGTCGAGCGCGAGGACATGCTCCGGGCGAGCGGCGCGTAAGCCCAACTCCCATACAGATGAAGCCGAAGGGCCCGGCGGGCGTACCGCCGGGCCCTTCGCACATCAGCGCACGGCCCTCCCGTACCGGGCGAACACGGTGTGCCCCGGCTTCTCCATCTCCAGGCACTCCAGGTGCGCGGGCGGACCGTCCGCGGCGAAGAGCCGCTCGCCGGTGCCGAGGACCGTGGGGAAGGTGATGAGCCGGTACTCGTCGACCAGATCCTCCGCCATCAGCGTATGGACGACGCTCAGGCTGCCCATGACGATCACCTCCCGCTCCTCGCGCTTCACGGCGTCGGCGAGATCGCCGTCGAGGACGGTCGAGTTCGCCCACGTCGACACATCGGTCAGGGTGCGGGAGGCGACCAGTTTCGACGCGGCGTTCATGCGGGCGGAGAACGGGTCGTCACGGCCCGGCCACAGCCGGGCGAACGCCTCCCACGTGCCACGGCCGAGCAGCAGTACCCCGTCGCCCAGGGTGTCGGCCAGCCGGAACCTGTCGCCCTCGATCTCCTCGCGGCCGTAGCGGAAGAGCCAGCCGCCGTACGGGGTGCCGTCGGACCCGTCGGGGTCGGAGACGACCCCGTCCAGGGTGGTGAACTGAATGACGGTGACGCTCATGATCCATTGTCCTTTCGGTCGATGCTCACCGGTACGTACCGGCGGCAGCGGCCGAACTCATCGCGGCGGGAGCGGTCGATCCGGAGAAATCCGCCGCGGCAGGTCGAAGGACGTCAGGACCTGCGGTTCGGTGAACACGACGTTGCGGGTGACACGACCGGAGACGACCGTGAACACCTGGACGCTGTGCAGCCACCGGCCTCCGTCGGGGTCGCTCGCGTACGCGGCGAGCGCGGGCTGCGAGTTGGCCGCGATCGGCGTCAACGCCCAGTCCGTACCCCTGAGTTCGAAGACCCTGCGCATGAACGCGCCGTAGTGCTCGGTGCCCCGGAACCAGAGTGGGACCGGCGGCATCTCCAGGACGACCGCGTCGGCCAGGAGCCGTACGAGGGCGGGGACGTCGGCCGCCTCGAAGGCTCGCAGGTAGCGGTCGATCACCTCGCGCGCCTCCCGGTCGTCGGGTTCGGCGACCGTGTGGCCGTCGCCGATGTCCGTGAGGGCGGCGCGGGCCCGCTGAAGGGTGCTGTTGACGGCCGGGACGGTGGTGTCGAGCTGGTCGGCGACCTCGGCGGCGCTGAACTGGAGCACCTCGCGGAGCACGAGCACGGCCCGCTGCCGTGCCGGGAGCCGTTGCAGGGCCACGACCAGGGCGAGCCGCATGTCGGTCCGCGCCTCCATGTCGTAGCGCGCGTCCGGGAAGGGCTGGAGCCAGGGGATGTCGGTGGCCGGGGTGAGCGGGGTCCCGGGGTCCTCACCCGGCGCGCCGAGGCCGGACGGGAGGGGGCGGCGGGCTCGTCCTTCAAGGGCGGTGAGGCAGACGTTGGTGGCGATGCGGTACAGCCAGGTGCGGACCGACGCACGGCTCGGGTCGTAGCGGTCGCGGGCCTTCCACGCGCGCAGCATCGTCTCCTGCACCAGGTCCTCGGCCTCGTGGAACGAGCCCAGCATGCGGTAGCAGTACGCCACCAACTCGCCCCGGTACGGCTCGAAGTCCACCCGCCCATCATGACGTACAGGGTTGTTAACGTCCTCCGGTGTTCTCCCTCCTCGAACCCCCGTTCTTCTCCCGTCTGCGCGACGCGCGCCGGATACTCGTCGCCGGGGCCGGCGGCGGCTTCGACGTCTACGCGGGCCTGCCCCTCGCCCTCGCGCTGCGCTCGGCCGGCAAGGAGGTGCACCTCGCCAACCTGTCCTTCGCCGATCTCTACGGCCTCGACCAGGACGTTTGGGTCGACCCGGACGTCGCGGCGGTACGCCCCGACACGGAGGCCCGGGGGGACTATTTCCCGGAGCGTTCCCTCGCCCGGTGGCTGCAACTGCACGACATGCCGTCCACGGTGTACGCATTCCCGCGGACCGGCGTGCAGCCGCTGCGGGCGGCGTACCGCGCGCTGATCGACCACCTGGGCGGTGTCGACGCCGTCGTGCTGGTGGACGGCGGGACCGACATCCTGATGCGCGGCGACGAACACGGGCTCGGCACACCGGAGGAGGACATGGTCAGTCTCGCCGCGGTCGACGGACTCGACGACGTGCCGGTCCGTCTGGTCGCGTGCCTGGGCTTCGGCATCGACGCGTATCACGGGGTCAACCACGCGCTGGTGCTGGAGAATCTGGCCGCCCTGGAGCGCGAGGGTGCCTACCTCGGCGCGTTCTCCCTCCCGCGCGAGAGCCGCGAGGGGCAGCTGTACCTCGACGCCGTGGCCCACGCCCAGGAGTGCACGCCGGACCACCCGAGCATCGTCAACGGTTCCGTCGCCGCCGCCGTACGCGGGGATTTCGGCGACGTCCGCTTCACCGAACGCACGCGTGGCAGCGAGCTGTTCATCAATCCGCTGATGTCGCTGTACTTCTGTGTGGACGCTCCGGGGCTGGCGCGCCGCAACCTCTACCTCGACCGGCTGGCGCCAACCGCGTTGATCCGGCAGGTCAGTTCCCGCATCGAGGAGTTCCGCGACGAACTGCCCAGGCAACGGCCACCGCGCGCCTATCCCCACTGACCGCCCGTCCCGGCGCGCTCAAGTCGTCGGTGTCAGCGCCTGTTCGGCCCAGATGGTCTTCCCGGTCGCGGTGTGCCGGGTGCCCCAGTCGGCGGTGAGCTGGGCGACAAGGAGCAGGCCCCGGCCGCCCTCGTCGTAGATCCGTGCCCGGCGCAGATGGGGCGAGGTGGAGTTGCCGTCGGAGACCTCGCAGATGAGCGTACGGTCGTGGATCAGGCGGAGTTGGATCGGCTCGGCGCCGTAGCGGATCGCGTTGGTGACGAGTTCGCTGACGACCAGTTCGGTGACGAAGGCCTCCTCCGTCAGCCCCCAGGCGTCGAGTTGGGCGGTGGCGAGCCGTCGGGCCTCGGAGACGCCCTCGAAGTCGGCGGCCAGGTCCCAGACTTGGACGTGGTCGGCGTCGAGGGCCTTCGTGCGCGCGAGCACCAGGGCCACGTCGTCGCCCGGGTGCTTCGGCAGCAGCGTGGAGAGCACCTGGTCGCAGCGGTCCTCCAGGGTGGACCGCGATCCGGCCAGGGCTTGGCGCAGCCGGGAGATGCCGAGGTCCGGGTCCCGGTCGACGGCCTCCACCAGCCCGTCCGTGTAGAGGGCGACGAGGGTGCCTTCCGGCAGTTCGAGTTCGGTGGTCTCGAAGGGCAGACTGCCCACGCCCAGTACCGGGCCGACGCCGATGTCGACCACCGTCGTGGTGCCGTCCGGCAGGACGAGGACGGGCGGTGGATGCCCGGCGCTTGCGGCGCTCAGCATCCGCGACACCGGGTCGTAGACGGCGTACAGACAGGTCGCCCCGGTGCCGCCGACGCCGGCGCGCCCGCCGCTCTCGTCGTCGCCGCCGAGCCGCAGGACCAGGTCGTCGAGGTGGGCCAGGAGCTCGTCGGGCGGAAGGTCGACGTCGGCGAGCGTCTGGACCGCGGTGCGCAGCCGCCCCATGGTCGCGGAGGCCTGGATGCCGTGGCCGACCACGTCGCCGACGACCAGGCCCACCCTCGCGCCGGAGAGCGGGATGATGTCGAACCAGTCCCCGCCGACACCGGCCCGCGAGTCGGTGGGCAGATAGCGGCAGGCGACGTCGACCGCCGACTGCGGGGACGTGCCTCGCGGCAGCAGGCTCTCCTGGAGGGTGAGCGCGGTGGAGCGCTCCCGGGTGTAGCGGCGGGCGTTGTCGACGCAGAGGGCGGCCCGGCCGGCGATCTCCCGCGCAAGGGCGAAGTCGTCCTGGGTGAAGGCGTCGGGCCGGGTGCGCAGCAGAACGGCGACGCCCAGCGTGGTGCCGCGCGCGATCAGCGGCACCGCCAGCAGTGAGGTGACGACGAATCCCCGCATCTTCGCGGCCCGCGCCGGGACGCCCGCGATCCACCGGTCGAAGTCCGGGTCGCCGCTCCCGCTGAGCACCGGACGGCCGGTGTGCAGGGCGCGGGCGGGCGGCGAGTACGGCGGGTAGGCGTCGCTGGCGCCCAGGCCGATCACGGCCTCGGGCGTTCCCTCCTCGGTGGACAGATGCGCGGCCCGGCGCAGCACGACGTCCGCGTCCGGGCCGCCGTCCTCGGGCTCCTCGCCGTGCATCACCGCCTCCAGCAGGTCCACGCTCGCGAAGTCGGCGAACCGCGGGACGACCAGGTCGGCGAGTTCCCGTGCGGTGCGGTCGAGGTCGAGGGTCGTACCGACGGAGACGGCGGCCTCGTCGAGCACCGCGAGCCGTTGCCGCGCCCAGTGCTGCTCGCTGCTGTCGAATCCGGCCATGCCTACGGCGCAGACCTCGCCCCGGTCGTCCCGGACCGGCCACAGCTCCAGGTTCCAGGCGTGCTCGCGGATTCCGGAGGGAGCGCGGGTGTAGCTCTCGTAGTGCGCGGGTTTGCCGGTGGCCGCCACGTCGCGCAGTGCCTGGAGGGTGCCCAGCTGGTCGACGTCCGCCGGCAGGCCGTACGGGAAGGCGTGGCCGCGCAGGGCCTCCTCGCCGAGCCCCATGACCTCGCAGGCCACGGCGTTGAGCCGCAGATAGCGCTGCGCCGCGTCGAACACCGACATCGAGAACGACGCCTGCAGGAACGCGCGCTCGATCAGCGCGCGCTCGTCGTCGTCCCCGCGGGCGGGATCCATGGGTTCAGTGTGCTCCCGCACCCGGACGCCAACAACCGGGCGCCGGGCCGGGGCGAACGGGGCCGACGGGATCGAACGAATACTTGGGGTCCGTGAATGCTGTGAAGTGCCCCACGACGGGTAGTTCTTAACTCAGCGCCTCTTCCGCGTGAACACCTCCACCCAAAGGAACTGTGGTCTTGGCTCTCGCGTACCCTGACGCCCCGTCAGCCCGTCGACCAGGGCGTACCTGGACTATTCGCATCACAGGTCACCGCGACCGTACCGCCTCGGTCAGCTGCTCCTCCGGGTGCGGCATGCCCGTCCGGTCGCGTGACATCCCGGCCCTGCGCCGCTTCGCCGAGGCCCATGCGGCGGCCCACGTCAGAGCGGCGACCGTACGCCCCGACGCGGCCTGCGGCTGCCGTCGGCAGCGGTGTGCGGCGCACGAGGGGACCCGGGTCGACTGCTCGGGCTCGGTGCTGCTCGTACTGCGGCACGATCCGGCGGTCGGCCAGGTGTGGACCCTGGCCGAGGTCTGCGCGGCCTGTGCCGCGCTGATGACACACACCCGTGTCGTGGGCAAGCCGGTGCCGCGCACCCGGCCGCCGCGCCAGGAGGCGGTCGTACCCCTGGAAGCACCGTCCCCGGCGAGCGCGCGTTCGGTACCGGCCGGATTCAGCGCGCCACCGGCCGAAGCGGGTGTGCCGTCCCGGCCGGACCGCCGGCGGCGGTGACGTGTGCGGTGCGGGACACACGGAAGGGACCCACCCCGAGCGGATGGTGGGCGGGTCCCGTCCGCGCCACCATTCTGGGGACCGGGCCATGTCAAAGGCACGCGTGAAACCCCGCCGCCCGGAGTGGACCGATCACACCCCGCGCGTATGCTCACGCGGGATCGCAGGAATTCCGGGCATACGAGACTCTCCGACCCCCGCTTGACCCACCAAGATCTCCAACGCCCATACTGGTGGGTCAGCCCCGCCCCCGCCCGCAGATTGGCCCATGTCGAACTCCTCCACAGCTCCGCCCACGATCCCCCACACGGTGTGGCTGGCTCGTGGCCGTCACGTCGGGTCCCAGGACACGGCGGATGTCGTACGGCGACAGCTGCAGCGACTCAAGGACCGCGAGGTCATCGACGACCACATGGAACCGGACGAGGACCAGGGCCATGATCCCGGGGAGCTGGTCTTCGAGGCCCGTTGGCGGGTCGAGGGGACCGTGACCGTGCGGGCGCGGCTGACATTTCCGGCGCTTCCGGCGCCGGGCTCGCCCGCCGCCGCCCCCGCCTCGGCCGACGAGCGGGAATGGATCCTGGTCGCGGAGGCCGAGCGGGTCTGGGATCCCCGGTGGCCCTCCCCCGCGACCGTGTTCTGGCCCGAGGACGCGGACACCGGCTGGGACCACGCGCCGGTCCCGGGGCTGCGCTTCGGGGAGGTCAATCCGCTGCCGTCCGACGAGAAGGACCTGCGGCGGCTGTTCCGGAGTTGCGCGCAGGACGGCTGGAGCGTGCACGTCGTCGTGCACGAGGCGATGACCCCGGACGCGCACGGCCGGCTCCCCCTGGCCCCGCTGCTGCCGGCGAGTCTGCGGCACTGCGTGGTGGAGCACCGGGCCACACCCGACCAACTACGCTCCGTCAACTGGGCGTTGCTGCGCGAGTTCGACTTCCAGGTGCCGCGCGGCGGTGCCGTGGTGCTGCCCACCAACCCGGCCGCGCCCGGCTACGACGTTCGTGACTTCTCCGTGCGCAGCGTCTTCCTCGACGGCTCCGAGCCCACCGAACTCGTGGACGTGCTCTGCCGCTACGCCGCCTCCGCGCGCCCCCTGCCCGAGGGCGGCGCGGAAGCCGTCACCGCCCTGCGCGAGCGGTGGAGCCTGATGACGCCGGAGGAGGAACTCGCCCGGGAGCGCAGGCTCGTGGCCATGTACGCCGAGGCGCTCGAAGCGATGACCAAGTCCCGCGACCTGTACCGGGAGTCCGCCGACCGCGCCAACGAGGCACTGGCCGCGCTGCGCGAGTCCTCCGGCACTGTCGTACCCGGCGAGCCGCCCCCGTCGGCGGGGTCCCCGTTCCAGCGGACCTTCGGCCGCTTGCGGGACGCGACGAAGGCACTGCGCCCCGCAACACCGCCGGCCGACGGGAACCGGGTACCGCCGCCGACCGGCGGAGACCGTGTCGATCCGTCGCGGGACGGCCACCGGTCGGCCGAGGAGCGGTAGGGGGCGGCGTCCGGCTTCCGGGACCCTCGGTCACGCGAGCGGCGAACGCGGTGAGGTGGCGGTGGTGAAAATGGACCACCAGTGGTGATCGCCGCCCACGCGCCCAGCCGTCCCGCGGCCTAGCTTGGCGGTATGCCGATGCAACCCTGGTTCCGCGATGCCAAGTTGGGCATCTTCGTCCACTACGGGATCTACGCCGTCGACGGTGTGCCGGAGTCCTGGTCGTTCTACACGGGCCAGGTTCCGCACGACCAATACATGCGCCAGCTGGAGGGGTTCACCGCCGCGCGCTACGAACCACGGGACTGGGCAAGGCTGTTCGCGCGCGCCGGTGCCCGGTACGCGGTGCTGACCGCCCGGCACCACGACGGTGTGGCCCTGTGGGACTCGGCCCACGGCGACCTGGACGTGGTCCGCCGCACCCCGGCCGGCCGCGATCTGATCGGGCCCTATGCCGACGCGCTGCGCGAGGAGGGCCTCAAGGTCGGGCTCTACTACTCCCACTCCGACTGGAACCACCCCGACTACGCCAGCACGGTGCACCCGCAACCGCCGGACGAGGAGCTACGCGCCAACCCGTACGCCTCCGCCCGGCCCGGCGAGGAGGATCCGGCCGCCTGGGCGCGCTACCTCGCCTACCGCGACGGCCAGGTCGGCGAGTTGGTGGCCCGCTTCCGGCCCGACCTGCTGTGGTTCGACGGCGAGTGGGAGCGTGCCGAAGAGCAGTGGGGCATGGGGGAGTTGGCGAGACTGATCCTCGCCGGGAACCCCGACACCGTCCTCAACGCCCGCATGCTGAGCCACGGCGACTACGCGACGCCCGAGCAGGGTGTGCCGCTGCAAGCCCCGGACGGGCCTTGGGAGTTGTGTCTGACGGTCAACGACTCGTGGGGGTTTCAGCACCAGGACGAGCATCACAAGTCGGTGCGGCAGCTGGTGCGTTACTTCACGGAGACCATCGGCATGGGCGGCAATCTGCTGCTCGACGTGGGCCCGAAGGAGGACGGGACGATCCCGCCCGCGCAGGCGGAGCGGCTGGAGGGGCTCGGCGCCTGGATCACCCGGCACTCCGAGGCGGTGTACGGCACGGTGGCCGGTCTGCCCGCCGGGCACCACTACGGGCCGAGCACCCTGTCCGCCGACCGCCGCACGCTGTACCTGGTGTGCTTCGACCCGCCGCGCGAGTCGGTGTCGGTGCGCGGCCTGCGTACGCCCGTGAAGCGGGTCACGGTGCTCGGTACCGGCGCCGGTCTCGGCCACGACGTGATCGGCGGGCTCGGCGAGGTCCCGGGCGTGACGTGGATCGACGCCCCGCGAGCGGCCGATGTGGACGAGCGGGCGACGGTCCTGGCGGTGGAGCTGGACGGGGAGTTGGACCTGTACCGGGGTACGGGCCGGAACTGACCCGCAGGGCATGGGCCGGCCGGCTTCACCCGGTGCCGGCGCGAACTGCCCTGGGCGAGGCGCCCAGTTCGCGTCGGCACGCCTTGTTGAAGGCCTGCAGATCACCGATGCCGACGGCCGCCGCGATGGCCGGGACGGACAGCGTGGACTCCCGCAGCAGGTGCCGTGCGTGTTCCAGGCGGCGATGCCGGACGTAGGCGACGACCGTGGTGCCGAGTTCGGCGCGGAACAGCCGGATGAGGTGGTTGTGCGAGACCCCGGCCGCGCGCGCCACCTCGGGCACCGTCAGCGGTGCGGCCAGTCGAGATTCAATGTGCGCGACGGCGAGGGCCAGCGCGGGGTGGGGTCCGGCTGCGTCACCGTCGGCCGGGGTCGCCAGGTCGGCCACACGCCACAGCACGGTCCACAACTCGGCAGCCGCACGGGCGGAGTTGCGGGGCGCCGCCGCGACGGCCCGCAGCATCAGGTCGGTGAGCACGGGCGTCTGCGTACCGGCGTCCTGCATCACAGGGACGGTCAACTGCTCACCGGTGGAGGTGAGTTCCAGGTGGGCGAAGAGGTGCTCGGAGCGGCCCCGGTAGTGGAAGCGCACCAGCGCGCCCGGTGGCACCAGGCTCACATGACCGGGCCTGATCTCGTGCGGCACCCCGTCCACGGTCAACTCCGCCTCGTACCGGTAGAGATGGAGCTGCCAGAGGTCGGGCAGCCGGAACACGTCACGCGGGCTCACCGTGCCGTGCACACCGACGCCGAGGCTCGCGACGCGCGGTGGGGCGTCGAGGCCGATCCGCACGTGGGTTCCCGTTCCCGTCCCGCTGGTCGCGCTCACGGTGAAAACGTACCAGTGCCGGACAAGGCGTAAGCGGCTGTCAAGACCGTTCCGGGCGTTCGGGTGTGATGTTCCCCTCGTCGGCAATACCGGGGCCCGAACCGGGCATCCGGATAGGGCACATGCCGTGCGGCCGGACCGGAAAAGGGGAGCCCGTGGATTCGACCACAACCGTGATCGTCATCGCCGTGGTGCTCGCGGTGGTGCTGCTCGTCGTGGCCGTCGGAGTGCTCGTGCGGCTCGTCCGCATGCGGCGCGGACTGCGGCGCGCAGGGCTTCCGACCGGCCCCAAATGGGTTTTCTGGGGTGCCGTCCTCTACTTCGTGCTGCCGACCGACCTGATGCCCGATCCCGTGTACCTGGACGACATCGCCGTCCTTCTCCTCGCCCTGCGCTCGATGCGCAAGTCCCTCGGCGAGCAGGAGGAGGGCCGGCCGGGCGACCTCGGCTGAACCCGGCGAGCGCCCCGCCTTCCTTCCTTTGACTACGCAGAGTAAGGAAACCATTCACTCGTTCGATTCGTATAAGTCTCTGGAAGCAGACGGAAGTCAGCGGGCCAAGCGACCTCGCGGGGTGGCCACCGCTTGCACGAGGCAGTACCGACGAGGGAGAGACGATGCAACCGTTCGCGCTCAACTACGCTCGCCCGGCAGCACAGTTGGAGCTCACCACTCCGTACAGCTACGACTCCGGACTGCAGTTGAACGTGCTCGCCGACGGACGGGTCGCCGCCCATGATCTCGCTCTGCTGAGAGAACTGGGGACCACGACGTCCACCGCGGGATCGAAGACTCACTTCGACGACTGAACGCGGAACGACGAAAATGACCGTGTTGGTCCTTACCTGCGAAGAGGACGTCACCGCGGACCTGGTGATGGTGCACCTGCACGCGGCCGGCGTCCCCGTGGTCCGGATCGATCCCGCCGACCTCACCGGCGGGGTCGCGCTCTCCGGGGAGTACGTCCACGGAGCCTTCCGCGGCCATCTCGCGGCCGGCGGGCGGCTGGTGAGCGTGAGCGGGCTCCGTTCCATCTGGGTGCGCAGACCCGGCACCCCGGCGACCCGCGCACCCCAGCCCTCCGCGTGGCTCACCGAGGAGGCCTCACAAGCGCTCTACGGCATGCTGCGCGGCTCCGGCGCCCGCTGGATGAACCACCCCGACGCGGCCCGCCGCGCCCGGCACAAGCCCTGGCAGCTGCGGCTGGCCCAGCGCAGCGGACTGCCGGTGCCCGCCACCCTCATCACCACGTTCCCGCAGGCCGCCCGCGAGTTCTCGCGGCGCTTCCCGGACCTGGTGGTCAAGCCGGTGTCCGGCGCCCACCCGCAGGATCCGCCCCGGGCGGTGCCGACCAGCCGGGTCGCGCCGGACACCGATTTCGCCGCCGTGGCCTTCGGCCCCACACTGCTGCAGCGGCGGGTCGCCAAGCGCGCCGACATCCGGCTCACCGTGGTGGGCGACCGGATGCTGGCCGCCCGCACGGCGACCGCCCCGGACGCGGACCCCGGCGAGGTCGACGTCCGCTTCGCCGCCCCCGCGCAGCCCTGGCAGCCCGCCGAGGTGCCGCCGCGCATCGCCGAGGCCGTCCGCACGTATCTGCGCGAGGCCGAACTGGCCTACGGCGCCTTCGACTTCGCCGAGGACGGGGACGGGACCTGGTGGTTCCTCGAGTGCAACCAGTCGGGTCAGTTCGGCTTCGTCGAGGCGGACACCGGCCAGCCGATCGCCCGCACCATCGCGGAGTGGCTGGCCCTGCCCGCCGACCCGGAGCGGGAGGGCCTGGTCAACGGGTCGGACAGCACGGTCGCTTGAGGTAGCGGAAACGGTTCGCCGCAGTCACAGTTCGCAGCCGTCCTGCCAGTTGCACGCGCCACAGATGACCAGGCGCAGCGCCCGGTCGTATTGATGGTCGACCGTGACGTACGGGCGCAGCCGTTCGCTGCTCCCGCCGCACCGCGGGCAGCTCGCGAACAGTCCCAGAGGACCGAAGTCGCTGATCGCCACGGTCTGTTCGGTGGGGGTGCCCCGAACCGGGCGCGCCGGCACGAGGGCCGGGAAGCCGAGGCGCACGATCATCGCCGCCGCCTCGTCCGACACCCGGCCCCAGCCCTGAGCGAGCCGCACGTGGCGCAGCCCGGCCAGGGCGGGCGGCAGCGGTGTGTCGTCGAGCCGGACGGGCACGTGCACGCCGAGCAGCGCGGGTTCCATCGCCGTTCGGTCCCACGCCGCCGACCACAGCAGGACGACGACGGTCTCCGGGTCGGGGGCACCGTCCGCGGCTGCCGGCCACACGGCGGGCACGACGTCGGCCCCGGCGCGTCCCAGCGCGTCCGCGAGCGCGAACGCCGCCCGCTCGTCCTGCCGTTGATAAGTGAGTCGCGTGTGCACGCACTCATGGTGCGGCATGCCGGAGGCGTCCGGCACGCCTGTGGTGTTACGACCCGTATGTCCCCAGGAGGGCGCACACGGCGTCCTCCTCGACCGCGCGCACTTTGCGCAGCAGAGCGGCGTTCCCCGTCTCGTTCACCTGAGTTGTCAATGAGAAAGTGAGCGCGCGCCGGCCGTCCGGGGTGGCCGCAATCAACTGTGTGTAACCAAGGGTGTTGCCGGTATGTCCCAGAACGACCCCGCAGCGGGTGTCGTAGCGGAAGAGGGCCAGTCCCGCGCTGTTGCGGCCCGGTCCTGCCGGTTCGGAGGCGCCGGGGACCCAGTGCCGCTGTTCCCGCAGCGCCGCCCGCGAGGTGAGGGCTCCGGCGGCGTAGCCGCCGATGAACGTGGCCAGGTCGCGGGGCGAGGAGGTGATGCCGCCGGACGCCCACACCCCAGACATGCCGATGGCCTCGCTGACGTCCTCGGGGCCCGACGGTCCGCCGACCGCGTAGCCGTGCATGTACGGCTCCGGCATCCGGTACCCCTGCGGCAGGCTCGTGTCACGCAGGCCCAGCGGCCGGTACACGTCGTGGCGCAGCAGGTCCTCGTAGCGCGCGCCGGTCGCGGCCTCCGCCATCAGCGCCACGGCGATGTTGTCGGAGTTGGAGTACTGGTACCGCGAGCCCGGCGTGAACCGCAGCGGCTCTCCCGCCACGAAGTCGAGCAGGCGCCGCGAGTCGAAGTGGCGGTGCGGATCGGCCGCGATGAGGCTCCGGAACCGTGGGCTCTGGCTGAAGTCCGGGAGCCCGCTGGTGTGCTGAAGAAGCTGACGCAGGGTCACCGAGCGCCAACGCTTGGGTAGTTGGGGCAGCCTCCGGCCGATCGTGTCGTCGAGGGCGAGCCGGTGCTGCCGTACGAGACTCAGGGCCACCGCCCCACTGAACGCCTTGCTGGTGCTCGCGGTCCGGGTGTGGTCGCGCGGTTCGAGCGGGCGGCCGGTGGTGACGTCGGCGGTGCCCGCCCTCAGGACGCGCTGCCGGTCGCCGTCGCGCAGCACGACGATCACGCCGGGCGGGCCGTCGGGAGCCGCGACCAGTTCGTCGAGGCCGCGTTGCAGGGAGTGGTCGTCGGCCGCGGCGGGCGACGCGGGCACGAGGGCGCCGACGCAGCCGGCGACCAAGAGGGAGACGAGACGGAGCGGGAGGGGCATCGGGTGTCCTGTGGGCAGTGGGGGCAGGGCACGATCAGAATCCGGGGGCTCGTCGGCGCCCGCACGGGTACGTGCTCCATACGGCCCCGTCCGGTCCCCCCTCCTCACGGTGTTGCCGGGTGGGCCGGGCTGTGCCGTAATCGGATGACCCGCGGTTCGGATCCTGGCGGTGCCGTGCCCCGTCGGAAGGAGCGGCTGGGATGGACGCTTACGGTGCCGGGGACGGCGTCACGGCCGCCTCGGGAGGGCTGCTCGACCTGTTGCAGGTCGCGGCGGTGGTCCTGGACGCCGGCGGGTACATCGCGCTGTGGAGCCCGGAGGCGGAGCAGTTGCTCGGCTACTCCCCCGAGGAGGCGCTGACGCAGCGCGCCGACCGGCTGCTGGTGTCGCCCGACGACCGGGTCCGGGCGCGTGAGCTGTTCGCCCAGGTGGGCTCGGGTGCCCGGTGGGCCGGGGTGTTCCCCCTGCTGCACCGGGACGGCACGGAGCGGCCCGTGGAGTTCCGCACGATGCGGCTGCGCGACAGCCACGGCCAGGCGCATCTGCTGGGTCTTGCGGCGGACGCCACGACGGTACGGGGCGTGGAACGGGACCTGGCGCTGTCCCACAGCCTGGTGCGGCAGACACCGGTGGGCATCGCCGTGTTCGATCCCGATCTGCGGTGGGTCACGGTGAATCCGGCCCTGGAGCGCATCAACGGTGTACCGGAGGCGGAGGTCGTCGGACGCCGGGTCGGCGAGGTGCTGCCGGGTCTGGACGTGGCGGCCATCGAGTCACGGATGCGGCATGTGTTGATTACCGGCAAGCCTCTCCTCGACCAGCAGACCGTGGGCCGTACGCCGGCCGATGCCGTGGAGCGCGCGTACTCGGAGTCGTACCACCGCATCGAGGACGCGCAGGGCCGGGTGCTCGGTCTTGCGATGGCCGTCCTGGACGTCACCGAGCGGGAGCAGGCGGCGGCCGAAGTGGCGCAGGCGCGCCAGCACCTGTCCGTGGTGGCGGAGGCCGGGGTGCGGATCGGGACGACGCTGGACCTCCAGCAGACCGCGCGGGAGCTGGCCGACGTGGCGGTGCCGCTTGTGGCCGACCTGGCGGCGGTCGACGTACTGGAGTCGGTCGTGGCGCACGGCGGGATCACCCCGGTGGCCGGGGACGCGCAGGTCGAGTTCCGGGCGCTGGCCGTCGCCGCCGGATACCTCACCGACGCGATCCACGCGGCGGACCCGGTGGGCGAACTGGCCACCTACGGCCCGCACCGCATCATCACCCAGTGCGTCCGCGAGGCCGGGCCGATCCTGGTGGAGCGGGTGGACCGGCCGATGATGCGGCGCATCGCCAGGGACGGACGCGCCGCCCAGACCCTCCGCGCGGCGGGCGTCCACTCCTACCTGGCCGTCCCGCTCATCGCCCGCGGCGAGGTGCTCGGCACACTGAGCCTCTACCGCACCGTCAACGAGCGCCCCTTCGACGAACAGGACCGCGTCCTCGCCTCGGAACTCGCCGCGCGCGCCGCGATCTGCATCGACAACGCCCGTCTCTACGGCCGTGAGCGCACCACCGCGCTGACCCTGCAGCGCAGTCTGCTGCCGCCGGCCCCGGCCCGGCAGGAGGGGCTCGACATCGCCGCCCGCTATCTGCCGGCGCTGAGCGAGGTCGGGGGCGACTGGTACGACGTGCTGCCGCTGGGGCCCGGCCGGACCGGGCTCGTCGTGGGCGATGTGATGGGCAAGGGTGTCCAAGCCGCCGCCATCATGGGGCAGTTGAGCACCGCGACCCGCGCGCTGGCCCGACTCGACCTGCCGCCCGCCGAGTTGTTGCACCACCTCGACGACCTCACCGGCTCCCTCGACACGATCGCGACCTGCGCGTACGGCGTGGTCGACCTCGGCCGGGGCACCTGCGCCCTGTCCAGCGCCGGGCATCTGCCACCCGTGCTGATCCGCCCCGACGGATCCGCGGAACTCCTCGACATCCCTGGCGGAGTCCCGCTCGGTGTCGGCGGGGTGGACTTCGGGACAGCCGAAGTCGAGTTCGGCACGGGCGCGTTGCTCGCCCTGTACTCCGACGGGCTGGTGGAGATCCGGGGTGAGTCGATCGACGTGGGGCTGCACACGCTGACGCGGTTGTTGCAGAGTTCCCGCCGACCGCTGGAGCAGACGAGCGACATGCTCCTCAACGCGCTGCGCCCGGAGCCCGACGACGATGTCGCGCTCCTCCTGGTCCGCGCCACGGGCTGAGCGGTCAGGCGCCGGTCGTCGAGCCGGGACGGATGATCATGAGGACGGTGACGGTGGCCCACAGCAGGTTGAAGATGCCGGTGAACATGGCGAGTCGAACGGTCCCGGAGCGCTCCACGGGCCGCCGCGCGTCCAGTTCCTCCAGGAGTTCGTCCTGACGCGGCAGGACGAAGGCGATGAGGATGCTGGCCGCCACCGCGGTGAGGGTGATGGAGGCGATGAGCCAGCCGCTGCCCAGGACGCCCATCGCGGAGGCGGTGGCGAAGCCGAAGAGGGGCACGGCGAGGCCGACCGCGCCGTAGAGACGGCAGATGCGGTGCAGCAGCCGTACGGTCGTCACCCCCGCGTCGGGACCGTCCGTACCGGTGAGAGCGCGGCGGGCCGCCGGTGGGAACATGCTGGCGGCGACGGTCACGGGGCCGACCGCGACGATGGCGGCCAGCACGTGCAGTGCGAGAAGGATCTTGGTCACCGGCCCAGGCTAGGGATGTCCCGACCGACCGCACAGGGGCTGGAACGACAGCTTCCAACGGATTCCCGCCAACCCCTGTGGTCTGGCTTCAAGGGCATAACGCGGTGTCATCGGGGTGGCGGGAATCTGCCTATCGTGGTGTTCATGCATACCGTCGCGATTCTCGCTCTCGATCATGTGGTGCCGTTCGACATGGCGACCCCGATGGAGGTGTTCGGCCGCACCCGGCTGCCCGACGGCCGGAACGCGTACCGGATCCGGGTGTGCGGCGAGACGCCGGAGGTGCGGACGGACGGGTTCACGCTGCGGGTGGACCACGGGCTGGAGGCGCTGGCGGACGCCGACACCGTGATCGTCCCCGGCTGTTCGGAGCAGGCCGGGCCGCCCTCCGCGCGGGTGCTGGCGGCGTTGCGCGAGGCGGCAGCGGCGGGTACCCGGATCGTGTCGATCTGCGTCGGTGCCTTCGTGCTCGCCGCGGCCGGACTGCTGGACGGGCTGCGCGCCACCACCCACTGGATCGCCGCGGACCTGCTGGCCCGCGAGTACCCACTGATCGAGGTGCAACCGGACGTGCTGTACGTCGACAACGGACAGATCCTCACCTCGGCCGGGGCCGCCGCCGGACTCGACCTGTGTCTGCACCTCATCCGCCGGGACTTCGGCTCGGCGGTCGCCGCCGACGCGGCCCGCCTCTCCGTCATGCCGCTCGAACGCGAGGGCGGGCAGGCCCAGTTCATCGTGCACCGGCACCCGCCGGTCCCGCAGGGTTCGACCCTCGAACCGCTCCTTCAGTGGATCGAGGACAACCTCTCCCACGAGGTCACCCTGGCGGCACTGGCCACGCGGTCGGGCATGAGCGAGCGGACGTTCAGCCGCCGTTTTCGTGAACAGACGGGCAGCACACCGCTCCAGTGGCTGCTGCGCGCCCGGGTCCGACGCGCCCAGTACCTGCTGGAGAACAGCGACCACCCGATCGAACGCGTCGCCCAGCAGGCCGGGTTCGGCTCCCCCACCGCGTTCCGCGAACGCTTCCGCAAGGTGGTCGGCACCAGCCCTCAGGCGTACCGCTCGGCCTTCCACGGCAGGAGGGTCCCAGAAGTGGCGCTCCGCTGACGCTGCTACGCGAGGGCGCGGCCTGCGGCAGCCGCGCCACGCGCCGCCGCCAGCAGGGCGTCCGCCTCGACGATGGCTTCCCGGATGTCCGTGGTGCCCGTCATCACGCACAGGGTGTAGCTGACGTCTTTCAACTCGGCGGCCGTCTGCGGGCGTTGCCTCTCCGCCTGGGAGATACGCAGCACCGCGTACCGGGTGAGCAGTTTCCTGACGGCCTTCGGGTCCGGCACGAGCACGGAGCGCCCCTCTCTCGCTTTCCGCTCCCTGTGCCCGGCCGGCTCCGGATCAAGCACACCACCGAGAGATCCGTTCAGGCGACCTGCCCGCCGTGCAGCGCCGTGTACGCCCCGCCCCGGCGCAGGAGTTCGTCGTGCGTGCCGACTTCGAGGATCTCCCCGTCGCCCATCACCACGATCCGGTCGGCGCCCCGGACCGTGGACAACCGGTGCGCGACCACGAACGTCGTACGGCCGCGCAGCAGTCGGGCGAGGGCCTGTTGGACGAGGGCCTCCGAGCGGGTGTCCAGGGCCGAGGTCGCCTCGTCCAGGACGAGCACCTTGGGATCCCGGATCAACGCCCTTGCGATGGCGAGGCGTTGACGCTGCCCGCCGGACAGCCGGGCCCCGCGCTCTCCCACCAGGGTCTCCAGCCCCTGCGGCAGCTTCTCCACGAACTCAAGGGCGTTGGCGTCCCGCAGCGCCGCGCGCACGGACTCCTCGTCGGCGTCGTCCATGCCGTAGGCCACGTTGTCGCGGATCGTGCCGTCGAAGAGGATCGACTCCTGGGGGACGACCGAGACGAAGCGGCGGTAGGTGCGCAGGTCGAGGGTGTTCATGTCGGTGCCGTCCAGCAGGAGTTGGCCGGCGGTGGGGCGGATGAAGCCGATGACGAGGTTGAGGACCGTGGACTTGCCGGCGCCGGACGCGCCGACGAGGGCGACGGTCTCGCCGGGTGCGACGGTGAGGGTGAAGTCGTGGACGGCGGGGCGGAGTTGGCCGCCGTCGTAGGTGTGGCCGACGCTCCGGAAGGTGACGGCTCCACGTACCGCGGTGACCATCTCCTTGCCCTCGTTGTCCTCCAACTCGGGCGCCTGGAGCACCTCGCCGACCGAACGGACCGATTCCAGACCCTTCGTGATGACCGGGGCCAGGCCCATGAGGGTCGTGGTGGAGTTGGTGAGGGTGGTCAGGAAGGCGCTGAGCATGACGACGTCGCCTGCGGTGACTCCCCAGACGCCGTAGTACGACACCAGGGCCGCGCCGGCCAGGACCAGGACGCCGACCACGTTGAGGACGACCCAAGCCAGTGAACCGAAACGGCCGTTGAGGAGGTCGAGGCGGTTTCCGGTGGTGAGGAGGCGGCGCAGGGTGCCGTCCATCCGGCGCAGGGCCTTGCCCTCCAGGCCGTGGGCGCGGGTGACCGGGATGAGGCGGGTCATCTCCGTGACGCGTGAGGAGAGGGTCTCGACCTCGTGGCGGAAGTGCTCGTTGTGGGTGCGCAGGCGGGCCCGCAGCCGGGACACCAGCAGCGCGGCGACCGGCACGACGACCACGAAGACGGGCACGAACTCCGGTGTCCGGAAGCCGATGATGACCAGTCCGCCGGTGAGCACGGTGATCGCGCCGAGCCCGGTCTCGGCGGTCTGCTGGACCATCTGCTCGACCGTCTCCACGTCCCGCACGACCTTGGCCTGGAGCACTCCGGCGCTGACCCGGGAGTGGTAGCCGATGGAGAGCTGCTGCATCCGCGTGCACAGTGCCGAGCGCAGGTCGGTGCCCATGCGGCGGACGCTGCCGTAGAGGAGGCGGACGTAGAGGACGTGCAGGGGGTAGTTGATCAGCAGGATGAACAGGATGACGCCGGTGCTGATCCAGAGTCTGCTGACCGGCTGGTGCTGGACGACCGTGTCGATGATGGACGCGGTGATCAGCGGGAGCAGCCAGATGGGGCTGTGCTTGACCGTGAACACGGCGACGGCCAGGGCGAGGCGTCTGCGGTCTTCGTGGAACAGGTAGGCGAGGGTGCGGATCGGGTGTTCGTCGCGGTAGCGGTGGTCGAGCGGTTTCTCCGTGGACGACGCCATCGGTGGTGGTCCTCCCCCTGTGACCGGTCGGCGGGCAAGCGCTTTCTTCCCTTGCCCGCCACAACTACACCTCCAGCGTCACCGCCTTCTCAGGCGGCGTCCAGCTCCGCGAACTCTTCGGCGGAGAGCGTCAGTTCGGGTGCGGCGGCCGAGTCGCGGATCGTCTCGGGGCGGCTGGCGCCCGGGATCGGTACGACGACCGGTGACTTGGCGAGCATCCAGGCCAGGCACACTCGCTGCGGGCTGACGCCGTGCTTCTCGGCGATCCGGGCGAACGGCGCGTAGGCGGAGCCGAGTTCACCGGCTCGCGCGATGCCGCCAAGGGGGCTCCAGGGCAGGAACGCGATGCCGAGTTCGTCGCAGAGGTCCAGCTCCGGTTCGCTGGAGCGGAAGGCCGGGGAGAACTGGTTCTGCACGGCGACCAGCCGCCCGTCGAGAATCTCGTTGGCGAGCCGGATCTGCTCCGGGTTCGCGTTGGAGATCCCGGCGAGCCGGATCTTGCCCTCGTCGAGCAGCTCCCGGATCGCGCCGACGGAGTCCGCGTACGGGACCCTCGGGTCGGGGCGGTGGAACTGGTAGAGCCCGATGGCCTCCACGCCCAGTCGGCGCAGGGACGCCTCGCAGGCCTCCTTGAGGTAATCGGGGCCGCCGTTCAGGGTCCAGCTGCCGTCCCCGGGACGCAGATGTCCGCCCTTGGTCGCGACCAGGACGTCCGCACCGCGGTCGTGGGAGGCGAGGGCCTTGGCGATGAGGGTCTCGTTGTGTCCGACCTCGTCGGCGTGCAGGTGGTAGGCGTCCGCGGTGTCGATCAGCGTCACGCCCGCGTCAAGGGCGGCGTGGATGGTGGCGAGGGAGCGTGCCTCGTCCGGCCGTCCCTCGATCGACATGGGCATACCGCCCAGGCCGATGGCACTGACCTCGACGTCACCGATACGGCGGGTGTCCATTGCTCGTGCTCCTCTTCCGGTTTTCCGGCCGTCACGCAGAACCGTGCCGTCCCGCGCCGCCGGACGACCGGTCGGGTCGCGGCGGGCAGGACTCGTCCTCCAGCCTCTCCGGCCCGGGTCCGCAGGTCCAATAGAAGAAATCGAACGCATCCAGCAGCGGGACTGCTCAATCGGTGAGTCGTGGGAAGGGCTTGCGCACCTGCCCTGTTCGTGTGACACGCTCACCGGCGACCGGCCGCTCGGACCGACTCCGGTGGTCACCAGGTTCGCCCCGCGGATTCGACCCGTGAATTCGCCCCGTGGAGAGGCAGCGCCATGCGCATCGGACTGCTCGGCACCGGCCCTTGGGCACAGATGGCACACGCTCCCGCCCTCGCCGGGCACACGGAGTGGGACTTCGCGGGCGTGTGGGGCCGCCGCCCCGACGCCGCCAAGGAACTGGCCGACGAGTACGGCGTACCGGCCTACGACGACGTCGACGCCCTCCTCGCGGACGTGGACGCCGTCGCCGTGGCCCTTCCGCCGTCCGTGCAGGCCGAGTTGGCGGTGCGGGCCGCGCGGGCGGGCCGGCATCTGCTGCTGGACAAGCCCCTCGCGCCCACGGTGGAGCAGGGCCGGGCGGTGGTCGACGCGGTGCGGGAGGCCGGGGTCGCGTCGGTCGTGTTCTTCACCACCCGCTTCCTGCCGGAGACCGAGGCGTGGATCGCCGAACAGGCCGCCGCCGAGGGCTGGTTCACGGCTCGGGCCGAGTGGCTGGGCTCGGTGTTCACCAGCGACAGTCCGTTCGCCGCCTCGCCCTGGCGGCAGGAGAAGGGCGCGCTGTGGGACGTCGGCCCGCACGCGCTGTCCGTACTGCTGCCGGTGCTCGGTGACGTCCGTCGGGTGGCGGCGGCCGTGCGGGGTGCCGGGGACACGGCCGTGCTGGTTCTCGACCATGTGGCCGGTGCGTCGAGCACACTCACCCTGAGCCTCACCGCGCCGCCCGCGGCGGCGGGGGTCGCGGTCGAACTCCGGGGCGCGACCGGGGTGACCAGCCTTCCGGACAGCGCGGGCAGCGCGGTGTCCGCTCTGGTCCGGGCCGCCGACGCGTTGAGCGAGGCCGTCCGCACGGGCCGACCGCATCCGTGCGACGCGGCTTTCGGGCAGCGGGTCACGGAGATCCTGGCGCAGGCCGAGGCGATGGCGGCCGGAGAAGCCGTCTGAATCAGTCACCGCCGGGCGCCTCCTCGCCCTCGTCCTCATCGTCGTCGAACGGCTCGTCGCTCCACCGGAACCAGGCCTGCTCGCCCTCGATGTGCAGCAGGAACTCGGGCACGGGCCCGTCCGGCGAGGTGAGCGTGACCTGCCGCCGGATCTCGTCGTAGGCCTCCTCCCAGCGCGTCCAGTCGTCGTCCGCCCGGGCCAGGGCGAGTTCCCGCGCGAACAGGTCCCGTACGGCGTCGAACCCCGGGCCTGCGGTGAACTTGCCCGACAGCCAAGGGAAATCGGCGTCGTCGATCAGGATCTCCCCGACCGGTTCCCCGGCCGTCTCCTCGCTCCCGCGCACCTGCCAGACCTCGCCGACGAACCCCATGCCCGCCTCCATCCCGTCGTAGAGCGATTGCCGTAGATCGACCTGCCGCCAGCATGGCACCCGGCACTGACAGTCGGCCCGGCACGGATCACGTACCGGGCCGACTGTCCCGCACGGCTACGGGCCGGTGCGGCTACTCGACGTACTGGAAGTTGGCGCGCTCGCGGATGACCGGATAGCCGACCGCTGCGAAGTGCGCGGCCATCGGGAAGTTGCCCTGGTCCGTGGCGGCGGCGATGAACTCGGCGCCGCGCTCGGCGAGATAGTGGGTGCACTCGGCCAGCAGGTCGCGGGCGTAGCCGTGGCCGCGCTGTTCCGGTACGACTCCGATGAAGCCGACGCAGGGGCCCGTCGGGTTGTGGGCCGGGATGTGGATACCCGCGAGGTCGCCCTCGGGGGTGCGGGCCACCTGCCACCACTCACGCGGGGACGGGCACCAGCGGAAGAAGTCCATCTCCTCCTGTGCGGCCTGCTCGACTCCCCCTTGGCGGACGGCCCGTTGGGCGTGGGCGTCGAGGGTGACGGAGTGGATGCGGCGCAGTGCGTCGAAGAACACGGCGTCGTCGGGTTCGGGGGCGAAGTCGAGACGTCCGGGGCGTTCGGGCAGGCCGCACTCCGGGGTCCATCGGTAGATGAACCGCTCGACGAGGAGGTCGTAGCCGGCCGCGCGCAGGGCGGTGAAGCGGGCTTCGGCGGCGGCACGGGTCTCGGGACTGTCGCGCCAGCCGGGAGGAAGGTTCAGTTCCACGTCGACGCGCCAGGGTGCGTCACGCAGGAGTTCGGCGCCTGCCTCCTCCTCGCCCTCGGCCAGGTCGAAGCAGTCGACGGTGAGGGGTTCGGTGTCGTCGGGGCCGCCCCACCAGGCGGCGCGCGCGACGACCGTGCCGTCACGCAGGGCCACCCGCTGCCAGTCGGGACGCCAGGTCGTCAGCCGGTGTTCGGCTCGGGCGCCGAGCGGGTCGGGAAGTGCGTCGAAAAGGTGCGCGTCGTTCTCGTCGAGCGCGCGAATGACCAGATCGGTCATGGATTCCTCCGGGATGCGTACCGCGTGAAGCGCTCCCGGTCAGGTCAGTCGAGGCACACCGGGTCAACAGGGAGGGAGCGCTGGGGTGTTGTGAGCCTCATGGCACTCGCCTCCTTCCGTTGGTCTCATGGCGTGCATGCGCACG
Source organism: Streptomyces sp. STR69 (assembly GCF_024519455.1). GTDB lineage: Bacteria > Actinomycetota > Actinomycetes > Streptomycetales > Streptomycetaceae > Streptomyces. The sequence continues at coordinate 18,516 of NZ_JALJRY010000034.1, read as the reverse complement.
CTAGGGGATCGAGCTCCCAGGCGTCCAACGCTTTTCGGACCGGCCCGGCGGAGCGGAACTCCACCGGGCCGGTGCAGATCACTTCGGCAGTTGTCCCGGGTCGGTCGCCCAGCTCGTGTCGGGCTCGGTGGCGAGCCGGAAGTCCAGCCTGCCGCCCTTCAGCGTCAGGGCCGCGCCGGTCCAGGAACGGGTGAGGTCACGGCCGTCGAGGCGTACGGCGTCGACGTACGGGTGGGTGTCGTCGGCGTCGGGTGCGGTGATGACGATGTCCGTGCGGCCCGGCCGGTCCAGGACCGCCTTCGGGAAGAGCGGCGCGCCGAGCAGCAGGGCGGCGCTGCCCGGGGTGCGCGGATAGATGCCGAGGGCGGAGAGGACGTACCAGGCGGACATGGTGCCGAGGTCGTCGTTGCCGGGCAGGCCCTTGGGTCCGGTGCCGTACGCGGTGTCGAGGATCTGGCGGACCGTGGCCTGCGTCTTCCAGGGCAGGCCGAGGGAGTTGTAGAGCCAAGGAGCGTGGATGTCGGGCTCGTTGGTGGGGTCGTAGCGCAGCGCGTCACCGCCGCGGACCGACCACGCCCCGTCCGCCGTGTGGAAGAACCCGTCGAGCCGGGTGACGGCCGTCTCGCGTCCGCCCATCGCCTCGGCGAGGCCCCGCACGTCCTGCGGGACCATCCACACGTAGGCGGCGGCCGAGCCCTGGGCGAAACCGAGGTCGCTCGCCGGGTTGAACGGGGTCACCCAGGTGCCGTCGAGGTTGCGGGCCTGGATGTAGCCGGTGGCGGGGTTGAAGACGTTGCGCCAGTAGGCGCCTCGCGCTTCGAAGTCCTTCGCCTCCTGCGCCCGCCCCAGCAGTGTCGCCCACTGCGCGAGGGCGGAGTCGGCGACGGCGTCCTCCAGGGTCTCGGCGGCGCCGCCCCAGCAGTGGCACGCGTTCTGGGCGGCGTAGTGGGAGGTCATGTACTGGGCCAGGTTGGGGCGTTGGCCCACGCACTGGCCGGGGCAGCCGGCGTCCGAGAGTTCGTCCGGGTTGGGCACGGTGGCCTGGTGGACGAGGGAGTCGAAGGCGCCCTTGTAGTCGAAGTTCCGTACGCCCATGGCGTAGAAGGTGGCCAGGGTCGCGGCGGACGGGTCGCCCGTCATCACGTGGGTGGCGCCGCTGATGTGCACCCAGCGGTCCCAGACTCCGCCGTTCTGCTGGGCGAAGTTGTAGAGCGATTGAGCGAAGTCGCCCGCGACGGTGGGCTCCAGGAGCGCGAGCAGCTGGATCTGGGCGCGGTACTGGTCCCAGCCCGAGAAGTTGCTGTACTGCGCCCGCTGGCCGCGCGCCAGCCGGTGGACGGCCTGGTCCATGCCCCAGTAACGGCCGTCCGTGTCACTGATCAGGTTCGGTTGCATGAGGGCGTGATAGAGCGCCGTGTAAAAGGTCTGGCGGCGGGCGGGGGTGCCGCCGTCGACACGCACGGTGCTCAGTTCGCGGTCCCACGCGCGGGCGCCCGCCCGGGCCACGTCGGCCACGCGCGCGTGCGGGGCGATCTCCTGGCGGAGGTTGGTCTCGGCTCCGGAGAGGCTGACGTAGGAGATGCCGATCCGCACGTGGACATCGTTGTCAGCCGCCGTGTCGAAGCCGACCCAGCCGCCGGATCCGCGTCCCGCGCGGTCGGCGCCGGTGGCGTACCCCTCGCCTCCGGAGGCGGTCGTCGAACCGGGTGAGACCGTGCTGTCGTGCCAGGTGCCCACCGAGGAGAAGTCGCGGTCGAAGGAGGCGCTGAAGTAGAGCCGGTAGTAGCTCTTACGGTTGTTGACGCCGCCGTTGGCGCGGCGCCCGCAGAAGGCCCCGGTGAGGACCCAGCCGGTCACCTTGCGGTGGTCGGTGTCGATGTCGACGTGTGCGTCCTCGCTGCCGTTGAGGGAGTTGGAGACGCGGAAGAGCAGGCTCGCCGGGCGGTCGGCGGGGAAGGTGAAGTCGGCGACTCCGGCGCGCTTGCTGACGGCCAGGTCGGCGGTGGCGCCGGAGGCGAGGCCGAGGGTGTAGCGGCCGGGGGTGGCCTTCTCGTCGGTGTGCGCGAAGTTGGACGCGTAGACGGCGTCCTTGGTGTCCGCAGACGGTGACGAGGTGACGTCGCCGACGAACGGCATGATCGGTACGTCGCCCGCCGCGCCCGGGTTGCAGCCGGCGCCGTTGACGTGGGTGAGGCTCAGGCCGCGGACGCGGGTGGCGCCGTACTCGTAGCCGTTGGCGGCTCCGGTGCTGGTCTGGTCGCCGGTGGTGCTGGTCGGGGACCAGGCGATCATGCCGCCCGGGAGGGTGGCGCCGGGGTAGGTGTTGCCGCCGTTGGAGGATCCGATCAGCGGGTCGACGAGGGAGGACAACTCGCCGGAGGTGCCGGTCGCCGCGGCGAGGGCGGGGAAGGGGGCGGCTGCGGCGAGCGCGGTCGTGACCGCCACGGCCGCGACTCCGACGCCGAACCGCCTTGCCGTGCCCAGTAGTTGGTGACGCATGCGTCAAGTCGCCTTTCGGGGAAGGGACATGGGGGCCGAAGACACAGGCCGAAGAGACATGGGGCGTCGTGAGGCTAGGAGGCCGCGCGATGGGAGGGAAGAGGCACCCGGGTACAGGTGATGAAGCGCGGGTGAACGCTTCGCCGGGCGCTTAAGTGGTCCTTAAGCACGGATTAAGCCACCCATCCTTCCTCGTTCTCGCAGGTCAGCGCGGTGGCGACTTCTCCCCGACCCGTTGGCCGAGGCAGCGGTCGTGCGTAATATCAGGCCCCGGCGGCGGTGTCGACGCACGCTGTGAGAGCGCTCTCAAAGCGTCGGCACCGTCCGCTCCGAACGGCCCGACTCGCCCGGAGGCCCCCCACATGACTCCCCCGACCCCCCGCCATCAGCGCACGCTCGGCCGCCGCAAACTCCTCTTCGCGCTCGGAGGCGCCGCGGTGGCCGCGCCCGCACTCGCCGCGCTGGCACCGCACGCCCTCGCGGACACCAAGTCCATGGAGACGAGCGCCGATCGGGCCGGCGGGCTTCCGCTGACGCTGGTCAACAACAGCGGTTCGTTCGACAACGCGAACGTGCACGTCTACATCGTCGGCAACGTGGACGGCAGACAAGTGCGGGTGACCCCCGACGGAACGCCGGCTCCGATAGCGCTCTCGGACAACGGCGCCGACGGCTTCACGGACTACGCGATCAGTCTCGACTCCGGTGCGGAGACGACGATTTCGCTGCCGTACCTGTCGGGCCGCATCTACGTCTCCCTCGGCGCGAAGCTCAAGTTCAAGGCCGTGGCGGACGGCAATGGCGACCCGGCGCTCCAGTACCCGGCCGGCTGGGTGACCTCCGACCCCAACTACGAAGTCCTGCACGACTGCGCCGAGTTCACGCACAACGCGGCGGGCATGTTCTGCAACACGACGATGGTCGACATGTTCAGCGTGCCGTTGAGCATCCGGCTGACCGGCGCGCAGGACCAGACGACGGGCACACTGCGCGACGGCGGGCGGGCGTCGGTGTTCGCCGCGGTGCGGCAGGTCGAGGCGTTCGCTCCGCTCGTCGTGTCCGACACCCGGGTCATCGCACCGGGACACGGACTGGACGCGGGACTGTTCGCCGCGGACTACTTCGCGCCGTACGTCGACGAGGTGTGGAGCGCCTACACCGGCAGGGACCTCACCGTCACCACCGACGCGGGCGCCTTCACCGGGCGGGTGCGCGCCGACCGGTTCGCCTTCACCGGCCCCGCCCCGGTCTCGTTCGCGAAGCCGTCGACCCGGGACGTGCTGTTCTGCGACGGCAACCTGGCCGCCCCGAACGACGGCACCACGGGCCCGGTCGCGGCCGTCCTCGGCGCGGGCTTCAACCGCTCCACGCTCCTGTCCGACCCCGCCCAGCCCACCACCGACGCTTCGGCGTTCTACGGCACCGACCTCACGAACCACTACGCGAAGGCGGTCCACGCGGCCACCGCCGACGGCAAGGCGTACGGCTTCGCCTTCGACGACGTGGCGGACTTCGCGTCGTACGTGCAGGACACGGCACCGACGGGGATACGGCTGACGCTCACGCCGTTCTAGGCGCTCGGCGTGCGGGGCCGGTCCCGCCGTAGGAGCGTGGTGGTGTGGGAAAGGTGCGGGGTCTGGTGGCGCGCCGGAACCGGGAGCCGGCCCGGCGAGGCTGGCTGCGGGGCGCGCCGGCGCCGCGGTGGGTGCGGGTGCTGCCGGGTGTGCTGGTCGTCGGTGTGGGCGTGGCGACGCTGGTGAGCCCGAACCCGCTGGACATCGGCTTTGTGCTGGGTGCCATTCCGCCGCTGGCCGGTCTGTCGTACGGTCCGGTGGCGACGGTGCTCTTCGGCGGGCTCAGCGTCGCACTGCTGACCGTTCCGGCCTTCCACCTCAACGATCCGGGCAGTACGGACCTGTTGACCATCTGCTTCGTGGCGTTGCTGAGCGTGTTCATCTCGTTCGTACGGAGCCGTCGCGACGCCCAGCTCGATCTGGAGCGCACGGTCGCCGAGGCCGCGCAGCGGGCCGTCGTGCCGCCGTTGCCGGAGCGGGTGGGGCGGGTGCGGTGTGCGGGGCTGTACCGGGCGGCGCAGCGCGGGACGCTGGTCGGGGGTGACTTCTTCGACGTGCGGGACGGGCCGTTCGGGGTGCGCGCGGTGATGGGGGATGTCCAGGGGCACGGGCTGTCGGCCGTGGCGACGGTGGCTTCGCTGCTGGGGGCGTTCCGGGAGGCGGTGCTCGACCGGCCGGAGCTGGCGTCGGTGGCGGCGCGGCTCGACCGCAGGCTGGTGGTGGATTCCGCGCGGTCGCCGCACGCGGAGTTGTTCGCCACGGCCGTACTGCTGGAGTTCTCGGCGGACGCGCGGGCGGTGCGGATCGTCGCGTGCGGGCATCCGGCTCCGGTGTTGCTGCGCGCGGGGCGGGTCACGGAGATCGACATCATGCCGTGGACGCCGCTCGGTCTCGGTCTGGCCGACTCGGGGCCGCTCGGCGCGGTCACCGTGCCGCTGCTGCCCGGGGACCGGCTGTTCCTGGCGTCCGACGGGGTGTGGGAGGCCCGGGACGCCTCCGGTGCCTTCTATCCCTTCACCGGCCGGCTGGGCGCGCTCGCCGACGGGGACTCGGCCGATCTGGCGGAGCGGGTGTGGGCCGATGTGCTGCGGCACTCGGAGGAGATCCGGGACGACGTCACCATGCTCGTCCTGACACCGGACGACTGACGTTCACCTCGCCTCCTGCTCCCCCTCCGCGTCGATGTGCGGCAGGATCCGGTCCAGGAACCGGGGCGTCCACCAGGCGTGCCGGCCCAGCAGGGTCATGACGGCGGGCACCATCAGCAGCCGTACGACCGTGGCGTCGATGAGGACACTGACGGCCAGGCCGAGGCCGAGCATCTTGACCACGATGTTGTCGCTGAGGACGAAGGCCGCGAAGACGCTCACCATGATCAGCGCGGCGCAGGTGATGACCCGCGCGGTGATCTCCAGGGCGTGCGCGACCGACGCCTCGGCGTCGCCGGTGCGCAGCCAGGCCTCGTGGACGCGGGAGAGCAGGAAGATCTCGTAGTCCATGCTCAGGCCGAAGATGATCGCGAACATCATCATCGGGACATAGCTCTCGATGGGGACCTTGCCGGAGACGCCCAACGACGGGCCGCCCCAGCCCCATTGGAAGACGGCGACGACGACGCCGTAGGAGGCCGCGATCGAGAGCACGTTGAGGACGGCGGCCTTGAGGGCGACGAGCAGGCCGCGGAACACCGCGAGGATGATCAGGAAGGCCAGGGCCACGACCACGCCGATGATCAGGGGCAGCCGGCTCGACACGATGTCCCGGAAGTCGACCTGGGCGGCCGTGGTGCCGGTGACGTAACCCTTCGCGGCGGTGCCGTGGACGGCGTCCGGGAGGGTGTCGTGGACGAGCCGGTTGGTGAGGTCGGTGGTGGCGGCGCTCTGCGGGGACTGCTTGGAGTAGACCGTGCCGACCAGGACGTCCCCGTCCTTGGTGGTCGTCAGCGGGGTGACCTTGGCGGCGCCCTGCACCCCGTCGAGGGTCTTCTGCGCCTGGGTGGTGAGGTCCTGGCGCTGGGAGGACGGGACGCCCGTCTGGTCGATGACGACGGTGAGCGGGCCGTTGGAGCCCGGCCCGAAGGCGTCGGTCATCAGGTCGTAGGCGCGCCGGTCGGTGAACGAGGTGGGGTCGGCGCCGTCGCCGATGTGCCCGAGCTGGATCGAGAAGACCGGGATCGCGAGGACGACGACCGCGGCAACACCCGCCGCGAGGAAGGTCCACGGCCGGTGTTCCACGCGCTGCGCGTAGCGGTGCCAGGTGCCCGTGGGTTCGGCGCCCGGCTCGGCGTCGGTCTCGGCGACCGGGCGGCGGACCCGGTAGCGGTCGATCCGCTTGCCGATGAGCCCGAGCAGGGCGGGCACGAGGGTGAGCGCGCCGATGACCGCCGACACGACCGTCACGGCGGCGGCGAGTCCGAGTTTGCCGATGAAGGGCACGCCGGACACGAAGAGTCCGGCGAGCGCGATGATCACGGTGCAGCCTGAGACGAGGACGGCCCGGCCGCTGGTGGCGGTGGCCTGTCCGGCGGCGCGCACGGGATCGCTGCCGTTCATGAGGTTCTGCCGGTGACGGGTGATGAGGAACAGGGCGTAGTCGATGCCGACACCGATGCCGATCATCGTCGCGAGGGTCGGTGACACCGTCGCGAAGGTGAACGCCGCCGCCAGCAGTCCGAGGCAGGCGAGCCCGCCGATCACGCTGATCAGCGCGGTCACCAGAGGCATCGCGGCGGCGATCACACTCCCGAAGCCGATCAGCAGGACGACGATCGCCACGGCGAACCCGATGAGTTCGCTGACCCGGTCGTCGGCGACGGGCCGGGCGAGTTCGCCGAGCGGTCCGCCGTACTCGACCTGGGCGCCGGCGGCGCGCAGCGGTTTCACGGAGGTGTCGACGCCGTGGAGGTAGCCGTCACCCAGGGTGGACGGCTGGACGTCGAAGCGGATGGTGATGTAGCCGGTCTTCGCGTCGGACGACAGGGGGCCCACGTTCGGACCGGTGGACGTCGGTGGCTGCGTTCCGGGCTGTGGCAGCGGGTTCTGCACCGACAGGACGTGCGGGAGTTTCTGCAGGTCGCCGACTGTCTCGGACATCTGCGAGCTCAGTGAGGTGAGTGGTTTGTCCTTGTCGTGGAGGACGATCTGGCTGCCATAGCCCCCGGCCGCCGGATCGTGTTCCTTCAGGACCTGCTGACCGTGGTGGGACTGTACGCCGGACAGCGAGAAGTCGTCCGAATAGTCGCCCCCGAAGGACCTGTTGAGGACCTGGAGCGCGGCCAGCGCGACGAGCCACCCGACGATGACGATCACGAAGTGCCGGGCACACCATTCCCCCAGCCGCCGCAGCACCCCCTTGGCTGTAGTCCCGCTGCCCCCTGCACTGGAATCCGTGGGCGTCATGACCTCGGCCTTTTCCGCCAGGGGACATTTCCGACATCCCCATTAGACGCCCACGGGATCACTACGGCATCTCGGGCCCGCGCTCAGCCTCCGGTCACCCCACGTCCCACAGGAACCGGTGGGTGTGGATGCCGAAGTACGGGAACGACCGGACGCTCCTGACCCCTTCGATCGGCCGCACCACGTCGTTGACGAAGTCCAGCAGGTCGCGCGGTCCCGGGGTGACCACTTCCGCGAACAGGTCGAAGCCGCCGGAGGTGAGCACGGAGTACACCACCTCGTCGCGCAGCGCGAGTTCGTCGGCGACCGTACGCGGGTCGCCGTCCACCTCGATGCCGAGCATGGCCATGGCCTGGCCGCCCATGGCCATCGGGTCGGTCACCCCGACGACCTGAACGGCCTTGGAATCCAGGAGGCGTTGGAGCCGCTGCCGGGCGGCCGACGCCGACAGACCGACCTTCGGTCCGAGGTCGGCGTAGGCGATCCGTCCGTCGGTCTGCAGCTCGCGCAGGATGGCCCGGTCGATGTCGTCCACGTGCTTGTTCTCCAACTCCCTGTGTCAGTGCGCCAGTTCGGCGAGCGCGTCGGCGAAGACCCGGGTGTGGGTGTCGACGTCCTGCTCGGTGGTGTCGGGGCACATGAGCGCCATGCTGTGGAACGGGGTGAGCAGGATGCCCCGGTTGGCGAGGTAAAGGTGCAGGAAGTCCTCCAACTCCGGGTCGCCCGCCGCCTCGGACTCGGTGCCGGTGCGCGGGGCCGGGGACGCGAAGCGGTACTCGCTGCGGGCGCCGAGGCGGCTCACCGTCCAGGGCAGCGCGTGGGCGTCGATGCCCTCCTGCACACCGGCGGCGAAGCGTTCGGACAGCTTGGCCATGTGGGCGAACGCCTCGTCGGTCAGGACGTGTTCGAGGGTGGCGCGCATCGCGGCGACGGAGAGCGCGTTGCCCGCGAGGGTGCCGCCGACCCCGCCCATGTCGACCAGGTCCAGGTCGGCGCGGCCGAGCAGCCGGTCGGCGAGTTCGACGGAGAGGCCGTAGGCACCGGCCGGGATGCCGCCGCCGATCGCCTTGCCGATGGTGAGCAGGTCGGGTTCGAGGTCCCAGGCGGCGGTGCAGCCGCCCGGTCCCGCGGAGAAGGTGTGGGTCTCGTCGATGATGAGCAACGTGCCGTGGCGCGCGGTGAGTTCGCGTACGGCGGCCAGGTAGCCGGGCTCGGGCAGCACGATGCCGATGTTGGTGAGCGCGGGTTCCATGAGGACGGCGGCGACGTCGCCGTGCGCCAACTCCCGTTCCAGCTGGGCGGGATCGTTGAACTCGGCGACGCGGCTGGTGAGCGTGACATCGCAGGGGGCGCCGACGTTGCCGGGGCGGGCGGTGCCGTGGCCGTCGGGTCCGACGACGATGAGCGACTCGTCGACGCTGCCGTGGTAGCTGTAGCTGTTCACCAGGATCTTGGGGCGGTCGGTGACGGCCCGGGCCAGCCGGATCGCCCAGCGGTTGGCGTCGGTCGCGGTGAGCGAGAAGCTCCAACGGGCAAGCCCGAAGCGGCGGGTGAGTTCCGCGCCGACCCACTCGGCGTCCTCCGTGGGCAGCATCGCCGTGGCACCGCCCTGTTCGGCGAACCGGCGCTGCACCGCCTCCGCGACCACGGCGGGCGAGTGGCCGGCCATGGCTCCGGTGTCGCCGAGGCTGAAGTCGATGTACTCGTGGCCGTCGATGTCGGTGACGCGGGCGCCCCGGGCGGTGTCGAGGTAGCGGGGGAAGGCTCCGGCGGTCTTGTTCATCCAGGTCATCGGCACCCGCCCGAAGAGATGCTCGGCGCGGGCGTAGGCGGCCTTCGAGCGCGGATTGCGCCGCTCGGCCTCGGCGCTCTCCCGGGCGAGCAGGTCCTGGAGGCGAGTGCGGTCCATGGGATACCCCGGTGGTGTCGACGACGGAATGTCCGGACCATACGACCGATAGTGCCGCACCAGCAAGGGATCACCGCGGAATCAGCTGTCGCAACGATCGATTCGTGTTCACGTTCCACTGCGCGGCCGGGTCGGATCAACGAGCGTGCGGTGATCCCGCCGAACCGCCGATCCCGGCCGACGGGTGGAACAGGTCCCGCCCGATGGGCGTGCCTGATGTACCGACCCCGCCAACGCAACTCCCTTTCTCCACAAGCCATTTCAGACACTTGACGCAGAAGTGAACAGAGGCCTGTCAGTTTCGGAGGGAACTCCCGCTACACCGTGCGAGAGCGGTCGATGACGGTGTGTACTGTGCTCCGGGCACCCCGCCTCAGGGGTTCGAACTCAGCCCTGCCCGACTTCGCTTGGACTCGATTCGATGACCGAATTACCGGACCTGGTGACCGGTGTGCTCGCCGCCGGCACGCTGTCCGCACTGGCGCTCGGCGCCGGACTGCTGCGGTCGCGGCGTCAACGTGCCCTGCAGCGCGCGGAGATCACGGAGCTGCGGGACCGACTGGTCGGCGTTCAGGCGGCGTTGGAGGCCGAGGTCGAGCATCTCGCCGTCCAGCGGATTCCGGCCGTCGCCCGGCAGTTGACGCATCCACGGGTGGCCGTGCCGGGACCGGCGCAGCCGCAGTTCATCGGTTCGCCCCTCGGGATCGCCCTCGAAAACGTGCTCAGCACAGCGCGTTCGGAACTCACCGCGCAGCGCACCCGTATCGACGCCGCCGCGCAGGCCGGGATGCGCGGGGCCACCCGGGAGATCCAGGCCGCGCTGTACCGCCTGCAGGACGCCTTGCGGGCGCTCCAACAGCGGTACGACGACCCGGAGTTGACGCAGACCCTGTTCATGCTGGACCACGAGAACGAGCAGTCGCTGCGCCGGGCGCAGGTCACGGCCGTCGTGTGCGGGGCCTGGGTCGGGCTCGCCCGTGAGGACTCGCACCTCGTGGAGGCGGTGACCGGCGGACAGGCCCGGCTCGCCGGGTACCACCGGGTGCGGGTGCACAATCACCTGGAAGCCGGTACCGCGTTGGTCTCGCACGCCGTCGAACCGGTCGCGATCATCGTCGCCGAGCTCCTCGACAACGCGCTGCGGCACTCCGCCCCGGACACCGAGGTCGTGGTCAACCTGGAGCACGTCCATCACGGCGTCTGCGTCACCGTCGACGACGCCGGCCTGGGCATGACCCCGGACGAACGCGAGCACGCCCGGCGGACGGTGGCCGGTACCGACCCGGTCCTGCTCACCGACCTGGGCGATCCGCCGCGCATGGGGTTCGCCGCGATCGGCCGCCTCACCCGGCAGTTCGACCTCGGTGTCGACGTGTCCTCGCCCTCCCCGTACGGCGGTGTCCGCGCGGTCCTGCGCATCGACAGCCACCTCCTGAGCCGGATCGACCCCGAGCGGCAGCCGCCCGCGGCGGGCGCCCCGCGCTCCACCCGTCGGGCCCCCGCTCCCACCCGCGCGCCCGCACCCGCACCCGCACCCGCACCCGCACCGACCCACTCCTACGGCTCCGAGCGTGACGAACAGGTCGCGGCCGACGTGCCCGGGCACCAGGCCGTCCCCGACGTCGGCGGACTCCCCCGACGGCGCCGCCGCACCGCGGTCGCCGCCGCGAACGCGCAGAACGCCCCGGCCGCCCAGAAGACGCAGACCGCCCCGGCACAGCCGGAACGGTGCCCGGAGCAGGCCGCCGCCGCGCTCGGCGCGCTCCAGTCCGGCACCGCCGCCGCGCGCGCCGCGAGTGAGGGCGCCGGGACCGCCGTAACGGAGGAGTCCGCGGGACCGCGGCCGGCGGTGCGCGACATCGATCAGAAGAACCACGGGAACGACTACGAGGGGGGAGCGGCTAGATGATCAGCCGCGATGGGGGCGACACGGCGTGGGTGCTCGATCCGATCCTGGAGGTGCCGCATGTGGTGGCCGCAGTGCTGCTGACCCGGGACGGGCTGGTGCGGGGGTACACCGACGCGCTGTCCCAGGCCTCGGGCGAGCGGGTCGCCGCGATCACCAGCACGGTGCAGGGGGCGTGCCGTACCGCCGCGGCGGCGTTCGCCGACCGGGAGGACGCCGAGATCCGCCAGGTGGTGATCGAGTCGGACCACGGGTATGTGCTCATCGTCCCCACGGATCACGGGACTTGTGTGGCGGCCTACGGCGACACCGAGGTGCGTCTCGACCTGCTCGCGCACCGGGTGCACTCGCAGGTGGCGCGGCTGGGCGAGAAGGCGATGGCCGCCGCTCCGCGGGGAGTTGACGGCGGCACGTCGGCATGACGGGTCGCCGCGGCGGCCGTCCTCTGGTCCCCGCGTATCTGTCGACCGGCGGAGTGGCCCGGCCGAGCCGTCCGCAACTGGAACGGCTGACGGTGCTCTCCGGCAGCGGCGAGCCCGTACCGGCCGGGCTGCCCGCGGCTCAACTCGCCCTGCTGGACGCGCTGTACGGCGGTTCGCTGACGGTACTGGAGGCGGCGGCCCTGCTCGAACTGCCGGTGTCCGCCGTTCGGGTCCTCGCCGCCGGTCTCCTCGACCTGAACCTGGTGCTCGCCCGCGCCCCGATCCCGCCCGCCGAACGCTTCGACCCCGACCTGCTGAAGAGAGTGGCCGATGGCCTACGCGCCCTCAAGCACGACTAGCGGCATCCATCTGCCGGACACCGCCAAGGAGTTGGTGAAGATCCTGATCGCCGGTCCGTTCGGGGTGGGCAAGACGACCCTGATCGACTCGGTGTCGGAGATCCGGCCGCTGCACACCGAGGAGCGGTTGACCGAGGCGTCCGTCCACGTGGACGATCTCGACGGGGTGCGGGAGAAGTCGACGACGACCGTCGCCATCGACTTCGGGCGGCTCAGCCTCCCGGGCGGGATCGTGCTGTACCTCTTCGGAACGCCCGGGCAGGAGCGGTTCCGGGCCCTGTGGGAGGACATCGCCCACGGCGCGCTCGGGGCGCTGGTCCTGGTCGACAGCCGCCGCATCGACGCCTCCTTCGACATGCTCGGTCTGGTCGAGGAGAGCGGGCTGCCGTACGGCGTCGCCTTCAACACCTTCCCGGACGCGCCCCGGCACCACACCGACGAACAGCTGCGCGCCGCCCTGGATCTGGCACCCGACACCCCGCTGGTGACCTGCGACGCCCGGGACGCGAACTCCTCGATCGACGCGCTGCTCGCCCTGGTCCAGCACCTGATCGACCGCGACCCCCCGGAGCACCGGTGACCACTTCTTCCCCCACCCGACCCGTCCGGCTGTGGGAGGACGGCTTCGCGCTGGATCCCTACGACTACTACGCCGCCCTGCGCGCCCAGGGGCCGGTCGGCTGGGCCGAACTCGCCCCGGGCGTACCGGCGTACGTCGTCACCGAGCGGCGGGCCGCGCTGGAGCTGCTGCGCGACACCGTCACGTTCTCGCACGATCCCCGGCCGTGGGAGTCGACCGTCGCCGAGGACTCACCGGTCCTCGGGATGATGCGCTGGCGGCCCAACTCCCTGTTCGCGGACGGCGCCGCGCATGTCCGCTACCGTGCTTCGCTGATCGACGCCTTCGACCGGATCGAGCCGCACGACCTGCGGGACCGGGTGCACCGGGCGGTGCATGTGCTGGTGAGCCGGATCGGGCCGCGCGGACAGGCCGATCTGGTGGGCGAGTTCGCCCGGCCGCTGATGGCGCTGGTCTTCAACAGCCTGTTCGGACTGCCCGACAGCCAGAGCGAGCGGCTGGACCGGGCGCTGGGTATGATGATCGAGGGCGGCGCCCAAGCGGCCGAGGGCGAGGCCGAGTTCGGCGGCTACGTCCTCGAACTCATCGCCGCCAAGGCGACGTCACGCGGCGACGACCTGACGAGCTGGCTCCTTGACCATCCGGCCGGGCTGAATCCGGAGGAGGTCGCCTGGCAGGTGTTCCTCACCCTGGGCGCGGGGCACGAGCCGACCGCGAACCTGGTGTCCAACGCCCTGTCCCGCATCCTCGGCACCTCGGTCTACTACTCCACGCTGACCAGTGGCGCCCGCCCGGTCATGGACGCCGTGGTAGAGGTCCTGCACCACGAGACCCCGCTCGCCAACTACGGGATCCACTACGCCCGTTCGCCCGTCACGTTCCACGGCACGTGGATCAGACCGGCGATACCGGTCGTCGTCTCGTACGGCGCGCTCGCGCACTTCGCCGAGCAGGAGGTCGTCAGCGGCCGGCATCCCAAGGACGCCTCGCACCTGTCGTGGTCGGCGGGTCCGCACGCCTGCCCGGTCAAGCGGCACACGCTGCTCATCGCGACGGAGGCGATCGAACGGCTCACCCTGTGGCTGCCCGACCTCGAACCCGTCGTAGCACGTGAGCAGTTGACCTGGCGGCCCGGTCCCTTCCACCGCTCGCTCACGTCGCTGCCCGTCCGGTTCAGCCCCCGCTCCCCCGACCAGCCAGGAGACCCGTCGTGACCGTGTCCGACCGCATCGTCCTCGACCCGTTCGGCGCCGACATGGCAGCAGAGAGCGCCAAGCTGCGTGCCCTCGGTCCGATCGTGCCCGTCGAACTGCCCGGCGGCATCCCCGCCTGGGCGCCCACCGGCTACGACGTCCTGAAGGAACTGATCCTCGACCCGCGGGTCAGCAGGGACCCCCGGCTGCACTGGCGACTGTGGCCCGAGATGGGCGAACACCCCTCCTGGGGCTGGGTGTTGGGCTGGATCGGCGTCATCAACATGCTCTCCACGTACGGTGCCGACCACACCCGCCTGCGCAAGCTCGTGGCGCCGAGCTTCACGCACCGGCGCACCGAGGCGATGCGGGCCCGGGTGGAGACGATCACGGCGGAGCTGCTCGACGCGGTGGCGGCCGTCGAGACCGGGGCGGTCGACATCAGGGCCGCCCTCGCCCAGCCCCTGCCGATGCGGATCATCTGTGAACTCTTCGGCGTACCGGACGAGTTGGTGGCCGACACCGGGCGGCTGATCGCGGCCATCATGGACACCTCCGACCCGTCCCCGGAGCACGCGGCCTTCGTCCAGCAGCAGATCGGCACCGTGCTGCCCGCGCTGATCGCCCACCGCAGTGAGCACCCCGGCGACGACCTCACCACCGAACTGATCCGGGTGCGCGACGAGGACGGCGACCGGCTCAGCGACGAGGAACTGCTGTACACGCTGCTGCTGGTGATCGGCGCGGGCTTCGAGACGACGGTCAACCTCATCGGCAACGCGATCGTCGCCCTGCTCAAGCGCCCCGAGCAGCTCGCGGACGTACGCTCCGGGAAGATCACCTGGGACGCGGTCGTGGACGAGACCCTGCGCGTCCACCCGTCCATCGCCTCGCTGCCGCTCCGGTTCGCGGTCAGTGACCTCACCGTCGGCGACATCACCGTCCCGGCCGGGGACGCCATCATCACCACGTACGCGGCGGCCGGGCTCGACCCCGCGCACTACGGCCCCGACGCGGACGTCTTCGACGCGGCCCGTGGGGCCGACGACCACCTGTCCTTCGGCATCGGCGTGCACCGCTGCATCGGCGCGCCGCTCGCCCGCGTGGAGGCTCTCACGGCGCTTCCCGCGTTCTTCGACCGCTTCCCGGACGCCCGCCTCGCCGTCGACGCGGACACCCTGCGCCAGGTGCCGTCCTTCATCGCCTTCGGCTGGCAGGAGATCCCGGTACGCCTGCACGGCTGAACCGGAACGGCTCCGCCGCGGCCTCGGAGGGGAGCCGCCGGCGGAGCCGTGCTGCCCGGGTTCGGGGGAGAGCCCCGAGCGCACTTGTCGGCTTCCCCGGTTTCGCCGGGGTACGCCCGTGCGAATCGGGCGACGCGAGGGCCCGCGCGGCGACCCGCGGCCGTACGGCATAAGCTCGGCGGGTGGCCAAGTACTTCGACGTGCACCCGGACAACCCACAGCCTCGCACCATCTCGCAGGTCGCGGACAGTGTGCGGTCGGGTGCGCTGATCGCGTATCCGACCGACTCCTGCTACGCGCTGGGCTGCCAGCTCGGCAACCGTGACGGCATGGAGCGGATCCGTACGATCCGGCAGCTGAACGACCGGCACCACTTCACGCTGGTGTGCCAGAACTTCGCCCAGCTGGGCCAGTTCGTGCACATCGACAACGACGTGTTCCGGGCCATCAAGGCGTCCACGCCCGGCAGTTACACCTTCATCCTCCCGGCGACGAGGGAGGTGCCGCGCCAGTTGCTGAACGCGAAGAAGAAGACCGTGGGCGTGCGCATCCCCGACCATGTCGTCACCCAGGCGCTGCTGGCCGAACTGGGTGAGCCGCTGCTGTCCAGCACTCTGCTCCTGCCCGACGAGGAGGAGCCGATGACCCAGGGCTGGGAGATCAAGGACCGGCTCGACCACGTGGTGGACGCGGTGCTCGACTCCGGGGACTGCGGCACGGAACCGACGACCGTCATCGACTTCTCCAGCGGCGAGGTGGAGATCGTCCGCAAGGGTGCGGGGGACGTCTCGCGCTTCGAGTGACCCCGGCGGCGGGGCCCCGATCGGGCGTGCCACGATGATCGGAACACGCCGCGCCGGGCCGGCAGCCGGCCCGGCGCCGATCCGCTGGGAGGCACCCCCGCCATGACCGCCGTACAGGGCACAGCCGTGGACATCTCCACCGAGGACGGCATCGCCGACGCCTATCTGGTGCATCCCGGCGACGAGCTCCCCCGTCCGGCCGTGCTGCTCTACCAGGACGCCTTCGGACTGCGTCCGCACCTGAAGTCGATGGCCGACCGGCTGGCCGAGGCCGGTTACACGGTCCTCGTACCGAACGTGTTCTACCGGCACGGTCGCGCGCCCGTGGTCGAGTTGCCGGAGTTCATCGATCCCGAGGCACGGCCGGACATCTTCCAGAAGGTCGGCCCGCTGATCATGGGGCTGACGCCCGACCTGGTCGAGCGGGACGCCGGTGCCTATCTGCGCTGGCTGGCCGAGTCCCCCGTGGTCGCCGACGGGCCGGTCGCGATCACCGGGTACTGCATGGGCGCCCGGCTCGCGCTCTACACCGCCGGCGCCTACCCGGACCGGGTGGCGGCGGTGGGCGGCTTCCACGGCGGGCGACTGGCCACCGACGACGCGAACAGTCCGCACCTGGCCGCCGAACACATCACCGCCGAGCTGTACTTCGGCCACGCCGACCAGGACTCCTCGCTGCCCGAGGACCAGATCAAGCGGTTCGACGACGCGCTCACCGCGGCGGGCGTCCGGCACCGCTGCGAGGTCTATCCGGGCGCGCAGCACGGCTACACGCAGGCCGACACGTCGTCGTACAACGCGGAGGCCGACGAGCGTCACTGGGTCGCACTGCTCGACCTGCTGGAGCGCACCTTCTGATCGAGGACCGCGTTTCCTGATTCAACCCAGGTGCCCACGGAGCGAGTTGCCGTGGGCACCTTTCGTTCAACTCATTGACACACACACGGCTCGGCGCGACTCTGAGAGCGCTCTCACACAGGTACGGACCAATTTCTCGTACACCCCCCACACGGAGGTGAGTAGTGCTCGGCAGAATCCTGCGCCGACTGGGCGCCGCGACCGCGGTGGCCACGATGCTCGCGCTGGCCACACCGCTGACGGCGGACGCGGCGGTGCCCGCCACGATCCCGCTGAAGATCACCAACAACTCGGGCCGCGGCGACGTGGTCTACATCTACGACCTCGGCACCAACCTCGCGACCGGCCAACAGGGTTGGGCCGACGCGAACGGTACGTTCCACGCCTGGCCGGCCGGCGGCAACCCGCCCACCCCGGCACCGGACGCGTCGATCGCGGGCCCGGCGGCCGGACAGTCCGCCACCATCCGGATCCCCAAGTTCTCGGGCCGCATCTACTTCTCCTACGGCCAGAAGCTGGTGTTCAAGCTGACCACCGGCGGCCTGGTGCAGCCGGCCGTGCAGAACCCGACCGACCCGAACCGCAACATCCTCTTCAACTGGTCCGAGTACACGCTGAACGACTCCGGGCTGTGGATCAACAGCACCCAGGTGGACATGTTCTCGGCACCGTACGCGGTCGGGGTGCAGCGGTCCGACGGGAGCACGGCCAGCACCGGACATCTCAAGTCGGGTGGCTACACAGGATTCTTCAACGCGCTGCGCGGGCAGCCGGGCGGCTGGGCCAACCTGATCCAGACCCGGTCGGACGGAACGGTCCTGCGAGCGCTCTCACCGACGTACGGCATTGAGACGGGCGCCCTGCCCAGCACCGTCATGGACGACTACATCAACCGCGTCTGGTCGAAGTACGCGTCGTCGACCCTGACCGTGACACCGTTCGCCGACCAGCCGAACACCAAGTACTACGGCCGGGTCTCGGGCAACGTCATGAACTTCACCAACAGCTCCGGTGCGGTCGTCACCACCTTCCAGAAGCCCGACGCGGCCAGCATCTTCGGCTGCGCCAAGTACCTCGACGCACCCAACGACCTGGTGCGCGGCCCGATTTCACGCACACTGTGCGCGGGCTTCAACCGCTCCACGCTCCTGGTCAACCCCAACCAGCCGGACACCACCACGGCGAACTTCTACCAGGACGTGGTGACCAACCACTACGCCCGCAAGATCCACGCACAGATGGCGGACGGCAAGGCGTACGCGTTCGCGTTCGACGACGTCGGCGCCCAGGAGTCGCTGGTCAACGACGGGAACCCGCAGCAGGCCTATCTGACGCTGGACCCGCTGAGCTGAGGAAACCGGAACACCCCGCACGCCTGGGGGCGCGTGCGGGGTGCCGGACGGAACAGGTCGAGCGGATCAGCTGGTCGTGACGGCGGTGTCGTCGATCACGAAGCTGGTCTGGAGCGAGGAGTCCTCGACCCCGCTGAACTTCAGCGCGACCGTGGTCCCCGCGAAGGCCGACAGACTGAAGGACTTCGCGACATATCCACTGGCCGCGTTGAGGTTCGAGTAGGTGGCCAGGGTGGTCGATCCGGCGGTGACCGTCAGCTTGTCGTAAGCCGTGCTGGTGCTGGTCTCCGCCGTGTCGACGTGCAGGTAGAAGGTGAACGTCGTCCCCGTGCAGCCGCTCGGGACCGTCACCGACTGGGACAGGGTGTCGGTGTGGGTCGAGCCGTAGCCGTCGAGCCAGGCCTTGTACGAACCGGTGC
>NZ_JALJRY010000033.1 GCF_024519455.1 Streptomyces sp. STR69 | reverse complement strand
ACGTCACTTGGCAGCACGGCACGGCACCAAACGACATGATCACTCACGGTCTCGTCATGCGTAGGTCTCGGGTTCGAATCCCGAAGGTGGCTCTGTAGAAGCCTCAGGACTCACTCGCCGTGACCTGGGGCTTTTGCTTTTGCGGGGTGCCCGGAGCGCGAGTTGTGGACAGGCCATCCGCACTCCCGGGACCGGAGCCGATGCGATTGTCGGCGCCGGGGCGCCGCTCGATCACAGCCCCTGTGGCTGGGCGGGTCCGGCTGACGGGACGCGTTGTCGGCGCAGGAGCAGGCCTGCGGGCCGCCACAGGGCGAAGGCCAGGCCGAGGACGAGTGGGATCTGCAGGAACTGCTGGATCACCGGAGGCCCGGGCTTGTCCCCCCGCCTGAGCGGGGCACGGCCCTGCGGATCGACGGTCACCGTGTAAGTGCCGCCCACCACCCACTTCCAGCCCATGAGCCCGTTCTCCTCGATCGGAGCCAGCGGTGGGCCGTCGAGGACGGTGACCGTGTAGAGGTGGGCGCTGTCACCCATGCCGTCGCCGGCGGACCACTGAATCTGTCGGACCCTGACGTGTTCGGTACGCCCGTGCTGGTGCAGTGCCTGCTGATCCAGTTCCTTGTTCTGCAGGAACAGCACCCCGAAAAGGCACACCGCACACAGCAGCCACCGGATGTCCAACCACCAGCATGTGCCCAGGAACACGCAGGCGAGGAGGATCGCCAGCGCGCACAGCACGTCGATCCACTGGGCGTGCGCGACGACGGCTGTGCGCACGATCGCCCACAGCGCCAACGCTGCCCCGGTGCTCGCGGCGCCCACCAGCACCCGCCAAGCCACGCCTGTCCGCCCTGTGCCTGCTCCCTCCGCGCTCACCCTCACCCCTGCTCTCGACGAGACCGTCGGCCTGATGGTTCAGGCGCTCCAATGTATGTATCGTTCAACGATCCTTCAATAGAATGGTTCAACATTGGGTCGTCTGCTTCGCGGACGCGGAACGGCAACCAACCGGAGGGCTGAAGAAGATGAGTCGGCATCAGTTCGAACAGGTCGACGACCTCGGGCGGATCCTGTTCTGCGACGACCCCGCGCTGCAGCTCGAGTGCGTCCTGGGGGGCCTGGAGACCGCGGAAGGCACAGTCACCCTCGATCCCGCACAGACACCCCGCATGCCCACCGCCCTCTTCGAGTTCAGGCAGGCCCTGGGCGTGGGCTACTTCGGGTACATCGCGCCAAAGGGAGCGTCGCTCGACGAAATACCCGAGGAACCGCAGCTCGAAGGCGCCATCCTGTTCGGCATGAGGCGCCTACCGCCCGAGGTCTTCTGCGACCTGCCCTCGATCCCCGGATGGGAACTGCACGAGATACCCGATGAAGAGCCAAAACTGGAGCGGTGCTACGGATACACCTACTCCCGGCTGGAACTGCGGACGCCCGACGGTGAGATCTACTCCCGGACCTGGGTCCCCCACGACTCCGAGTGGGAGGCCGCCGCCCTGCGTCACGGACACGTCGTGTGCTTGTGCGGCGTGGAACTGGGGATCCGCGGACTGTACGCGATGACCGACGCCCAGCACACCCCGGGCATGCGCCACGAATCCTTCCGCCGCGGCTGCGCGCTGGGCCTGACCATCGGCGGACTCGTCGCCTACGTCGACCACCGCTGACGCGCAACACCAGGGCGGCATGCATCGAGTACGAGCTGGGCCGCGATGCGGCACCGGGCCTCGTAGACGATGCGGTTCACCTGGTACGGGCGCCTCTGGGGCCTGCTGTGCAGAATGAGGCCGCGCCGGGTCGCGGCTGCGGGGTCTCGTGCTCAAGAAATCGCCCTTGGACTTCGAGGCGCTCCTCGGCCTCCTCCTGGCGACCGGCACGACCGACATCGTTGGCCTCTCCACCCTCCGGCCTGCGGACGTCGCGTCGATCCCCGCCAGCCCGGCCGTAGCCAAGGGCGCCGTCGCCACTTTCCGCGGTCGCGCCGGGACCGCCTCCTGGCTCCCGGCGAGAACCGACCCTGCATCCACGTCCATGACCAACTGACGGCAGGAGCCGCGGCCATGCCCGACGGAGTGTCGCCTCGGAGCCGGCCGTGCTCTCGAAGTCGGGTCGGCGCGCATCGACGGCCAACCCCATCACCCGGTATCCCAACCCGTTGTCGCCCAGTGCTTTGCTGCCGTAGGACGCGTCTACGTAAAGCGGGTGGCCCGGTTGGTTCTGTTCCATGGCTCTGTTCCACAGCCGCGACGGAGCCCGGGGTGGCGGTGGACATTGGGGCGGAACCGAAGGCAATTCTGCCGCCTTGCAGTGGCGGGGCGCCCGTCTCTGTAGCGCCACTTCACAGGTCCCCGGCTTTAGATGTTCTGGCGGTTACCCGGACCACATTTCTCTCGGCGGGCAACAACGAGCTTATGAACAGAGATCAACTACCCCGCAAATACCTCCATTCCGATGAGCACGCGAACGACCGTCGGGTGTCTACTCAAGAACTCGACGCGCCAGTATGCTCCGACCATGACAGCGCCTGTCCGGAATCCGCCCAACGTCCTGTTCTCGTTTGCCGGTGCGGTCGTTTTCCTCGCTGGTCTGGGACTGATGGTGCTCGGCTTGGGCCAAGTTATTCGTGGGTTCGTCGGCACCGACGCCATCCATCAGTTGAGCGGTGGTTCCGGCCCTGACTACCGCCAGGATCAACTGAAGCCGATCATCAACGGCATGTCGGCCCTTTTTGTCGGCGGTACGGTACTGACGGTCGGCCGCTATCTGTGGCGCGGTGCGCGCCGGCGTGGCTGGCGGGACCGACTGGGCCGACTCTTGATTATCCTCGGGTATCTCGTTATCGGCGCTGCGCTGTACGTCGGCACCCGGTACATGGTGGCGATGGCGGGAGCGAACAGCGGGGACGAAGCGCAGCAGATCTCCATCAACTATTTGATCGCGGTCGCCGCGATCGGATTCCCCGGCGCACTGCTGGTATTCCTGGGGCTGCGAATAGCCAATGAGGTTCCGCTGATGGGGGTCTCCGTGAGCGCGGAGTAGGGATCAGATCATGGGTTTCGGCTCATCGCCGAATAGAGGGCTGTCCTCGAATCGCTCGGTCATGGCCGCGAAGCAGTTTCCTCACCTTCTGGGGCACGGGGAGATCGCGTCCCTGTACGGGGTGGAGAGGCAGACCGGCGGAATCCCGGTCGACGGCCCTGCCCGTCAACGGCTCTAGCGGTCAAGGGCGTTCTCCTTCTGCCACCGCCACCGCCACCGCCGGAGCGCGTCGGCCCGGTGGTCGTGTTCGAAGCCGTCGCCGAGAGGTCCCACCCGCTCGATCGCCTCGGCGGTACGTGGGTCGCCGCGCAGGGCGAGACCGTAGGCGGCCTCCAGACGTACGAGTTGGTCGTCGTCGTCGAGCAGTCCTGCCAGGGCGTCGGCGACGGCGGGCGTACGGTCCCGGGAGCTGGCCAGTGCCGCCGCTGCCGCGCCTCGTGGGCCGGGGTCCGGGTCCTTGGTCAGCAGGAGCAGCGCTCGGGTGATCTCCGGGAGGAGGTCGTCGTCGTCCCGCAGGCTCGCCGTGCACGCCCTGAGCCGCACCTCGGCGTCCGGGTCGCGCATGAGGGTGAGCAGGGCGGTCCTGGCCGCCGGGGTGCGCGGAACGCCGCCCGTGGCGAGGGCACAGGGCACTTCGCGTCGTACGCGCGGGTCGGGATGGTCGCCGTAGCGGAGGCCGATGGCTTCCTGGCCCGGATGGTCGCGGTCGGTGTAGGCGTCGAGCACTTTCGCGAGCAACTCACCGTCCGTTTCCTCGGCGGCCCAGGCGGCCAGGAGTTCGGCTTCCTTCTTCTCGTAGTAGGGGTTGGTGTCGAGGAACCCCCGCATCCGCAGGTAGTCCACCACGAACCGGCGCTGCGCCGGTTCACGGTCGTGGCGATGGGCCACCACGGCCGACCAGGTCTCGAAGCTGCGGCGCTCGGTGAGAATCCAGCAGACCGTCGACCAGGTCACATGGTCCTCGTTCGGCTGCTCCACAGCGCGGGCGACCAGTTCGTCGACGGGGGTCAGGATGCGGAAGGCCCACTCCAGTGAGGTCAGGACGGCTCCGTGGCCGGCTCGTACGGTCAGGTCGCCGAGTGAGACCGCATCGACCCAGTCGTATTCGCAGTCCTGGACGCGGACCGTCGAGGCCGGACCGGGCGCATCCGTCCTGCGCCGCAGTTCCTCGACCGCGCCCGTCTCGTACCAGTCGCGGGCCAGGGCGAGCAGCCGTTCGCGGTCGGCCTCCGGAAGTCGCAGCCGGGGCTCCTTGCCCAGCACCGCCGAGAAGACCGCCGGAGAGCCACCGTCGACAGCGCGCCACAGTGGCGTGGTCCCGTCCGGCAGCACCAGGTCAGGATCCGCACCGCCCTCCACCAAGGCCTCGGCCACCGGCGCGTCGTAAGCCGCCACGGCCGCGCACAGAACCGGCAGCCCGCCCGCGTCCACCGCGTCCGGATCCGCGCCCCGATCCAGCAGATCCCGTACCGCCTCGGCGTCCCCCGCCCGAACCGCCGATCTCAGCCGACTGTCCAATCCCGCCTCGCCCACGTTCCGTCCCCCACGTCGCATCACATCGCCGGCCCGCCGCCGAGGAGAGCCCACAAGTTGCTGTGAAGGCAGGCCGAGCTACGCCGCCACCTTGCGTGGACTTCCACCTCGCTCGCAACCGAGTAACGACACCGGTACTTCCACCGGCACCTTTGCCGGCCAGGACATTCGCGGGGCAGGCGATCTGCGGTGGTCCCGAGACGAGCAGATGGTGACCCGCACGCTGGTCGACGCCGGGCCGTTGTCGTTCGCCTGCGGCTTCGGTGTCCCGGGCTACGTCGACCTCGTCGCCCTCGGCCACACGGGGAAGGAGGACCTGGAATGCGCCGGATGACCGACGACGGCCCGACGACCGATGACGGACGCCTCACCGATGACGGGCGGCTCACGATTGACGGTCGGCCGACCCCAACCACCGTCCGAGCCACGACGAGATCAGCCGTGTCCGGGTCACCCCGGGCGCCAGCGCCCTGCTGTTCATCACGGACCGGTGCCTGGTCGGCTGTACCCAAGGACCGTCTGGAGGGCGAGGCCACAGCTCACCCGGAGGACGTGGCCACCGACGTTCTCGTGTAGCCGCGCAACAGCTCACGGCCCGACCCGCGCCGCATCCTCTACGACCGACCCCGGACCACCGGTGGAGTTCTTCACCCGCGGCACGAACGTGCTCGCACCCTGGGCGGGGGCGGCACGCGAGTGTGCGGGGGCAACAGCTTCGCGGCGGCACACGTGGCGGGAGTGGCGGGAGTAGAGGTGACGTAGGACCGGTTGCAACCCCAGTGCGCCGATCCACAGGGGCGCCCGATCTTCATCCAGGGCACGTTGCTACCCCTCCGAGGGGCAGCGAGGTCCACGGCGGGTCGTGCGGAGCAGCACGCCTCCCGCACCGGGCAAAAGCCCGGGGCTCTCGGGGAGGCGTGCGTACTCCTCGGGGTGGGGCTCAGCCCACCGCGTTCGCCCGCTCGGCCGCGCTCAGCGACGAGAGGGGTTCGGCGACAGACTTGGCGTGGACCGGGTTCGCGTGGGTGGCGGCAACGGGGTCCGCGTGAGTGGCCGCAACGGGGTTCGCGTGGGTGGCCGCAACCGGGTCCGCGTGAGTGGCCGGGACCGGGTTCGCCTGAGTGGCGGCAACGGGGTCCGCGTGGGTGGCGGCAACGGGGTCCGCGTGGGTGGCGGCAACCGGGTCCGCCTGGGTGGCCGGGACCGGGTTCGCGTGAGTGGCCGGGGTCGCGGCGCTGGCGACGCTGACCATCCCCGCGGCGGCCAGAACGGTTCCGGCGGCCACGCTGAACATCGCGCGGCGGTTATTCGAGAACTTGCGGTGCTTCGACAACGGTGTGCCTCTTCCTCGGATCGCCGGACTCCCACCTGTACGGGGGAGCCCTTTCGGGAGAGAGGTACGGAGTCGGGCGGTGGTCAGGTTGCACGGTGCGGCGGGAAAATTCTCCTGCCCGCACCGTGCAACCCCAGAGGGCCGCTCTCCGTATGTATGACAGGTGGAGTGGTGCGCGAGGGAGAGGCCGGCGAAGAGTGAGGGACACGGCCCGGGAACGGGAGTTCCGGGATTTTGCCGAGGCGCGGCAGGCGCAGCTCCGTCGCAGCGCCTACCTGCTCTGCGGTGACTGGCACCAGGCACAGGACCTGACCCAGACGACTTTGATGAAGTTGTACGCGGCCTGGGGACGGGTCAGCCGGGACGGCAATGCGGATGCCTACGCTCGCACCATCCTCACCCGTACCTTCATCGACCAGTGGCGCAAGCGAGGCTGGCGTGAGGAGCCGGTGAGCGAGCCACCCGATCTTCCCTCGGACGTGTCCGGCGCACCGGAGTTGCGATTGATGATGCAAGAAGCCCTGATGGAACTGGCGCCCCGCTACCGGGCCGTGCTGGTCCTGCGATTCTGGGAGGACTGGTCCGTCGAGCAGACCGCGCACGCACTGCGGGTGAGTCCGGGAACGGTGAAGAGCCAGAGCGCCCGCGGGCTCGCCCGGCTGCGCGAGATCGTCGAAGGCTTTGACAGTGAAGGGACCAGGAGGTGAAACCGGCCATGAATGAGCACGAGAACGACGCTCTGCACGCGGCCTTCCAGGCAGTCCTCAGCGCCGATCCGGAGCCTGCGCTGCCCAGCGTTGTCGACGCGGCCGTCGTCGGCGGCTTCCGGATCCGCCGCCGACGAGTTGCGCTCGCCACAGCCGGCGCACTGATCGTCGTGGCCTCCATGGCCGCCGTGGCCGTCAACCTGTCCTGGCTGGGCGGCGAACGGGCTCCGGTTCCCCTGGCCCCCGCCAGCACCGCCCACCCCACGCCGCACACACCCGAACCCGCTCGCACGGCAGCAGAGCCCCTTCCCTCCGGAGACTGACAGTCGCCGGGGCCGCCCCGGCATCAGGCTGTGGAGTCCAGGTAGATCCACACGGCCTCCGCGTTCCACTTCCGCACGCGACCGGGACCTGTACCAGCTGACCGCCACAGCCTCAAGATCATCTCCGTTGCGGCTTCTGGCCTCACCTCGGTCATCCGTATGTCCAGTTCGCGGCCGGGTTCGGCGTCGGCACCACCACTGCCTACCGCTACGTCACCGAGGCGGTTGAGATCCTGGCCGCCCCCGCCCCGACGCTCGCCGAGGTGGTTCGGGCGGCGTCGATGAAGGCGTTCGTCCTGCTGGACGGGACACCGCTGCCGATCGACTGGGGGCACCTCCCGGCCGAAGGCTGGGGGAGATCGCCGCCGACCGACCCTTCTATTCGGGCAAGCACAAGAAACACGGGATGAACGTGCAGGTGATCGCAGATCCTTCCGGCCGTCTGCTGTGGGCCTCGTCGGCTCTGCCCGGAGCCGTCCACGATATTCGTGCAGCCCGCGAGCACGGCATCGTCGAGGCTCTCGCCGAAGCCGGCGTCAACTGCTGGGCCGACAAGGGCTACCAGGGCGCCGGAGGCACTGTCCGTGTTCCCTGCCGCGGCCGGTGGGAGACGCTTTCCACAGGGCAGCAGGCCGTCAACCGATCCCATGCGAAGATCCGGGCCCTCGTCGAGCAAGCCGTCGCCATCCTCAAGTCCTGGCGGCTACTCCGCAAACTCCGTTGCTCGACCACCCGCATAACGGTCCTCGTCCAAGCCGTCCTCTGTCTCCGTCAGGCCAGCTCAGCCTGAGGATGGAAAACGCTCAGTGCCGGGGCCGCTGGTGCAGCCGGTCACATGTGTTCGGCTTTCGCTTTCGCCTTTGCCGCTCTGCTGATCCAGGACTGGCAGCACCATTGGGCGAGTCCGCCCACGGCGAGGGACACGAGGATTGCTCCCCAGTCGATGACGTGCGGCAGCCCGGGGAAGAAGGCGAAGAAGGCGAGCGCGGCGAGGAGACCCGAAAGGAACGCGGTGACACCCGCGCGGTGCCGCCGTGCTCTCCACGCCTGGTCCGGATCCTGGTCTTTGTTCTGCTCGATCATGAACAACTCACTTCGTGATGTTGTGGCACTGGCTCACGCGACGCGTTCCGCCGACGTAGAGGCGGGCGCACGCCTTTCCGTAACGAGGCAGCGTCTGGGGAGAGTTGTTCCGCATCGGGTCGATCTTGCACTCGGTGTGTGTCGTGCCGCGGGATGTACGGTACGTCCGGTTTTCGGTGTCGGCATAGGTGAAGTCGATACGCCAGTTGCAGAAACCGCTGCTCAGCGCGCCGACGAAAGCACAGTCGACTCCGGCGTTCTGGTAGCTGATCTTCCGGCCGCCGCCTCGGATGATGTGCGTGAACACACAGCCCGTCGGAATCTTCACTGTCATGCCGCCCACGCTGTACTCGAAAGTACGCACGGGAGTTGACCCGATCGCGCCGGCTTTTCACCGCCGTGTGTGATCAGCGAACGACCGGCTGACCAGAAGAAGCGTTCATCCTCGCGGAGGGTTCCGTGCGGGCCGTGCTGAGCATGGTTGTTCTGATAGCCGCTGTGGCTGGAAACGGGGTGTCGTATGGCAGTTGAGGGCGTTTATCCCGAGTTGGTCCGCGACGAGGAGCCCTGGCAGTCCGCGGAGGGCTGGAACGGTTACGCGCATGTGCGGGTGTGGCGGGTGGACGTGGGGCACGTGGTCGTGGTGCTCAGTGGCAAGGGTGCCGAGTACCACCCGGAGACGTTGCTTCCCCTGCTGCGTGCCGAATACCCGGACGACACCGTCGAGTTCTTCTTCCACCGGCCGATGGACTGGATGGCCCTGGGCTACTACGCGGAGCTGACGTCGAACGACGACGGGACGGTGACC
Organism: Streptomyces sp. STR69; assembly: GCF_024519455.1. GTDB lineage: Bacteria > Actinomycetota > Actinomycetes > Streptomycetales > Streptomycetaceae > Streptomyces. The sequence continues at coordinate 110,551 of NZ_JALJRY010000033.1, read as the reverse complement.
GTCACACACATCGCGGGGGACGCACTGGCCGCCCGTCTCGGGCCCGCCCTGTACGCGACCGAGGACCGGGACGACCACTCGGCCGGCTACGGCGGCGCCTGAGCCCCCACCTGCGCCCCGTGCGGTCAGCGCGTCGCGTCCGGGCGGTTGCCGCGGGTCAGCGCCCGGGCGCACCAGCCGATGACCGACGCGTTGACCAGCGCCCCGAGGACGACCGCGACGATCAACACCCAGGCGCCGCCCGGCAGTGCGAGAAGGACGAGGCTGGCCGGGGCGGTGGCCATGAGAGGGACGACGCCGGCCAGGGCCGCGTCCGAGTCGTCGGGGATGTTGACGACGATCGCCCAGACGAGCAGCACCGCGCAGAGCGCGAGGTAGGCGAGGGCGAAGGGGTTGCGGAGGTTCCGGCCCACCCGGTGCAGAGGTGAACGGGCAGCGTGAGCATCGGTACCGGTCATGGAATCGGCTCCTGAGTCGAGGAGGGGACGAGAACGTCAGAGGTGGTCCGCGCCCGGCGGGTTCGGGCGGGTGATGCCGAGGTCGTAGGCGAGGATCGTGGCCTGGACGCGGTCGCGCAGGCCGAGTTTGCGGAGCAGGGCGTTCACATGGGACTTGACGGTGCCGACGGTGATCCCCAACTCCCCGGCGATCTCCGCGTTGTTGAGGCCGGAGGCGAGCAGGCCGAGGACGTTGCGCTGGCTGTCGGTGAGGCTGTCGAGTTCGCGCGAACCGGAACCAGGGGAATCAGAACCGGAGTTGGAGTGGAATCCGGCCCCCGCTCCTGACGCGTAGTGGCCGATCAGGCGGCGGGTCGCCGACGGAGCCAACACGCTCTCGCCGCTCGCCACCACCCGGATGCCGTCCAGGAGTTCGGAGGCGTGCACGTCCTTGAGGAGGAAGCCGGAGGCCCCCGCGCGCAGGGCGTCGAAGACGTACGCGTCCAGGTCGAAGGTGGTGAGCACCAGGACTCGGGGCGCGTTCTCCTTTCCGGTGATGATCCGGGTCGCTGCGATACCGTCGAGTTCCGGCATCCGTACGTCCATCACGACCACGTCGGGGGCCAGTTCGGCGGCGAGCACCACCGCGGTCGCGCCGTCCGCGGCCTCTCCTACGACCGTCATGTCCTCCTCGGCGTCGATCACGGCGGCGAAGCCCGCCCGGACGATGCCCTGGTCGTCGACGACCAGCACCCTGAGGCTCATCGTTGTCTCTCCTCGTCGTCCGGCACCGCGGTGAACGGCAGCCGGAGGTGGACCGTGCCCGGCGGCCGGCCGGTCGTCAGGGTCCCGCCGAGCGGCGCGATCCGCGCCGTCAACCGGTCCCGTACGGCGGGGTCGGTGGCGCGGGGCACACCGGTGGCCGTGATCGTCAACGTACCGTCGACCGCGTCGAGTTCGAGGACGGCGGGTTCGTCGTCGCCGGTCGCGAGGAGTGTCTCGGCGACGTGGTACGCGGTGAGGTCGACCTCGGTGGGCAGGCGTTCCGGTACCCGGTCGGTGAGCCGTATCTCCACGTCACGGCCGGTGGCCCGGCACTGGTGGGCGAGCAGGTCGAGGGCCTGGAGGGTGGGCTGCGGGGTCAGTTCGGCTGCCGTGTCGCCGTCGCGGACCGCGTCCAGGAGGGCGCGCATCGCGCTGAGTGCCTCGCGGGCGCGGGTCGCTGTCGCGTCCAGCCGGCCCGCCTGTGCTTCGGCGATCATGTCGGCGGTGCGGGCCAGCACCGTGGATTCCAGGCCGGCGGCGATACGGCGGCGTTCCGCCCAGGCGTCTCGTACGGCTTCCTCGGTCCAGGTGGCCAGGCGTTGGGTTTGTGTGTCCTGGGCTGCCTTGTTACGTCTGCCGAGCAGGGATCCGACGTAGTAGGCCGCGCCAACTACAAAGGCGGTACAGGCAGTTGTGGTCAATATCAGCGCCCAACCGGGGATGGTTGTGCCGCGGTGCAGTACGGCGATCGTCAACGCTGTTGCGTGTACGGCTGTTGCTGCAATTGGAAAGAGAAAGACGGGGACTTGAGGTAGTCGGTAGGCGCGGGCCGGTGGGGGCTGGTCGCGCCCCGCGGCGGAGCCGCTGATCGATACAGCCCCGCGCCCCTTGAAGGCCACCAGTGACGCGCATGTTGCCACGGCACTCAGCGTTGGTGGCAGCCACACCGGGCCCGTGTAGTTACCCACCTCCATCGCCACCGGCCACAACAGCGCCAGGCCCAACAAGGCACCCTGTGCGAAGACTCGCGCCCTCCTCAGCCACAGCAAGGACACCGCCTGCGCAGCCGCCAGCAGGGCGAACAACACGCCCGCCGAGACATGATTACCGGTCGGCGCCGACTCCGTCCGGATGATCAGGATCGGCAGCAGGGGCTGTACGCACAGGCCGAACGCGGCGACGACCTGGGCCACGCGGTAGCTCGGTGGGACGGATTGTTCCACCGGGCCCGCCGTGCGGCCGGGCAGGGTCGCCCGTACCTCCCAGCCGCCCTCCGTCGTGGGGCCGGTGGTCAGGGTGCCGCCCGCCTCCCGGGCGCGGGAGCGCAGGAAGCCCTGGCCGCGACCGCCGCCGAGGCCCGCGCCGTGGGCCGGGGTGCCGGACGGCGGTGCCGCGCTGGTGATCACGACGTCGGTGCGGGTGTCGCCGTAGCGGCAGAGCACCGTGGTCCGTGCGCCCGGCGCGTGCCGGGCCACGTTGGTCAGGGCCTCGCGCACGATGCCGTAGGCCGCGTCCGCGACGGCGCCGTCCGGAAGGGGGTCGATCTCGGCGTCCACCGGTTGGTCGAGGCGGCGGAAGCCGGCGATCAGGGCCCTCAACCGCTCCTCGGGGGAGGGGAGTTCCTCGCGGGAGGGGGCCGGGGCGCGTACCGCGCCGAGTGCGCGGGTGACCTCGCGGCCGGTCTCGGTCGCGAACTCCAGTGCCTCGGCGGCGAGTTCGGGGCGGCGTTCGCGCAGGCCGAGCGCGGCGCCGGCCGTGACGACCACGGCGGTGAGGTGGTGGGCGCTGACGTCGTGCAACTCCCGTTCCATACGGCGGCGTTCGGCCGCCGGGAGCCGGTGGCGCTCGGTCTCGGCGCGGTTCAGGAGGAGTTCGGCCGCTCGGCGGGCGCGACGGGTGCGCCGTACGAACATGCCCGCGCCGCACGCGGTGGCGTAGAGGAGGGCGGTCAGGACGAGGTCGAGGCCGTTGTTGTCGCTGAGGCCGTTCAGGCTGATGTTCTGCAGCAGCTGCCAGAGGGCGAGCGTGACCACGCACAGGACCGTGGTGAAGGTGTCGCGCTCGGCCGCCACCGAGAACAGGGCGAGTGCGACGCCCGCGGTGCCGAAGACCGCCATCGCGCCGGTGGGCAGGGGTCCCGCGCCCACCGCGCAGGCCGCCGCGACCACGACGAGAGTGGTCACCGGACGGCTGCGGCGCAGCGCGAGCGCGGCCGTCACCGGTCCGGCGACCAGGGCGGCCACGAGCAGGTCGGCCGCGGTCGGCACGGTGCCGCGCAGCAGCGGAGTCCCCGGCCACACCAGGGCCTGGGCGCAGATCAGCAGGACCGGGAGCAGCCGGTCGTCGGTTCGTTTCATGACACTCAAAGGCTATGGGCGCAGGTGAGGGGCCCGGCTCAGGCTGAAGGGGGATTACGGCCCCGGGACTCTCTATCTCTGGTTCAAGGCGGCAACCGTCCTCCAGCCGGAGGACCGCGCCCCGCCCCGCTCCTAGGCTCGATCACATCGAGGGAAGCGGTCGACCACCGCCTCCCACACCATCCACACCACTCAGGGGGATCTCCCATGTCCATGTCCAAGCGCGCTCTCGTCTCCTCGCTCGTCGGTGTCGCGGCGGTCGGCGGAGTCGTCGCCGGCGGTCTCGCCGCGTCGGCCGCCTCCACGCCCACCGAGCCGACCCTCACGAACGGCTCCGCCCGCTATGCCGCCCCGACCGGCAGCACCGCCGGCTCGTTCACCTACACCGTGGACGTCACCGACGACTCGGGCATCCGCGGCCTCAAGGTCATTGCGTGGCCCGCGAGTTCGAAGCTGGAGCCGACCAAGGCGGACCTGCGCCACGTCGACTCCGCCACGTGCAAGAAGACCTCGGGCGACACCTCGCGCTGCACCTACACGTTCAAGGTCACCAAGAAGGAGGAGGCCGAGGCGCCCAAGGGCACCTGGAACGTCTCGACGCTGGCGACGGCCAAGGACGGCGGCACGACGTTCGTGTCCAAGGCCGCCACGTTCGAGGTCGCGGGCTGACACTCACGTATACAGGTACGGCGCCCCGCCTCGACCGAGGCGGGGCGCCGTTGTCGTAGCAGGTCGTGGTGGAAACAGCCGGAGTCACGGTGTGAATGGAGATCAGGGCATGAGCAACTCCCCCGCGTCGGCCGGAGGTTACTCCGCCACGCCCCTCGCCAAGAAGATCGGCGTCAAGCCGGGGCACTCGGTCCGGCTGCGGCACGCGCCCGACGGCTGGGACATTCCCGGGCTGCCCGACGACTGCGAGGTCGCCGACGGCGGGACGCGTGGCGCGGATGTCACCGTCGCCTTCTACCGGGAGTGGAAGGAACTGGACGCGGAGGGGATGGAACTCGTCCTCGGTCTCGACGACACCGCCATGCTGTGGATCGCCTGGCCCCGCAAGGCCGCGGGCCACGTCAGTGACATCACCGAGAACGGTCTCCGCGACCTCTTCCTCCCCCTGGGGGTGGTGGATGTGAAGGTCGCGGCGCTGGGCGATGACTGGTCGGGGCTGAAGTTCGTGCGGCGGAGGGAAAACCGGCAAAGCCACAACAAAGGTCCCGCAAAATGAACTTGAGTCGTAGCCACCTGCCGACATGAGGCAACATCTTGGTGAACGGCGAGTGTTGCGCGGTCAGCGTGCGGACATCGCCTGATGGCCGGATGGAGTGAGGGACGTGGTGCAGCCGAGGATCGCCGTCGCCGTGGTGACCATGGGAAACCGGCCCGCCGAGGTGGATGCGCTCCTTGAGTCCGTGGCCAAGCAGGACCTCCCGCCCACCCGCATCGTGATCGTCGGAAACGGCTGCCGGCTCCCCGAGTTCGCCGACCGGCTCTCCCTGCCCGGCGAGGTCACCACCATCGACGTCGACGAGAACCTCGGCTGTCCCGGCGGACGCAACGTGGGCCTGGCCCGGCTGCGCGAGTTCGGGGACGTGGACGTCGTAGTGGAACTCGACGACGACGGACTCCTCGTCGACGCCGATGTGCTGCGCCGGGTGCGGGACCTGTACGCGGCCGAACCCCGCCTCGGCATCGTCGGGTTCCGGATCGCCGACGAGCACGGCGAGACCCAGCGCCGCCATGTGCCGCGGGTCGGCGCGGGGGACCCGATGCAGGGCGGATACGTCACCGGGTTCCTCGGCGGCGGGCACGCGCTGAGCATGGCGATGCTCGCCGAGACGGGGGACTGGCCGGCCGAGTTCTTCTTCGCGCACGAGGAGACCGACCTCGCCTGGCGGGCCGCCGACGCCGGCTGGCGCATCCGCTACGCCCCCGAGCTGCTCCTCCAGCACCCCAAGACCTCGCCCGCCCGGCACGCCATCTACTACCGGGTGACCGCCCGCAACCGGGTCTGGCTGGTCCGGCGCCGGCTGCCGATCGCGCTGATCCCGGTGCACCTGGGTGTGTGGACGCTGCTGACCCTCATACGGACGCGGTCGCTCGGCGGACTGCGGGCGTGGTTCGGCGGGTTCGTGGAGGGGGTGCGCGAGCCGGCGGGGGAGCGGCGGGCCATGCGCTGGCGGACGGTGTGGCGGCTGACACGGCTGGGCCGCCCGCCCGTCATCTGATCCGTCGAACCGTAGACATAAGGGACGAGGGCCCCGGTCGTTCACCTCCGCCGACCGGGGCCCTCTCGCGTCCCCGGACCCGGCCACGACGGCGACACTCCCCCGAGTTGCGCGTCGTACGCGCGCGCCGTCGGGCCAGATCCGATGAAGTGATCACATCAGGTCGCGCCAACGAATCGCTAACATGTGGCCAACGGTGCGCCCGAGGCCCCGGGGACGGTTGGCCTGAAGTCGCCGCGCGGCAGCGGGAGAGGGCGGGTACGGTAGCGGATCCCGGCCCTCTGCGACCGGGACAGGCTGGCGGGAAACCGCCGGACACAGGGCGGAAATCCGCCAGGGACGGCGGAGGACTCCGCCGCGGAGCACGGCCGCCGGGGCCGCGCGGAAGGGCGACGGGTCGGCGTGATGCGGTGCGAGCTGCGGTTCGGACTGCTGGGCACGACTGTCCTCTACGGCCGTGACGGCGAGCTGGTGCAGCCCATCGGCGGCACCAAGGTGCGGGTCCTGCTCGCCGCGCTGCTCCTGGAACCCGGCCGGGTCGTCTCCGTCGACGCCCTCAAGGACGCCCTGTGGGGCGGCTCACCGCCGGCCTCCGCGCATGCCTCCCTGCACAACCACGTGACCCGGCTGCGCCGCCTCCTCGACGACCCGGACCGGCTGCGCGCCGTCCCGCCGGGCTACCAACTCCACGTCGACGCGGGTGAGTTGGACGTCCACGTCTTCGAGGCCCAGGTCGCCGAGGCCCGCACCGCACATGCCGACCGGGACTGGCCCCGGACCGTCCGCGCGTGCACGGCGGCCCTCGCGCTGTGGCGCGGCACCCCGCTCAGCGGCCTGCCCCCCGAACTCGGCGGCTACGCCTTCGCCCAACGCCTCACCGAGGCCCGCCTCCTCGCCCTCGAATGGCGCTACGACGCGGAGCTCGCCCTCGGCGGGGTACGACTCGGCGCGCTGGTACCGGAGTTGGCCGCGCTGGTCGCCGACCATCCCCTCCGGGAGGGCTATCACCGCCAGCTGATGCTCGCCCTCCACCGCACCGGCCGCCAGCCCGAGGCCCTGGCCGTCCACCGCGACCTGCGCAACCGCCTGATCGAGGAACTCGGCATCGAGCCGGGGGCGGGGGTGCGGGAGGCGCATGTGGAGGTGTTGCGGGGGGTGGTCGAGATTCGGGACGGGGACCCCGGTCCCGTCGAGGCCGGTGGAGGTGCCGGCGCGGACGAGCCGGTGGACGTACCCGCCGCGGCCGGTGCGCCCGCCGCCCACTCGCCCCCGTCGCCCCACCCCGCCCAACTCCCGCCCCCGCCCGCCCACTTCACCGGTCGCGGCGACACCCTCGACGCCCTGCGCGACATCCTCGCGCGGCCTTCCGCGGAGCCCGGCTCGCACCCGCTGGTCGTCATCAGCGGCATGGCCGGCGTGGGCAAGAGCGCCCTCGCCCTGCACACCGCCCATGAGCTGCGGGAACGCTTTCCCGACGGGCAGTTGTACGTGAACCTGCACGGCGCCACCCCGGGCATGGCCCCCCTCACCTCCGGCCAGGCCCTCCACGCGCTGCTCCGCGACCTCGGCGCCGAACCCCGGCACATCCCCGAACACCCGGACGCGGCAGCCGCGTTGCTGCGCTCCCTGTTGGCCCCCACCCGCACGCTCATGGTGCTGGACGACGCCGGGAACGCCGCCCAGGTACGGCCGTTGCTGCCGGGCGGCACCGGCTGCGCGGTCCTCGTCACCAGCCGTTCGCCGCTGACCGCCCTGGACGGCGCCCGCCGCTTCCCGCTCGCGCCGCTGTCCGGGGAGGACAGCGCGGCACTGCTGCGCGCGGTGTCGGGCCGGGAGGGTCTCGACGCGGCCCACCCGCTGGTCGAACTCACCGGCCGCCTTCCGCTCGCGCTGCGTGTCGTCGCCGCCCGCCTCGCCGCGCGCAGGGCGCTCACCCCGGGTGTCCTGGCCGGTCAACTGGCAGCGACCGAGGGCCGGTTGCATCACCTGGAGTACGACGACCTCAGCGTCCGCCGTTCCCTGGCGGTGGCCCACGACGCGCTCGCCGCCTCCGACCGCGAGACCGACCGGGACGCGGCCCTCGCCCTGCACCACATCGGCGCCCTCGACCTCCCGGCGTACGGCGCCCCCCTGCTCGCCCGCCTCACCGCCACCGACGAACGCCGCGCCGAGGCCGCCCTCGACCGCCTGGTCGACGTAGCCCTCCTGGAGGAGACGGCATACGGCCGCTACGCCCCCCACGACCTGGTCCGAGACTTCGCCCGCGAACTGGCGCAGCGGGAGGGGGACATGGAAGGGAAGGGCGACGGGAAGGGCGACCTCGTCGACGTAGCGCTCGCCTGGTACGCCGCCGTTGCCGAGCGCACGCTCACCGCGATCGTCGAACCGGGCCTCGACCAGGACGACCGGCGTCGGCCGACCTCCGCCCAGCTCCCCGGACATGCGGCGGAGGTGGCAGCCGTCGCTCCCTTCCGGGACTCCCAGGAGGGCTTCGCCTGGGGCGACTTGGAGCTGGAGAACGTGGTGACGCTCGTCAGCCGGTACGGCGACAGCCCCGACCACCGCAGAACCGCCCACGTCTCGACCCTCGTCCGGCTGCTCTTCCCGTATGTGCTGCGCGGTGGGCGGGTCGCCGAGATGGAGGTGCTCGGCCGGGTCGGTCTGGGCGCGGCGCGGCGGCTCGGGGACGCGGCGGCGGAGGCGTACGCGCTGGGCGATCTCGCCGGGCTGCACTTTCTGACCGGCCGGCAGAGCGAGGCCCTCGGTCTCAACGACCAGGCGCTGGCGATCTGGTGGCGGCTCGACGCGACCTCCTGGATCCGCCGGTGTCTCAACAACCGGGGTCTCCTCCTCGAAGGCCTGGGCAGGCACGCCGAGTCCGGGGTCGCGCTGCGCCAGAGCCTCGCGTACTCACGGCAGTTGGACGACCCGCACGGCGAGGCCGTGACCTACAGCCATCTCGGCAACCTGTACGAGCACACCGACCCGCGCGCCGCCATCGAGCAGCACCGGCGTTCGCTGGCCATCGGCGTCGAGATCGGCGCGGTGATCGTGCAGCACTCCGCGCACTGCAACATCGGTTACGCCCACCTCGCCCTCGGCGAACCGGCCGCCGCCGTACCGCACTTCGAGGAGAGCCTGCGCATCCTCGGCGACCTCGGCGACTGGCACGGCGAGTCGCAGACCCGGCTCGGACTGGTCCGGGCGCTGCGGCTGCTCGGCCGGACGGACGCCGCCGGCGCCGAGTGCGCGGAACTGCTGCGCCGCGCCGACGCCCGCGCCGACCGTTACATGGGCGGTCTCGCTCGGCACCAACTCGGCCTGCTGCTACGGGAACAGGGCCGCGCGGAGGAGGCGTACGAGGAGTGGCGGACCGCCCTTGCCGCGCTCGACGGGACGGACGAGAAGGCCGTCGTGGAGGAGCTGGGCAAGCTGTTGGCGCAGGGTGACGCGCGTTGACCGTCGTAGCGCTCGTTCTTCATTTGGCGTCGGCGTAGCACTCGACGACCGCGACGGTGAACGGGAAGCGGACCGGTGTCTCGCCGAACGTCAGGCGTCCGGCCAGGTCGGCCGCCTCCCGTATCGCGGCGGCCACGGTCTCCGCCTCCTCCTTCGGGCAGTGCACGATCACCTCGTCGTGCTGGAAGAACACCAGCTCGGCCGCCAGTTCCGCGCAGGACCGCCGGAGCGCGGCGAGCATGATGAGGGCCCAGTCGGCGGCGCTGCCCTGGACGACGAAGTTGCGGGCGAAGCGGCCCCGGGCGCGGGAGTTGGTGGAGGCGTAGCCCGGCACCCAGCCCTGGTCGGCCGGGGTGGTGGCGGGTTCGTCCTGGGGGATGCCCGCCTCCTCCGTGGCGTCCTCGCCGCCGGCCACCGGCGGGCAGGTCCGCCCCAGCCAGGTCCGCACGAGCCGCCCCTCCTCACCGGCCCGCGCGGCCTCGTCGACGTACGCCACCGCCTTGGGGAACCGGCGTCGTAGCGCGGCGAGGTTCTTGAGGCCGTCGCCGGAGGTCTGGCCGTAGACCGCGCCGAGCACCGCGATCTTGGCCTGGTCGCGGTCGCCGGAGAAGGCGCGGTCGGACACGGACTGGTAGAGGTCGGTGGGGCGGCCGGCCACCTCCATCAGCCCGGGGTCGCGGGAGATCGCGGCGAGCACCCGGGGCTCCATCTGGTCGGCGTCGGCGACGACGAGCCGCCAGCCCGGGTCGGCGACCACCGCACGCCGGATGACCTTGGGGATCTGCAGCCCGCCCCCGCCGTTGGTGACCCAGCGCCCGGTGACGGTTCCGCCGGCCAGGAACTCGGGCCGGAACCGCCCGTCCCGCACCCAGTCCTGCAGCCAGGACCAGCCGTGGGCCACCCAGATCCGGTACAGCTTCTTGTACTCCAGCAGCGGTTTCACCGCCGGGTGGTCGAGGGACTGGATCTCCCAGCGCCGGGTCGATCTGACCTTGATGCCGGCCTGCGCGAAGGCCTTGATGACATCCGCGGGCAGGTCCGGCCGCACCCGCCTTCCGAAGGCGGCCGACACCTCGTCGGCCAGCTCGGCGAGCCGCCGTGGCTCGCCTCCTCCCGCGTACCGCTCGCCCAGCAGCTCGTGCAGCAGCTCCCGGTGCACGTCGGCGCTCCACGGCAGCCCCGCCCGGTTCATCTCGGCGGCGACCAGCATGCCCGCCGACTCGGAGGCGGTGAGCAGCCGCATCCGGTCGGGGTGCGCGGTGGTGTCGTGCCGCCGCTGCTGCTCGGCGTACACGGAGAGGAGGTCGGCGAGGGGGAGATGGACGCTCTGCGGTTCGAAGAGCGAGGACTGCGAGCCGGGTTCGGCGGCCCGCTGCGGCGGATCCGGCGGTACGGGTCCGCCGCGCAGCCGGGCCAGTGCGGCGGCGGCCGACCGCGGCTCGCCGTGTCGTCCCTCGTGGCCGAGCAGCAGGGTCTCGGCGTCCTCCACGTCGTAGCACCGCTCCACCCGCACCCCCGCGGCGAGCAGCGCCGGATACACCTCGGCGGTGGACCGCCACACCCACCGGCCGACCTCCGGCCGCCCGCGCACGGCCTCGACGAGATCCGGCTCCCACCGCACGGCCCCCGGCCCGGGCAGCCCGTCGGGACCGAGGGCGGCGACCTCGACACCACCACCCTCGGCCGGGGCGAGCGCCCAGCGATCGGTCATGTTCGCGAGTGTGGCACGCAGGTCTGACAGCGGCCCCGACCTGCGCGAACCGGCTCGCGGGCGAAGCGTCCCCGAGCGAAGAAACGTCACGCGCACACTCGTACGAGTGACGCATCGCGAGATCGCGGGCGGCCTTCTCGCCTACGCTGGCAGGGTCGCTCCGTACGAAGGAGGTCCGCCGTGGCACTGACCGCCCCGGAACGCCGACTGAGCCCTCATCCGAGTCCGACGGAGGAGAGGCGCATGGACGCGTCCGTCGAGGCCGCCTTCGATGCGTTCGACGCTGCCGCCCCGGAGGGCTGGCGCGTGGAGTTGATCGAAGGGAAGATCCACGTGGTGCCTCCGGCCAATGGGGAGCATGAAGAGATCGTGTCCGAGGTCACCGGCCAGGTCCGGGACCATCGAAAGGACTACGGTCGCTACACCGGCCTCGGTCTGCACGTTCCGGGAGCGTCCGACACCGGCAAGGTCATCCCGGACCTGGTGATCGCTCCGAAGGGCAGTTTCGCCGACGACCGGCGCTATCACGACCCCGCGCCCGTGGTGCTCGTCGGCGAGGTGACCTCCGAGTCCACCGCCGACAACGACCGCGGGCCCAAGCTCCGCGGTTACGCCCGGGCGGGCATCCCCTGCTACCTGCTGATCGACCGCGAGGCCGGCACGGTCATCGTCTACAGCGAGCCCTCCGAGGACCGCTACACGCGTGCCGCCGAGATCGAGATCTCCAAGACCGTGGCGCTGCCGGAGCCGCTCGGGTTCGACCTCGACACGAGCCAGTTCTGAGGTCAGCTCTGGAGCGGGTGCAGCATCTCGGCGATGTGCCGTTCGGACGTGGGCTTGTCGATGCCCAGGCTGTTGAGCACGCCCTCGCCGTTCTCGTGCTCCAGCAGGGCGAGCAGGATGTGTTCGGTGCCGATGTAGTTGTGGCCCAGGCGCAGGGCTTCGCGGAAGGTGAGTTCCAGGACCTTCTTGGCGTCGGGGCCGTAGGGGACGAGGTCCGGGACCTCCTCGGCGGCCGGCGGAAGCGCCGCGGTCGCCGCCTGGCGCACGGCGTCCAGGAGGATTCCCTGTGCGGTGATCGCCTTGCCCGCGAGGGCGTCCGGTTCGGCGAGCAGACCGAGGACGAGGTGTTCGGGACGGCCCTCGGGGTTGCGGGCGGCGATGGCCTCGTTGTGGGCGGCCATCACCACGTTGCGGGCCCGTACGGTGTACCGGCTGAACCCCTGACTCGGGTCGAGGTCCGCGGACTCCTTGGCGACGAAGCGCTTCTGCGCGGCCTGCCGGGTGACGCCCATGCTCCTGCCGATGTCGGTCCAGGAGGCGCCCGAGCGCCGGGCCTGGTCCACGAAGTGGCCGATCAGGTGGTCGGCCACGTCGCCCAGGTGGTCGGCGGCGATGACCGCGTCCTGGAGCTGGTCGAGCGGGGCGGGGTGGACCTTCTTGATGGCCGCGATGAGGTCGTCGAGACGTACGGATGAGGTGACGTTCGGATCGGTCGTCATGTGTCAACCGTAGGTTGACAAGGTGCGACCGTCAACCCCGAGTTGACACCCGCGCCGAGATCGCACCACCAACTCCCGCCGAAACCACCCCGATCACGGCACACGCCCCCACGCACGCCCCCATCACCCCCCAAGGCACCCCCACCCCCACAGGCGCCCCCAACACTCCCAACGCCCCGGCCAGTCCGCCGAGTTCGAGTGCGCTCACCGCCGTCCCGAGCCCGGCCCCCACCCCGACGGCCACCAGCGCCTCGCCCGTCACAACTCCGAGGACCTGTCCGCGAGTTGCTCCCGTGAGCCGCAGTGTCCGTAGTTCGGCGCCCCGTGCGGACGTCGCCATCAGCAGGGTCGTCGCGAGTGAAATCCCCGCGTACACAAGGGAGATGCCCAGGACGACGAACAGCCCGAGTCGTGTCCGGGCCCCGCCTCCGCCGTCCCGGAGTCCCGCCCGGGGAGACGTCTCCGCCAGCCACGCCCCCGCGCTGCGCACCGTGCCCCCGGACGCCTTCAACTCGCCCGCCACCCGGGCCCGTTCCGCCGCGCCGCCCGCGACCCGTACCTCCAGTCGGTCCACCCCCGCCCCCGCCGCGTTCGCCGCCGTCACGTACACGCCGTTGTCCCCGGTGCCCCGCGCCAGTACCGCCACGATCCGCAGCCGGGCCGGCCGTCCGTCCCCGAGCCACACCCGCACCCACGTGCCGACCGTGTGCTGCCGCCACTCCTCGTTCACCACGATCGACCGGTCGTCCAACTCCCTTGCGTCACCGGCGATCACCGGCAACCGCGTGACCTCCGTGAACGCCCGCACATCCCGTACGGCACGAGCGTCGGACCGGATGAGCGCCGTACCGTCCTCCCGCACGAAGACCGCCGTCGAGGCGGACGCGGAGATCGTCGCCCCCTGCGCCACCGGGACCCTCAACCCATCGCCCGTGACCACGAGTTGGGCCCGTGTCCGCTCCCGTGCCTCCGTCGCCTTCGCCTCCGTGACCGTCCACGCCGACCCCAGCAGCGAACCGGCCAGCGCGACCGTCACCAGAACCGGCGCCGCAACGGCGGCGGTTCGCCGTACGGATGCCGCCGAGTTCTCGCGGATCAGTAGTCCGGCGGCACCCGGCAGTCGGACCAGCAGCCTGACGACTGGGCCCGTCAAGGCCGGTGTCAGGGTCGCCACCGCCGTGATGAGGAGCATCGGCCGGGTCGTGTACGACTTCCGTTTCAGCAGGTCCGCCGGGTCCGTCCACAACGACCGGGCGAGCAGGGCCAGTCCGGCCGCCAGCAGCAGCCCGCCGATCAGCTTCCGCGACCACGGCAGCACCCCCGTGTCCACGGCCGCCTCCCGCAACGCCTCCGCGGGCCCGACCCGTCCCGCCCGCCACGCGGCCGTCCACGCCCCGGTCAGCGCCACCAACACCCCGACCCCGAAGGCGACTTCGTACGGCCAGCGCACCTCCGCCCGCAGTGCGAACCACGACGGTGCCACCCCGCCCTCCACCAGCGCCCGCACCAACCGGGGTGCGGCCCGGGTCCCCAGCGCGCACCCGGCCGCCGACGCCACGAGCCCCACCGCCCCGGCCTCCCCGAGCAGCGTCCGCCGTATCTGCCCCGGCGTCGCCCCGGCCATCCGCAGCAGCCCCAACTCCCTTCTGCGCAGGGCGATCACGAAGGCGAAGGTCGACGCCGTGACGAACACGGACACGAAGGAGGTGACCCCGGCGGCCGTGCCGAGCAGCGCGACGACGGAGACGAGCAGTTCGGCGTCGCGCGCCGTGGCCGGGTCGGCGAGCCGGCGGTCGTCTCCCGTCAGCACGCGTGCCCGACCGTCGACGACTGCCCGCACCGCCGCGACCGGTGCGTCGATTCCGACCGCGTCCCGCCGGCCGCCGCCGTCCATGCGGACCGGGCCCAACGTCCGCAAGTCGGCGAGGAGTTGGTTGTCCACAGGGTGTGGATGAGCGAGCTTCTTCGACACCCGGGCGACCGACGGGCCGCGTCGCACCTCCACCGTGAGCGTGTCGCGGCCCATCACCACCACGGGCGAGGACGCGAAGCGCACCGGTGCCGGAGCCGGTGCGCCCACCGCCGAGGCGAGTCCCGCGAGCGTCGACGCCGACACCGCGACCCCCAGCGCCACGGCCACGAACGAACCGAGCAGCGAGGCCCACCGCGTACGCAGCGAGGACAGGATCAGCACGGCACCCCCTCCAGGTCCGTCAGGCGCGCCGCCACCTCGGCCGCGGACGGCGCGGGCAACTCCCCGCCCACCCGGCCGTCGACGAGGAAGACGACCCGGTCGGCGTACGACGCGGCCACCGGATCGTGGGTGACCATGACCGTCGTCCGGCCCTCGCGGTCCACCAACTCCCGCAGCAGGGTGAGCACTTGGCGGCTGGTGGTGGTGTCCAGCGCTCCCGTCGGCTCGTCCCCGAACAGCACCGCGGGCCGGGTGACCAGCGCCCGTGCGAGCGCCACCCGCTGCTGCTGCCCGCCCGACAACTGCGACGGCCGGTGCCCGGCCCGCTCCGCGAGCCCCACCCGCTCCAGGGCCTCGCGCACCGCCGCGCGTGAGGGGCGGCGCCCGGCCAGTCGTAGGGGCAAGGCCACGTTCTGCGCGGCGGTGAGGGAGGGGAGGAGGTTGAAGGACTGGAAGACGAAGCCGATCCGCTCGCGCCGGAGCAGCGTCCGCCGTCGTTCGCTCAGGTCGGCCAGCTCCACCCCGGCCACGGTCACCGTCCCGGCGTCCGGCCGTTCCAGCCCCGCCGCGCACTGCAGCAGCGTCGACTTCCCCGACCCCGACGGCCCCATCACGGCCGTGAACGTCCCGGCGCCGAAGTCCAGATCGACCCCGTCGAGGGCGCGCACGTCGCCGTAGTGCCGTCGTAGCCCCCGAATCCGTACGACTGTCTGTGTCATGCCCCCATCGCACCGCGTCCGGCCCGCGCGGACACGACCACCAGTGGGCGTCCCGGAGGTGGGTCCAGCACTACCTGCTCCGAAAAAGTGTGACACTTTTGCGGAAAAGCGTCACACTTTTTCGGAGTCACCCCTCCCCGCCGCCCCATGACACGATCGACGGGTGAGCAGCACGACCGACACCGTCGAGCGCGCCTTCGAGGCCGCCCTCTACACCGACACCCACGACGCCCTCGACACGGGCGCCTCGATCCTCGCCGCCGACCCCGCGGCCGACGCCGAACTCGACCGGCGCGGGCGGGAGTTCGTGGCGGCGGCCTGGCGGCGCGGCTGGCAGCCCGCAGATGTCGTACGGCTGGTGCGGCGGGAGTTGGACGACGTACACGTACGACTCGTGTCCGAGCTGATCCGGGCGCAGGCACCCGACGACCGGGCGCGCGGCCCGCGCTGGTCCGCGCAGCTGGACGACCTGGCCGCCGCGCCACCCGCCCGCGCCGACCGCTTCACGCACGCCACCACCACGCTGGAGCTGTACCGGCTGCTGCTGCGGCTGCCGAGTCTCGAAGCCCTGGACGAGCCGGCACGGCGCCACGGTGGCGGGCGGCCCGCGTCCCGGATGCTCACCCGGATCCGCGCGCTGCTCGCGAAGGCGGAGGCGACCGGGTTTCCGGAGGAGGCGGAGGCGCTGAGCGCCAAGGCGCAGGAGCTGATGGCGCGGCACAGTATCGACGAGGCGCTGCTCGACGCGCAGGCGCCGGCGAAGGACGCGCCCGGCGCGTGCCGGATCGGGGTCGAGGCGCCGTACGAGCAGGCGAAGGCGGTGCTGCTGGACGCGGTCGCCGGGGCGAACCAATGCCGGGCGGTGTGGAGCGAGGCCTTCGGTTTCTCGACCGTCGTCGGGTTCGAGGGGGATCTGGAGGTGGTCGAGCTGCTGTACACCTCGCTGCTGGTGCAGGCCACGACCGCGATGACGAAGGCGGAGGCGGCCCAGCGCGCGGGCGGGCGGCGGCGGACCAAGACCTTCCGGCAGTCCTTCCTCGCGGCCTACGCCCACCGCATCGGGACCCGGCTGGCCGAGGCCGCTCGGACGCAGGTGAGCGACGATCTGCTGCCGGTGCTCGCCACCCGCGAGGTCGCCGTCGCGGGCCGGCTCGACGAGATGTTCCCGGAGACGACCACGACCCGGCTGCGCGGGGTCAGCGACGAGGCGGGCTGGACGCAGGGCGCCGAGGCGGCGGACCGGGCCCAGGTCGGGGCCCGGCCGCGGCTGGACTGACGGGCGTCAGTCGCCGGCCTGGGTGAAGGCGCTGACCGAGGCGTCCGAGTCGCTCACGGAGCCCTTGCCCTGGACGGGGCCGTACGACCACTTGTAGCTCGCGCTGTCGCTGCTGCCGGGCAGGGTGATGACCAGCTTCGTGGCGGCCAGGCTCAGCTTGTCGCCCGTCCTGCCGCGCACATAGGTGATGGTGAAGGATGCCGCGTCGCCCTTGGCGAGCTTCAACTTCTGTGCCTTGGCGCCCTGTTGGGTCGTGAGGGCGACCTTGGTGCCGCCGCCCTCCAGCGAGGCGCCGGCGAAGCCGTCCAGGGTGCACGGCTTGCTCTGGTTGGTGAGCGAGACGGGAACCTCGCCCGTGTCGCCGGCGGACGGGGCGGTGCTGGCGGGACCGACCTGGACGGCGACTCCGTCGAAGGAGCAGGCCGAGCCGTTCTTGCCGTCGGAGGAGGAAGAGGAGGAGCCGCTGCCGCTGCACGAGGTCAGGAGCAGGGCCGACGCGACGGCGGTGACGGCGAGGGGAATGGTGCGCATGAGGGGATCATCCCGCACCTGACGCCGGTCCGCCGCCACGACCGTGACGACGGGGCCTAGGACCCGAGACCCGCCGTGGGCAGTCCGGACGGGAGCTTTCCGCCCTCCGCCTTGGTGTAGGTCTCCTTGCCGAGACTGCCCGACCAGGTGACCGCGAGGCCCGACTTGCTGACGGAGCCGACCATTCCGGTCGCCCGGGTCGTGCTCTTGTCCGTGCACTTGAGGTGGATCATCTGCATCCCCGCCTCCTCGCCGGCGGTCCCGCTGCAGATGCTCCCGCCGGTGGTGAACAGGGCGGCCTGCTTGCCGGTGACCACCAGCGCCACGGCCTTGCCGTCGGTCGTGGCGAGCCAGCTGCCCTGCAGTTCGTCGGAGGCGGCCGACGGGCTGCTGCCGGTGGCGCCCCCGGTGTCCGCGGTCGCGGTGGCGGTCGGGGTCGAGGTCGCGGACGCGCTCGGCGTGGACGAGGAGTCGTCCTGGGAATCGCCGCCGCTGCACGCGGTCAGGACGAGTGCGCCCGCCAGACCGGCGGCAGCCGCCGCGATCCGTACCGTCGACACCGTCGAAATCGCCGTAGTCACTGGTAGCTCCCAAGCTGTAGCCGGACGGCCGTCCGGTCGGCCTTGGCCGGACGACCGCAGCAAGCTACCAGGGCCTACCAGGAGGATTTGCGGACGCCGGGTAGGTATCCGCTGTGAGCCTGCCCGCGCAGGTTCACCCGGGACAGTCCGAACGCGCGGAAGTAGCCGCGGGGCCGCCCGTCCACCTGGTCGCGGTTGCGGATCCGGGTGGCGCTGGCGTCGCGCGGCTGGCCCCGCAACTCCCGCTGGGCGGCGGCCCGTTCGGCCTCGGTCGAGCCGGGCCGCCGGATGGTCTCCTTCAGCTCGGCCCGCCTCGCCGCGTACCGCGCGACGACCCGCTGTCGCTGCTCGTTCTTCGCGATTTTGCTCTTCTTCGCCATCAGATCCGCACCCCCCGGGCACGGATCCGGGCCACGGCCGCCTCGACGCCGATCGCGTCGACGGTCCTGATCCCCTTGGTGCTCAGCCGCAGCCGTACGTAACGGCCCTCGCCGGGCAGCCAGTAGCGCTTGGACTGGATGTTGGGGTCGAAACGGCGCGAGGTGCGCCGGTGGGAGTGGGAGATGCGGTTGCCGAAGCCGGGCTGTGCGCCGGTCAGCATGCAGTGGGCGGACACGGGTGACGTACCTCTCCTCGATCGGGGCCGTAGCCGATGCTGTTAATGGAATTCATTTTCAGTAAGGTATCAGCATGGCTCGCAACGAACTCCGCCCGGTCATCAAGCTCCGGTCCACCGCCGGCACCGGCTACACCTACGTGACCCGCAAGAACCGCCGCAACGACCCCGACCGCCTGACCCTGCGCAAGTACGACCCGGTCGCCGGCCGCCACGTCGACTTCCGAGAGGAGCGCTGACCCCGATGCGCGAGAACATCCACCCGCCCTACGGCCCCGTCGTCTTCCGGGACCGCGCCGCACGCCACGCCTTCCTGACCCGCTCGACGATGACCAGCGCGAAGACCGTCGAATGGGAGGACGGGAACACCTACCCCGTCGTCGACGTCGAGATCTCGAACGTCAGCCACCCCTTCTACACCGGCACCGCCCGCGTCCTGGACACGGCCGGCCGCGTGGAGCGCTTCGAGCGCCGGTACGGGAAGCAGGACTGACCGTGCCCGATCTCTCCGTCGTGATCGTCGCCGGCCTGCACTCCGACGCCCGCCGGGCGACCGTCGCCCAACTCCTGCACGACGTCCCCGGTGCCGTCGTGCTCCACCACGACCTCGCCACGGCCGCCGTCGGCACGGTCGTCCGCACGATCAGGGACGCCACGGGCATCGTCGACGCCGGCGAGGCTCCCCTCGTCGACGACTGCGCCTGCTGCGCGCTCCGCGAGGACCTGGTCCCGGAACTGCGCCGACTGGCGGCGACCGGTCAAGTCCGGCTCGCGGTCGTCGAGTTGTGGGACTCCGTCGAACCCAAGGCGATGGCCGAGGTGATCACCTCCGGCGGCCTCACGGTCACCGGCGTCATCACCGCCGTGGACCCGGCCCTGCTCCTGCCCTGCCTCGGCAACGGCGACGACCTCGCCGACGCCGGCCTCGCGGCGGCGGCCACGGACCAGCGCACGGTCGCCGACACCTTCGCCCGGCAACTGGAGTACGCCCCCGTCCTCGCGATCCTCGACTCCGAGGAGACCGACGACGAGGACCGCGAACTGCTGGGGCAGTTGCATCCGACGGCCCTGCAAATACCGCTGGGGGGAGGCGACTTGGCGTCCGCCGCCCTCGCCGGTTTCGACGTCGAGGCCGCTGCCGCCGCTCAGCATCCCGCCTGTGCCCTGCTCCCCGTCGAGGCCGACGCCCACGGGGTGAGCACCTTCGTCTGGCACCGGTGCCGGCCCTTCCACCCGGAGCGGCTGTACGCGGCGCTGGAGGACCTGACCTGTGCCGCGGCCCGCAGCCGGGGCCGGTTCTGGCTCGCCGACAAACCCGACGCGCTGCTCCACTGGGACGCGGCCGGCGGCGCCCTGTGCGTGGAGGGCGCGGGCCCGTGGCTGGCCTCGTTGCCCGACGCCGCCTGGGAGTTGGTGCCCCCGGTGCGCCGTGCCGCCGCCGCCCTCGACTGGCACCCGGAGCACGGCGACCGCTGCCAGCACCTCGTCTTCACGTCCCCCGCCCTCGACCGCGACGGCCTCGAACGGCTCCTGGACCACTGCCTGTTGACCGACACCGAGTACGCCGCCGGCCGCGCCGCCTGGAAGCGCCTCCCGCCCGCCTTCGACACCCTCCTGGAGATCTGACCGTGCCCCGCAAGCCCGAGCGCAAGGCTGCCAAGTCCCGCCGCAATCCCCTGGACGCGGCCGGAGTGACCTACATCGACTACAAGGACACCGACCTGCTGCGGAAGTTCGTCTCCGACCGCGGCAAGATCCGCAGCCGCCGCGTCACTGGCGTAAACGCCCAGCAGCAAAGGGAGTTGGCCGCCGCGATCAAGAACGCCAGGGAGATGGCATTGTTGCCCTACGCGACCCGATAGCCGTCCCGTTCCCGGAACACAAGAGCCCCGGTACGCGTCTTCACTAGTACATGTCCTGCGGGGACCGGGGCAGACGCTGGAACGGCATCGGTAAAGCAGTCGTCAAAGCTGTAACCGGAGGACCACCCGGCGTGCACGTGCATCTGCCCATGCATCTGCACATGAACAGGGCTATGATCCGGAACAGTTGACCACTGCATCAATGGCCACACCAGCCAGTGCACAACCGGGAGCGACCTGTGGACCACCGCGTTGACAGCGTGTACTTGGGGTACGACGTGCACAACGGCATGGCTGCCACGCAGCTGGACGGAGTGGCCTGGCAGAAGAGCAGGCACAGCAACTCGCAGGGTTCCTGCGTGGAGTTCGCGCGGCTGCCCGGCGGCGACGTCGCGGTGCGCAACTCGCGCTTCCCCGACGGTCCCGCGCTCGTCTACACGCGCGCCGAGATCGAGGCGATGCTCCTGGGCATCAAGGACGGCGAGTTCGACCACTTGATAGCGGGATAGCGGTCACCGCAGGACACCGGGCCCACAACGCGCGTAGAACCGCGGCGCGAAAAAGCGCCGCGGTTCTCACGATTCGTTGCGCAGACAGTCCGGCTGCAGCCGGAACAGCGCCCAGACCACCTTGCCGCTGAGCGTGCCCGCCAGCGGGTGCCAGCCCCAGCCGTCGCTGAACGAGTCGACGAGGAACAGGCCGCGGCCCGACTCCGCCGAGAAGTCCTTCGAGTCGCGTGCGACGGGACTGTCGTGACTGGGATCGCGCACCGCGCACACCAGCCGCTCGGTCCACCGCATCAGATGCAGCCGCACCGGCGGTCCCTGCTCCACGGCGCGCGGGGTGTTGGCCGGCAGTGCGTGCCGCAGCGCGTTGGTGACCAGTTCGGAGACCACCAGACAGACGTCGTCGAAGCGGTCGCCTATGTCCCACTGGTCGAGCGTGCGACGGGTGAACTGCCGTGCCTCGCGCACCGCTTCGTAGCGGGCGGGCAGAGAACACGATGCGGCGCTGGACACGGCCGAGGGGTCCAGCGGCGGAAGGCCCTGCCGTAACGGCTCGAGCATGGTCGATCCATTCGTCCCCATGCGAGGCACTCCCGGGAATTCGCGGTCGTTGCGATGCAGCGGTGGCGCGAGACCATGGTTTCGGATGCGTAGGGCAGATGCAAGGGCAGATGCACGTGCAGCTGACCGAATTGGACCCTCCCGTACCGCTTGTTGGCCATTTTTTCCGCCAACTTCACGCCGATCTCGGGCCTTGACCTTGCATCTTGCTGACGTCTTCCTGACAACTTCCTGTGAACAGGAGTCTCTTCTTTCCATTTCTGTAATCGAACGAGTACTGCTCGAAGTGTTTTAGTGGCAGACTGCGGCCCCTGAAGACGGTTGGGGAGGCTTGGCGAACGTGAGCGCGGGAGAGCCCGGATCGGTGGTGCGGCGGATGCTGCTCGGCTCGCAACTCAGGCGACTGCGGGAAGCACGTGGGATCACTCGCGAGGCCGCGGGGTACTCGATCCGTGCCTCCGAATCCAAGATCAGTCGCATGGAGCTGGGGCGAGTGAGCTTCAAGACGCGGGATGTCGAGGACCTGTTGACGCTGTACGGCATCACGGACGAGGCCGAGCGCATCTCACTCCTCTCCCTCGCGAAGGAAGCCAACGTAGCGGGCTGGTGGCACAGTTACTCGGACGTTCTGCCCAGTTGGTTCCCCACCTATGTGGGCCTGGAGGGCGCCGCCTCGCTCATCCGCGCCTACGAGGTGCAGTTCGTGCACGGACTGCTGCAGACCGAGGCCTACGCCCGCGCGGTCGTCCGGCGCGGCATGAAGGGCGCGAGCGAGGCCGACGTGGAGCGGCGGGTGGCGCTGCGCCTGGAGCGGCAGAAGTACCTGGTGAACGAGAACGCCCCGGACTTCCACATCGTCCTGGACGAGGCCGCCCTGCGCCGCCCCTACGGCGACCGCGAGGTGATGCGCGGTCAGCTCCAGCACCTGATCGACGTCTCCGAACACCCCAACGTCCGGCTGCAGATCATGCCGTTCGGCTTCGGCGGCCACTCCGGCGAGTCCGGCGCCTTCACGATCCTCTCCTTCCCCGAGTCCGACCTCTCCGACGTGGTCTACCTGGAGCAGCTCACCAGCGCGCTGTACCTCGACAAGGCCGAGGACGTGGCCCAGTACGAGAAGGCGCTGAAGGAGCTCCAGCAGGACAGTCCGGGCCCGGACGAGAGCCGGGATCTTCTTCGGGGACTCCTTCAACTCTCTTGAAACACAAGTACGATGACGTGTGATCAGACCGTGATGATCGATGATCGGGTCTGCTGTTGATCGTGTCTGCTAGCGATTGAGGGATCACACATGTCGTCCTACTTCACCGACCTGGCTCAGCAGTACATCGACGGTGAATGGCGCCCGGGCACCGGCTCCTGGGACATCATCGACTTCAACCCGTACGACGGCGAGAAGCTGGCGTCGATCACGATCGCCACGATCGACGAGGTCGACGAGGCGTACAAGGCCGCCGCCCGTGCCCAGAAGAAGTGGGCCGCGACCAACCCCTACGCCCGCCGCGCCGTGTTCGAGAAGGCCCTGCGGATCATCGAGGACCGCGAGCAGGAGATCGCCGAGGTGATCGTCGCCGAACTCGGCGGCACGTTCCTGAAGGCCGGCTTCGAACTGCACCTCGTCAAGGAGTTCCTGCGCGAGGCGGTCCATCTCGCGCTGCGGCCCGAGGGCCGGATCATCCCCTCGCCGGTCGACGGCAAGGAGAACCGCGTCTACAGCGTCCCGGTGGGCGTGGTCGGCGTGATCAGCCCCTTCAACTTCCCGCTGCTGCTCTCCCTCAAGTCGGTAGCCCCCGCATTGGCGTTGGGCAACGGCGTGGTCCTCAAGCCGCACCAGAACACCCCGATCGTGGGCGGTTCCCTGGTCGCGAAGATCTTCGAGGACGCGGGTCTGCCGGGCGGTCTGCTCAACGTCGTGATCACCGACATCGCGGAGATCGGCGACGCGTTCATCGAGCACCCGATCCCGAAGGTCATCTCCTTCACCGGCTCCGACAAGGTCGGCCGCCACGTCGCGACCGTCTGCGCCTCGCAGTTCAAGCGCTCGGTGCTCGAACTCGGCGGCAACAGCGCCCTCGTGGTCCTCGACGACGCCGACATCGACTACGCGGTCGACGCGGCGGTCTTCAGCCGCTACGTCCACCAGGGCCAGGTCTGCATGGCCGCGAACCGGGTCCTCGTCGACCGTTCGATCGCCCCCGAGTTCACCGAGAAGTTCGTCGCCAAGGTCAAGTCCCTCAAGGTCGGCGACCCTCGCGACCCGCAGACCGTGATCGGCCCGGTCATCAACTCCTCGCAGGCGGACGCCCTTTCGGGTGTCGTCGAGCAGGCGATCGCGGAAGGCGCGACGGCCCTGGTCCACGGCACGACCACCGACAACCTGGTCGCGCCCTCGGTCCTCACCGGCCTCCCCGCCGACTCGGAACTGCTCCGCCAGGAGGTCTTCGGACCCATCGCCTTCCTCATCCCGTTCGACGGCGAGGAGGAGGCGGTGAGCATCGTCAACGACACGCCGTACGGCCTGAGCGGCGCGGTGCACACCGGTGACATCGAGCGGGGCGTCAACTTCGCCAAGCAGATCGACACGGGCATGTTCCACGTCAACGACGGCACTGTCCACGACGAGCCGATCGTCCCCTTCGGCGGCGAGAAGTCCTCCGGCCTCGGCCGCCTCAACGGCGACACGATGCTGGACGCGTTCACCACCCTGAAGTGGATCTCGGTGCAGCACGGGCGGAGCGGGTTCCCGTTCTGATCCGTCTTTCCTGAGTGCGTCGCCGTGAGCCGGGCCATTGAGGACGGAACCTGACCTCAATGGCCCGTAGCTTCGTCGGTGTCGGGCAGGGAGACGGGCTCCCCGCCGGCACCGGCGAAAGGCGACGGTCATGGTCACGCATGTAGCGGCAGAGGGGCGGGGCGACGAGCGCGGGGCGCTGCTCGCGTTCATCGAGGAGCAGCGGGGTGGTGTCCGCCGGGCGCTGCTCGGACTGACGGAGGAGCAGGCTGCCAGTAAGCCCAGCGCGAGTGGGCTCTCCCTCTCCGGTCTGCTCAAGCATGTCGCCGAGGTCGAGCAGTCCTGGATCGCGCGGGCCAAGCAGGAGCCGCCGGCCATCCAGCGGGACCAGACCAACTGGCACGAGACGTTCCAGCTCGTCGACAGGGAGACCGTCGAGTCGCAGCTCGCCTACTGGGAGAAGGTCGCCGCCGAGACCGAGGCCTACGTTCGTTCGGTGCCCAGCCTCGACGACACCTTCCCGCTCCCGAACGACCCATGGTTCCCGCCCGAGGGCCGTGTCTCCGTGCGCTGGCTCTGTCTGCACCTGATCCGAGAGACGGCCCGGCACGCCGGCCACGCCGACATCATCCGCGAGTCCCTCGACGGGGCCACGGCGTACGAGCTGGTCGCGAAGGAGCAGGGCAGCAGCTGGGGCTGACCTGCCGGGTCCTACGCTGGGCCCATGTCAGCGATCCGTCTCCTCGTGCTCGGCGCGGTGCGCCAGCACGGGCGGGCCCACGGCTACCAGGTGCGCAACGACCTCGAATACTGGGGCGCGCACGAGTGGTCCAACGCCAAGCCCGGCTCGATCTACCACGCGCTCAAGCAACTGGCCAAGCAGGGACTGCTGCACGCCCACGAGGTCGCGCCGTCCACGGCCGGGGGTCCGCCCCGCACCGAGTACGAGATCACCGACTGGGGCACCGAGGAGTTCTTCCGGCTGCTGCGCGAGGCGCTGACGTCGTACGACCAGCAGATGGACGTCAAGTCCGCCGCCATCGGCTTCGTCGTCGAGCTGCCGAGGGCCGAGGCGGTGGCCCTGCTCAAGGAACGCACCCGGGGCATCGCCCAGTGGCGCGCCTCGGTCACCGAGCACTACATCCCCGAGGACGGCCCCGAACTGCTGGGCCACATCGGCGAGATCATGAACCTCTGGATCCACACGGCCGACGCCGAGGCCGCGTGGACCCAGGGGCTGATCGACCGCATCGAGGGCGGGGCGTACACCTTCGTGGGAGAGGGCGAGCCCTTCGTCGGCATCCTGGCGGACGGTGTGGAGAACCCGTACGCGACGGGGGAACGGCATCCCGGGGATGCCCGCTAATCAAGTTTGACTAATGCGCTCGACGGCGTTACCTTCGACGCCTTCGAGTAAGTAGTCAAACTTGACTAGCAAGGGAGTGCTCACGTGGCCGACACGGCGATCACCGTCGAGGACGCACACAAGACATACGGCGGCAAGAAGGCCAAGGACGCGAAGACGGCCAGGGACGGGGAGACGGCCAAGGGTGCCAAGAAGGCGCTCGACGGGCTCGATCTCCAGGTGGCGCGCGGCACCGTGCACGGTGTGCTCGGGCCCAACGGCGCGGGCAAGACCACCCTGGTCCGCATCCTGTCCACCCTGCTGCGGCCCGACTCCGGCCGCGTCGAGGTGGCCGGGCACGACGTGCTGACCGAGGCCCGCGCGGTCCGCTTCCGTATCGGGCTGCTCGGCCAGCACGCGGCCCTCGACGAGGAGTTGGGCGGCCGGCAGAACCTGGAGATGTTCGCCCGCCTCCACCACCTCGGCGCCCGCCTCGCGCGCGTGCGCGCCGATGAACTCCTGGAGCGCTTCGGCCTCGCCGACACCGGCCGCAAACCCGTCCGCGCCTACAGCGGGGGCATGCGCCGCCGCCTGGACCTCGCCGCCTCGCTCGTCACCGACCCGGAGATCCTCTTTCTGGACGAACCGACGACCGGCCTCGACCCACGCGGGCGGGCCGAGGTGTGGACGGCGGTCCGCTCCCTGGTCGGCGGCGGGACGACGGTCCTGCTTACCACCCAGTACCTGGAGGAGGCCGACCAACTCGCCCACCGCATCTCGGTGGTCGACCGGGGGCGGGTCATCGCCGACGGCACCCCGGACGAGCTGAAGTCCCGCACGGGCGGCGACCGCATCGACGTCGTCCTGCGCGACGCGGGCCAACTGGGCGCCGCCGTGGCCCTGTTGCCGCTCCCCGCGGCCGACATCCGGGTCGACACGGACCGCCGACTGCTCAGCGCTCCGGTCACCGACCGGATGACGGCGCTCTCCGGGGTCGTACGGGCCCTGGAGGAGGCCGGGATCGACGCCGAGGACATCGCGCTGCGGCGGCCGACGCTGGACGAGGTGTTCCTGCACCTCACGGGAGCGGAAGACGACGACCGTACGAACGTGAAGGAGGCAGTGTGAGCGCCTACGCCCTTACCGATTCCTGGACCATGACCCGGCGTGAACTCGCCCACTGGGCGCGGCAGCCCGTGCAGGTCGTGGTGAGTCTTGTCTTCCCGGTGATGCTGCTGCTGATGTTCGGCTATCTGATCGGCGGTGGCCGGGCGGTCGAGGGTGCCTACGTCGACTACCTGGTTCCCGGGATGCTCGCGCTGACCATGGCCTTCGGCCTGGAGGGCACGATGGTCGCCGTCACGCAGGACCTCAACAAGGGGGTGATCGACCGCTTCCGGTCGATGCCGATGGCCGATGAAGCGGTCCTGGTGGGGCGTTCGGCCGCGGACATGCTTCAGTCGGCGATCGGGCTGGGCGTGCTGATCGGGGTCGGGCTGGCGCTCGGCTGGCGGCCTCAGAGCGGTCCCGGGGGCTTTCTGGGTGCCGTAGGGCTGCTTTTGCTTTTTCGGTTCGCCATGTTGTGGGTCGGGATTCAACTGGCGCTGGTGGCGGGCCGGCCCGAACTGGTGCAGGCCGTGCAGATCCTGGTCTGGCCGGTCGGGTTCCTGTCCAACGCGCTCGCCACGCCTGCTGCCATGCCGGGGTGGCTGGGCACGGTCGTCCAGTGGAATCCGATGTCCCAGACCGCCACGGCCGTACGCCATCTCTTCGGTGGTCCCGGCGGGGAAGCGGGGCATGTGTGGGCGGCCGTGGTGTGGCCGCTGGCGCTGCTCGCGGTGTTCTTTCCGCTTGCGGTGCGGCGGTTTCGGGCGCTTGGGGGGTGAGCCGGCTTCGCCTGTGGTTCGTCGTGGGTCGGTGGCGGGCCGGGGCGGCCTTGTCTCCTCAGTGGTGGAAGCCCGTTGCCGCTCCCTTGTCGCGGGTCAGGGGGTACGGCTGGTTCCGTAGTTGGGGGAGTAGTTGCGTCAGGTCGTCCAGGAAGAGTTCCGCCAGGTCCGCCGAGAAGCCGTTGCGGCAGACGATGCGGAGGACTGAGAGGTCCTCGCGGTTTGCCGGGAAGGTGTAGGCCGGGACCAGCCAGCCGCGTTCCCGGAGGCGGCGGGAGACGTCGAACACGTCGTAGGCCTGGACGTGGGGGGCGGTGGTGAAGGCGAAGACCGGCAACTCGTCGCCCCGGGTGAGGAGTTTGAAGTCGCCCAGGGCCTCGATGTGGTCTGCCAGGCCTTGGGCCACGTTGCGGGTCGACTGTTGTACGGCTCGGTAGCCCTCTCGGCCGAGGCGGAGGAACGTGTAGTACTGGGCCACTACTTGGGCGCCGGGGCGGGAGAAGTTGAGGGCGAAGGTGGGCATGTCGCCGCCCAAGTAGTTGACGCGGAAGACGAGTTCCTCGGGGAGGGCCTCCTTGTCGCGCCACAGGGCCCAGCCGACGCCCGGGTAGACCAGGCCGTATTTGTGGCCCGAGGTGTTGATCGAGGCCACGCGCGGGAGGCGGAAGTCCCAGACCAGGTCCTCGTCCAGGAAGGGGGCGACCATGGCGCCGGACGCGCCGTCCACGTGTACCGGGATGTCGAGGCCCGTGCGCTCCTGGAGTGCGTCCAGGGCGGCGCACAGGTCGGCGATCGGTTCGTAGGAGCCGTCGAAGGTGGAGCCGAGGATGCCGACGACGCCGATCGTGTTCTCGTCGCACAGCTCGGCCGCTGCTTGTGGGTCGAGGTGGAAGCGGTCGCCCTCCATGGGGACCTGGCGGGCCTCGACCTCCCAGAAGTTGCAGAACTTCTCCCAGCAGACCTGGACGTTGATACCCATCACCAGGTTCGGGCGGGCGGCCGGGTAGCGGTCCTTGTTCCGTTGCATCCAGCGGCGCTTCAGGGCCATGCCGGCGAGCATGCAGGCCTCGCTGGAACCGGTCGTCGAACAGCCGACGGCGGCCGACGGGTCCGGGGCGTTCCACAGGTCGGCGAGCATCGCCACGCAGCGCTTTTCCAGCTCGGCCGTGCGTGGGTACTCGTCCTTGTCGATCATGTTCTTGTCCCGGCACTCCGCCATCAGGACGCCGGCTTCCGGCTCCATCCAGGTGGTGACGAAAGTCGCCAGGTTGAGGCGGGAGTTGCCGTCCAACATCAGCTCGTCGTGCACGAGTTGAGCCGCCGTCATCGGCGGCAGCGGCGCGTCCGGGAGGCGGTGCTTGGGGGGCGCCTCGGTCATGCCGCCGACCGGATTGGCCTCCCCGTAGAAGGGGTTCACCGACATGGGGCGTTCGTCGGGCTGCTCGGGACCTTTGTGCAACGGCATGCTCGTGCCTCCTGCGGAAAGAATCAAAAGGATCAACGGGTATCAGCGGACCGGAGTTCCGTCCGGGCGCAACTGCATCTGCGGTCGCCCGGTCACCAGCAGCCAGGCGGGCAGCGAGGCGATGCAGAGCAGGGCGAGGATCGCCGGCGAGGCCACCAGGACGGCGGCCGTGAACAGGCTCACCCAGCCCTGCCGGGTGATCGCGAGGAGCATGCCCAGCACGCCTGCGGCGACGGCGAGTGCTGGATCCACCGCGGGCACGACCGCGTGGGCGAAGAGGCCGAACGCGGTGCCGATGAACACCGACGGGAAGATCCGGCCGCCCCGGAAGCCGCAGGACGCGGCGACCACCAGCGCGGCCAGCTTCACCGCCGTCATCGTCGCGAACCGTCCGGCCGACCAGCCCTCGGGATCCGCTGCGAGTGCCCCGACCTCGTCCAGTCCCTTGAAGAGCGTCAGATGGCCGCCCACGGCTGCCAGAAGGCCCAGGACCAGTCCGCCGGCCGGAAGCGCCAGCATGGGGTGTCGGAGGCGGGAGAAGGCGCCGTGGACGTATGGGAAGAGGTAGACCGCCGTCATTCCGAGCAGTGCGGCCAGTGGTGCCAGTACGAGGGCTGCGAGCAGATCGCCCCATCCCGGTCTGCCGAACGCGGGCAGGTGCAGGTCGAAGCTCGGGTGGGCCACCAGGGTGGTCGTCATGGCGCCCGCCCCGGCCGCGGCGAGCGGCGCGAACACGTTGTCCCAGAGGGCGCCTTTGGTGTTCCGGCCGGCCAGCGCCTCCGAGATGAGCAGGGCCGCCGCGACCGGCGTCCCGAACAGCGCCCCGATCGTCGCCGACTCGGCCAGCGCACCCCACACCCCGCCCGGCACCCGGGGTGCAAGCCTGCGTCCGGCCCACAGGGCGAGTCCCACGTTCACGGCGATGATCGGGTTCTCCGGGCCGAGACTCGGTCCGCCCGCGAGCATCAGCGCGGTCGCCAGCAGCAGGCCCGGCAGCACCCTGGGCGGCAGCGGTACGGCCTCCAGGCCGGTCGTGGCCGGATCGGGACCGGCGTGACCGGGCACCTTCCACACCACGATGCCGACCACGATGCTGGTCGCCGTCAGCATGACGAGCATCCACAGCACCGAGTAGCGGCCGATGCCGAGCGCGTCGGGCAGGTTCTTCCACAGCACGTGCTGGAGCCGCTCCGCCGCCTCGCTCACCCCGAGGAAGAGCAGACTCGCGAGCACGCCCACGACCAGGGCGGGGACGATCAACGGCAGCAGGGCGCGCGCCGGGGTCGTAGGGGCAACGGGTGCCTGTTGCGCGCTGTCCTGGGCCACGCGCTCACCATAAGCGGGCAAAACGGACCCAACATCTTGAGGTCGAACGTCTGGGGAGCGTGAAGGCTTGCACCTCACGTGGCGTGAGGCCCCACCGTGGAGCGCGACAGAGAAAGGAGCGGAAATGAGCCACTCCGTAGGACAGGACTCCTACTCCGTGGGGCAGGTCGCCGGGTTCGCCGGGGTCACCGTGCGAACGCTGCACCACTACGACGACATCGGCCTGCTCGTCCCGAGCGGGCGCAGCCACGCGGGCCACCGGCGCTACGGCGACGCGGACCTCGACCGGCTGCAGCAGATCCTGTTCTACCGGGAACTCGGCTTCCCGCTCGACGAGGTCGCGGCCCTGCTCGACGACCCGGAGACGGACCCGCGCGCACACCTGCGCCGGCAGCACGAGCTGCTGACCGCCCGGATCGAGAAGCTCCAGAAGATGGCCGAGGCCGTGGAACACGCCATGGAGGCACGCACTATGGGCATCAACCTCACCCCCGAGGAACGCTTCGAGGTCTTCGGCGACAAGGACCCCGAGCAGTACGCCGAAGAGGCCGAACAGCGCTGGGGCGGCACCGACTCCTATGCCGAGTCGCAGCGCCGGGCCGCCCGCTACACCAAGGCCGACTGGAAACGACTCCAGGCCGAGGTCGACGACTGGAGCGAGCGCT
This sequence comes from Streptomyces sp. STR69, assembly GCF_024519455.1. Classification (GTDB taxonomy): domain Bacteria; phylum Actinomycetota; class Actinomycetes; order Streptomycetales; family Streptomycetaceae; genus Streptomyces. The sequence continues at coordinate 79,831 of NZ_JALJRY010000033.1, read as the reverse complement.
ACGCCACCCTGGTGACCGTCGGCCAACCACCCACCGCCGAGGAGGCCCTGGACCTGGCCGAGGAACACAGGCTCCACATCGACCGCTGGTTCTACGCGTGCTCCTACGAGATGCACGTCTGCCTCGCCGGGATGTACGTCTCCGACGAGCGCTTCAAGGCGTTCTACGACTCCATGGCCCCGGGTCTGGCCGAACACCTCAGGGACGCGATCCTGGCGAACGCGTCCCGGCACTCCTCCTAGTACTCCAGTCATACTTCGCGATCTGGTTCGATGACCCACGGGGTCTATGGGCCTCAGCCGAGTCGCGGAGGTGGGCGGATGGACGAGCGCACGGTCATGTTGAACGAACTCGCGCAGGGGCTGCGCCCGCTCGGGCAGGGTGTCGAGTGGTTCGAAGCCCTGCCCTCCGAGGACCAGTTTGAAGTCCTTCGGGATCTGGGCGGACACTGCATTCAGGCGCGCGCGACGGTGGAGGACGGGCCCGAGAGCGTGCGAGTCGCCGGTATCCGGCCGACGCACACCCCGGCGGTGCTGATCACGCGTGGGCAGTTGGCCGGGCAGCTCACAAAGATCATCAATCTGCCGCAGGACGAACGCGTGAAGGCGTTTCGGTTGCTGGTCGCGCTGCTGGGGGTGGCGGACAAGCGCCGCCGGGAGCGGTTCTGCGCCGGCGGATGCAGCCATGCCTGGCACCAGTTGGCGGCAGGGGCCGGTACGGAAGCGGCCACCGCGTGATCATCAGAGGTTGTGTGGACTTCTGAAGATGGTGCGATGGCCGCGGGCCAAAGCGTAGACCCGGCCCGCTGGCGGGTGATGTTCGACCAGGCCATGGCTCGCATCGCGGGCCGTTTCCGACGAGTGGAACCGAGGGCGACGGCACGGGCGTTCGTCCTCGGACTACTGTCCGGCGTCGAACGCAAGAACTGCTGGCAGTTGGCCGAGGAAGCCGGCCATGCCCGCCCCGGCGCGATGCAGCGACTGCTGCGAAGCTCACGCTGGGACGCCGACGAGGTGCGCGACGAGGTCCGTTCCTACGTGCTGGACCACTTCGGCGATGACGGTGTGCTGGTCGTGGACGAGACGGGGTTCTTGAAGAAGGGCCTCCATTCGGCGGGCGTGCAGCGGCAGTACACCGGCACTGCCGGACGGATCGAAAATGCCCAGGTCGGAGTGTTCCTCGCCTACGCGTCGTCGCGGGGACGGGCCCTGATCGACCGTCGGCTCTACCTCCCTGAGCACACCTGGTGCCGGGATCCCGAGCTCCGGTCGGGCTCCGGCGTTCCCGAGCAGGTCGAGTTCGCCACCAAGCCCCGCCTGGCCCTCCAGATGATCGAAGCGGCCCTGGACGCCGGGTGCGCCTCCTCCTGGGTGACGGGAGACGAGGTCTACGGCCAGGACCCCCAGCTTCGCTCCGCCTTGGAGGCGCGCGGGATCGGCTACGTCCTGGCGGTCGCCTGCACCACCAGGGTGCGGATCAACCAGGACCGCACGGTGGCGCGGGCCGACGGTGTGGCTGCCACCCTGCCCCGGGACGCCTGGCACCGGCAGAGCGCCGGCGCCGGAGCGAAGGGCCCGCGCTACTACGACTGGGCGTGGGTGCAGACCGGCGCCGACAGGAACCGGTGCCTGTTGATCCGCCGCAACCCCGCAACCCCGCAACCGGCGAACTCGCCTTCTACCTGTGCTGGTCACCAGGCGAGGTGGCGCTGTCCGCGCTCGTGCGCGTCGCTGGGATCAGGTGGTGCATCGAGGAGTGCTTCCAAGCCGCAAAAGGCCAGGTCGGCCTGGACCACTACCAGGTCCGTCACTGGACCTCCTGGCACCGCCACATCACCCTGGCCATGCTCGCACTGGCCTTCCTCACCGCTGTCGCCGTCAGCGCGAAGCCCAACCCGGGCACCACGGACCCGGACCGTCCAGTCCGCAGCAGTGACCCGATCGACCTGACCATCCCGGAGATACGTCACCTCATCGCCACATTCTTCAGGCGGCCGACCGCACCTTCCGGCAGCCTGTTGGCCTGGTCGATCTGGCGCAGACTCCACCAAGCACAGGCCAGACGCTGCCACTACCGACGACGACTCACCAGCAGCTCAGAGACGTAGATCACGAAGTCGCACTGGAGTACTAGGAGGAGTGCCGGGAGCACTCGTTACACCCGGGCCAGCACCACCGCCGTCCCGTAGGCGCACACCTCGGTGCCCACGTCCGCCGCCTCGGTCACGTCGAAACGGAACGCCAGGACGCCGTTGGCGCCACGCGCGCGTGCCTGCTCGATGAGCCGCTCCATGGCCTGGTTCCTGGTCTGCACAAGGGTCTTGGTGAGCCCCTTCAGTTCACCGCCGACCATCGACTTCAGACCGGCGCCGATCTGGCTGCCGAGATGCCGTGAGCGCACGGTCAGCCCGAACACCTCGCCGATCACCTGCTCGACCCGGTACCCCGGAACGTCGTTCGTCGTGACGACCAGCACATCGGCCTGCGGCCCCTGGCCGCCGCCGTATTCGTCGATACCCATGGCTCACAGCTTTGTCCTATGCGGCGCACAGTGCATCCTGGAGACACCGGTGGAACCTGGGGCGGACACATTGCGTTGATAGCTTTGTGCGGCCTTGCCTGGACGACGCCGTATCCCTCCACCCCTCAGGAGCCCGGAACCGTGATGACGCTCGCCCTCGGCCCGAGCTGGCTCGACCCGAACACCATGCTCGACCGGTTCGGGATCTGGGGCCTCCTGCTCGTGGTCTTCGCGGAGTCCGGCCTGCTCATCGGGTTCTTCCTGCCGGGTGACTCGCTGCTGTTCACCTGCGGCCTGCTGATCACCGCAGGGACCCTGGACTTCCCGCTGTGGGCGGCCGTGGCGCTGATCTGCGTCGCCGCGATCCTCGGCGACCAGGCGGGCTACGTCTTCGGCAAGAAGGTCGGCCCCTCGCTCTTCAGCCGCCCGGACTCACGCCTCTTCAAGCAGGAGAACGTGGTCAAGGCGCACGAGTTCTTCGAGAAGTACGGCCCCAAGTCCCTGGTCCTGGCCCGCTTCGTGCCCATCGTGCGCACCTTCACGCCGATCATCGCCGGCGTCAGCGGCATGAAGTACCGCTCGTTCCTCACGTTCAACATCATCGGTGGCGTCCTGTGGGGCGCGGGCGTGACCCTGCTCGGCTCCTGGCTCGGCAACATCGACTTCGTCCACAAGAACATCGAAGCGATCCTGATCCTGATCGTCTTCGTCTCCGTGGTCCCGATCATCATCGAGTTCCTGCGCGCCCGCTCCAAGGCGAAGAAGGCCCCCCAGGGGCGCGAAGAGCAGCCTGCCGACCCGGCCGCGACCCAGCCGTTCCCGGTCATCATGGACGACTCGACGACGCAACTCCGCCGCATCGACGAGCCCCAGCCGCAGCCCCAGCAGCAAAACAACGGCTACGACCAGAACAACGGTTACGACCAGTACTACGCCCAGCCCCAACAGCAGCAGACGTACCAGCAGCAGCCGTACGGCAATCAGCAGTACGGCAACCAGCAGTACCCGCCGTACGACAACCAGAACCAGGGCTACTAGCAGACCCAGCTGCAACGCGCCCGAAAGGGGAGCGGGGAACTGCGCGACCAGCCACAACGGACCCGCACCCGCCAGCGCACGAGGCTCCCCGCGCTACTAGGCGCTCAGAACCCCCGAGTCCGCTTGGCGGCCCGCCGAGCCCCCGCGGACGCCCCCGGCACCCGCAGAAACAACCGCGAGATCTCCGACCCCAGATTGACACCGATCGCGATGGCCATCGCGAGCGATGCCGCCGTGGCCAACGACACCAGCCCCTTGTCGACCTCGTTCTGAGCGATTGCCAGCAACCCGAAATACGTGGCCGACCCTGGCAACAGGGGCCCGATCGCCGCGGTCGTGTACGGCAGCGCCGACGCGAACCGGTACCGGGACAGCAGCTGCCCGAAGAGTCCAACGAGCCCCGCCGCGACGGCCGTAGAGGCGACCGGCGAGATCTTGGCGGCGTAGTGCATCGCGCCGTAGACCGTCCAGGCGACGCCCCCGTTGAGGGACACGAGCAGGACGGTGGATCGTTCCTGCTGGAGCAGGACGGCGAAGGTCAGGGACAGCAGGACGGACGCGCCGATCTGCCACAGGGGGCGATTGGAGTTGCCCAGGGCCACGTCCGGGTTGAGCTGGGCGTCGAACTTCACGCCGAAGTACAGGACGGTCAGCACGCCGGCCACGATGCCGACGAAGAAGTACATGACCTCCAGGAGCCGGGCCGCCGCGGTGATGTAGAAGCCGGTCAGTCCGTCCTGTACGCCCGCCACCAGGGCCCGCCCGGGCAGCAGCGCGAACAGCCCGCCGGTGATGACCGCGGAGGCCTTCACATCGACGTCCGCGACCGTGAGGGCGACTCCTATCGCGGCGGGCGGCATCGCGGCGACCGTGAACTGGTAGAACTCCGGCAGCCCGCGCCCCGCGCACAGCCACGCCAGCCGGTCGCCGAGCATCGCGCCGAGCGCGGCGGCGAAGAACACGACGATGTCACCGCCGACGAGTACGGAGGCGGCGCCCGCGAGCAGCCCACTGGCCCCGGTCAGCACCCAGCCGGGGTACGGGTGCCGGTTGCGGCGCATCTCCGCGAGCCGCCGGTAGGCGTCCTCCAGGGAGAGTGCCGTCTCCGGGTCGCTGAGGTCCTGGACCAGGCGGAACACGGCCGCGAGCCGCGTGTAGTCGGTGCCCCGTCGCCGTACGGTCCGGGACGCGGTGACCGGATCGTCGACCAGGGAGGGCTGATAAGAGATCGACAGCAGGGTGAAGGTGACCGTCGGCTCGCAGCGGTCGAGGCCGTAGGAGCGGCAGACCGCGAACATCGCCGCCTCGACGTCCTCCGCGCCCTCCCCGCCCGCGAGCAGCAACTCGCCGATGCGGAGCGTCAGATCGAGCACGCGCGGTACGGCGGGGCCGCTGTCGTCCGGCTTCTGCACCGGCTCCGGCGCGGGCCGCTCGGTCACCGGCATGCGCAGCATCGTGCGCATCCGGTCCTGCCAGGGCACGTCCTTGGTGAGGCTGACGAGGGGAATCCCGGTCGGCGGGGTGAAGGCGGGCGGCGCCTCTCTGGCGCTGTAGGTGCTGGGCGGACTGAACGCCGATCCCTCGGACTCGTCGGCGGTCGGTGCCGTCACGTCGAGCCCTTGCGGAACGGCGAACTCGGACGTCGTGGACGATTCCCCGTCAGCCGCCGTGACGCCCGAGGGCGCCGTGAACGCGCTCTTGGCCTCGTCCGACTGCGGCTTGCGGTCCTCCGCTTCCGTCACTCCGTAGCACTCCCTGTACGACACCTCCGGTGATCCTCAGTATGCGCACAGACATGCAAACGGGCCGCACGCGTGTGTGCGTGCGGCCCGTCTACGGACAGGGGGCTCAGTGGCCGCCCTGCTCCTTCAGTCGCTTGTACGAGCGCTCGATCTCCGCCTCGGCGTCCGTACGGCCCACCCAGTTGGCACCCTCGACCGACTTGCCGGGCTCCAGGTCCTTGTAGACCTCGAAGAAGTGCTGGATCTCCAGGCGGTCGAACTCCGACACGTGGTGGATGTCACGCAGGTGCTCCACACGCGGGTCGGACGCCGGGACGCACAGCAGCTTGTCGTCGCCGCCGGCCTCGTCGGTCATCCGGAACATGCCGATCGCGCGGCACTTGATGAGGCAGCCGGGGAAGGTCGGCTCCTCCAGGATGACCAGCGCGTCCAGCGGGTCGCCGTCCTCGCCGAGAGTGTTCTCGACGAAGCCGTAGTCGGCCGGGTAACTGGTCGAGGTGAAGAGTCGACGGTCCAGGCGGATCCGACCGGTCTCGTGGTCCACCTCGTACTTGTTCCGCGAACCCTTCGGGATCTCGATCGTGACGTCGAACTCCACCGGTGGCTCCTCCATGATCAGCACATAGTTCTGGTGGTTAAGTGTCCCTCACGCAGGTGTGTGATCGCGAAAGGGGCTGGTGGTCGTGCCGGAGCTGAGGCCTTGGCGGGCCGCGAGACCGCAAGTGGCGCGGGTCGCGCGAGCCGTCCGGCCCCGTCTCAAGCGGGCCGCGCAATCCGTGAAACCGCAGGTCACACGGGTCAAGCAAGCCGTGAAGCCCCAGGTCGTACGGATCAACCAGGCCGTGAAACCCCGGGTCACGCGACTCACTGACGCAGTGTCACCGCAGGTCGCCCGGCTCGTCCGAACCGTGTCACCGCGGATCGCGAAGTTGCCGCGGCCCGACAGAACCTGGCGGTTCACCGCCGTCGCCACCACCGCAGGGATGGCGCTGGCCGCCGTCGTGGTGACCGCCGCCGGTCCCTGGGACTCCTCCGGTCAGCGTACGGCCGAGCGGGACCACGCAGTCGCACAGGAACGTTCAGGTGGCGTAGATCACGGCCGTATTTCCGATACGTCCGCCAAGGCACCCCGACCCGCGCCCAGCGCCGCATCCGTCCTGGTCGCCCTCGGCGGCTCCGCGAGCACGGTGAAGTCCGCGCCGACCGGCACGGCCCTCGCGGACGTCCTGAACCCCCTCCTGGACAGCGCGGCGCTCGGCACCCGCCACACGGCCGCCGTGGTGGACGTGTCGACCGGAAAGCGCATCTACGGAGTGGGCGCCGACGACGCCCTGACCCCGGCCTCGACCACGAAGATCGCCACCGCCGTGGCCGCGCTCTCCGCGATGGGCGCCGACCACCGCTTCACCACCCGTACCGCCCTGGAGCCCGACACCAAGGAACTCGTCCTGGTCGGCGGCGGCGACCCCACCCTGACCGCCCACAAGGACGCCGAGGGCTGGGCCAGCCTGCGCACCCTGGCCGACGACACGGCCGCCGCCCTGAAGAAGCGCGGCGTGCGCGAGGTGACGCTGTCGTACGACACGACCCTGTACGCCGGTTCCGAACTCCACCCGATCGGGGCCAACGACAACCTCGCCCCGGTCAGCGCCCTGACGGCCGACGAGGGCCGTACCGACGACTCCTCCAGCGGTCCGGTGCGGCGTGTGACGGACCCGGCGACGGACGCGGCCAAGAAGTTCGCGGGCTTCCTGGAGGAGCACGGCATCAGGACCACGTCTCCGGGTCCCTCGAAGGCGACCGGCCGCGCGGACACCCTCGCCTCGGTCTCCTCGCCGCCCCTGTCCGACATCGTCGAGCGGATGCTGACCAACAGCGACAACGACATCGCGGAGGCCCTGGCCCGCCAGACCGCCGTCGCGACGGGCAGGCGCGCCGACTTCAACGGGGGCGCCGCGGCGATCGCCGCCCAGCTGACGAAGCTTCAACTCCCGGTCAAGGGAGCGGTGTTCAACGACGGCAGCGGCCTGAACCGCGACGACCGTCTCACCGCCGACCTCCTCACCGCCCTCCTCGTCAAGGCCGGCGCCCCGGCCCACCCCGAACTCCGCCCGGTCCTCACCGGCCTCCCCATCGCCGCCTTCACCGGCACCCTGACGACCCGCTACACGGACGCCACGGGCGCGGCAGGTGTCGTACGCGCCAAGACCGGCACCCTGACGGGCGTCAACACGCTGGCGGGCACGGTCGTGGACAAGGACGGCCAACTCCTGGCCTTCGCCTTCCTGGCCTCCGACACGACGAACACCCTGGAGGCCCAGGCAGCCCTGGACCACACGGCAACGGCGCTGGCGGCCTGCGGCTGCAGTCAGGACCGCTGACGGCGCCGTTCGGACAGGCCGTCACACCTGCCGACCGTCGTGCCCTGCCCCAAGCGGCAGCGCTCACGTACGGTTGACGCATGACGAGCATCGGTGGTGCCGAGATGGTCGACTGGAATCTCGCGGTGGCGACCGCGACCCGACTTGTGCGGCCGGGCCCCGAGGTGAGCCGTGACGAGGCCCGGGCCGTCGTCGCGGAGCTGCGCCGGCATGCGAAGGCCTCGGAGCAACACGTCCGGGGATTCACCCGGATGGGTACGGACGACATCCACGACACCCCGATCCTGGTGGTCGACCGCCCCGGCTGGGTGCGGGCGAACGTCGCCGGGTTCCGGGAGATCCTCAAGCCGCTGCTCGACAAGATGCAGGAGCGGCGGGGCAACACCCCGGGCGGCGCGGTCTTCGGCGCGGTCGGCGGCAAGGTGACCGGTGTCGAGCTGGGCATGCTGCTGTCGTTCCTGTCCTCGCGCGTGCTCGGCCAGTACGAGACGTTCGCCCCGGCCACCCGCGAACTGCCGGCGGGGGCGAAGGGCGGGCGGCTGCTGCTGGTCGCGCCGAACATCGTGCACGTGGAGCGCGAACTCGACGTACAGCCCCACGACTTCCGTCTGTGGGTGTGTCTGCACGAGGAGACGCACCGCACGCAGTTCACGGCCGTGCCCTGGCTGCGTGACCACCTGGAGGGCGAGATCCAGTCGTTCCTGGGGGAGACCGAGGTCGACCCCATGACCGTCCTGGAGCGCATCCGGGAGGCCGCCCAGTCGCTGGCCGGCGGCCGGCCCGAGGGCGAGGAGGACGACGAGGGCCGGTCCCTGGTGGAGATCGTGCAGACGCCCGCGCAGCGGGAGATCCTCGGCCGGCTCACCGCCGTGATGTCCCTCCTGGAGGGGCACGCCGACTTCGTGATGGACGGCGTCGGCCCGGACGTGGTGGCGAGCGTCGCGGAGATCCGCGAGAAGTTCCAGCAGCGGCGCGCCAAGGGCGCCTCCCGGCTGGACTCGGCGCTGCGCAAACTGCTGGGCCTGGACGCCAAGCTGAGGCAGTACCGGGACGGCGAGCGGTTCGTACGCGCGGTCGTCGAACAGGTGGGCATGGACGGCTTCAACCGTGTCTGGACCTCCCCGAACACGTTGCCGACGAAGACGGAGATCGCCAAACCGGCGGACTGGGTCGCGCGGGTGCACCGCAAGGCCGAGTCGTGAACCGGTCGCGGATGTGGTGAAACGGATTCGGCCGACGGCAGGCGAACGCCCCCGCAATCACCCGTCCGAGGGACCGTGAGCGATGGGTAGGCGTGCGATGCTCGGGGAACGCCCCGGTTCTGTCACCATCTACACACTCTGAGTGACCGAATCTCGGGCCAACCCCCCGAAAACTTCATGAAGGGAACCGGACATGGGTCCCCATCCTGCGGTCGCGGCGATACGCCTGGCGGTCCGCCGCGTCCTCCACGACATCCTCACCGACCACGAGGCCCTGCAGACCGTCGGCGCCTCCCGGCACACCCCGCACGAGCGCCCGCCCTCGCCGCTCGTGCTCGTGGCGTGCTCCGGCGGCGCCGATTCCATGGCGCTCGCCTCCGCCCTCGCCTTCGAAGCACCCAAACTCGGCATCCGGGCCGGCGGCATCACCGTCGACCACGGCCTCCAGGCAGGCTCCGACCTGCGCGCCGACGAGGTCGTCCTGCGCCTGCGCGAACTGGGCCTGGACCCCGTCGAGGCCACCGCCGTGACCGTGGGCCGCGAGGGCGGCCCCGAGGCAGCCGCCCGGGACGCCCGCTACGCCGCCCTCGACGCCTGCGCCGCCCGCCACGGCGCCGCCGCCGTCCTGCTCGGCCACACCCGCGACGACCAGGCGGAAACCGTCCTGCTGGGCCTCGCCCGCGGCTCCGGCATCCGCTCCCTGTCCGGAATGGCCGCGGTCTCGGGGGCCGACGGCCGTTACCGCCGCCCCTTCCTCCAGCTCGACCGGCAGACCGCCCGCAAGGCCTGCATGGTCCAGTCGCTGCCCGTCTGGGACGACCCGCACAACGCCGACCCCGCCTACACCCGCTCCCGGCTGCGCCACGAAGGCCTGCCCGCCCTGGAGAAGGCGCTCGGCAAAGGGGTCGTAGAAGCGCTCGCCCGTACCGCGCAGCTCTCCCGGGACGACGCCGACGCCCTCGACACCTGGGCCAGCCAGGCCGAGGCCTCCGTACGGGACGCCACCGGCCTCCTGGAGTGCGCCAAGCTCTACGCCCTGCCGCCCGCCGTGCGCCGCCGCGTCCTGCGCCGCGCCGCCATCCAGGCAGGCGCCCCGGCCGGTTCGCTGTTCGCCCGGCACATCGAGGAAGTCGACCGCCTGATCACCGGCTGGCGCGGCCAGGGAGCCATCAATCTCCCGGGCAAGGTCGTCGCCCAGCGCCAGGGTGGCAGACTGGTGATTCGGCAAGGCTGAATCGACACCCCCTCCGGGCCTCCGGGGGCGGGGCCAGGTAGTAGCCGGTTGGACGACCGAAAGTGATGCGGGTGGACGCGAAAGACATGGGTGACGACCTCCAGTCGGTGCTCATCACCAAGGAAGAGATCGACGCGAAGCTCGTGGAGCTCGCCGCGAAGATCGACGCGGAGTACGCGGGCAAGGACCTGCTGCTCGTCGGCGTCCTCAAGGGCGCGGTGATGGTCATGGCGGACCTCGCCCGGGCACTGTCCACCCCCGTCACCATGGACTGGATGGCCGTGTCGTCGTACGGCGCGGGCACCCAGTCCTCCGGTGTCGTGCGGATCCTCAAGGACCTCGACACCGACATCAAGGGCAAGCACGTCCTCATCGTCGAGGACATCATCGACTCCGGTCTGACGCTGTCCTGGCTGATCTCCAACCTGGGCTCCCGCGAGCCCGACTCGTTGAAGATCTGCACCCTCCTGCGCAAGCCGGAGGCGGCCAAGGTCGCCATCGACGTGGAGTGGGTCGGCTTCGACATCCCGAACGAGTTCGTCGTCGGATACGGCCTCGACTACGCCGAGAAGTACCGCAACCTCCCGTTCGTCGGTACGCTCGCGCCGCACGTCTACGGCGGCTAGGGCCACTCGGCCCAAGCCCTGTAAGACGATCGGGAACCCCAGCGGGTTTCGCGCCGTTGGAGCATGCAGACACGTCTCCCAGCCGTCCCGTGCGACTTCGGGCAACATTGCTGGGGTACGGTCAGAAGAACTGTCTTTATCAAACTCACTATGGCAGGAGGGACGGAGCGAATTCGCTCCGTATGGATGGACGTGAAGCGATACTTCCGTGGGCCGGTCATGTGGATCGTGCTGGCCGTCCTTGCCGTGGTCGTGTTGATGCAGGTCGTCGGCTCGTCCGGCGGCTACAAGACGGTGGACACAGGCCAGGTCGTCCAGGCGATCAATGACAACAAGGTCGAGTCGGCCAAGATCACCACAGGCGACGAGCAGACCATCAAGGTCACGCTCAAGAGCGGCGCCAAGGTCGAGGGCAGCTCCAAGATCCAGGCGAGCTACATCGGCGACCAGGGCGTGGACCTCGCGTCCACGCTGCAGACCAAATACCAGGACAAGCAGATTCCGGACGGCTACACGGTGTCGCCGACGAAGCAGAACGCTTTCGTCGGGATCCTGCTGTCCCTGCTCCCCTTCGTCCTCATCGTGGTCGTCTTCCTGTTCCTGATGAACCAGATGCAGGGCGGCGGCTCCCGAGTCATGAACTTCGGGAAGTCCAAGGCCAAGCTCATCACCAAGGACACCCCGAAGACGACGTTCGCGGACGTCGCGGGCTCCGACGAGGCCGTCGAGGAACTGCACGAGATCAAGGAGTTCCTCCAGGAGCCGGCGAAGTTCCAGGCCGTCGGCGCCAAGATCCCCAAGGGCGTACTCCTGTACGGCCCCCCCGGCACCGGCAAGACCCTGCTGGCCCGCGCCGTCGCCGGCGAGGCCGGGGTGCCCTTCTACTCGATCTCCGGTTCCGACTTCGTCGAGATGTTCGTCGGTGTCGGTGCCTCCCGAGTCCGTGACCTGTTCGAGCAGGCCAAGGCGAACGCCCCCGCGATCGTCTTCGTCGACGAGATCGACGCGGTCGGCCGCCATCGCGGCGCCGGCCTCGGCGGCGGTCACGACGAGCGCGAGCAGACGCTGAACCAGCTGCTCGTCGAGATGGACGGCTTCGACGTCAAGGGCGGCGTGATCCTCATCGCCGCGACGAACCGGCCCGACATCCTCGACCCGGCCCTCCTGCGCCCCGGCCGCTTCGACCGCCAGATCGCGGTCGACCGCCCGGACATGCAGGGCCGTCTGGAGATCCTCAAGGTCCACCAGAAGGGCAAGCCGGTCGCACCGGACGTCGATCTGTCGGCCGTCGCGCGCCGTACGCCGGGCTTCACCGGCGCGGACCTGAGCAACGTCCTCAACGAGGCCGCCCTGCTCACCGCCCGAGGCAACCGCAAGCTGATCGACAACTCCATGCTGGACGAGGCGATCGACCGTGTGGTCGCGGGCCCGCAGAAGCGGACCCGGATCATGTCGGACAAGGAGAAGAAGATCACCGCGTACCACGAGGGCGGACACGCCCTGGTCGCGGCGGCTTCCCCCAACTCCGACCCGGTCCACAAGATCACGATCCTCTCCCGAGGCCGTGCTCTGGGCTACACGATGGTCCTGCCCGAAGAGGACAAGTACTCGACCACGCGCAACGAGATGCTGGACCAGCTGGCCTACATGCTGGGCGGTCGCGCGGCCGAGGAACTGGTCTTCCACGACCCGACCACGGGTGCCGCGAACGACATCGAGAAGGCCACCGCCACGGCCCGCGCGATGGTCACGCAGTACGGCATGACCGAGCGCCTCGGCGCGATCAAGTTCGGCGGCGACAACACCGAGCCCTTCCTGGGCCGGGAGATGTCGCACCCGCGCGACTACTCGGAAGAGGTCGCCGCGCTCGTCGACGAAGAGGTCAAGAAGCTCATCGAGAACGCGCACAACGAGGCCTGGGAGATCCTGGTCGAGAACCGTGACGTGCTCGACGCGCTCGTGCTCCAGCTGCTGGAGAAGGAGACGCTGAACAAGGAGCAGATCGCCGAGGTCTTCACTCCCATCGTGAAGCGCCCGGCCCGCCCCTCGTGGACCGGCTCCTCCCGCCGTACGCCGTCCACCCGCCCGCCGGTGCTCTCCCCCAAGGAGCTGTCACTGACGAACGGGTCGAACGGCGCGGGTCCCGCGATCACCGCCGGTGCGACCGCCGAGTCCTCTCCCACGCTGGAGAAGGCCCCGGAGGACCGCCCCGAGAACTGACGCGAGTCTCACACGGCCCGAAATGGAAGCCGCGCCCCCCTGGATTTAGCCTGGGGGGCGCGGCTTTTCCATATGCCCGCAACTGAGGCGTGTGTCCGCACACGCGTGACCCGCACAGGAACGAGGCACGACATGACCGACCCCGTGACGCTGGACGGCGAGGGAACGATCGGCGTCTTCGACGAGAAGCGCGCCGAGAACGCCGTACGAGAACTCCTGATCGCGGTCGGCGAGGACCCGGATCGTGAGGGGCTGAGGGAGACGCCGGCGCGGGTGGCGCGGGCGTACAAGGAGATATTCGCGGGGTTGTGGCAGAAGCCCGAGGACGTGCTGACGACGACGTTCGACCTGGGGCACGACGAGATGGTCCTCGTGAAGGACATCGAGGTCCTGAGCAACTGTGAGCACCATCTGGTGCCGTTCGTCGGGGTCGCCCACGTCGGTTACATCCCGTCCGCCGACGGCAAGATCACGGGGCTGTCGAAGCTGGCCCGGCTGGTGGACGTCTACGCCCGCCGGCCGCAGGTGCAGGAACGGCTCACCACGCAGATCGCCGACTCCCTGATGGAGATCCTGGAACCGCGCGGTGTCATCGTCGTCGTCGAGTGCGAGCACATGTGCATGTCGATGCGGGGGGTGCGGAAGCCGGGGGCCAAGACCATCACGTCGGCTGTGCGGGGGCAGCTGCGGGATTCGGCTACCCGTAATGAGGCGATGAGCTTGATCATGGCTCGCTGACGGTTCACTTCGGGTGCGGGTCCGTCGTGGCTGATCGCGCAGTTCCCCGCGCCCCTGTGGGGCGCCTCTCGTGAACGGTGCGATCAGGTGACCGGTGTCGCCCCCGCCGTGTTGTTGTCGTCGTCCTCCGGGAGTTTGCAGACGCGCTCCAGGAACATCGCCGCCGCTATGACCGCGATGCCCGCCAGGACCGAGAAGCCGGCGTAGATGGCCTGGTCGCGGCGGGCCGGGATGTCCAGGGACTCCAGGAGGTAGGCGCCCGTGCCGCCGTACATGCCGGCGACGAGGGCGGCGACCAGGGCGCTGGCCTGACCGAAGACGACCGCGCGGGCGGCCATCAGGGGGTCGACGCCCTTGGCGCCGGGGCGGCGCTCGCGCTGTGCCTTGAGGCGGGCGCGCAGGGAGAGCGCCGTGGCCAGCAGGACGACGGCGATCACGGCGAGGACGACGGGGGCGGCCAGCGGGACGCTGGGCAGGGTCCCCACAGCGCTCCACAGTCGCGCACCCGCCCAGGACAGCACTCCGGCGACGACGAACACGCCGGCCAGCATCCTGATCCGCAGCTCTCTCACGGTGTCCCTTCAGCTCCCCCGGCCCGATGGGCCTGCCCGTCCGTCCGCCGGGGCGGGCGTTCGGCGTTTGTGGTCGTCTCGACCTTAACGACTACTCGGGCAGCCGGAGTTCCAGGTCCTTGCGCGGCGCGACCCCGTCACGGGTGATGTCGTCCAGGAGGGCGGCGACCGCGCCGCGGCCGGGCAACTGCGCTTCGGGTTCCACGTCGTGCCAGGGGACGAGCACGAAGGCCCGTTCGTGGGCGCGCGGGTGGGGGAGCGTCAGCACGGGGTCGTCGGAGACGACATCGGCGTACGCGACGATGTCGACGTCGAGCGTGCGCGCGCCCCAGCGCTCCTCGCGGACCCGGTGGAAGGCCTCCTCGACCGCGTGCGCCCGCTCCAGGAGGGACGACGGGGGCAGAGTGGTCTTGAGGACGACGACCGCGTTGAAGTACGAGGGCTGGCTGCCGGGTTCGACGCCCCAGGGCTCCGTCTCGTAGACGGGTGACACGGCTTTGATGCGGACGCCGGGGGTGTCCTCCAGGGCGTCGATGGCGCCCTGGAGGGTCTCCAGGCGGTTGCCGAGGTTGGCGCCGATGGAGATGACGGCACGCCTGGGGTTGCTGAGGGTGGTGTCGGCGGCGTCCACCTGCCGTACTACGGATGCGGGTACCGGTTGGACGGTCGGGTCGCTGTGACCCTCGGTGAACGAGAAGGTCATACTCGGCTCCGGGTGATGGTGACGGTCACGTCGTCGAAGGGGACGGTGATCGGGGCGTCCGGTTTGTGGACGCGGACCTCGACCTCCTCCACCCCTTCGTGCTTCAGGCAGGTCTGCGCGATGCGCTCGGCGAGGGTCTCGATGAGGTTGACCGGCTCGCCCTGGACGACGGCCACGACCTCCTCGGCCACGATGCCGTAGTGCACGGTCTTCGTCAGGTCGTCGTCGGCGGCGGCCGGCCGGGTGTCCAGGCCCAGGACGAGGTCCACGATGAAGGTCTGGCCCTCCTCGCGCTCCTTCGGGAACACGCCGTGGTACCCGCGGGCCTTGAGGCCGCTCAGCGCGACACGATCCACGCGAATCACTCCTGCAATCGTCGGTGGTGGCCGGTTCGTACCGGGTGCGGGCGGTACACCGGCCTCGAACGAATCTACCTGCGGGCACTGACAGTGCCGGGCCGCGAGGGCGTGGGCGCCGTCCGGGCCCGCAGGTTTCGCCGACCGTTTCCCCCGGGGAACCCGGCGGCTCATGGGTCGGTAGCCGCCCCTACCCGCCGGTTCGTGATTCCAACCACTTCTTGGTCCTGATGGGTTCCGGCCGACTCCTCTGGAGCCGCCTACCCGCTCAGGAGGGTGACTCGTCGCCTTCGTCCTCGTCGTTTTCGGCCAGGACCGGCGACGCGTGGTGCGACCAGAGCTTCCAGCCCTCGGGGGTGCGCCGGAACACGTTCGTGGCGACCACGAGCTGGCCGACGAGCGGGCCGAGTTCGTCGCTGTCGTCGGGGGCCGGGCCGCCGCTGAGGATGTTCTCCGTGCAGGTGACCAGCGCGGTGTCGCCGGTCACCGAGACGTGGACGTCGGTCAGGAAGAACTGGATGTACTCGGTGTTCGCCATGATCAGCGCGTACGACCGCAGGACCTCGCCGCGTCCGGTGAGCACCGGCCAGCCCGGGTGCACGCAGGAGATCACGCCGGTGTCCGCGGGGTCGTGGTACTCCTCGTCGACGCCCAGGTCGGCCGGGGTGAGCCAGAGGTCGGACAACTCGTCGAAGTCGCCGCGCTCCAGGGTCTCGTAGAACGCCGTGTTGGCGAGTTCGACCTGTTCGACGTCGGTGTGGGGGGCGCTCACCGGGCTCCCTCGGAGCTGATGCGCGAAGCCGTGCGGGCGCCGAGGGCGCGCGCTCCCTCGACGGCGCGTGCGACGCGTACGGCGTCCGCAGTGGCGTGCACCTCGTGGACGCGCACCGCCCATGCGCCGGCGTGCGCCGCGAGCGCGGAGACGGCGGCGGTGGCGGCGTCGCGCTCGCGCGCGGGCGGGGGCGCTCCCTCGGGGCCGGCGAGGACATGGCCGAGGAACCGCTTGCGGGAGGCGGCGACGAGCAGGGGGTGGCCGAGGGCGAGCAGCCGGTCGAGGTGGGCGAGGAGGACGAGGTCGTGTTCGGCGTCCTTGGAGAAGCCGAGGCCCGGGTCGACGACGACACGGTCGGGGGCGATGCCTCCGGCGAGAACGGCCTCCACGCGCGCGTGCAGTTCGTCGACGACTTCGGTGACGACGTCGTCGTAGACGCCCCTGACGTTGCCGCCCTCCAGGAAGCCGCGCCAGTGCATGACGACGAAGGGGGCGCCCGAAGCGGCGACGACCGGGATCATCGCGGGGTCGGCGAGACCGCCGCTCACGTCGTTGACGAGGACGGCGCCGGCGGTGAGGGCCTGTTCGGCGACGGAGGCGCGCATGGTGTCGACGGAGACGGTGACGCCCTCGGAGGCGAGGCCCCGCACCACGGGGATGACGCGCTTGAGTTCTTCGGCCTCGTCGACGCGGGTGGCGCCGGGGCGGGTGGACTCCCCGCCGACGTCCACGAGGTCGGCGCCCTCGGTGACCAGGCCGAGGCCGCGCTTGACCGCTGCCGTGGTGTCGAAGAAGCGACCGCCGTCGGAGAAGGAATCAGGGGTGACGTTCACGACCCCCATGACCGCGCACCGGTCCCATTCCGGGAGGCCCGCGACGCGCCCGCGCCCGCTCTGCTTGCTCATGCGTTCAGCGTAGGCCTTGGGGGAGGGGTGACGGTCCTGTGGGCCGAACGCGAAGGGGCCGGTCCGGGCGGTCGCGCCCCGCCCGGAGGCGGGGTGCTCGCCCGGACCGGCCCGATCGGTCAAGCGGCCCGCACATCCCGTTCCGCGAGACCGTGGGCGCAGGCCGGAGCCATGGCCGTACGGCGGCGGAGGAAGCGGGGCAGGGGGAGGGCGAGGTTGACGAAGCCCTCGGCCTGCATCGCGGCGAAGCCGATGCGGGGGAGGTCGCCTGAGGCGCGGTAGACGACGAAGCGCGGCTCCCAGCGGGGCTGGAACTTGGCGTTGAACTTGTACAGGGACTCGATCTGGAACCAGCGCGACAGGAAGACCAGCAGCCCGCGCCAGGCGCGCAGCACCGGGCCCGCGCCGATCTTCTCGCCGCGGGCGAGGGCCGCGCGGAACATCGCGAAGTTGAGCGACACGCGCGTGATGCCGAGCTTGGGCGCCGCCTGGAGGGAGGCGACGATCAGCAGTTCGTTCATCCCCGGGTCGGCCGCGCGGTCGCGGCGCATCAGGTCCAGGGACATGCCGTCGGTGCCCCAGGGCACGAAGTGCAGGATCGCCTTCAGGTCGCCGTACTCGCCCGGCTGTTCGTCGGCCTTGTGGGCGGTCGCGATGAAGCAGTCGCCGTCGGCGGGGTCGCCGATGCGGCCGAGCGCCATGGAGAAGCCGCGTTCGGTGTCGGTGCCGCGCCAGGCTTCCGCGGCGAGCCGGATCCGCTCCAGCTCGCCCTCGCCGAGGTCACGTACACGCCGTACCCGGGTTTCGTAGCCGGCCCGCTCGATGCGCTTCACCATTTGGCGCACGTTGCGCATCGCGCGCCCGGCGAGCGAGAAATCCGCTACGTCCACCACCGCCTCGTCGCCGAGTTCGAGGGCGTCGAGGCCGGTCTCGCGGGTCCACACCTCGCCGCCGGTCTCGGAGCAGCCCATGACGGCCGGCGTCCAGGAGTGGGCCTTCGCCTCGTCCATGAACCGCTCGATGGCACCCGGCCAGGCCTCCACGTCACCGATGGGGTCACCACTGGCGAGCATCACCCCGGACACGACGCGGTACGTCACCGCCGCCTTGCCGCTGGGCGAGAAGACGACGGCCTTGTCGCGACGGAGCGCGAAGTGGCCGAGCGAGTCGCGGCGGCCGTGCTTCTCCAGGAGGGCGCGCAGATGCGTCTCGTCCTCCGGGGTGAGCCGCGCGGCCGGGTGTTCGGGCCGGAAGGCGAGGTAGATCGTCGTCACGGCGGTGAGCAGGCCGAGCGCGCCCAGCGAGAAGGCGACCGTCCAGGAGGTGGCCCCTACGTAGTCGACCGGGCCCTCGAAGCCGAACAGGCCGTACAGGACGTGACTGATCCGGTCGGCCAGGCTCGGGTCGCCGACCATGCGCTTGGAGTGGACGCTGACGATGACCAGTCCGAGAACCAGGGAACCGGCGCCCATGAGCACGAAGTTGGCGAGCGCACGCCACCTGCTGCGCGGGTCGGGCAGCGCGCGGAACTCGTCGCGGTGCATCAGCAGCGGCGCCAGCAGCGCGGCCGAGATCACGACTCCTATGACCGAGTGCCGGTACGCGAACTGCGCCACCGCGCCCGCCGGCAGCAATGCCACCGCGGCACGCCAGGCCCGGCGCTTGCGCCGCCTGAGCCCGTGCGCGAGGAGCAGCAGCAGTACACCGACGCTGAGCGAGAGCGCCGCGGCGAAGGGGCCGAGCGCACCCGGCAGCACCTCCGCCATGGTGTGCATACGGCTGTGCCGGAAGCGCGGGAACACCCCCGCGGCGATGTCCAGCAGGCCGACAAGGGCGCAGGCCCTGGCGACGAGCGTGGGAACGACCTCGGGGCGCGGACCTCGGACTATGCGCCGGACCCGGCCTGACCGGCTCGGAACCCCACCCGACAATTCCCCATCTATCCTGACAGACATCGCATCCCGTAGTTCTGCGAGAGACCTTGGATCCGGGCCCGATTCGGGCATCCGGCGACATTGCGCCCTCTAGGACGGTGTCTAGGGGAAGGAGGTTCCTTCCTCACCGGAAAGCCGGTTCAAAGGCAGTGGAAAGCCCGGGGCAAACGCGCGCGAAGGTTGCGTGTCGCCAGGGCGGAAAGCGCAGGCGGGGACAGTTCATGGGACTCACGAGCAACAAAGTGCTGGCACTGGCGTTCGTGTGCGCCGTGCTGCTGTTCGTCGGCACGGTATGGCTGTGGCCGAGGCTGGCGCGGCGCAACTGGCGAGCCGTCAGCGGGCGCGTGGGCCTGCTGCTGGCAACGCAGTTGGTGCTCTTCGTCTCGGTCGGCCTCGGCGCCAACCAGGCCTTCGGGTTCTACGCCAGCTGGTCCGACCTGTTCGGCCGGGAGACCGGCCAGGGCGTGGTCGTCGACCACACGGCGCTCCGCGGCGCCGACGGCCCGCTCCAGGTGGTCGGCACCCGGCGGGTGGACGCCCCGGGCGGCGCCTCCCTGCCGAGCAGCGTGGGCCAGGTGCAGCGCGTCGACATAGTCGGCCGTACGACCCACATCGCCACCCCCGCCTACGTCTATCTGCCGCCGGAGTACTTCCAGCCGCGGTACCGCACGCGCACGTTCCCGGCGACGGTCGTCCTCACGGGGTACCCGGGCACCGCCCAGGCGCTCGTCGACAAGCTCAACTACCCGCGCACGGCACTGCAGCTGGCCAAGAACGGCCGGATGCAGCCGATGATCCTGGTGATGCTGCGGCCCACGGTGGCGCCGCCGCGCGACACGGAGTGCGTGGACGTCCCGGGCGGACCGCGGACCGAGTCCTTCTTCGCCAAGGACCTCCCGGATGCCGTGACGGCCCACTACAGGGTGGGCAAAAAACCCGGGACCTGGGGCATCGTCGGTGATTCCACGGGCGGTTACTGCGCCCTGAAACTCGCCATGCACCACCCCGGGGTGTACGCGGCGGGCGCAGGCCTTTCGCCGTACTACAAGGCGCCGATCGACCCCACCACCGGTGACCTCTTCCAGGGAGACGAGACGCTGCGGAACGAGGCGAACCTGTGGTGGTACCTCAAGCACCGGCCCGCGCCCGACACCTCACTGCTCGTCACCAGCAGCAAGGCCGGGGAGCACAACTACAAGGACACCCTGAAATTCATCGACAAGGTGCGGGCCAACAACTCCACCCGTATCGCGTCGATCATCCTGGACAGCGGCGGTCACAACTTCAACACCTGGCGACGGGAGATCCCGGCGACCCTGGAGTGGTTGAGCGGACGGCTCGGTAACGGCTGAAAGTGACCGTTCGACTGAGGCGAGAGAATAGGAGTGGCTGTGTTTTTACCGGGCGGGGCACCATGATTCGCCTACGCGCGGTAAGTTTCTGGCCATGCCACGTGGACGTCACCGCCATTCCCCGCCGTTGCACCGGCTGTTGCCTCCCTCGGCGATCGCAGGCGTGTCGCTCGTCTGCGCCTTCGGGCCGTGGGTCTTCTCGCAAGCCGCCGCGCTGCGCATAGTCGCCGCGATAGCCGCCGCGACCGCGCTCGTCGGGGCGGCCGTCATGCGCCGCTGGGACACTCAGGCGGGCAAGCAGGTCGCCGACCTGGTACGCGCGCGTACGAGCGACGAGTGGCGCTACGAGGAGCGGCTCGCCGAACTTGAGTCCGACCTCGACGAGTCGCGCGAACTGCGCGTCAAGCTGGAGCACAAGCTGCGCGCCAAGCGCACGGAGCTCGCGGGTCTGCGCAACGAACACGCGGCGCTGCTGCGCCGGTACGCCACGGCGGAGACCGAGCGCGCCAGCGCCCTGGAGGGCCGCCGCCTGCTGGAGATAGAGGCCGCGGAACCCGGCACGCGCGCGTTGCCGCCGGTTCCGGAGGACGGCGACGCCGAGATCCCGGCGGACGCGGACCTGAACCTGGACCTGGACCTCGT
Organism: Streptomyces sp. STR69; assembly: GCF_024519455.1. Lineage (GTDB taxonomy): Bacteria > Actinomycetota > Actinomycetes > Streptomycetales > Streptomycetaceae > Streptomyces. Next base: position 58,894 of record NZ_JALJRY010000033.1, on the reverse strand, counting down.
GGATCTCCAGGACGACGATGCCGACGACACCGAGGCTGTGGCTGCCCCGGTCGAGTCCGGGACGGACGCCGAGGACGAGACCGACGGGACCGAGGACGCCGACGAGGAGTCCGAGACCGGGGCCGTCGCGGAGAAGAAGCCGGCGGCTTCACCGGTGTTCTCCCCGGAGGGGTCCAAGCTGTTCCTGCGGGCGCAGGCGGCGCTGGTGCGCCTCGACGACGACTCGGAGTCCGCGGCGCCCGCGCCGAAGGACGACGACTCCGCGTCGGCCGAGCCCGCCCCGGTGGAGGCCACCGGCGGCCCCGCGGCCGAGTCGGAGGCCGCGCAGGAGGACGAGGCGGAGGGGAAGCCCGAGGCGGTCGACGGGCATGAGCACGCGGCCGCCGTCCCCCCGGCCGCAAAGTCCGCCCAACCCGCGCATCCGGCGGGCCACTTCACCGTGCCGACCGCGGTGGCGGTCGTACCGGCATCTCCCGTACGGCGGCCGATCGAGGGCGGGTTCGACTTCTTCGGCATGCAGAAGGGCGCGGCGTCCGCCGAGATGGACGCCGTACAGAACGAGGATCTCGCCGACGTCGTGGGCCAGGAGGCCCTGGCGGTGCACAAGGCGGAGGCCGAGGCGCAGTTCAAGCCGGCCGACGAGCGGTCCCGGGGTGTCGGCGCGGTCCAGGTCATCGACCTGACGGCGCACGACGAGACCGAGCAGATCAACCTTCCCGGACTGCGCAGCGCGGCCTCCTGACCGGGTCCTGACCGGGCGTCGGGCCAAGGCAGGGGACCAGGCCGTCAGGCCATCCAGCGGTCCGGGCGGGCGTCCCTGCGGCTCGTCCGGGAGCGTTCGGCCTGGGCACGGAGCAGCTCCGCTGCCTCGTCGGCGTCCCGCAGACGGGCTGTCACGGTCGCGTTGGCCCCGGTGTCCACATGCACCTCGGCAAGCCTCCAGAGCCGCGCCCAGGGCCCTTGCGTGAGCCGTACGCTCTGCACCTTCGCGTGCGGCACCAGCGCCGTGCTGCGGCGCAGCAGCCCGTGCCGGGCCACGAAGACCGTGTCGGTGACCGCGAGGCCGTAGCCCCGCCACCACAGCGGCATGCAGCGACCCGCCCTGCGCGGCGGCCGGGACAGCTCCGGGCGCGACGGCACCGTCACACCGGGCAGCACGCGCGCGACGACCGACTCGGCGATCTCGCGGGGCGCGACCGGCACCAGCACGGAGTTGGACGAGCCGGCCACGTCCAGTTCGACCCGCACCCACCCGCGCCGCCGCCACAGCAACGGCTCCACGATCCGCACGGCCTGCACCCGCCCCGGGGGCACCGTCTCGTGCGTGCGGTCCAGCAGCCCGTGGTCGATGCGCAGCCCGTCCGGGGACTCGCCCACCGTCCAGTCGTACTCGCCGACGAACCGCCCCACACTGCTCGCGCCCGCCGCGCCCAGCAGCGGCAGCGCGGTCGCGAGGACCGTCCACACGCTGTGGGTGGCGAGCCACAGCAGCGGCGGTACGACGAGTGCGGCGGCCAGCGACCCCCAGGTGGCGCCGGTCAGCACCAGGGACACCGCGAGGACCCCGGCCGGCACATGCAGCAGTTGCTGGGAGGGTGCCTCGCCCACCTCGTGGGCGGTCTCGGGCGCGAACCCGGCCGCCCGCGCGAGCAGTTCGGCCCGCAGCGCCCGCGCCTCGCCCTCTCCGAGGAAGGCGAGTTCGTCCTTCTTGTCCGTCCCTACGACGTCCAGCTTCAGCTTGGCGACGCCCGCCACGCGCGCGAGGAGCGGCTGTGTCACGTCGACCGCCTGGATGCGCTCCAGCCGGATGTGCGCGGTGCGCCGGAACAACAGGCCGGTACGGATGCGCAGTTCGGTGTCGGTCACCGCGAAGTGGGTGAACCACCAGGTCAGGAAGCCGTACAGCCCGGCGGCCGGCACGATCACGGCCAGCGCGATCAGCAGGGTGATGGTGGTCAGCCGGGTCAGCTGTTCCTGCGCCTGGTTGGGGTCGTGGACCGCCCACCCGATGATGACGGCGACCGGCGCCCACGCCCGGCGCAACGGCGTCACCGGATGCAACCGCCGCTCCACCACGGGCACTTGTTCCCGTACGACCGCTGCGGCCCCGGGCACGTCCTTGTCGGCGCCCGGCGTCGTCACAGCCCCGCCGATCGGGCCTCGCCGAGCTCGGTGAGCCGGTCGCGCAGCCGTTCGGCCTCGGCCGGGTCGAGGCCCGGGATGGTCGCGTCGGTCGCCGCGGCGGCCGTGTGCAGCTGCACGCTCGCGAGCCCGAAATGCCGCTCCACGGGCCCCGAGGTCACCTCCACGAGCTGCATCCGCCCGTAGGGCACGATCGTCTCGTGGTGCCACAGCACGCCCTTGCTGATCAGCAGGTCGTCGGCGCGCTCGGCGTACCGCCAGGAGCGCCAGTTGCGGCCCAGGACCACCCAGCCCCACGCCATGACGCCGAGCGGCAGCAGCGCGAACGCCGCCCACCCCGGGCCGGCCAACAGGCCCAGCGGCACTCCCAGGGCCATGGCCAGCACCCCCAGCCACACCACCAGCAGCATCCGTCGCATCTTCAGCAGCCCCGGCGGCAGCCCGGTCCACACCGGCTCGCGCGCCGCGTCGTCCTGAGCGGCAGTCCCCGTTTCCATGGCGCAAGCGTACGTACGAGAGACTGTGTCCATGACTCCCACGACGGAGACCACGGTCGGGATCGGCGGCGCCGCGGAGAGCACCGACATGGTGCTCAACATCGGCCCCCAGCACCCCTCCACGCACGGAGTGCTGCGGCTGCGGCTCGTGCTGGACGGCGAGCGCATCCAGCACGCGGAGCCGGTGATCGGCTATATGCACCGCGGCGCCGAGAAGCTCTTCGAGGCGCGCGACTACCGCCAGATCATCATGCTCGCCAACCGCCACGACTGGCTGTCGGCGTTCTCGAACGAGCTGGGCGTCGTCCTCGCGGTGGAGCGCATGCTCGGCATGGAGGTGCCCCCGCGCGCGGTGTGGACGCGCACCCTGCTCGCCGAGCTGAACCGGGTGCTCAACCACCTGATGTTCCTGGGGTCCTACCCCCTGGAACTGGGCGGTATCACCCCGGTGTTCTACGCGTTCCGGGAGCGCGAGGTCCTCCAGAACGTCATGGAGGAGGTCTCCGGCGGGCGTATGCACTACATGTTCAACCGCGTCGGCGGCCTCAAGGAGGACCTGCCCGCCGGATGGGCCTCCCGCGCGCGTGAAGCAGTCGCCGCCGTGCGCTCCCGGATGGACCGCTTCGACGACCTGGTGCTCGGCAACGAGATCTTCCGTGGGCGCACCCGGGGAGTCGGCGCGCTGTCCGCGGAGGCCGTGCACGCCTACGGAGTGAGCGGGCCCATCGCGCGCGCCTCGGGCGTCGACTTCGACCTGCGGCGCGACGAGCCGTATCTCGCGTACGGCGAGCTCCAGGACACCCTCAAGGTCGTCACGCGCCAGGAGGGCGACTGTCTCGCCCGCTTCGAAGTGCTTCTGGAGCAGACCCACAACGCGCTCGACCTCGCGGACGCCTGTCTCGACCGGCTCGCCGAGCTGGAGCCGGGGCCGATCAACCAGCGGCTCCCGAAGGTCCTCAAGGCGCCCGAGGGACACACGTACGCGTGGACCGAGAACCCGCTCGGCATCAACGGCTACTACCTCGTCAGCAAGGGCGAGAAGACCCCGTACCGGCTGAAGCTGCGCTCGGCGTCCTACAACAACATCCAGGCGCTCGCGGTGCTGCTGCCGGGAACGCTGGTGGCGGACATGGTGGCGATTCTCGGGTCGTTGTTCTTCGTGGTCGGGGACATCGACAAGTAGGGGCGTTTTACGGCTCGTCCAGCGGGTCCGGAATTCCAACCGAATGCACGAGCCAGCCGAAGTCGCCCAGGCCGCCCGGTGCGGTGAGTTCGGCGGCTTCTCCGGCGCTCGCGAGGGCGCGGATGTACCCCGCCGGGTCGGTGGACGCCAGCGCGAGCGGGGGGCGCGTGCCTGTGATGCCGAGGGCGCGCAGGGCGGCGCGTTGGGTGAGCAGGCGTGCGCCGGGGAGCGCGCCCGCTGAAGCCGCGGCCGTCGCGCAGGCGTCCAGCGCGACATGCGCGGTGATGTCGCAGGAGCCGTCCGGCACGGGTGCCGTCTCGCGGCCCTCGCGGAAGCCGGTGAGCGTGCCGAACGGGGGGCGGGTGTCGACGGTGTGCGCGTAGTCGACGGCGACCGCGAGTCCCCGGTCGACGGTGGCGGTGGCGGACGCCCAGGCCGTGTCCCTGGGGAGCCCGATCTCGGCGCGCAGCCCCTCCTCGGGCGCCAGGGGCCACCACCGCGCGAGCCACTCGGCCTCCGCAGAGGCGACCGGCTCCCCGAGCCGCTCGGTCCCGTCCTCCCGTACGAGCACGAGCCGCGGCAGGTCGGCCGAGTCCACCTCGGCCACCTCCGCCGGCACGTTGTCCAGCCACTCGTTGGCGAAGAGCAACCCGGTGATCCCCTTCGGGGAGTCGCTCAGCCACTCGACGCGGGGATCCAGTCCCTCGGGGCGGTCGGCGATCTCGACGCCGTAGGCACGCACGCGTGCCGCCACTTCGGCGGGCAGCGCGGCGAGCACGCCGGTCACCAGCTCGCCGCGGCCCGCGCCAAGGTCCACGAGGTCCAGCGCGGCCGGCCGGTCCAGCGCCTCGTCCACCCGGCACAGCAGCCGTGCCACGGCCCCGGCGAAGAGCGCCGACGCGTGCACGGACGTACGGAAGTGCCCGGCGGGCCCCTCGGGCCTCCGGTAGAACCCCTCGGGCCCGTACAGCGCCTCCTCGGCCGCCGCCCGCCAACCGCGCCAGCCGGCCGCAGTGTCGTCCGTCACGGAGCCAGATTAAGTGCACAGGACAACCGGGCCTCCACCTTGGGGAGTACGCCGGGCGTATACGGATCGATCCTCCGGTTGACCCCCGCACACTTCCCGCTTCCCTACGCTGGGTTACGTGCAGCGCCTCTACGACTTCCTCCGCAGACACCCGACATGGGTCGACACCTTCTGGGCTGTCTTCCTGCTGGGGCTGAGCGGCGTGAGCATCGCGAGTACCAGCTACGAGTCGGGCCGGCACGGGACGGCCCCGGGCGCGCTGGCGGTGTCCGCCGTCATGTGTGTGCCGATCGCACTGCGCCGCCGCTGGCCGGAGAAGATGCTCGTCCTGATCCTGGCGACGGGGCTCGCGCAGCTGGTCCTCGACATCGAGCCCGTGGTGGCCGACTTCGCCATGCTGGTGATCGTCTACACGGTCGCCGCGATCGGGGCCCGCTGGGCCTCCCGCTTCGCCCTGGTCACCGGTCTGGTCGCGGCGACCCTGTCGCAGATCCGCTGGCCCCAGGAGCACACCAGTTCCGCCGGGCTGGTCGCGATCGCGGTCTTCCAGACGGTGCCGTTCGCGCTGGCCTGGGTGCTGGGCGACTCGATGCGCACCCGGCGCGCGTACTTCGCGCAGCTGGAGGAGCGGGCCGCCCGGCTGGAGAAGGAGCGCGAGGCCCAGGCGAAGGTCGCGGTCGCCGCCGAGCGCGCCCGGATCGCGCGCGAGCTGCACGACGTGGTCGCGCACAACGTGTCGGTGATGGTGGTCCAGGCCGACGGCGCCGCCTACGTCCTGGACTCCGCGCCGGACCAGGCGAAGAAGGCCCTGGAGACGATCTCCTCCACCGGCCGCCAGGCCCTCGCCGAGATGCGCCGCCTGCTGGGAGTGCTGCGCACGGGCGAGCACAAGGAGGCCGGCGAGTACGTTCCGCAGCCGGACGTCGAGCAGATCGACGACCTGGTCGAGCAGTGCCGTACGTCCGGACTGCCCGTCGACTTCAAGGTCGAGGGCACCCCGCGCCCGCTGCCCAGCGGCGTCGAGCTGACGGCGTACCGGATCGTGCAGGAGGCGCTCACCAACACCCGCAAGCACGGGGGGCCGAACACGGGCGCCAGCGTGCGGCTGGTGTACTTCGACGACGGTCTGGGGCTGCTCGTCGAGGACGACGGCAAGGGCGCCCCGCACGAGCTGTACGAGGAGGGCGGCGCCGACGGTCAGGGGCATGGTCTGATCGGTATGCGCGAGCGGGTCGGCATGGTCGGGGGCACCCTGGACGCGGGCCCGCGCCCGGGCGGCGGGTTCCGCATCAGCGCCCTGCTGCCGCTGAAACCCGCCCACTGATCTTTCGTACGCCGAGTACTGACACCTGTAAGGAATTGTTGAACGACCTGTTGCACGGCCTCAACCTGTTGAATGAATTGTTGAACGATCCTGCTGACGGAACGGAAGAGGACCCGATGACGATCCGCGTGATGCTCGTCGACGACCAGGTGCTGCTGCGCACCGGTTTCCGGATGGTGCTCGCCGCCCAGCCGGACATGGAGGTCGTCGCGGAGGCGGGCGACGGTGTCGAGGCCCTTCAGGTGCTGGCCGCGACCGCGGTCGACGTGGTGCTGATGGACGTCCGTATGCCGAAGCTGGACGGGGTGGAGACCACCCGCCGCATCTGCCAGGGCGAGAACCCGCCCAAGGTGCTGATCCTGACCACCTTCGACCTGGACGAGTACGCCTTCTCCGGGCTGAAGGCCGGCGCCTCCGGGTTCATGCTCAAGGACGTGCCGCCCGGTGAACTCCTCACCGCGATCCGCTCCGTGCACAGCGGGGACGCGGTGGTGGCGCCCTCGACGACCCGCCGACTCCTGGACCGCTTCGCCCCGATGCTGCCCTCCGCCGGCAAGGAGCCGCAGCACAAGGAGCTGGAGCGGCTCACCGAGCGCGAGCGCGAGGTCATGATCCTGGTCGCCCAGGGGCTGTCCAACGGTGAGATCGCGGCCCACCTGGTGCTGTCCGAGGCGACCGTGAAGACCCATGTCGGCCGCATCCTGACCAAGCTCGGGCTGCGGGACCGGGTCCAGGTGGTCGTCCTGGCGTACGAGACGGGGCTGGTGCGGGCCGGCGGGCACGGCTGAGGCACGGTGACCGCGGCTACCTGAGGATGCCCTCCAGGAAGTCGCTGCCCAGGCGGGCCACCATCGTGACGTCCAGCTGGTGCAGGACGTAGCGACCGCGGCGGCGGGTGGTGATCAGGCCGGCCCTCTTCAGGACGCCGAGGTGGCGGGATATCTCGGGGGCGGTCATGCCGTGCACCTGGGTCAGCTCGCTGGTGGTGAACGCGGTGCGGGCCAGGCTGCGGCACAGGCGCATGCGGACCGGGTGGGACAGGGCGGTCATCCGCAGGGTCAGCTGCTCCAGGGAGGTCGGCGCGGCGAGCTTGGGCGACCCGACGGGGTAGTGCACGACGGGCTGCCAGCCGTAGCGGTACAGGACCGTCAGATGCGGCCAGCCCAGGCTGGTGGGAACCAGGAGGAGGCCGCCGTCCTGGGTCGCCGTACGGCCGTTGCCGAGCTTGTCGACCGTGATGCGGGTGGCGCTCTCGTCGAGCGTCACGGCGGTGGATATCGACGTCAGTGCCTCCGCCAGGCCCTTGTGCCGCAGGAGGTCCGTCTTGTGGCGGGCGTCGGCCGCGAGCTGGTGCTGCATCCGGGACCAGGTCTCCGCGAAGAACGCCTCGTCGCAGTCCTCCAGGAACTGCCGCAGCCAGGCCCTGGTCCGCGGCGGGTCGGCCAACAGCCGCTCGGTGAACGCCAGTTGACGCGGACCGCGGGTCGCGGCCTGCTCCAGGGCGTGCAGCCTGATCGTGGTGTCCGAGAGCGGGCCGGGTCCGCCGGTGCTGTAGGTGAGCGTGCAGGTGGTGAACTCCAGCGCCGCGTCCACGAACTGCTCGTCCGTCAGCTTGTCCACCAGGTCCAGCTCCTCGGCGAGGGTCGCCCCGGGGAGTGTGCTGCGGCCGGGGATGCCCGCGTACGGCAGGAACAGGTCGGAGAACGTCGACCGCCACAGGAAGTCCGCCTCGCACATCCTGTCGGCCAGATGCGGGTCGAGCCGGGCGGTGACGCCGGTCACCCACCCCTGGAGGCCGGGATGGTGACCGGGCTCGGACATCGCGTGCAGCGCCATGCACAGCTCGCCCAGGGGTGAGGGCGCGAAGACGACCTGCTCCTGCCGCAGCCCCGTGATGTCGATGTGCACGCTCATGTCCCCATCGTGCACCCCGCCACTGACAACGCCACCCTCGATTGACGGCGCCCGTCAATCGGCGCGACAGCCGCCGGGCGGCGGCGCAGCCTGGAGACATGAGCGTCACCCAGCAGTACTTCCTGGACACCTACCGCGCCCGGCGGCTCGGCGAGGTCCTGCCGCCCCCACCCGGTGCCCACGACTGGCGCACCGCGCGCGAGCTGCACGGCTACTGGCGGTTCCGCGCGGTCGTCGCGGAACGTCCGGCCCGCGGCCGGCTGCGGGAGACCCTGGGCCGATGGCTGCACCGACAGGCCCGCCCCACCTGCTGACGCCCGTCACCCATCTCACTCCCTGACGCCTGTCAGCCCCCGGTCTCCTCCCTCAGACGGACCACGAAGTCCGCGACCGCCGCCTTCACGTCCTCGGCCGTCCACTCCAGGGCGGCGGCCCGTACGCAGACCTCCGTGACGGCCAGCCCCGGACCCTTCGAGTCCCAGGGATTGGCGAACAGAGCGGTCTTGGTCTCCTCCGCCTGCCGGATCGCGGCCTCCGTGACGGCGTCGCGGTCGTACGGCAGCCAGACCTGGAAGTCGTGCGTGTGCGGCTGCTCGGGATGGACGCGCGTCCACGGCACCCCGGCAGTGGCGAACCCCTCGCGCAGCGCCTCGGCGACCACGCGCGCGTGGGCCACGTACGCGGGCAGCCGGGGCAGCTCCCGGTCCAGGCCCGCGAGTGCCGTCAGGACGGTGGGGAACTGCTGGAAGACCATGCCTCCGTAGCGGTGCCGCCAGGTCCTCGCCTCGTCGATCAGGGTCTTCGGGCCGGCGAGCGCGGCGCCGCCGAGGGCGTCGAGGGACTTGTAGAACGACACGTAGACGCTGTCCGCCAGGCCCGCGATCTCGTCGAGCGGGCGGCCGAAGTGGGAGGTGGACTCCCACAGGCGGGCGCCGTCGAAGTGGACCACCGCGTCGCGTTCGTGCGCGGCGTCGACGAGGGCGGAGAGCTCCTCCCAGGAGGGCAGGACGAAGCCGGCGTCCCGGAGGGGCAGTTCGAGCATCAGCGCCCCGAAGGGCTCCGGGAAGTCGTGCACCTCGTCGGCGGTCGGCTGCCGGGGCTCGCTCGTCACATGGACCGGGCGCAAGCCGCTGACCTGGCTGAAGGCGTTCCGTTCGTGCACTTCGGGGTGGGCCAGCGGGTGCACGGCGACTGTCTGGAAGCCGGTACGACCCGCCCAGCAGCGCAGGGCCACCTGTTGCGCCATCGTGCCCGTGGGGAAGAAGGCCGCGGCCTCCTTGCCGAGCAGTTCGGCGACCCGCTTCTCCAGGGTTTCGACGACTTCGGTGCCGTACATGTCCGACGCCTCGTCCAGGTCGTACAGCTCGGCCGCCTCCTGCACGAAGGCGAGCCGCTCCCGGAGGGGGTCCAGGAACCCGAGGTGCGCGAGGGACCGCTCGGCGCTCCGGTTCGCGGCGATACGCCGTCTACGGTGCTCCAGGTTCCGTTGCTCATCGGTTGCCGACTCTGCCTTTTGGTCACTCTGCTCCGCCGCATCGCTCATGCTCCGGATGATGCCTGGCGCACGTGTGTGCGAGCATCCGGGTTTCCGCCGGCTCTCCGGTCCTCCGGGGTGTGCGACAACCCACAGCCTGTGGACAACCGGACGCCTCCCGAACCGATCGCGTTAACATGACGAGAAATCGTCCGGTACCCGGAGCGGACTGGAACGGGAAGGCCGCACTCGCGTGAGTACATTCCAACAGCCAGAGCCCAAGGACCGCCCCGCGCGGCTCGCCGTCGGCGTCGTCGGCGCCGGCCGGGTGGGCCCCGTACTGGCCGCGTCCCTCCAGCTGGCCGGGCACCGCCCGGTGGCCGTCTCCGGGGTCTCCGACGCCTCCAGGCGACGGGCCGCGCTGATGCTCCCCGAGGTGCCGGTGCTCACGCCCGCCCAGGTCCTGGAGCGCTCCGACCTGGTGCTGCTCACCGTCCCGGACGACGCCCTGCCCGGCCTCGTGGAGGGCCTTGCGGAGACCGGGGCCGTACGCCCCGGGCAGCTCCTCGTGCACACCTCCGGGCGGTACGGCGCGAAGGTCCTGGACCCCGCTCTGCGCGTCGGCGCGCTGCCGTTGGCCCTGCACCCCGCGATGACCTTCACGGGCACTCCTGTGGACGTCCAGCGGCTCGCCGGATGCTCCTTCGGGGTCACCGCGCCCGAGGAACTCCGGCTGGCCGCCGAGGCACTGGTCATCGAGATGGGCGGCGAGCCCGAGTGGATCGCCGAGGAGAACCGCCCGCTCTACCACGCGGCCCTCGCCCTGGGCGCCAACCACCTGGTCACCCTGGTCGCCGAGTCCATGGAGCTGCTGCGCACGGCCGGCGTCGAGGCCCCCGACCGGATGCTCGGCCCGCTGCTGGGCGCCGCCCTGGACAACGCCCTGCGCTCCGGCGACGCGGCCCTGACCGGCCCCGTCGCGCGCGGGGACGCGGGCACCGTCGCCGCGCACGTCACCGAGTTGCGCAAGCACGCCCCGCAGACCGTCGCCGGCTATCTGGCGATGGCCCGCGCGACCGCCGACCGGGCCCTGGCCCACGGGCTGCTCAAGCCGGAACTCGCCGAGGACCTCCTCGGGGTACTCGCCAACGGCACCGAGGGAGATGCCGGATGACCACCGCCCTGCTGCGCACCGCCGACGAACTGCACGCACGCACGCGTGCGGGCCGCCGCGCCGTCGTGATGACGATGGGCGCCCTGCACGAGGGCCACGCCACCCTGGTCCGCACCGCGCGCGAACTCGTCGGACCGGACGGCGAGGTCGTGGTCACCGTCTTCGTGAACCCGCTGCAGTTCGGCGCGGGCGAGGACCTCGACCGCTACCCGCGCACCCTGGACGCCGACCTCAAGATCGCCGAACAGGCGGGTGCCGACGTCGTGTTCGCCCCCTCCGTGGACGAGGTCTACCCGGGCGGCGAACCCCAGGTCCGCATCTCGGCGGGCCCCATGGGCACACGCCTGGAGGGCGCGGTCCGCCCCGGCCACTTCGACGGCATGCTCACCGTCGTCGGCAAGCTGCTGCACCTCACCCGCCCCGACACCGCCCTGTTCGGCCAGAAGGACGCCCAGCAACTCGCCCTGATCCGCCGCATGGTGCGCGACCTGAACTTCGGCCCGGACATCGTCGGCGTGCCGACCGTGCGCGAGGCCGACGGCCTGGCCCTGTCCAGCCGCAACCGCTATCTGTCCCCCCAGGAGAGGCGCACCGCGCTCGCCCTCTCCCAGGCCCTGTTCGCCGGCCGCGACCGGCACGCGGCCCAGGAGGCGCTGCGCGCGCGGGCCCGCGAGGTGCCCGCCACGCACGCGCGTGCCGAGGCGCTCAGCGCCATAGGGGAGTCCCGCGCGGCGGCCGACGCCCACGCCGTCGCCAAGGCCGCCCCCGGCCCCGGCGGTCCGGCGTCCATCCGCGCCGCCGCCCGCCTGGTCCTCGACGCCGCGGCCCGCCTCGACCCGCCGCTCGCCCTGGACTACCTCGCCCTGGTCGACCCGTCCGACTTCACCGACGTGGACGAGGACTTCACCGGCGAGGCCGTCCTCGCCGTCGCCGCCCGGGTCGGGACGACCCGGCTGATCGACAACATCCCACTCGCTTTCGGAACCCTCGGAGCCGCCTCGTGACCAGCACAGGCATACGACTGCACGCACCCGCCCCCGGATGGTCCATCGACGCGGACGTCGTGGTCGTCGGCTCCGGAGTGGCCGGTCTGACCGCGGCCCTGCGCTGCGAGGCGGCGGGTCTGCGGGCGGTCGTCGTCACCAAGGCCCGCCTCGACGACGGCTCCACCCGTTGGGCCCAGGGCGGCATCGCCGCCGCCCTGGGGGAGGGCGACACCCCCGAACAGCACCTGGACGACACCCTGGTGGCGGGCGCCGGCCTGTGCGACGAGGAAGCCGTCCGGATCCTCGTCACCGAAGGCCCCGACGCGGTACGCCGCCTCATCGAGACCGGTGCCCACTTCGACGAGTCCTCCGAAGGAGGACTGGAGCTGGCCCGCGAAGGCGGTCACCACCGGCGCCGCATCGCACACGCGGGCGGCGACGCGACCGGTGCGGAGGTCTCCCGGGCGCTCGTCGAGGCCGTGCACGCGCGTGGGCTGCGCACGATCGAGAACGCGCTCGTACTGGACCTCCTGACGGACGCCGAGGGCCGTACGGCGGGCGTGAGCCTGCACGTCATGGGCGAGGGGCAGCACGACGGTGTGGGCGCCGTGCACGCGCCCGCCGTGGTCCTCGCGACGGGCGGCATGGGGCAGGTCTTCTCGGCGACCACCAACCCGTCCGTGTCGACCGGCGACGGGGTCGCCCTCGCGCTCCGCGCGGGTGCCGAGGTCTCCGACCTGGAGTTCGTGCAGTTCCACCCGACCGTGCTGTTCCTCGGTGCCGACGCGGAGGGCCAGCAGCCCCTCGTCTCCGAGGCGGTGCGCGGCGAGGGCGCCCACGTGGTCGACGCCGACGGCGTGCGCTTCATGGTGGGCCAGCACGAACTGGCCGAGCTCGCGCCCCGGGACATCGTCGCCAAGGGCATCACGCGGCGCATGCTGGAGCAGGACGCCGAGCACATGTTCCTCGACGCCCGGCACTTCGGCGCCGACATGTGGGAGCACCGCTTCCCGACGATCCTCGCCGCCTGCCGCAGCCACGGCATCGACCCGGTCACCGAGCCCGTTCCGGTCGCCCCGGCCGCCCACTACGCCTCCGGCGGCGTCCGCACCGACTCCCGGGGCCGTACGACCGTCCCCGGCCTCTACGCGTGCGGCGAGGTCGCCTGCACCGGAGTGCACGGCGCGAACCGGCTCGCCTCCAACTCCCTCCTCGAAGGCCTCGTCTACGCCGAGCGCATCGTCGCCGACATCACCGCGAGCCAGGCGGGGAACGCCCTCCACGCGCGCGTGCCCGAACCGGTCCCGCACCCCCAGAAGCCCGCGCACCCGCTGCTCGCCCCCGAGGCCCGCTTCGCGATCCAGCGGATCATGACCGAGGGCGCAGGCGTCCTGCGCTCAGCGGACTCCCTCGCCAGGGCCGCCGGACAGCTCCAGCAGCTGCACACCGACGCCCGTGACGCGCTCGACGAGAACGGCAAGACCGCCGAGCCCGGCGTCGACACCTGGGAGGCCACCAACCTCCTGTGCGTGGCCCGCGCTCTGGTCACCGCCGCCGCCCTGCGCGAGGAGACCCGCGGTTGCCACTGGCGCGAGGACCACGCCGAGCGCGACGACAGCGCCTGGCGCCGCCACATCGTCGTACGGCTGAATCCCGACCGCACGCTGGCCGTGCACACCACGGACACCGCAGACTTCCCCCCGACCCGGCAGCACCGTCCCCAGGAGCAGTGACAGAAGTGAGCACCCCCGACCTTCCCCTCGCCGACAGCGGCGGCTGCGGCGACGGCTGTGCCTGTGGCGCGGGCGCCGACGCGGAGTACCTGGAGTGCGGCCTGGACCCCGCGCTCGCCGAGCTCCTGGCCGACGCGGGCCTCGATCCCGTGGAGGTCGAGGACATCGCCAACGTCGCCGTCCAGGAGGACCTCGACGGCGGTGTCGACGTGACGACCCTGGCGACCATCCCCGAAGAGGCCGTCGCCACCGCCGACTTCACCGCGCGCGAGGCCGGTGTCGTGGCGGGCCTCAGGGTCGCCGAAGCGGTGATCTCCGTGGTCTGCACCGACGAGTTCGAGGTCGAGCGGCACGCGGAGGACGGCGACCGCGTGGAGGCCGGGCAGAAGCTCCTGTCGGTCACCACGCGCACGCGTGACCTGCTGACCGCCGAGCGCAGCGCGCTCAACCTCTTGTGCCGCCTCTCCGGCATCGCGACCGCCACGCGCGCGTGGGCGGACGCCCTGGAGGGCACGAAGGCGAAGGTCCGCGACACCCGCAAGACGACGCCCGGACTGCGCTCCCTGGAGAAGTACGCGGTCCGCTGCGGCGGCGGTGTCAACCACCGCATGTCCCTGTCGGACGCGGCCCTCGTCAAGGACAACCACGTGGTCGCCGCGGGCGGCGTCGCCCAGGCCTTCAAGGCCGTACGGGAGGCCTTCCCGGACGTGGCGATCGAGGTCGAGGTCGACACCCTGCACCAGCTCCGCGAGGTCCTGGACGCCGGCGCCGACCTGATCCTGCTCGACAACTTCACGCCCGGCGAGTGCGCGGAGGCCGTCGGCATCGTCCACGGTCGCGCCGCCCTGGAGGCGTCGGGACGGCTCACCCTGGACAACGCCAAGGCGTACGCCGACACCGGGGTGGACTACCTCTCCGTGGGCGCCCTGACCCACTCCGCGCCGATCCTGGACATCGGCCTCGACCTCCGTGAGGCGCAGTAGTCATGCTCCTCACGATCGACGTGGGCAACACCCACACCGTTCTGGGCCTGTTCGACGGCGAAGAGATCATCGAGCACTGGCGCATCTCCACGGACGCGCGCCGCACCGCCGACGAACTCGCCGTCCTCCTCCAGGGCCTGATGGGCATGCACCCGCTCCTCGGAGAGGAACTGGGCGACGGCATCGACGGCATCGCGATCTGCGCCACCGTGCCGTCCGTCCTGCACGAGCTGCGCGAGGTGACGCGCCGCTACTACGGAGACGTGCCCGCAGTCCTCGTCGAGCCCGGCGTCAAGACGGGCGTGCCGATCCTGACCGACAACCCCAAGGAGGTCGGCGCGGACCGCATCATCAACGCGGTCGCCGCGGTCGAGCTCTACGGCGGCCCCGCGATCGTCGTCGACTTCGGTACGGCGACCACGTTCGACGCGGTCTCCGCGCGCGGGGAGTACGTCGGCGGTGTCATCGCCCCCGGTATCGAGATCTCGGTCGAGGCGCTCGGCGTCAAGGGCGCCCAGCTGCGCAAGATCGAGGTGGCCCGGCCGCGCAGCGTGATCGGCAAGAACACCGTCGAGGCGATGCAGTCGGGCATCGTCTACGGGTTCGCAGGACAGGTCGACGGAGTCGTCACCCGGATGGCCAAGGAGCTGGCCGACGACCCGGAGGACGTGACGGTGATCGCGACCGGCGGCCTCGCCCCGATGGTCCTGGGCGAGGCGTCGGTGATCGACGAGCACGAGCCCTGGCTGACCCTGATCGGCCTGCGGCTGGTCTACGAGCGGAACGTGTCGCGGATGTGAGCCGGTGCCCTGCGCCGGGACGAGACCTCCCGGCGCAGGGCGGTGTCGCACGCGCGCGTGCCCACGAGATGCCGCCGCACCGACGGCAGCCGCTGCGGAAACCTCCGCGCCACACCCGCCCCCTATGTCGAATTTGTCTGATTAGCGCGTATCGTCGCCGCATGCCCACGCCATACGGATCCCGCGGCGGCATGGCGTTCGGTGCGGAGGAGCTGCGTGTGCTCCGTCGCGCCCTCGCCCTCGCCCTCCAGCCCCGAACCGCCTCCGCCGAGGACGTCAAGGACTGTCTACGGCTCGCCGAATCCCTCGACGAAGCGGTATGCGAGGGGGTCCGGCTGCGCGCCTTCCTGGTCGCCGACCTCGCCCGGTACCGCGCCGCCCTGCCCGGCACCACCGCCGGCTACCTCACGCTCCTGGAGGAGGCGCTCGGCGCCGGGTACCGCCCGGACGTCGACGACCTCTCCGCGCTGCGTGCGCTGCGCGGGAACCCGGCCGCCGCAGCCCTCCTCGACCGCTGCCTCACGCTCGCCGAACAGGACGTACGCGCCCGCCTCGCCCGCCGTACGACCGCCCGCCCCGCCCCGACCGTCCCCGCGTCCCGCACCCGCCTCCTGGCGCTCCCCGGAGGCCGCTCCGGCGGCCTTTCCGTGACGGCCGGGCATCCGGCCGGGGAGGACGCCAAGGAGCCCGTACGCAAGCCCGTGGAGCGGCCGGCGCCCACACCCGCGCCCGCGGCCCCGAAGCCGTCCCGGCCGATCCCCACCCCGGGCGAGGTCTTCCCCCGGCGCAAACCGGCACCGCCCCCGGCGAACCCGCCGCAGCAGCTCGCCGCCGGCTGAACCGACCCCGCCCCGTCCCCTCCAGGGCCCGTGGCTACTCTGGAGGACATGGACTATGTCTCCGCGCTCGTGCCCCCGGTCGTCATGGCCGTGTTCTTCATCGGACTGATCCGGGTCATCGTGAAGACCCAGGGCGGGGCCATGAAGGCCAAGGAGGACGCGGCCGTCGACGCCGCCATCGCGCGCGCGGAGAGTGCCCGCCAGGCCTCTCCGACCACCGAAGCCTGACCCCCCGCCTTTTCGGCGGCGCCTTCAAGGGCGTACGACTCCCTCACGCATGCGCGTGCTTTCCGAGTCGTACGCCCTTTTTGTGCCTTTTCCACTATGGTTCTGAGCTGTGCCTCGCCCATTGGGAGAACTCGAAGACTCGGTCATGACGCGGGTGTGGAAGTGGAACCGTCCGGTGACCGTTCGAGAAGTCCTGGAAGACCTTCAGCAGGAACGGTCGATCGCGTACACCACGGTGATGACCGTTTTGGACAATCTCCATCAGAAGGGCTGGGTGCGTCGCGAGGCGGAAGGCCGGGCGTATCGATATGAGGCGGTCTCCACGCGGGCGGCCTACTCGGCGGCCCTGATGAACGACGCCTGGTCCCAGAGCGACAACCCCGCAGCCGCTCTCGTCGCCTTCTTCGGGATGATGAGCGACGAACAGCGTGAGGCCCTGCGCAGCGCCGTACGCATCGTCCAGGGACCGGAAACACCCGAACCCGCGGATCGCGTCGAGAACCCCGGCTCCCCGCCCTCCGGCGGCGGGCGATAGCGTCCGCTCATGTCAGCAGAGCACCCAGAAGTCACCGCGAAAGCCATCACCGTCCGGCGGGCCCGGACCGGTGATGTCCCGGCGGTGCGCCGACTCCTTGACGCCTACGTTCGCGGTCGCATCCTGCTCGACAAAGCGACCGTGACTCTTTACGAGGACATACAGGAGTTCTGGGTCGCCGAACGCGACGACAACGCCGAGGTCGTCGGCTGCGGCGCACTGCACGTCATGTGGGAAGACCTCGCGGAAGTCCGTACTCTCGCCGTGAAGCCCGGGTTGAAGGGTGCCGGTGTAGGTCATCAGTTGCTGGAGAAGTTGCTGCACACGGCCCGTTGGCTAGGCGTTCGTCGCGTTTTCTGTCTCACCTTCGAAGTGGACTTCTTCTCCAAGCACGGCTTCGTGGAGATCGGTGAGACACCTGTTGACACCGATGTCTACGCGGAGCTGTTGCGTTCCTATGACGAGGGCGTGGCGGAGTTCCTGGGTCTCGAACGAGTGAAACCGAACACCTTGGGCAACAGTCGGATGCTTCTGCATCTGTGATCGCTGCGCTCAATTCGGCCCGGAGGCCCTGCCCAGGTTCCCTATGTCCGAAACGCGCATCTTTCCGGACCGGGGAGGTCACTCGGTCTCTCCCAGGGGTTTGTGTTTTTCCAGCAAAAGCGGTTTGCTTTCCGACGTACTGCAGTACTGCATATAACAGGGGACGGCGAAACGGCGGACGCCGCAGACCCCAGGCCCGCAAGTTATCGATGAAAGGAAATCCGGTGGCACAGAAGGTTCAGGTCCTTCTTGTCGACGACCTCGACGGCGGCGAGGCGGACGAGACGGTGACGTTCGCACTGGACGGCAAGACGTACGAGATCGATCTCACCACCGCGAATGCGGACAAGCTCCGTGGTCTTCTCGACGCTTACGTGAAGGGCGGACGCCGTACCGGCGGCCGTGCTTCGGGTGGTCGTGGAAAGGCGCGCGCCGCTACCGGTGGCAGCCAGGACACGGCGCAGATTCGCGCGTGGGCCAAGGAGAACGGTTACGAGGTCAACGACCGCGGCCGTGTTCCCGCGTCCATTCGCGAGGCCTACGAGAAGGCCAACGGCTGAGCGCACGAGCGCCGCAGCCGGACCCGGTGGCACTGTGTGGCCACCGTGTCCACCAGTCGTACGAGATCAGGGGCGCCCCCAGCGCCCCCCAGGGCCGACAGCGTCGGCAGCGAGGCCTCGACCTCGCATCCCGGCTCGGGGGGCCGCAGCCATACGGCGGCCCCCTGCAAGGGATCCGGGCGACCCGCGGGAAGCGACTTCCCGGGGTGCCCCTTCGCGGGCCCCGCGCCAGAGAGCGGTGGCACTTTCACGGGCCCCGCGCCAGGAACCGGCGGCGCCTCCATGTGCCCGCCGTCGCCCAGCGCCACCAGATCCAGCGCCGACGCCAGAGCGCCCCACTCCAGCCAGTCCAGCAGCCCCGGCAGCTCCTCCGCGCTGCCCGCGGCCACCAGCAGCCGCATCCGGTCGCCCCGTACGGCCACCGGAGAGTCCGGCCCCAGCCGCCACAGCGCCGCGACGCCGGCCTCGACCGGCACGTCCAGGACGTCGAAACGCAGCCCCGTGACGAGCCGCAGCGGCTCTCCGGGCACCGTCCGCCACCCGAGTTCGTTCTCGTACCAGTGCCGCCGCCGGTCGTCCGGATCGAGCGGGCGACGGGGGGAGGGGACCGTGGTGACCGGGGGGACTGTGCCAACCATGCCAAGTGCAACCGCCGAACCGGCCCGGGAGTTACGCTGGGTGGTCAGGTGATTGCGCAGGGTCCTGGAAAAGGGGGCGTTCGGGGCGCCGGACCGCGCAAGGGTTGTTCGCCCGTAGCGGAGGGAACCGGTGCGCTCGGCATGGAGTGTCGGTCCGTACGGGTAAGACAATCCCTAGTGGGAGGGGGCGACACGCAGAAAAGGGCGTCTCACGTTCGCCATCGGCGTACTCATGGTGAGGGTAACTGCCTGGCCTGCGGGAACATCGTCTCGCACCATCAGGTTGGAGCAGATGTCGGCGTTACGGTTCAGGAGGCAGTGTTGGTTCTCGGTCCGGTGTCGGCAGTTGGAATGAGCGGTCCCCGCTTGCGGGACTAAGCTGCGGAAGGACAGGGAGGGGAGCGTCCCCTTACTGCCTGACCGCTCTGAGGAGCGATTAACGATGTTCGAGAGGTTCACCGACCGCGCGCGGCGGGTTGTCGTCCTGGCTCAGGAAGAAGCCCGGATGCTCAACCACAACTACATCGGCACCGAGCACATCCTCCTGGGTCTCATCCACGAGGGTGAGGGTGTCGCCGCAAAGGCCCTGGAGAGCCTCGGCATTTCGCTTGAGGCGGTCCGCCAGCAGGTTGAGGAGATCATCGGACAGGGCCAGCAGGCGCCGTCCGGTCACATCCCCTTCACTCCCCGTGCCAAGAAGGTCCTGGAGCTGTCGCTCCGCGAGGCCCTTCAGCTGGGCCACAACTACATCGGCACGGAGCACATCCTGCTCGGCCTGATCCGTGAGGGCGAGGGCGTCGCCGCCCAGGTCCTGGTCAAGCTGGGCGCTGATCTCAACCGTGTGCGGCAGCAGGTGATCCAGCTGCTCTCCGGTTACCAGGGCAAGGAGACCGCCACCGCCGGCGGCCCTGCGGAGGGCACCCCCTCGACGTCCCTGGTCCTCGACCAGTTCGGCCGGAACCTCACCCAGGCCGCTCGTGAGTCCAAGCTCGACCCGGTCATCGGGCGCGAGAAGGAGATCGAGCGGGTCATGCAGGTGCTGTCCCGTCGTACGAAGAACAACCCGGTCCTGATCGGTGAGCCCGGCGTCGGCAAGACCGCCGTCGTCGAGGGCCTCGCCCAGGCCATCGTCAAGGGCGAGGTGCCCGAGACCCTCAAGGACAAGCACCTCTACACCCTGGACCTCGGCGCGCTGGTCGCCGGCTCCCGTTACCGCGGTGACTTCGAGGAGCGCCTGAAGAAGGTCCTCAAGGAGATCCGCACCCGCGGCGACATCATCCTGTTCATCGACGAGCTGCACACGCTGGTCGGTGCGGGTGCCGCCGAGGGCGCCATCGACGCCGCTTCGATCCTGAAGCCGATGCTGGCCCGCGGTGAGCTGCAGACCATCGGCGCCACCACGCTGGACGAGTACCGCAAGCACCTGGAGAAGGACGCCGCTCTCGAGCGCCGCTTCCAGCCCATCCAGGTCGCGGAACCGTCCCTGCCGCACACCATCGAGATCCTCAAGGGTCTGCGCGACCGCTACGAGGCGCACCACCGTGTCTCCATCACGGACGAGGCGCTCGTGCAGGCCGCCACGCTGGCCGACCGGTACATCTCGGACCGCTTCCTGCCGGACAAGGCGATCGACCTGATCGACGAGGCCGGTTCCCGGATGCGCATCCGCCGGATGACTGCGCCGCCGGACCTGCGCGAGTTCGACGAGAAGATCGCCGGCGTCCGCCGCGACAAGGAGTCCGCGATCGACTCGCAGGACTTCGAGAAGGCCGCCTCCCTCCGCGACAAGGAGAAGCAGCTCCTGGCCGCCAAGGCCAAGCGGGAGAAGGAGTGGAAGGCCGGCGACATGGACGTCGTCGCCGAGGTCGACGGCGAGCTGATCGCCGAGGTCCTCGCGACCGCCACCGGCATCCCGGTCTTCAAGCTGACCGAGGAGGAGTCCTCGCGTCTGCTGCGCATGGAGGACGAGCTCCACAAGCGGGTCATCGGCCAGAAGGACGCCGTCAAGGCGCTCTCGAAGGCGATCCGTCGTACGCGTGCGGGCCTCAAGGACCCGAAGCGTCCCGGTGGTTCGTTCATCTTCGCCGGCCCGTCCGGTGTCGGTAAGACGGAGCTGTCCAAGGCGCTCGCCGAGTTCCTCTTCGGTGACGAGGACGCGCTGATCTCCCTCGACATGTCGGAGTTCAGCGAGAAGCACACGGTGTCGCGTCTCTTCGGTTCGCCCCCCGGATACGTGGGCTACGAAGAGGGCGGCCAGTTGACGGAGAAGGTCCGCCGCAAGCCGTTCTCGGTCGTCCTCTTCGACGAGGTCGAGAAGGCCCACCCGGACATCTTCAACTCGCTGCTGCAGATCCTGGAGGACGGTCGCCTGACCGACTCCCAGGGCCGGGTCGTGGACTTCAAGAACACGGTCATCATCATGACGACCAACCTCGGCACGCGGGACATCTCGAAGGGCTTCAACCTGGGCTTCGCGGCCACGGGTGACACGAAGTCCAACTACGAGCGCATGAAGAACAAGGTCTCGGACGAGCTCAAGCAGCACTTCCGCCCCGAGTTCCTCAACCGCGTGGACGACGTCGTCGTCTTCCCGCAGCTCACCCAGGAGGACATCCTCAAGATCGTCGACCTGATGATCGGCAAGGTGGACGAGCGCCTCAAGGACCGGGACATGGGCATCGAGCTCTCCCAGGCCGCCAAGGAGCTCCTCTCCAAGAAGGGTTACGACCCGGTGCTGGGCGCGCGTCCGCTGCGTCGCACGATCCAGCGCGAGATCGAGGACACGCTCTCGGAGAAGATCCTCTTCGGCGAGCTGCGTCCCGGTCACATCGTGGTCGTGGACGTCGAGGGCGAGGGCGAGACCAAGACCTTCACCTTCCGGGGTGAGGAGAAGTCGGCACTGCCGGACGTCCCGCCGATCGAGGATGCCGCTGCTGGTGGCGCGGGTCCGAATCTGAGCAAGGAGGCGTAAGGCTTCAGGGCTTTACGACTCGGAAAGGGGCCGGTGCCTTCTGGCACCGGCCCCTTTCGCGTGCCCGGGCACGGATCAGCGGCGGTCGTCGGTTACTTCGGCGGTGGGGAACGCGGCGGCGAAGCGGTCGACCGGGGCCTTCAGGCCGTACGTCTTGACCCTGACCGTCCGCAGGCCGGGGAGGCGCGAGGCCAGGGTGAGGAGCTGGTCCCGGGTGGCGCCCTGGGCCGGCAGGCGGAGGGACTCGACGGAGGGGATGACAGGCATCTCGTCCACGGCATAGCGGTCGAGAGACGTGGTGAGGACGAGGTTCCGCAGGGCGGGCAGGCGGCCCACTTCCTGCCAGTCCCCGAGGCTCAGGGCGCCGTCCGTCCGGCCGAGGCTCAGGGTGGTGAGGGTCGGCCACTGATCCAGATCGCGCAGGTCCGCGGAAACGAGGGTGTTCCGGCCCAGGTGCAGATACTCCAGGCGCGCGTTCAACGGCAGGTGGGCGTGCAGGTGCCCGCCCGGGAACACCTGGTCCAGGGAGAGGCGGGTGAGTTCGTGCAGGGTTCGCAGGCCCTTCGTCCCGGCGAGGTCGTTGAACGTCAGCTCGGTCAGGGGCAGTTCGGACAGTGGTTCGAGGGACTGGATGTTGTGGCAGTCCTGGAGCCGCAGTCCGCTCAGGGACCGGAAGGCCGGCAGCCCGTCCAGGACCTGGAGACTGATGTTCCGCTCAAGACCCAGAACGGTGACCGCGTCCGGATCGTCGATGACCTCGACGATCTCGGCCCACGTGGGTGAACCCTCGATCGTCAGCCCGTGCCAGGGCCGCATCAACCGCAGTGCGTCCAACTGTTCCTGGGTCGAGCAACGCAGGAAGAGATCGTCGTCCCGGAGCAGATGGTCGAGCACCTCGACCGCGTACTCCCGGGCGTCGAACCGGTCCCAGGTGCCCGCGAGTTGACGCCGTACGTCGAGGGACGGATGGCCGCGGAAGCGGCGCAGTACCGCCAGTGCGCCATCGGGTTCCTCCGCGCCCAGGACCGAGGCGGTGACCGTGACGGCCCTCGCCTCCGCGTCCGTCAGTCCGTCTGGCCCCGGCAGCAGTTCCAGAACCAGCGGTCCCGCCTCCGCCAACGCGCGCGAGTCCTCCGTCGTACGCGGCGGAATCAGTGTGGACGCGCGGGTCTCGACCTCCCCGCGCACCCTCGGATCCAACGCCGTCGCGTGTTCCAGGCACGCCAGTGCGAGCAGCGTCAGCCGGGGCTCGTCCTGGGCCAGCAAGTCCCGCAGCAGTACGACCCGTTCGCGCGGTCTGGCATGGGCGACGGCCATGCGGATCACGTCCTCCCACTGGGCGTCGTCCGCATGGGAGGCGAGGACGCCGAGGTGACCCTCCTCTACCGCGTACCGCGCGCCCAGGTAGTCCTGGAAGGTGCGGTGCACGAAGTCCAGTACGTCCACGGCGGGTTGGCGCAGCAGGCCGCTTCTCAGGAGCAGCGTCCGCAGGACCGTCCTCGCGTTCCCCTGGCCCGCGGCCGAGGCGACCGTGGGCAGACACCGTTCCACGATGCCCTCGGCCGTCTCGGCGTCCATCTCCGTGCGACCGCTCAACACCAGGGAGTACGCGAGGCGTTGAAGGATCTCCAGCTGGGCCTCCTCGCCCAGTTCCGCCCCCTCCAGTGCCCCCGTGCCCCGCTCGCGGTCCCGGCGGGCCAGCAGCATCGTGAGGGCGGCGTCGTACAACTCCTTGCGGCCGGTGGGGAGATAGCCCCGGCGTTCGCGGTGCAGGGCGCAGATCAGGCCGCACATCAGGGGGTTGGTGGCGAGGCGGGCCAAGTCCCGTTTCGTGTGCAGGGAGTCCAGGAGTGGGCCCTCGTACTCCGGGGCCTGCGCCGCCCTGTGCCAGCGCTCGACGAAGGTCCTCACCTCGGGGCGGCGCATCGGGGCCAGGGTCAGTTCGTGGAAGCCCTCGGAGGCCAGCCAGTCGGGGCGTACCGCGGTGGGGCGGGAGGTCAGGAGCCAGCGGTTGCCGGGGAAGGCGCGGATCAGGGCGAGGAGCCAGTCGCGGGTGCGGTGGCGGTCGGCGGAGGGGATCTCGTCCAGGCCGTCGACCAGGATCAGGCCCCGGCCGGCGGTCAGGACGCGCTCGGTCCAGCCCTCGGGCGGGGAGTGGGGGCAGTCGGTCGCCGTCAGAAAGGCGGCGGGGGAGGGGAGTTGGCCGGTGCGGAGCAGGGTGCGCAGGGGGAGGACGTACGGGACGCGGTCGCCGTCCCCGGCCGCCGTCACCGCCAGCCACTGCACCAGGGTCGTCTTGCCGGAGCCCGCGTCACCGCGCAGCAGGACCCGGTCGTGGGTCGACAGGGCTTCCTCGGCGGGGAGTTGGCGATCGTAGCGGGCGCCGGGGTGCTCCTCGGACAGGGGGTGTTCCTCCGTCGCCTCCAGGCTGAGGTACGCCACTTCGAGGGGCCAGCGGTCCGGGGAGTCGCGCAGGTCGATGCCGTAGATGGTGATGTGGTTGTGGCGTTCGGCGACGTGGGACAGGTAGCGGCGTTCGAAGGCGCGGTCCTGGGTGCCGGGGCGTGGGGTGCGGGCGATCAACTCGTCGATGCGTGCGATGAGTTCGGCCTGGGACCGGGTCTGCTCGACGAGCGTGCGGGCCACGAAGGTGGACCGGCGGGTGAAGAACTCCAGGATCTGCAGGCAGGCCCACTCGGTGGCGTTGTCGAGGAAGTAGCGCGCGTCGGTGGACAGTCCGGCGGGGGGCGGGGCGTCGTACTCCAACTGCCGTGCCAGTTCGCGGTGTCCGAGGCGGACGGCCTGTACGTCGTCCATGTCCAGGTCGCCGAGGGCGAGCAGGCGGCGGGCCAACGCGTCGGCCACCGCGGTCTGTTCGTCGGGCGGGAAGGGCGCTTCACCGGGAGAGTCCACCGCCCGCGCGACCAGGCGGTCGGCGAGCTTGTGGACGTCCTTCTCCGTCAGGATGCGTTTCTCGCCCTTGAAGGAGACGAGGGAGGAGAGGCGGATCGGTCTGTCGACCAGGCCCGCACCGGGGGCGTCGGGTACGAACAGCTTCTTCAGCAGCGGTGTGATCAGGCCGGATGCCAGCTTGCCACCGAGTACCGCGGGCTCCATCGGCCGCCTCACCCCCGTCGTCGCGCGAACGGACGGAGCCTAACCGGTTACGACAACTGGCCGTCGTAGTCCGGCAGTTTGAAGGTCTTCTCGGCGTGGCCGCCCGACAGGTCGGTGGCGCTGTTGCCGATGTTCGCGATGATCGTGTAGCCCTTCGACTCGATGTCGGCGCGCTGCGCGGTCTTGTAGGTTGCGACGTCCTCGAAGAGGTCGAAGAGGCCGCGGACGTAGAGGCCGTCGACGTCGTAGCCGTCGTGTTCGAGGTTGTACTCGGTCGGCAGGTAGATGATGCCGGGGCGGGCCGTGACGAAGAACAGCGAAACGCCGTGTTCCTGGGCGTACTTGGCGACCGCGAGCACCGGCTTGTTGGCCGGCTGGGGCCAGCTGAAGCCGAAGTCGGTCTCCAGGGTGGTGTTGTCGATGTCGAAGACGATCGCCTGCTTCTCACCGGGCCTGGTCGCCGCGATGCGCTGCTCCAGGTAGGGCAGGGCCTGGTTCATGACCGTCTGGCAGTCCTGCTGCCAGGTGGTGTAGTCGACGGCCGCGGTGGTGCTCGTGGTCGTCGCGGCTTCCGCGGGACCGGTCAGCGCCGCGAGGGCGATCGCGGTTACGGCGACGGTGGCGGTACGGCGGGCCCAGGGGCGTCGTCTCGTCATGGGGGTGGGGGTCCTCTCACGTCTGTGCGGTGCCGGTGCGGAAGGCATGATCGCGGGCGAGGGTGGCGTGAGGGGAACCGTAAGGTTACTGGACGGTAGGTGTATAGAGGTCTGCGCCACATTCCCGCGGTCGGTGATCGCGCCGGCCGGTGACAAGCCGCACAGGTGATTCGACCCCTACTAGGGCGGGTAGTCGTAAGCCTCGTTCGGGGCAAAAAGGACTTTTTACATGGAACCAGATGGGTGATTTTGCCATCAGGGGGGCGATTTATGGCGAACGGGTGCCCTGTCAAGGAGTCGGAAGTTTTGCGGTGAAGTACTAGCTTCCGTCGTAGATGGGCTGTTTGGGGGTCGGGGCGTCCG
Source organism: Streptomyces sp. STR69 (assembly GCF_024519455.1). Taxonomy (GTDB): domain Bacteria; phylum Actinomycetota; class Actinomycetes; order Streptomycetales; family Streptomycetaceae; genus Streptomyces. Next base: position 33,207 of record NZ_JALJRY010000033.1, on the reverse strand, counting down.
GGGGTTACCAAGGGACGTGTCATCCGGTGGCCGTCTGTGCGCCGGGTGGCTTTTCTGTCCCCGTCCCCCGTGAGGTTCCGATGTTCCAGCGCTCCGCTTCCCGCTCTTCCCGTACGACTCCGCTCCGCACCCGGGTGGCCGTCCTGGCCGTCGGACTGGGAGCCACCGCCGTTCTGGGCACCGGGGTCGCGAGCGCCGCCACCGCGAGCGTGGCGCCGAAGACGGTCAGCGCGAAGACCGCCGCCTCCTGGGTCGACCCGGTGAAGAAGTACACGCTGTCCGCGAGCTTCGCCCAGGCCGGCGGCCTGTGGCAGTCCACCCACAGCGGTCAGGACTTCGCCGTGGCCAGCGGCACCAACGTCGTCGCCGCGCACGGCGGCACGGTCGTCAAGGCCGGCGGCAACGGCGCCGGTGACGGGGCCGCGTACGGCAACGCCATCGTCATCAAGCACGGCAACGGCACGTACTCGCAGTACGCCCACCTCTCGCGCATCGACGTGAAGGTCGGCCAGGTCGTCAGCACCGGCCAGCACATCGCGCTGTCCGGCAACACCGGCAACTCCACCGGCCCCCACCTGCACTTCGAGATCCGCACGACCGCCAACTACGGCTCTGCCATAGACCCGGTCGCGTTCCTGCGGGGCAAGGGTGTGACCGTCTAGGACTCGTTCCGCGCGGGTTTCGTGCCCGCGTGGGCCTGGGTGATCATGTCGGTGGCGACCTCCAGGACGGCCTTGCGCTTGTCCTCGGGGTCGCCTTCGAGGTCCTGTACGGCGAACATGCCGGCGTGCAGCGTGAAGATGGCGCTGAGCGAGCGGACCTGGTCGACCAGTCGCGACTCGGGGTCGATCACGATCTCCCGCAGGCCGCGCATGCGGTCCTTGAAGCGCTCGCCGATGCGCAGGTCCCGTACCTGTGCCTGGTTCTCCTGCATGAAGCGGAACAGCGGGGTCGCGCCGTCGAGCGCGTCGGCGTAGCGCCGTACGATCTCCTGCTTGGTCTCCAGGGTGTGCGGCTGGTCGCGGCCCCACTCGATCAGGTCCTCGATCGGCTTCGTGAGGTCCTCGAAGATGCTGACCAGGATCTCTTCCTTGGTCTTGAAGTGGTAGTAGAGCGCGGCCTTCGTGACGTCCAGGTGCTCGGCGATCTCGCGCAGCGAGGTCTTCTCGTAGCCCTGCTCGGCGAAGAGTTCGAGCGCCACGTCCTGGATGCGCTGGCGGGTGTCTCCCCGACGCTGCCGCTTGGTGCCGTCCATGGTGCCGCCCATTCGTCTCATGCCCCAGCAAACTTACTTGACGCCCGGCTAGTTGCGGGTCTACTTTCCCTGAGTGTAGTCAACTAGCCGGGCGGCAAGTAAGTAGCCGGACGGTAGCGGTATCCAGCGGTAGCTAGGGGAGTGGGAACGATGGCGGACACACAGACGGTCGACAAGGGGTCGGGAGAGACCGAGAAACAGCCCAGGAGTGTGCGGGTCGTCCTGCTCGCCCTGATGATCACCATGATGCTCGCGATGCTCGACAACATGATCGTGGGTACGGCCATGCCGACGATCGTCGGTGAGCTGGGCGGGCTCGAGCATCTGTCGTGGGTCGTGACCGCGTACACGCTCGCCACCGCCAGCTCGACTCCCCTGTGGGGCAAGCTCGGTGACATGTACGGGCGCAAGGGCGCCTTCATGACGTCGATCGTGATCTTCCTGGCCGGCTCCGCGCTCAGCGGCATGGCACAGAACATGGGCCAGCTCATCGGCTTCCGCGCCATCCAGGGCCTCGGCGCCGGCGGTCTGATGGTCGGCGTCATGGCCATCATCGGCGACCTCATCCCGCCGCGTGAGCGGGGCAAGTACCAGGGCATGATGGTCGGCGTCATGGCGCTCGCGATGATCGGCGGACCGCTGGTCGGCGGCACCATCACCGACAACTGGGGCTGGCGCTGGTCCTTCTACATCAACCTCCCCCTCGGTGTGATCGCGCTCGCCGCGATCAGCGCCGTACTGCACCTGCCGAAGAAGCGCTCGCAGGCGCGGATCGACTACCTGGGCGCCGGACTGCTCACCGTCGGCATCACCTCCATCGTGCTCGTGACCACGTGGGGCGGTTCGCAGTACGCCTGGAGCTCCGTGCGGATCATGGAGCTGATCGCGCTCGGTGTGGCCGCGCTCGTCGGGTTCGTGTTCTGGCAGACCAAGGCCACCGAGCCGGTCGTGCCGCTGCACATCTTCCGCAGCCGCAACTTCAGCCTGATGGCGGTCATCGGCTTCATCACCGGCTTCGTGATGTTCGGCGCGACCCTGTTCCTGCCGCTCTACCAGCAGTCCGTGCAGGGCGCGTCCGCGACCAACTCCGGTCTGCTGCTCCTGCCGATGCTCGGCGCGATGCTCGTGACCTCCATGGTCGCGGGGCGGGTGACCACCAACACCGGCCGCTACAAGGTGTTTCCGGTCGCCGGCAGCGTTCTGATGGGTGTCGGTCTGTACCTGCTCTCCACGATGGACGTCGACACGACCCGGTTCATGTCCGGTGTGTACATGGCCGTCGTCGGTCTCGGCATGGGCTGCCTGATGCAGATCACCATGCTGGTCGCGCAGAACAGCGTCGAGATGAAGGACATGGGCGTCGCGTCCTCCACGAGCACGCTGTCCCGGACGCTCGGTTCCTCGTTCGGTGTCGCCATCATGGGCGCGCTGTTCAACAACCGGGTCCAGGACGTCATGAGCCAGAAGGCCGGGGCGCTGGGGGCCAAGGTGACCGAGCAGTCCGCGCAGCTGGACGCGAAGAGCCTGGCGAAGCTGCCGGCGGTGGCGCGTGAGGCGTATCAGCACGCGGTGTCGGCCGGTGTCCACTCGGCGTTCCTGCTGGGGGCCGTGGTGACGGTGCTGGCGCTGGTGGCGGCGGTGTTCGTGAAGGAGGTTCCGCTGAAGGGGGCGGGGTCGGCTGCGCCTAAGCCTGGTGAGGGTACGGAGGCTGCGGCGCCGGTGTCGGTCGTCGAGGCCGTCTGATCCGCTGGTCATTTCCGCTGGTCATGATCCGCTGGTCATGAACTGAAGGTCCCCCGGTCGGTGTCCGCCCCGGGGGGCCTTCTTTGTGGGTTCTCGCCCCCGCCGCCCCTACCCGTCCCGTCCCTGGGGGCTGCCGCCCCCAGACCCCCGCTTCGGCCTGGACGGCCTCGTCCTCAAACGCCGGACGGGCTGATTGATGGCGGCCGGTGTCCGGAAGTACCGGACGAGTCGGTGGGTGGCTGCCGGTGTCCAGAAGTATCGGCGGGGTCGTTGTCAGTGGGGCGTGTCACCATCGGGGGCATGGACAAAATGCGGCAGTTGCGTCTTGCCAAGGACGCCATGGACCGCGACTGGGCCGAGCCGGAGCTCGATCTGGGCGCGGTGGCCGCGCATGCCGGATATTCGCGGTACCACTTCATCCGCGCCTTCAAGGAGGCCTACGGCGAGACGCCGGGCCAGTATCTGACCCATCGCCGAATCGAGCGGGCCGAGGAGATGCTCCGCAGCGCCGATCTCTCGGTCACGGAGATCTGTCATCTCGTCGGCTTCAGCAGCCTCGGTACCTTCTCGGCCCGGTTCAAGGCACGGACCGGGCTGACCCCGAGCGAGTACCGGACCGAACACGTGGGCCGCGGGGCTGCCCTCATCCCCGGGTGCTACGCGATGCTCTGGGCCGGCGGTTTCCCCTCCGCAACTTTGAAGAAGCGTGCCGCTGCCCGCCCTGCCTACGGTGAGGAAGAGGAACAGGAAGCCACCTCGATCTCTACCTCGTCCGACAGGAGAGCGGAGCCATGATCCAAGGGCTGGGCATCACCACCGTGTGGACCTTCGACCAACAGCGCACCAAGGCCTTCTTCACCGAGAAACTGGACTTCGAGGTCCGGGACGACATCTCGATGGGGGACATGAAGTGGGTCACCGTCGGTGCCAAGAACCAGCCGGGCGTCGAGCTCGCGCTGATGAGCCTCGACGGTCCCGGCCTCGACCCCGAGTCCGCCGAGGCGCTGAAGAAGCTGGTCGGCAAGGGGGTGTTGGGCGCCGGTGCGTTCCGTACGGACGACTGCCGCGGTGACTACGCGACCTTCAAGGCACGTGGCGTCGAGTTCATCCAGGAGCCGACGGAGCGGCCGTACGGCGTCGAGGCGATCTTCCGCGACGACAGCGGCAACTGGTACTCGCTGACCGAGCGCCGCGAAGAGCTCGACTTCTCCAAGGACTTCGGGTGAGCGGGGGACCGGTGGCGGAGGTCGAGCCGGATCACACGGCGGTGCGGGTCGCGTTGTGGCGGGCCCTGCACGCCCAGGTCGATCCGTCACCGCATGTCATCGAGGACGAGGTCGGGCTGCGGCTCGTGGACCCCGGGGACGACTGGCGGAAGCGTCCCGACATGGACGTCGAGGCCACGCGCCGGATCCGTGCGTCGATCGTGGCGCGGGCCCGGTTCGTCGAGGACGTGGTCGTGGAACAGGCCGCGAAGGGCGTGGAACAGTACGTCGTGCTCGGCGCCGGGCTGGACACCTTCGCCCAGCGGCGGCCCGAACTGGGCGCGAAACTAAGGGTGTTCGAGGTCGAACGGCCCGGCACCCAGGCCTGGAAGCGGCGGCGGCTGACCGAGCTCGGGTACGACGCGCCGGACTGGCTGCGGTTCGTTCCGGTGGACTTCGAGGGCGACTGGTGGGGGCAACTGGCCGCCGCCGGCCTCGACACCGGGCGGCCCGCCGTGGTGGCCGCGACCGGCGTCACGATGTATCTCACCCTGGACGCGATCACCACCATGTTCCGCCTTGTCGCCGGACTTGCCCCTGGCTCCACCCTGGTCACGACCTTCCTGCGGCCGGTCGAGGAGGTGGAGCCGGAGCAGCGCGCGCAGTTGGAGGTCGCGGTGCGGGGGGCTCGTGCCGCGGGCACGCCGTTCCTGAGCTTCTTCACGCCGGAGCAGGTGCTGGCGCTGGGGCGGGAGTGCGGGTTCCGGGAGGTGCGGCATGTGTCGGCCACGGATCTCGCCGAGCGGTACTTCGGGGGGAGGACGGACGGGGTGGGGCCGTCTCGGGGGGAGGAGGTGATGGTGGCGAGCACGTGAGAGGTGGTTCAGGGGGGTGGGCACCTTCCCTGTAGATCTCTCCCTCTAGACCTCTCTATCGACCTTGCCCTGTAGGTTTTTTCCTGAAGATCTACGGCAGCACCGGATAGCTGCCCGTGCTCGTCGGTGCGTGTTCCGGCAGCCACAGCACCGCGACCGCGCCCTCCGCCGGGATGTGGTCGGGCGCGCCCGCGGGGCGGACGTTGCGGAAGGTCAGCCGGGCGCCGAGGACCCGGGCCTGGCCGGCCGCGATGGTCAGACCCAGGCCGTGGCCGTGGCCCGCGCGGTCCTTGCTGCCGGTGCGGAAGCGGCTCGGGCCCTCCGCGAGGAGTTCCTCGGGGAAGCCGGGGCCGTGGTCGCGGACCCGGATCACCCGGCCCTCGACCGAGACCTCGATCGGCGGCTTGCCGTGCCGGGCCGCGTTGGCCAGCAGGTTGAACAGCACGCGCTCCAGCCGGCGCGGGTCGGTGGTGACGGCCGACTCGTGGACGACGTGTACCACCGCGTCCGGGTCCTTCGCGATCACCCGGCGGCTCACGAAGTCGCCCAGCATGATGTCCTGCAGCTCGGCCCGCTCGGAGGCCCCGTCGAGACGGGCGACCTCCAGGACGTCCTCGACGAGAGTGCGCATCGCCTTCGCGCGGTCCAGGACGAGTTCGGTGGGGCGGCCCGGTGGGAGGAGTTCGGCCGCGGTCAGCAGGCCGGTCACCGGGGTGCGCAGTTCGTGTGCGATGTCCGCGGTGACCCGGCGTTCGGCCTCAAGTCGCTGTTGCAGCGCGTCTGTCATCGCGTCCACCGCGCGCGCGAGGTCGTCGGTCTCGTCCCGTACGACCCCGCCGATCGCGTCCCGTACCCGTACGTCCGTCTCGCCCTTCGCGACCTGGTTCGCCGCAGCCGCCGCCTTGCGCAGTCGGCGCGAGAGCTGGCCGCCGATCAGCACACCGAGCGCGCTGCCGCCCAGCACCGCCGCGATCGAACCGATCACCAGGGCCTGGTCGAGATCCTTGAGGATGTCCGTGCTGCGGTCGGTGAACCCGGTGTGCAGCGACATCACATGGCCGTCCTTGAGCGGTACGGCCGCCCAGATGTCCGGGATGCCGTGCGGCCGGTCGGTGACGTAGGTGGCCCTGCGGCCCTCCTCGACCTTCTGGCGCAGCGCCGGCGGCAGGCTCGGGTCGTCGATCTTGATGCTGGGGAAGTTGGGCCGCCCGGACAGCTCGTAGTTGCGCTGGGCGATCTGGACCCGCTCGTCCGCGAGGTCGCGCGCGTTGTCCAGCATCGAGACCCGGGCCGCGTTGTGCACGACCAGGCTGAGCGCGATAGCGACCAGCGTGCCGACCAGTGCGATGGCCGCACTGAGCTTCCATCTCAGGCCGGTACGGATGCCCGCTCTGTCCATGAACGACGGGACCCTGCGCCGTGAATTCCCCCGCATACCCCTGCTCAGGCCTTCAACTTGTAGCCGAAGCCGCGGACCGTCTCGATCCGGTCCTGGCCGATCTTCGTGCGCAGCCGCTGCACATGGACGTCCACGACCCGGGTGTCACCGCCCCAGCCGTAGTCCCACACCCGCTCCAGCAGTTTGTCGCGGGACAGGACCGTGCCCGGTGCCGAGGAGAACTCCAGGAGCAGCCTCATCTCGGTCGGCGTCAGTGCCACCGGCTGTCCGGCCCGGAGCACTTCCATGCCCTCGGTGTCGATCTCCAGGTCGCCGAAGGTGAGCACCCCGCCGTCGACCGGGGTTGTGTCCGCGTCCGTACGGTCGCCGCCGCTCGCGTGGCCGAAGCGGCGCAGGACCGCGCGGATGCGGGCGACCAGGACGGCGCCGTCGAAGGGCTTCGTGACGTAGTCGTCCGCGCCCGCCTCCAGGCCCAGCACCACGTCGATCGAGTCGGCGCGTGCCGACAGCATGATCACCGGAACCGTCGAGTCGTCCCGGATGCGGCGGCACAGGCTCACGCCGTCCAGGCCGGGGACCATGACGTCCAGGAGCGCGATGTCGGGGCGGTTCGCCCGGAACGCCTCCAGGCCCGACAGTCCGTCGGGCATCGCCGTGACCGCGAAGCCGTCCCGCTCCAGGGCGAGTTGGGTGGCCTCACGGATGACGTCGTCGTCCTCGACGAACAGGACGTGGGTCTGGTCTGCCATCCCGGTGCTCTCAGTCCTCGTGTGGGTCGTTCTCAAGCATGGGACGCCCGAAGGGGCGTCCGCGTTCACTGAAGCATCGGATCGGGGGGGGGCCGATCGGTTCGCCCCCGATCGGATTCCGTTCGGTTTCGGTCCGGGCCCGCTCGGATCTGTTCCGTTCAGTTTCCGCTCGGTGCGGGCGAGGCGTCGCCTCCGACCGCGTTGCTGTACTCGTTGTGGGTGCTGTACTCCTGGACGAAACGGCCCGACGTCCAGCGGTACGTGATCACGTTCTCGCCTGACGGACTCGACACCGGGTCGCCCTTCTCGTACACCTGCTTGGTGACGACCAGATCGCCGCGGTCGATCTCCGCGTAGACCGGGGGTTCCTCGGCCTTGAAGACATTCTCGTACGTCCCACCCGTCGCGCGGTACACGTACGAGCCGATGCCGACCGCGTCGCCGCAGGTCATCACGTTGACGACGACGTCGTTGACGGTACCGCCGGTCAGCTCGCCGTAGGACACGTCGACCGCGTACTCGTCGGCGACGCACGGTTTCAGTTCGTGCTTGACCGCCGCCGAGACCTTCGGGTCGTCCTTGACGAGTTTCACCGCGTCCACGTGGTCGTCGACCGTCGCGGACGGGGTGGGGGAGGGCACCTCGGCGACACCCACCGAGTCGGAGTGCGCCGGGCCCTCGTCACGGGCGCCGGTGCCGCCCGTGGCGCAGCCGGACACCAACAGGGCGAGGGCGGCGAGCACGGCCATCGCCGTGAACGCCGCCTCGAAGCCGCCGCGGACCCTGCTGGGTCCTGGGGTGTCGCTCAGGCCGCGCAACGCTCCCGCTCCTCACGCTCCAGCGCGCGTGCGTCCAGATCGCGGGCTTCCAGCTCCTCCCGGAGCCGGGCGAGCGCCCGGTGCAGCGTGCTCTTGACCGTACCGGCCGACATGCCCAGGGCCGCGGCCGTCTCTTCTGTGGACATCTGCTCCCAGTGTCGCAGGACGACAACACTGCGCTGTTTCGGAGCGAGAACTTTCATGATGTCCATAAGAAGCGCCCGATCCGCGTGCTGTTCGGTCGCGTCGTCGACGCTCGCGTCCGGCAGCTGCTCGGTGGGGACCTCTTCGAGCTTGCGGGCCCGCCACCACTCGGTGCGGGTGTTGATCATGACGCGGCGCAGGTAGGCGTCCGCGAGGCGCTTGTCCTCGATGGTCTCCCAGCGGCCGTACGTCCGCACCAGCGCGGTCTGCAGCAGGTCCTGGGCGTCGACCGGGTCCGGCACCAGCCGGCGGGCGCTGCGCAGCAGCGCGTCCTGTCGGGTGCGGACGTACTCCTCGAATTCGAGCACCTCGCCCTGCGCCATGATCAACCGCCTCCATCCCCGTTTCCGACCCACCTGCTGCCGGTTGTCCTTTGCTGCGTCCCGCCGGTCTGCGGCACAGGAATGAAGCTACGGAGGGGTTGTCACGGCACTGTGCGGAGCAGCCTGCGGGGAGCGCTCGGCTGTCCGTCGGTTGTGTAACGGAAGTAGGTCCGGGGTAAGGGGGCGGGGTTTTTGGGGTGGGTATGGGGTGGTTTGGTCGTTGCCGGAGTGTTGCGGGGGCTGGGTGTTCGCTGTGACGTGGCTTGGGGTGAGGTGGATCGCTGTGAATTGACCGTGTGTCAGGTACGGGTCGCGGGGAGTTGGTACAGGCCCTCCGGGAGGGGTTCTACGAGGCCGTCCGCGACCAGGCCGTCCAGTGCTCTGGCCCGCTGTACCGGTTCGTGCCATACGCGGTCCAGTGCTGCCTGTGGGACGGGGGTGTGCGCTTCGCGGAGTACGGCCAGGAGTTTGCCGCGGACCTGGCGGTCCGTGCCCGCGTATGTCTGGCCGCGGCGGGCCGGGCCCTCGTGGTCCGGTTTGCCGGCCAGGTTCCAGGCGCACTGGGCGGTGATCGGGCAGCGGTGGCAGGTCTCGTTCTTTGCCGTGCAGACCAGTGCGCCGAGTTCCATGGAGGCGGCGGCCCAGCGGGCGGCGGTCTGCTCGTCCGGGGGGAGCAGGGCGCGGGCGAGTTTGCGTTCGGCGGCTGTGGTGGCGTTCGGCGGGTACTGGACGCCGGTGACGGCGCGGGCGAACACTCGGCGGACGTTGGTGTCGAGTACGGCGTGGCGCTGGCCGTAGGCGAAGGAGGCGACGGCGGCGGCCGTGTACTCGCCGATGCCGGGGAGGGCGAGGAGCTGGGCGTGGTCGGTGGGGACGTCGCCGCCGTGCCGTTCCGTTATGGCGGTGGCCGCGCCGTGCAGGCGCAGGGCGCGGCGGGGGTAGCCGAGGCGGCCCCAGGCGCGGACCGCCTCGCCGGGGGCGTCCTCGGCGAGGTCGGCGGGGCGGGGCCAGCGGGCGAGCCACTGTTCGTATACAGGGAGGACTCGGTTGACCGGGGTCTGCTGGAGCATGAACTCGCTGACCATTACGCCCCAGGGGCCGGCGTCGGGGTGGCGCCAGGGAAGGTCGCGGGCGTTGTCTTCGAACCAGTCGATGACGGGAGCGTGGAGGTGCTCGCCGTTGGTGGACGTGGTGTGCGGGGGGTTCGTGGGCGCAGTCATGGCGTTTCGATCCTGCCATGGTCGTGGGTGGTTGCGGTGCTTTCGCCCGCGGGTGGTGGGTGGGGTCGGGGTCGTGGCGGTACGGCGCAGCCCGCCGCGGTTGCGCCCCTCTGGTGTTGCCACAGTCCAACGCGTGGGGACCAGCCAAGCGGCGGGCTGCGCCGTACCGCAACGACCCGCTCCCGTGCGTCGGCGGGTGCGGGCTCGTGGTCCATTCCGCCTGATTCCAGGCGGGGTTGCCGGGATGATGATCCGGAAAAGTTGGGGCCGGCGCGGCGGGTGGGGCGAGGTAACTCCCCGTTGTCTCGTAAGGTTTGAGCCGTGGGATCTCTGCGCAATCCGGTCGGGCCGCTTCCCTCCTCCATCTACTGGCGACGGAGGGTCCTCATGGTGTCCGTGGTCGCCCTGTTGGCGCTGCTGATCACCTGGATCGTCACGTCGGGTGGCGGGGGCAGCAAGAACGGTGCCGATGGGGCGAAGAACGGGAGGACTCCCGCGCCCACGATCACTGCCGGTCCGTCCGGTACTGGGCCCGCGATCAGTCAACACCCCGGCGGGCGCGATGAGTCGAGCAGCGGTGCGAGCGGTGGGGCGAGTGGTGGTGCTAGTGGCGGGGGTAGTGGGTCCTCCGGTGCCGGGGCGGGTGGTAGTGGTTCCGCCGGTGGGGACGGTAGTGGTGGGAGTGGTACGGGGACTACGGTTCCTGCCGATTCGACCTTGCCCAACTGCACTGCCAGTGCTGTGCAGTTGAGTCTGCGGAGTCTGCACAACTCCTACTCGCCGGATCAGACGCCGACTTTTGTGCTGACCGCCAAGAACTCGTCGAGCAGTGACTGCAAGGTTGATCTCGGGCCCAAGAGTGCGGTGTTGACGATCACTGAGGCGGGGGGTGCCGCCGACTACTGGTCCTCCGCCGACTGCCCGAAGAGTGCTGGGAGTGTGTACTACCGGGTGTCCGCCGGGGGGAGCGTCACGTACACGCTGAAGTGGGACCGCAAGCCGAGTGCGCCCGAGTGTGCGACGCCTCCGGCCGGTTCGGCCGGTGCGGGGACCTATCTGGTGGAGGCGGCTGCTTCCGGGTTCGCCAAGGCGCAGACCTCGTTCGTTCTGGCCAGTGACTGAGGGCAGTTCGTCTTTCTAGACGTAGCGTTCCAGGATTGAGGACTCTGCCAGGCGGGAGAGGCCCTCTCGTACGCTTCTTGCCCTTGCCTCGCCTACGCCGTCGACCGTCTGGAGGTCGTCGACGCTTGCCGCCAGGAGCTTTTGGAGGCCGCCGAAGTGTTCCACCAGGCGGTCGATGATCGCGCCGGGGAGGCGCGGGACCTTGGCCAGGAGGCGGAAGCCTCGGGGGGAGACCGCCGAGTCGAGGGCCTCGGGGGAGCCGGTGTAGCCCAACGCGCGGGCCACGGTGGGGAGTTCGAGGAGTTCGGCGTGGGAGAGGGCGTCCAGTTCCGCCAGTGCCTCGTCCACCGTGCGGGAGCGTTTGGCCGTGGGTTCGGGGACGTAGTCGCGGACCACCAACTCGCGTTCCGGGTGTACGCCCGCGATCAGCTCTTCGAGTTGGAGGGACAAGAGGCGGCCGTCCGTGCCCAACTCGACTACGTACTCCGCGATTTCGGTGGCGATCAGGCGGACCATTTCGAGGCGTTGGACCACTGCTGAGACGTCTCGGACTGTTACCAGGTCCTCGATCTCCAGGGCGGAGAGGGTTCCCGCCACTTCGTCCAGGCGGAGTTTGTAGCGCTCCAGGGTGGCGAGTGCTTGGTTCGCGCGGGACAGGATCGCCGCCGAGTCCTCCAGGACGCGGCGCTGGCCGTCCACGTAGAGGGCGATCAGGCGCATGGACTGGGAGACCGATACGACGGGGAAGTCCACCTGCTTGCTCACTCGGTCCGCTGTGCGGTGGCGGGTGCCCGTCTCTTCTGTGGGGATCGTGGGGTCCGGGACCAGCTGGACGCCCGCTCTGAGGATCTTGGAGAGGTCGGACGACACCACGATGCCGCCGTCCAGCTTGCAGAGTTCGCGTAGGCGGGTGGCCGTGAACTCCACGTCCAGGATGAAACCGCCTGTGCACATCGCTTCGACGGTCTTGTCGGAGCCGAGCACGATGAGTCCGCCCGTGTTGCCGCGGAGAATTCGCTCCAGGCCGTCGCGCAGGGCCGTGCCGGGTGCCACGGCGCTCAGTGAGGCGCGCATCAGGCCATCGGCCGCGGAGCTCCCGCCGGACTTTCCGGGAGCTGACGCCCGGTCGTTGGCTGCCACTGCACTCCTCGGGTCGCAGGTTCTTCAGGCGCTCCCGTTTCGCACAGTTGGTTCGTACGGACGGGCGAGACCAGGGCAAAGTCTACCGGCGGTCTTCGCCGTCCCGTGGGGCCTCTCGTTTACGGGAGCGCGGAAGGACCTGGAGGGCGTCTCCTATGTCGGCCACTTCGAGGACCTTCATGCCGGGCGGGATCTTGCCCGGGTCGCTCGGAACGAGGGCGTGGGTGAAGCCCAGACGGTGTGCTTCGGAGAGTCTGCGCTGGACGCCCGTGACCCGTCTGACCTCGCCCGCGAGGCCCACTTCGCCGATCGCGACCAGGTTCTTGGGGAGGGGGGTGTCGCTCGCCGCGGAGGCCAGGGCCAGGGCGATGGCCAGATCTGCCGCCGGTTCGGAGAGTTTTACTCCGCCGACCGTTGCGGAGTAGATGTCCCGTTTGCCCAGTGCGCTGATTCTGCCTCGTTGTTCCAGGACCGCGAGCATCATCGAGACTCGGGAGGTTTCCAGGCCCGAGGTCGTTCGGCGGGGGGAAGGGATCTGGGAGTCGACCGTGAGCGCCTGGACTTCGGCCACCAGGGGGCGGCGGCCCTCCAGGGTGACGGTGAGGCAGGTGCCGGGAACCGGCTCCGCGCGGCGGGTCAGGAACAGGCCGCTCGGGTCGGCCAGGCCCGTGATGCCCTCGTCGTGCAGCTCGAAGCAGCCGACCTCGTCCGTGGTGCCGTAGCGGTTCTTGACGCCCCGTACGAGGCGCAGGCGGGCGTGGCGGTCGCCCTCGAAGGACAGCACTACGTCCACCAGGTGTTCCAGGAGGCGGGGGCCCGCGATCGCGCCGTCCTTGGTGACGTGGCCCACCAGGAGGGTGGACATGGCGCGCTCCTTGGAGGCGCGGATCAGGGCGCCGGCCACCTCGCGGACCTGGGCCATGCCGCCGGGGGCGCCGTCGATCTCCGGGGAGGCCACCGTCTGGACGGAGTCCAGGATCAGGAGTGAGGGCTTCACCGCGTCCAAGTGGCCCAGGATCGTGGCCAGATCGGTCTCGGCGGCGAGGTAGAGGTTGTCGTCGATCGCTTTGATGCGGTCGGCGCGCAGGCGGACCTGGCTCGCCGACTCCTCGCCGGTGATGTAGAGCGTGCGGTGCTCGTCGCTCGCCGCCTTGGCCGCCACATCCAGGAGGAGGGTCGACTTGCCGACGCCGGGCTCGCCGGCGACCAGGACGACCGCGCCGGGGACCAGTCCGCCGCCGAGCACCCGGTCCAGCTCGGGCACGCCGGTCGAGCGGGCGGTGGCCTGGCGGCCGTCGACCTCGCCGATGGGCACCGCGGAGGTGGTGACGCGGCCCGGGGCCGTCGTACGGACGGCGGGCGTGCCGTACTCCTCGACTGTGCCCCAGGCCTGGCACTCGGAGCAGCGGCCGAGCCACTTGGCCGTCTGCCAGCCGCACTCGGTGCAGCGATAGGACGGACGGTCCTTGGTGGTCTTCGTACGGGCAGCCATGCGTGAACCGTAACCGGCGGGACTGACAACGCGGTCGGGGGACGGAGGGGTGTGGTTCGGTATCCGGCCAGCGAAGTCGGGATCGAGCCACGGACGCGGGGGTTCCTGTCCCCTATTGAGGGATCGTTTCACCCGTACGGATTAAAAGAGCTCAAGGGGGCGGAAGGGGGCATCGCCCGCCGCCTACGGTCGCACGGGTGATGAGCAGCAGCCCGGAGACCTCGACCCGCACCACCGGCGCGCACCGGGCGCACCGGGAGGCGCGCGACCGCGCTGCGGCGCGCACGCTGGCGCAACGCCCGCCCGCGCGCTACGAGCCTTATCTGGACGGCCTGTTCACGTACTGCCTGTCCGTGCTGTGCGACCACGGCTCGGCGACGGCGGCCCTGGGGGACGTGCTCGCGCTCGCCGAGCGCCGGGGTGCGCGCGTGCCGGAGGCGGCCGGGGACCGCAGGGCCTGGCTGTACGCGCTGGCCCGCTGGGCGTGCCTGCGCAAGCTGGCCGAGGCCAAGCAGAAACGTCAGGGCACCCACGCTGTGGGCCGGGTCGAGGCCGAGGAACCTGCCGTATCCGAGGAACTGCGTGAGTCGCGGCGGCGTGAACTCGGGCTGCTGGCCTGGCCGGAGGCCGCCGGGACCACCCCGGAGCAGCGCGAGGCGCTCGAACTCGCCGTGCGCCACCGGCTCGCCGCCCACGAGGTCGCCGCCGTCCTCGGGATGGATCTCGCCACCGCGCGGGAGCTGTTGGCCTCCGCCGCCTGTGAGGTGGAACGCACGCGTGCCGCCCTTGCCGTCGTGGAGACCGGGATCTGCCCGAGCGTCGCCCGGCTCACCGGCGACCATCAGCTCGTGCTCAGCAGCGCGCTGCGCCGCGAACTGGTCCGGCACGTCGACGACTGCCCGCGCTGCCGCCGTACGGCCGAGTGTGCGGTGCCCGGCACCTGGCCCGGCGCCGGTGTCACGCCCGCCGAACTGCCCGTCCTGGAGGCGCCCCGCGCGGCCCTGCATGTCGCCATGGCGCACCTCCCGCGCGCGCGTGGAGCCGCGGCGCCGCGCTTCGACCGGCGCGGTTTCCCACTGGACCCCAAGGACCGCGCGGCCCGCAGGGACCGGCTACGCGCGCGTGCCGTCACGACGACCGTCGTCGCCACCGTCATCGCGGCCCCCGTCCTCGCCCTGTGGGCCGCCTACCGGTCCACGCCGACCGGCGAGGGCGTCGACGGAAGGGCCGCCTCCGCGAGCGAGCAGCACGGTTCCGGCAGCCTGGAGGGCGAGGTCGCGAGCGGCGGCTACGAGAACACCGGCGATGCCAGTGCCGGGCCCCGCGCGCGGGTCGGCAAGGGCGGCAAGAACGACGTCTCCGTGGAGGTCATCAGCGTCGTCGGCACCGGCGGCAACGGGGCCGGGCACCTCGCCGTCTCGGCCGCCAACAGCGCCGACACCACGCTCGTCACCCTCACCGCGTCCGGCGCGGCCCCGGTCCGCTGGTCCGCGACCACCACGGCACCCTGGCTCTACTTCAGCCAGTCCTCGGGAACCCTCGCCCCGGGCGAATCGCTGACGATCAAGGTGTACGTCGACCATCTGCGCGAGCCCTCCGGCCACTGGACCGCGCGCGTGGCCGTCTCGCCGGCCGGTGCCGTCGTCTCGATCGAGGGCTACGGCACCGCGCCCGTCCCGACCGAGCCGACCGCGCCGAGTGATCCGTCGCATCCCGGCGGGACGCCCTCGTCCGGTCCGGACCCGACACCCACGGAGACGGCTCCCACCGGCCCGACGCCGAGCGACCCGCCGCCCTCGTCCGCCGATCCGGATCCCACTCCGACGGACTCGTCCTCCGCCGACCCGGGGGGCTCGGCGCCGCCGTCCGACGGCGGCGGCGGCCCGGGCCCGTCCTGACCGGTCAGCCGACCGGGTCCGCCGGATGCGGTGCCAGCAGCGGGAGTTGCGAGGCCAGACGCTCCTCGCACAGCTCGGCCAGCCGGTCGTAGCCGGCCTTGCCCATCAGCTCGGTCAGCTCCGGGCGGTAGGACACGTAGACCGGGTCGCCCGCGCCGTGCGCCGAGGTCGCCGACGTGCACCACCAGTGCAGGTCGTGACCGCCGGAACCCCAGCCCCTGCGGTCGTACTCGCCGATCGACACCTGGAGCACCCGCGTGTCGTCCGGCCGGTCGATCCACTCGTACGTCCGCCGCACCGGCAGCTGCCAGCAGACGTCCGGCTTGGTCTCCAGGGGCTCGCGACCCTCCTTCACGGCGAGGATGTGCAGCGAGCAGCCCGCGCCGCCCGCGAAACCGGGGCGGTTCTGGAAGATGCACGAGCCCTTGTAGGGGCGGGTCTGGCGGTCGCCGTCCTCGTCCTCCGAGGTCCAGCCGTTCGCCACGCCCTCGTCGTGGTGCTGCCAGATGTCCGGCGTGAGCCTCGCCACATGCCCGGCGACCCGTTTCTCGTCGTCCTCGTCGGAGAAGTGCGCGCCCAGGGTGCAGCATCCGTCGTCCGCGCGGCCCGCCTGGATGCCCTGGCAGCCGCTTCCGAAGACGCAGTTCCAGCGAGAGGTCAGCCATGTCAGATCGCAGCGGAAGAGCTGTTCCTCGTCCGCCGGATCCGGGAACTCCACCCACGCGCGCGCGAAGTCGAGCCCCTTCTCGTCGGCCTTCAGGGCTTTCTTCGACATCAGAGACGTCTTCGGGGAGCTGGCCGACTTCACCGGCGAAGAATCGCCGGGTGATTTGGCCGCCTTGTCGTTCTTCGCCTTTTTCGTCTTTGGCACGCGTCCAGGGTAAGTCGCCCGAGGCGGCCCCAGGAACCGCACCGAAGACGGAGATCGGCGCAGGTGGCAGTAGCGTTCCGTATATGAGACTCGGTGTCCTCGACGTGGGATCGAACACGGTGCATCTGCTGGTGGTGGACGCACACCCGGGCGCACGCCCCCTGCCCGCGCACTCGCACAAGGTGGAACTCCGCCTTGCCCAACTCCTCGACGACGATGGCGCGATCGGACCCGAAGGGGTCGACAAACTCATCGGCGTCGTCCACGAGGCGCTGCAGGCCGCCGAGGACAAGGGCGTCGAGGAGCTCCTCCCGTTCGCCACCTCCGCCGTCCGCGAGGCCAGCAACGCGGACGAGGTCCTCGCGCGCGTGCAGACCGAGACCGGCGTCGAACTCCAGGTCCTCACCGGCGCCGAGGAGGCCCGGTTGACCTTCCTCGCCGTCCGCCGCTGGTTCGGCTGGTCGGCGGGCAAGCTTCTCGTCCTCGACATCGGCGGCGGCTCCCTGGAGATCGCGTACGGCATCGACGAGGAGCCCGACGCGGTCGTGTCACTGCCGCTCGGCGCGGGCCGCCTCACCGCCGGCTGGCTGCCCGGGGACCCGCCGGAACCGGCCGCGATAAGGGCCCTGCGCCGCCATGTGCGCGCCCAGATCGCCCGTACGGTGGGGGAGTTCAGCCGTTTCGGCGCCCCCGACCACGTCGTCGCCACGTCGAAGACCTTCAAGCAGCTGGCCCGCCTCGCCGGTGCCGCCCGCTCCGCCGACGGCCTCTACGTCCAGCGCGAACTGAAGCGCGAGTCCTTGGAGGCCTGGGTCCCCCGCCTCGGCGGCATGACCACCGCCCAGCGCGCCGTCCTCCCCGGCGTCTCCGAGGGCCGCGCCGAGCAACTCCTGGCCGGCGCGATGGTGGCCGAGGGCGCGATGGATCTGTTCGGGGTGGAGACGCTGGAGGTCTGCCCGTGGGCGCTGCGGGAGGGCGTGATTTTGCGGCGGCTGGATCAGATGCCTTCGGCGTAGACGGCCGCACCGGCTGTCGTGGGCGTGGGCGTGGGCGTGGGCGTGGGCGTAGGCGGGGCAGCGGGCGGGGGGAGGGCGTGTGGCCGTCACGTGCCCGCGCGGCTGCCGGTCGGCGAGGTGTCGGGCGCCGGCCGTAGACCCGCCGGCTCGGCCGTGCCGTACGCGGGTGGGGCTGCGGGTCCGCACAGCGTCGGGGCCGGCCGTACCCCCGCAGGTCCCGGCCGCGACGCACGCGCGCGTGGCCGTAGCGGCGGGGCGAGCGCGTAGCCGTGGTGCACGCGCGCGTGGCTGTCCGTGGTGCACGCGCGCGTGGTGGTCGTGACGTACCCGCGTGGCTGTCCGACAGCGCTGGTCGAACCTCCGCCCGCTCTGTCGTGGTGCCTGCGCGCAGGGCCATCCGCGGTGCCATCCGCGGCGCCGCCTGGCCGTGGCGCCCGTGCCCTTCCGCGTGCACGGTGCCCGCGCGTGGTGCCATCCGCGGCGCCCGCTTGGCCGTGGCGCCCGGCCCTTCCGCTTCCCCTTCCGCGTCCACAGTGCACGCGCGCGTACCCGCTGCTGGACCACACGTCCGGCGCTGCCGAACGCCCGCGCACGCGCCACCCATGGCCCGCGCCCCCGCCCGCGCCAACTCCCCCCACGCCCGCCCCGACTGAACACCCACCCGGCACCCGACGTATCAGACCCGCATGAAGTATCGCCACAACGCGGCCCCGCGCCGGAGATGGCCGGTTGCAGTACCCCGCACAGGGCGGGCACAGCAACCGGCTCCCCCGCGCAAAGCGCCGCCCCGTAGTCTGTCCTCCGTGGCAGAACCAGTCGTGCGCATCCCGGATGCGAAGGTCGCGCTGTCCACGGCGTCCGTGTATCCGGAGTCGACGGCGACGGCCTTCGAGATCGCCGCGCGCCTCGGTTACGACGGCGTCGAGGTCATGGTGTGGACCGACCCGGTCAGCCAGGACATCGAGGCGCTGCGCAGACTCAGCGACTACCACCAGGTCCCGATCCTCGCCGTGCACGCGCCGTGCCTGCTCATCACGCAGCGGGTGTGGTCCACCGACCCGTGGATCAAGCTCCAGCGCGCCCAGGCCGCCGCCGAGAAGCTCGGCGCGAGCACGGTCGTCGTGCATCCGCCTTTCCGCTGGCAGCGCCAGTACGCGCGGGACTTCGTCAGCGGGATCTGGCGGATGGCGAACGAGACGGATGTGCGGTTCGCCGTAGAGAACATGTACCCGTGGCGCTACCGCGACCGCGAGATGCTCGCCTACGCCCCCGAATGGGACGTCACGCAGGACGACTACCGGCACTTCACGATCGACCTCAGCCACACCGCGACCGCCCGCACCGACGCGACCGAGATGATCGAGCGGATGGGTGATCGTCTCGGTCATGTCCATCTCGCGGACGGCAACGGCTCGAACAAGGACGAGCACCTCGTCCCCGGGCGCGGCACCCAGCCCTGCGCCGAGCTGCTGGAACGGCTCGCGACGACCGGCTTCGACGGCCATGTCGTCATCGAGGTCAACACCCGGCGCGCGATGTCCGGCGCCGAACGAGAGGCCGATCTCGCGGAGGCGCTCGCCTTCACGCGGCTGCATCTGGCCTCGGCCGTGAAGGTGCCCCGGCTGTGACCGACGCCACCGCCAAGCGCCGGGGCCGACCCCCTCGTACGGAGTCCGCCGACACCCGCGACCGCATCCTGGCCGCGGCCCGGGAGGAGTTCTCCGAGCGGGGGTACGAGAAGACGTCCGTGCGTGGCATCGCGAAGGCGGCAGGGGTCGACTCGGCGCTCGTTCATCACTACTTCGGTACCAAGGAGCAGGTCTTCGAGGCGTCCATCGAGGTCGCCTTCGCCCCGGCGGCGAACGCGCCGGACGCGGTCGCCGAGGGGCCGCTGGACGGGGTCGGCGAGCGGCTGACCCGCTTCATCTTCGGTGTCTGGGAGAACCCGGCCACCCGCACGCCGCTGCTGGCGATCGTCCGGTCCGCCGTCAACAACGAGGCCGCCGCGGCCGTCTTCCGCCGGCTCGTGGTCTCCCAGGTGCTGAGCCGGGTCGCCGCCCGGCTGGACCTCCCGGACGCGGAACTGCGCGCCGAGCTCGCGGCGGCGCAGCTGGTGGGTACGGCGATGCTGCGCTACGTGATCAAGGTGGAGCCGCTGGCCTCGGCCGACCCGGAGCAGATCATCGCGCGGGTGGCCCCCGTGGTGCAGGGGCACTTGACGGGGCCCTGAGCCGCCGTACCCCGAGACGGGCATCCCGCGATGCGGACACCGTGTCCGCCCCCTGGATGACCGGCGTACGCTCAATAGCAGCCCTATCTGTCTGAAGGAGCGAGCGACGATGCCCGAGCTGAGGTCCCGCACAGTCACCCACGGCCGCAACATGGCGGGCGCACGCGCCCTTATGCGCGCCTCCGGTGTACCCGGTGCGGACATTGGCCGGAAGCCGATCATCGCGGTGGCGAACAGCTTCACCGAGTTCGTGCCCGGCCACACCCACCTGCAGCCCGTCGGCCGGATCGTCAGCGAGGCGATCACCGCGGCCGGGGGCATCCCGCGCGAGTTCAACACGATCGCGGTCGACGACGGCATCGCGATGGGCCACGGCGGCATGCTCTACAGCCTGCCGTCGCGCGACCTGATCGCGGACAGCGTGGAGTACATGGTCGAGGCGCACTGCGCCGACGCCCTGATCTGCATCTCCAACTGCGACAAGATCACGCCCGGCATGCTCATGGCGGCGCTCCGCCTGAACATCCCGACGGTCTTCGTCTCCGGCGGTCCCATGGAGGCCGGGCGCGCCACGCTGCAGGACGGCACCGTCCGCACGCTGGACCTGATCGACGCGATGGTCGAGGCCGCCAACGACAGCGTCTCGGACGCGGATGTCCTCAACATCGAGGAGAACGCCTGTCCGACCTGCGGCTCCTGTTCCGGCATGTTCACCGCCAACTCGATGAACTGCCTGACCGAGGCCATCGGCCTCTCGCTGCCGGGCAACGGTTCGGTCCTCGCCACGCACACCGCTCGCAAGGGCCTGTACCAGGACGCGGCCCGCACGGTGATGGACATCACCCGCCGCTACTACGAGCAGGACGACGAGACGGTCCTGCCCCGCAACGTCGCCACCTTCGCGGCCTTCGAGAACGCCATGGCCCTCGACATCGCGATGGGCGGCTCGACCAACACGATCCTGCACCTGCTGGCCGCGGCCCAGGAGGCGGGCGTCTCCTTCGGCCTGGACGAGATCAACGCGGTCTCGCGCCGCGTGCCGTGCCTCGCGAAGGTCGCCCCGAACGTCGCGAAGAACCGCACGTACTACATGGAGGACGTGCACCGCGCCGGCGGAATCCCGGCTCTGCTGGGCGAGTTGCACCGCGCGGGCCTGCTCAACGAGGACGTCCACTCCGTCCACAGCCCGTCCCTCGCGGACTGGCTGAAGACGTGGGACGTGCGCGGCGGCTCCCCGTCCCCGGAGGCCGTGGAGCTGTGGCACGCGGCGCCCGGCTGCGTCCGTTCCTCCGAGGCCTTCTCCCAGTCCGAGCGCTGGGCCGCGCTGGACGAGGACGCCGCCGAGGGCTGCATCCGCTCCGCCGAGCACGCCTACTCCAAGGACGGCGGCCTCGCCGTCCTCAAGGGCAACCTCGCCGTCGACGGCTGCGTCGTGAAGACGGCCGGTGTCGACGAGTCCATCTGGACCTTCGAGGGACCGGCGGTCGTCTGCGAGTCGCAGGAAGAGGCCGTCGAGAAGATCCTCAACAAGCAGGTGACGCACGGCGATGTCGTCGTCATCCGCTACGAGGGCCCCAAGGGCGGCCCCGGCATGCAGGAGATGCTCTACCCGACGTCCTTCCTCAAGGGCCGCGGCCTCGGCAAGACCTGCGCCCTGATCACCGACGGCCGCTTCTCCGGCGGCACTTCGGGCCTGTCCATCGGCCACGCGTCCCCCGAGGCGGCGTCCGGCGGCACCATCGCCCTCGTCGAGGACGGCGACCGCATCCGCATCGACATCCCGAACCGCACCATCGAACTCCTCGTCGACGAAGCCGAGTTGGCCCGCCGCGAGGCCGCGCTCGACGGCCGCTACGCCCCGAAGAACCGCGAGCGCAAGGTCTCGGCCGCCCTGCGCGCCTACGCCGCGATGGCCACCAGCGCGGACCGCGGCGCCGTGCGGGACGTCAGCAAGCTCGGCTGAGGTAGCGCCCGTCGCCCGACGTGGGGCCGTCTCCGTTCCGACGGGGGCGGCCCTTCCGCGTGCCACCACCAGGCAGCGGGCGCACGGGAGTTCACCTCGCTGCGGCCACCGGGCGCCGGGCGCAAGGGGGTTCGCTTTGCTACGGCCACCGGGCGCCGGGCCTACGGCAGTTCGCCTCGCTACGGCCACTGGGACTCGGGCGTAGGGGAGTTCGCTTTGCTACGGCCACCGGGCCCCGGGTCTAAGGCAGTTCGCCTTGTTACGGCTACCAGGCCCCGGGCGTAAGGGAGTTGACGGCGAAGACCGTGCCGTCGGGGGCGGCGGCGTAGACGCGGTTGTCCGCTATGACGGGTTCGGGGAGCGTGGCGACAACCTGGCCGGAGTCCGTGCCGAGCCGAGCGGCCGTCTGCCCGACGAGTCGCCCGTTGTCGGCGTCGACCGCCAAGAGGCGCCCGTCAGGGGCGGTCACGTACACGTGCTTGTCGTCGGCGACCGGCACCGAACCGCGGCTCACGGACGTCTCCAGATGCCACAACCGCTTCTGGGTGTCCGTGTCGATCGCCTCCAGTGAACCGCCGGTTGCCAGTACGTACATGACGTTTCCGCGCATGGTGGCCACGGGGTCCTGACGCGGTACGGGCAGCTCCACCCGGCTCGTCGCCCTTGTCCCGGGGACGTAGCGGACGACGGCCTTGGTGTCGCCGGAACTCCAGTCGGTGGAGAGGAAGAACACGGATCCGCGTTGGACGCCGACGGGCCTCAGCATCCCCTGCAACCGCGCTTCCCACCGAATGTCGCCGGTATCCGGATCGACCGCGGTGACCTTGGTGCTCGACCCGTCGTCGGACGATCTCGTCGCGTACGCCAGTGGGTTCCCGGCGAACGAGACGAAGGACGTGACACCAGGAATCCGGCGGCTCCACTTCGTCTCGCCCGACGCGCCGTCGACGCCCGTGACCGTGCCGTCCGCACGGCTGAGCAGGGCCATACCGCCGACATAGCGCACGGAGTCGTACCCCGGCGTGTTCCGCTGCCAGATCCGCGTGCCCGAGGACGGATCGAGCGCCTCCAGGCGCCGGCTCCCACCGCCGTACGGGTGCACCAGCCCACCGGCGATGACGGGTGCGCCATCGGGTCTCTCCTCGGTCACCGAATGCCGCCACAGCAGGGTGCCGTCGGCCGGTGCGAGGGCGTAGACGACTCCGGGCTGCGCGCACAGCAACTCACCTGCGCCGTAGGCGCATTGGGGCACGCCCCCGGCCTTGGCCGCGGGTTTCGTCGCCCAGGCCTTGAACGCGGCCGGTGAGGTCCTCGTGCCGGTGCTCCTCGGCGGGGCGTCGGCCCCTCCGGTCGGCGAGGTGTCAGCGCCTCCGGCCAGCTGAACCGAGGTGAGGACGCCACAGACGACCAGCCCGGCGGCCGCGGCCGCCAGCAACACCGTCCGACGTCGCCGGGGTGTGCGCGCGGGCTTTTCCACCGGGTTCGGCTCGGGAGCCGGTGCACCACTTGTCCGCTGCTCCGGTATGAACGCCTGAGTGTCGTACGAGGCCGCCACGGATCGCAGCTCCCGCATCAACTCGTCCGGCGTGGGCCGGTCTTCGGGTTCCTTGGCGAGACAACGCATGACGAGCGGTGCCAGATTGTCCGGCACCCCGGCCAAGTCGGGTTCGTCGTGCACGACTTGGTAGGCCACGACGTACGGGCTGTCCGAGTCGAACGGCCCTCGCCCGGTCGCCGCATGCACCATCACGGACCCGAGCGCGAAGATGTCCGCGGCGGGCCCGACCTCCCTGGGCCGCCGGAACTGCTCCGGTGCCATGAAGGGCGGCGTCCCGATCAACTTCCCGGTCTCGGTGCGCAGTTCGCTGTCCTTTGGCCGAGAAATACCGAAGTCGATGACCTTCGGACCGTCCTCGGCGAGCAGCACGTTGCTTGGCTTCAGATCCCGGTGTACGACGCCCACCCGATGGATGTCGCGCAGCGCCTCGGCCAGTCCCGCCATCAGCCGGCGCAACTCGCCGGGCGCCATGGGCCCGTTCCGCTTCACGTGCTCGGACAGGGTCGATCCGGGAATGAACAGCGTCGCCATCCAAGGCCGTCGGGCCTCGGGATCGGCATCGACCACCGGCGCGGTGAAGGCCCCGCTCACCCGCCGCGCGGCAGCCACCTCCTGCCGGAACCGCCCTCTGAACTCGGGATCCTGGGCGAACTCCGCGTGAACCACCTTCACGGCGACCTTCATCCCGGAGGTACTCTGCGCCAGATGCACCACCCCCATGCCGCCTGAGCCCAGACATGACTCCAGGCGGTAGTGACCGGCGTACTCGGGAAGTTCCGCTTCCGCGCCCGCTCCGGTGTCGTGCTGTGGCGCCATGGAACCACCCCCGTGCTGATCGTTCGCGCGCGCGACGCACGGAGCCTAGTCGATGACCCGTACGGGACAGAGACGGCTTGCTGGCTTCCGAGTGCGAGTTGCGTACATGTGTTTCATGGCGTGTTTTAGGGGAATCATCGTTGCCCCATGGCAGTCATGGGGTCCAACGGGGGAGGTTTTTCATGTCTGTTGACCGCGCGCAAGAGGCTGAGGGCAGCGAGTCCGAGGCCGTGGCCACGGCAGCGGCCGTGCACTACTACACAACCGCCGACGTCCGTCTCAACATCCGCAGCGGCCCCGGCACGAGCTACAGCATCGTCGGCACCCTGCCGGGGGGCTCGCAGGTCCCGATCTACTGCCAGTCACCGGGCACCACGGTCACCGGCACCTACGGCACGTCGAACATCTGGGACAACATCAGCAACGGCGAGTTCGTGTCCGACGCGTACGTGAACACCGGCAGCGACGGCTACGTGGCCTCCCGCTGCTCCTGATCCCACGACCCCGACTCAAAGGACACGCATGTCATCGCGAAGGCGCAGATCCGTCCTGCTTGCGGGTGCTGCCGGCGCTTTTCTCATGGTGATGGGTGCACCGGCTCCGGCCAGCGCCGCCCCAACGCTGCACTACTACGCGATCGCGCCCGGTACCAGCGTCAACGTCCGCAGCGGTCCCGGCACCAACTACACCATCGTCCGCGTTCTGGCCGCCGGCTCGCAGGTCCTGATCTACTGCCAGTCACCGGGCACCACGGTCTCGGGCTACTACGGCACGTCGAACATCTGGGACAACATCGACGACGGCGAGTACATCTCGGACACCTACGTGAACACCGGCAGCGACGGCTACATAGCCGCCCGCTGCTCCTGAGCCCCCAACGGGAGCCCGCGCCCGCCCTCAGAGCCATAATCGTCCCGTGAACGACGAGACCGGCACCCAGGACGCCCCCGCGGGCTCCCCAGGCACAGACGCAGGCGCAGGCACAGGCCCCCGCCCCGAGCCCCTCCGCTTCTTCGGCACCACCTGGGTGAACCACGACAACGGCTACGCCCCGCGCCGCATCGCCGCGGCAGCCGGCTCCCTCGCCGCCGCCGTCGCCTCCTGCCTGATCCTCCGCTTCGCCTACCAGGGCCTCCAGATCGCGGACGTCGGCAGCTTCGTCACCCTCCTCGTCATCGTGATGTTCGCGGTCTGCAGCGCCCTAGCCTTCGGCCACACCTGGGAAGCGTTCAGGAAACGCCCCGACCCCGACCGGCAGGCCTCCCTCCGCGGCCTCCTGGGCATCGGCTTCGTCGGCTCCCTCGTCGCCTACTTCTTCCGCTCCCTCACCGAGGCGCCCGGCGAGAAACTCCACCGCGAGGAGTACGAGACGGCCGTGGCCCAGCACGAGAAGCGCACAACTCGCCGCACCCGCAACCCGTCGAAGAAGCGCCGCCGGTCCTGACCAGGGCGGGGGCAGGCACGCGTTCCGGTGCCTCGTTGCTTCCAGAAGGTTCACGCCGGCCCCACCACCCAGGCCCCGCACCCCAACCGACCGAGCCGAGCTCCCGTCCCGGTCCCTGTCCCCGTCCCCATCCCTACCTCCGCCCCTCTCCCCTCCCCACCCCCATTTCTCACCAAAATCCACCTGCATCCTGCACTCACCCGGGCAACGATGGCCGTATGACCACTTCGTCGAAGCCGCCCTCGCACACCGCCCGAGCCCACTCCTTCAACGCCGCCGCGGCCCAGTACGCCGAGAACCGCCCCTCCTACCCACCTGCACTCTTCGACGCCATCGAGGAACTGGCCGCCCACCCCCTCGCGGGCGCCCGTGTCGCGGACGTCGGGGCCGGCACCGGCATCGCAACCACCCTCCTGCACGCCCGCGGCGCCGAAGTCATCGCGATCGAACCCGGCGACGGCATGGCGGCCCAGTTCCGCCGCACCCTCCCCGACGTCCCGATCGTCCGGGGCAGCGGCGACGCGCTCCCCCTCGCCGACGACTGTGCCGACTTCCTCACCTACGCCCAGGCCTGGCACTGGACCGACACCACCAAGTCGGTCCCGGAGGCCCTGCGCGTACTGCGCCCGGGCGGCGCGCTCGCACTGTGGTGGAACACCAGCGCTGTCGACGTCCCGTGGATCGCCGAGCAGTCGGAACGCATCAGGATCCACTTCGGCATCGACCCCGTCGTGGAGCAGAACGGCAGCGGCCTGCGCACCGCACTCGCCGACCCCACCGGCCGACTCGACTTCGCCCACCGCAGGGTCCGCTGGAGCCGCCGCGTCCCGGTCGACACCCACCTGGCCAACATCAGCAGCCACTCGGTCTTCCTGGTCCAGGACGAACAGGCCACCAACACCTTCCTCACCGAGGAGCGAACCCACCTGCTCACCGCGTTCCCCGACGGCACGGTGGAGGAGACCTACGTCGTGGAACTCGTCGTAGCCCTCGCACCATGACCTCCTGACGACCCCAGCGACACGCCCTCCGACTGCCGGAGCAGCCAACCGCTGGTTGCGTCACCGACACGACCGCTGACGACCTCGCCGGCACGACTGCTGATCGCCTCGGCGGTACGACCTCCGACAGCCCCAACGCCCCGACCTCCGCCTGCCTCAGCCCACACAGCCTCCGCCTGCCGAGCGGTCGACCGCTGATTGCGTCAGCGGCGCGACCTCTGGCGACCCCGGCGGTCAACCCCCGGCGCGACCTCTGACGGCTCTGGCGTCAACCCCTGGTGCCCCGGCGGCCTGGCTGCCGGCCGCCCGGCCGGTCAACGTCTGGCGGCCCTGACGGCGCGACCTCCGGTCGCCTCAGCGACACGACTTTCCTGACAACCTCGGCGGGACGGCCGCCGGTTGCCTCAGTGGAGCGACCTCTGACGGCCCAGCGGTCAACCCCCGGCGTCCCAACGAAACGATCTTCGACGGCTCCGGCGGTCAACCGTTGGCTGCCTCGGCGGCGCGACTGTCGGCTGCCCGGGCGGCCAACCTCCGACAGCCTGGGCGCTGGGGCAACCCCCGGCTGCTCCGGCGGTACAACCGCCAGCTGCCCAGGCGGCCAACCTCCGACAACCCCAGCCCCCACCCCCTAACCCCCCGTCACACCCCCTTGACCGCGATCACCCCCGCGCCACCCTCGCTGCTCCCGCCACCTCCGTCGTTTCCACCGCTCCCGTCACTCCCGCCGCCCCCGCCATCCCCTCCCCGCGCGATGACCCACCCCTCCAACGCCGCCGCACACGCATGATCCACATGCCGCAACCCGCCCAACTCCAGCCGCACTTCCCGGTCGTACGGCAGAGCCTCCAACGCGTCCAGCAGCTTCGGCAGCCGTAGAAACGTCGCATGTCCCAGGACCCGTACGACGATCCCCGCGTCGCCGAGGTCCTCCGTCTCCACGTGGACATGGCTGATGTCCCACGCGGTCTTCGCCACGGCCAGCGCCAGCCCGACCAGCACCCCCTCGAACAGATTCCCCACCACGATCGCCACCGCGGTCACCCCGAGCACGACCACCTCACCTCGATGCCCGGCCCACAGTCCCCGCACCTGCCGTACAGGCACGAGCTTGCACCCGGCGTGAACGAGCAGCCCGGCCAGCGCCGCGACCGGCACCAGCCCCAGCACCCCGGGCAGCAGCGCGGTGAACAGCAACAGCCACCCACCGTGCAGCACCCGCGAGGCCTTGGTCCTGGCCCCCGCCTGCACGTTCACCGCGCTCCGCACGATCACCGCGGTCATCGGCAGCGCCCCGAGCGCCCCGCACAACGCGTTCCCCGCGCCCTGTGCGATCAACTCCCGGTCGTAGTCCGTCCGCGGACTCCGGTGCAGCCGGTCCACCGCCGCCGCGCTGAACAACGACTCCGCCGACGCGATGAACGCGAACGCGACGACCGTCCCGATCACCCCCACTTCCGTGAGCCGCCCGAAATCCCCCCACTCCGGCACCCGCACGGCACCGACCAGCCCCCGCACCTCCACCCGCCGCACCGACAGGTCGCACACCCCGGTCACCGCCGCCGCCAGCCCCACCGCCACCAACGGCCCCGGCACCAGCCGAGCCCCTCGCCGCCACCGAGGCCAGAGCACCAGTACGGCAATGGTGGCACCGCCCACTGACAACGCCACCGGATCCACCAGCCCCGGCAGCGACAGCAACCCCGCGAGCTTCCCGAGCCCGTCCGCCGGCGCGGCCACATCGCCGAGTGCGTACACCTGCCCTGCGACCAGCACGAGCCCGATCCCGGCGAGCATCCCCTGCACCACCGCCGCGGACACGGCCCGGAACCACCGCCCGAGCCGCAGCACCCCGAGCCCCAACTGCACCACCCCGGCCCCGAACACCAGCACCCCGAGCGCCTCGACGCCGTACGCTCGCACGGCCTCGTACACGAGCACCGTCAGTCCGGCGGCCGGACCGCTCACCTGGAGGCTGCTGCCGGGCAGCGCCCCGACCACCAGCCCGCCGACGATCCCGGTGACCAGCCCCAGTTCGGCCGGCACCCCGGAGGCGATCGCCACGCCCACGCACAGCGGGAGCGCGACGAGAAAGACGACTAGAGAAGCAAACAGATCGGCCCTGCTCACACCACAGCGCATGACACCCATGACACGCATGACAACGGCACCTCCGTAGACAGGACAAAGCCGGACGGGAGATGCGTGGGCGCCGCACCGGGGGAGGGCATGGCGAACTGAAATCCATTGTCGGGAAAGGGAGTTGATTGCGCACGCGATTCGTGTGACCACCCCGTGAACGCGGAGGCGTCCATACCGGAGCCCCCCACTCCGATCACGCCGACACGCGCCTGCGCCGTCCCGCGCACCGATGCGACCGGGCCGCCGAACCCGCTTGACGGCTCCGCCCAGCGAGAGCATTATTCATCACATGATGAATTATGTCGCCGAGCCACCCGGCACGACCCCCGCCCCCGAGCCCGCCGTCCAGGCCGAAGCCCTCACCGTCGTCCGAGGCCCCCGCACCGTCCTGCGCGGCATCGACTTCACCGTCCCGCGCGGCCAGATCACCGGCCTGCTCGGCCCCTCCGGCTGCGGGAAGTCGACCCTCATGCGCTCGATCGTCGGCACCCAGGCCAAGGTCACCGGCACCCTGAACGTCCTCGGCCGCCCCGCCGGCCACCCCACCCTCCGCACCCGCATCGGCTACGTCACCCAAGCCCCCTCCATCTACAACGACTTGACGGTCCGTCAGAACATCGACTACTTCGCCGCGATCCTCGACCCCGGCCGCACCGCCGCCACCCGCCGCCACGAAGTCGACCGCGTCCTCACCGACGTCGACCTCGCCACCCACGCCGACGCCCTCGCCGGCAACCTCTCCGGCGGCCAGCGCAGCCGCGTCTCCCTCGCGGTCGCGCTCCTCGGCACCCCCGAACTCCTCGTCCTCGACGAACCCACCGTCGGCCTGGACCCCGTCCTCCGCCGCGACCTGTGGACCCTCTTCCACGACATCGCCGCCTCCCGCGGCGCCACCCTCCTCATCTCCTCCCACGTCATGGACGAGGCCGAGCGCTGTCACCGCCTCCTCCTGATGCGCGAGGGCGAGGTCCTCGCCGACGACACCCCCGACGCCCTCCGTACCCGTACCGGCTCCGACACGGTCGAAGCCGCCTTCCTGCACCTGGTCGACGAGGCCGTGGCCACCGCCCACCAGAAGGAGACGACCCGATGAGCACGACCACCACCACGGTCCCTACGGCACCCAGGGCCCTCAGTGTCGCCCGCACCACCGCCACCGCGGCCCGCGTCCTGCGCCAGCTCCGCCACGACCCCCGCACGATCGCGCTGCTGATCCTCATCCCGTGCCTGATGCTCGTCCTGCTGCGCTATGTCTTCGACGGCAGCCCGCGCACCTTCGACAGCATCGGCGCCTCACTGCTCGGGATCTTCCCGCTCATCACGATGTTCCTGGTCACGTCGATCGCCACCCTGCGCGAACGCACCTCCGGCACCCTCGAACGCCTCCTATCCATGCCCCTGGGCAAGGGCGACCTGATCGCCGGCTACGCCCTCGCCTTCGGCTTCCTCGCGGTCATCCAGTCGGCCCTTGCCACCGGCCTCGCCGTCTGGTTCCTGGGCCTCGACGTCACCGGCAGCCCCTGGCTCCTGCTCCTCGTGGCCCTCCTCGACGCCCTGCTCGGCACCGCGCTCGGCCTCTTCGTCTCGGCCTTCGCCGCCTCGGAATACCAGGCCGTCCAGTTCATGCCGGCCGTGATCTTCCCCCAGCTCCTCCTCTGCGGCCTCTTCACCCCGCGCTCCGACATGCACCCCGTCCTGGAGGCCGTGTCCGACGTCCTGCCCATGTCGTACGCCGTCGACGGCATGAACGAGGTGCTCAAGCACACCGACATGACCACCACCTTCGTCCGCGACACCCTGATCGTGGCCGGCTGCGCCCTGCTGGTCCTGTGCCTGGGCGCGGCGACCCTGAGGAGGCGTACGGCATAGAGGTGTTCCGCATATCGGCGGTATATCGGCGGTGTTCGCGGTATGCCGGCGGTGTTCCGCCAGCCGGACAGCCTCCACCCCTCCCCACCGCCGGTGCGAGGATGACCCCATGACCCAGAAAGTCGCAGTCCTCGGCACCGGCAAGATCGGCGAAGCCCTGCTCAGCGGAATGATCCGAGCGGGCTGGGCCCCGGCCGACCTCCTGGTCACCGCCCGCCGCCCCGAGCGCGCCGAGGAACTCCGCGCCCGCCACGGAGTCACCCCGGTCACCAACCCCGAGGCCGCGAAGAGCGCCGACACCCTGATCCTCACGGTCAAGCCGCAGGACATGGGCACCCTCCTCGACGAACTCGCCCCGCACCTGCCCGCCGACCGCCTGGTCATCAGCGGCGCGGCGGGCATCCCCACCTCCTTCTTCGAGGAGCGGCTGGCCGCGGGCACCCCGGTGGTCCGGGTCATGACGAACACCCCCGCGCTCGTCGACGAGGCCATGTCCGTCATCTCCGCCGGCAGCCACGCCACCGAGGCCCACCTCGCGCACGCCGAGGAGATCTTCGGCGCCGTGGGCAAGACACTCCGTGTCCCCGAGTCCCAGCAGGACGCCTGCACCGCCCTCTCCGGCTCCGGCCCGGCGTACTTCTTCTACCTGGTCGAAGCCATGACGGACGCGGGCATCCTGCTCGGCCTGCCGCGCGACAAGGCCCACGACCTCATCGTCCAGTCCGCGATCGGCGCCGCCGTCATGCTCCGCGACAGCGGCGAACACCCGGTCAAACTCCGGGAGAACGTCACCTCGCCGGCCGGCACGACGATCAACGCCATCCGCGAACTGGAGAACCACGGCGTACGCGCCGCCCTCATCGCAGCCCTGGAGGCAGCCCGCGACCGCAGCCGCGAACTGGCCTCCGGCAACAGCTAGGACCTGTCCGGCGGATCCTGTCGCAGACGCGGGTCTGGCACGCCTTCCCCCACTGCCTTAAAGGCGTGGGGGACCCCAGCGGCCTTGTGGTCGGTCGTTGACATCCCCCAGCCTTCGGCCGGGAGGTGCTCTCACCGCGCCGCCTCCGTCCTCCGCCTTGCAACTGCACGCACCACACCCCGCTCACCGGCGCTGATCAGTTGCCGCTGGCTTCCTGCGCCCTGATCCGCCGGAGAGGCCCTAACCGGACAGGCGGCAAGCCGGTCGAAACGGCCGGCCGACGGCCGGGCGGCTACGCAGGCAGAAGCCCGATGGCCCGATACGCGGTATCGACCGTCGGCTTCGCCATCCCTCTCGCCTTCTCCGCCCCATCCCGCAACACCCCTTCCACATAAGCGGGATCCGCGCACAACGCCTTGTGCCGCTCCTGCATCGGCCTGAGCAGTTCCACCACTGCCTCCGCGGTGTCCTTCTTCAACGCTCCGTACGACTCATATACACCGCTCAAGTCCTCGGGGTTCCCACCTTCGCAAGCGGCCAGGATCTCCAGCAGATTGGCGACCCCCGGCCGCTCCTCCCGGTCGTAGACGACCTCCGCCGCACTGTCGGTCACGGCCCGCATGACCTTCTTCCGTACGGCGTCCGGCTCGTCCAGCAGATAGACGGTCCCCGGCCCGGAGTCGTCCGACTTCCCCATCTTCGAAGTCGGCTCCTGCAGATTCATCACCCGCGCCGCCACCCCCGGCCGGGTGGCCCGGGGCACCACGAACGTATGGCCGTACCGCTGGTTGAACCTGACCGCCAGATCCCGGGCCAGCTCCACATGCTGCGTCTGGTCGTCCCCGACCGGCACCTCGTCCGTCCCGTACGCCAGGATGTCCGCCGCCATCAGCACGGGATACGTCAGCAACGACAGCCGCACACTCCCGCCCCGCTCCCGCTCACGCGCGGCCTTCTCCTTGTACTGCACCATTCGCCGCATCTCGCCGTCGGTCGCCACACACTCCATGACGTACGACAGCCGTGTGTGCTCGTCCACATGACTCTGTACGAACACGGTGCACAACTCGGGATCCAGCCCCGCCGCCAGCAGCAGTGTCGCCGCCTGCCTGGTGAGCCTGCGCACCCGCGCCGGATCGTGGTCCACGGTCAGCGCGTGCAGATCGACCACGCAGAACAGGGCGTCGCTCTGCCGCTGATCCAGATCGACCCAGCGCCGCACGGCACCCAGGTAGTTCCCCAGCGTCAGGTGCCCGGTCGGCTTGACCCCACTGAAGACCCGTGTCATCTCTCCACCTCCTGGTCGAGACCGCCGCACCCGGCCGGCCGACCCTCTGGAGGGAGAAACGCGAACGGCCGCCGATGCGGCGGCCGTTGAGTACATACGTGTGTACGGCCGCCGTCAGGCGGCCCACCACTGTTGGGTGCACGTATGCGAAGTCACGTCACCCAGCGTACGCCTCCGCAGTGCTCTCCGGAGCGGAGTTGACACGCCCCTACCGCGTACGTAGTGTTCTCCGAGTTGTCCGACGTGAGCGCCGACCCCGGTCGGTCCCCGGACAGCCATTCCGCAGGTACCTACAAACAATCGGCGATCCGTCGTCGCGTTGTATTGGCATGCGTATTTGCGAAATGAGGAATCCGCGTTCGAAAGGACGCACCCCCGATTCGCTCGGGACTCAGGAATCCGCTAAAGTCTCACTCGTCGGAACGGCCCAAGGGCCGGGATGGCAGCCCCCTCTGACTGGGAGTCAGGCCCGAAAGGATCTGATAGAGTCGGAGTCGCCGGAAAGGGAAACGCGGAAGCGGGAACCTGGAAAGCACCGAGGAAATCGGGACCGGAAACGGTCTGATAGAGTCGGAAACGCAAGACCGAAGGGAAGCCCGGAGGAAAGCCCGAGAGGGTGAGTACAAAGGAAGCGTCCGTTCCTTGAG